>NZ_FXAM01000001.1:1741300-3185100 GCF_900155475.1 Methylomagnum ishizawai | reverse complement strand
CGGTTATAATAAGCAGATACTTCGGAGAGATGGCCGAGAGGCTGAAGGCGCTCCCCTGCTAAGGGAGTATAGGGCTTAAAACTCTATCGAGGGTTCGAATCCCTCTCTCTCCGCCACTTATTCAGTTGTGGCGCGGAAATAGCTTACGGCCTTCGCGCACCGCCGTGGAAACACGGGCTTCCTGACATAAGCCCGCTGTTATCGTCCTGATAAACCCCCCCCCCGCTATATTTGAAATCGTCAAGCTACGATAGCCCTGATCTAAGCCATACAAAGCTTGTACGGGGTTGTTTTTATTGATATAATTTCTGGATTTTTCAGGTCGTTCTGAAACTCAAAGAGGAATCTTCATGGTCACTATCCGTTTGTCCCGTGGCGGCGCGAAGAAGCGTCCTTTTTATCATGTGGTGGTTGCGAATAGCCGCTCCAAAAGGGATGGTCGCTATATCGAGCGCGTGGGTTTCTTCAACCCGGTTGCCCAGGGAACTGCCGAACGGTTGCGTTTGAACGAAGAGCGTATCCAATACTGGATCGGCCAAGGTGCCCAAACCACTGAAAGAGTGGGCAGTCTGATTAAGGAACTGCGCAAGTTGTCCGCCGCTTCCGCCGCCTAAGCGGTCGGTTGAGCCACAATGTCCCGGCAAGTCATCGTCGGCGAGATTCTCGGGGCATTCGGTGTACGGGGATGGATCAAAATCAAATCACATACCCATCCGCCGGAAAACATATTGAAGTATTCTCCATGGCAGATCGTGGGGAATGGCGGACTCAAGGATTACAAGCTTGTCGAGGGTAAGGCGCACGGCGAGGATGTGGTTATCGCCCGCTTGGATGGGGTAAGCGACCGCGACCAAGCCCTGCTTTTGCAAAGGCACACCATATCGGTTTCCAGGGAAAGTTTTTCGCCGCCCGAACCGGGGGAATATTACTGGGCCGATTTGATCGGCCTGGAAGTCCGCACTCTGGAGGGTGTGGTGCTGGGCAAAATCGCCAGTATGATGGAGACCGGAGCCAACGATGTGATGGCAGTCCGGGGCGACCGCGAACGCTTGATTCCCTTCGTGGTCGGCGATTTCGTCAAGGAAGTGCGGATCGATGAGGGATGGCTGAGCGTCGATTGGGACCCCGGTTTCTAGGGCGCGACGATGCGCTTCGATGTGGTCACCCTGTTCCCCGAGATGCTGCGGGATGCCGCCTGTCATGGCGTCACCGGGCGGGCTATCGAAAACCATATCGTCGATCTGCTCCTGTGGAATCCACGCGAATATACCCATGACCGTCATCGCACGGTGGACGACCGACCCTACGGCGGCGGACCGGGCATGGTGATGAAGGTCGGGCCTTTGCGCGACGCCATCCGCGCGGCGCGGATCGACTCGCCTTTGCCGGCCAAGACGGTTTACCTGAGTCCCCAGGGCCGGGTGTTGGATCAAGCGGCGGTGGCGCGTTTCGCTGCCAGTCCGCGCTTGATCTTGGTGGCGGGCCGTTACGAAGGCATAGACGAGCGCCTGATCGAGGCCGAAATCGACGAGGAGTGGTCGATTGGCGATTATGTCCTGAGCGGCGGGGAACTGGCGGCTTTGGTCCTGTTCGATGCCGTGGTGCGTTTGCTTCCCGGCGTATTGGGACATGCCGAATCGGCGGCGCAGGATTCCCATGTGGCCGGGTTGTTGGATTGTCCCCACTACACCCGCCCCGAGGAAATCGATGGCCGCAAAATCCCGGAAATCCTCCAATCCGGGAACCACGAGGCCATCAGGCGTTGGCGCTTGAAGCAATCGCTCGGGCGCACCTGGTTGAAAAGGCCGGACCTTCTGGCCAAGGTCCGACTCGACGCCGAACAGGCAGGATTGCTCGGGGAATTCCAGAACGAATTGAATACCGGAAAGACACAAGAAGGGTAAGCAGCAATGGCGAATATTATTCAAGAACTCGAAGCCGAATGGATGAGCGCAAAGACCATACCGGCATTCGCGCCCGGCGACACCGTGGTGGTGCAGGTCAAGGTGAAGGAAGGCAACCGTGAGCGTTTACAGGCCTATGAAGGCGTGGTGATCGCCAAGCGCAACCGGGGTTACAACTCCGCCTTCACCGTGCGCAAGATGTCCCATGGCGAGGGCGTGGAGCGCGTGTTCCAGACCTACAGCCCGCAGGTGCAGGAAATCTCGGTCAAGCGCCGGGGTGATGTGCGCCGCGCCAAACTGTACTATCTGCGCGACCGTACCGGCAAGGCCGCCCGCATCAAGGAAAAAATCTAACCGGCTTGCGGCGGTTGCCGCAAAGCCTGTGGAAGGGTACGACGGGCAGCGCAAACTGCCCGTTGGTCGTTTCCGGGGGTGGAAATTTTCCTAGTCCCCTACATGATCGGTGTCCCAGCCATGCCTACCGCGATCATCGCGACGCCGTTCGGTGCCCTGGCCCTGTCCGCCACGGCGCATGAATTGGTCGGCATCGATTTCTCCCTGGATGCCCCCGCCGTGGAAATTCCGGCCCATCCGGTGCTGGCATTGGCGGCATCCCAGTTCGCCCGCTATTTCGACGATCCCGGTTTTGTCTTCTCCTTGCCCTTGCGCCTGTCCGGCACCGATTACCGCCGCCGGGTCTGGGACGCCCTGGTCGCCATCCCGGCGGGAAGCGCCGAAACCTATGGCCGTCTGGCCGAACGTCTCGGCAGCGGTCCCCGCGCCGTGGCCGGTGCCTGCCGCGCCAATGCTTTTCCCATCGTCATTCCCTGCCACCGGGTGGTGTCGGCCCAGGGCTTGGGCGGTTATGCTGGCCGGAGGTCCGGGCCGCTCCTCGATCTCAAGCGCTGGCTGCTGAGGCATGAAGGCTACGCCGCCTGAGACGGATCGGGAGTTGATCCAGCGCTTCGCCGACGCCCTCTGGCTGGAAGAGGGCTTGAGCGAGAATACCCAGAAAGCCTATGTCAGCGACCTTGCGCATTTTTCTGCCTGGCTCGGCAAGGCGCAGCGTGGGGGGTTGTTGGCGGTCGATGCCGCCGTGATAGAAGACTATCTGGCATTCAAGCATGGGCAAAAGATGAGCGGACGTAGCATGGCGCGGCTGCTGTCCAGTCTGCGCAAGCTCTATCTGTTCCTGCTGCGGGCAGGCCGGATCGAAATCGACCCCACCCTGAACATCGATCCGCCCCGTCTGGGTCGTCCCTTGCCCAAGACCCTGACCGAGCGCGATGTCGAAGCCCTACTCGACGCCCCGCCCACCGACGAGGTGCTGGGCTGCCGTGACCGCGCCATGCTGGAAGTCCTCTATGCCACCGGACTCCGGGTCAGCGAACTGGTCGGCCTCACACTGGAAGAAGTGAACCTGCGCCGGGGCGTGGTCCGGGTCATGGGCAAGGGCGGCAAGGAGCGTTTGGTGCCCTTGGGCGAGGAGGCGGAGGAATGGGTGCGCCGTTATTTCGAGACCGCCCGCGTGGTCCTGCTCAAGGGCCGCCGCAGCGATGATTTGTTCGTGACCGACCGGGGCGCAGGCATGACCCGGCAGGCCTTTTGGTATCTCATCAAGCGCTACGCCCTGCAAGCGGGTATCCACAAACCCCTGTCGCCCCATACCCTGCGCCACGCCTTCGCCACCCATCTGCTCAACCACGGGGCCGATTTGCGCGTGGTGCAGATGCTGCTAGGCCATAGCGACTTATCCAGCACCCAGATTTATACTCACGTCGCCCAGGAGCGGCTCAAGGAATTGCACGCCCGTTGCCATCCCCGCGGCTGAACCCTTTTCCCCTTATCGGAGCCACCATGTCGAACATCCATCCCACCGCCCATGTCGCGCCCGAAGTCGAACTCGGGGCTGGAGTCACCGTCGGGCCGTTCGCCGTGATCGAGGGGCCGGGGGTGATCGGCGAGGGTTGCCGTATCGAGGCCCATGCGGTGATCCGTCCCTATGTGCGGATGGGGCGGCACAACCATGTCCATCCCCATGCGGTGCTGGGCGGTTTGCCGCAGGATTTGGGCTTCGACGAAGCGACCGAGACCTATCTGGATATCGGCGACCACAATGTGTTCCGCGAAGCGGTGACGCTGAGCCGGGCCACGCAGCCGGGCGGTTCGACCCGCCTGGGTTCCCATAATTACCTGATGAACGGTAGCCATGTCGGCCATGATTGCGTGCTGGGCGACCGCAACATCTTCGCCAGCAATGTGGCGCTCGGTGGCCATGTGCAGATGGGCGACCGGGTGTTTTGCGGCGGCGGGGCGGTGGTGCATCAGTTTTGCCGGGTCGGTAGCCTCGCCATCCTGCAAGGCTTGGCCGGTATCAACAAGGACGTGATTCCCTACACCATGGTTGGCGGGCGTCCGGGCAAGCATTACCGGGTCAATCTGGTCGGTGTGCGCCGGGCCGGGATCGATGGCGACCGGCTCAAGGCCGTGTCCGCCGCCTTCCGCCGCTTGCGTAATAAACAAAGCTTGGACGACCTGCCCGATACCCCCGAACTGGCCTATCTGCGCCAATGGCTGGCGGCGGAATCCAAGCGCCACGGCAACTTGGGTTTCGTCGAACTCGGTCGCGGCGACGACTGATTCCCGTCCTTCTTCCCTCATCGGAGCCAACCCTATGCAATCTCTGCGCTGCGCCGTGATCGGTGTCGGATATCTGGGCAAATTCCACGCGCAAAAATACGCTGCGCTCCCCGAGTGCGAATTGGTCGCCGTGGTCGATAGCAATCCGGTCCAGGCCCAGGCTGTGGCCGAAGCCAACCAGACCCGCGCCGTCGCCGATTACCGCGAACTTTTGGGCCAAGTCGATGCCGTCAGCATCGTGGTGCCGACCCGCCTGCACTTCGAGGTGGCGCGGGATTTCCTGGCGGCGGGCACCCACGTCCTGGTGGAAAAACCCATCACCGTGACGCTGGACGAGGCCGACGCATTGATCCGTTTGGCGCGGGAAAAGGATGTGCGGCTGATGGTCGGCCATCTGGAGCGCTTCAACGCCGCGCTGCTGGGGCTGGATTTGACCCAGGACAAACCCTTGTTCATCGAGTCGCACCGCCTCGCCCCGTTCAATCCCAGGGCCAACGATGTCAGCGTGGTGCTGGACCTGATGATCCACGACATCGATATCATCCTTGACATCGTGGATTCCGAAGTCGAACGCATCGACGCCAAGGGCGTTACCGTCTTGACCTCTGACACCGACATCGCTAACGCCCGCCTCACCTTCAAGAGCGGCTGCGTCGCCAATGTCACCGCCAGCCGCGCCAGCCTCAAGGTCGAGCGCAAGATGCGGATGTTCATGCCGAACTGCTATGTCTCGGTGGATTTTCAAAACCGGGTGCTGGCCAAGCACCGCAAGGGCGAACGGGAGATGTTCCCCGGCGTCCCGGAGATCGTCAGCGAGGAATCGGTGTTCGAGAACGGCGATGCGCTGATGGCCGAGATCAAGCATTTCGTGGCCTGTGTGCGGCAGGGGCGGGAGCCTTTGTGTTCGGGGCAGGCCGGGCGCAGGGCGTTGGCGACCGCGACCGAGATTACCCGGCTGTTGAAATCTTGAGCGCGGCGTTACCCAATCATCAATCTTAGGAGTTCTCAAGCCATGATCCCGATGGTCGATCTCAAAACCCAATACGCCAATCTCAAGGACGACATCGACCGCGGCGTCCAGGAAGTGCTGGAAAGCTGCGCTTTCATCCTGGGGCCGAACGTCAAGGCGTTCGAGGCGGAAACCGCCGCCTATCTGGGCGTGAAGCACACCATCGGTTGCGCTTCCGGCACCGATGCCCTGCATCTGGTCTTGCGGGCGGCGGGTGTGGGCGAGGGCGACGAGGTCATCACTTCGGCTTTCACCTTCATCGCCACGGCGGAAGCCATCCGCTACGTGGGGGCCAAGCCGGTGTTTGTGGACATTGATCCCCGGACTTTCAACATAGGTCCCGCCGCCATCGAAGCCGCCATCACGGCCAAAACCAAGGCGGTCATGCCGGTGCATTTGTTCGGCCAACCGGCGGATATGGCGGGTATCGCCGCGCTGTGCGAGCGCCATGGCCTGTTGCTGATCGAGGATTGCGCCCAATCCTTCGGCGCGACCATAGGTGGCAAGCAGACGGGCGCATTCGGAATCGGGGCCGGGTTCAGCTTCTTCCCCAGCAAGAACCTGGGGGCTTACGGCGATGGCGGCTTGGTCACGACCGCATCCGACGAGGTTGCGGCGAAGGTCAAAATGCTGCGCAACCACGGTTCCGAGGTGCGCTATTACCACGACGCCATCGGCTACAACAGCCGCTTGGACGAAATCCAGGCGGCGATTTTGCGGGTGAAACTGCGCCATATCGAGGAATTCAACTTAGGTCGCCGCCGTGCCGCCCATCTCTATTCCGAACTGATGGCGGATTTGCCGGTCGAGACCCCGCACGAGGACGGCATCGGCGTCCACGTCTACCACCAATACACCCTGCTCAGCGACCGCCGCGATGCCCTCATGCAAGCGCTGCAACAAGAGCAAATCGCCTGCGCTATCTATTACCCGGTGCCTTTGCACCAGCAGAATGTGTTCAAAGCCGATTGTGCCGAATTGAGCCTCCCGGTCACGGAAGCCGTGGCGGCGCGGTGCCTGTCCTTGCCGATTTATCCCGAGCTTGGGGAAGCGGATATCCGCCGCATCGTGGCGGTGATCCGGGCGGCGCTCGATGGCTGAACACGCCCCCTTGGTGCTGCTGTCCGCCGGGGAAGCTTCCGGCGACCGCCATGCCGCCGATTTGTTCACGGCGCTCAAAGCCCTGGTGCCCGGCGTGCGCGGCATCGGCATGGGCGGGGCGGCGATGCGCGAGGCCGGGGTCGAAATCCGCTGCGATTCCTCCGGCATCGGCGTCATCGGCCTGGTCGAAATCGCCAAGCATTACGGCGAAATCCGCCGGGCGCTCACGCTCATGCAAGCCATCGCCCGCGCGGAAAAACCCGATTTGCTGATCTGCGTCGATTACAAGGAATTCAACTTCCGGCTGGCCAAGGCGGCGAAGGCGTGCGGGGTGCGGGTGTTGTTCTATGTCAGCCCGCAGGTCTGGGCCTGGCGGCCTGGCCGGGTCAAGACCTATGGCCGCATCGTCGATCACATGGCGGTGATTTTCCCGTTCGAGGTGCCGTTCTACGCAGCCCACCAAATCCCGGTCACTTATGTCGGCCATCCCCTGGCCGGGAAAGTGAAACCCACGCTGGACCTTCCGGCGGCGCGGGAAAAATACGGCCTCGACGGCGCGGCCCCGGTGATCGGACTGTTGCCCGGCAGCCGCGCCAATGAAATCAAACGCTTGTTCCCGGTCATCCTGGAATCGGCGCGGCGGCTGGCCCAGGATTTCGCGGGGGCGCGGTTCCTGTTGTTCCAGGCGCCTTCGGTGGCGGACGCGGATATCCAGGGACGGCTGGAGGCGTCCGGCCTCGCGGTCCAGACTATCCAGGGCCAGGATTACGACGCCCTGCAATGCTGCGACGCCGTTATCACCGTGTCGGGCACGGCGACCCTGGAAGTCGCCTTGATCGGCGTGCCCATGGTTATCGTCTACCGCCTCTCGCCTTTGAGCTATTGGCTGGGCCGTTTATTGGTCAGCATCCCGTATATCGGCCTGCCCAATATCCTGGCGGGCCGGGGTATCGTGCGCGAATTCATCCAGCACGAGGCCAATCCCGGCAACATAGCCGCCGAGATCGGCAAAATCCTGCGGGAACCCGATTACGCGGCGGGCATCCGGCAAGCATTGGCCGAAGTGCGGGAGCGGCTGGGCGACCGCAACGGCTCCCAGGAGTTGGCGCGTTTGGCGGCGGAGATGCTGGTGCCTGGAGCGGTGCCATGAGCCGGGCTTTCGTGAAGGAAATGGACGGGCTGGAAGAGGCTTTGCCGGAACGGCCCCAAAGTTCCCACATCAACTACGTGACCCCGCGTGGCCTCGCGCAATTGCAGGAACGGGTACGGGAACTGAGCGCCTCGCGCAGCGCTTTGGAACTCCGCGACGATCTGGATAGCCGTCAGCAACTCAAGCGGGTCGAACGCGATTGGCACTACTACACCGAGCGGGTGGCCCGCGCCGTGCTGGTGCGGCCCACGGCCCAGCCCGGCGACAAGGTCCATTTCGGTGCGGCGGTGGAGGTCGAGGACGAGGATGGCCATGGCCAGCGCTTCGTCATCGTCGGTGAGGACGAGGCCGACGCCGCCCGAGGCCGGATCAGTTGGGTGTCGCCGCTGGCCCAGGCCTTGTTGAACGCCCGCCCCGGCGATACCGTCACTTGGCGGCGTCCGGCGGGCGATAAAACCCTGGAAATCCTCGCCATCGGCGAAGACCCGCCGTGAGCGCCGCCGCGCCCGGTTGTCGGCTACGCTATAGCGCCAGGGCCAAACGCCTGCGCTTGGTGGTGAAGCCCGCCGGGGCCGAACTGGTGATCCCGCCCGGCGTGGACCGGGAACAGGCGCTGGCTTTCCTGGAACAGCACCGCGCCTGGGCCGAGCGCAAGCTGGCGGAATTCCGCGCCCGCGCCGCCACGGCCACCGCGCCGGTCGGTTTCCTCGCGGGCGCGACCCTCCCTTTCCAGGGCCGCGAAGTGGCGCTGGACATCGTCGTATCCCCCGACCGCCGGACCTATGTCGAATTCGACATGGGGTTCCGCATCGCCCTGCCCGCCACCGCCGCGCCCACCGAACCGCGGGTGAAAGCCGCCTTGTTCGGTTGGATCAAACCCTGGATGGCGGACGAGGCCGCCCGCATCGCGGCCCGCCATGCCGTCCGCTACGGCCTCGAACCCCGCGCCATCCACATCAAACGCATGAAAAGCCGCTGGGGCAGTTGCGGGACGCGGGGTGCTATCAACCTCAATTGGCTCTTGGCTTTCGCCCCGCCCACGGTGTTGGAATACGTGGTGGTGCATGAGCTTTGCCATCTCCGCCGCCGCGACCATTCCGCTGCCTTTTGGGATTTGGTAGCCCGGCATCTGCCCGGCTGGTCCCAGGAGCGGCACTGGCTCAAGCGCCATGGCGGCGAATTATTGCGGCGTTTCGCATGAACACACTCCACAAAAAATTCAGAAAGAACCTCCTGGCTTGGCTGGTCTTGATCCCGCTGTTCTTCGGGATGCAATTGTTCGCCAACCGCGACCTGGCCTCGGGCACGCCGCCCGCGATCCAGGGCACCACCCTGGACGGTCAGACCTTCCCCGGCCTGGCTACCCTGCCCAAACCCGCCGTGCTGTATTTCTGGGCCAGTTGGTGCCCGGTTTGCCGCGGCATGCAAGGCGGCATCCAGGAATTGGCGCGGGATATGCCTTTGCTCGGTATCGCCATGCAGTCCGGCGATGCCGCCGAAGTCGCTCAGTATATGAAGCAGGCGGGCTTCGATATTCCCACGGTGATCGATGCCTCCGGGGACATCGGCAAAGCCTTTGGCTTGCGCGGTGTGCCCGCGGTGTTCGTGCTGGGTACCGACGGCAATATCCGCTACGCCAGCGCGGGCTATACCACCGCCCTGGGCGTGCGCCTGAGATATTGGCTGGCCGGGCTGTAGGCCGCCGCCGCATCCGGGCTACACGGTGATTGTCAATTGGAAGCGGTAAGCTGGAATCCAAAGCCTGTCCTGGTTCACCCCGGTCCGATGGCGGCGTGGGTCATAGGTCCGAACATGGGCTATAACTAGCTCATCGGCCTTAATAATTGCAGGAGAAACTGCCGTGAGTGCGATTCCCTCTACCATGTTTGCCATCGAAATCACCCAACCGGGCGGTCCCGAGGTGTTGCAGCCTTGCCGCCGCGCCGTGCCCGAACCCGGTCCTGGGGAAGTGTTAATCAAAGTGGCGGCGGCGGGCATCAACCGCCCGGACGCCATGCAGCGCCGGGGTTTGTATCCGCCACCGCCCGGTGCGTCCGATATTCCGGGATTGGAGGTCGCCGGACAGGTCGTGGCCGTGGGCGGGGGCGTGAAGCATCCCACCGTCGGCGAGAACGTGTGCGCCCTGGTCACGGGCGGCGGCTATGCCGAATATTGTGTCGCTGCCGCGCCCTTGTGCCTGCCCATCCCCAAGGGCTTCAGCTGGGCCGAGGCGGCGGCCTTGCCGGAAGCCCTGTTCACGGTCTGGGCCAATTTGTTCGAGCAAGGCGGTTTGAAGGCCGGGGAGCGGGTCTTGATCCACGGCGGCAGTGGCGGCATCGGCAGCACCGCCATCCAGTTGGCGCGGGAATTCGGCGCGGAGGTGTTCGTCACCGCCGGCAGCGTGCAGAAATGTATTTTCTGCGAGCAACTCGGGGCGCGGGCCATCGACTACGGCCAGCAGGATTTCGTCGAGGCCATCCGCGAATATACCGGGGGCCAAGGCGTGGACTTGATCCTCGACATGGTGGGCGGTCCCTATCTACAGCGCAACCTCGAATGCTTGGCCCCCGGCGGGCGCTTGGCCTTGATCGCGGTGCAGGGCGGTCCCAAGACCGAAATCAACCTGTTGCCGATCCTGCTCAAGCGCCTGACCCTGGCCGGTTCCACCCTGCGTCCGCGCAGCCTCGCCGAGAAGGCCGCGCTGGCTTCCGCGCTGAAATCCCAGGTCTGGCCCTTGTTGAAAGCCGGGAAGATCAAGCCTGTGATCCACGGTGCCTTCCCCTTGGCCGACGCCTCGGAAACCCATCATTTATTGGAAAGCGGCCGCCATATCGGCAAGTTGGTATTGGAGAACAGTTGAACCGATGAGATTCCGGGTATCCGCGGCCCTGGCCGCGTTGTGTTTGTTGGCGGGACGGGTCGAGGCCGATGTGGCACGGGGGCTCGCCGCCGTGGCGAAGCAGGATTGGCGCACCGCCGCCGCGCAGTTCCAGCCCTTGGCGGAGGCGGGCGACCGGGATGCCCAGATCAATCTCGGCAACCTGTATCTCAAGGGCTATGGGGTCGAGCAGGATTACGGAGCCGCCTACCGCTGGTATCTCCGGGCGGCGGGGCAGGGCAGCGCCCTGGCCCAGGGCAAGCTCGGGATGATGCAGTATTACGGCCTGGGAATGGACGAGAACCATGGCGCGGCGGTGGGTTGGTTCCGCGAGGCGGCGGAGCGCGGCGATCCGGGGTCGGCGGCGATCCTGGGTTCCTTGTACGAGGCGGGCGACGGCATCCGCAAGGATGGCGTCCAGGCTTATTTCTGGTACGCCCTGGCCGCCGACCGCGGCCATCCCACGGCGGCGGACCGCAAGACCGAGCTGGCCGACCGCATGACCACCGACGAAATCAACCAGGGCCTGGATTTGCTGGCGGCTTGGGAGAAGGACCATCCCTTGCCCGAGGTGAAGGAGGAGGAACCGCCCGAATTCGCCGAACCGCCGCCCGCCGCCCGGCATTTCGAGCCGGTGGGCGAACCCGCCGCCCGGTTCCTTCCTCCCAAGCGGAACAAGGCCGACCCGGAACCGCGGCCTAAGTCCAAAACGCCGAAAGCGGCGGGCAAAAACGCCAAACCGGCCAAGGACGGCAAGCCGGCCAAGTCCAAACCGGCGCAAAAGGGCCAGGATCGGAGCGCCAAACCCGCCCATGCCGCCCACGCCCAACCGGCCAAGCCTTCCAAGTCGGGCCCGCCCAAGGCGATAAAACCGACCGATACCCAGAAACCGGCCAAATCCGCCAAGGCCAAATCCGCCCAGGCGGTCAAGGCCAGCCCGCAAAAAACGGCGGTATCCAAACCCAAGCCCAAGTCCAAACCGGCCCCCAAATGACAACGCCCCGTCCGTGCCGGGCACGGACGGGGCGTTTGGGGCAGCGCCCGGATCAGCCGAAATGGCAGACGTAATCCAGCATCTCGACGGTTTCGATATCGAAGCGGCTGTCGCCCGGCACCTTGAAGGAATCGCCGGCCTGATAGGTGGTCCACTCGCTTTCCCCGGCCTGGCGCACACGGCACACGCCGCCGATGATTTCCATGATTTCCGGCGCGGCGGTCTGGAAGCTCAGGCTGGACGGGAAGATGACGCCGATGGTCTTGCGGGTGCCGTTGGGGAACAGCACGGTATGGCTGACGCATTTGCCGTCGAAGTAGACATTGGCTTTCTTGACGACGCTGACCTCATCGAATTGGGACATGGGGTTCCTCGGCTTGGGTATGGAAAAGGCGGGATTATACGATGGGCGGGCCGGATTCCGCCGGGGCGCGTTAGATCAGCACCGCCAGTACGCCGACCACGACCACGCCCGCCAGCAGCTTGTAGGGCCAGGCCAATAGGTTCCAGGCCAGCCGCACGGCGCGGTATTGCCGCCGGAAAAAGGCCGCGATCTTGGGGAACCATTGGCGGCGGGCTTTCCGCCACAGCCAGCGTAGCAGTAGCAGCCCCGCCAGTATTTTGACCGGGGTCAGGGTCCAGGCGGTGACGATCTCGGCATGGTAGGGATCGAGGTCGAACCACTCCTCGATCTGGTCTTCGAGATGCTCTTCGCTGCCCTCGACCACGAAGAAAATGCTATCGCCGATGAATTCCAGGATTTCCAGGATGAATTCGAACAGGGCTTCTTCCAGGATGAAGGCCAAGGCCACGAAACCCAGGAACCAGTACAAGGGGGTCCAACTGGGTTGCACCGGAAGTTCGGGTTCGGTGGCGGCGGGGCGGGCGGGAGCCTCGGAATCGGAATCGCTCATGGCTAATCGCTGGGCTGGGTTGACCGGACGCGGAAGGGTAGCTGCCTTCGGGGGGCGGTTCAAGCGCGATAGGTCAAATTTGGCGGGCTTGGAAGTCGCCCGGTAGTGTGGGATTTGCGATAAAACTCGCCGGAATCCCGCACGGACGGGGTAAAATAGAACTGTGATATAGTTCGCCAGCGGCGCGGCCGGGGTTCTCCGGTATGACGGTCCTTGGGCGCAGGCTCCGGGGGCGGACGCTCGAACAATAAGGACTCCCAGCGAACCCATCCCCAAGAACCCGACGAAAAAAATATACCGAGAGCTTCATGGAAATCAAAGAATGGCTGCAGGTCTGGCAATTTGAACACAACCCATTCGTGATCTTCGACGCGGACCGCGACCCGTATCTGCAAACCGCGATGGTGGAGAACACCTCGCTGCGTTCCGTGTTGTTGCACCTGGAGAAGCCCAGCCCCTATGTGATCTTCGCCATCCGCGGCGCGGGCAAATCCTCCATGCGGATCGATACCGAGCGCTACCTGCGCCAGTACGAGGACAAGGTGCTGGTCATCAGCTATGTGGAATTCAACGAACTCCTGAGCGAGGTGAGCCGCCCCCGGCGCTTGCCCATCGAATATTCCGCCAACAAATCCGCCCTGGCCCGCGTCTTCAAACGCAAGAAGGAAGAACCCTTGGCCCGCGAAGCCAAGATGACCTTGGACGACCATCTCGATTACATCCTCAAGCTCGGCATTGAGGAGCTTTACGGCCATATCCTCGAAGCCCACAAGGAGGACATGCTCAAGGACAACCGGGAAATCGCCGAGAAATTCCTGCTGCTGACCGCGCTCTATTTCGCGCCCAACGACCTGTCGAGCAAGGTATCGGCCCTGCGCCGCCAGATGGAGATCGCGGGCTATAAGAAGAAAAGCAACTTCTTTGCCAAGAGCCAGGCCAAGTTCCTGGCCGGGGAAATCTACCGTTATATCCGGGGCGTGCCGGTCTCGCTGGAAGGGACGTTCAAGATCATCCAGGAAATCGGGCCGGGCCTGTTTGAGTTCCACGGCATTCCCCGCACCACCGAGAACCGCTTCACCCTGCTCAAGAGCTTCATGGAATTAGTGCGCTATTTCGGGCTGTCGGGGGTGTATTTGTTGGTGGACCGGGTGGACGAGCCGACCAGTATCAAGGGCGACCCGGAGAAGATGCGCGAACTGGTGACGCCGGTGCTGGACGACCAATTGTTCCAGATCGACCACCTCGGCATCATCATGTTCCTGCCCTACGAGTTGCACGACCTCAAGAAGTATTACCGTAGCGACCGCATCAAGACCATTTCCTCGATCAACTGGTCGGCGGAGAACATGATCCGGCTGATCGAGAAGCGCATGAACGTGGGCCGCAAGCCGGGCAGTCCGCCGCTGCAACTGGCCGATA
Source organism: Methylomagnum ishizawai (assembly GCF_900155475.1). NCBI lineage: Bacteria > Pseudomonadati > Pseudomonadota > Gammaproteobacteria > Methylococcales > Methylococcaceae > Methylomagnum > Methylomagnum ishizawai. Next base: position 3,171,091 of record NZ_FXAM01000001.1, on the reverse strand, counting down.
TTTTCGAGGAGGATGGCGAGAGCAAGGCGCAGTTCATCGTGCGGCAGTTGACCCCGCGCAACGCCTTCCGCCTGTTGAGCATCATCGTCGAGGAGCATTGCGGTACGGTGATCTATGGCGTCAAGATTTCCACCGAGGTCTATGAATCGGCGGTGCAGCGCTATTTGATCGAGAAGGAAGGTTATTGAGGGTCGCAGCGCGGCGGATCGCGCTTCGGATTCAAAAGGGTCGGCGTGATGAGCGTCGGCCCTTTTTGCCTTTTGGGGTTCTTGTTGTCCATTTTATGGGGCTGTGGTTCGATAGACCGAGTCACATTTTGCGTGGTGGGCGGGCGGCGCATTCGTTTAAGTCCTGGTTTGGGTGGTTAAGCGAATCCGTTCAATGGCATACCTGCGTGGTTGCGATTAGCGCAGCGTAATCGGAAGCATAAAATCCGTGCGATTACGGCTGTGCTAATCGCACCTACGGCCCTACAAAAAGCCATTGTGCCCGTCCACGCCCAACCGTATCCGGGAGTAACCATGGAAGCCAAGCGATTAAACACCGTAGATGATTTGCCCGGATACCCCGAAGAGCGGGTTGAACTCATCAATGGCGAAATCGTCCAGCGACCCATGGCGCGTTCCGAACACGCTTTGGTCCAGGCCGGTATCTCCGACGAAGTTTCCCCATTCAGGCGCAAGGATGGCCCCGGCGGTTGGTGGATCATGACCGAAATCAGCGTCCGATATGGCGAACATCAATGCCCCAGCCACGATTTGGCCGGTTGGCGCAAGGAGCGGGTTCCCAACCGGCCAATAGGTATCATGGATATCATCCCGGATTGGGTGTGCGAAATCATTTCCCCAGGGCATGAGCGCAAGGATGTATTCCATAATTTCCTGCTGCTACAGCGGCATGGCGTGGCTTATTACTGGGTGGTTTCGCCCGAGGATAAAACCCTCATCGCTTATGAATGGGTGGAAGGTAAATACCGGGTGGTATTCGCCATGGAATGTGGGTCGCCTGAGGATTTCATCAAGGCGCGAGTGCCGCCCTTCGAGGGTTTAGAAATGGACTTGGGTTATATTTTCGGACAACCCGGATAGAGCGCGGCAGAATCCGGGAAAATCGAAACCACCCTGCATCCTTTGAAAGCCCCCCATGTTCTCCCGCATCTTCCTCGGCATCACCGATTTCGACCGGGCCATGGCTTTCCACCGGCCCCTCGTCGATGCGGCTGGCCGGTGATTGCGAGGGAACGCCGGGACCCAGGCCGGAATAGCGCGGGCACTACTGCGGCGCAGGCTTCCGCGACCCCGACGGCAATAAGCTTTGCGCCGTCTGCCATCGGCCTGGACGATCCACCCCATTGCCGCGAGTTTACCCACGGAACCGGCCCGACCGCCGCCGTCCCCGCGATACGCCGCCGCCGCCTTTCTTTGCTATGATGCCAAGACTCCGCCCCCCACCCAAGGAAGCGCGTCATGGCCCTACTGGAAACCCCCCTCTGCGATTTCGGCACCCCCGCCATCGATTTTTCCCTGCCCGGCATCGACGGCAAAACCTGGACCTTGGAACAATGCCGCGGCCCCAATGGCCTGCTGGTCATGTTCATCTGCAACCACTGCCCCTATGTCAAGGCCATCCAGGAACGGCTGGTGCGCGACGTGCGGGAGTTGCGCGAACACGGCATCCACGCCGTCGGCATCATGTCCAACGATCCCGCCGACTACCCGGAGGATTCGTTCGACAACATGAAGCGCGTGGCCGAACGCTGTGGCTATCCCTTTCCCTACCTGTTCGATGCAAGCCAGGATATCGCCCGAAGCTATGGCGCGGTCTGCACACCGGACTTCTTCGGCTATAACCGGAACCTGGAACTACAATACCGCGGTCGGCTCGACGCCAGCCGCAAGGATGCCGCCCCGACCGACGCCCGGCGCGACCTCTACGAGGCCATGAAGCAGGTCGCCCTGACCGGCCAGGGCCCCCAGGAACAAATCCCCAGCATGGGTTGCTCCATCAAATGGCGCGACCGCTGAACCGAACCCACAATCCCTTAAACAGGAGAAAACTATGTCTTTCAAGAGAGTAACCGACCTCGATCTCGCCGGTAAGCGCGTCCTGATCCGCGAGGATTTCAACGTGCCGGTGAAGGACGGGAAGGTCGCCAGCGATATCCGCATCCGCGCCGCCCTGCCGAACATCCAGCATTGTTTGGCCGCGGGGGCCAAGGTGATGCTGATGTCCCACCTGGGCCGTCCCACGGAAGGCGAATTCAGCCCGGAGAATTCCATGCAGCCGGTCGCCGACCGCCTAGCGGAACTCCTGGGCCAGCCGGTGCGCTTGATTAAGGACTGGCTGGAAGGGGGGTTCGAGGTGGCCGACGGCGAAGCCGTACTGTTCGAGAACGTCCGCTTCAACAAGGGCGAGAAGAAGGACAACGCGGAACTCTCGGCCAAGATGGCGGCATTGTGCGATGTCTACGTGATGGACGCTTTCGGCACCGCCCACCGCGCCGAAGCCTCCACCCATGGCGTGGGCCAACAAGCCCCGCTGGCCTGCGCGGGCCTCCTGCTGTCCGCCGAACTCGACGCCCTCGGGAAGGCGCTGAAAAGCCCGGAGCGCCCCTTGCTCGCCATCGTCGGCGGTTCCAAGGTGTCGGGCAAGTTGGAAGTCCTGGAGTCCTTGTCCCATCTGGTGGACCAGCTTATCGTCGGCGGCGGCATCGCCAACACCTTCATCGCGGCGGCGGGTTATAACGTCGGCAAATCGCTGTGCGAAGTGGACCTCATCCCCGAAGCCAAGCGCCTGATGGAACAGGCCAAATCCCGTGGCGGCGAGATTCCGGTGCCGACCGACGTGGTTTGTGCCAAGGAGTTCTCGGCGGACGCGGCGGCGACCGTCAAGCCGGTGGCCGAAGTGGCGGAAGACGACATGATCCTCGACATCGGGCCGGATACCGCCGCCCGTTATGCCGAAATCATCAAGTCCGCCGCGACCATCGTCTGGAACGGACCCGTCGGCGTGTTCGAGATCGACCAGTTCGCCGGGGGCACCCAGACCGTGGCGCAGGCCGTGGCCGATTCCCAGGGCTTCTCCATCGCGGGTGGCGGCGACACCTTGGCGGCCATCGACAAATACGGCATCGGCGATCAGGTTTCCTACACCTCCACCGGCGGCGGCGCCTTCCTGGAATTCCTGGAAGGCAAGAAGCTGCCCGCCGTGGCCATGCTCGAAGCCCGCGCCTAAGCTCCGTCCCCAGGCGCGGCGGGATTTCCCCGCCGCGCCCGTGCTTGCAGCCACGCAACCAAGCCAGCCGCGCCGGGAGCCTTGCGGCCTAGGGACAGGGAGTTCCGCTCGCCCGAGATCGTCCACATCGTTTTGGGAGGAACCATTATGCAACTCAAGTTCCGGGATATCCTGCGCGAACCCGAATTCATCAATTCCGTGCGCCACGAGATCAAGCACTACCCGGCGGGGGCGACCATCATCGAAGAAGGCTCCGCCGGCACCGAAATCTACCTGATCCTGGAAGGTGCCACCGAAATCTACGCGGCGGTGGACCATCTCGGCCCGCCCGGCCGCACTACCGAAATCGCCCGGTCGAACGCCGACGCAATCCTGGGCGAACTGTCCCTGTTCGAGCATCAGCCGCGCACCGCCAGCGTGGTCGCCACCTGCGATTGCCAAGTCGCCGTGATCGACGGCAAGTCGCTGGAAAGCTTCATGGACCGGAACCCCGGCCTGGGCTATTGGATCTTGCGGGATATTTTCGACCAGGTGGTCAACCGGATGCGGGAGACCACCCTGCGTAGCAATGCCATCACCGCCCTGTACCTGAACGATTACGAGGCTTAGCCTGGCCGGTCGGGGGTGGGGAAGGGCCGGGCGCAGGATGGCCGGCCTTCCCGATGGCTGTACAGGAGCGCTGGTTTCGGGTAAAACCACGGTGGACCCTTTCACTACCGGAGAAATCGAAACCCATGGCCAGAGTGACCGTAGAAGACTGTTTGAGGAATGTGGACAACCGTTTCCAGTTGGTGTTGTTGGCGTCGAAGCGTGCCCGCGAATTGTCGCGCCGTCCCGACGAGGCCAAAATCCCCTGGGAAAACGATAAATGCACCGTGGTGGCTTTGCGCGAAATTGCCGCCGACCTCATCACCCGCGACTACCTCAACGTGGCTCCGAAGACCGACCGCTTCACCATCGAACGTCCGCCCCTGCCGCTGCGCAATCCCGCGCTGCCCGACCTGGACGACGATTTCGAATAATCGCGCCGGTCCCCCCGTATCCAGAAGCCCGCCGCCATGAGTCCCTTGCCCCCCAGGGAAGACCCTGAACTCCCACAGGAAAAGCTGGTGCGTCGGCTCTGCGCCTTGCTGTCCGGCTATCTCGAATCGACCCAGATCGATGAAGTCCACCGTGCCTATGAAGTCGGTAATTCCGCCCACGAGGGCCAATTCCGGCTGACGGGCGAACCCTATATCTGTCATCCGCTGTCGGTCTCCCTGATCCTGGCCGAAATGCGCATGGACACCAAGGGCATCATGGCCGCGATCCTGCACGATGTGATCGAGGACACCTCCATCACCCGCGAGCAATTGCGCGAGGGCTTCGGCGAGGAAGTCGCGGCCCTGGTCGATGGCGTCAGCAAGCTGACCCAGCTCGATTGCAAATCCCGGGCGGAGGCCCAGGCCCAGAACGTCCGCAAGATGTTCCTGGCGATGGTGAAGGATTTGCGGGTCATCATGGTCAAGTTGGCCGACCGGCTGCACAACATGCGGACTTTGGGCATCATGTCCGGCAACCGCCGCCGCCGCATCGCCCGCGAGACCCTGGATATCTACGCCCCCATCGCCAACCGCCTGGGGATGAACGAAATCCGGCTGGAACTGGAAGACCTGGGTTTCGCCGCCATGTATCCGCTGCGGGCGCGGGTGTTGGATCAGGCGGTCAAGAAGGCCCGCGGCAACCGCAAGGAGGTGGTGGCGACCATCGAGTCCAGCATCCACAAGCGCCTGCACGAAGGCGGCCTGGGTGAATGCGAGGTGGTGGGCCGCGAGAAGCACCTCTATAGCCTGTACCAGAAGATGCGGGGCAAGCACCTCTCGTTCGGCGAGGTCAGCGATGTCTACGCCTTCCGCATCATCGGCAACAGCGTGGACGAGTGCTACCGGGCCTTGGGTGTGGTCCACAACCTCTATAAGCCGGTTCCAGGGAAGTTCAAGGATTACATCGCCGTGCCCAAGGCCAACGGCTACCAATCCCTGCACACGGTGCTGGTCGGTCCCTACGGCCAACCCTTGGAAATCCAAATCCGCACCCGCGCCATGCACCATCTGGCCGAGTCGGGCATCGCCGCGCACTGGCTCTACAAAAGCGAACACGAGCAATCGTCCTACAGCCAAGCCCGCGCCCATGAGTGGCTGCGCGATTTGTTGGAAATTCAGAAGAGCGCCGGGGATTCCATGGAATTCCTCGACAATCTCAAGGTGGACCTGTTCCAGCAGGAGGTGTACGTTTTCACGCCCAAGGGCAAGATCGTCAAGCTGCCGCGCAACGCCACCATCGTCGATTTCGCCTACGCGGTCCACACCGACGTGGGCAATACCTGCGTTTCGGCGCGGGTGGATAGGATGCTCGCCCCCTTGCAGACCGTGCTGGAAAATGGCCGCACGGTGGAGATCATTACCGCGCCCTGGGCCAGGCCGAATCCCTTGTGGTTGAGTTTCGTGGTCACGGCCAAGGCGCGGGCGGCGATCCGCAGCTACCTCCGCAATTTCAAGAAGCAGGAGGCCATCGTCCTGGGGAGGCGCCTGTTGGAGAAGGAATTGGACGCCCAGAACCTGCGCTTCGACGATATTCCCGTGGGCCGGGTCGAAGAACTGCTGAAGCGGCTCGACCTGGGTTCGCGGGACGCCTTGTTCGAGGATATCGGCCTGGGCAACCGGCTACCCTTCCTGGTGGCGCGGCAGTTGGTCCATGCCGATGCGCAGGACACCGCCACCCCGGCCCGGACCGCGCTCTCGCCGCTCATCATCAAGGGCACCGAAGGCATGGTGGTGAACCTCGCCAAATGCTGCCGCCCGATTCCGGGCGATCCCATCGTCGGCTTCTTCAATCCGGGCAAGGGCATCGTCGTCCACCTCAGCGAATGCCGCAACCTGGAGGAACTCCGCAAAAAACCCACCAACTGGCTGGAAGTGCAATGGGATAAGCAGGCCAGCGGCGAATTCCCGGCGGTGATCCGGGTGGAATTGATGAACCAGGTCGGCACCCTGGCCAAGGTGGCCTCCACCATTTCCCGGATGCGGGCCAATATCGAGAATGTGCAGATCACCAACCAGGACAGCCAGATTTCCGTCGATATCATCACCCTTCTGGTCCGCGACCGGGTGCATCTCGCCAATGTGATGCGCGAACTCAAGAAGCTCTCGGTGGTGATGAAGATTTCCCGAGTCAAATCCGAACTACGCAAGAAACCCCCCCATGGCAAAACAAATCATTCAGACTGAACTCGCCCCCCAGGCCATCGGCACCTATTCCCAAGCCGTGAAGGTCGGCAATACCGTGTACCTGTCCGGGCAAATCCCGCTCGATCCCGCCACCATGACCCTGGTCGAGGGCGGTATGGATGCTCAAATCCGCCGGGTGTTCGACAATCTCAAGGCGGTGGCGGAAGCCGCGGGTGGGAGTTTGCAGGACGTGGTGAAGCTCAACATCTTTTTGACCGACCTCGGCCATTTCGCCCTGGTGAACGAGATCATGGCGGGCTATTTCGTCCAGCCGTATCCGGCGCGGGCGGCGCTAGGCGTGGCGGCTTTGCCACGGGGGGCGGGGGTGGAAATGGATGGGGTGATGGTGCTGGATCAATAGCGCTTATCGATTGCCTCGGCAACCGCCCCTGCGGCGGCCAGGACACGGTGGACCGGACGCCGTAGATATCGATGGCGCTGCTTGGAATCACGGGGATGTGGCCGGGCCGGTGGGATTTGCGGAATACTAGCCGCGCCGTCGTTGAGAGGAAAATCCGAGCCATGATCGCCACCGATACGCTGTATGCCAACATTGCCGGGTTCTGGGACCGCGAAATCGTGCCCACCCTGGCCGAATACATCAAGATTCCCAATAAATCCCCGCATTTCGATCCCGATTGGGCCGCGCACGGCCATATGGAAGCCGCCCGCCGCCTCGCCCTGGATTGGCTCGCCGCCCACCCCCTGCCCGGCGCGATCCTGCACGATACCCATCTGCCGGGCCGCACGCCCTTGATCCTGCTGGAAGTTCCCGGCACCCTCGATAAAACCGTGTTGATCTACGGCCATCTCGACAAGCAGCCGGAAATGGAAGGCTGGAGCCAGGGCTTGGGTCCGTGGACGCCGGTCCTGCGCGAAGACAAGCTCTATGGCCGGGGCGGGGCCGACGACGGCTATGCGCTGTTCGCCGCCGTGGCGGCGCTGCGGGCGCTGGCGGGCGTGGCTTTGCCGCGCATCGTCATCCTGATCGAATTCTCCGAGGAAAGCGGTTCGCCCGATTTGCCCGCCTATCTCGACGCCTACGGTGGCATCATCGACACCCCGGATTTGGTCATCGCCCTCGATTCCGGGGCCGGGGATTACGAACGGCTGTGGTCCACCACCTCGCTGCGCGGCGTGGTCAATGGCGTGGTCGATGTGAAGGTATTGGAGGAAACCGCCCATTCCGGCATCGCCAGCGGCATCGTGCCCTCGTCGATGCGGATCATGCGCCAGCTCCTAGACCGGCTGGAAGACCCCGTGACCGGCGCGAGCCGCATCCCGGCGCTGCTGGCCGAAATCCCCGAGCAGCGCCGCCAGCAGGCGGCGGCGGCGGCGGAGATCATCGGCGTCGAGGGTATCCGCGGCAGCTTCAAGGTGGTGCCGGGGTTGTGTCCGGTCAGCGCCGACGGGGCTGAATTACTGCTCAACAATACCTGGCGTCCGACCCTGTGCGTGGTCGGGCAGGCCGGGATGCCGCCCATCCATTCCGCCGGGAACATCCTGCGTTCGCATACCGCCTTCAAGTTGTCGATCCGCCTGCCGCCGACGGTGGATGGCCTCGAAGCCGAAGCCGCGATCCGCGCCGCGCTGACCGCCGACCCGCCCTATGATGCGGAAATCTCGGTCGAATTCGACCAATCCGGCACCGGCTGGAACGCGCCCGCCCTGGCTCCTTGGCTGGAACAGGCGACCCAGGAAGCTTCCGGGATTTTCTATGGCAAGGACGCGGCCTATGTCGGCCTGGGCGGGAGCATTCCGTTCATGGGAATGCTGGGCCAGCAATTCCCCGAAGCGCAATTCCTGATTACCGGGGTGTTGGGACCGTTGAGCAATGCCCATGGGCCGAACGAGTTTTTGCATATTCCCTATGCGAAGAAGTTGACGGCTTGCGTGGCGTATATTTTGGCCAAAGTGGGCGCTTGAGTTCGGTATCGCGGGACGGGTGGCTATCCGCTCACCTTGACCGCGAACCCCGCCGCCTCGATCCGCCCGCCGAAATCTTCCAGCCATCCGGGCGGCAAGGCCGAGAGGCGCGGCGCTTCCGCCTGCATGGAGGGCCGCGCCAGCCCGTACAGCAGCACGCCCCCGACGGGAATGTCCCGCTGCCGGATTTCCGCCAATAAATCCAGATAAGCCCGCTGTTCGTCCGCGCCGGGAGCCGCGCCGTCCCAGGCGAACCAGCAGCTTTGTAGCCAAGTCCGGCACAAGCGGGCCGAGATTTCGAGGTGCCGCAACACGGCTGCCGGCGTCAGATTCACGCTGTTGACGCGGCGGATGCCGTCCGCCGTGGCGCGGTCCAGCTTGAACCAGACCTCGCCGCCCAGCTCCGACCAATGCGCCACGCCGCGCTGGACTGCGGGTTTCGCCATCAGGCTACCGTTGCTGATGAGGACCAGCTTGATCGTCCCGAACAGGTCGAATTCGGCGCAGACCTGGCCGACGATCCCGGCCACGGCGGCGAATTCGCGGCAACTAGTGGGTTCGCCGTTGCCGGAAAGAGCGATATCGCGGATGACGCGCTGGTCTTCCGGCAATTCATAGCGCTGGTAGAAATCGCCATGCAGGGCGTCTGCGAGGAGTCCGGTCAATTCGTCTTCCAGTTGGAACAGGTCGATGGCGGGGGCGGAACCCCGGACGAGGTCCGGGACTTGGCAATAGACGCAACGCCAGTTGCAGGCGTGGTTGGGGTTGAGGTTGACGCCGATGGACAGCCCGCCCGAGCGGCGCGATATCACCGGGTAGACGTAGGTGAGTCCGGCGCTGTCGCGATCATGGTGGGTAATGGTGAGTTTGGGCATGGCTATGGGTTGGGGATTGAGGCTGGAATCTCAAACCCAGCCGTTACCGGATAAACGGTTATTATATTCTTCATGGGATATGGCTTCGATGAACTCCAGAGGGCCATGGTCGTCCTTGCAGATTAAACGGTATCTACGCCCGATGGGGATGGAGATGATATGGCGTTGTCCCATATTCTTCATCCGCTTCCCCATGAAATCCATATAAGAAGCGCCGTGTTGCAGTGATGCGATCATTTCGAGGGTTTTTTCCGCGATTTCGGGAGGCAGATCGTCGAGCGGGATCGGGGCTTGCGCAAGCCGCTGGATGCGCTGGGTTTTCGCTTGGAGCATCGCGTGCTTCCGCTGCTCTTCGCTGGCGCAGCGATGACAGAATCTCCCTTTGCCGTTGTGGCCGCACGAAAAGGTTTTTTTTCTAACAGGCATGGTATTCGGAGAGTATTAAAGTCGAGGAGGTCAAGCGGTTTATTCTCTGTCGAATTGCCGCAATGGGCCGACCCACTGGGTTCCGCTGTCAGTAATTTTCGTATAAACCACGCCCGGCGCGGAAGGCGACACCGGACCGTCCAGGAGTTCCCTGGGCGCTGGTTCCTTTTCGTGTGTTTCCATCCGCCGTGCGGATGGTTACGGCAACTGCCGGCGACTTTGGCCATGACGAATCCTCCCGGTCTGGAGGCGGTACGATATGGCTGCGGCTGAGGCGGACATGATAGTTGAAACTGTTCGACCGGACTTGGGAGCTGACCCATGTTGGGTGGCTATCGTCCTCCTGGAGGACCCGATTGGCATCGCCTGTTCCGGCCCGGCGCGGCAGAGCCGGGAACCGCGCCATGCCCATATCGGATCGGGACGCCGCCCGGCCTAAATCCCAGTGTTTTTCTCAAGTACCAACATTTGTGATAATACCGCCCTACACCGACCACCGCGCCGCAATGCCCCGGACCATGGCGAAAAAAGCCCCCAATTTCGAAGAATCCCTGGCCGAGTTGGAACAACTGGTGGACCGCATGGAGCAGGGCGACCTGCCCCTGGAAGAAGCCCTCAAGCTGTTCGAGCGCGGCGTGCAGCTCACCCGCACCAGCCAAGCCGCCCTGCGCGAAGCGGAACAAAAAGTCCGCGTATTGCTGGAAAAGAACGGCGAACCCCTACTGAAACCCTTTACCGATGAATCCTGAGAACGCTTTGCAAGATTTCATGCGGGCCTGCCAGACCCGCGCCGAAGCCGCGCTGGACGCGAGGCTCCCCGCCGCGACCCGGATGCCGGAACGGCTACACCAAGCCATGCGCTATTCCGCGCTGGGCGGTGGCAAGCGGCTGCGGCCCTTGTTGACCTATGCCACCGGGATCGCTTTGGACTTGCCTTTGGACCTGTTGGACGGCCCGGCCGCGGCGGTGGAATTCATCCACGTCTATTCGCTGATCCACGACGACTTGCCCGCCATGGACGACGATGCCCTGCGCCGTGGCAAGCCGACCTGCCATGTCGCCTTCGACGAGGCTACCGCCATCCTGGCCGGGGATGGCTTGCAGGCGCTGGCCTTCCATGTGCTGGCCCACGATCCCAACCTCCAGGTTCCGGCGGAGAACCGCCTCGCCATGATCGAAACCCTGGCGAGCGCCAGCGGTTCCTATGGCATGGTCGGGGGGCAGGCCATCGACCTGGACGCGGTGGGCACTACCTTGGACCTCCCCAGCCTGGAAAACATGCACATCCGCAAGACCGGCGCCTTGATCCGGGCCAGCGTCAAGCTGGCGACCCTGGCCCAGGTGCCGCACGACAAGGCCGCCGCCGACAAACTCGACCATTACGCCAAGTGCATCGGCCTCGCTTTCCAGATCAAGGACGATATCCTCGACGAGGAGAGCGACACCCAGACCCTCGGCAAGACCCAGGGCAAGGACCGCGATCACAACAAGCCGAATTATCCGGCCCTCCTGGGGCTGAACGGGGCCAAGGAGAAAGCCCAGGAATTGCACGAGGAGGCGCTGGCCAGCCTCGCCGGTTTCGGCGCGGAAGCCGACCTGCTGCGGGCCTTGTCGCTGTTCATCATCGAGCGCCGCAACTAGGCCCACGGCGGCGGAACGGCCTTTCTTGAAAGCCCTGGGGCGCGGTTCCATAATGGCCCCGAGCTTGTTTCCGCCGCCGCGACCCACCTGGGACCGGCGTTCCGTCCGGTCCCGTTTCCCGACTTAAGAATTCCCCATGAATCATCCGAACAGCTATTCCTTGCTCCCCTCCATCACCGGACCCGCCGATCTCCGCAACCTCCCGGAAGACCAATTGCCGCGTTTGGCGGAAGAGGTGCGGGCTTTCCTGCTGCACAGCGTGAGCCAGTCCGGCGGGCATCTGGCGGCGGGGTTGGGTACGGTGGAATTGACCATCGCCTTGCACTATGTCTTCAACACGCCGGAGGACAAGCTGGTTTGGGATGTGGGGCACCAGGCCTATCCGCACAAAATCCTCACCGGACGCCGCGAGCGCCTGCCCAGCATCCGCAAGAAGGACGGTCTCTCGGCCTTCCCCAACCGCGATGAAAGCCCCTACGACTGTTTCGGCGTGGGCCATTCCAGCACCTCCATCAGCGCCGCGCTGGGGATGGCGATTGCCGCTTCCCTGGACAAGAAGGACACCCACGCCGTCGCCATCATCGGCGATGGTGGCATGACCGGCGGCATGGCTTTCGAGGCGATGAACCACGCCGGTCCGCTCGACGCCAACCTCTTGGTGATCCTCAACGACAATGAGATGTCGATTTCGCCCAATGTCGGGGCGCTCAACAATTATTTGGCGAAAATCCTGTCCGGCAACTTCTATTCCAGCGTGCGCCGGGGCGGCAAGGAACTGCTGAAGCACCGGATGCCGGGCGTGTGGGAATTGGCCCGCCGCGCCGAGGAACACGTCAAGGGCATGGTGGCGCCGGGCACGCTGTTCGAGGAACTGGGCTTCAACTATATCGGCCCCATCGACGGCCACGACCTCGACACCCTCATCACCACCCTGCGCAACCTCCGCAAGACGCCGGGGCCGCAATTCCTGCATGTGGTCACCAAGAAGGGCAAGGGCTACGCGCCCGCCGAGCGCGATCCGGTGGCTTATCACGGCGTCGGCGTGTTCGACCCCAGCCAGGACCATTTGCCCAAGGCCAAGCCGGGCACGCCGAGCTACACGGAAGTGTTCGGCCAATGGCTGTGCGATATGGCGGAGCGCGACCGCAGGCTCCTGGGTGTCACCCCGGCCATGCGCGAGGGGTCCGGGCTGGTCGAATTCGAGCGGCGCTTTCCCGACCGCTATTTCGACGTGGGCATCGCCGAGCAGCACGCCGTGACCTTGGCGGCGGGACAGGCGTGCGAGGGGTATAAGCCGGTGGTGGCGATTTATTCCACCTTCCTGCAACGCGCCTACGACCAGTTGATCCACGATGTGGTGTTGCAAAAACTGCCGGTGCTGTTCGCCATCGACCGGGCCGGTTTGGTCGGCCCCGATGGTCCCACCCACGCGGGCAGTTTCGACCTGAGCTATCTGCGCTGTTTGCCCGGCATGGTGGTGATGGCCCCCGCCGACGAGAACGAATGCCGGCAAATGCTCTACACCGGCTTCAAGCATAACGGCCCGGCGGCGGTGCGCTACCCGCGCGGCAAGGGTGGCGGGGTCGAGGTGCGCGAGGAGATGACCGCCCTGCCCATCGGCAAGGCCGAGGTCCGCCGCGAAGGCTCCCGCATCGCCGTCCTGGCGTTCGGCAGCCTGGTGGCCCCGGCGGTCGAGGCGGGCGAAAAGCTGGGCGCGACCGTGGTCAATATGCGTTTCGCCAAACCCCTGGACGAGGACTTGATCCTCAAGCTGGCCGACAGCCACGAGCTTATCGTCACGGTCGAGGAGAACGTCATCGCGGGTGGGGCGGGCAGTGGCGTCAACGAATTACTGAACGCCCGGCTACGCCGCAACCCAGTATTGAACCTGGGATTGCCCGATTACTTCGTCGAGCAGGGCACCCGCGAGGAACTCCTGGCCGAATGCGGCCTCGACGCCGCCGGAATCTTCGCGGCCATCGACGGCTTCCGCCAAAAAGCCATGCCCGAAGCGCAGGCCATACCGCGTATCGCCGCCGGGAAGCAACGCGCATGAACCCGGTCGAATCGCTCAAGGCCAAGGTCCGGGATATCCCGGATTTTCCCAAACCCGGCATCCTGTTCAAAGACATCACGCCCTTGGTGAAAGACCCGGCCAGCCTGCGTTTGGCGGTGCATCATCTGCTGCATCCCTTCCTGGGGCGGGACATCACGGCGGTGGCCGGGATGGAGGCGCGGGGTTTCATCTTCGGTGCCTTGGCGGCCTGGGAACTGGGCGTGGGTTTCGTGCCTTTGCGCAAGCCCGGCAAGTTGCCTTATAACGTCCAGAGCGTCAGCTACGACCTCGAATATGGCTCGGCCTCCCTGGAAGCCCACATCGACGCCGTGGGGCCGGGCGACAAGGTGTTGTTGATCGACGACTTGCTCGCCACCGGCGGCACTGCCCAGGCCAGTTGCGGATTGATCGAATCCCTGGGGGCCGAGGTCGTGGCCCTGGGGTTCGTGGTCGAACTAGAGGCTTTGGGCGGGCGGGAGAAGCTGGCGGGGTATCCGGTGCATTCCCTCCTGAGGTTCTAGGCGGGCGGCGCGGGTTCCGGGCCGCCGCGGCAAGGCCGGATACAAACCAGATACAATAGCGGCGGCGCGGCGCTTCCTTCAGGGCGCGGCGGCGACAATTACCCACGAGCCACCCTAACGGGACCAGTCCGATGACCGACCTTTCGCCGCCTGCCGCCCCGGCCAGCGCCCCGAAACCGCCGGGGAACCTCCGCCTGTTGCATCTCACCGACCTGCATTTCCTGGCCGGGGCCGGGGAGCGTATGCTGGGCGTGGATACCGACCAAAGTTTCGTCGATACCCTCCGCGCCGCCTTGGCGTCGGGTCCATCCCCGGACGTGGTCCTGCTGACCGGCGATTTGGTGCAAGACCCGGTGCCCTCGGCCTACCGGCGCTTGCGGGAGCGTTTGCGGGCCTTGCCTTGCCCGGCCTATTGCCTGCCCGGCAACCATGACGATCCCGAACTCATCGAGGAACATCTGGTCGGCGACCGGGTGTTGTTCCAATCCAGCTTCGTCGTGGGCGGCTGGCAAATCATCTGCCTGGACAGCACCATCCCGCGCTTGCCCTTTGGCCGTCTCGGCGGGAAGCAATTGCGCCTCCTGGAAAGCCTGCTCGGGCAGTACCCGGAGCGCCATGCCTTGATCGCCCTGCATCATCACGCCGTGCCCAGTGGCAGCGCTTGGATGGACACCATGGTGTTGGAGGACGCCGACCGCTTGTTCGGGCTGTTGGCGGCGCATCCACGGGTGCGGGTGGTGGTATGCGGCCATGTCCACCAAGCCATCGACCGGATGCACCAAGGCATCCGCATGATCGCCACGCCTTCGACCTGTTTCCAGTTCAAGCCGCTGCAAGTGGATTTCGCGCTGGACGCGCTGCCGCCCGGCTATCGCTGGATCGAACTCCGTCCCGATGGCGGCATCGAGACCACGCTGGGGCGGGGCCGGGACATTCCCGAGGGTTTGGACTTCTCGTCGCGGGGCTATTGAAGGGACGGCTCAGCCTTCCTGGACCACGATCCGGGGACCGGTGGGCAGGGGCGCGGCGGGGGCGCGGGCGGGTTTGCCGGGGGCCAGATGGTTGCCGAGTTCGGTCAGCGCTTGGCGGTAGACCTGCCGTTTGAAATAGACCACATCGCTGACCGGATACCAATAATCGACCCAGCACCAATGGTCGAATTCGGGCTTGGCGGTGCGGTTGAGGCGGATGCGGGATTCGCTGGCACGGAGGCGGAGCATGAACCAGAGTTGCTTCTGGCCGATGCACAGCGGATAGGAATGCTTGCGGATATAGCGCTCGGGGAGGTCGTAGCGCAGCCAATCGCGGGTGCGGGCGATGATCTTCACGTCGCGGTAGCGCAGTCCGACTTCCTCGTACAATTCCCGATACATGGCGGATTGCGGGTCTTCGTTGAATTTGATGCCGCCCTGGGGAAATTGCCAGGAACGCATCCCCAACCGCCGCGCCCAGAATACACGGCCCTCGTCGTTGCATAAGATGATGCCTACGTTGAGGCGGTAGCCATCCGGGTCGATCATGACAGGGGGCGCATCCTGGTTGGTGGCTGGTGTATAATCCGCCTGTTTTGTCCGGCGGTGTTACGGTTTCGGTCCGGCGTTAGCGCCGGTTGGATCCGGCTGCGGCCACCCAGGCCATCGGGGCGGGCCGCTGACGGTTTTCTTCTTACCGTCATCTTGGAATTTAAAGGAATCTCGTGAGTCTGGCAATATTCGATCTCGATAACACCTTGATCGCGGGTGACAGCGATTATCTGTGGGGCCAGTTCCTGGTTGAGCGCGGCATCGTCGATGCCCAGGAATACGAAACCGCCAACGCCCGTTTCTATGAGGACTATAAACAAGGGTGTTTGGATATCGCCCGGTTTTTGGCGTTCGCGCTGGCCCCCTTGGCCCGGCACGAGCCTTCGACCCTGTATCGCTGGCGGGAGGAATTCGTCGAGGCTAAAATCGGGCCGATCCTGTTGCCGGCGGCGCGGGCCTTGGTCGAAAAGCACCGGGCGGCGGGCGACCTGCCCATGATCGTCACCGCCACCAACCGCTTCGTAACCGAGCCCATCGCCCGTTTGTACGGCATCGAACACCTGATCGCCACCACGCCGGAATTCCGGGATGGGCGCTATACCGGGCGTTTCGAGGGCACGCCCTGTTTCCAGGCGGGCAAGGTGGCGCGGTTGGAGGAATGGCTGGCGGAAACGGGGCGGGATTGGGCGGGAAGCTGGTTCTATAGCGATTCCCACAACGATTTGCCGCTATTGGAACGGGTTGAGCATCCGGTGGCGGTGGACCCGGATCCGAACTTGGCCCGCCATGCCCAGGAACGGGGCTGGCCGGTCATCGGCCTGCGTGGCTGAATCCCGGCTTCAGCCTTTGCGTATCAGATAGCGGAACACCCCGGTGTCCTCGCTGCGCTCCAGCAGTTCGTGCCCGGCCTGTTCCAGGAACACGCCGAAATCCAGCACCGAGGCCGGGTCGGTCGCCAAAACCAACACGGTCTGGCCGCCCTGTAGGGTTTGCAGGGCTTTCTTGAGCTTGAGCAAGGGCAGGGGGCACATCAGCCCGGTGGTATCCAATTCCAGGTGAATCTGCATCGCGGGGTCCGGTCGGTGGAACGAGGGCGGCGATTTTAGCAAATCGGGGCCGGTTCCACCGGGGTTGCCGCCGCTCGGGCCTCAACCATTCCGGCCATGGGTCACCAGCCAATCGGCCCAGTTCAGGATCGGCTTCAACCGGGGGCCGACCAGGCTCCGCGCCGCCTTGAAATCCACCCAGCGGAACTCCTCGTGTTCGGCCCGTCCCAGCGCCGGGTTCACCGGCAGGAACACCTCGCCCTCGGGGGATTCGGCCAGGTAATAGCGGGCGATCTTGCCGATGCCGTAGGGACGGGTTTCCTGGAAGGTCTTGCCCCAATGGAACAGCAAGCCGGTCAGCCCGGTTTCCTCCTCCACCTCGCGTTGGGCGCCCATGAACGGGTCTTCGCCCGGTTCCACCACGCCCTTGGGGAAATCCCAATATTGGAAAGCCCGCAGCAATAGGTAATGCGGGCTTTGCAAGCCCCGCACGATAATCACCCCGGCGGAGAGGATATAGCTTTTGCTGCCATCGCCGATCAATTCATTGCGCATCGTAACTCCAAACGGGCGGGACGCGCCGGTCCCGCGCAAACGAAATAAGGTGGGGTGTCCCGCCACTCAGTGGGGGTCCCAATCCGGCCTGCCGGCGTTGTTGCCGCCCGCGCCCCAATTGCCCCAGGGTCCGCCCGGTCCCCAGCCCAGGCGTTGGTCTTGTTCCAGTTCCCTGGCGACCATCCGCCGGTCGGAATCCTGCCGTTCCCGCAACAGGGCTTGCAGTTTGTCGAACTCGGTTTCCCGCCCCACGTACAGGCAGCTACAGATATCCGGGTCGGCGTAGATGTAATAGACTGCCTCGGGCCGCGGCACGCGGGTGAGGGTTTCAGGAGCCAGCCCGTTTAACATGCCTTGCCGTTCCGGGGTGTTGGCTTCCATGATCTTGAAGCCGGCGGTGAACAGGTGGTTTTCGGTCAGGCGCGTGTCCGAATCCCTGAACTGGGCGCAGGCCGCCAGTAGCCAGGCCAGTCCCGCCATCCCTCCCAAGCGTGCGAAGCGCATCATCGGTTTCCCTCTTAAATAGGGGAAGTTTGGGCGATACGGCGTCCGAATGCCATAGGTTCTCCGTGAAATCCGCCCGGACCGGCGTGGCGGGCTAACCGCGGCGGTCTTCATGGCTTGCCGTTGCCCTTGAGCGCGGGCAGGCGCACCCGCGCCTCCAAGCCGCCCTCGGGGCGGTTGTGCAAGGTCAAAATCCCGCTCTGGGCCGCGAGCAGGTTGGCGGCGATGGACAGGCCCAGCCCGGTGCCGCCAGTTTCGCGCGAGCGCGAGGTTTCCAGCCGGAAGAACGGCTGCATGACCTCGGCCAGATGGCGTTCCGGGATGCCGCTCCCGGCGTCCTTGATCCGCACCAGCCAGTCCGCGCCCGCCCGTTCCAGGCCCACGCTGGCCACGCCGCCATATTTCAAGGCGTTGTCGATCAAGTTGAGGAACACCCGGCGCAGGGCTTCGGGCCGGCCCGCGACCAGGGCGGTTTCCGGTCCGAGGTAGCGGGTGTCGTCGCCCGCGTCCTGGGCATCTTCGCACAGGCTGCCCAGCAGGGCGGCGAGATCGACCGCTTGGGGCGCTTGCCCGGTATCCAGGCTGCGGGCCAATTCCAGTCCTTCGGCGACCAGGGTCCGCATGGCCTCGACATCCTCCACCAACCGCGTCCGCAAGGGTTCGTCCTCGCATTGCTCCAACCGTAGGCGCATCCGGGTGAGGGGGGTTTTCAGGTCGTGGGTGATGGCGGCCAGGATGTGGGTGCGCTCCTGGATGTGGGCGCGGAGGCGTTCGCGCATCTGGTTGAAGGTGTGGGCGGCTTGGCGCACCTCGCTGGGGCCGGATTCGTCCATCGGTGGGTGGTCGGGGTCGCGGCCAAAGGCTTCGGCGGCTTGGGACAGGCTGAGCAGGGGTTCCAGCACCAAGCGCCCCGCGAACCACGCCATCACCGCCAGGAAACCCGCCAGCAACGAGAGATTGATGGCGAACTGGGCACCTTGCGGCAGATAGGGTGGGGAATAATCGCGGATGCCTTCGACATGGACCCGCTGGCCGTCGGGAAAGCGTACCCAGGCACCGATCACCCGTTTGGGCAGGCAAGGGCCACCGTCGTCCTCGCAATCCTGGCGGATGACGCGCCAGGCGTCCTCGATTTGGATGCCGGTGCCCACGGCTTCTTCCAGCGCCAGGGTGAAGGCGGGCGAAAACGGTTGCGGTTCGGCATGGGGCCGGTCGCCGGGGTCGATGCGCCACAGCCCCGAGGGCAAGGCCCGCACCGTGGCGAAGCGTTCCCCCGGCGGCAGCGCGACCAGCAAATGCAGGAAATCGGCGACCCGGTCCGCCGTGGCCTGGTCGCGGAAGCTTTGCACGATACGCTCGCGCTCGTGGATCGCCAGCGCGGTAGTGGTCGATACCGCCGCCAACACCCCGCCCAGCAACAGCAGGAACAGCCGGACCGCCAGGGAGCGCGGCGGGAACCCCGGCATCATTCCGCCTCCACCGCTGCCGCCAGCACATAGCCTTCGTTGCGCTGGGTCTTGATGAGGTCGGGGGCGCGGGCGTTGTCGCCGAGTTTTTGGCGCAGGCGGCTGACCCGGAGGTCGATGGAACGGTCGAAGGGGTCGGCTTCCTTGCCGCGGGCGAGGTCCATGAGTTGGTCGCGGCTCAGCACCCGGTTGGGATGGGCCAGGAACACTTGCAACAGGCGGTACTCCGCGCCCGACAGCGCCACCACCACGCCCTGGGGCGAGGTGAGCTGGCGGGTGCGCCCGTCCAGCCGCCAGCCCGCGAAGCGCCAGCGGCCCGCTTGGTGGGCGACGCCCCGGCTCGGCAGCGCGTGGAGTCGGCGCAGGATGTTGCGGAGCCGGGCCAGCAGTTCGCGGGGTTCGAAGGGCTTGGCGAGATAATCGTCCGCGCCCATTTCCAGGCCCAGCACCCGGTCGATGGGGTCGCCGCGGGCGGTGAGCATCAGCACCGGCAGGTCGGAGCGGGCACGCAGGTCGCGGCATAAAACCAGCCCGTCCTCGCCCGGCAGCATGAGGTCGAGGATCACCAGGTCGATGCCGCTGGTGGCCAGGATTTCCCGCATCTGGCGGCCATCGGCGGCCAGGGTGATACGGTAGCCGTTTTTTTTGAGGTAATCGCCGACCAGGAGGCGGATTTCGCGGTCGTCGTCGACGACTAAGATATGAGCGTTGTCCATGGGCATGTTTTACCGTGTCGGACTAGGGGCGTCATCGGCTTTTGTATCTCCGTGTATCTTGGTGGCACAGGCATACACAAGGATACCAAGCCTGGGCTGAGCCCCTGGCCGGAGGGCGTCTCCAGCGGGATGCGAATCCCGCCGTCTATCCAATTCTCATCGCAAGAGGAACCTACGATGACTATTTATCGCGAAGCATGGCTGATCGGCGCGATCTTGCTCAACCTGGGACTGGCCGGGGCCGTATCGGCCCAAGGCCCGGACGGCATGGACGGCGGACCCTGGGCCGTCCACCGCGAACAGTACGTCAACGAGCGGCTGGCCCAGATACACACCGAGCTCAAGCTCACCCCGGCCCAGGAGGCGGATTGGAAAACCTTCTCCGACAAGATCGAACGGGCGCGGGCGCAGAAAATCCATCCCGATATCGAGGCGATGCAGAAGCTTTCGGCCCCCGACCGCTTGCAAAAATTGATCGATCTCAACAAGGCGCGGCAGACGATGCTGGAGGATGTGCTGGCGGCGACCCGGACCTTCTACGCCACTTTGAGCCCCGAGCAGCGCAAGGCGTTCGACGATCTGACGCCGATGGGGGAACGCGCCCCGCGGGGGCGGCGGGGCGGGGCGGGCCGACCGGGAGCGCCCAAGTAGGACGGACCTTTGCAGCCGTGAATGGGCGGGGGCGCGGCCCATCCACGGCCCGCCCGGCCTGGGCGGTTTTTGCGGTATGCTGTCCGGCTTGTAATAAAATCCACAATCCGCCGTTCCAGCGCGGGAGGCAAGAAAGCGATGAAAGACGAATACGATGTGTTGATAGTCGGCGGCGGCATGGTCGGGGCGACCTTGGGCTGCGCCCTGGGCGGAAGCCGTTTGCGGGTGGCCGTGCTGGAAGATTCGCCGCCGCGGGAATTCTCCCCGGAACAGCCCCACGATCTCCGGGTGTCGGCGGTCAGCGTGGCCTCGGCCAGCATCCTCAAGACCGTTGGTGCCTGGCCGGGCGTGACCGGGCGGCGGTTCTGCCCGTTCCGCAGGATGCGGGTCTGGGAAGGCGCGGGCGATGTGGAATTCCGCAGCGAGGATATCAACGAGCCGGTGCTGGGCTATATCGTCGAGAACCGAGTGATCCAATGGGCGGTGCTGGACCGCCTCAAGGCTTTCGCCAATGTCGAACTGCTGTGCCCGGTCAAGACCCGCAAGATCGATTACGCGCCCCAGGGCTCGACCGTGGAACTGGAGGATGGCCGGATACTCAAGGGCCGCTTGCTGATCGCCGCCGATGGTGGCTATTCGCGGGTGCGGCAGGCGGCGGGGATGGGCGTCAGCGGCTGGGATTATGAGCAACATGCGCTGGTGCTGACGGTGGATACCGCCTACGGCCAGCAGGATATCACTTGGCAGCGCTTCGTCCCGGCGGGACCGCAAGCCTTCCTGCCGCTGGACGGACCCCATGCTTCCCTGGTGTGGTACGAGACCCCGGAGCGGGTCAAGCGGCTGAAAACCCTGTCCGATGCCGATTTGATGCGCGAATTGCGCCAGACCTTCCCCGATTGCCTGGGCGATATCGAATCCATCAGCGCCAGGGGCAGTTTCCCGCTCAAACGCCAGCACGCGCTCAGCTATACCAAGGCGGGCGTGGCCTTGATCGGCGATGCCGCCCATATGATCCACCCGCTGGCGGGGCAGGGCGTCAATATCGGCCTATTGGACGCCGCCGCCCTGGCGCAGACCTTGATGGACGCTCACCGGCTAGGCCGCGATCTCGGCTCGGCCCAGGTCTTGAACGGCTACGAGGAGATGCGCCGCAGCAATAATCTCCTGATGATGACCACCATGGATATGTTCTACCGGGTGTTCGGCAACGCCAACCCGCCTTTGCGGCTGGCGCGGAACCTGGGGTTGGGCTTGGCCGAACGTTTCAAGCCGGCCAAGCAGATAGCGATGCGCTACGCCATGGGCCTGGGCGGACGCTTGCCCAAGCTGGCCCGTGGCGAGGCCATCGTCGGCTAAACTTCCCGGCCTCGACCGGATACGGGCGCGGAATCCATGAGCTGGACTATCGTCCATAGCGGTTAGAGCGCTCGCACGAAGGCTTCTATAATGGATCGTCGAAGCGAGTGGCTTTGTTTTATCGATTGAGAAAGGCAGTTTTTATGATGAGCAAGAAAGTCTGCATGATCGTGATCCCCCTACTGGTCGTCGTCAGTGGCTGTGCCACTTATAGCGGTTGGCAGCCCACGGTGGACAGCTATAACGACCGCAACCCGCAGGCGATCCCTCAGGATACCGAGGAATGTAAGATGCTCGCCAAGCAGGCGGGCAGCACCGGCACGGAAGCCGCCAAAGGCGTGGTCGCGGGTGGCTTGTTGGGCGCGGCGGCGGGCGCGGCGATTGGGGCCGTGGCCGGCAATCCTGGCGCGGGCGCGGCCATCGGCGCGGCGGCGGGTGGTATCGGCGGCGGTGCCCAGCAGGGCGTGTCCGGCGATGAAGCCTACAAACGCGCCTTCATCAACTGTATGCGCAACCGCGGCCACAACGTCGTCAACTGATCCCCGGCCTCCGTATAATCCCGCCGTGGCGCTGCCCGGCGGGATTATTTTTGCCCGCCATTCCGGCGGCGCGTTGCCAATCCCCCTTCCCGGAGCCTGCTATGTCCACCCTGATCCACGCCCTGCGCGAAAGCGCCCACCGCTATCCCGACCGTCCCGCCATCATCGCCGGGTCCACCGTGCTGGACCATCGGCGCTTCGGCGAACTGTCCGACCGGGTCGCGGCGGGGTTGGCGGCGCGGGGGATCGCGCCGGGGGAGCGAGTGGCCTTGTATTGTCCCAACTCGCCGGAATTCGCCCTGGCCTACGCCGGTATCGTCAAGGCCGGGGCCACGGTGGTGCCGATCAACCTGCTCGTCAATGTCGAGGAAATCGCCTATATCCTGGGCGATGCCGGGGTCAAGGCGCTGGTCTACCACGCCGTCCTGGCCCCGACCGTGGAACGGGCGCTGGAGGCCGGGCCTAAGCCGGAATTCAGCGTGCTGATCGGCGGCGCGGCGGTGGACGCCGTGGCTTGGGACGATCTCCTGGCCGGGGCCGGGCCGGTGCCCGAACCTGGACTCGACCCGGCGGAAGCGGTCGCCGCTATCCTCTATACCTCAGGCACCACCGGCTTTCCCAAGGGCGCGATGCTCACCCACCGCAACCTGTACGCCAATACCCAGAGCGTGCGCGAGGCCATGCATTGGCGTCCGGGCGAGGACCGGGTGTTGGTGGTGCTGCCGATGTTCCATGCCTTCGCCGCCACCGTGGGGATGTTGACGCCGCTGACCAATGGCTGCGCCTTCGTGCCGCTGCCGCGGTTCGAGCCGGAGGCCGTGGCCGAGGCCATCGCGGCCCAGGCCGTCACGGTGTTCCTGGGCGTGCCCAGCATGTACAGCGTGCTGTTGCGGCTGAAGGACGAGCGGGTGCCGTGCTTCCGCACATTGCGGTTTTGCGTCTCGGGCGGGGCGGCTTTGCCGGTGGAGGTGTTGCGCCGTTTCGAGTCCAAGTTCGGCGTGGCTATCTACGAGGGCGACGGCCCGACCGAATGCTCGCCCGTCACCTGCGTCAATCCCATCGGTGGCTTGGTCAAGCCCGGCACGGTGGGCCTGCCGATACCGGGGGTGGAGATGCGGATCGTGGACGACGCGGGCAACGAGTTGCCGCGGGGCCTGGTGGGCGAAATCGCCGTGCGCGGCGCCAATGTCATGAAGGGCTATTGGAACCGGCCCGAGGAAACCCGCGAAGTGATGCGGGATGGCTGGCTCCTGACCGGCGATCTCGGCACCTGCGACGAGGACGGTTATTTCAGCATCGTGGACCGCAAGAAAGACCTCATCATCGTCAACGGCATGAACGTTTATCCGCGCATGATCGAGGAAGTGCTGCACCGCTATCCGGGCCTGCGCGAGGCGGCGGTGGTGGGCGAACTCAACGAGTTGCACGGCGAGGTGCCGGTGGCCTATGTCGCGGTGGACGGGGCCGACGGCGAGACCCAGGCCGGTTTGCGGGCGTTCTGCCGCGAACATCTGGGGCGGCATCAGGTGCCCAAGCGCTTCGAGTTGGTCGAGGCCTTGCCGCGCAACGCCGCCGGCAAAATCCTCAAGCGCCAATTACGCAAGCATGGCGAGATCGAGCGCGGCGTGAAGGATTTGGATTAGCCCGAGAACACCTTGAGCGCCTGGCCGATCTTATGCTTGGCCTTGGCCAGGATGTCCAGCGATAGCTCCGGCGACAACTTGCCTTCCTTGAGCTTGGAGAAGGCCGGGATGGCGTTGATGGCGGGCAGTTCGGCCCGGCGCGGCGTGCCGATATAGGCGTGCAGCTTGGACAGGATCACGATATCGGCAAGGTCCAGCCGGGGACCGCCATCGTGGTACCAGTTTTCCGCCAAGCACGGGATACGCGCCAATTCCGCCGGGAAATGCCAGCGGCCCAGCAGATGGGCACCCAGGGGACCGCGCACCAGGGGCAAGATGGCTTGGACATCCGCCTCCGACCAAGCCGGTCCCGAAGTCCGCGCCAGGAAAGACAGGAAGGGCAGGGCGCCGATATCGGCGATCAAACCAGCCAGCAAAGCCTCCTCCCGGTCGATGCCGCCGTTCTCCCCGGCCAACACATAGCACAGCGCCGAAAGCTGGAGGCTCTGCTTCCATTGTGTGTGCAACAGGGCGTTGACCCTGGGTTCCTTGGACTCGAACACCCGTTTTAGGCACAGGCCGAGGACCAGGTTGCGGGTGGCGGCCATCCCCAAGACGGCGATGGCGTCGTGGCAGGAATTGACCGGCTCCCCGGCATGGTACAAAGGGCTGTTGGCGACGCTCACCAAACGCGAGCCGATGACCGGATCGAGTTGGACATGCCCCGCCAACTCCCGCAGATGGCAATCGCGCTCGATGGCCTGCCCGAGCTTGGCCGCCACCGTGGGCAGGGTCGGCAATGCCAGGCCGCCGCCGAGATAGTGTTCATGGAAGGCTTGGAAAACCGGGTTGTCGCGCACGGCGTCCGGCAGTTCGAGGTCGAGCGGGTCGGTGTCGGTGCCCAGGGTTGTCGCGCCGGGTTCGCACTGGGCCATGATTTGGGCGCTGATCCGCAGCACCTGGATTTCGGTCTTGGCCTGGGCGGTGGCGTTGTACTGCCGACCCGCGTACAGCGGGAACCGCGCCTGGGCCGATCCCGCCTGGATTTCATAGCCGGTGCCCTCGGCGGTTTCCAAGGCCACGCGGCCTTGCAGCAGGTAATGCACCGAATGCGCCGGTTCGCCTTGGCGGAACAGGATGGAACCCTCGGGATAAATATCGGCCTCGCGGTCCAGCACGAAGGCTTTGAGGGTGTCTTCGTCCAAGGTGCGCAACGGAAACAGTTGCTGCAAGGTCTGTAATTCGATGGCGGCCGCCCGGCGGGCCGGTGGTGTCGGCGCCGGGGCGGACTCGAACCTGGGTTCGGGCAGGGGTTCCGGTGGGGTTGTCGCCTGGGTTCGGAACGGCCATTTGAACCGGCTTAGCAGCGATTTCATGGGCGGGTTTCCTCGGGGTTGGAAAAGGCGGGGTCCGATGGTACCGGCGTGCCTTGGCCGGGACCGGCGATTGCGGGCATCATTGAATTCCAGCACAATCGCGGCCCGGACCCGTTCCAGACGGACCGGGATACCGGATCAAGTATAAGTCAAGCGGGCAGCGGCACGATGTGGCGAGTCACCTACCATTCCGACAACGGTGTCGTCGAAGCGGTGTTCGGCGGGGAACTGACCCCGGATGAACTCAGGACGGCGGTCGAGGCCACGCTCGAGGCGGCGAGGCGGCACGCGAATTTCCTGGTGCTCGCCGATTGCCTGGAATTGCGAGGCGGGCACTCGCTATTCGATTTGTATGCCCTGGTGGATTTCCTTGAGGCGTCCGGCATTCCGCCCAACTTCAAGGAGGCCTTGCTGATGCCGGGCGCGGGGCGGGAATGGTTCGAGGGCGTGGAATTCTGGGAAACCGCCTGCCTCAACCGGGGGCTGGCGGTGCGCATCTTCAGCGACCGGGCCGCGGCGCTGGCTTGGCTTCTGGAGTAGCCGGGGCGATGGCGCGGACAACCTCCTACGAGGAAGCGAGCCGGGAGGCCGCCATCCTGCGCGATGCCATCGTGGCCATCGAGAACGCCGAACGCCTCCCGGTATTGCAGCGCGGCGAGCGCAGCCAGCTCTACAATGCCAAGACCGCCTTGGAATACGCCTTGCTGCGTATCGCCATCGACCTGCTCGAACAGCGGATCGGCACGGCGGAGGCGTCCGAATAACGCGGGATGAATCCCGCCGTTCCGGCCCCCGGCCCGTTTTCCCCGCCCAGCCCGCCCGCCGGATCGCGCGGCCCGGCCCGGCTTTTCTTGAGATCGTGCCAACCCGGTCATGAGCCTGGAGCCGCTTTTGTATTAACATGGCGGTCGCAAGCGTAATGGACAGGATTCTTCCGGCCGTGCCGAGGGGATTGTGCGCTCCCAGGTCCGGGGTAGGGTCGGCAAGGGAGCGGAGTAACGGGTTTCGGAAAGCGTGGGTCGGCCGGGCGTCGGACCTCCGCGAGAGGTTGGATTTTGGATAAGCAGCGCACGCCAGATTGTTTCGATGCCACCCTCCTCGTGGTGGACGACGGGCCGGAAAACCTCACGGTGATGGGCGATTTGCTCAGGCCGTTCTACCGCGTCAGGGTTGCCAACTCCGGCCAACGCGCCCTGGCGGTGGTCGCGACCCCGCCCACCCCCGACCTCATCCTCCTCGATATTATGATGCCCGGCATGGATGGCTACACCGTGCTGGCCCAACTCCGTGACCACCCTAGTTTCCACGATATTCCGGTGATCTTCGTCACGGCCCTGGACACGCCGGAAGACGAGGAGCGCGGCCTGGCGCTGGGCGCGGTGGACTATATCACCAAGCCCCTGCGTCCCGCCGTGGTTCTGGCGCGGGTCCGCGCCCATCTGGAACTCAAGCGGGCGCGGGACGGCTTGCGCGACCAGGCGGACTATCTCGAAGCCCAGGTGGCCCGCTGCCTCAGCGAGAACCAGGCGATCCAGGAGGCCGGCATCCAGGCCTTGGCGCGGTTGGTGGAAATACGCGACCAGGAGACCGGGGCGCACCTGCGCCGCACCCAGGAATATGTGCGGGTGCTGGCGCGGCGCTTGCTCGGCCATCCCCGGTTCGCGGGCATCCTGGACGAGCGCGTCATCGAGGTGATGGCGAAATCCGCCCTGTTGCACGATATCGGCAAGGTCGGCATCCCCGACCACATCCTGTTCAAGCCGGGCCGGTTGACCCCGGAGGAGCAGGCCGTCATGCGGACCCACAGCAACCTGGGCGGCGATGCCATCGCCGAGGTGCTGGGCCGGGTCGAGCGCTCGCTGGAGTTCCTGGGCTTGGCCCAGGAGATCGCCCGCCACCACCACGAACAATGGGATGGTGGCGGCTATCCCGACGGGCTGGCCGGGGAAGCGATCCCGGTCTCGGCCCGCTTGATCGCCCTGGCCGATGTGTTCGACGCCTTGACCAGCGAACGGGTCTATAAGGCCGGCCTGTCCTTCGCCGAGGCCCGCGCAGTGATCGCCAGGGAGCGGGGCCGCCATTTCGATCCCGACATAGTCGATGCCTTCCTGGAGGTGTTCGACGAATTCCAACGGATCGCCCAGCGCCACGCCGACCCGGAACTGTGCGGGCAGTCCGGCGAGGGATGACCCGCCGCCACACCGCCCGCCATCCTGCCCGGCCAACGTCCCCATGAACGCCATCGCCCATCTCAAACTATCCGACATCATGAGCGCACGGGTGCTGGGCGTGCCGCCCGAGTGTTCCTTGGAGGCGGCGGCCCGCCGCATGAGCGAGGCCAGGGTTTCGTCGCTGCTGGTGGTCGAGGGCGACCGGCCCCTGGGCATCCTGACCGAGCGCGACATGGTGCGGTTGTTGTGCGAGCGGATGCCGCTGGAAACGCCGGTGTCCGGCTTCATGAGCGCCCCCTTGGTGACGGCCCCGCCGGACCTGGAGTTCCGCGCCGCCTACACCCTGCTGCAACGCCACCGCGTCCGCCACCTGGTGGCGGTGGATGGCCAGGGCCGCGCGGTGGGTATCGCGTCCAGCACCGATTTCCGCACCCACCTGGGCCTGGATATTTTCCGCAAGATCGAAGATTTGCGTAGCGTCATGGAACTGGACCTGGGCACGATGGCCCCGGAGGTTTCCCTGGCCGAGGCCTTGGCGCGGATGATCCGGGAACGCCGGGAGCATCTCTTGGTGGTGGAGGACGGGCGGCCGGTCGGTATCCTCACCGAGCGCGATATGCCCGGACTCCTGGTGCGCCATGCCGATCCCGCCCGCATCCGCCTGGGCGAGGTCATGAGCCATCCCCTGCATTGCCTGGAACCGGGGATCGGCGTGGCGGAAGCGGTGGAAATCATGGCGCGGCACCGGGTGCGGCAAATGCCGGTGGTCGAGCCGGACGGACATTTGGCCGGGGTGGTCAGCCAACACCGTTTGCTGGAGAGGCTCGGCATCCAATTGCTCGACGAGAGCTGGCACCACGGCCAAGCCCTGCACGAAGAGAAAAACCGGGCCGAACACCGCCTGCGCCTAGTGCTGGAAGCCACCGGGCTGGGTATCTGGGAATACGACCACCGCGCCGACCGCCATGAATGGAGCCCCGAGGCCCTGGCTTTGTTGGGGGGCGATCCCGCCGCCGCGCCGTGTGGCCTGAATGATTGGCTGGGGTTGATCCACCCCGAGGACCGGCCCCGCGTCCTGGACCAGATCGAGTTGGTTTTGTCCATCGCCAATCCCTTGTGCGAAATGGAATACCGTATCCGCCGGACCGATGGCGCTTGGCTCTGGGTCCATCACCGGGCGCGGGTGGCGGAATACGACACCGGGGGGCGGGCCTTGCGCACGGTCGGCACCCTGGCCGATATTTCCGGGCGCAAGCACGCCGAACTGCTGCTCAAGACCCAACTCGGATTCGCCCGGTTCCTGAACGGCGAGCCGGATCGCGACAGTTTGCTGGCGGCGATCCTGGACGGCGCCCTGGCCCTGCCGGAAATCGACGGCGGCGGACTTTATTGGCGGCAGGCGGCGGGCGACTATGAACTCGTGGTCCATCGCGGCCTGTCCGACGCCTTCGTCGCGCGGGTGGAAAGGGTCCCCGCCGATTCCCCCAGGGCCGGGATCATCCGCGAAGGCCGGATGCGCTGCGCTTGCGCCGATCCCGGCCCGCACTGCCCCGACAACGACCTGATCCAGGGCGAGGATGTGGCGCGGGAAGGCATCAGGGCGCTGTTGGTGCTGCCGATCCTGGTCGGGGGCGAGGCGGTGGCCTGCCTCAACTTGGCCCGCAAGCGGGGCGGACGCTTTGGCACCAATACCCTGGCCGCCCTGGAAACCCTGGTCCATCAGTTCGGCCAAGCCCTGCGCCGCTGGCACGACCAGGAACAGGCGACCCATCAACGCCAGAACCTCGACGGGCTGTTCGGGGCGATGGACGATTTCGTGTTCGTGGTGGACACCGCCGATGGCCGTATCCTGCATTACAACCACGCCGTGGCCGACGGCCTGGGCTATGGGCCGTCCTTGTTGGGACAATCGGCCCTGGCGGCTCATCCTGGGCCGGTCCGGGAACAGGCGCGGCACATTTTGGCCGAAATGATCTCGGGGGAGCGCAAGGATTGTCCTTTGCCCCTGGTGCGGGCCGATGGGGTTTGGATCGAGGCCGATACCCACATTTCCCTGGGCCATTGGAACGGGAAGCCCGCCATCTTCGCGATTTCCCGCGATATCACCGAGACGGTGCTAAGCAGGCAAGCTCTGCGCCGGGGCGAAGCGATGTTGCGGGCCATCCTCGATTCCACCGCCGACGGTTTGTTGGTGATCGGGCCGGACGGCGCGGTGCTGGCGTGCAACCAGCGCTTCCAGGCGCTGTGGGACGTGCCCGACGCGCTGCTGGCCGAGGGCCGCGACCCGCGCTTGCTGGACTATGTGTTGGACCAATTGGTGGACCCCGAAGGCTTCCGGCGCGAGGTGGACCGGCTCTACGCCAGCGACGAGGAGCGGTGGGACATGCTGGATTTCAAGGATGGCCGGGTATTCGAGCGCTTCACCCGTCCCATCGAGTGGTCGGGGCAACGGGCGCGGCTGTGGTCGTTCCGCGACATCACCGCGACCCGGCGGGCGCAGCGCGAATTGGAAAGCGAACGCGCCCTGCTGCGGACCTTGTTCAACGCCGTCCCCGACCCGCTTTGGCTCAAAGACCCGGAAGGCGTCTACCTGGCTTGCAACCCCAGCTTCGAGCGCCTCTTCGGAACCGCCGGGCCGGATATCGTGGGCAAGACCGATTACGATTTCGTCCCCGCCGGACTGGCCGATTTTTTCCGCGACAACGACCGGGTGGCGGCGGCGGCGGGCCGGCCCTGCGCCAACGAGGAATGGCTGGAATTCGCCGCCGACGGCTACCGCGGCTTGTTCCAGACCGTCAAGACCCCTTTGTTCGAGCCGGGACGCGGTTTGATCGGCGTCTTGGGCATCGCCCGCGATATTACGGCGCTGCGCGGGGCCGAGGACGCCCTGCGCGACAGCGAGGCCCGTTTCCGCGCCCTGTTCGAGACCGCCGCCGATGCCATCCTGGTCTCGGACGGGCCGGTGTTCGTGGATTGCAATCCCAAGGCGCTGGAAGTCTTCGGCTGCGCCCGCGCCGACCTGATCGGGGCCACGGCGGAGCGGTTTTCGCCGCCCGCGCAGCCGGATGGCCGCGATTCCACCGCCGCCGCCGCCGAGTGGATCGGGCTGGCGTCCAGCGGCCAGCCCCAGTTCTTCGAATGGCGGCATTGGCGGTTGGACGGCACCGAGTTCGACGCCGAGGTGCGGCTGACGGCGTTCGAGATCGACGGCAAGGTCATGTACCAGGGCGTGGTGCGTGATATCACCGAACAAAAGCGGGCGGCGCGGGCCATCGCCGGGGAAGCCGTCCGGCGGCGCGTCTTGTTCGAGCAGTCCTCCGACGGCATCGTGGTCCTCGACATGGAGGGCGGGGTGTGCGAGGCCAACCGGAGTTATTGCGAAATGCTGGGGTATTCCGCCGCCGAAATCCTGGCGTTGCATGTCTGGGATTGGGACGCGCGGTGGGACCGCCTGGAACTGGAGGCGATGTTGCGGCGGGCCGGTGCCGCGGGGGCGCGCTTCGAGACCCGCCATCGCCGCAAGGACGGCGCGGAGATCGATGTGGAAGTCAGTTGTTCGGGTGCGGAGATCGACGGGCGGATGCTGGCCTTCTGCGTCTGCCGCGATATTTCCGGGCGCAAGCGCCTGGAACGCCGGGAACGGGCGCGGATGGATATCCTGGAGCGGATCGCCGGGGGCGTGCCCCTGGCCGGGGTGTTGGATGGCATCGCCCGCGCCGTCGAGGCCGAATCCCCCGGCACCCTCTGCTCGATCCTGGTGCTGGACCCGGAATCGCGCCGTCTGCGCCATGGAGCCGGACCCAGCCTGCCGGAAGCCTACAACCGTTTCTGCGATGGCGTCGAAATCGGGCCGGGGGTGGGTTGTTGTGGGACCGCGGCGTACGAAAACCGGCGGGTGGTCGCCGAGAACCTCCAAACCCATCCATTTTGGGCCGGGTTCCGGGAAGCCGCGGCCGCGGCCGGTCTCGCCTCTTGTTGGTCGGAGCCGATCCGGGGTGAAAGGGGGCAGGTGTTGGGGACTTTCGCCATCTACCGCGGCGTGCCTGGCGTGCCCGGTGCCGACGATCTGGGACGCATCACCGCCGCCGCCTACTTGGCCGGGATCGCCATCGAGCGCGAGGCCCGCCAACGCGCCCTCAGGGACAGCGAGGAACTCTACCGGGCCATCGTCAGCCAGGCCGGGGACGGCATCCTCCTGGTGGATGCCGAAACCCTGCGCTTCGTCGAATTCAACGATGCCGCCTGCCGCGACCTGGGCTATACCCGCGAGGAATTCGCCAAGCTCGGCGTCCCCGATCTCCAGGGCGGGCATTCCTCCACCGATGTCGCCGGGAAGGTGCGGGAGATTTTCGCCACCGGCGGGGCCGATTTCGAGAACCAGCACCGCCACAAGAACGGCGAAGTCCGCGATGTCTACGTCAGCAACCGGCTGGTGAACCTCAGGGGCCGCTATTATTTCGCCGCCATCGTGCGCGATATCACCGAGCGCAAGCGGGCCGAGCGCGAACTGCGCGACAGCGAGGCCAAATACCGGCTGCTGTTCGAGATGGCCAACGATGGCATCTTCCTACAGGACGCGACCGGCTTCCTGGACTGCAACGAGAAGGGGGCCAGGATGTATGGGCTGACCCGGTCGGAAGTCGTCGGCCATGGTCCGATTGATTTTTCCCCGGAACGGCAGCCCGATGGGCGGCTTTCGCTGGAGGCGGCCCAGGAGAAAGCCCAGGCCGCGCTGGAGGAGGGGCCGCAGTTCTTCGAATGGCGCTCCAGGCGGGTGGATGGCGGCCTGTTCGATGTCGAGATCGCCCTGGGCCGGGTCGAGATGCGCGGCGCGGTGTATCTACAGGCCATCGTCCGCGATATCACCGAGCGCAAGGCGCTGCAGCTGCGTTTGGAACGGCAGGTGGCCTTCACCCAATCGGTGATCGACGCCGAGGTCGATGGCATCGCGGTCTGCCATATCCAGGCCGAGCCGCCCCACACCCGCTTCACCGTGTGGAACCGCGCCATGCGCAACCTGACCGGCTACACCCTGGGTGAGATCAACCAGCTGGGTTGGTACCAGACCCTCTACGCCGAAGCCGGTGTCCGGGAAGCGGCCCGCCAGCGCATGGAGCGGATGCGCCAGGGCGATCACTTGATGGGCGAGGAATGGACCATCCGCCGCAAGGACGGCGGGTACCGCACCGTGCAAATCCACACCATCGCCATTCCGGGCCAGGGCGAAGAGGCCGCGACCCTGGCGGTCATGCACGATGTGACCGAGCGGGTGCGGGCCGAGGAGGAGTTGCGCAAGCTGTCGCTGGCGGTGGAGCAGAGCCTCAACAGCATCGTCATCACCGACCTTGATGCCCGCATCGAATACGTCAACGACGCCTTCACCCGTATCACCGGCTATGGCCGGACCGAGGCGCTGGGGCAGAATCCCCGCATCTTGAATTCCGAACTCACCCCACCATCCACCTACGAAGCGCTGTGGGCCAGCCTAGCCCAGGGGCGGCCCTGGGAAGGCGAATTCATCAACCGCCGCAAGGATGGCGGGTTCTATACCGAGTTCGCCCGCATCTCGCCGATCCGCCAGCCCGATGGCCGGGTCACCCATTACCTCGCGGTCAAGGAGGATATCACCGGGCGCAAGGCGGTGGAGCGCGAACTGGAACATTACCGCAGGCACCTGGAGGACTTGGTGGCGGAGCGCACCGCCGAACTGGAGACCGCCAACCGCCGCCTCCTGACCAGCGATGCCCGGCTCAAAGCCATGTTCGCCCTGAGCCAGAAAGCCGCCGGGCTGGACGAGGCCGACCTGCTCGGGCAGGGCGTGGCCGCGGCGGCGCGGTTGACCGGCAGCGCCTTCGGCTACCTGTACGCCGTGGGCGAGGACGGTGCCGGTCTCGCGCTGCGGGCCTGGGTGGCGACCGGCTTGGAGCCGCCGGCCGCGGACCGCTCCCTGGACCAGGCCGGGCCTTGGGCCGACCCGGTGCGTATCCGCCGCCCGTGCATCCACAACGCCTATCCCCTGGACGGGCCGGGCGACACCCTGGCCGATGGCCCGGTCCAGCGCCATATGGCCGTGCCGGTGATGGGCGATGGCCAGGTCCATTTGTTGTTGGGCGTGGGTGACAAGCCCGCCGATTACGACGAGTCGGATATGCACGAATTGCAATTGGTCGGCGACGACCTCTGGCGCATCCTGCTGCGCCGCCGCGCCGAGACCCAGTTGGCCGCCGCCAAGGACGTGGCCGAGCAGGCCAGCCGCGCCAAGAGCGTGTTCCTCGCCAATATGAGCCATGAAATCCGCACGCCGATGAACGCCATCATCGGTCTCACCCATTTGCTCCGGCGCGATGCCCAGGGACCGCGCCAGCAGGGATATCTCGGCAAGATCAACGACGCCGCCCAACACCTCCTGGCGATCATCAACGACATCCTCGATATCTCCAAGATCGAATCCAACCGGCTGGTGCTGGAAAACACCGATTTCGAACTCGACCGGGTGCTGGACAAGGTCTGCGATTTGGTGCGGGAGAAGGCCGAGGCCAAGGGTCTGGAACTCATCTTCCGCGAATCGCCCAGGCTCACGGGCCTGCTCAAGGGCGACCCGCTCAGGCTGGGCCAAATCCTCTTGAACTTCACCGGCAACGCGGTCAAGTTCACCGAACAGGGCTTCGTCATGGTCAGCGCCCAGGCCATCGAGGAGACCGACCACGATATCCAGGTGCGCTTCGAGGTCCGCGACACCGGGGTGGGCATCGAGCCCGAGCATCAAGCCCGCTTGTTCAAGGCGTTCGAGCAGGCCGATGGTTCCACCACCCGGCGCTATGGCGGCACCGGGCTGGGGCTGGCGATCAGCCGCCGCTTGGTCGAGATGATGGGCGGCGAAGTCGGCATCCTCAGCCAGCCCGGCGCGGGCAGCACCTTCTGGTTCACGGTGCGGCTAGGCAAGGGCGCGTCCCAGCCCAAGCGTTTGAATGGCCGGGTCAAGGACAGGCGGGCCTTGGTGGTGGACGATTTGCCGGAGGCCCGCGAGGCCTTGGCCGACTTGCTGCGCCAGATGGGGATGCGGGTGGACGTGGCCGCGGGCGGCGAGGCGGCGCTGGCCGCCGTGGTCGCGGCTGACCGGCGCTCCGAGGCTTACGAAGTGCTGGTGCTGGATTGGCGGATGCCCGGACTCGACGGCCTCGCCACCGCCCGGCGGCTGCGGGAAATGCCGCTGGCCCGGCCCCCGGCCCCGGTGCTGTGTACCGCCTTCACCCAGTTCCCGCCGGAGCGCGCAATGGCCGAGGCCGGGTTCGAGGCGGTGTTGTCCAAGCCGGTCACGCCATCCAACCTGTATGATGTGCTGGTGAAGGTTTTCAACGGCGGGGGCCGTGAACGCGCGGTCCCCGTCCCCCATCAGGAGCGGGATATCATGGTGCGTAAATTCCGGGGCGCGCGCCTCTTGTTGGCCGAGGACAACCCCATCAACCAGGAAGTGGCTTTGGAGCTGCTGCGCCGCTTGGGATTCTCGGTGGATTTGGCCGGGAACGGCGTGCAGGCGGTCGAACTCGCCGGGCGTAACGCCTACGACCTGATCTTGATGGATGTGCAAATGCCGGAGATGGACGGCCTAGAGGCCACCCGCTCGATCCGCGCCCTGCCGGGCCGGGCCGGGACGCCGATCCTGGCCATGACCGCCAACGCCTTCGAGGAGGACCGCGCCCGCTGCCTCGCGGCGGGCATGAACGACCATATCGGCAAGCCGGTGGAGCCCGAGGCCTTGTTCGCCACCGTCTCGAAATGGCTGCCTTCCCGCGTCGACCCGGAATCCGGCGGGGCGACGCCCGCGCCCGCCGGGCCGGAACAGCCCGGCGATCCCGCCGCCGAGCCTTGGGACGCCCTGCCCGGCGTGGACCCGCAACTGGGTTTGCGCGGCGTCCTGGGCCAGCGCGACAGCTATCTGCGCCTGTTACGCCTGTTCGCCCAGGTCCATGCCGGGGATACCGCCAAGCTTGGCTCCCTGCTCGAAGCCGGCCAATTCACCGCCGCCCGTTTGGTGGCGCATTCGCTCAAGGGCGCGGCGGGCACCATCGGCGCGGAACGGGTGCGCGGCCTGGCCCTGGACTTGGAAACCGCTTTGCGCGAAGCCCGGTCCATGGACATCCTCCTGGATTTGTCCATCCCCTTGGAACGGGAACAGCGGGCCTTGGTCGAGGCGATCCGGGCGATACCCGAATCCCAGGCGCTGATGGTGGAGGCGACCCCGGATTGGAGCCGGGCGGGACCGGTCATCGCCCGGCTGTACCGTTTGCTGGCCGAGGACGATATGCGGGCGGGCGGGGTGTTTCAGGAGGCGGAGCCATTGTTGAACGCCGTGCTGGGCCAGAAGGCGGTCGAACTCAAGCGATTGCTGACCCTATACGATTACGAGGCGGTGCTGGCCCTGTTGCGCTCGGCCTGCGCCGGGCACCCCGAATGGCTCGATGGGGACGCCGGGTCCGGCCAGGGCGGATAAGGGCGCGATGGCCCGGCCCTTATGGGGTTGGGCTCAGCGCGGCGCTCAACCCGTCCCGCAGCGCCGCCAACTCGGCGGTCAGGGCTTCCACCAGCGGGGCGACCCGCTCCGCGCCTTCCCCCTGCCGGAGGGCGGCCAGCAGGCTTTCGGCGGCGGCCTGCGCCCCGAACGCGCCCAGGCTGCCGACCGAACCCTTGAGCCGATGGGCCATATGCTGGATTTCCCCGGATTCCCCCGCCGCCCAATGGCTTGCCAGCCGTTCCGGGGCTGGCCCGTATTGTTCCAGGAACATCTCTAGCAGGTGCAGATACAGTTCCCTGTTGCCCAGGAGATTTTCAAGGCCCGCTCCAATGTCCAGGCCCGGCACGGTGGCCAAGCGCCGTGCCCATTCCATATCGCCCTGGGCCGGTCCGGGCGGCGGCGGGGCGGGGTCCGGCGCGTTGCGGGGCGGTAGCCAATACAGCAAGGCGGTGTACAGCGTTTCCGGGTCCACCGGCTTGGCGATGAAATCGTCCATGCCCGCCAGGCGGCAGGCTTCCCGGTCCTCGGCGAAGGCGTTGGCGGTCATGGCCAGGATCGGCGTCCCGGCCCGGCCCGGCAGGGCGCGGATCGAGCGGGTGGCCTCCAGGCCGTCCATCTCCGGCATCCGCACATCCATCAGGATCAGGTCGTAGCCGGTGGCCCCGGCTTTCCGCACGGCCTCGCCGCCATGCGCCGCCGTGTCCACGACGAGCCCCGCCACGCGCAGCAATTCCACCGCGACTTCCCGGTTGATATCGTGGTCTTCCGCCAGTAGCACCCGCGCCCCGCCGTGCCGTTGGCGCAAGGCTTCGGCCTGGGACGCCTTGGGATGGCGGAATCCGGGCCTGGATGCCCGTCCCTGTTCCAGCCAGGCCGTGAACCAAAACACGCTGCCCCCGCCGGGACGGCTCTCCACGCCCACCTCGCCGCCCATGAGCCGGGCCAGGCGCCGGGTGATCGCCAGCCCCAGCCCGGTGCCGCCATATTTCCGGGTGGTGGAACTGTCGGCCTGCTCGAAGTCCTCGAACAGGTGGCCGAGCTGGTCGGTCGCGATGCCGATGCCGGTGTCCCGCGCCTCGAAGCGCACCAGCAGGCCGCCGCCCTGCCGTGTCGCCACGAGATGGGCGCCGAGGCCGATGTCGCCCCGGTCGGTGAATTTCACGGCGTTGCCCGCGTAGTTGAGCAGGGCTTGGCGCAGCCGGGTCGGATCGCCCCGCAGCCAGTCCGGCACATCGCCGGCATCCACCGTCAGGCGCAGGTTTTTCTCCGCCGCTTGGCTGGAAATCAGCGCCCCGACCTGTTCCAGGACCGAGGCCAGGGGGAAATCCACCACTTCCAGTTCCAAGCGTCCGGCGTCGATCTTGGAGAGGTCCAGGATATCATTGAGGACGGCCAGCAAATGCCGGGAGGCCGCGTCGATCTTGTCCAGGCGGTCCAGTTGCTCCGCCGTGGGCCGGTCGTACCGGATCAGGTGGGTCAATCCCAGGATCGCGTTCATGGGGGTGCGGATTTCGTGGCTCATATTGGCCAGGAAGGCGCTTTTGGCGCGGCTGGCGGCTTCGGCGGCGTTGCGGGCGGCGGTCAACTCGGCGGTGCGGCTTGCCACCAGTTCTTCCAGATGGTGGCGGTGGCGTTCCAATTCCTGGGCGTCGCGCATCTTCTCGGTGATATCCTCCTTGATTCCCAGATAATGGGTGACGCGCCCGTCCGGCTGGCGGATCGGGCTGATATGGGCGGATTCGATGTATTCCGTGCCGTCCTTGCGGCGGTTGTGGAAGATGCCGCTCCAGGTCTCGCCGCGCTCGAGGACGGCCCACAGGGCGCTGTGGTCCTGCACCGGGTCCGCGTCCAGGAAGCGGATATCGCGGCCCATGACCTCGACCGCCGCGTAGCCGGTCATGGACTCGAAGCCGGCGTTGACATATTCGATCCGGCCTTCGAGATCGGTGATGACGATGCTTTCGGGGCTTTGCCGCACCGCCAACGACAGCTTGAGCAAGCGGTCCTCGGCCTCCTTGCGCTCGGTGATATCCTCGTACACCCCCAACACGCCGATGATTTCCCCCGCCGCGTTGCGGAGTGGGGCTTTCGAGGTGCGTATCCAGGTCAGGCCGCTTTCGCCATTGGGCTGGGATTCCTCGTACAGTAGTTTGGCCACGCCGGACTCCATCACCTGCCGGTCGTCGGCGACATAGCACTCCGCCTGTTCGCGCCATCCCAGTTGGGTATCGTCCTTGCCGGCCAGGTCGGCGGGGGAAGCCATCCCGGCGTCCTGGGCGAACAAGGTGTTGCAGCCGATGAAACGGGATCGCCGGTCTTTCCAGAACACCCGCATCGGCAAGGTTTCCAGCACGGTTTGCAATAGGTTATGGGATTCCTCCAGGGCGGCCTGGGCCTCGATGCGCCCGGTGATATCCTGGAGCAGGGCGACGAACTGTCCGGGGGCCGGACTATAACTATAAGCGGAATACCAGCGCTGGTTGCCGGGAATGAAGATTTCCCCGTGTTGGGAACGGCCCGAGGCCGCGGTTTCCCGGCAAGACCCGACCCAGGCTTCCCCGATATCCGGCCAGATTTCCCGGACCCGGTGGCCTATCCAGCGTTCGCGGGGTATCCCGGTAATCCGCTCGAAGGCTGGATTCACTTCCAGGAAACGGTAATCCACCACGTCTCCCTGCCCGTCGCGTACGATCTCGTGCAGGGCGAAACCCAGCGGCATATGGGTATAAAGCGATACCAACCGCGATTCGCTTTCCCGCCGCGCCGCCACTTCCTGGCGTAACCGCG
This sequence comes from Methylomagnum ishizawai, assembly GCF_900155475.1. Classification (NCBI taxonomy): domain Bacteria; kingdom Pseudomonadati; phylum Pseudomonadota; class Gammaproteobacteria; order Methylococcales; family Methylococcaceae; genus Methylomagnum; species Methylomagnum ishizawai. Next base: position 3,132,322 of record NZ_FXAM01000001.1, on the reverse strand, counting down.
AAACCCAATAGGCGAATAGCAAGAACAGCGTGGCCAGGGCGATACCGTATTCCAGCACGGTTTCCGTCTTGATCCCCTGCTCGATCCGAAGGCCCATCCAGCGGTTGATGATTTCGGCCCGGTCGCTGTGGGAGATATCGGCCAAGGTTTTATCCATGATCGATTTCAAGAGCGGCTGGGACTTTACCACCGCGATGCTATTGGCATTTTGATAAGGGGTTTGTCCGGCGAAACTCAGGTTTAAAAAACCTTGTTGCTTGATAGCATGGCTGGCGGAAGCGGCATCGCCGATATAGGCATCGGCCTTGCCTTCCAAGACCCATTCCAGGGCTTGCTTGACGTTATTGGCGACCACCAATTCGATGGCGGGATAATCCCGGCCCAGGCGCTCCTGCACGAAATGGCCTTGTTGCACTGAAACCCGTTTTCCGGCGAGGCGCTCCAAGCCGCCGATATAGCCATGGCGGTTATCATTGATAATGATGACCGGGTGGGTGACATAGGGCTGGGTGAAACTGAGGTAATGTTCCCGGTCCGGGGTGCCGACTGCCTCGCTGAGCATGTCCACCTCCCCGCGCCGGGCCATTGCCAGGATTTCGTGCCAGGGCTTGTCCTTGATCAACGCGAATTTCACGCCCAACCGTCTTTCTATCTCGGCCATGAAATCGGCCGCCATACCGGTATATTGGTTGTTGCCGTCGATCCATTCGTAGGGGGCGAAATCGCGGTCGATACCGAGCCGGATGACCGGATGCCGCTCTAGCCAGGCGTGTTCCTCGGCGCTTAATTCCAGGGCGCTGGGAGGGCCGTGGACGAAGCCGCGCAGTTTGGTCTCGTTGATCGGCTGGGCCAGCCCGAGTCCATGAAAGATATTGGCGATACCGCGTAGGCGTTCGATATCGAGCCGGCCCAGGGGAAGGGTATCCGGCAGGATTTGTTTGCGGCATTGGCGGGCCTCGAATCGTAATTGTTCCAGGGTAAGCCGACTGTGGTAACGGGTTTTAATGGATTGGATCGCCGCCTCGGGATGGGCCAGGGCATATTGCCAACCCTTGAGCGAGGCGCGGAGGAAGCGGGCGGCGCGGCCTGGGTGTTGGGCGATTTCCCGCTGGCTGGTGAAAAGGATATCGCCGTAAAAATCGAGTCCATAGCTTTGCGGGTTGATAATATTGAGCTTGATGCCTTTTTCCCGCTCGAAATAATAGACCTCGTTGGTCAGGTAGGCGGGCATCACGTCCACTTGGTCCAACAGCAGTGCTGTGTTGTCGAAACTGTGTTTGACAAGGGTATATTGGTTCTGGGTGATGCCGCTATGTTCTAGCAAGGCCCGTAGGGGCGCTTCATTCCCGCCGAGATTGTCGAGCATGATGCGCTTGCCGATCATTTCATAGGGGCTGATAATCCCAGAGCTTTGCTTGCTGATAAAAACTAGGGGGTCGTGCTGGAAAATGGCGGCCAAAGCGGTGATGGGTGCGCCATTGGCATATTGGGCGATGACATTGGAATCGCCGATGCCGTAGTCTGCCGCTCCCGAGATGACGTGCTGGATGGGGCTTTGTTCCGGTACGCGCTCCCGTATATCCACGTCCAGTCCTTCCGCCGCATAATAGCCTTGCTCCTGGGCGGCATAATACCCAGCGAATTGGAATTGATGGAACCACTTGAGCTGTAGGACCAGTTTTTCCAAGGGGTTATCACTGGTGTGTGCGAAAGCGGGCAATAACCACAAAAGCAGCAATAAAAATACCGCCCAGGCAGGATAAGCCAAGCGCTGGGCTGGATGACAGCCCAGCCCGGTGGTGGGGTTGGAATCGGCCAAGATAATATGGGATGTTTCGGTGGGGAATGATTTTAGTGATTTGCGGTAAAGAATTTACCGTAGGGGGGGCGGTATTTTCGGCCCACCCTGGTTGTGACAGGTAATCGGTGGGCATGAGTACATGCCCACCCTACAGCCTACAACCAGTGTTTGGGGTACGTCCGTTTTCGGAAACCACCTGATTATAGCAATCGTGCTGGGTGGATTTTCCGCCAATTACCAGGGAGTTAGTGGGGTTTTATCCAGGCTCGGGCTTGATGATCGCCGGGGCGGCGAACCGGGGAGGTATCGCGTTGTCCAAGCGCGTCGAGGCCTCGACTGTGCCGGGCGTTCCTGGCCGGCCCCTGCGACATCCGGGCTATAATGCGCCCGCATACCAAAAATCAGCGGAGAACATCAATGAAAATCCTAGCCGCCGTCATGGCGCTGTTCGCGGTCATCTATTTCCTGCCCGCCTTCACGAGCCGTACCTACGAACTCAGCGGGGGCGACCGGGCCGCCATCTACAGGTCTGCGGTCAAGGTTAAGCGCACCCTGCCGACCGATCAGCGCGTGCTGTTCGATACCTCGATGTTGCTGCTCGACAAAATCAAGTCGGGCGAGGGGCCGGACGCCTTCGCCGACGCGGTGGGTGGCAAAACCCCCGAGGAAGTCATCGAAATGGCCAAGCACGAGGTCAATGTGAAAATCGCCGCCGGTGATCCCGAATTCAAGCAATATGCTTCCTGGGAGGATATGGTCGCCAAGCTGACCGACGATGGCCACAAGAAAACCCCCGCCAAGCCCAGCGAGCCCGAGGACGCGCCTCTGCGGAATTATTCCCGCGAGGGCCGCCCGGAATAGCGCCTATCCCGACCGTTTATCCTTCTGAATCCGCGCCTTTCCCACCCGCTTGTCCCCCCGACCATTGGAGCGCCGCCCGGTACAGCTTGTCGCGCCGCGCTCCGGTGATTTTCACCGCCAAGCCCACCGCCGTTTTCACCGAGCATTCCGTCAACAGCAGCTTGAGGATGCGGGTTTGTTCCGGGTCGAGTTCGTCGCTGTCCGGCGGCGCGGGCGGAGCGCCTTCCAGCACCAGCACGAATTCGCCCTTCCGCATATCGGGGTCTTGTTCCAGCAGGGCGGGGGCCGAGTCCACCGTGGTCAGGGCCAGGGTTTCGTAGAGCTTGGTGAGTTCGCGGGCGATGACGAGGCGGCGTCCGGGCGGGAAGGTCCGGGCCAGGTCGCGCAGGGTGGCTTCGACCCGGTGCGAGGCTTCGTAGAAGATCAAGGTGCGGGGATCGTCCCGGAGCGAGCCGAACCAGGCCAGCCGGGCCGGGCCTTTGCGCGGCGGGAAGCCCTCGAAGGCGAAGCGGTCGGCGGGCAAGCCCGAGGCCGACAAGGCCGCGATCAAGGCGCAGGGACCAGGGATGGGCACCACCCGGAGTCCGGCTTCGCGGGCCAGCCGTACCAGGGGGAAACCCGGATCGTTGATGAGGGGCGTGCCGGCGTCGGAGATGAGGGCGAGGGTGTCGCCGCGCACGAGCCGTTCGATGAGCTGCGGGGCTTGGGTGGATTCGTTGTGTTCGTGCAAGGCCAAAAGCGGGCGGTCGATGCCGTAGCGGTCCAGCAGGGGGCGGCTGTGGCGGGTGTCTTCGCAGGCGATGGCGTCGGCTTTTTTGAGGATTTCCACGGCGCGGAAGCCAAAATCCGCCAGATTGCCGATAGGTGTCGCCACTAGGTATAGTATGCCCCGCTCGCTTTCCGCCACTTGCCCGCCTCTCTTTCAAACCAGTCTTGATTTATCTTCAGGGAATCCCGCCGATGCGCCCAGACTTCCGCCCGTTCGCCGTGTTGCCGCTCGTCCTGGCCCTGGCCGGATGCGCGGGCCGGTCGCTGCCCGGCCTGGGCGGCGCCCCCGAACCCGACCCGCAAGCCGAGAGCCTGTTCCTGTCCGGCGACTACGAGGGCGCGATGCGGCGCTACCGCTATCTGGCGCAGACTTCCGGCGATGCCGATTATTACTTGATGCGGGCCGCCGACGCGGCGCTGAGGGCGGGCAATGGCGGTAGCGCCCAGCAACTCGCCAATCTGGTCAATCCCCGCGAACTGGAGCCGGTGGACCGCAACCAATTCCTATTGCTGCAAAGCCGTTTGGATCTCAACGCGGGCCGGGCCAGGGAAGCCATGGCCAAGCTGGACACGGTCGCGCCCGGCCAGCTCACCAGCGGCCAGGCGCAGAATTATCACACACTGCGGGCTTCGGCTTACAACCAACTAGGCGATATGCTGGCGAGCGCCCGCGAACGGGTGGAACTCGGGCCGATGCTCAGCCAATCCGATGCCATCGACAAGAACAACGAAGCCATCTACGACGCGCTATCGCGCTTGCCGGATAGCGTCCTGGCCCAGAGGCAACCGCCCTGGCCGGATGTATTGGGCGGGTGGATGGCCTTGACCCGTATCCTTAAAAGCATCCCGCCCAGCGGGCTTAGTACCGCCTTGAGCGAATGGGAAACCCGTTATCCCGACCATCCCGCCGCCGGGGCGTTCCTGCAAAAGATGACGGGCGATGCCGGACGCAGTGTGCGGGTCACGCCCCTGGGCCAGAAACCGGCGGTGTCGCTGAATCCGCCCCCGGCGCCTGGCGCCGAACCCGCGCCGGTCCCGGAAGCGCCAGCGGCCCCGCCGCCGAGCGGTCCTTTCGTCGGCGTGCTGCTGCCCTTGACCGGGCCTTACGCACCCGCCGCCGAGGCCATCCGCGCCGGGATGATCGCCGCCCATTTCGCCGATCCCAATCCCGCCAAGCTGCCGCTGCGCTTCGTCAATTCCGAAACCGGCGATATCGGCGCGGCCTATCGCAAACTGGTGGACGAGGGTGCGACCCGTGTGGTCGGCCCTTTGATCAAGGAACAGGTCGCCACCCTCGCCCGCGGCGGCGAATTGCCGGTGCCGGTGCTAGGACTGAACCAAGCGGGCGACGCGGCCAACGACCGGCTGTACCAGTTCGGCCTGTCGCCCGAACAGGAAGTCGAGCAGGCGGCGGGCAGCGCTTGGTTCGACGGCAAGCAGAATGCCTGGGTGCTGGCCCCTTCGACGCCGTTCGGGCAGCGCATGGTCAACCATTTCACCCGCTATTGGCGCGGCCTGGGCGGCAAGATCGGGGCGACCAAGAAATACACCCAGCACGGCCAGGATTCCGCCGCCGCCGTCAAGGATTTGCTGGCGGCGGTCCCGCCGGAGACAGCCACGGCGGATTTCGTCTTCTTGATCGCCGATGCCGCCGATGCCCGCTCGATCCTGCCCCAACTCGTCACCGGACAGGGCGCGGGGATCGGGGTTTATTCGACTTCGCATGTGCATAGCGGCAAGCCCGATCCCCAGGCCGACCAGGATTTGAACGGCCTCATCTTCTGCGACGTGCCTTGGCTACTGAACCCGGACCAGGGCGATGCCTTGTCGGCCCAGGCCTTGCAATCCCAGATCGACAAGACCCCGCCGGATTACACCAAACTGATCGCGCTGGGGCTGGACGCCTACCGTTTGCTGCCCGAACTGGACCGGCTCAAGCTCGATCCGCAATATCGCTATGCCGGAGCCACGGGCGTGTTGTCGCTGGGCACGGGCAACAAGCTCCAACGCCAATTGGAATGCGCCCAATTCCAGAACGGCAACCCGGAACCCCGTGGCATCGCCCCGGTGATGCAGCCGGGCGCGGCGGTGCCGGTCAGTCCGTGACCGCGAGGACGCCCGCCCAGGTTCGGGGCCGGATGGCGGAAGACCGGGCGCTGGGCTTTTTGCAAGAACAAGGCTTGCGCTTGGTCGAACGCAATTACCGTTGCCGGTATGGCGAGGTCGATCTCATCATGGAGGAGGGCGAGACCTTGGTGTTCGTGGAGGTCCGCTATCGCGCCAGCCAGAAGTTCGGTGGTGCCCTGGAAAGCGTGGACCGCCGCAAGCAGGCCAAGCTGTGGAATACGGCGACCTGTTTCCTGCGGGAGCGGCGCTACGACCGGCCCGCCCGGTTCGATGTGGCGGCCTTGTCGCCCGCGGCGGGAGGCTTCGCGGTGCTATGGGTCAAAGATGCTTTCCAAGCGGGGTAGGCGACCCGCATCCCGCCAGCGTGATTTTCTTCCAAACCAATCCTCTTTGGCCGCGCCCAGCGGCATCGTTCCCTATCCAAGCAAACCATCATGACCCTTCAAGACCGCGTTCTCTTCCAATTCACCGCCAATGCCGCAACCAACCACGACACCCTCATGCGGCTCGGCGATTTGATCGAAGCCGCCGGTTCGCGGCTGGCCCATTGCCTGCTCAACGACGGCAAAATCCTGGCCTGCGGCAATGGCGGCTCGGCGGCGCAAGCGCAGCATTTCACCTCCGAACTCATCAACCGCTACGAGCGCGACCGGCCCGGCCTGCCCGCGATTTCCTTGACCACCGATAGCAGCGCCCTGACCTCGATTGCCAACGATTACCGCTTCGACGAGGTCTTCGCCAAGCAAATCCGGGCGCTGGGCCATGCCGACGATATCCTGGTGGTCTATACCACCAGCGGCAATTCCGCCAGCATCCTGGGTGCCGTGACCGCCGCCCACGACCGCGATATGAGCGTCCTGGCCTTGAACGGGCGCGACGGCGGGGCGCTGGCTCCCTTGTTGCGGGAAACCGACCTGGAACTGCGGGTGCCCGCCGAAGTCACCGCCCGCATCCAGGAGGCGCATCTGCTCATTACCCATTGCCTGTGCGATTTGATCGATCAACAACTGTTCGGCGAGGAGTAAACCCCATGGCCCTGCCCGCTCCTTTCCTGGCCCGGCTCAAGGAAGTTTTTCCTGCCGGTGCCCTGTTCACCGACCCCGCCGATTGCTGGGTCTATGGCTACGACAACAGCAAGCGGCAAGTCCTGCCCGAGGCCGTGGTGTTTCCCACCCGTCACGAGCAAGCCGCCGCCCTGGTCCGCGCCTGCCATGAATACAAAATCCCGTTGACCGCCCGCGGCCGTGGCACCGGCACCACCGGCGCGACCGTACCCTTGTTCGGCGGGGTGGTGGCTTCGTTCGAGCGCATGGACCGGGTGTTGGAGTTCTCGCCGGACAACCGCTACATCGTGGTCGAGCCGGGCATCACCAACCAGGCCCTCCAGGATTATGTGAAACCGCATGGTTTCTTCTGGCCGCCCGATCCCACCAGCGCGGCGTTTTGCAGCGTGGGCGGCAATCTGGCTTATAACTCCGCCGGTCCCCGCGCCGTCAAATACGGTACGCCCCGCGACAACACCCTGGGGCTCCGCGCCATCACCGGCGCGGGCGAAGAAATCCGCACCGGGGTTTACACCACCAAGGGCGTGGTCGGCTACGACCTGACCCGCTTGCTGATCGGCTCCGAAGGAACGTTGGCGCTCATCACCGAAGCCACGCTGAAACTCACGCCCCTGCCGGAAACCCGGCGCACCTTGCGGGCGGTTTATCGCGATGTGGGCGCGGCGGCCCAGGCCATCGCCAAGATCATGGCCCAGCCTGCCGTGCCCTGTGCCCTGGAATTCATCGACGGCAACGCCATCGACATGGTGCGGCGTTATTCGACGGCGGGTTTGCCGGAACAGGCCGGGGCGTTGCTGATGATCGAGGTGGATGGTTTCAAGCAGGCCATGGCCCCGCAGATCGACAGCATCCGCGCCGCAGCGGACAACGCCGGGCTATTGGAATTCCGCGTGGCCGAGACCCAGGAGGAAGTCGAAGCCCTGTGGCAGACCCGCAAGGCGCTGTCGCCCACCTTGCGCAAAATCGCGCCCAAGAAGATCAACGAAGACGTGGTGGTGCCGGTGACCGAATTGCCGGTGTTGATCGCCGGGCTGAACGAGCTATCGGCGCGGTATGGCCTGCCCATCGTCAATTTCGGCCATGCGGGCAACGGCAATATCCATGTCAACCTGCTCTACGATCCGGGCAAGCCGGGCGAGGACGACAAGGCCCATGCCTGTTTGGACGAGATGTTCGGCTTGGTGTTGCGTCTGCGCGGCACGCTCTCGGGGGAGCATGGCGTCGGCATCGAGAAGCGGGATTATGTGGACCGGGAACTCGACGCGGCTTCCTTGAAGCTGATGCACGCCATCAAGCGCCAATTCGACCCGGAGGGGATTTTGAATTGGCATAAGGGGTTTCCGATGGCGTAGGGCGGGACGCGGCCTGCCGACCCCATCCCGCCTCTCCCTCACACCTTGAACGAAGCCCAGAAGTTCTTTTTGCCGCCCTTCTGCTTGTCCGAGGCGGATTCCTCCTCGCCGGATTCCCCGGAAGCTTCGGTTTCGGCAGCCGGGGCTTCCTCGGCGGATGCCGCTTCCTGCGCTGTCTCCGCTGTGGGTTCGGCGACGGGCTCGGCCTCGATCCCCAGGATCGGCGCTTCCGGCGCGGCGTCGGCGTCTTCCTTGGGCGCGGGCTGGCCGCTGGCCCTCACGTCGAATTCCACTTTCCAGCGTTCGCCACCGTCCCGTGCCACGGCTTCGAGTTGCAGCGTGCCGACTTCCGTCACCCGCGCCGCCAGATGCACCGGCACGACTTCGCCGGGACGGTGTTTCTCGGCGGTCAGGGTGATTTCGATGGCTTCCAACTCCTCGATCTCGCCCTCGGGCCACCAATCCAAGCGGATGCCGACCCCGTCGTCGCGCCGTACATTGGACGAGAAAAACCGGAAATGCACCGGCTCGCCCACCACCACACCGAATTCATACGGCGGCAAATCGGCTTCGGTGCCTTCCTCCATGCCGAAGGGCGCGATGCACAGGGCTTCGATGGGCGGCTCGAAACCGGGCACGGCGGGCATGGCGCTCTCGACGCCGACATAATAGGCCGCGCCGGTGCCGCCCTTGATCCTGACGCCCTTGCCCTTGCGGACATAGCCGTAATAGGCCGCGCCCCGCGCCACCGCCAAATCCAAATCGGCCCCGTGCAGCAAACGGGCGGACGGAGCGCCGTCGGCTTCCAGCCAGCTATTCAGCACGTCCAGCAGGCGCTGTTCCAGGGCCGTGGCCTTGAACACGCCGCCGTTGAGCAGCAGGGCGGTGGGATGCAGCATCCGGGCACCGTCCTTGGGCGTGAAGCCTTGCAGCTCGCTGGTGGCCCCGATCTGCCGGCCCAGGAAGGCCGCCAGATGGCAGGTGATGCGGGCGTCCTTGGCGTAGGGCAGGCCCAGCGTGGTCAAGCCGGCGCGGGCCTGGGCCAGCGGGCGTTCGGTGAGATCGACCTTGGGGAAGAAGCCTTCGACCAGGGTGCGGTCCACCTCGGCGCGGGTCAGGCTGGTGCGGAGGGTGCCGCTGATCAGGGACGAACCCCGGCTCGGCACCACCACGGCGGCTTCCTGGGTGTCGTCGCTGGTCAGGAGCTTTTCCTTGGCGTCACGGCAGCCGTGGGTGAGGGCTTGGATTTGCCAGGGTTCCAGGCGCTTGCCCTCGCTTTGCAGCTTGGCCTTCAGCACATAGGCCAGGGCCAGGTCCATATTGTCGCCGCCCAAGAGGATATGGTCGCCGATGGCGACGCGGTTCAGGACCAGATTGCCCTGGTCCTCGGTGACCGCGATCAAGGACAGGTCGGTGGTGCCGCCGCCCACGTCCACCACCAGGATGATATCGCCGGGCTTGACCTGTTCGCGCCACTTGCCTTCGCTTTGCTGAATCCAGCTATAGAGCGCCGATTGCGGTTCTTCCAACAGTACCGCCTGTTTGAGTCCCACGGCGTGGGCGGCTTCGACCGTGAGTTCCCGCGCCGCCGGGTCGAACGAGGCCGGCACGGTGATGACCAAATCCTGCTGTTCCAAGGGCTGGTCCGGGAACCGGGCGTTCCAGGCGTCGCGCATATGCCGCAGGTATTCGATGGCGGTTTGCAAGGGCGAAACCCGCTTGACCTCCTCCGGCGATTGCAGCGGCAGCAAGGCCGAACGCCGGTCCACGCCGCTGTGCGAGAGCCAGCTTTTGCCGCTGGCGACCAGGCGGATCGGGCTTTTGCCGCCGAGTTGGCGGGCGATTTCGCCGACGATGGCCTCGGGCTGGGCGTTCCAGGGCAGCACGATATCGCCGGGGGCGAGTTCGGCCTCGTGGGCTTGGTAGATGAAGGAGGGCAATTGCTTCTTGTCGCCCACGCTGCCGGGCGAGGTCAATTGCGGGATTTCCAAGACTTCGAGCGGGGCTTTTTCGCCATCGGTTTGGCTCAGGTCCACGAACGACACGACGCTGTTGGTCGTGCCCAGGTCGATACCGACAGAATACTTGCTCACAGTTCCACCTCGGCGGGGGCGATGATGTTGACATTATGGCCTTCGGCGATCTTCGGCAGTTTCACCTGGGCCGCGCGCCAGCCGCGGTGGACCAGGGTACCGTTGAAGGGCGGTTCGCCGACGATATTGCCGGTCGGGCGCACGGCGGCGGCGTCGAAGCCCTTGGGCAGGGTGATGCGCTGGCCTTCTTGTTCCTTGCGCACCGGCTCCAGGTCGAAATGCTGGCGCAATACCCGGCGGCAGCCTTCGTGGACCACGCGGGAGGCCGCGCCGATCTCGGCATCGCTATAGCCCGCGACTTCCTCCTGCACGAAATCCAGGAAGCGGGCTTCCTTTTGCAGGAGGCCGAGCAGTTGCAGGGCGGCTTCCGGGGTGGCTTCCTTGACGATGACCGGCTCGGGCTTTTGGATTTCCACCGGCTTGGGCGCGGGCGTGGGCGCGGGGACCGGGGCGGCCTTGGGGATCATTTCCTGCGGCACGCGCTCAATGGCGATGCGGATGGGTTCGGGGTAGGGCGCGGGCAGCATTTCGGCGGGGACGCGCTCCAGCATCACGGTGACGGGTTTGTCGCGCCGCAGCAGGGCGGCGATGCCCGCCGTCAGCAGGACCAGGATGAGGATAAATTGCACCAGCACCAGGGCGGCCAGTCCGAGATGGACGGCGTCTAGGGTGGTTGGCAGTAGGTTGGGATCGATAGGCGGCATTCTGGACCTCTGGGTTCTTGTGTGGATTCCGTTCGTTTCGGGATGGCGATGGCTGGGCCGGGCTGCCCGCCAGTCCCCGGAAATGGGTCTTTCCGCGCCCTAATTCAACTGTGGGCGGTGGTTCAGCGGGCGTTCAGATGGGGAAAATTAAGCTCGCCCGGTTCAATGGGCGGCCTGGGCGGATTGCATGGCCTGATGGGCCATGACCACGCGGAGGATTTGTTGGGCGGCCATGGAGCGTTTGCTGCGCATGTAGCGCTCGGAAATCGAGGCCGGGACTTTCTCGGCGTCGAAGGCGGTTTTGATGCCGTTCAGCTTGTCCTCGCAATTGCGCAGGATCAAGTCGGCGACCTGGCGCGAATCCATCTTGTCGTCGAGATGGGCGCGGGTTTCGTCGTTGGCGCATTGCTGGTAGACCTTCAAGGTGTCCCGGACCTTGTCCAGGGTGGCGGGACTCAGGGTCGAGGGTTCCCATGAGCCTTCTTCGGCCTGGATGGCGGCGGCGAAGGCGAGCAAGGCTCCGATGAGGGCGGCGCGGGCCGGAGGGGTCATGGATGGTAAGCTCCTGAATGCTAAGGTGATAGGGGGGCGAACCCCGGATTCTACGCCATGTCCGGGATGGGCGGAACTTGAGGCATCAGGCCACGGTGGTTTCGGCGCTGTCGTGTTGGCCCTGGTTGTCGGACCAACTCACCCGGATTTTGTCCCCGGATTTCCCGCCCCGGAAGCGGATCGAAAGATAGGGGTTTTGCGAGACCGCCGTGCTGAGGGCGCAGGTGGCGACCCGCTGGCCGTTATGTTCGAACCGGACTTGTTCGATGAAATGGGCCGGGACCAGGGCGCCGGTGGTTTCGTCGCGGCGGCGTCCGGTTTCCATCGGATGCTCGATGAGGACGTGGACCAGGGTGAAGCCGTCCTGTTGTCTGCTGCGTAGTTTTAACGTGGACATCGCCGCTTTATGATGACAGTGTGATCGCCGGTTCCGGGGGGTGGGTTTTCGCCGCCGCCCATTTTAATACGAACTTTTGGCCGTCCCTATTCCGTGGAGGTTTCCCATGCGACGTTTGTTCCTGTGCTTGCTGCTGTTGGGGATGAGCGCCCAGGCTTGGGCTTGGCGCTGCAACGGCTGGATCATCGAGGAAGGCCAGACCAAGTTCGATGTCGATCAGAAATGCGGCGACCCGCAATCCGGCGACCGCCGCACCGAATGGCGGCTGGTCACCAACTTCGTGCCCAATTGCCAGACCCAGTTCGAGTCGATCAGGATGCCGGATGGCCACGGCGGCATGAGGGTGGTGAACCAGCCCCGGACGTTCTGCGTGCAGGTGCCGGTGCAAAGCACGGTGCCGGTCGAGGTCGAGGAGTGGTACTACTCCGACGCCGGGCATGGCAACGTGCCCAAACTGCTGCGCTTCGAGAATGGCCGGTTGGTGTTCATCGAGAATTTGTGGGGCCAGCGGAATATGAATTGAAGGGCGGGCTAAAAACCACCCTGCCGTTCCAAGGCCCAGGCCACATGTTCCCGCACCAAGGCCGAAGGATGCCCCGCCCGTGCCGCTAGCGCGGCGCGGACTTCCGGTCCCGTGGGCGCGTTGCCCAATCCCACCGCGAGATTCCTCAGCCAGCATTCGTGGCCGATGCGGCGGATCGCCGAGCCTTCGGTCTTGCGCAGGAATTCTGCCTCGTCCCAGCCGAACAATTCGATCAAGCCCGCCGTGTCCAGCCCGTGCCGGGGCAGGAAACCGGGTTCCTGGGTCGGTTGGGCATAGCGGTTCCAGGGGCAGACCAATTGGCAATCGTCGCAGCCGTAGACGCGGTTGCCCAGGGCTTCCCGGAATTCCAAGGGGATGGAGCCGCGCCATTCGATGGTGAGATAGGAAATGCAGCGGCGGGCGTCCAGCCGGTAGGGCGCGACGATGGCTGTTGTGGGGCAGATATCCAGGCAGGCCGTGCAACTGCCGCAATGGGCCGTGGCCTCCGCGTCGGGCGGCAGGCGCAGGTCGGTGTAGATTTCCCCCAGGAAGAAGAAGGAACCGGCCTTGCGGTCGATGAGATTGGTGTGCTTGCCGATCCAACCGAGTCCGGCCTGGGCGGCCAGGGGCTTTTCCAGCACGGGGGCGCTGTCGGTGAAGACGCGGTAGCCGTAGGGGCCGATATCGTCGGCGATGCGTTCGGCCAGTTGTTGCAGGCGTTTCCGCAGGAGTTTGTGGTAGTCACGGCCCAGGGCGTAGCGTGAGATGTAGGCGCTGTCCGGGTCTTCCAGCCGTTGCCACATCCGGGCGCGGGATTCCGGCAGGTAGTCCATGCGGGCGCTGATGACGCTCACGGTGCCGGGCACCAGTTCGGCGGGGCGGCCGCGCTTGCTGCCGTGGCGCTCCATATAGTCCATCGCGCCGTGGAAACCAGCCCTGAGCCAATCCGCCAACCGTTGTTCGGCCTGGGCGAGTTCGATGTCGGCGATGCCGATGTTCTGGAAGCCGAGTGCCTGGGCCAGGGCGAGGATGCGGGCGCGGGTGATGCGGGATTCTGGAATCGGGGACATGGGCGGCGTGGTGGATGGGCGGATGGTCCCTATTATGCCGCGGCGGGACGGGGAGCCAGGGTGGGAAAGCCGCCCTGGCTGGGTATTTTAGAACTTGGGCCAGAGGTCTTGCAGCCAGGAGCGCGAAACCCGGTTGTATTCGACGATGAAAACGGGATCGGTGCAGGGGAGTTCCCGCGCTTGGATTTCCAGCCTGCGCAGGGCCAAGGCCGCCGTCATGAACGGGATATTGGCGGCGGCGAACAGGCTGAATCCGGCGAGGTTGTCCTGTTGCACGATATGCAGGCCGAGCGCGACGCCGATGATCATGAACAAGCCATAGGGCAGGGCCATGGTCATATTGCGCCGGGCGAGGCGTTTGAAGGCTTCGAGCCCGTCCGGGTGGTCGATGCTGGCATGGCTGGCCAGGAAGCTTTTGGTTTCGCGGGCGAAGTAGAGGATGATCGCGGTGCCGATGGCGTAGATGGCGAGGTAGTAGGGGATCATGTGGGATTCCTGGTTTTCTGGAAGTCTGTTTCACCTGTGGCTGTGGAGTTTATGGATTCGTGTATTGGTTGGGGGTTGATGAGAGGTATCTTATGGGGCGGGCCGTGGCTTGGCCTGCGGGCTGTTGGCGGTTCCGGTCGGAAAACAACCCCAATACGTCGCCATCAAGCCTAGGCCCGATAGCGGCAAAATTCAGTGACTTATTTACGTTGAAATCCTGCTTGTGGATTGGCTAGAATGTATGGCTTTATTGTGGCGATCTTGGTCCTTGATAGCGCTAATCGAGCCGGGCTTGCCCAGATCAAACCACGGTGGGCATGGCTTTACCTCATCATAAATCTGGATTAACGGCGATCCCATCCGCTTGGGATGCGATCTAGGCCCGCTGCGGGTGGATTGGATGTGGGGAAAACGGGGTTTCACGCCCAGCTGCCCGGCCCAATGCGCTCTTAGCTTGAAATGCGCTGTTTAACTCAGTAAGCTTCCGCGATTTACTCAACTCAGGAGCTAGCTATGGCGCGCCGTCCCTTGGTGGTTGGAAACTGGAAAATGAACTGCACCCGCGCGACCGCGCAACAGTTGTTGGCGGACCTGCTCGCGGGCTTGCCCACCGATGCCAAGGCCCAGGTGGGCGTCTGCCCCGCCTACGTGTTCATCCCCGAACTCGGAGCCATGCTGGCCGGTAAGACCATCGCCCTCGGTGCCCAGAACGTGGCCGACCAAGACCAAGGCGCTTTCACCGGCGAAATTTCCGCGCCCATGCTCAAGGAGTTCGGCTGCGCCTACGCCATCGTCGGCCATTCCGAACGCCGCCTGGTTTACGGCGAAACCAACGCCCTGGTCGCCGCCCGCTACGCCAAAGCCATCGAACACGGCATCACCCCCATCTTCTGCGTCGGCGAAACCCTCGAAGAACGCGAGCAGGACAAAACCTTCGCCGTGATCGACGAACAATTGCAGGCCGTCCTCGACCTGTGCGGCGTGGCTTCCCTGTCCCAAGCCGTCATCGCCTACGAGCCCGTGTGGGCCATCGGCACCGGGCGCACCGCCACCACCGAGCAAGCCCAGGAAGTCCACGCTTATATCCGCGCCCAAATCGCCAAACTCGATGCGGAAGTGGCGGAAGGTCTGCAAATCCTCTACGGTGGCAGCGTCAAGGCCGACAACGCGGCGGCGCTGTTCGGGATGCCCGATGTGGATGGCGGTCTGGTCGGCGGCGCTTCCTTGGATGCCAAATCCTTCCTCGCAATTTGCCTCGCGGCTTAATTAGGTAGATTTCCGGTTATGTATCAGGTCTTAACGATTCTTCATGTCTTGGTGGCGGCGGCGGTCATCGGCTTGGTGATGTTGCAGCAAGGGCGCGGTGCCGACGCGGGTGTCGGTTTCGGCGGCGGTTCCAACACGCTGTTCGGTGCCCGTGGCGCGGCCTCGTTCCTGTCGCGCACCACGGCGATCCTGGGAACCATTTTCTTCCTGACCAGCTTAAGCCTTGCATACATGGCCGGGAACCTCGATAATAAAGGGCATGACCTCATGGATGCTCCCCAAACGGAAAATCCAGCCCAGCGCGACCTTCCTCCCATCATCGAGGAACCCGCTAAGAAATCCGATGTACCGGCACCCACCGACACCCCTCAAACGCCGTCGGTGCCTTGATCCCGGTTCTTAGCGAACCCAGTCCAGCTGCCGATGTGGTGAAATTGGTAGACACGCCATCTTGAGGGGGTGGTGACGCAAGTCGTGTCGGTTCAAATCCGACCATCGGCACCAACATTAAGCGATCCGCTTACGATTCGGCCCACCCCTCCGGTGGGCCGATTTCGTTTCCGACCCCGGAAAAATCCCATGGAATTCAACATAAGCAGCACTTGCGGCGCGGCCCGCCGGGGGGAACTGGTGTTTCCCAGGGGCCGGGTGCGCACCCCGGCCTTCATGCCGGTGGGCACCTATGGCACCGTCAAGGCGATGACGCCGGAGGAACTCGCCGGCCTCGGGGCCGATATCATCCTCGGCAACACTTTCCATCTGATGCTCAGGCCCGGCACCGAAATCATCCGGCTGCACGGCGATCTGCACGGTTTCATGCACTGGCAGGGGCCGATCCTCACCGATTCCGGCGGTTTCCAGGTGTTCAGCCTCGGGGCCATGCGCAAGATCGGCGAGGCGGGCGTGCGCTTCCGTTCGCCGGTGGATGGGAGCGAGGTGTTCCTGGGACCGGAAGAATCCATGGCGGTGCAGCGCGAACTGGGTTCCGATATCGTGATGATCTTCGACGAATGCACGCCGTATCCCGCCACCTACGAGCAGGCGGCGCAATCGATGCGCTTGTCCTTGCGCTGGGCCAGGCGCAGCCGCGAGGCTCATGGCGACAACCCGGCGGCTTTGTTCGGCATCGTGCAAGGCGGGGTATACGAAGAATTGCGGCTGGAATCGGTCGAGGGTTTGCAAGCCATCGGTTTCGACGGCTATGCCATCGGCGGCTTGTCGGTGGGCGAGCCCAAGGAAGACCGGGCGCGGGTGCTGGACGCCCTGATGCCCAGGATGCCCCAGGGCAGGCCGCGCTATCTGATGGGCGTGGGCACGCCCGAGGATATCGTCGAGGCGGTGCGGGTCGGTATCGACATGTTCGATTGCGTCATGCCCACCCGCAACGCCCGCAACGGCCATCTCTTCACCCGCAATGGCGCGATCCGTATCCGCAATAGCCCATACCAGCGCGATACCCGGCCCTTGGACGAGGAATGCGGCTGCTATACCTGCCGCCATTACAGCCGGTCCTATCTGCGGCACCTGGACAAATGCGGGGAAATTTTGGGCGCCCGGCTCAATACCATCCACAACCTGTTCTATTACCAGGAACTGATGGCCGGGCTGCGGGCGGCCATCGAGGCGGGGAACCTGGATGGCTTTGTCGCCGATTTCTACGCCCGGCAGCGGAATGGCGGAGCTTAGCGTCGCGATTTCCCGGTCCCGGCTTCGTCGGCGGAGAGAAATCGTTGCGGATTTTGTGCCATAATGCCGCGCTTTATCCAACGCTAAGTAAAGGATCGATCATGGGTTTCTTCATTTCCGACGCAATGGCCGAAGCTGCGGCACCAGCGGCGCAAGCACCGGGTCTGGCCGGTTTGATTTTGCCGCTGGGTATCCTGGCGGTGTTTTACTTCCTGTTCGTGATGCCCCAGCAGAAGCGCAACAAGGAACAGAAAAAGATGCTCGACAGCCTGGGCAAAGGGGCCGAGGTCGTCACCACTGGCGGTATCCTGGGCAAGGTTTCCGACCTAGACGACAGTTTCGTCCAACTCGAACTCACCGACAACGTCCATATCTACGTGCAGCGCCACGCCATCGCGTCCCTGGTTCCCAAGGGCACCTACAAGGCCAGGAAGAAGGCCGAAAAATAACACACGGGAGTCCTTCCATCGCGGATGCCTTTCCCCGGCATCGCCCGCTATTAGGCAGCAACCATGCGAAACAGCTTTCCACTTTGGAAAAACCTTTTGATACTCGCCGTGCTGGCGCTCGCGGTCATTTACGCGCTGCCCAACCTATTCGGCGAAGACCCTTCGGTCCAGCTTTCCCCGTCCAGGGGCGCGAAGCTGGACCAGACCACCGTCGAGAAGGTCGAGAAACTCCTGGGCGACGCCGGGCTGAAACCCAAGTCGGTCGAATTGGCGGACAAGCGCTTGTTGATCCGCTATGCCCAGACCGATAACCAGATCAAAGCCGCCGATGCCCTGCAAACCGGCATGGGCGAGAACTATGTGGTGGCGCTCAACCTCGCCCCCGCGACCCCGGATTGGCTCCGCGCCTTGGGGGCCAAGCCGATGTACCTGGGTCTCGACCTCAGGGGCGGCGTGCATTTCCTGATGCAGGTCGATACCGATGCCGCCCTGACCCAGGCCGAGGAACGCTACGCCGAGGACATCCGCTCCCTGCTGCGGGAAAGCAAAATCCGCTATCAATCGGTGGACCGCGACGGCAAGACCGTGGTGGTGAAATTCGCCGACCTCGCCACCCTGGGCCAAGCCAAGGACATCATCAAGCGCGAAGTGCGCGGCCTGGCCCTGGACATCCAGGACACCGTGATCCGCGGCAACCTCACCGAACCCGAGCAGCGCGAAATCCGCCGCCTCGCCGTGGCCCAGAACATCACCACCCTGCGCAACCGCGTCAACGAACTGGGCGTGGCCGAACCCTTGATCCAGCAGCAGGGCGAGGACCGCATCGTGGTGCAATTGCCCGGCGTGCAGGATACCGCCCGCGCCAAGGAAATCCTGGGCGCGACCGCGACTTTGGAATTCCGGCTGGTCGATACCGAACACCCGACCCCCACCGAAGAAAGCAAGACCCCCATCGGTTCCCGCCTCTACAAGGACCGCAACGGCAGGCCCCTCCTGCTGCAACGCAAGATCATCGTCACCGGCGACCAGATCGTCGATTCCTCTTCCGGCCTGGAACAGCAATCCGGTTCGGCGGCGGTATTCGTGACCTTGAACGGTCCCGGCTCCCGCAAAATGGCCGATGTCAGCCGCGACAACATCGGCAAGCCCATGGCCGTGGTCTACATCGAGAACAAGGCCGAAACCAAGGAAGTCGATGGCCAGAAGGTGACGACACACCGCAAGGTGGAGGAAGTCATCAACGTGGCGACCATCCGCGACCGCCTGGGCAAGCGCTTCCAGATTTCCGGGCTGGACAGCACCGAGGAAGCCCGCAACCTCGCCCTGTTGCTGCGGGCCGGCGCCCTGGCCGCGCCGGTCGATATCGTCGAGGAACGCACCATCGGTCCCAGCATGGGCAAGGAGAACATCGAGCGCGGCGTGAGTTCCAACGGCTACGGCTTCGTTGCCATCGCGATATTCATGATCGTGTATTACCGCGTGTTCGGCTTGTTCTCGATCCTGGCCTTGGGTTCCAACGTGCTGCTCCTGGTCGCGGTGTTATCGGTGATGCAGGCGACCTTGACCTTGCCGGGCCTCGCCGGTATCGCGCTCACGGTGGGTATGGCCATCGACGCCAACGTCCTCATCAACGAGCGTATCCGCGAGGAACTGCGCATGGGCATCTCGCCGCAGCTCGCCATCTACGCTGGCTATGAACGCGCCTTCGCCACCATCCTCGACTCCAACGTGACCACCTTCGTGGCTGGTGTCGCCTTGTTCATGCTGGGTTCGGGTCCGGTGCGCGGGTTCGCGGCGGTCTTGTGCATCGGCATCCTGACCTCGATCTTCAGCGCCGTGGTGGTTTCGCGGGCGCTGGTCAATCTCACCTATGGTCAGCGCCGCAAGCTGACCCAGCTAGCCATCTAAGGGGGCGGTTTCATGGAGCTTTTCAAAATCAAGCATGACATCCCGTTCATGCGCTATGGGAAGATCACCACCACCATCTCCTTGGTGACGTTCATCCTGGCGGTATTGGCCTTGGTCTTCCGGGGCTTGAACCTAGGGATCGATTTCACCGGCGGCATGTTGATCGAGGTCAGTTATTCGCAGCCCGCCAATATCGAGGCCATCCGCACCGCCCTGGAACAACAGGAAATGAGCGAGGTGGCGGTGCAGAACTTCGGTACCTCCAAGGAAGTGCTGATCCGCCTGCCGCTGAAAGAAGGCGTGAAGGGTCCGCAACTGAGCGAGCAGGTGCTGTCCAGCCTCAAGGCCCAGGACGCTTCGGCGACCTTGCGCCGGGTCGAATTCGTGGGTCCGCAGGTCGGCCAGGAACTCTACGAGAGCGGGGTATTGGCCCTGCTCCTGGTGGCGTTCGGCATCATGGCCTATTTGTCGCTGCGGTTCGCCTGGCGCTTCTCGGTGGCGGCGATCATCGCCAACATGCACGATATCGTGATCATCCTCGGCATGTTCGCCTTCTTCCAATGGGAATTCACCCTCAGCGTCCTGGCCGGCATCCTCGCCATCCTGGGCTATTCGGTGAACGAATCGGTGGTGGTGTTCGACCGGGTGCGCGAGAACTTCCGCAAGATGCGCCGCGCCAGCGTGACCGAGGTCATCGACAACGCCATCACCGCCACCATGTCGCGTACCGTCATCACCCACAGCATGACCCAGTTGATGGTGCTGGCGATGTTCTTCTTCGGCGGCGAGGCGCTGCACAATTTCGCCCTGGCCCTGACCATCGGCATCGTGTTCGGTATCTATTCGTCGGTGCTGGTGGCATGCCCCGTGGCCTTGGCCCTGGGCGTGAGCCGGGCCGATTTGCTATTGCCGGAGAAGGGGCAGCCCATCGATAACCGTCCTTGAGCCGGTTCGATATCCATGGAAAAGGCCGCATCAGCGGCCTTTTTCTTTGCCCGCGCCCAAGCCCGGCCGACGGGCGGGTATTCCCGAGTGTATTGGGGGGCGATGGTGTTTTTACGCAAAATTTACCGCATTTCGTATTTAATGCGCGGAATCCATCGATTTCGGTTCGTGAATCAGGAGCTTTCAGTATGGCCAAGCGCGCGCTGGCTTTGTGTTCCCTATTATCCATCCCCTTGATTGCTGTCTCCGGCGAAATCCAAGAACCCCCGCCAGTCCTCCCCCACCTCGACCTGACCCACCATTTCATCGGCTATCTCGCCATCGCCATCACGGTCCTGGCCTATATCCTCGCCATGACCGAGGAAACCACCGACCTGAGAAAGTCCAAGCCCATGGTGATGGGCGCGGCCCTGGTCTGGTTCGCCATCTGCATCCAATACGCCCTGGTCGGCGATCCCAAACCGGCGGTGACCGCCTTCGAGAGCAACCTGCTGGCCTATGCCGAATTGCTGCTGTTCATCTTGGTGTCCATGACCTATCTCAACGCCATGGAGGACCGGGGCATCTTCGACGCGCTCCGGGTCTGGCTGCTCAACCGCGAATTCAGCTATCGGCAGTTGTTCTGGATCACCGGCGGCTTGGCCTTCGTGATTTCCACCGCCGTCAGCGGTTTGGCGGTGGGGCTGTTGATGGGCGCGGTGGCGGCGGCGGTCGGCAAGCACGAACCCAAATTCGTGGCGCTGGCCTGCGTCAATATCGTGGTGGCGACCAATGCCGGGGGTTCGTTCTGTCCCTTGGGCGGCATTTCCACCTTGTTCGTCTGGCAGAGCGGCATCGTCGAGTTCGCCGAATTCTTCCGGCTGGCGGTGCCTTGCTTGGTGAATTTCCTGGTGCCCGCCCTAATCATGCACTTTTTCGTGCCCAGGGAATGCCCGGTGGTATCGCGGCGGCAGGTGGTGTTGCGGCGGGGGGCCCGGCGGATCATCGCCTTGTTTGTGCTGACCCTGGCGATCACCGTGGCTTCGGATGTGTTCCTGAAACTGCCGCCCGCCGCCGGGATGATGGCGGGTTTGGGTTTGTTGCAGTTCTTCAGTTTCTATCTGCTGCGTACCGCCCACGAACCGGACGGCTCCGAACGCCTGGGCGATCCCAAGGCCGTCAACTGGTTGGACGACCGCGAATACGATATTTTCCAGAAGATCGGCAACCTGGAGTGGGATACCCTGTTGTTCTTCTATGGCGCGATGATGTTGATCGGGGCCTTGGGCTTCATCGGCTATCTCGACGCCATCGCCCAATTCCTGTTCGGCCAGATCAGCCCGACCCTGGCGAATATCTTGATCGGGCTGTCCTCGGCTTTCGTGGACAACGGCACCTTGATGTTCGCGGTGTTGGCGATGCACCCGGATATTTCCGAGGGCCAGTGGTTGCTCCTGACCTTGACCCTGGGCGTGGGCGGTAGCCTGCTCGCCATCGGTTCGGCGCCCGGCGTGGGTTTGTTGGGGCAACTCAAGGGCGTTTATACCTTCGGCTTCCACCTGCGCTGGTTCCCGGTGATTTTGCTGGGTTATTTCGCCAGCGTCGCCGCGCATTTCTGGGTGAATGCGCGGTATTTCTAAAGGATACTGGCTTTGCGGGCTGCGCCAGGAAGCCCATGCCCCGGCCTGACACCATAGCCGGAGGTTCCCTTCCAAACCCGCGGCCACGGGGGCCGGCCTGCTTAAAGACGATGTTTCGATGGCGCGGCCTTGGGGGGGATGGTTTTGGGCGGCGGTTCCGGCGGGGGCGGCTTGGGCGCTTCCGACACCGGCTTGCGCTCGCTCACGCCGGGAATGGGGTGGGTGGTGCCGACAAACTTCCCTTTGAGCGCTTCCACCCCGGCCTGGGGCCGGGCCGAAGACACCAGTTGCGCCCGCTGGCCGCGTTCCTGCCCGCTATCGAGTCCCATGCGCCGGTCGCGCTGTTCCACCAAGCCCGGCAAGGCCTCGCCATCGTGGTTGAACGACCATTCCAGCATGGGCGGGCCGACGGGCAGGGCATCGGGCGGACGGCCGAACGGGGCCGCGTTCCACACATGCCAGGTTTTCCCATAGCTGTTCAGCTTGCCGCTTAATAAAGCCATCTCGGCGATTTCCGGCATCCCCGGCACCATGAGTTGGCCCGACAGGATTTCGTAATTGTGCGGATGCCAATAGCCTTGCTCGGTTTCGGGCAGGGTGTCGAACAGGCGCTCGGAAATGATGTACTCGATGCCGATCAGATTGGCCTGGTCGCCATCGCCATCGAACAGTACGCACTGGGAGAATTCCTCGTTCACCCGATGGCAGTAATGATGCGCTTCGGTTTGCAGGGCCGGATTGTCCTTGGCGGCGTGGAAACCGGCCATATAGACATCCAAGCCGCGCAAGGGCGGGCGGGTGGGCAAGGCGTCGGCCCCGGTTTCCAAGGCATGGGTCTGGGCGGATTTTTCCTGGCCCGGCGGTTGCCCGGCGGTTGGTGGCGGCGGCGCGGGGTTGCGTTGTCCGCAGCCGGATAGCAGCGCGGCCCACAGCAACACGGTCCAGGTGCCGGCGCGACGGTCGATGCGGCGGGCGGGATTGCCGGAATAGTCCATGATGCCTCCTTGTCGAGAATTCCTTGGGTCTGCATTCTCGATCCGGCCTTTCCGCCCGGCAATTGGGGAATCTGCCTACCCCATACCCAAGGCCGAACCGCCCTGGGTTTGCTGATAAAATCGTTCCTCTTTTGTTTCATAGTTCGAGGATGCTTGATGGATATCATCGCCCGCCTCGCCGAGGAACTCGGCGTCAGAGCGCAACAGGTCAAAGCCACGGTGGATTTGCTGGACGAGGGCGCGACCGTGCCCTTCATCGCCCGCTATCGCAAGGAGGCCACGGATGGGTTGGACGACGGTCAATTGCGGACGCTGGAAACCCGCCTCGGCTATTTGCGCGAACTGGAGGAACGGCGCGGCACCGTGCTGGACAGCATCCGCGAACAGGGCAAGCTCACCCCCGAACTGGAAGCGGCCCTCCACGCCGCCGACACCAAGACCCTGCTGGAAGACCTCTATCTCCCCTACAAGCCCAAACGCCGCAGCAAGGCCCAGATCGCCCGCGAAGCCGGTTTGGAACCCTTGGCGCTCGATATCCTGGCCAATCCCGATTTGGACCCGGAAGCCGAAGCCGCCAAATTCCTCAACCCCGAACACGGCGTGGAAGACGCGGCGGCAGCCCTGGAAGGGGCGCGGCAAATCCTGATGGAGCGCTTCGCCGAAAACGCCGCGCTGACCGGCGAATTGCGCGAGAAGGTGTGGGGCGAAGCCGTATTGGTGGCGAGCGTGGCCGAGGGCAAGGAAGACGCCGGGGCCAAGTTCCGCGATTATTTCGATTACCGCGAGTCGCTGACCCAACTGCCGTCGCACCGCATCCTGGCCTTGCTGCGCGGGCGCAACGAGAACGTGTTGAACCTCACCCTGAAAGTCGCCGAGGACGAGGAGGCCGGCCACCAAGCCGCCGAGGGCGCGATCAGCCGGGCCTTCGGCATCGCCGACCGGGGCCGTCCCGCCGACCGCTGGCTGCTCGATACCGTGCGCCACGCCTGGAAAATCAAGCTGCTGACCCGCATCGACACCGATTTGCGCCAGCGCCTCAAGGAAGCCGCCGAGGAGGAGGCCATCCGGGTGTTCGCCAAGAACCTCAAGGATTTGCTGCTGGCCGCGCCCGCTGGTCCCCGCGTCACCCTGGGGCTCGATCCGGGACTCCGCACCGGCGTCAAGGTGGCGGTGGTGGACAAGACCGGCAAGCTATTGGAAACCACGACCATTTATCCCCACGTCCCCAAGAACCAATGGGATGAAGCCATCGCCACCCTGGCCGCCCTGGTCGCCAAACACCGCGTCAGCCTGATCGCCATCGGCAACGGCACCGCCTCCCGCGAAACCGACCAACTCGCCGCCGATCTCATCAAGCGCCACAACCTCGTGGCCGTGACCAAGATCATGGTGTCGGAAGCCGGGGCGTCGGTGTATTCGGCCTCGGAACTGGGGGCGCAGGAATTCCCCAAGCTCGATGTTTCGCTGCGCGGGGCCGTGTCCATCGCCCGCCGCCTGCAAGACCCCTTGGCCGAATTGGTTAAGATCGAACCCAAGGCTATCGGCGTGGGCCAATACCAGCACGATGTCAACCAGACCCATCTGGCGCGGAGCCTCGACGCTGTGGTCGAGGATTGCGTGAACGCGGTCGGGGTGGACGTGAACACCGCGTCGGCGTCGCTCTTGCGCTATGTTTCCGGCCTGTCGCCGACCTTGAGCCGCAATATCGTCGAGTTCCGCAACCAGAACGGGCCGTTCAAATGCCGGACCGATTTGAAGAAAGTCACCCGCTTGGGCGAAAAAACCTTCGAGCAGGCGGCGGGTTTCCTCCGCATCATGGGCGGCGATGATCCGCTCGACGCCTCCGCCGTCCACCCGGAAGCCTATCCTGTGGTCGAGCGTTTGATCGAGCGCACCGGCAAGGGCATCGGCGAATTGATCGGCAACGTCGAGTTCTTGCGGAGCGTCAACGCCGAGAATTACACCGACCAGCGCTTCGGCCTGCCCACCGTCACCGATATCCTCAAGGAACTGGAAAAACCGGGTCGCGACCCGCGCCCCGAATTCAAGACCGCCCGCTTCATGGACGGCGTCGATAAGCTGGAAGACCTGAAACCCGGCCTGACCCTGGAAGGCGTGGTGACCAATGTCACCAATTTCGGGGCGTTCGTGGACATCGGCGTGCATCAGGACGGGCTGGTGCATATCTCGCATCTGGCCGATAAATTCGTGAAAGACCCCGCCGAGGTGGTGAAGACCGGTGCCGTGGTCAAGGTCCGGGTGCTGGAAGTGGACGTGGCCCGCAAGCGCATTTCCCTGACCATGAAGAGCGAGGCCAAGCCGGAAGCGGGCGCGGCGGGCAAGCCCAATCCGCGTCCCGCGCCCACGGCGGGCAAGGGCGGCGACAAACCCCGCCACAAGCCGCGCCCGGAAGAACCCAAGCTGCAAGGAGCGATGGCGGATGCCTTGGCCCGCGCCTTGAAACGGGGCAATTAGGCCGTGGACCACGACCACGGCTACAAGCTGCTGTTCTCCCACGCCGAGATGGTGGCGGACCTCTTGCGCGGCTTCGTGCATGAAGATTGGGTGCGGGAACTCGATTTCTCCAGCCTGGAAAAAGTCAATGGCCATTATGTGAGCGACGATCTCCGCGACCGCTCGGACGATGTGGTGTGGAAGGTACGCTGGGGGCGGGAATGGCTGTACGTGTACCTGCTGCTGGAATTCCAATCCAGGGTGGACGGTTTCATGGCGGTGCGTGTCCTGACCTATCTGGGCTTGCTCTATCAAGACTTGATCCGTGCCGGGCAATTGACCCCTGCGGGGAAGCTGCCGCCGGTCCTGCCGCTGGTGCTGTACAACGGTGGTAAAGCTTGGGACGCGGCGCAGGACATCGGGGATTTGATCGCCCAGGTGCCCGGCGGTCTGGAACGCTACCGGCCCCAACTCCGCTATTTCCTGCTGGACGAGGGGCGGCTGTCCGGGAGCGAACTGGAACTGCGGAACCTGGCGGCGGCTTTGTTCCGCCTGGAAAACAGCCGTGCGCCGGAAGACGTGGGCCGGGTGGTCGCGGCCTTGGTCGATTGGCTCAAGGCACCGGAGCAAAGCTCGCTACGGCGGGCCTTCACGGCGTGGCTGAAACGGGTGTTCTTACCAGGCCGGATGCCGGGGGTGGATTTCGAGAACCTGAACGAACTGAGCGAGGTGAAGAGTATGCTAGCCGAAAGAGTGGTGGAATGGACCCGGGATTGGAAGCAGCAGGGCTTGGAGGAAGGGCGGCAAAAGGGGCACGAGGAGGGATGGCAAGAGGGACTCCAAGAAGGGCGCCAAGAAGGGCGCCAAGAAGGGCGCCAAGAAGGGCGCCAAGAGGGACGCCAGGAAGAGCGTGTGGAATTGCTGGTCCGGCAGTTGGGCCGTAAGTTCGGTCCCTTGGCCGCACAGGATTTGGAGCGCATCCACCAAGCCGACCCCGAGACCTTGCTGCGCTGGATCGATCAGGTGTTGTTCGCGGCCACGGTGGAGGAGGCTTTGCGCTGACCGGGCCGGTCCCGGCATGGGCGCTTCCCGTGGAACCGGGAAGCGCACCATCTCCCGCCGGGATGGAACAGCCCGCTTCCCCGATAGGCTATGATCCTGGATTCCAATGCCCCAACCCCAGGAATCCCATGAACGCTCCCTCCCCAGTTTCCGTCCATACCCCCAGCGCCAGTTACAGCCTCACCCTGCGCGTCCGCCTCTCCAACAAAACCGGCACCCTCGGCAAGGTCACCACCGCCATAGGCCGGGCGGGCGGCGATATCGGGGCCATCGATATCGTCGGGGTCGGCCAGGATTACGTGCTGCGCGATATCTCGGTCGATGCCGGTTCCAGCGACCATGGCGAGGCCATCGTCGAGGCCGTCCGCGTCCTCGAAGGCGTCGAGGTGGTCAATGTGTCCGACCGCACCTTCCTCATGCACTTGGGCGGCAAAATCGAAGTGGTGTCGAAAACCCCGCTCAAAACCCGCGCCGATTTGTCCATGGCCTACACCCCCGGCGTGGCGCGGGTGTGCGAGGCCATCCACCGCGACCCCGATAAGCTGTTCACCCTGACCATCAAGAAGAACACCGTGGCCGTGGTCACCGATGGCACCGCCGTGCTGGGCTTGGGCGATATAGGACCGGCGGCGGCTTTGCCGGTGATGGAGGGCAAAGCCATGTTGTTCAAGGAATTCGCCGGGGTGGACGCCTTCCCGATCTGCCTGGATACCCAAGACCCGGACGAGATCGTGCGCGTGGTCAAGACCATCGCCCCGGTGTTCGGCGGCATCAACCTGGAGGATATCGCCTCGCCGCGCTGTTTCGATATCGAGCGGCGTTTGCAGGAGGAACTGGATATCCCGGTGTTCCACGATGACCAGCACGGCACGGCGGTGGTGGTGCTGGCGGCCTTGCTGAACGCGCTCAAGCTGGTCGGCAAGCGCATGGAGGATATCAAGGTGGTGGTCAATGGCGTGGGAGCGGCGGGCGTGGCCTGCACCAAGATCATCATGGCGGCGGGGGTGCGCAACGTGGTGGGTTGCGACCAACTCGGCGCTTTGTACCGGGGCCGCGCAGAACACATGAACCCGGCCAAGCTCGCCTATGCCGAAATGACCAATCCCGACGGCGAGCGCGGCACGGTCCACGAGGTGATCGAGGGGGCCGATGTGTTCTTGGGGCTATCGGTGCCGGGGGCCATCACCGCCGCCGATCTCAGGAAAATGGATGCGCGGCCCATCGTGTTCGCCATGGCCAATCCCACACCCGAGATCATGCCCGAGGAGGCCGAACCCCATGTCGCGGTGATGGCGACCGGGCGTTCCGATTATCCCAACCAGATCAACAACGTGCTGTGTTTTCCCGGCATCTTCCGGGGCGCTTTGGCCTGCCGCGCCACCCGCATCACCGAGGAGATGAAACTGGCCGCCGCCCATGCCATCGCCGGGCTGATCGGCGAGCATGAATTGCACCGCGAATACATCGTGCCCTCGGTGTTCGATAGGCGGGTGGCGGAGGCCGTGGCCCGCGAGGTGGAGGAGGCGGCGTACCATAGCGGTGTGGCGCGGCGGGCGGCGATGTAGCGGGTTACGCGATCCGTACTTCCAGCAAGGAAACATCGTCGTCGAAATCCGCCCGCCCCTGCCAGGCCCGCATCGCCGCCACCACCTCGGCGATTTTGCGTCCCGGCTGGCTTTCGGGTTCGGCCAGGACGCGCACGAAATCCTCGAATTCCACCGCCGCGCCGTCGGGAGCGTCGATTTCGTATAGCCCATCGCTGAACAGATACAGCCGGGCTGGTTGCGGCAGCTTGGCCGCGCTGGTTGCGAAGCGGGCTTCCGCCAGCGTGCCGATGGGCATGGCCCGGCAGCGCAGCAACTCCGGTTCCGCCCCGCCCAGTAGCACCGCCGGGGGATGGCCGGCGCTGGCATAGCGCAGGGTCCGGCTGGGGCGGTGCGCCACGCCGTACCACAGGGTGAAATACAGGTTGTTGTGCTTCTCCATCGGGAACAAGCCGTTCAGCGCCGCCAGCACGGCGGCGGGCTCGCGGAAATCCACGGCCCCGAGGCTTTGGCCCATCAGCCCGTTCATGGCGCTGACCGAGAGCAGGGCCGAGCCGACGCCATGGCCGCAGACATCGAGCAGGAACACCGCGAAATGCTCGGCGTCGATATCGAAATAGCCGAAGGCATCCCCGCCCAGCGAACTCGAAGGCAGGAATTCCCAGGCGGTGGCGAGTCCCGGCCGCTCCAGGGGCGGCGGCAGCAGGGAGCGCACATAGGCGGCGGCTTCGGCCAATTCGGTGGCCAGGGTTTTTTGGCTTTTTTCCAGGGCGGCGAAGGCTTCGTTGCGTTCCAGCAGGGCGATATAGGCCTTGCAGTGGTAGCGGATGCGGGCGATGAGTTCGATGCGGTCGGGCAGCTTCACCAGATAATCGTTGGCCCCGGCCCGGAACGCCTCGGCCTTGACCACGGCCTCTTCCTTGCTGGATAGCACGATCAAGGGCACCTGGGCGGTGTCGGCGTCGGCGCGGAAGGCCCGGACCAGGTCCAGCCCGTCCGTGTCCGGCATCACCAAGTCCTGGAGGATCAGGGTGGGACAGAGTTGCCGCGCCAGGGCCAGGGCTTGGCCGGGATCGCAGGTGTAGTGGAATTCGATATCGGGCTCGGTGAGCAACATGCGCTTCACCGCTTCGCAGATGATGCGCTGGTCGTCGATCAACAGCACTACGCTGTGGTGGGCGGGCAGGTTTGGGGATTCGGGATTCATGGGCTTCGTTAGGGTCGGTTCGGCGGCGGGGATGATAGCGCCTAAAGCGCCGGACGGGCAGGGTCCGCCATGAGCGCGTGTACCCGTTCGACCAAGCGTCCCGCGATTTCCGCCAGCGGCAGCACCGCGCAGGTTCCGTCCAATTCCAGGGCCGCCTTGGGCATTCCGAACACCACGCTGCTGGCCTCGTCCTGGGCGATGGTGTAGAAGCCCGCCCCGCGCAAGGCCAAGAGTCCCGCCGCGCCGTCCCGCCCCATCCCGGTCAGCAATACCCCGCAGCCCCGCGCTTCCGCATGGCGGGCGAGGCTGTGGAAGAACACATCCACCGAGGGGCGGCAGGCCAGCCCATGCGGTTCGGCGCTGAAATCCAGGTGGAAACGCTCGTCCAGGACCACATGCTCGGCTCCCGCCGCCAGCCACACCCGGCCCGCTTGCGGGCGCGTCCTCTGCGACAAGGCCGCGACCGGCAAGGGCGAATGCCTATCCAGCAACGTTGCCAACCCGGCGGCGAGCGGCGGGTCGAGGTGTTGCACGATGACGATGGCGGCGGGGAAATCGGCAGGCAAGCCTTCGAGCAGGGTTGCCAGCGCCTTGGGGCCGCCGGTCGAAGCGCCGATGGCGATCATGGGCGGTGGCTTGGGTTCCACGGGCGCGGCGGCGGGCGGAACCGGACGCCGCCGCCGCGAGGGCGGTTCATGGCCGCACAGGGTGCCCAGGGTATCGATACGGTTCAGCAAGTCGCCGCCGTCCAGCGCTCCGCCCGCCGCGCCCAGGCCGGGCAGGCTGGCGGCGTCCATGGCGCCCAGGGCCAAGGCCTCGTACACCCGTGGGTAATCGGCCTGGGGATCGGCGCAAATCAGCAGGATGGGACAGGGCTGGGTGGACAGGATCAGGCGGGTGGCCTGGGCGCAATCCATATCGGCGAGGGATAACCCCATCAGCAGCAAGTCGGGCGGGTATTCCAGGCACAGCCCCGCCGTTTCCCGGCCCTGGGTGCTGGACCAGTAGAATTCCAAGCCCGGCGTCGCGGCCAGCAGTTGCCGCAAAGCCAGCGTGTCGGGTCCGGCGTAGGCGATGGCGATCTTCATGGGGCGTCCGCCGCGCCGATGAGGTCGTGTACGGCGTCGATCAGGCTGGAATCGTGGAAACTGCTCTTGGTCAGGTAATAATCGGCTCCCGCCTCCATGCCGCGCAGGCGGTCCTCGGGCCGGTCCTTGTAGGACACGATGATCACCGGCAGGGCGGCGAAGCGTGGATGGGATTTGATCTTCCGCACCAGGTCGATGCCGTTCATGCGCGGCATATCCACATCGCTGACCACCAGGTCGTAATCCGCAAGGCCCAGCGCGTTCCAGCCTTCCATCCCGTCCACCGCCACCTCCACTCCGTAGCCGCGATTTTCCAATAGCTTCCGTTCCAATTCCCGCACGGTGAGGGAATCGTCCACCACCAAGACCCGCCGGGTCCGGCGCGGCTGGGTTCTGGTCCCTTGGCGGCGCGGGCGCTGGGCCTGGCCCGCCAGCCGTTCCGCCGAGCGCAGTAAATCGTCCACGTCCAGGATCAACACCGGGACGCCTTGTTCATCCACGGCGGCGGCCCCCAGGTTGGGAACCTTGCCCAGGCGCGGGTCCAAGGGCCGGGCCACCAGTTCGCATTCGCCGCGCAGCGCATCGACCTCCAAAGCATAGCGCTGCTCGCCGTCGCCGATTAGGACCAAGGACAACTCACCTTCGGGCAGGGGTGCTTCATCCAGGGCGAGCAAGGCGCGGGCCGAGACCAGGGCGATGTTTTCGCCCGCGCCCGGAAAGAAATAATAGCCGCCCAGGCAATACAACTGCTGGCTGGACAGGCGCAAGGCTTGGTCGATGCGGGCCAGGGGCAGGGCGAAGGCCTCGCCCGCGATATCCACCCGCAGCACTCGCGACACCGAGCGGGTGGCGGGCAGGACCAACTCGAAGCGGGTGCCCCGGCCCGGTTCCGAACCGACTTTCAAGGAGCCGCCGAAGCCATGCACCATGGTCTGCACCACGTCCAGGCCGACGCCGCGCCCGGAGATTTCGGTCACGCTGTCGCGGGTGCTGAGTCCCGGCAGGAACAGGAAATCGTAGAGTTCAGCCGGGCTGAGCCGCGCCGCCATATCCTGGGTCACCAGGCCGCGCTCGACGATGCGGGCGCGGAGTTGGGCGAGATCGACGCCGCGGCCATCGTCCCGCACTGAGACCACCAGGCGCCCGGCACGGTGGTGGGCTTCCAGGACGATGCGGCCTTCGGTGGGTTTACCCTGGGCTTCCCGCTCTTCCGGGGATTCCAGGCCGTGGTCCAGGGCGTTGCGTAGCAGGTGGTTGAGCGGGGCGTCCAGCTTGTCCAGTACGTCGCGGTCCACCCGCGTGCCCAGCCCCATCAGGTCGAGGCGGGCTTGCTTACCGAGTTGGCGGGCCAGATCGCGCACCAAGCGGGGAAAACCTTGGACGCCGTCGGCGAAAGGCCGCATCCGGCTGCTCAGCACGGTGCGGTGCAGTTGTTCGGCCAGATGGATGCCGCGGCTGGAGATTTCGCGTAGGGCCGCGTCCTGCCGGTCCAAGGCATTGTCCAGTTCGCGGAGGAGGTGTTTGGCGCTGGCCGGGTCCGAGTCCAGCGTCCCGGCCAAGCATTGGCTGAGTTTTTTCAGGTTTTGCCCGGCGCGGACCAGGGGTTCGAGGCGCTGGGCTTCCAGCAGGGCTTCGGCGGCGTAGCCCAGCAGTTGGCTCAGGGTGTCCGCCGTCACCTTGACGGCCCGGTCGGGCGCGGTGCCGTCGTTGGGTGGTTGGGCCGGTGGGGTGGGTTCGGTAGGGCTGGGCCGGGGGCGGCGGTGGGCGGTGGCGCTTCGGCTTCCGGCGCGAGGTTGGCGGCTTGCGGCGGGTCGGCGTCCGGCGGTGGGGCCGGGGTCTCGGGGGGATTGAGCAGGGCCGCGATGCGCCCGCTCCAGGCTTCCGCCGCCTCGGCGTGGTGGTCCAGCCAGTCCGGCAGTTCGCCGCCGTCCACCAGGCTGAGTCCCAGCAACCAATCCACCGCTTGCAACAAGGTATCGATGGCCCCGGCGTCCAGCGTTAAACGTCGCTCCTCCAGCGCCACGAACACGTCTTCCATATGGTGGGCGATGCGCTCCGCCGGGAGCAGGTCCACCACCCGCGCCGCGCCCTTGATCGAATGGGCGGCCCGCATCAAAGGCTCGGTCGTCGCGCCCGCGCCGCGTTCCAGGGTGAGCAGGCCTTCGGTCAGTGCCGCCGTGTGGGCCGCCATTTCCTCGCGGAACAATTCCAGCAGGAAGGCGTCCGGGGCGCTCACCGCACCGCCTCGGCGAAGCGGGCTGCCAAGCGTTCCGGGTCCAGCAGGCTGACCCTGAGCCCTTCCAACTCGCACAGGGCCGTGACCGGGTGGTCGGGCGCGAGGCGCAGATGGGCGGGCGGGGGTTGCAGGCGGGCGCGGGGCTGGCGTTCGATGCCCAGCACCTCGTCGGCGGGGAAGGCCCAGCGCTGGCCCCGGACCTTGATGACCAGCAAGCGGGGAAAAGCCCGGCCCGTGCCGGTCGGGGCTGGGTTTCCGGTGGTTTCGGCACCATGGGGATCGAGCAGGTGTTCCAGGGTGAAGCACAATTGCAATTCGCCCTGGGCGTTGACCAATCCCAGGAAATGGCGGTGGCCGCGATGCGGGATTTTGCGGACCGGGGCGGGATTCAAGGTCGCGTCCAGGCAGGACGAGGGCAGGGCCAGCCAATGGCCCGCCACCCGGAACACCATCAAGCCCAGGCTATCGGGGTCCGGGGTTTCCGGGATTTCGGCCAGGCGCCGCCGCCATTCCTCCCGGTATTCCGCCGGGATGGGGCGGTCCAGCAGGCGGCGTCCGGCCAGATGGTAGACCGGGCAGGAACGGCAATGGACGCAATATTCCAATTCCTCGCAGCTGCGGTCGCCGTGGATGCCGATGCGTTTCCAGCATTGGCTTTCGGCCAGGGCCAGGCGGTGGGTCATGGCCCGACCGCCTGGCGTAGGCGTTGCCGTAGCCGTTCGGCCTCCGCCCGCTGGCCGCGGCGTTCTTGCAGCAGGGCGAGGTGGGCGAGACTTTCGGTGTGGCCGGGGGCGAGGTAGAGGGCGCGGCGGAAATGCAGCGCTGCCCGTTCCGGCTGGTTCTGCTGGTCGTGGAGGATGCCGAGCAGGGCGTGTATGTCGGGATCGAGCGGGGATTGCGCGACGGCTTGTTCCAGGAGGCGCAGGGCGTCCTGGTAAGCGCCTTGGTTGGCGAGGCTGCGGGCCGTGTGCAGGAGGGGAGGGGGTGGATTGGGTGGCGCGATCCTTGGGGCTGGGGAGGTGTCGTGTAGCCCGGCGGGCGTGGAACGGAAACCGGGGGGGGGATCGACGGGCGGTTGCCCCGGATTCCGCCGCGCCGCATCCGGGCTGCGGGGCTGGGTCGTGGCTTTGCGCCAAGCGAACGCCCCGCTGTCGCCATGGCGGACCCAGGCGGCGGGTTCCGGTGGCGTTTCGGCATGGCCCAGGAACAACAGCCCGTCCGCCGCTAGGCAGTCCGCCAGTGACCGGCACAATTGGACCCGGCCCGCCACGCTCATATAAATCATCATGTTGCGGCAGAATATCAGGTCGAACGGGGCGTATTGCCGCAGAGTCGCGGCGTCCAGGGCGTTGCCCGCCACGAAATCCACCATGCCGCGCAAGGATTCCGCCACCCGGAAACGGCCTTCCGCTGCGGGTAGGAGATATTCCGTCCATTGCCGCGGATCGAGTCCACGCAAGGCGCGGAGGCCGTAATGGCCGCGGCGGGCGGCGTCCAGGGCGGCATGGCTCGCGTCCATGGCGACGACGCGGGCGCTGTCCGCATCCAGCCCGGCTTGGCGCAGGGTGATGGCGATGGACCAAGCCTCTTCGCCGCTGGCGCAGGGCAGGCAGAGGACGCGCAGCGGGCGCTCCGTCCGCGCCAGCGCCCCGGCGTGTTGGCGTAACAGGCCGAATGCGCCCCGTTCCCGGAAAAACCAGGTTTCGCCCACCAGCAATTGTTCCAACCAAGCCTGCCGTTCCAGCGGGTCGCGCCGCCACAGCCGGAGATAATCCGCATCCCTGTCCAGGCCGGTGGCGGCGCGGCGGGCGGCTAGCGCCAAGTCCGGCGCGTCCGGTCCCAGGGTGTCGGCGTCCAGGCCGAACTCCCGTTCCAGCCAAGCGCGTAGGCAAGCACGGTCGTTCGGTGTCATGGCGGGTCGGGCTCCGGGCCGGCCAAGGCCCGCAGTTCCGGCGTCAGCAGCGCGGCCCAATGCACCCGCTGTGCCAAGCCTTCCTCGTCTTCGTAAAGGGTGGGGTCCAGCCAATCCGGGCTGGATTGGCGGGCGATGGCCGCCAATTGATGGGCGGCGTCCAGATGCGCGGTATCGGTGACGTGTTCGGCCAGGAGTCCCAGCAAACCATCACGTCCGCCCACCAGGATCACCCGGCTGCTCAGGGCCGGGGCGCAAGGTTCGCCCTCCGCGATTTGCCGGAGGTCCAGCACCGGCACCAGTCCTCCCCGGTAGCGCAGCAGGCCGGCCAAGCCGTGGGGACCGGGCGGGGCGGGTTCCAGGGTCGGCACCGGCAGGACTTGGGCCACGGCCATGGCGTCCAGGGCGTAGCGCCGTGCCCCGAGTTTGAATAACAGCAGCAACATCGGAATTAGGCCGCGGAGGCTGGGGAAGGCAGCCGCTTGACCAGGGAAATCAGGTTGCGGCCAGGGGCGCGGCGATAGGCGCAAACGTCCATGTAATGGCGGACCAAATGCACGCCCAGGCCGCCGATGGGCCGGTCGGCCAACACCGCCGCGATATCGGGGCGGGGCGCTTCGGCGAAGGGGTCGAAGGCATCGGCGTCGTCCTCGATCTGGATATGGATGGCGGTGGCGTCGGCCTCTAGCACGACCTCGATCTGGCCGGCCCGGCCATCGGGATAGCCGTAATCGATGGTGTTGACGATGATTTCTTCCAGCACCAGATTGATTTGCATGATGAGGGCGGGGGACCAATCCCGGTCCGCGCCGAAGGCTTCCACCGCCAGCGCCAGGGGTTCCAGTTCCGCCGTGTCCGGGCGCAGGTTGAGCTTGAGTTGGGCGGGGGCGGCGCTGCCGTTGGGGGTGTTGGGCATGTTGGGCGCTAGGGTGGGTGGAGTCTATCGCGACGGGAGATTGTCTCCCAGGCGGTCGTACAGGCACAATGTCGGCAGCAGCCGTATCCGGCGGGGTTCCCGCCCGCCGCTCGTCAACAGTAAACCCATAATCAGGCCGTCATGCAAGAATTCACCGATCCGGCATTAGCCAAGCTTTTCGAGGGCATTCAGGGATTCCAGCAGCGCTTTTACCGGCAGGAACCGGACAAGATGCGGGGTTTGGTCGAATACGGCCAGCATCCCGAGGTGCTGTTGATCGCGTGCAGCGATTCCCGCGTCGATCCGGCCTTGTTGACCGGGGCCGCGCCAGGTGAATTGTTCGTGGTGCGCAATGTCGCCAACCTGGTGCCGCCCTACAGCCTGGAAGGCAAGTACGACGGGGCGCGTTCGGCCATCGAATACGCGGTGCGCGACCTCAAGGTCAAGCATATCGTGGTGCTGGGCCATGCCCATTGCGGCGGCATCAAAGCCTTTCTGAGCGGCTTCGCGGGCCAGCCGCTGCCGCGTGATTTCATCGGCGGCTGGGTTTCCATCGCCATGGATGCCTGCTGCAATTATGTGATGAAGCCTTTGAGCGGCGGCGAGGACAGCGGGGGTGAAGAAGTCCGCGAATTGGATATCGGAAGCCTGCGCGAACATCAGCATCTGGTGGAACGCGCCGCCATTCGCGGTTCGCTGGCCAATCTCGCCACCTATCCTTGGCTCAAGGAGCGCATCGACGCCGGGGAGTTGAGCCTGTGGGGCTGGTGGTTCGATCTCGAAACCGGCGACCTTTGGGCCACCGACGCCGCCAATACGACCTTCCTGCCCGTGTTGGATTGATGCGTAAGCCCGACAATATCGTCTACTGGACCCAAGACCGGCCACCGCCCCGGCTGGCCTTGATGCTGGCTTTGCAGCAGATTTCGTTCCTGGCTGTTTATCTGGTGGTGTCGCCCTTGTTCGGGCGGGTGCTGGACCTGGACCACGAGCAATCCCTGCAATTGATTTCCGCCACCTTGCTGGGTTCGGGCATCGGGGTGGCGCTGCAAGCGGCCAAGTTGTGGGGCATCGGCTCCGGCTTGTTCTGTCCGGTGCAGGCGACTTCCTCCACCTTCGCCGCCTTGCTGGTCGCCAAGTCCAGCGGCGGTTTGGGGGCGGTGTTCGGGGCGGTGTGCATGGTGGGCTTGTTCCAGATGGCGTTCGCCCTGTTGTTCGCTAGGATGCGCGGGGTATTCACGGTGCAGGTGGCCGGGGTCGCGGTGATGCTGATCGGGCTGGGCCTAGGCTCGAATGGCATGAAACTCTTGCTGGAAACCGGCACCGACGCCACCCCCGGTCCCCGCGACGGCCTGTTGTTCCTCTTGACCCTGGGCACCATGATCCTATGCAACGTTTGGTCCAGCGGTTTCCTGCGCTTGGTTTCGGCGTTTTTGGGCTTGTCGGCCGGCTTCCTGGGTTCCTGGTTCAGCGGGGCGATTCCCATGGAAGCCTGGGAGAAGTTCATCGATGCGCCTTTGTTCTATCTGCCCCGGCCCATGAATATCGGCTGGCAGCTCGACGGCGGCGCGGTGCTGCCCGCCCTTCTGACCGGCTTGTTCCTGGCTTTGCATGGCTTCGGTGCCTTGGTGGCGGCGCAGCGCTTCAACGACGCCGATTGGAAGCGCCCCGACCCGGAATTGCTCAAGCAAGGCATCTACGCCGAGGGCCTGACCAATATCATCAATTCCTTCTTGAACGGCCTGCCGCTCACCTCCAGCGGCGGGGCGGTGGGCTTGGCGGCGGCGACCGGTTGCACCAGCCGCTATCTGGCGTTCTGGCTGGCGGGTATCATGGTTGGTTTGGCTTTCATGCCCAAGGCCATCCTGTTCTGGGAAATCCTGCCCGAGCCGGTGATGGGGGCGGCGCTGATCTTCCTGGCGTCCTTCACCATCATGGCGGGGTTGCAAGTCATCGCCTCGCGCCTGCTGGATAACCGCAAAATCCTCACCGTGGGCATCGCCTTGATCCTGGGTTTCAGCTTCGATCCCTTGAAATCCCTGTTTTTAAATCTGGTGCCCGAATCCATGCGATCCTTGTTGTTCTCCGGCGTGGGGCTGGGCGTGCTGGGCGCGGTGTTGCTGTCGGCCATATTCCGCATCGGCGACCACACCTGCAGGCGCTTGGTCATCGACGCCCACCAGGGTTCGCTGGACGAGGTGGTGGCCTTCCTCGAACGCCAGGGCAAAAGCTGGGGGGCGCGGGCCGAGGTGGTGCGCCGGGCCGAATACGCCACTTGGCAGGCGTTCGAAATCCTCACCGAACACGCTGTGATGTCCGGCGGTGGCGACCGGCCCGCCCTGATTGAAATGGAAACCATCTTCAACGAGTACAGCTTCGCGGTGGTGCTGTATTACCACGGTTCGCTGGTGCCCTTGTCCATGCATCCGCCCAGCCACGAGGACATGCTCGACGACGAGAACGACGCGGTCCTACGTATGGCGGGCTATATGCTGCGGCGCTTGGCCGATGGCGTCCGGGTGCGCGGCATGGAAGGCCACGGCCATGGGGATTGCGAACTGAGGTTGATTTTCAACGATTAAGCCGTGTCCCGGACCTGCCGGGCGCGTTCCATCATCTACCCATCACGAGGACAACATGTTGAACATTGCCACGTCCCAAACGGGCGAAACCCTGGTCATCGCCTTGGAAGGCCGCATCGACGCCGCCAGCGCCAAGCACCTGGAGCAGCAATGCCTGGACTTGATCGAAGGCGGCGCATCGCGTCTGGTCTTCGATCTGGGGCAGGTCGTATACATCAGCAGCGCGGGGTTGCGGGTGTTCCTGGTCGCGGCCAAGCGGCTCCCGCCCGAAGGCTCCCTGAAGCTGTGCGCCTTGAATTCCACCTTGCGCGATGTGTTCGAGATCAGTGGCTTCAGTACCCTGTTCCAAATCCTCCCCGGCGTCGGGGACGCGCTCTGATGGCGGAACGCCGCGCCGGGTGGGCCGGGGCGCTCCTCAAATGGGCCGGCCTGGTCCTATTCGGCGGCGTGCTGGCCTCGGAGGCGTGGTGGTTCTGGCATCCCGCCGGGGAGGACGGACCGATCCGGCTCGGCATCATCCACGCGCTCACCGGGGCCATGGCCATCAGCGAAAAGCCGATGGTGGACGCGGAATTGTTGGCGGTGGAGGAGATCAACGCCCAGGGCGGCTTGTTGGGCCGGCCGGTCGAGGCCGTGGTCATGGACGGCGCGTCCGATCCCGACACCTATGCCCGCCAGGCGGAAAAGCTCATCGGCCAGAACAAGGTCGCCGCCCTCATCGCCTGCTGGACTTCGGCCTGCCGCAAGACCCTGGGGCCGGTGATCGAGCGCCACCACGCCCTGATGATCTATCCCATGGCCTACGAGGGCTTGGAAATCTCGCCCAATATCATTTACACCGGCGCGGCACCCAATCAGCAAATCCTGCCCGCCGTCAACTGGTCCTACGAACATCTCGGCAAGCGCTTCTTCCTGGTGGGTTCGGACTATGTCTGGCCACATGCGGTGAACGCCATCATCCGCGACCAGATGATAGCCTTGGGCGGGGAGGTCGTGGGCGAGGGCTATATGCCCTATGGCGGACTCGATGCCGGGGCGGTCGTGGCCCAAATCCAGGCCGCCCGGCCCGATGTGATCTTCAGTACCCTGGTCGGCGATTCCAACGCGCCGTTCTACCGCGCCCTGCGCGAGGTGGGACTCCAGGCCCAGAAATCCCCGGTGGTGTCGTTCTCGATTTCCGACCCGGAGCTACAAAAGCTGCCCGCCGTCGATGTCAGCGGCCATTATGCCGCCTGGCCTTATTTCCAAGGCGTCGAGCGCAAGGAGAACACCGAGTTCGTCCAGCGCTTCCGCCAGCGCTATGGTGAAAAGCGGGTGTTGAGCGATGTGATGGAAACCGCCTATTTCAGCGTGCATCTGTGGGCGCGGGCGGTGGCGCAGGCGGGCACCACCGAGGTCAACGCGGTCAACGACGATTTGCTGGGGCAAAGCTTCAACGCGCCCGAGGGCATCGTCACCGTGGATTCCACCACCCGCCACACTTGGCGCTCCTTCAACATGGGCCTGATCCGCGAGGATGGCCGCATCGAGATCGTCTGGTCCGGCCAACACCCCATCCGCCCGGTGCCCTATCCCCGCACCCGCTCGGTCAAGCAATGGGATGATTTCCTCAAGGATTTATACCGCGGTTGGAAAAACCACTGGTTCAACGCCGCCACGGCGGAAGGGCGCACTTCCCATGAAACCCATTGATTGGCTCTCCGCGCTGCGTTCGCGCATCGGACTCAGCTTGGCCCGGCGGCTGGTGTTTTGGTTCATGCTGCTGCTGCTGGTGCCGGCCTTGCTCTCGGTCTATATCAACGACCGCCTGACCCGGCGCTTGCTGCGCGAGAAGGTGCAGGAGCAAATGAGCGTGATCGTTACCGCCAAGGCCGATGGCATCGAGGATTATGCCTACGAGCGCACCCGCGCGGCCGGCGTGTTCGGACGGCTCAAGCGGCTGGCGGTCGCCACGGTGGCCATGCGCAAAGCCATCAAGGGTTCGCCGGAATGGGCCGCCGCCGAGGCCGATGTGCGTTCGCTGCTCTACTATTTCACGCCCAACCTGGGGTTTTCCGAAGTGGTGTTGGTGGACCCGAGGGGCATCGTCTTGATGCAGACCCAGACCAACCTCGCCCTGGGCGACAACCTGCTGTACGGGCCGCAGCGCGATACGCCCATGGCGAATGTGCTGCGCCGCACCATGACCTTGCTCGACACCGATATTTCCGATTTCGCGCTGTATCCGGGGATAGAAACGCCCTTGGGGTTCATGGCGGCGCCGGTCTACGACCAGGAGGGCCGGGTGGTCGGTTTCCTGGTGTTGCAACTGAATACCACCGAGGTGTTCGAGGCGTTCGCCGATTATTCCGGCCTGGGCAAGAACGGCTATGTGGTGGTGGGGGCTTTGGAGGACACGGGCGATTTGGCGCGGATCGTGGCACCGATCCGGCACCGGCCCGACGCCGCCTTCAGCTTGAGCGTTAAATTGGGCGTGGAGAACGGCCAGGGCATACAACTGGCGGTGCTGGGCGGGCAGGGCAGCGGCGAATTAATCAGTATCGAAGGTCGGCGGGTGTTGGCGGCCTGGACCTATATCCCCTCGTTCCGCTGGGGCATCGTGGTCCAGCAGGATATCGAAGAAGCCTTGGAAATGCTGGAAGAACAGACCAAGGCCATGGTCACCTTGTTGACCTTGATCCTGATTCCGGTGGTGTTGCTGGCCTTGTGGGTGGCGCGGTCGATTTCATGGCCTATCCAGATGGCGGTGGCGACCGCCGAGCGGGTGGCGGAAGGCGACCTCAGCGTGGCCCTGGATACCAAGCGCGAGGACGAAACCGGCAAACTGCTGAATGCCTTGGGGCGGATGGTGAGCTATCTCAATTCGCTGATCGGGCAGGTCAGGAAGTCCACCATCGACCTGGTGTCCGCCACCAACACCCTGAGCGCCATGACCCGCGCCCAGGGCGACGAAGCCGCCGGGCTGGGCGCGACCACGCTGCAAATCGCCGCCGCCGCCAAGGAAATTTCCGCCACCTCGGAGGAACTGGTCAACACCATGGCCGGTGTGACCCAGGGGGCGGGTCATGCGCGGGATTTGGCGGATTCCGGGCAATCCGCGCTGGGCGATATGGAACAGGCCATGCACCATCTGGCCGGTGCCACTCAGTCGATAGCTGGGCGGTTCGGCGTCATCAACGACAAGGCCAATTCCATTGGCAGCATCACCACCACCATCACCAAGATCGCCGACCAGACCAACCTCTTGTCCTTGAACGCCTCCATCGAAGCCGAGAAGGCGGGCGAATACGGCCTGGGTTTCGCGGTGTTGGCGCGGGAAATCCGCCGCCTCGCCGATCAAACCGCCGTCGCCACCCTGGACATCGAGCATATGGTGCGGGAGATGCACGACGCCGTGGGCAGTGGGGTGATGGAGATGGACAAGTTCAACGAACAGGTGCAAACCAGCGTGGCCGAGACCCGCCGCATCGGCCAGCGCTTCTCGCAAATCATCCAGGAAGTGCAGGCTTTGATGCCCAGGTTCGAGGCGGTCCACGAGGGGATGCGCTCGCAATCGGCGGGTGCCCGGCAAATCCGCGACGCCATGGTGTCCTTGACCGAGAGCGCCCGGATTTCAGCCCAGGCCTTGGAGGAAACCAATGCCGCCACCCAGCGCTTGGAAGGCGCGATAGGCGAACTACGCAAGGAAATCGCGATTTTCAAGCTGCGCTGAGCGGGGGGCGGTCAAGGAGGGTCGGCCAGGAATTCGGCGGTCCAACACTCCACCCGTGGCAGGCAGCGGGCCAGGGAAGCCTGGAGTTCGGGGATCGCGAAGTATTCGGGTTCGTGCAGATAGGGATTGCACATGCGCCCGACATCGGCGGCGTCGTGGCTGAGGTCCACCAAGCGCCCGTCGATGAAGTTGTATTGATGCTGGAAATGCCCGCGGATGGTCCCGCCGAACACCGCCTGCATGAACAAGGAGCCATATTTGCACGATCCCGACAGGTCGACCGGGGTGTCGAGGCGCAGTTCCAGCGCCCTTTCGCGCCATTTCTCGAATAAAAACACCTTGGCGCGGGCGAAATTCTCGTAGGTGTAGGGCAGTTGTCCGGGACGCGCCGTGGTCCAGCCTGGGGATTCCATAATGAAGCTCGATGTGTGGTTTCCGGGGCGGGGGCCAGGGCCGACGGAATGGGGTGGAGCGGGATCGGGCGGAATCCCGCTATTTTTATTTGGGTGGGGATGGCGCGGGTTGCCGCGGGGGATGGGTGGACTTTACGCCGTGTCGGTCGGCGGAACAACCATGGGTTTTGTGGGGCTGTCCGTTGTTTGTGGGATGGCGGCCGCGGGTTTAATCCCAGCCTACGGCCCTAACTACCAAGCACAAAAAAAGCCGGGTCGTCCCGGCTTTTTTCGTCATAATCCAATCCGCCCTATCCCCGCACCAAATCCAACAAATACGGAAACCGCGGATGCGACCGCTCCGGCGGTACCGCCAGATACCGTGTCCCCGACCCGAAATCGAGGAAGCGCCCGCCCGGAGTCAAAGGCGGTTGTGCCACTTCCTGCGGCCGCCGCCGGTAAGGCCCGCTCCTGCCGCCCGGCTCGGCCTCGGGCGGCGGCTGCGGCACGGCGACCGCCCCGGCGATATCGGGCCGGGCCGGCACATAGGTACAGCCGCAAATCACTTCCCCGGTACGGGCATCGAGCAAATCGAACACCAGCGCGGCCACCGGCGGCACGGTCGGATGCAGGCTCGACGGTGGATTCCAAGCCTTGTAGCGCACCCCGGCCACGAACCGGCCCCGCTCGCGGGTCGCTTGCAAAGGCACGCGCTGGCCGTTGCACACCAATACATGCAGGGTCGGCGTGAAACCCTCGATCTCGATCTGCACCCGCTGGTTGGCCGAATCCACGAACCGCGACACGCCCCCGGCGGTGACTTCTTCCGACAGCAAGGGCCAAGGCTCGTGCGCCATCCGCAAATCCAGGGTGAGATTGTCGAAGCGGGTCCGGCCCAGCGCCGGGAAACGCTGCTCCAGGAAGGGCGCGAACCATTCGGTCTGGAGCGGAATCCCGCCCCGCCCGATATCGCGGATCACCTCGCGCAAATCCTCCCACAGCACGGCGGGCAACATGAATTGGTCTTGCAGCCGCGGTCCCCAATCCTCCAACCGCGGGTCGGCGGGGTTCCGGGCCAGATGCGCCAGCAAGGCGGCGAGCAACAGCGCCTGTGCCGTGGCCAGCGCGGCATCCGGCGCGGTCTCGAAACTGCGGATGGCGATGCGCCCCAGCCGTTGGCTGCTGCGGTCGGGGCTGTAAAGCTGGTCCACCCGGATTTCCGCCCGTTTCATTTCACCCGCCGGGTCCGCCAGCAAATGCCGTAACACCCGGTCGGGAATCCAGGGGCCGGGACTGTCATCCAGCGGCATCCGCGACAAGGCGATATCCAGTTCGTACAGCGCGTCGTCGCGGCCTTCGTCCGGGCGCGGGGCCGTGCCCGAAGGCCCGATCAGCCGTCCCGCGAAGAAATACGAAAGGCAAGGATGCCGCTGCCAATAGGCCACCAGCGAATGCAGCAATTGCGGCCGCAACAGGAACGGGCTGGCGGGCGGCTGGGTTCCGCCCAGGGTGATTTCGGCGTTGCCGCCGGGGGCTTGCAGGCGTCCGCCGCCGTCGTGGCGGCCGGCGTAAAGTCCCAGCGCGGCGGCTTCGCGGTAGGCCAGTTCCAACAGGCTACGGGTTTGCTCCAGCGAATCGGCCATGGGCAGCACCGCCCGCAGCAGGCCGGCCTCGGGTTCCAGCACCAAGCGGCGCAGGCGGTAATCCTCCGGCGGTTCGTAGCCTTCCAACCGTACCGGGATGCCGGTGCCGAAGGCGGTGGCTTCGATGGCGTGGATCAAATCCAGCCAATGTTCGAGATGGGTCAAGGGCGGCAGGAACACCGACAAGCGCCCGTCGCGGACTTGCACGCACAGCGCGGTGCGCGGTGCGCGGCTGTCGATCCGGTCGGGATCGGCCTGTTCCGGGGACGGCGGCACGGCGATATAGGTGGTCAGCCGGGCGCTGAGTTCGCCATAGACTTCGGGCAACAAGGGCCGCTCCTCGAAATGGCAGCGCTCCGGGTCGTGGCCGGTGATGTGGTCCTCGCCGACGGGGAGGCTATCCAAGGGCAGGCGATAGCCCAGCGGCGAAGCGCCCGGCACCAGATACAAAGCGCCCCGGCGGAATTCCCAGGTGCCGCTGGTCCAGCGTTCCGTCACCGGGTCCCGGCGCAAGGGCAGCACATAGCCCACCGGCTCGCGCCGGGTCTGCGACAGCTTGGCCGCCAGCGCCTTGCGTTGCAGTGGGTCGCGCAGGGCCGAAGTCGGCGGCTCGAAGTCCAGATGGGCGCGGTTCTGCCAGAGTTCGTGCAACTGGTCCTCGTAGGCCGGCATCAGGTGTTCCTGCGGCACGCCCAGCTTTTTCGCCAGGGTTTGGGCGAAATATTCGGCGTCGGGCGCTTCCACTCCGCTTTCCGGCGAGGCCGCGCCGACCAGGATGGCCGGGTTACGCCAGATCGGATGGCCGTCG
Source organism: Methylomagnum ishizawai (assembly GCF_900155475.1). Taxonomy (NCBI): domain Bacteria; kingdom Pseudomonadati; phylum Pseudomonadota; class Gammaproteobacteria; order Methylococcales; family Methylococcaceae; genus Methylomagnum; species Methylomagnum ishizawai. Next base: position 3,088,100 of record NZ_FXAM01000001.1, on the reverse strand, counting down.
GCGCGATAGAAGCAGTTCAAGCGCCAACGCGGCAGGGGTTCCCCGCCGAACCATTCGCCTTGGCCTTCATGGAATACCGGGCCGGTGTTGAGCTTGCGCCCTAGGCGCAGGGCCAAATCCTCGGCGGTGGCGCGTTTGGACGGACCCAGGGCCAGGATGGACCACTCCGGCGCGTAGCAATCGGTCTTGGTGAGGCACAGGCCCGGACCCAGGGCGAGGCCGATGCCGTCCTCCGCTAATTGCGCGTCCACCTGCCGGGCCACGGCGCGGAGATCGGCCCATTGCGCGGCGCTGTAGGGCGCGGGCCCGGCTTCCGGCGCTAGGCGGCGGACCCGGATTTCGCCCGAGAGTCCCGCGCTTTCGGTCCCGGCGCTGGCCAGCCATCCGGCTTCGTCGGCAGACCAGGGCAAGGCCCGCAAGGGATCGGGCGTGGACGCCAGTGGCAGATAGCCCTCGTGGATGAAGAGCCCGGCAGCGGGATCGAGTCCGACCCAACCCGCGCCGGGCAGGAACACTTCGCACCAGGCATGGAGTCCGGCGCTATCCAGCCAACGGCTGGTGGTGGCAGGGGCATCCTGGCCCCAGGCATGGACCGTCACCGGCTCCGGGGCCAACGATACCCGGTAACCCGAGGTGAACCGCGCCGCCAGTCCCAGATGCCGGAAGCTCAACACCAACAACCACGCGGCTTCCCAAGGCGAACCCTTGGCCTTGGCCAGCACGGTTTCCACATCCACCGCGCCGGGGCTGGCATGGCCCGCTATCGCCAGATGGCGATGCACGGCGGTGGTCACCTCGGCCAGCGCTTCTAGGATATAGCCGGGCTTGGGCGCGAGCGCCCCCAGCCAATCGGCCAGCAACATCCCCGGCTCCGGCAGGTGGAGATAAGGCGTCAGCTCTTTCAGCAATTGCTCGGGATACTCGAACGGGAATTGCGAATAGGCCGCTTCCACCAGGAAATCGAAGGGGTTGAGCGGTTTGAGGTCGGCGATCAGGTCCAGGACGATCTTGAGTCCGAACACCGGCTCCGGCAGGTCCAGCCGGGCCAGATAGTTCTCGAAAGGGTCGCGCACCCAGTTGATGAAATGCGGGTCGGTGTCGATCTTCAGCGAATAGGCGGTGATCGGCGCTTGGGTATGCGGGGCCGGGCGCAGCCTTAGCCAATGGGTGGGCAATAGGACGCGGCGCTCGAAACGCTGGGTCAGGGTATGGGTCAGGGCGATGCGGGTAGTCATAGCGGCCTACGCAAATCCAGGGTGCAGGGGAAATCGGGGTTGGGGGCTTCGGCTTGCGGCTCGCGGGCGAAGCTGCCCGGCACCGCGCCGTAATGGCTGGCGAGCTGGCGTGCCCAGCCGGGTGGCCCGGCCTCGCCCGCCGTGTGGCCCCAGGACCAAAACCGCGAGATGCGGCGCGATTCCGCCTCGTAGGCGTTGATGGGGAAGCTGTCGTAGGAACGTCCGCCGGGATGGGCCACATGGTAGACGCAGCCGCCGACCGAGCGCCCGAGGCGGCGGTCGAACAGGTCGAACACCAAGGGCGCGTGCATTTCGATGGCGGGATGCAGGCCGAAGGCGGCTTTCCAGGCTTTGTAGCGCACCCCGGCCACGTATTCGCCGTCGGGTCCGGTGGCTTGCAGCGGCAGGCGGCGGCCATTGCAGGTGACGAAGTAGCGTTCCGTATCCAATCCCGAGCATTTGACTTGCAGCCGCTCCACCGCCGAATCCACCACCCGCGCCTGGCGTTGCGCCCCGGCTTCCTCGCCCAGCACCAGCCAGGGTTCCAGCGCCATGCGGAGTTCGAGGGTCACGCCCTCGTAGCGCACCAGCCCGTAATGCGGGAAGCGGAATTCCAGGAAGGGTTCGTACCACGCGGCATCGAAGCCGTGCCCGCCCGTGTTCAGATCGGCGATGGCCGAGCGGAAATCGGCCCAGACATAATGCGGCAACAAGAAACGGTCGTGCAGCCGGGTACCCCAGCGGATCAGGGGATGGCGGTAGGGCGTCTTCCAGAAATGCGCCATCATGGCCCGGAGCAACAGCATTTGCGCCAAACTCATCTGGGCGTGGGGCGGCATCTCGAAACCGCGGAATTCGAGCAAGCCCTGTCGCCCGGACGCGCTATCCGGCGAGTGCAGCTTGTCGATGCAGAACTCGGCGCGGTGGGTGTTGCCGGTGAGGTCGGACAGGAAATTGCGCAAAGCCCGGTCCACCACCCAGGGCAGGGCGTTGTCGATCTCGTCCAGGCTGATTTCCAGTTCGTCCAGGAGGTGCGAGCCCCGCTCGTCCACCCGTGGCGCTTGCGAGGTCGGCCCGATGAAGGTGCCCGAGAACAGATAGGACAGCGAAGGATGGTGTTGCCAGAAGGTCAGCAGCGAGCGCAGCACATCGGGACGGCGCAGGAACGGGCTGTCGAGGGGCGTCACGCTGCCCAGGGTGACATGGTTGCCGCCGCCGGTGCCGGTATGGCGACCATCGAGCATGAATTTCTCGGTGCCGAGCCGGGTCAGCCGGGCTTCCTCGTACAAGGCCACGGTATTGGCTTCCAAGGCTTCCCAATCGGCGGCCGGGTGGATATTCACCTCGATCACGCCGGGGTCGGGCGTCACCTTCAGGAACTTGAGCGCGGACGAGTTGGGCGGCTCGTAGCCCTCGATGATGACCGGCATCCTGAATTCGGCGGCGGTGTTCTCGATGGCGGTGAGCAGGGCGGCATAATGGTCCGGCAGGTTCAAAGGCGGCATGAAGATATGCAGCCGTCCATGGCGCGGTTCGATGCACAAGGCGGTGTGCGGCACGCCCACCCAGTGTTTGAAACGCTGGCGGATGGCTTCGGGTGCGGCATCGGCGGCCAGGGGCTTGGGATGTTTCGGCGGTTCCGGCGCTTGGCCCGTGCCCAGGTGGAAAGGCTCGGGCGGGCGCGGCTGGGGGGGGGGTTCGATCCAGGTTTCCGCCTCGACCTCCGCCGCCCAGGGCAGGCGGGCTATCGGCAGGCGCAAACCCATGGGCGAATTGCCCGGCATCAAATACATGGCGTTGCAAGGGAATTGCCAGGGCGCGGAATGCCAGCCATTGCGGCTCCAATCCCATAGGATCGGCAGGGCATAGCCCACGGTGCGATCCAGACCCCGCGACAAGGCCAAACCCAGGTCGTCGCTGTAGCGCGGAGAGGCGGGCAGGGCGATGGCGTCGTAGTTGGCCGGTTGATTGGCTTCCCGCCACAGGTAATAAATCCAGTCCTCGAAGCCGGGGGTGAGATGATCCGGGTTCACGCCCAGCCGCTCGGCCAGGCGCTCGGCGAAGCGGCGGGCTTCGACCGGGCCGAAGCCATAATCGCGCTTTTCATCGGCGATCAGGCTGGCATCGCGCCACAACGGCGCTCCATCCGCCCGCCAGAAACACCCCAAGGCCCAGCGCGGCAAGGGTTCGCCCGGATACCATTTGCCCTGGCCGTAATGCAGCAAGCCCCCCGGCGCGAAGCGCTCGCGCAGGGCTTTCAGTAGTACCCCGGCCCGCTCGCGCTTATGGGAACCCAAGGCTTCGGTGTTCCATTCCGGGCCTTCCATATCGTCGATCGACACGAAGGTCGGCTCGCCGCCCATGGTCAGGCGCACGCCCAACTCCCGCAATTCCTCATCGACCCGGCGACCTAGGAGGCGGATATCTTCCCATTGCGCCTCGGTATAGGGCTTGGTGACGCGGGGGTCTTCATGCACCCGCTTGACGATGTTGGCGAATCGGAAATCGATGACTTCGCACTTGTCGGTATAGCCGGTCACGGGCGCGGCGCTGACCGCGTCGGGTGTGCAGGCCAAAGGAATATGCCCCTCGCCCGCGAACAAGCCGGAAGTCGGGTCCAGCCCGATCCAGCCCGCGCCGGGAATGTAGACCTCGGTCCAGGCGTGCAGGTCGGTGAAATCCTGTTCCGGGCCGGACGGGCCGTCCAGGCTTTTTTGGTCGGCGGTCAACTGGATCAAGTAGCCCGATACGAAGCGGGCCGCGAGTCCCAGGTGCCGGAGGATTTGCACCAACAGCCAGCCGGTGTCGCGGCAGGAGCCGGTACGCAGCCCCAGGGTTTCCTCGCAGGCCTGGATGCCAGGATCGAGGCGGATGGTGTAGCCGATGTGCTGTTGTAGCTTCTGGTTGATGGCGACCAGGAAATCGTTGATATGGATTTTGCGGCGTTCGACCCCGCCCAGCCATTCCATCAATAGGGGGCCGCGCTCGGTCACTTCGAAATAAGGCTCCAATTCGTGGCGCAACAGCGGATCGTATTGGAAGGGATAATGCTCGGCGTATTGTTCGACGAAGAAGTCGAAGGGATTGATGACGGTCATTTCCGCCACCAGCCGCACGCCGATCTTGAGTTCCGTCACCTGTTCCGGGAACACCACGCGGGCCACGGTGTTGCCGAACGGGTCTTGTTGCCAATAGACGCGGTGGTTTTGCGGCTCGATGTCGAGATGGTATTCATGCACCGGGGTCCGGGTATGCGGCGCGGGCCGCAGGCGGATCACATGCGGCGAAAGCGAGATGGGTCGGTCGTACCGATAATGGGTGCTGTGTTCGATGCCTACGAGTATCGCCAAGGGGGTTCTCCTTGTGGTTGGCGCGCCAGGGGCGTAGAGGGGGCCGTTGCAATGCCGGAACGCAGAATACATGCCAGACAGGGCGGAATCACGCGCTGGATGGGGACGGCGGTGTAAAAGATGGGGCGGCGCGCACTGGATGGGCGGGGTCTGCACCGGAGTGGTGCGCTCGCGGAGCGCTGGCCGCCCCTGCGCTTTAACCGAAGCCGAACAGCTTGATCAACAGCGGCAGGTTGTCGGTGAAGTCCACCGCCATGGCGGCTAGGAGCGGCAGGCTGCTCAGGAAGATCGGCCTTTGGGTGAAAGGACGGAACGCGCCTTGGTTGCATTGCTGGATCAGGGGGACGAGGTATTCGAGCTGGCCGACCAGGGGGTCGTTTTTCTCGCCCTTATATTGGATGATCCGCCGGTTCAAGCATTTCAGGGCGTTCTTGCAGGCCGCGTCCGCGGCTTTTTTGAGTCGATAATCGCAATACAGTAGATAGGCGGCGCTCGCGCCGATGACCAATTTCAAACCCAAGGGCGTGACCCAGTGGTCGAAATAACTGGACCGGGCCAATACCATGAGGACCAAGACCAAAAATGGGTAGGCCATGATTGTATTGATTTCCTCGGTCAGTTTCCCGACGAAATGGACGCTGATCCATTCGTGCAAGTTGTCCTGGGGGATTTTGATTTCCTCCACGAAGGCTTTCCAAGCGAAGGGTGGCCATTGTGTCAGGTGTTCCGATTTGGCGATGGCTTCTATCAACTGGGTCGCGGTCTGCGCGGCGTCGGTCACGAGGAATAATAATAGACTGAAGCTGGGTACCAATAATCCTAGCAGTAGCGTTTGGTCGATGGTCTTTATGTTTTCGCCACGATATGGAATATTGGGTTCGTGAATTTGGATGATTAGATAGCAGACAAAATAAAATAAAGCGGCAAATAAAAATGCGCGGGATAGGCGGCACTTCGAGGTATTCCACTGTAGCCAATTGACTAGCGGATCTTTTTTGGGATTGTTTGCGGAGCACGCTCCTTGATCGTCTGGGTTCAGATGGTGTTCATAATTTCTTTTGCCCGCCTTGTTGATTATCCATGTTTTCATTCTTTCCGAAAATTGGCATGAATCGATAATGGAATAACTTGCCAAAATCCATGCGATAAGACGTAGTAACTCTGTAGGCCACATGCTGACGCCTTCAGTAAATGCGAAGGGTTCTTCTGTGATCCTTCCGGCTTGGACAAAGACTAATATGATGGCTGAATATATTATCAAATAACTAAATATAAATGTTGTGATATGTGTAAAGCGTTTGTTGGTCTTTGGTGGTGTATTTCTGTTGATGGATGAGAGTATCGAGATCGCTAGGCTAGCTGTTAACACGATGGCGATCAGTGGGATTGATTCGGCTAGAAGTAGACAAAGCAAAATGTAGATCGCAATGTGTATTGAAAACAGAACGCCAATTAACTGCCCCATGAAATTTCTAGCGGTGGGGAGCGTATAAAGAAAAGTCAGTGGTATTGTAAAGCTTAAAAATTCTAACAGCCAAGTTTGCCAAGCAAGATGTAGCCCGAGGTTTTTAGGTGTGGCATGGATGTTATCGCAGTTTTTTATGTCTTGACAGGGCTCCCCGATTTTTTGCGGTTCATTCAGATGGAATTCCATGGTTCTACCGATTTCGAATATCCTCGCCCCTTTGTCGCTTAGCGCCTTTGAAATTGCTTTCTGGGAAATTCCTGGATCGTTCAAGGCGGCTTGTGTCGCCAAGAAATATGCCGTCTGCAAACTGCTCCGAAACGGCGGTATATCCTTCTGTAAGCCAGCCTCTAGTTCCAATCCAAACCCGGAGACCACGATCAGGTTCCGTGCCCATTGATTTTGGCTGGGATGGAGATAGCGGGCATCCATGTCGTTGGTGAAGAACAACACATCGGGGAAAAGGTCATGCATGGCTTCCAAAATCAACAGCTTGTCATAGACATCGCTGCCGAGGATTCCTACCGCTTGCAACGAGCCTTTGCCTTCCGAACGCCAGTGCCCATCCAAGATTTTAATTTTTTGGGCGAGTCGTCGCACATAGTCGAATTGGCTGTTCCCGTCGGCATCCTCCATGTTTTCCCGGCTTTCCGCGCTGGTTGTGCCGCTGTTTTTCTTGTCTTTGGCTTTATCGGGTTTGCCGTCGCTTTTATCTTGACGTTTTTCGCCGTCCAGGCCGCGTAAGTATCTGAATAAATGGATGCAATCGCTCCCGGCCATTTGCTCTAAATTTAAAGCTTTCGTGCAGCCGGAGTCTTTATTATTGAGTAGTTGCGCGAATGTCCGTGGTAAATGCCAAGAATACAAAGTATCCCATTCCGATAGTAATACTATATGATTTCTCGGGTTTGATTGTACGCCGCGTAAAGCTAGCTCCATTTTGAGTGTTCTGCCCAACGCCTCGTCTGTCGGGGTGGTTCTGATAAAGCGTATTTTGTCTTCGCAATTTTCAAAGTATTCAGATAGGTTGTGATTATCGCCGATGGCTTTTAGCAAAATGTTTTCTTGCGCGGTTGCTGCGGGGGAATAAAAGCTGAATGCGAGGCGATTATTGTGGTTGGGTTTTTTGCATGATAAATTATCGAAAGAGCTTTTTCTATCAAGGTTAGCGCTAGTTAATACTTCATTGGTTAAATCCTGTAGGCCCTCTGAATCTTTGGGGCCGAGTACCGCGATATTAAGCGTGAATAAATCTGATTGAACAATTTTCTCAAAAAGACTTATCAAATTTTGATAGGGCGTGATTTTGAAGTCTTTTTGGTTGAGCCATAGAACTAAAATTGATGGGTGATCTGGTTTGGATATTTCTTTAAGCTCTTCGTTTTTTGCCGGAGGGCGGTTTTCATGCTCCCCGACCGGCTTATAAGTCATCCACTCGTAGATGGCTTTGGATTCTTTATCCTTGCCTAGGGAAAAATAAACGTAATGGATATGCTCGGGTTCGTCGGATTGATAGCGCTTCGCCGCGTCGAAACCAGATAAAACCGCATAGCGCAAGCGCCGCCGGGTCTCTGCTTCCTCGAAATAGTGCCCATCCGGCAGCATCACCGCGATAACTTTTTGCTCCCCCTGTGGTTGTTCTCTGGCATCGAGTTTATTTTGGATTTCCTGGGTAAGGGCCTTTAGGTCATGGCCAAAGTGGTCGTCATGTCCGTCTTTATCCTTATCCTTATCCCGCACCTCATGCGCCTCTGCCGCCTCGAACGGGTCTTGCCAAAGCCGGGCCTCGACTTCGTGCAGTGGCTCCGAAGGCTTGGATTGAATATCGGGTCCGTTGGGTCGGCTTTGGTTATAGGGGGTTTGTCCGATGAATAACGTGCCCGCTAGCACCAGCGCTAATACGCTGCCCAAATTGGCGAATGGAAACCCGAATTTGCCATCGTTTTGGTTGTTTTCGGCCATGGCTTGTTTCCCCCTTGAGGTTGGATGGATTCCAAGGGCGTGACCGGAGCCGATGACCGCTCGGTTGGGTGGGGATGTGTCGGTATTGATCCGACACTGATGCGTTGCAAAATCAGATAGGCGGCGAGCGCGGCGGGTCACTCCAAGTATAGCCGTCAAATTAAATTGGCGGGGCTGTCAAGCAAGAGGGCGGGGTATCGATAGGGCGCGATGAGATCGGCCATAGCGGGCGGAAGCTTGGCCCAATCCGGGTGACAGTGTGCGGTGGGGTTGGGGCGTGGCCATCCAGGCCGGATGCGGGCGGGTTATTTCATCCCATTGCGCAGGCCGATCAAGGCTTGGTCGAAGTCGTCCACCCGGACCAAGCCCCGGCGTGGGAATTCGAGGTCGAGGGTGACATAAACCGCCGCCGCCAGGACCAGGGCAAAACCGATCATGTGCAGCCAGTTGCGTGAACGACTGCCTGCCATGCCGTAACCCGCCAGCAAGGCGCTGACCAAGGCCACGCCGAACAGCATCAGGTAGATGACGAAGGGTGGATGTAGCAGGTTGGCCATGGTCCGGGTGGTGGTGATGTCGAACATGGTGTTCAGGGCGGGCAGCAGCAATTTGGTGGCGTCCGTCGCCGCGCCTTGGGCTGCGGAGGCCGCGACCGCTTCCCGCCAGATTTCCCCTTGCAGGGCGTTGGACCGGGACAGTTCCGTCTGGAAGGCAGTGGTGTCCCTGATTTTGCGGTAGACCTCGATCCGGGTGTCCACATAGTGCCGGAGCAATTCCTTCAGGCGGGGCCGCGCCGCTTCCGGCAGGAGGTCCAGCCGCAGATAGGCGGTGCCGATGTCGTTGGCTTCCTCGACGATCAAGTCGCGCCGGTCGTCGAAGCGGTGGGTCGCGCCGGAGAAGGTGAAGGCGATCAAGAGGCCGAGCAGGGCGAACACCGCGTTTTCGACCGTGCCGGTGCCGGCCCTGGCCCCTTCGGGGTCCACCGCCTGCCGCCGGTTGCCGATGCGCCTGCCGATTTCCAGCAAGGACAGCATTCCCAGGAACAGCAGGAGGGTGAGGGTGAAGGCGAAAAAGGCATAGCCCATGGCAGATTCCTCCGTGTGGGATGCTGAAAATTTGGGGTGTTGAGTGGGCGCGACGTCTAGGCTTTGGGTCAGCTTAGCATCGGTGGGAAGGTGTGGGTACGGGGCTTGGAGGTCAGGCGCAGGGGATCGTAGGTCCGCCGCACCTTGGGTTTTGGGCTATGCCCGGCGGCGTGTGACCACCGGGCGCGTTGCGGGAAGGGAAAAGGTTCAGGCCGGTTCCGCCTCCACCTCGATGGCATGGCAAGGGCATTGCTCGAAGCAGGCCATGCAGCCGGTGCAACGCTCATAGTCGTAGCGGTAGCGCTTGCCCGGTCCCAGTTTGAGGATGGCCTGTTCCGGGCAAGCGCCGTAGCAGCCGTCGCACTCGAAGCAATTGCCGCAGGAAAAACAGCGCTTGGCCTCGAACACCGCCTCGCCCTCCGCCAAACCCGCCACCACTTCCTTGAAACCATAGCGGCGTTTTTCCAGTGCCAACTCATCCTGCTGGCGCTGCTCGGCCTCGGTGAAATACCACAGGTGCAACTTGTCGAAGCCGACCACCTCGTGCTTGGGTACTTTCACATAAACGGCGTCGCGCAAATAGGCGTCGATGCAACGGGCGGCTTGCTTGCCATGGCCCACGGCCACGGTCACGGTGCGCTCGCTCGGCACCATGTCGCCGCCCGCGAAAATCCCGGCGTGCCCAGTCATCATGTTTTGATCCACCACTACCGTGCCGTCCTTCTTGAAGGCGATGCCGGGAATCTCCTTGAGGAACCCCGTGTCGGTGTCCTGGCCCAAGGCCAGGATCAGGGCGTCGGCTTCCAGGGTCTCGAATTCGCCGGTCGATTCTGGGTAGCCCTCGGCGTTGATCTGCATGATTTCGACCGTGATGCGGTCCTCGGTGATTTCCTTGATGGTGCGCAGCCAGTTGATCTTGACGCCTTCCGAGATCGCTTCGTCGGCCTCGAACGAATGGGCCGGCATATGCGCGCGGTCGCGGCGGTAGATGATGAGGGCTTGTTCCGCGCCCAGGCGTTTGGCGGTGCGGGCCGCGTCCATGGCGGTGTTGCCGCCGCCGTATATGGCCACCCGGCGTCCGAGCAACGGAGCCTCGCCCAGGTTGGCCTCGCGTAGGAAGCTGACCGCGTCCAGAATCTTCCCGGCGTCGCGGGCCGGAATCTCCACCCGCTTGCTCAGATGCGCCCCGACGGCGGTGAAGGCGGCGTCGAAGCCACCCGCTTGCATCTCGGCCAGGAGGTTCTCGACCTTGTGGTTCAGCACGATCTTGACGCCCAGCGACTCGATGCGGTGGATTTCGGCCATCAGCTCCGCCCGTGGGAGCCGATAGGCCGGGATGCCGAAATGCATCATGCCGCCCGCGACCGGCCCGGCCTCGCGGATTTCCACCTGGTGGCCCAGGCGGGCCAGATGGTAGGCGGCGGACAAGCCGCTCGGTCCCGCCCCGACCACCAACACCCGCTGGCCGCTGGGCGGGGCGTCGGGTTCGATCTTCCAAGCTTCTTTCAAAGCCATATCGCCCAGGAAGCGTTCCACCGCGTGGATGCTGACCGGGGAATCGACCCCGGCGCGGTTGCAGCCGCTTTCGCACGGGTGGTAGCAGACCCGGCCATGCACGGCGGGCATGGGGTTGTCGCGCATCAGGGTTTGCCAGGCTAGGTGATAGCGACCGGCTTGCACCTGGGCCAGCCAAGCCTGGATGTTTTCCCCGGCGGGGCAGGCGTTGTTACAAGGCGGCAGCAGGTCGAGATAGACGGGGCGTTGGGTGCGGAAAGGGCCGGTGCCGTGGTCGTGCTTTAGCAGATCGGCGGGGCGGGTCAGGTCGGCGCGTTTGGGAATACTGCTCATGGATGTGGTTCCTTGGCTATCGTATCGCTTTGAGATTAGGCCCGTTCGTGGGCTTCGGGCGGGGTGCGATGGAAATATAGAAATTATGGAGGATTTATGGGGAAATCGGCGTGACGGCGGGTTTCCGATCTTCAAGACCCCAGCAGCACGGCCTTGGCCTGGTTGATTTGCGCCGCCAGATAATCCGAACCGCCCCGGTCCGGGTGCAGGCGCTGCATCAAACGGCGGTGGGCGGCGATGATGTCCTCGCGGCTGGCACCGGGCGGGACGCCCAGGATTTGCCGGGCTTCCTCGACATCCATCCGCCCTCCCGGCCGGGCGGGGCGTCCGGGTTCGGAGGCGGGCGACGCCCGGCCCAGCCGTTGCCAATAAAGCCGCAACGCGGGCAACCCGAACAGCGTCCCCAGCAACAGGAACCCGCCCAGCGGATTGCCCCGGCCCAGGCTGAGGAGCGCCACCATCAACAAGACCAGGAGCCAGGGTAGGCCGCCGCGGAGTCTTTGGGCGGCGGGGTTCGCCGCGGGGTCGAGGAAGCGCCGCCCCGCCCAGAACGCGAGGGCCAGGACCAGGAAGGCGAGGACAAGCAGGAGCATGGTGTTTCCCAATAGGGCAAGAAGGGTGTGGAGTCTAATCCTCCGGCGGCGGGCCGGGTAGGGGAGCGCCGTGGGTTTTGGGGCGTGGCTTGCTGGCCGATTCGCCGCTATGGCATGATGGCCCTCCCCGCAGAGACCGCCCCGCCTCCTTTGAATCCCATGGAAACCGTTGGCATCGCACCGGCTGGCCGGACCTGGAGGCTTTTTTGTCGCTTGGCGGCGGCTCGCCGATATCCCCGAAGATTCCATCAACCACCGCATTAGAAAACCACTATGACGACTATCCGATCTTTCAACCCGCCGATCCGCACGCTGATGGGGCCGGGTCCGTCCGATGTCCATCCCCGCATCCTGGAAGCCATGGCGAGGCCGACCATCGGCCATCTCGATCCCGTGTTCGTGGGCATGATGGACGAGATGAAGAGCCTCCTGCACTACGCCTTCCGCACCCGGAACGAACTGACCCTGCCGGTATCCGCGCCGGGTTCCGCCGGGATGGAAACCTGCTTCGTCAACCTGGTCGAACCGGGCGACAAGGTCATCGTCTGCCAGAACGGCGTGTTCGGCGGGCGCATGAAGGAGAACGTCGAGCGCTCCGGCGCGACCGCCATCATGGTCAAGGACGAATGGGGCAAGCCGGTGGACCCGAACAAGGTGGCCGAAGCCCTGGCCGCGCATCCAGACGCCAAGATCGTGGCCTTCGTCCAGGCCGAGACCTCCACCGGCGCCCTGTCCGATGCCGAAACCATCACCCGGTTGGCCCATGACCAGGGCTGTCTCGTGATCGTGGACGCGGTGACTTCGCTGGGCGGTTCGCCGCTGGAAGTGGATGCTTGGGGCATCGACGCCATCTATTCCGGTTCGCAGAAATGCCTGTCCTGCGCGCCCGGCTTGTCGCCGGTCAGTTTCGGGCCGCGCGCCGTGGAGAAGATCAAGGCCCGCAAGACCCCGTGCCAAAGCTGGTTCCTCGACTTGAGCCTGGTCATGAATTATTGGGGCGGCGGCACCAAGCGGGCCTATCACCATACCGCGCCGATCAATGGGCTCTATGGCCTGCACGAAGCCTTGGTGATGTTGCAGGAAGAAGGCGTCGAGCATTCCTGGAAGCGCCACACCGACATGCACGAAGCCCTGAAGGCCGGTTTCGAGGCTTTGGGCCTTAGCTTCGTGGTGCCGGAAGGTTCGCGCCTGCCGCAGTTGAATTCCGTCACCATCCCCCAGGGCGTGGACGACGCGGCGGTGCGCGGCTTGCTGCTCAAGCGCTACGGCCTGGAAATCGGCGCGGGCTTGGGCGATCTGGCCGGGAAGATTTGGCGCGTGGGCCTCATGGGCCACGGCGCTTCGGCCAAGAACGTGGTGTTCTGCCTGACCGCGCTGGAAGCCGTGTTGAGCGAAATGAAGGCTCCTATTGCCGCCGGAGTCGCGGTGCCCGCCGCGCAGGCGGTGTTGGCGGCGAAGGGTTATTGAGCCTTCGCGGTCTTGGTATCGGGGTGCGGGCAGGGATGCCCGCCCCAGGGTTAAAGGAAACCCCATCCCAGCCGTTATCTTGGCGAGTCGTCCCCGTTCCCAGGGTAAGCCGCCATGAATATCCTCCCCCAGAATTCCGCCTCGCCGCGCTTGGACCTATTCCAGACCTTGCGCCGCCAAGGCGCGACCGTGGTCAACGCGGACCCGTCCGCTTCCGGTGCCGCCCAGGCCAGCCACAGCCCCGGAACCCCGACATCGACCGCCAATAAAACCCCCGACCTGCTGGAATCCTATGTCGGCCAGCGCCTGCGTTCCGCCTTGGACGGGCAGGACGCCCAGGCGGCTTCCTCCGCGAAACCGGCCCGGTTCGAGGATTTCTCGCCCGCCGCCGTGGCGGGCCGCATCGTCGATTTCGTCGGCCAGCGCCTCGCCAAGGTCGAGGACGCCGATAAGCGGGCGGCGCTGCTGGACCAGGCCCGGCAGGGCATCGAGCAGGGTTTCGCCGATGCCCGTGATGTGCTGAAGGGCATGGGGATGTTGCAAGGCGGGGTGGCGCAGAACATCGACGACACCTATGGCCGGGTGATGGACGGCCTGGACCATCTTGGCCGGGGCGGCTCCGCCGACACGGTCCCGACCGTGACGGACCCGGCCACGGCCACCTCCCTGAGCCAAGCCGCGGCGGCCAGCTTCGCACAGGTCGAGACCAACGCCGTCAGCCTCTCGATCCAAACCGCCGACGGCGACCGGATCAACTTCAAATTCCGGGGCGAACAAGGCGCGGCCCTCACCGCCTTCGCCAGCCAGGGCCGGGATGGCGCGGAATCCGGCGCCAGCCTCGTCCAATACCAATCGAGCCGCCTGGATTTCAGTGTCGAGGGCGATCTGGACGCGGGCGAGCAAAAGGCCATCGCCGCCTTGGTCAAGGATGTGCAGGGCTTGGCCGGACGGTTCTTCAACGGCGATGTGCAGGCCGCGTTCCAGCAAGCGGCGAAGATGGGTTTCGATCACCAAGAACTGGCCGGTTTCTCGCTCAAGCTGACCCAGACCGTGGAAACCCGCGCCGTGGCCGCTTACCAGTCCACCGCCGCGACCGCCACTGCCCCGGCCCCGTCGATCCAGGACGCCGTGAACGCCACCGCCGACCTGCGCAAGCTGTTCCAATCGGCCCAGGCGTCGCAGGTGTTCGCCGATCCCGGCCAGGCCTTGTCCGATTTGTTCGGCGGCATCGCTCAGGCCCAAGGGCTGACCCAACAGCCGGAGACCGACCCGGCTTTACAGCGCGTGAAAGATTTATTGGGCCAATTCGCCGGGGGCGACTACGCTTTGTCCCAGGGACAATGAGTTTCCTCCTGAGACTGGGCGTATGGAAGATGCGCCGGAAGAGAGGCCGCCCGATACCGCGGGCGGCCTTGTTTTTGCCTGGAGGTTTCATCCTCCCGCGCTTGACGGTCCCGCGTCCCCGGCGCAACATGCCCGCCGCCCTGGCCGATGCGCCGGGGCCGACCCCATCCATCATCCCCAGGAGGCAAGCTATGATCCTACGCGCTGTATCGTTCCTGTCCGCCGCCCTGCTGGTGCTGCCAGCGCTGGCCGTCGCCCAGGGTTTGGACCCCCACGAGGCCCAAACCCTGCGCACCTATTGCAAGGCCGATGTGGAGCGGCTTTGTCCCAATGTCGAACCGGGCGGCGGGCGCATCAAGGAATGCCTGATGGCGCAGAAGGAATCGATGTCGGTCGGCTGCGCCAAGGCTTTGCAGGAATTGAAGAAGGAAATGAAGCAGAAATAGCCCGTATCGCGGGGCGGGGAATCCTGGACGCTCGCCCCCGTGTCCGGTTCAGCCCAGCGCCTTCACCACGATGGCGGCCCCGCCCAAGGGGCTGCGTCCCAGTTCCAGCCGCCCGCCATAGGTCCGCACGATGGAATGGACGATGGCCAGCCCCAACCCGTGCCCCGGCACCGAAGGATCGGCCCGCTCGCCGCGCTTCAAGAGGCGCTCGGCCACCGCGGGCGGGATGCCGGGGCCGTCGTCCTCGACCGTGATTTCCAGGCCGGCCTCGCCGTGGCGGGCACCCAGCGCCACCCGGTTCCGCGCCCATTTGTAGGCGTTCTCGGTCAGGTTGCCGAGGATTTCCAGCAAATCCCCCTCGTCGCCCCGGAACATCAAATCGGGATCGATCCGGCTTTCGCAAACCACGCCCTTGTCGGCATAGACCTTGTTCAAGGCGGCGACCAATTGCCGGGCCTTGTCGGCCACGACAACCGGCGGGGCCAGGTGGCTGCGCCCGGCGGCGGCGGCGCGTTTCAACTGGTATTCGACGATGCGGTTCATGCGCTCGATCTGCTCCAGGGCCACCGTTTTGCCGTCTTCCTGGGGCGCGTCGAAGCTGCCGCGCAGCACGGCCAGCGGGGTTTTTAGGCTGTGGGCCAGGTCGCCCAGCGCGTCGCGGTAGCGGGCGAGGTGCGATTCGGCCTGGTCCAACAGGGCGTTGAGGTTGCCGGTGAGGCCGTGTAATTCCCTGGGGTAGAAGCCGGTCAGCCGTTCGGCCCGGCCCGCCTCGATCTTGCGGATATCCGCCGCCACCCGCCGCAAGGGCGCGAAACAGCGCCGCAGGATCAAGGCCTGTAGCAGCAGCAACAGCAAGGCCGCGCCGCCGAACCAGCGCCACAGGTCGCGCCGGACGTGGTTCATCCGCCCATAGTAGTAGCTTTCCTTGTCGTCCAGGGTTTCGGCGACCTGGAGGATGTGGGCGACGGGGGCGCGGTTTTTGGCGGTGGCGTAATCCAGCCGGAGGCTCAGCACGTGGAGTTGGGTGCCGTTGGCGAGTTGGATGGGATCGAGCCGGGCGGTCCAATAGCCGGGCAGCGGCGGCCAGGGAATGTCGAGGTTCTGGGCCGAATCCGATACCCATTCGCGCTTCTGGTCGGTTTGCCGGACCAGGGTGGCGTACAGGCCGGAACCGGGCTGGCCGAAGCGGTCGTTGAGGGTTTGCGGCAGGGTTTTGAGGGCGTCGAGGTGGTCTTTTTCGATGCTGGCCTTGAGCGGTTCGCCATAGCCGCGCAGCCGGTCGCGCATGACCGCCTCGGCGCTATCGCTGAAAGCTTCGTCCAGCACCAAGCCGGTCAGTCCCAAGAACGCCGCCAGGGCCAGGCTGGCGAACAGCAAGGCCCGTGCTTGCAGCGAATAGCCCATCAGCCGCGGGCCAGGGTGAAGCGGTAGCCCCGGCCCCTGAGGGTTTCGATGGGCTTGAGGCGGTTGTCGGGGTCGAGCTTCTTGCGCAGCCGGGCCACGAACACTTCGATCACATTGCTATCGAGATCGAAATCCTGGTCGTAGAGATGCTCGGTCAGGGTGGTTTTGGACACCACTTCGCCGGTGTGCAGCATCAGATATTCCAGCAGCTTGTATTCCTGGGCGGTGAGTTCGACCGGACGGCCTTCTGACTCGACCCGCTGGCTCGCCAAATCCAGCACGACGGGACCGCAGCGCAGGCTGGACTGGGCCACGCCCGCCGCCCGCCGCAGCAGCGCCTTGATCCGTGCCAGGAGTTCCTCGAACTGGAACGGCTTGACCAGATAATCGTCGGCCCCGGCGTTCAAACCTTCGACCTTGTCCTGCCAACGGCCTTGGGCGGTGAGGATCAGGACCGGGAAGGCGATGCCCCGCGCCCGCCAGCGCCGGACCACTTCGATTCCCGGCAAGATCGGCAGGCCCAGATCGACGATGGCGAGATCGAAGGGATATTCGGTGCCGAGATAATGGCCCTCCTGGCCGTCGGCGGCGGCGTCCACGGCGTAGCCCTGGGCTTGCAGCCCGGAGCGGAGTTGGGTGCGGAGTTCGGTTTCGTCTTCGATGATGAGGAGGCGCATGGGCGGTGGTCGGCAATGGGGAAGGAAAAACCCGGTGGGCCGAGATATGATAGATTATCCCGGCTGTTGTTATAAATGAAAACCCGGCGGCGGAGGTTTGGTCCAGGCTTCGATGATGTAGTCGGCGGACCTATCTCTGGCCGGTTGGATAGTTGCCATCAGAATAGGGGGTTGTGTTGGAGAAAGGGGTATTCGAGGGGATACATTCCCAAGGGGTGATTTATGGTTGGGTGGAGGGTTCTGGGGATGCCAAGGCGCAAAGATCGATCTATCTCTACGCCGGGCAACGCTTGCTGGCGAGTGTCCCGGCGGTCCATCCCAGGCCCGATATAGAAAGCACCGGTTTGTCCCGGCAAGCCTTGGGGTTTGGGTGGATTCCCCCGCTTAAAGTATTGGCCCAGTGGCGGCCCGGCGATAAGGTCCATGCCTATTTCGATGAACAGGGAACCCGCGAGTTGCAAAATAGCCCGGCTTGCTTGGATCAGGCGGCTATCGATGCCTTGCTGGGCAATGCCCATGATTTGCGCTATCGGCGTTTGGCAGGGCGGCTGGATGGTATTTCCCTCGACGGTAAAATCTGCGGCTGGGCGATGGACCCGGAAGAACTCGATAAACCCGTGCCGGTATATTTCTATGTCGGTAACCAGCTTTTGGGCAAGGTCGATGCCGATATATTCCGCGAGGATTTGCGCAAGACCAAGATCGGGAATGGGAAACATGGTTTTTCCTACCAGGAATGGGCTTGGCCCCCTGCCATCGCCGTCCGCGAAGGGTTGGCCCTCCATGCCTATTTCGACCGGGAACGCCGATACGAATTGGGCACCAGCCCCCTGGTACTCAAGCAGGAGGACGCCAACCGCCTGGATTGGTACCGTACTTTACAGGTCGATTTGCGCGGCAAGGATTTGCAACGGAAGCACGAGTTGCTATTCACGGCGGAACCGATTCCCTATATCGCCTGGGTATCCATGATCAAGGACGAAGAGGATATCATTGGCTTGAACCTGGATTGGCATTATGCGCTGGGATTTCGGAAATTCGTGCTGATCGATAATGGCTCTACCGATGGCAGCCGGGCGGCGGTCGAGGTATTTAAACAGCGATTCGCCGATGCGGCGGTGATTATCATCGAAGACCCGGTGGTCGCGCATTTGCAGTCGGAATTCACCACCGGGGCTTTCCGCTTGGCCTGCGCGATCTGGCCGGAATTGCGCTGGGTATTTCCGGTGGATGCCGATGAGTTCCTTTGCCTGGAACGGCCTTTGGAGGCTATGCTGGCCGGTGTGCCGGAAGCGGTCGATGCCGTGATTTTCCCCAAGAGTTTCTATATGCCGGTCCGGGGGGAACCGGCGGCGGAAGGAACCCCATTGTTCGACTGGATGGAATATCGCACGCCGATCAATCCGGTATCGGCCAAGGTGGCGCTCAGGGCCGATCCGAAATATCTTATTTCCCAAGGTAATCATAATCTCTCCGTGGCGGGGAGCGGGGCGGTGGCTTATTTGAGCGGTTATGGTTTGGGCGGGCATTATCGGGAATTCCGAATCCGGTCCGCCGAGCATTTGCGGAAGAAAACCATCAATGGTGGCAAGGCGATTCTGGCCGCCGAGGCGTTGGGCAAACAAGAAGTGGGCGGTAGCCATTGGATGGGTTGGTATCAAGGCTATTTGCAGAAAGGGGAGGGGTTTTTTGCCGGATTATTCCAATCCTGTTTCCAGGCGCGGGAAGGCATGGTGTGCGATCCCATGCCTTATCCACCTACCCATCCCCGTCCGGGCTAGCCCCGGCCTGCTCACTCGGCGACCTCATGACCGATGACCGTGCCCAAGACCGCGCCGCCGATGGTCGCCACCGGGTCGCCACGCCCCGCTTGATTGCCGATGGCGCCGCCAAGGATGCCGCCCGCGACCATGGGCACGGTTTCGGAGGCCCGGCCATGATGGCGCGGATAGGCCATGGGCTGGCGGTAGACCGGCACTTCCCGGTAGATGACGCGGGGGGGCGGTGGCGGGGGCGCGTAATAGCGTTCGACGATCACCGGGGGTGGTCGATAGTAAACCGGCGGCGGCGGGTAGTAGGCCCGGCCCCAGCCACCCGGTCCCCAACCGGGTCGATATCCGCCGTGATGGTGATGATGATGCTCGTGTTCCCAGCGCCAGCCGTCGCCGTCGGCATGGGCTGTGGGGGCCATGGCCAGGACGGCGAGGGTGGCCAGGACGATGAGTTCGCGCATGGGCTTGCTCCTTGGGTGGATGGACGGGGCCTAGCTTAGGCGGAACTGGCTGAATGACGGCTGAATCCGGGGGCTGGGCAGGGGAACGTCGGGGTGTGTCTTATCGCGCATGCCCTCCCGCGATATCCGTTATATCGGAGGCCGGGACGGAACGGATGGCCGTTGAATCCCGGCCTCCGGGGTTTGGCTTGGCGTGTGCTTAGACCCGTGTTCCGCCGG
The DNA here is from genome assembly GCF_900155475.1 of Methylomagnum ishizawai. Lineage (NCBI taxonomy): Bacteria > Pseudomonadati > Pseudomonadota > Gammaproteobacteria > Methylococcales > Methylococcaceae > Methylomagnum > Methylomagnum ishizawai. The sequence goes on along the minus strand of NZ_FXAM01000001.1, from coordinate 3,068,772 downwards.
GCGGTCCCTATGATTGGCCCGGTGTTACATCGTCGATACATCAAATACACGAGTCTTAGGAGGATTCAATGGGTTCCAAGCATTGGGGGCGCGGTTTCAAGCGTTGGGCGGTGGCGGCGCTGCTGTGGCAGGGATTGGGCGGCGGGGCGGTGGCGGCGGAAAGCTGCATGATTGTGACCGCCGACCGGGTGTTCGATGGCTACGATGTGCTGACGGATACGGCGGTGCTGACCAAGGATGGGAAAGTCGCCCAGGTTGGCGCTTTCAATAGCCTCAAATCCCAGTGCGCGAAACGGATCAGGCTGGGCGATGCCACCTTGTTGCCCGGCATCATCGAATCGCACGCGCATCTGACCTATCAAAACGTCGATCCGCTGGTGGTGCTGAAGCATGGCGTCACCACCGTGCGCGACGTGGGCGGGCCGCTGTTGCCGCCACAGGGCGGGGATGGTGCGCTCCGGCTGGTCAGCGCCGGTCCCATCATCCAGGCACCGGGCGGCTATCCGCTGAACATCTTCGGCGGGACCGGCGGGCTGGACAAGATCGGTATCGAGGTGGCTTCCGCCAAGCAGGCCCGGACGGTGGTCCGGCAATTGGTGGCGGGCGGCGCGGTGGTCATCAAGATCGCGCTGGAACCGGGCGGCGAGCCGGGAGCGCCCTGGATGAACGACCATGGCGGCGGCATTCCGGCGACCCCTTGGCCGGTGCTGGACCTGGCGACCGTGCGGGCGATCACCAGCGAGGCCCATAGGCTCGGCAAACGGGTGACGGCCCATGTCGGCGAGGCGGCGGGACTCAGGACCGCCATCGATGGCGGGGTCGATGAATTGGCCCACATCCCCTGCGCGGCCATCGACGAAACCACCCTGCACGACGCCGTCCATGCCGATATGCGGTTCGTGACCACCCTCGACACGCTTGCTTCCTGCGTGGGCATCTTCGCCAATGCCCACACCCTGACCCACGCCATGGAGGAACACGGGCTGTACGACCGCTATCTCTATGGTTCCGAGATCGGCCACGACAACGTGCCGTGGGGAGTGAACGGCGAGGAAATGCATCTCATGCTGCACCTGACCAGCGGCGATGGCATCGACTTCGCCGACGTGCTGAACGTGTTCAAGGCGGCGACCTCCAGGGCTGGCGAGCATCTCGGGATTGCCAAGCTGGGCACCCTGACGCCCGATGCGCCCGCCGATATGATCGCCGTGCGCGGTAACGCCTTCGAGCGCTTCAAAATTCTGGAATACCCGGATTTGGTGGTTTCCGGGGGCACGGTGGTGGTGAACAACTTCAAGAAGTGATCCGGCCCCGACCGGAACGCGACGCCCGCCGGGAAACCGCGGGCGTTTTTTGTGGGCGATCGGATTCCGTAGGGTGGACACGTATTCCGTGCCCACCCTACGGAAAATATGAAAATGCCCTAGCCGATCAGCTTCAAACCGGGTGGCAAGGCTTCGCCGAAAATCCGCTGCTCGTCGGCCTCGGTCAATTCCTTCACCTCGGACACCATCGAAATCCAGGATTCCGGTGCCTTGGCGGCGCGGAGTTTGTCGATCAGCCGGTGCCGGGTGGCGGGTTCCAGATCGCGCTCGCGGTCGCCGCTCATCCGGCCCAAGAGCGCGGCGGCGAAGCCGGGATGCGGCTCCTTCCTGAAATCCCGCCCCATGACCGTTTCCAGCCAACGCTCCACCGTCGCCACCGGCACCACGTTGTGGGCGCTGCCGTGGAAAGGCACGCGGGCTCCGATGCGGCCCAAGGCCCACCAGCTTTCCATGGGTTCGCTGGATTTTTCCAGCCGGTGCAGCAGCCAGCCGCCGAGTTCGGCCTTGTTCGCAGCGGGCAGGCGTTCCAACACCGCCGCCAGCCGCACCATGTCCTCGTAGCCGCGCTTTTTCGCCAGGGTGACGTTGTTGCCGCGCTTGGCGGTGTCCGGGTTGATGATCTCGGCCAGGTCGTGGAACACCGCAGTCTGCGCCGCCGCGTCCAGGCCGCCCGCGATGCGCCGCCACAGGGTCCACCATTCGGCCCAATTCTGCGGCTCGTTGACGAACTGCAAGCCCTGCCCGTAGACGGCGAACACCTGTTCCACCCGCCAATCGTCCAGCGGATAGCCGAAGCCGGGCCGCAGGCAATAGCCCACCAGGCTGAGCCAGACCCGCTCGTGGTCGGCGCTGCGGCGGCGGTGCGGCAAGCCTTCCAGCAGGGCACCGAACAATTCCCGCAGCAAAGGTGTCTCCCAATCGCCGCGCCCGCCCAGGCTTTTTTCCAGTTCGCTGCGCAAGCCCTTGATGGCCTTGGGATCGGCGGTCTTGGTCTTCTTGCCGAACACCAGCCGGATTTTTTCCAAAGCCTCGTCCAAGCGCGGATGGCGGCGGGCTTCCAATACTGGCTGGGCCGCGCCCCGGCGCAATTGGAATTCGATGTTCCAGCGCTTTTCGGGGTCGTCCACCGCCACGCATTGCAGGTCGAGGGTGCCGATTTCGGTCAGCGCGGCGGCGATGCGGACGGCTTGTTCCTGGCCGCCCTGGGCGCTGTCGCGGTCGAAGGCCACGGCCAGTGGCGGCAGGTTCTGGAAGCGTTCCTCGTCGATCTCGGCCAATTCGCCCGGCTGGTAGCGCATATCCCCGGATGACGAGGCCAGATGGAACCGCACCGGCTGGCCTAGCCGCAACGAGAAGGTGCGCTCGGCCAACACCACTTCGCGGCCTTCCTCGGTGCCGCGCGGCAGGATGCACACGCCGCGCTGGGCTTGGTCCGCGCCGGTATCCACCAACAAGAAATAGCTCCGGGCCGAGCCGCCGCCGATGCGCTGGATGGCGTGGCCGCGCCGGGCTAAACCGTAAGCCACCGCGCCATAGGCCACGGCTTGGTCGGGCCGCTCATTGCGTAGGACTTTGGGCGCTTGGCCGCCCCATTCAGCCATTTGCTCGACGATGCGCCGCACGATGACCGGGCTACGGAACACGCCGCCATTCAGCAACAGGGCGTCGGGCACCGGCGTTTCGCTGTTGGAACCGAGGGCTTCCGCCGCCGTGGTCCGGTGCTGGCTGAGGAAGGCGGCGAGGTGCTTGCTGATGGCGGGGTCGGCAGCATAGGGCAGGCCGAATTCCACCACGCCGCTGCGCTTGCGGTCGGGATGTTCGTGCAGTCCCACACGGGGGAAAAAACCGTCCAGCACCATGCGGTGGACTTCGTCGCGGTCGAGTTCGACCGAACGCGCCGCGCCGATCAAACGGGAACCCGCGCCGAGCAGGGTGACGGTGGCGGTGTCGGGGGCGACGTCGGCCAGGAGGCGTTCCTTGGCGAGGCGGCATTGCTCCACCAGTTGCGAGAGCTCGGCGGAGGACAGGCGTTTATCGCCGCCCAGCATCCGCTGTTCGGCGAGATGGGCGAGGGTCAGGTCGATGTTGTCGCCGCCTAGCATGAGATGGTTGCCGACCGCGATACGGGTCAGTTTGGGTTCGTCCGCGCCGGGTTCGACCTTGATGAGGGTCAGGTCGGTGGTGCCGCCGCCCACGTCGCAGACCAGCAGCAGCCGCACGCCGTCGAGTTCCTTTTGCAGGGTCTTGCGGTGTTGCCACAGCCAGTCGTAGCAGACGGCCTGGGGTTCTTCGAGCAGGCGCAGTTTGGGGAGTCCCGCCAGCCGGGCGGCTTCCAGGGTCAGGGCGCGGGCGGCTTCGTCGAAGGAGGCGGGGACGGTGACGACCAGGTCTTGCCGTTCCAAGGGGGCTTCGGGGTGTTGGGCGTTCCAGGCCGAACGCACATGGCGCAGATAGCTGGCGCTGGCGTCCACCGGGGAAATCTTGGGCACGTCTTCCGGTGCGCCCCAGGGCAGGATGGCGGCGGTGCGGTCGGCCCCGGCGTGGGAGAGCCAGCTTTTGGCGCTCATGATGAGGCGGCCGCGGCTTTTGGCTCCCAAGAGCCGCGCCAGTTCGCCGACCACGGGGCGGTGGTCTTGGGGGGGTTCGGTGGGGGGCCAGGGCAGGGCGGTGTCGGTGTCCGACAGTTCGGCGGGCGCGGCGTGGTAGCGGGCCGAGGGCAGCAGCGGGCGGGCGGCGACTTGGCCGGGCTTGATGGATTGTTCGATGGGGAAGAGTTCGAGCTTGTGGGCGGTGCCGTGGGCCAGCTCCGCGTAGGCGGCCACGGTGTGGGTGGTGCCTAGGTCGATGCCGATGAGGTAGTGGGGGGCGGTCGTCATATCGCTGATTTCCGGTGTGGATTAGGCTTCGATGAAATAATCGAGATCGAGCTTTTTGATCTCATAAGAGACGATTGGCGATACTCCGACATTGTGGTCGATCATGAGTGTGGCTAGGGTTTGTCCATCGATCAGGACGATTTTCAAATTGACGCTGGAAGCGAAGTCGATAGCTTCCTTACTAAAATTGGATGTTGTAATGAAAACCCCTTTATGAGCGCCATGTCCCATCAACGCGCCCGCAAACTTTTGAATTTCGGGGCGTCCTACAGTGCCTTCCCATTTTTTGGCTTGAATATATATCGCATCTAGCCCTAAACGGTCTTCCTTGATAATTCCATCAATCCCACCGTCACCGGATTTACCCACCGCTTTCCCGGCATCTTTGCGGGTACCGCCATAGCCCATCCTGACAAGCAGATCGACCACCAGTTTTTCAAAGAATGCCGGACTACATGCTTTGATGGTTTGGATCAATTCCTCGGCAAGGGTTTGTTTGAGCTTGATATGCGCGGCATCCAAGGTTTCTTCGGGGGTTTGTGTTTCTGATGGTTGTTCAATGAGTGCTTCTTTAATATTCGGCTTGTCGGGTGTTTTAAAAGCGCTGAATTCCGGGAACTGCTCAAGGAATTTTATATTTATTTTCTCTGGATTTTTTTGGATGACGCTTTTGCCACGTTGTGTGATACGGAAAAAGCCACGGCGCGGCACTTCTAATAATAAAGCCATCTTCAAGTAAGAACGCGCCCAGGCTACCCGGTTATCAAAAGTGGTTTGTCGCCCGCTGGGTAAGAGCTCTTCCCGTTCTGCTTCCGATAGGGAAAAATGCAGCGCCAGTTTTTCCTTGGCTTCTTTGTTGGCGTGTTCTTGCCCGTCTTCCGCGAGTTTTAGAAGGGGCAACATGATGGATTGGAAGTCGGGGATTGACATGATGAGGTTTTATTATTTGATATTGGGTTATGGGTTGCCTTGTTTCACGGAATAGGATTTCCATCTCCGTTGTGATGGCGATGCGGTGATAACAGCTTTGCTGTTGCTTCCCATATTCGCAAAACCATCCACTATCCGCCATTTTACACACGCCGCCGCCCGCTCCCCGCCTCCCCGAACCGCCCGAACCTCGCCAACACCGCCGGCAACAACACCAGATTCAACACCGTCGAGGACGCCAGCCCGCCGATAATCACCGCCGCCATCGGCCCCATGATCTCGCGCCCCGGATTATCGCTGTTCACCGCGATGGGCAACATGGCGAGGGCCGTGACCAGGGCCGTCATCAGGATCGAGGGCAGGCGTTCCTGCGCGCCCAAAATGGCGGTGGCGGTAGTCCAGGGATGGCCTTCCACCTCCACCAGATGCCGGTAATGCGAAATCAGCATGATGGCGTTCCGCACCGTGATCCCGAACAAGGTGACAAAACCCACCATCGACCCCACCGACAAGGTGCCGCCCGCCCACAGCGCCGCCGCCACCCCGCCCGCCAGCGAGAACGGTAGGTTGGCGAGGGTCAGCAGCATCAGCCGCACACTCCCGAGGGCAGCCTGGATCAGCAGCAACACGCCCACGCCCGCCAACAACGCATGCAACACCAGTTCGTCCCGCGCCTGGGCCTGCTCGATGGCGGCCCCGGTGAATTCCGGGTAAATCTCCGGCGGCAGGTCCAAATCACCCAAGACTTTCGCCCGCAATTCCTCCATGAACGATACCACGTCGCGGCCTTCGACCTGGGCGGTCACGGTCTGTACCCGCTGTCCGCCCCGGTGCAGGATGTTGTAGCGCCCGCCGACCTGCCGGATATCGGCGACCTGTCCCAATTCCACCAGCACGCCCTCGGGATTGCGCAAGGGGATGCGTGCCACGCTTTCGACCCGCGCCCGCGCCTCCGGTGGCAGGATGACGCTCACGTCGTAGGCTCGGTGGTCCAGGTAATAGCTGCCGACTGTCCGGCCCTGCATGGCCGTCTGCACGGCGTCGGCGGCGTCCAAGGGACGCAGGCCATGGGCGGCCAACTTGTCCCGGTCCAGGCGGACTTGCAGCATCGGCGTGCCGGGCGGCGAACGCACCTGCACGTCGGTGGCACCGGGCAAGGTTTGGATTAGGGCGGCGAGGCGGCGGGCCGCTGCGTCCAGTGGGTCCAGGTCGTGGCCGTATAGGTTCACCACCACGGGCGAGGTATAGCCGGAAATGGTCTCGTCCACCCGCTCGGCGAGGAAGGTGTTGGCCTCGAACAGGATGCCGGGGAAATTCTTCAATATCCGCCGCAGCCGCTCCAGCACCGCGCCTTGTTCACTGCCGGACAAGGGCTTCAGATGGACTTCGTATTCGCTGTAATGGCTGCCATAGGTATCGGCCCCGCGTTCGGCCCGCCCAGCCCATTGCGAGACCGACACCACTTCCGGCAATTCGGCGAACTGCCGCCGCAGTTGCCCGCCGATGCGCAGGGATTCGGTAAGCGCGGTGCCCGGCAGGCTAGCGGTGTGGACGATGTAATGGCCTTCGCGCAACTCGGGCAGGAATTCGCCGCTCAGCGTCGGCAACAGCGCCAAAGCCAGCCCACACACCGCCAAGCCTCCCCATAAAGCCCAGGCCGGATGCCGCGCCACCCCGCCGAGCAAAGCGCCGTAGCGCGGTTGTAGCCAGCCGATCAAGGGCGGATGGCCGCCCCCGGCGCGGTGTTCCAACAGGGAATAGCACAGTGCGGGCGTCACCGTGAGTGCCGTCAGCAGCGACATCAAGATGGCGAGGATATAGGCATAGCCCAGGGGCGCGAACAGCCGTCCCGCCACGCCGCCCAAACTCAGCAGCGGCAGGAACACCAAGGCCACGATGAAACTGGCATAGACCACCGAACCCCGCACTTCCATCGACGCGGCGTAGACCACCCGGAAGGCGGGTTTGGGCGGGTTGCGCAGGCGGTTTTCGCGGAGGCGGCGGAAGATGTTCTCGGTGTCGATGATGGCGTCGTCCACCACCTCGCCCAGGGCGATGGCCAGCCCGCCCAGCACCATGATGTTGAGGTTCACGCCCAGGGCCAGCAGCAGCACCACGGCGGCGAGCAAGGACAGCGGGATCGCCACGGCGGAAATGAAGGCGGTGCGGGCATCGAACAAAAAGGCGTACAGCACCAGGACCACCAGCGCCCCGCCGATTAGCAGATGCCCGGACAGGTTGCTTAACGAGCGTTCGATGTAATCCGCCGGCCGGAACAGCTTGGGGTGGAAATCGATTCCTTGCCGGGCGAGCAGCGGGGCGACAGCCGCCAGTACGCTTTCCACGTTCCGCGACACGCTCAGGGTGTTGGCCCCGTACTGGCCGATGATCATGAGGACGATGGCGGGTTCGCCGTCGATGGCGGCGGCACCGATGGGCGGCTTGGCGGCGGTTTTGACGCTGGCGACATCGGCCAGGGTCAGGTTGCCGCCGTCCTTGCGGGCCAAGACCACCTGCCCGAGCGCGGTGGCGTCACTGGGCAATCCGGTCACGGCCAGGGCGATGCGCTGGTTGCCGTTCTCGACGAAGCCCGCGCCGGGCATGCCGGTGGCCTGCCGCGCCGCGAGCGCGACATCTTCGATGCCCAGGCCGAAACGGCGTAACTGGTCGGGGTCGGGCTGGATTTGCAATTGGCGGACTTCGCCACCGAACACGTTGACATCGGCCACGCCCGGCACCGCCAGCAGCCTGGGAGCCAGGGTCCAGTCCACCAGGTCGCGCAATTCCGTCAGGCTGTGGGTTTTGGATTTGAGGCCGAGGGTCAACACCGTGGCCGAGGACGACGATAGCGGCACGGCCACCGGCGGCCCGGTGCCGATGGGCAATTCCCCGGCCAGGGCGGCGAGGCGTTCGCCCACCCACTGCCGGTCGCGATAGATATCGCTGCCATCTTGGAAGATGGCCGTGACCACGGACAAGCCTTGGATGGATTCGGAGTGCAGGGTTTCGAGGCCGATCAACCCGGCCAGATGCTTTTCGATACGCTGGGTGACCAGGGTTTCGGTCTGTTCGGCGGTGAGTCCGGGGGTTTCGGTCTGGACCACCACGCGGGGGGCGGAGAATTCCGGGAAGATATCCAGCCCGGCCCGGTTGAGGACGAAGCCGCCATAGGCCAGCAACACCAGGGCCAGGGCCAGCACCAGCCCGCGCCGATGCACGGAAAAGCGGACGATGGCGGAGAGCATCTCGTGGGCCGGGCCTCAGTCGTCGTCCTCGTCCGGGATGCCGCTGCGGAATTCCTCCGATAGCAAGGTCTGCGCCCCGGTCACGACGATTTTGTCGCCCGCCGCGAAGCCCCGCTCGACGAACCACGCCCCGCCATAGTCCCGGTAGCCCGCGACTTCCACCCGGCCAAAATGGCCCGGCCCGGTCTGGCGATAAACCCAAGGTTTCCCGCCCTGCCACACCACCGCCGCTAGCGGAAGCGCCACCCCGTTGAGTCGGGTGCCGGCCAAGGGGGCCCAGACCTGGACCCGCATCCCCGACCGCAAACCCGGCTCGGCGGCGTGGTAGAACCAAGTCTCGCCCTGCACCAAGTCATCGGTCTGGGTGGCGGGGGCGATGGCTTCGGCCCGCACCGCCTGGGCCCGCTCAGCGTCCTTGGCGATGAACAGCGGCGTTTCCCGCTGCGGCAAGGCGTAGCCCTGCGGCAGGGCGACCAGGAGCAATACCCGGCGGTGGCTCAACAACTCGTCGAACAGCGCCGAACCCTCGTCCAGAGCCAGCCGCGCCACGGCGGCCCCCCAGGCTTGCTCGGCTTGGTGGCGGATTTCGTCCAACAGGCGGCGGGCGGCCCCGGCTTTGGCGCGGTCGGATTGCCATTGCGCCTCGGCGTGGATCAACTCGCGCTCGGCGACGATGTCCTCCCGGTGCAAGGTGCCCAGGCGCTCGCGGTTGCGCTGGGCCAGTTCCAGCGCGGCGGCGGCGACTTCGGCCTCGGCCCGCGCCGCCCGGTGGCGAACCCGGAGTTCCAGCAAGGGCTGGATATCCAGTACCTTGCCATAGGCGGTGGTTTCCGGCTGGAAGGCCACGGCCCGCAGTGGCTCGACCACCAGCCCTGCGGCTTGGATTGGCCCGGCATCCAGGTCCACCCCGCCGGTCGTGGGCGTCGCGCCGCCCGCTGGGGCGGTGGCTTGGGCGGGGCCGACGGCCAGCGCCAAGGCCAACCACGCGATGCGGTACAGAATTTTCGGGTGGGAATCGGCGGGCACGGTCGGGCGGCGTCAGGGAAGGGCCGCGCACTATAACCCAGCCCCCGGCGCGGGGACAGGGGGAAACGGGATGGGCGGGGCGATCCCGCCCGGTCAACCTTTATAAGCCAGGGCCATGTTTTGATACAGCGCACGGGTGATGCCGGTGATTTTCAAGAACTTCTGCAATTGTTCCTCCATCGAGGATTGATAGGATTTTTGCATCACGATGAGGGAATACCCCAAGACCCCATTGATCGCCGCCATGGTGTCGCGGGATTGGCGATGGTCGCCGCCGTAGAGGGCGTTCAGCTTGGTGGAGATGGCGTCCGCGATCAAAGTCATCCCCGCCGCCATGAATTCCACCGGCAAATCCACCCGGACATGGATGACGCCCACCATGTACATATAGGCGGTATATTCATTGTCATAAGGTCCGGTAAATATTTTATCCAGCCAGGACAAATGGGTGTTTTTGAGGCGTTCGGTACGCCCTTGCAGGAATCTACGGGTTTCCGGGATGGCCAGCAGTTTGTCGTAGAAGGATTCGGTGACTTCGACCAAATGGGGTTTCAGCAAGGCACCCGCTTCCATGACCACGCGCTCCTGTTCCGGGGTGAAATTCGCCAGCGCTTTCGCGTATTGGGTCAGTTCGGAATAATTCAAATTTTGCATAGCTCTTACTCATGTCTTATGGGTTTAATCCAGCCCGGCTTTTGGCAAGCGCGGGAAGCTGGGTGAATCCAGCGGGTCTATCCTGGGGTCAACGAGGGGTTGTCGGGGCGGGGTGGCCAGCGCGGGTGGCTTTCCAAGCGATATCGGTGGGATTGTTGCCGAGGTTCAAGCACATTCGGTGCCATCCATGCCGTTGACGGGGTGGGGCATTGATAGATCAAGCGTTTTCGACTTTACGGTGGATGCTGTTGAAGCGTGATGGTGTGTCGGCTTACAGACAAAGATGCCACGATTCCGGCCTGGCATGGAGTCCGGCGATGTGGCCTCGCGGCCTTGATCCCTTACCGGGGCGGACGCCGGACCTGCGGAGGGATGTTTTCCCGGTAAAGAAGGCGGATAGGCCGCCAAAGTCAGTGATATTTCCTATCGACGCGCGATGCGGAGGCTGCGATAACATGGCGCGGGATTCCGGGTCCATGCGGCGCGTGTTCACCGGAAATAGTCGATAACACATCCAAACGAGCAGAATAACACCCATGATGATCGATGCCAGGGATATGGATGACGATAGGCTGGTGGAAACGGATATCTGTATTATCGGGGCGGGGGCGGCTGGAATTATGATCGCCCTGGAATTCGCCCATAGTGGCATGGATATCTGTCTCTTGGAAAGCGGCGGTCTACAAGTGGACAGGCGTACCCAGCGGTTGCAGGCCATCCATAATGTGGGGCGTAAATATAATGGCTTGAGATTCCTGCGGCCCCGGTATTTCGGTGGGGCGACCAATCTTTGGGGTGGGCATTGCGTGCCGTTGCGGGCGCTCAATTTCGAGCGCGTGTCCTGGATTCCCTATAGTGGCTGGCCGTTCGGGATCGAGACCCTGCGGCCTTATTATGCCCGTGCCCAGCAACACTTGGACTTGGGCGATAACGACTGCGATCCGGCCCAGGTGGCTGCGGAGTTGGGTTTGGGTTTGTTCCCGTTTTCGACGGATAAGGTCGAAACCGTCATGTCGCGCTATATGGGCCAGACCAAGTTCGATGCCCGGCGCTTCGGTAGCCATTATCGCGGGCAAATCGCGGATGCCGCCAATATTACCGCTTATATTTACGCCAATGTGGCCGCCATCAATCGCGATAAGGATACTCCCCATGTCCGGGATGTCGCGGTGCGGACCTTGACCGGCAGGCGTTTCGCGGTGAAGGCCAAGCATTATGTGCTGGCGGCGGGGGGCGTGGAAAATGCCCGGCTATTGCTGCTGTCGAATCAAATCCAGGGGAATGGGTTGGGGAACGATCATGATTTGGTCGGACGGTTTTTCATGGAGCATATCTGGTATCGCAGCGGGAAGATATTGCCCCATAACGGGCATCAGCCCTTGCGTATCTACGGAGCGCCGCAGCAATCCCGCGCCGGTTGGGTGCAATGCCATTTGGCCTTGCCCGAAGCCGTGGTGAGGCAATATCGGATTCCCGATTTCCGCGCGGAAATCACCATCAATACCCCGTCGGCGTTCGATAAGCTGGTTGAATTGGCCCATGACGCCCGCAAGAACATCATGGATATCGACGCCCTCGATACCGTGGCGCTGATGGCCTTCCAGAAATACCGGAAAATATTCAAGCAATTCGTGCAGGCCCATGCACCGACAAAATATCCGGTGATCTATCGCTTATCCAATTTCGTGGAGCAGGTGCCCAACCCGGATAGCCGGATACGGCTTTCGGAACAACGGGATGCCTTGGATTTGCCCAAAGCCACCATCGATTGGCGGATTTCGGCCTTGGATAAACAGGGAATCGGCGTGGCCCACCGCTTGATCGCCGCCGAAGTGGAGCGTTCCGGGTTTGGCCGGATGGCGGTGGAAATGCCCGAGAACGAACCGGAGATACTCTATGGCGCGAGCGGTGCCGGCCATCATATGGGCACCACGCGCATGAATGTGAATCCGCGCTGGGGCGTGGTGGATGAAAACTGCCGTATCCATGGTTTGGATAATATTTATATCGCGGGTTCCTCGGTGTTTCCGACCAGTGGTTTCGCCAATCCCACCTTGACCATTATCGCGCTGGCGCTACGGTTGGCGGATCATTTGAAGGGCGTGGCGCGGCGGTGATAGCCCATGGATCGGAGCTTGGACTGCGCCGCCATTGGTGGCGCGAACTGGCGGGCACCGGACCATCCGGTTAGAATCCCCCACAATCATGCACCAGGATGGCAGCCCCGCCAGCCTCCATGATTCCGCCACAATCGGCCTTTACACTCATCCCGCCGGGCCGGCCCTCCGCATCCACCACCATCGCGCCCCAGCGATCCGAGAAACCGCCATGAACCTCCATCAACGCTTATCCGCCGGGCTGATCTTGCTGCTGTCGGTCGGCACCGTCTGCGCCAAGCATCCGCCGGACACTTTCTTCCCCGCCGATTACGACACCAACCGCGATGGCACCATCACCCAGGACGAAGTCCAGGCCGGCCGGGCTTTGGAGTTCATGGGGATAGACACCGATGCCAGCGGCTATCTCGGTGTGGAGGAGGTCCAGGCCTGGCTGGAACAGCAGCAAAGCAAGCAGTTCGACCAATTGGATATCGACCATAGCGGATTGCTGAGTCCCGAGGAATTCGTCGATGCCCGCACGGGCCGGGCCTTGCGTATCGCCAAGAAGACCTTCAAGTTCACCGACACCAATACCGACGGGGCGTTGTCGCTGCCCGAATATAACGTGCTGAAGCCGGTGAACCTGGACCTGATCCGGCTGTTCAGCGTCCTCGACCTCGACGACGACGACCAGATTTCCCAATCCGAATATTTGCAGGCGGTATCGGCGCGGAAGGCTAATTGATCCCGCCCAGCCGCGCCTCCGCGCTCAATAGGATCATCTCGATTTCCTCGGTGATTTCCTCCTGCCGCAGGGCGTTGCGCGCGCGGCCCAGGTCTTCGAGCTTGGCTTGCATCCGGTGGAGCGCCCGTTCCATGTGTTCCAGGCGGCGGCGGTTCTCGGCCAGCAGCGAGCCGTGGAATAGGCAGGGCAGCTTGGCGGCGAGGTAATGCCCGGTCAATCCGGCGAAGAATTCCGCCGGGTCGAGGTTGAGCCGGGGCGGATAGGCGGGCCGGGTGGACTGCGGCGGCTGCATCGGCAACACCGTGTGCGGGACGACACCGCCCTCCGCGGCGTGGGCCAGGACGCCGAGCCGGGTCCAGGCGGGCGGTGTTTCCCGCAAGGCGTGCAATTGATTCAACAAACGGTCCAGCACGGGCCGGACTTCCTCGGCGGTATTGGGACCGTCCAGCCAACCGACGAGGCGCGGGTGCCGTTCCAGCTTCCCGGCCAGGCGGCGGCCCACCACCAGCAGGCGCGGCCCCGGTTCCGGCGAAGCTTCCAGCGCCGCCGCCACCGCCTCGTTGAAATCCCCGCAAAATCCCCGTTCCGAACCGATCACAAGCCACAGCCGCCGTGCGTCGTCGGCTGCGGTGGCGTCGTCCCGGAAATCGGGATGGAAAGCCAGGAAATCGGCGGCGGCGGTTTCGATATTTTCGACCAGGGCCGCTTGCTGGGCCATATAACGGGCGAATTTGTGGGTTTCGATGGAGGCCAGGGTTTTCATTGCGGCCAGGATGCCGGAGATTTCCGCGAGCCGCGCCATGTGTTCCTCGACCTGGGCGCGGCGGCTCATGCGCTGTCCTTGCCGCCGGGGAACAGGTTCGCCAGCCAGCGGTTCCAGGCCGTATGGTCGTCGTCCAGGCGCAGCGGCGTGTCGCGCAGGGCGAGTGCCAGCCGGTCCAGGGTGCGGCGGATGGCGGCGGGGTCGGGTGTCCCGAACAGGCCGGCCTGATAGGCCATCATCCAGGCCAGTTGCGACTCGGCGGCGACCGGGGCCAGGCGTTCCTGCTTGAGGATTTCCCGGAGGATGCGGCCCTTGCGGATTTTGTCCTCCATCCCGGCGTCGAGCTTGGAGCCGAAGCGGGTGAAGGTTTCCAACTCCAGGAATTGCAGATAATCCAGCTTCATGCGCCCGGCTTCCTGCTTGATGCGGGGATGTTGGGCTTGCCCCCCGATGCGCGAGACCGAACGGGTGATATCGATGGCGGGCAGGAAGCCGGCGCTGAACAGGTGGCGGTCCAGGTAAATCTGGCCGTCGGTGATGGAAATCAGGTTGGTGGGGATGTAGGCGGCGATTTCGCCCTGTTCGGTTTCGACCAGGGGCAGGGCGGTCAAGCTGCCGCCGCCGTGGCCGGGGGCGAGGCGGGTGGAGCGTTCCAGCAGGCGCGAGTGCAGATAGAAAATATCGCCGGGATAGGCTTCCCGGCCCGGCGGACGCCGCAGCAGCAAGGAGAGTTCGCGGTAGGCGCGGGCGTGGGTGGAAAGATCGTCGTAGACTACCAGGGTATCCCGGCCCCGCCACAGCCAATGCTCGGCCACCGCGCAACCCGCGAACGGCGCGAGGTATTTCAAGCCGGGGCTGTCGCTCCCCTCGGCCACGACCACGGTGCTGTAGTCCAAGGCTCCTTGGCGGCGCAGGAGGTCGATGACGCCGACCGTGGCGGAACGCTTCTGGCCGATGAGGACGTAGACGCATAAGACGCCCTGGCCTTTTTGGTTCAGCACCATATCGAGGGCCAGGGCGCTTTTGCCGGTGCCGTTGTCGCCGATGATGAGCTGGCGCTGGCCGCGCCCCAGGGGAATCAGGGCATCGACGATCTTGATGCCGCTGTGCAGGGGACGGTTCACGAAATCCCGCGCCACGAGGGGCGGGGACAACGGGTCCAGTTCGCGGCGCTGGTCCGGGTCCGGGGCGGGCAGGCCGTCCAGGGGACGGCCCAAGGGATCGACGACCCGTCCCAGCAAGCCATCGCCCACGCCCAGTTCGAGCCGCCGCCCGGTGGTGTAAACCGGCGCACCCGCGGCCAGCCGGGCATCCGCCCCCAGCACAATCGCGCCCAGCGCATCCCGGCCCAGATGGAACACCAAACCTTGGCTGCCGTCCCCGAAGCGCAAGAGTTCGTCCATCGCCGCCGAAGGCAAACCCCCGACCCAGGCGATGCCATCGCCCACCGACAACACCCGGCCCTGTTCCGACAGGCGCGGCGCGGGGCGGTAGCGCTCCACGTGTTCCGCGACCCGGTCCAACCGGGGCGTGGGCGGATCAATCCGGTCCATGTTCGGATTCCCCGGCGGCCTGGAAGAATTGCAACTCGTCCCGTAAATTGGCCGCCAATACCCAGGCTCCGGCGTGGATGCGCAACCCGGCCAGCACCTCGGCGTCTTCCCGGAACGTGACCTGGATCGGCTGTCCCGCCAGTTGCGCGAGCGCGGCGCTAATCGCGGCGCGTTGCCCATCGGCCAGGGGAAAGGCGCTGACCACCTCCGGCCCGTCCCCGGCCAGGGCGGCGCGGAGGGTTTCGGCCTGCCCGGCGGGTGATTCCGCCAAATCGGCCAGCGCCCAGTTGACCAAGCGGGCTTCGAGTTCCGGCCCGGCGGCGCGTTCCAATAGCTTCGCCACGAAGCGTCCGCCGAGTGCCAAGGCCCGCTGTTCGGTGGCCCGCGCCCAATCTTGCCGCTCCCGTTCTTCCTGGGCTTGGAATTTGGCGCGGGCCTCGGCGACCTCGTCGGCCACGCCGCGCAGCAGGCGTTCGCGCTCGGCGGCGATGGACTTCGCCAATTCGGCGCGGGCCTGGAGTTGTTCATCGGCCCAAGCCGCTTGCTGGTGTTCGCAAGCTTCGCGGGCGGTTTGGGCTTCGGCGCGGCTGCGCTCGGCGTCGTGGAGTTGATCCTCGATCTTGCGCTGGCGGGCGGCGATGACTTCCAGCACCGGCTGATACAGGAAGCGGCGCAGTAGCCACAGCAGGATGAGGAAATTGAGGAATTCCAGGGCGAAGGTGGTCCAGTCGAAGTTCATGGGCGGGGTACCGGACCTATTTCAACAAATACTCGATCAAGGGATTCCTGAACAAGATAATCAACACCACCACCAGCACATAGATCGCTAGGGATTCGATCATGGCGAGGCCGATGAACAAGGTGCGGGTGATGGCTTTCTCGGCCTCGGGTTGGCGGGCCAGGGCGTCGAGCGCCTGGGCGATGGCCTTGCCCATGGCGAGCCCTGGGGCCAGGACGCCGATGGCGATGGCGAGCGCCGCGCCCACCGTGGACAGGATGACGAACCAATGCATATCGCTCATTCAAGGCTCCTTAGCGGATGGAGGGGCGGGCCGGGCCTGCGATTGCAAGCCGCCCGCGATATAGATCAAGGCCAACATGCCGAAAATATACGCCTGCACCAAGGCTTCCACGATATGCAGCAATAACAGTGGCACCGGGGCCAGGAAGCCCGCCACCAACAGTACCAGCAGCACCGCCAATTCCAGGCTCATCATATTGCCGAACAAGCGCATGGCGAGGGCCAGGGTGCGGGATATTTCGCTCAGCAGATGGAAGGGCAGGAGGAGCGGGCTGGGCGCGAGGTAATGGCGGAAATAGCCGAGGCCGCCCTCGCGGATGCCATACCAATGCACCGAGAGAAACACCAAGAGGGCGAGGGCGGCGGTTTCCGAGAGATCGGCGGTGGGCGAACCCAGGCCCGGTATCAAGCCGATGAGGTTGGCGGCGACGGTGTAGACCCACAGCGTGCCGATGAAGGGCAGCAGCCGCCCGGAGGCGCTGGGCGCGACGGCGGCGATGGCGGCTTCCATCGAACCCACCGCGCCTTCCAGCAGCGTTTGCCAGCGGGAAGGCGTGTCCACGCTGAGGTTACGGGTCGAGAGCCAAGCCCCGCCGCCGAGCAGGACCATGATGAGCCAGGTGGTCAAGACGGTGGGGCCGATATGCCAAGGGCCGAGGTCGAAGGCCAGGAAGGGGGCGAAATCCAGTGATTCCATGGCTCAATGCTCCCGGATGTACCAATACACATTGAACAGGCCGATCCCCAGCCCCGCGAGGATTAAGCCCACGGTCCAGCGCACCGAATAGCCCGCGCTCAAGGTGTCCAGCCAGCGCCCGAGATAAGCCCCCAGCACCACCGGCACCACCAGCAGCAAGGCCAAAACGCCCAGGAACACGGTCTGGGCCAAGAGGGTGGGGCGCTCGCGCTCGGCCTGGGCCATGCGCCGGGCTTGGGTTTCGATGGCGCGGCGGAGTTGGTCGGATTCGTCCATGCTTCAGCTCCCACGGTTCAATTCTAAAAGCTGCCGTAACAAGGCCGTTTCCAGCCGTTCCAGGTTGCGTTTGAGCCCGGCCAGGGCTTGTTCTTCCCTGAGCATCTGCCCGGTCAGTTCGGCGCTGATCCCGGCGTAATCGGTGCCGCGCAGATAGTGGCGGGCGGCGATGGTCAGCCGGTTGTCGGCGAAGCGCAGCACGCCGCCCGGCAGGGCCAGATATTGCCAGGGTTGGCCCCGCGGGCGGTAGCGGGCCAGCCCGAACACCAGCACGGTCATGAAGCGCTCGTGCCGGGCCTGGAGGCCGAAGCTGCCGGAGGCGTCCTCGCCCACGAAGCTTGCCACGCCTTCGAGGGTTTCGGAGCGCAGGGCGCTGTGGAGGTGCAGGGTGAAGGTGTCCATCGGCTACCTGGGTGCTGGGCGAGGCCATCATCATGGCCGCTGCGCCGGTTTCGGACAACCGGGAAATGCCGGGCGGTGCGATAATCCCCGGTTTCCGTTTATTCGCATCAGGATCGCCATGACCGATTATCCCCGTTTGCGCCTCAAGAAGAACGAAGACCGCCGCCTTAGGGCCGGCCACGCCTGGATTTTCAGCAACGAGGTCGATATCGCCGCGACCCCGCTCAAAGCCTTGGCGGCGGGGGATTTGGCGGTGGTGGAGAACGCCAAGGGCGAATCCCTGGGACTGGCCTATGTCAATCCCGATTCGCTGATTTCCGCCCGGCTGCTGTGCCGCGACACCCACACGTCCATCGATTCGCGGTTTTTCGTCAAGCGGCTGGAACGGGCGCGGGATTGGCGCGAACGGGTCTATCCGGGGCCGTACTACCGGCTGGCCTATGGCGAGAGCGACGGCTTGCCGGGCGTGGTGATCGACCGCTTCGGCGAGGTGTTCGTGGTGCAGACCAATACCGCCGGGATGGAAAAGCTGCAAGCACCCTTGCTGGCGGCGCTGGAAACGCTGTTCTCGCCCCGCGCCGTGGTGTTGAAGAACACCTCCAGCCTGCGGGCGCTGGAAGGTTTGGGGAACGAAACCCGCATTCTGGCGGGGACGCTGGACGGGCCGGTCGAGATCGTCGAGAACGGTGCCCGCTTCCGGGTCGATCCCGTCGAGGGGCAGAAGACCGGCTGGTTCTTCGACCACCGCGACAACCGGGCCAAGCTGGCGGAATTATGCCGGGGCAAACGGGTGTTGGATGTGTTCGCCTATGCCGGGGCTTGGGGCGTGCAGGCGGCTGTGGCCGGGGCGGCGCGGGTGGATTGCGTGGACGCCTCGGCGGCGGCCTTGGCGCTGGCGGCGGACAACGCTCGGCTCAACGGGGTGGCGGAGCGGATGGATTTCATCGCCGCCGATGCCTTCGAGTTCCTGAAGCAGGCCCGCGAGGAACGGCGGCATTACGATGTGGTGGTGCTGGACCCGCCCGCCTTCATCAAGCGCAAGAAGGACATGAACCCCGGTCTCGAAGCCTACCGGCGCTTGAACCAGGGCGCGATGCAGGTGTTGGCCTATGGTGGGGTGCTGGTGTCGGCGTCCTGCTCCTTCCATTTACAGCGCGAGGTCTTGCACGATCTGTTGCGGGCCACGGCGCGGCATCTGGACCGGCACTTGGTATTGTTCGGGCGGGGCGGGCAGGCGGCGGACCATCCGGTGCATCCGGCCATCCCGGAGACCGATTATCTCAAGGCGTACTTCTGCGCGGTGGGACAGGCGCTTTAGTTTATTTTTATAATCAATAGCTTGTGTGTGCTTATGATCCATAAGCCACCTCTCCGTCGATGGCGATCTGGATGCCCATGGCGTGGAACTGGCCGAGCTTTTCCGCGATGGCGGGCTTGTCCGCCAGCAACAGGCCTTCGGCGATCTCGACCAGCATGCCTGTGCCCGGCAGCCCGATTTCCCGCAGGTATTCATCCATGACCGGCTGGGAGGGTTGGCTCGTCATACCTTTCTTCCGCATGATCGATCCTCGGTTGGGAAGGGGGGTGGCTAGCCGGTTCCGGCCACCAATTCGGCGATGCGCACCATCAAATCATCCAACTCGATGGGTTTGTGCTGGATGGGGATTCCCATTTCGCCCAGGCCAAGGATGGAACGGGGATCGGTATCGCCGGTCAGGATCAGCGCCGGCACTTGGACGCCGAAAGCGGCCCTGACCGACCGGATCACGTCGACCCCGGTTTCTTCGCCGGCGAGTTGGTAGTCCGCGACCAGCACCTCGGGCGGGCCATTCGCGAGCCTGGCGAGGAGTTCCGCCCCGTCGGCCGCCGCCACCACCCGGTGCCCTTCGGCCTCCAGCGCGAAGGTGAAGGATTCCCTGACATCGGCATTGTCATCGACCAGGGCGATGCGCAGCGCCCGGCAAGCGGGCGCGGATTCCTTGGCCGGTTGGAGGGTGCCGCCCAGGGGCAGTTCCAGCGCGAACAGCGAGCCCACGCCGGGCCGGGACTGCACCCGGACCCGCACTCCCAGCAAGGCGGCCGTTTTGGCGACGATGGACAGGCCCAGTCCATGGCCCTTCTCCGGGTTGCGCCCGGGGTTCCCGAGTTGCCTGAACTCCTCGAAAACGGCGGGGATTTGATCTTGGGACAGGCCCACGCCGGTATCCCAGACCTCGACCCAAACCTTGTCCCGCCGCCGCCGGCAGCCCACCAGCACACCGCCCCGCGCGGTATACCGCACGGCATTGGCGATCAGGTTGCCGAGCATCCGCCTGAACAGCGCGGCATCGGTGTGGCCGGTCAGGCGGGTGGGGCGATGGCGCAGGGCTATCCCTTTCGCGTCCGCGTTGGGCGCTTGGGCCATGACAGACTGCCGGAGCATGTCGTCCAGCGAAAAATCCCCACATTGGGTGCGGACGGCGCCTGCTTCCAGCTTGCCCAGTTCCAGCAGGCTGGAAAGCAAATCGCCCAGGCCGGAAAGGCAGGATTTCATTTTGTCGAGGTTGGCGGCCTCGCGGGGGCCGAGCTTCGCCGCCAAGCCATCGATATACAGGCCCAGGGCCAGCAGCGGTTGCCGCAAATCGTGGCTGGCCGCCGCCAGGAAGCGGGATTTGGCCTGGTTCGCCTCGTGGGCTGCGGCATGGGCCGCCTCTAGCGCTTGCCGCGCCAGTTCGCGGGCGGTGATGTCCTCGGCCACCACGCGGCACTCCCGGTTCGGTCCATCCCGGCTGGTCCCGAGACGGATCAGGGTGGGGCCGGCCCCACGGGAGATCAGCGCCACCTCGCAAGCGGCTGTGCCGGGGGTGGCGAAGGCCCGTGTTAGGAAGTCGGCCAAGGCGGGGCGGTCGGGGCTTTCCACCCACAGCCCGAAGCGTTTCCCCATCAAGTGGGCGCGTTCCGTGCCGAGGAGGCGGGCGCCGGCGAAGTTGGCCCGCAGGATGGCCCCCGTGGGGTCGAGGGTGAAATAGGCGATGGGTGCGAAGTCGTATAGGTCGGTGTAACGCGCCAAGGCCGCCTCGGCCTCGGCGCGGGCCAGGCGCAATTCCTCGTTCTGGAGCTCCAGTTCGATCTGGTGGATTTCAAGTTCCTGAAGGAGCTTGCGCCCATCCGCGTCGGAGCGGGATTCGCGTGGCCGCTGGCACCAAAGGGCTTGGGCGCGGTCCGATAGGGGCTGGTCGGGTCCGGATTGCTGGGTCATGCCGCTACTCCATCCCTGGGGTGGTCAAATATCCGGCTACCAAAGGTTTGGTACGATTATGACGCCTGGGTTCTACTCTGCCGCAATTCCGCTTCCAATACTTTGCTGGCGGTGATATCGACGAAGGTGATGACCACCCCGTCGATCACGTTGTCCAGCGTGCGGTAGGGCATGATCCGCACCGTATGCCAGCGGCCATCACGGGTCGGGATGGCCTTCTCGGAGAAGACCAGGGTGCGCAGCACCTCCTGGATATCGGTATGGAATTCCGGATAGTCCAGTTCCGACACGATGTCGGACAAGGGGCGGCCCACGTCGCCGGGAATCAGTTTGAACAGGCGGGTGGCGGGGGTGGCGAAGCGCCGGATCCGCAATCGGCCGTCGAGGAACAGGGTGGCGATATCCGTACTGTTCAAGAGGTTCTTCAGGTCGTTGTTGGCATGGGAGAGGTCGTCCACCTTGGCTTGCAACTCGGCGTTGACGGTCTGCAATTCCTCGTTGAGCGACTGCAATTCTTCCTTGGAGGTGGTCAATTCCTCGTTGGTCGATTGCATTTCCTCGTTCATGGATTGCAGTTCCTCGTTGGCCGAATGCAACTCCTCGTGCGACGCCTGCATGCTTTCGCGCAGGGCGCGGTTCTCTTCCAGTAGCCTGGTCGTTTCGGCTTCCAGTTCCGCCATGCGCTTGTTGCGCGCCCGGGGCGGCGGCCCGGCTTCCGCCGGTGGGGCCGGGAGGGATGTGGGCGTGTCCTGGAAGACGACCAGCGCCATGCCGCGCAATTCCGGGGGGGCGTCGATGGGCTGCACGCCGAGGGCGAAATGCCGGGGTCCGCCTTCGGTGGCCACCACGAGGTGGTCGATATCGACATTGCGGCCTTGGCGCAGCGCCTGCGGCAAGGCCGTCGCCACCGCGTGGCGCACCCCTTCCCGCGCCATGGCGTGGATGTTCCAGTTGGCCTTGCCGGCGGCGGGTTCCAGGTACTTGCCGGTGCGGCCACTGACATAGGTGATATCGCCCTTCTCGTTGACCAGCACGGCGGCCGGGGCGAACTGCCGCAGGATCAGGCGATCCATGAGTTCCTGGATGTTGACCACCTCCTTGGGGCCGGGTTCGCCCACGCCCCTGCCGGGCAAAACGGATAGGGATGTGGGCGGGAACGCCGCCGCCACCCGGGTGCCGCCGAGGCTCCGGTAGCACCGGTGCTTGCCATCCAGCGGCGCGAACAGGTCGGTGAAGCCGCCGATGGTCTCGGCGCTGCCCAGGAAGAGGATGCCGCCGGGGTTCAGGCTGTAATGGAACAGGGGGAACAGCTTCTTTTGCAGTTCCGCTTCCAGGTAGATCAGCAGGTTGCGGCAGGACAGGAAATCCAGCTTGGTGAAGGGCGGGTCGGACAGGAGGTTCTGGGGGGCGAATATCACCATGTCGCGGATTTCCTTGTCCACGCGGTAGCCACCCTGGTCTGAGGTGAAAAAGCGTTCCAGCCGCTCCGTTTCGACGTCGGCGACGATGTTGGACGGGTAAAAGCCCTGCCGCGCCTTGGTGATGGCGTCCTGGTCCAGGTCGGTGGCGAACACCTGGAGCCTGTGGCGGCCCTTGGGATCGGCCTGTTCCTGCGCCTCGCGGAAGGTGATGGCCAGCGAATAGGCCTCCTCGCCGGTGGAGCAGGCCGGCACCCAGGCGCGCAGCGTCCGTCCTTCGGGATGTTCCACCAAAAGGGTTGGCAAGGCCTCTTCCCGGAGATAGGCCCAGGCCGCCTTGTCGCGGAAGAAACTGGTGACGCCGATCAGGAGTTCTTTGAACAACAGGTTGACCTCGCCGGGGTTTTCTTGCAGGAAACGCACATAGGTGGCGATCCTGTCGATTTGGTGGACGCCCATGCGCCGCTCGATGCGCCGGTACACCGTGCTTTTCTTGTAGAGCGAGAAATCCTGGCCGGTGCGGACGCGCAGCAGGATGACCACCTGGTCCAGGGCGCTGCGGGTGGCGCTTTCCAAGGGCGTGAGGTTGCCCTGGATGGGCAGGGGCAGGGGCGGGGGATGGTGGAGGGCGGCGATCAGACGGGCGGGCAAAGCCTCGGCGGGCGCGACGATATCGGCCAGGCCGGTGTCGATGGCGCTCCTGGGCATGCCGTCGAACTTGGCGTCGGCCGGGTCCTGGACCAGCACCAACCCGGCTTTTTCCTTGACGGCCTTGAGGCCCAGGGTGCCGTCGGAGCCCATGCCGGAGAGGATCACCGCGGCGGCCCGCTCCCGCCGCTCGGCGGCCAGGGCGCGGAGGAAGAAGTCGATGGGCAGCCGCAGGCCCCGCGCCTCCACCGGGTCGAGCAAGCACAGCACGTTGCCCAGGATGGATAGGTCCTTGTTGGGCGGAATCACGTAGACGCAATCCGGTGCCACCTCCATGCCGTCCTCGGCCTGTGTCGCCCGCATGGGGGTCATCCGCCCCAGCAACTCCGGCATGATGCCCTGGCGGGTCGGGTCGAGGTGTTGGATGATGATGTAGGCCATGCCGCTACCGGCGGGCACATGGCTCAGGAATTGCTCAAGCGCCTCCAGCCCGCCCGCCGAGGCGCCGATGCCGACGATGGGGAAATCCTGGGCATCCCCGCCCGCTGCGGGAAGGGTTTCGCCTCCGTCCTCGATCGCCGCTTGGGGGTTTGCCTTATCGGGGTTTTTGCGCTTTGCCATGGTTGCTGTCCCTAGCTCAATTGGGTTTATTGCGACAGGCTATCAGCATTTCTCCATAAAGCCACGGACGATTCGCTGCCGATGGCTTGAGGCCGCCCAGGTGCCGGCCATTCACCTGCGCCCGCGACTTTAATGCTGAGCGCGCATTCTATGGTGGCGACGAGGGCCGCCTTGTGCCGAATTGGGGGATTTTGATTGTCTGGCTGACGCCGTGATGGGGTAAACGACCGCTTCCTCCGCTATCGGCGGACGGCGCAATATCGAAAGCTGTTTCTGAAAGCCGCTATTCGAAGCAAATGAAAGCGGAATGCGAATGGCTGGATTGGCCGAACACCAGTCAGCAGAGTCCTTGGGCAACCTTAGCGACTAACTTTCCCACCCAACACCCCCCACGGCCTCAGCCTCCTTCAAGCCAAACGAGGGTAAGCCGGAGGGTGAAAACGCCCCGCAAACGAAAAAGGCCCCCCCTTTGTGAAAGGGAGAAGCCTTTGGAGAGAGGTCGGCCAGTTTTTCGATCAATTCTTGTTCGATTTTTTGCTCTGTCATCGATATCGCCCGGTGGGTACAGAAATCCCGGAAACCGCCATTCAAAGGGATGGGAAAACAATCGCGAGCAGCAGCCTTGGCCGAACACAAGCGATCAGAGCATGCGGACAAAAAGCCCACATCGGTGAGGGATACGCCTTTGATAAGCTGGGGTTCCGATCACGATTCGAACTTACGGTCTTTCCCTTTAGGAGGGGATATCCTCAAGAGCCCAAATTAGTCAGGCTCACTGATTCAAGCTTAAGGAGGCTTTAGATGGGAAGGAGACGAGGTGGAGCGGGTGATGGGAATCGAACCCACGCTATCGGCTTGGGAATCAGACACTTAGGTGTTACCGTGTCTTACCGCTATATACCTAGTTATTGATTTAAAAGGACTTTCCGACTCGACACCGTACCCTGAAATAGTGCTAAATTACCCCCGTTTACCGCAAAAAGGTTGCACCACGGTTGCACGAGAACCCGGCGCGACCCGAAGGAATGGGGGCCATGTCCGATCCAAAATTCAACTTCACCCAAGCCAGCCTAACCGCCCTGGCCGCACCCGAGCGCCGGACCTACTACGGCGACACCACACAGCGGCACCTGTTCGTGTCCGTCCACCCTTCCGGGGAAAAAACCTTCTACGTGGTCCGCAAGGTGGGAGGGAAGCCCGTTCGCGTCATGCTGGGGCGCTTCGATCCTGGAACGCCGGGAAACCGGGAGATACCCGCCGACACCGATCCGCTTGACTTGGTGGGCAACGCCGCGTCCCTGAATATCAGGATGGCGCGGGCGCTGGCTTCCGCCGTGAACGTCCAGCTTGACCGGGGCATCAATCCGGCCACCGAGCGGAAGCGCAACCGCCAAGCCAAGGAAGCGGAGCCGACCTTGCGCCAAGCCTTTGAACGCTACTACCGCGACCATCTGATTCCCCATGGCAAACGCACGGCGGAGGAGCTGCGCGGCGACTTTGCCCGCTACCTGGGCATCGTGCCGACCCGTCCGCCCGGCGGAATGGGACCGACCCCGAAGAAACCGGAGTGCGCGGTCGATTGGGAACGGCGGAAGCTTTCGAGCATCCAGCCCGAGGAAGTCCGGCGCTGGATGGTGGGTCTCAAGGACGGCATCGGCCCGCGCACCGCGAACAAGGCTTTTGCGCTGCTGCGGGCGATCTACCGGAAGGCGGGGGAATGGCGGCTCTACGTGGGCGATGATCCCTGTGAAGGCATCCCCAAGTTCCCTGAGCGGGAGCGGTCCCGGTTCCTGCAAGGTCATGAATTGCCCGCGTTCTTTGAGGCGCTGGGCCGGTGCGAGAGCGATAACTTCCGGCATTACATCCTGCTGTCCCTGGCGACCGGCGCACGTAAGGGGAACGTCCTGGCGATGCGCTGGGCCGATCTGGATTTTACGGCGGGCCTGTGGACGATCCCCGGCGAGAAGTCCAAGAGCGGCGACCCGATGGTTATCCCCTTGACCTCGATAGCGCGGGAAGTCTTGGCCGCAAGGCGCGGCAACGGTGGGGAGTGGGTTTTCCCTTCGCGGGCGGCGTGTGGGCATATCACCGACTTCCAAAAGCCATGGGACGACCTGTTGAAGGCCGCGGGCTTGGAAGATGTGCGGTTGCACGATCTACGGCGTTCCTTGGGCAGTTGGACGGCGATGCAGGGCGCTTCCCTGGCCATCGTGGGGCGGGCCTTGGGGCACCGTTCCAGCGATGCCACCCACGTTTACGCCCGGCTGCACACCGATCCGGTGCTTGATGCCATGGAACGCGGGTTATCGGCGATGCTGGCCCATGGGGGCGTGACCGAGGCCGGAAATGTTGTAAGCCTTAAACCGTCCCAGCAACCCCCTACCCGCACAAAAAGGCAGGAATGAATTATGGATAAAGAATCTCTTTTAGAGATATTGGAAAAACACAAAAACGGTGAAATCACTATAGAGCAAGCCGGGGAAGAAGTATCCAAATTGGGGCAAGAAATACAAAGCGAACGCAAGCGCGGGAGACCAAGAAAAAACAAGCCACTTGAGAAGAAAAAAGGAAAAAAAGGTAGGCCAAAATCAGAAGATCGCGAAAATAACTACAAAATAATATTGACTTTTTGGGTATTGTTTGGAGATGGGTTTATTGTTTCAAAAATGAATTTACGCGGCATTTTAGCTGACGTATTAGGGGTTGATGATTCGTACATATCAAAAGTAATCGCCAGAATTAAAAAACTATCAAAGGAAGGTTGTTTTATAGGACGTAACCATGAAAGAAATATGATTGTTTGCCTTTCGCCGGAAGAATTTAAAAAAGCGAACTTCGCCAAGTGGCTTGGGATATCCCCATCCCGATTGGTCAAGATGCATGCATGGAGGTTTGAAGTTGAATGAAATTTGAGGCAAAATGTAACAAAATGAATGTGCCAAAAATCGAGAAAAATCGACTGAATAAAACCGCTTTTTCCGCATAACACAGCTACGACCTTACCGGCAGACTCTTGTTTTACCGCCACCATCCCGGCGGCACTAAACAGGAGTCTGAAATGTCGATCCCCGCCCCCCGTAAATCCGCTCTAATCCAGGGCACCGGCATCGCGAATGCCGACCCCCTGTTAACGATCCCCGAAGCTGCGGCCTATCTGAACATTCAACCGCAGACGTTGAACAACTGGCGGGCCACGGGCCGCTACACCCTGCCCGCCGTCAAGGTGGGCCGTCTGGTGCGGATCAAAAAATCCACCTTGGACGCCTTCATTGCCAGCCGGACGGAGGTGGCCGCATGAGCCGCAAGCGCCCCAACTCCCCGCCCGTGCCGTACCCTTTCGGCTGGCCCACCACAAAGCCCAGCCGGGCGAACCGCCGCGTCAAGCGGGGCTGGACAAGGGGAAAAAAATGATCCCCTTGACAAACCCGTCCCCCTTCGCCCATCCTGAAAGTGAGGCGTCGAACCCTCACCAACTCTTACGGCGCACAGCGCCATCTTGCAAACCGGGGCGCTTTTTTTGTGCCTTGCGGTCCGACCTGCCCATCTCCATGACGGGTCGAGCGGGGTGCCTGACGCGGCTAGCCGTAAGGGCCGTGTCTTGGCGTTCGACCCCCGCCCGATCCGTCGCCAAATTACAGTCGAACGTAACGGCGACGGCTCCAAATCAAACTTACGGAGTCCGTCCCATGTCTTCCAAGACCCCCCGCGCCCAAGTCGCGCCCAAAAACCGCCGCAATCCTATCCCCGCCGCGAAAGCCCGAGAACATGCCGAATTCGCGGCCCGCCTCAATGCGGCTTTCGACTTGGATGGAGTCCACCCCTTGGCCCGGCCCGGCATAGTCGCCCAAGCGTGCGAAATCAGCCTGTACACTGCGATGCGATACCTTTCGGGTCGCTCCATGCCTGCCTGGGTTGGGCGCTTTTGCCAACTGTCGCACCACCTGCAAGTTTGCGACCGCTGGCTTTTGGGGATACGACCAGAGATGAGCGCCAAGACCGCCCGCTTCGTCTATCAATCCCTGATGTTATCGCCCGCTGATAAGGCACGAGTCGGCCAGTTGTTTTTCGCCTATAACAACGGCAGCCGCCGCGCCCAACAGTTGTTAATGGCGACGGATTTACCCATAGCACAGCGGGCTGTGATCTACGAAGCCACCCGCAAAGCTCAACGGGAGGGGCGCGGCCATGGCCTATAAAGAAAAACCCCGCCCCACCGGGACCAACGGTGGGAGCGGGGCATATTCAAATTCAACGCGCAGCCATCATACCACCGACATCACCTATTGCCTGGAAGATTTCCGCAGGTTCATCCGTACCGAGCATGGCCTTGTCTTGGTGGGCCACCAAGCTGATAGGGGGCAATCATGAGGCGGCAAATTCCCACGACACCCGGCAACGTGCGGGACGCGCTACGGCACGTCTCGCCAAGCTGCGACAGGGCTACATGGTTCCGCGTGCTGGCGGCGATCAAGGATGCCTTGGGCGAGGATGGCCGCGAGATTGCCGACTCTTGGAGTCAAGAGGGCGACAGCTACAGCAAGACGGATTTCCGGGACGCCTGGAAATCCGCCAAACCGGGCGGGAAAGTCACCGTCGCCACGCTCTGGCGGACGGCACTCGACAACGGGTGGAAGCCGGACACCGAAGCGCACCAGGAAACCGAAGCCGAACGCCTGGAACGCGAGCGGAAGCGGAAGGCGCGGGCCGAACAGGCAGAGAAACAGGAGGCCGAGGCCGCGAAAAAAGCCGCGGCCAAAGCCTCCGCACTGTGGAAGGCATCGGCCCCAGCGATACCCGACCATCCCTACCTTGCCCGGAAGCTTCCCGGAACCATCCCCCCCAGCACCTTGCGCGAGACCACGGCGGAACAAGCCGCTTCGATTCTGGGTTATCCACCCAAGAGTGACGGCGAACCCCTGGCCGGGCGCGTGCTTGTGGTCCCGGTCAAGATCGATGGCAAATTGTCCACGGCGGAACTCATCGACGAACAGGGCTGCAAAACCACTATTGCGGGCGGTCTCAAGTCGGGTGGGCTGTGGGCCGCGCAGAGTTTCCCCAAGGGCGACGGGGACGGGCTGACGCTCGCCTTTGGGGAAGGTGTCGGGACGGTACTGTCGTGCCGTGAGGCGACGAAATGGCCGGTTTTCGCGGCGCTCTCGTCGAGTAACCTGCCCAAGGTCGCGGAATTCCTGCGCAACCTCTACCCGAAAGCCCGCTTGCTGGCGCTGGGGGACGTGGGCAATGGGTTGAAAGATGCCGAGCGGGCGGCAAAGGTTGCGGGCGCGGCGCTGGCCGTGCCCGAGTTCACACCCGAGGAAATCGAGGCTTTCCAGCACCAACACGGCAAACCGCCCAAGGACTGGAATGATTTGCACGTTCTGGCCGGACTGGGCGCGGTAGCCGCACAGCTGGGCGCGGCGGGGGATATGGGGGCCGTTCCTCAAGCGAGCGGACAACCCCCGGACGGACACCAGGGCACGACAGCCGCGCCCGTCTCACCCCCGGCAATGGATGCCCGCCGAACCGGCCCCGTGGTTGATTTGATCGCCGAATACGCAGCGCTTCAGGCGTATCAAACCCGGATTGAGGAAGCCGGGGGCGATCCCGGCCAGTTGATTTATGTGCTGGCCCCGGAAATCCAGGCGTCCATACTCCGCAAGGCCACCCAAACCCGTCTTTTGAAAATCATCGCCCGCAAAACCGACACCAACCTGGAAAGCCTCCGGGAACTGGTGCCGGGCGGCGGCGGTGACGGGCCGGGCCGGGGCCGGGCCGATCCCAAATTCCTCCCTTACCGTGTCATTGGCCACCAACTGTTCTTGATTGATGAGCAGGGACAGCGCCCGCTCTGCAACTTCGTCGCCACGATCACCGAAGAAGTCATCTACGACAACGGCCTGGAAGAGGATTGCCTATTCCGCATCGAGGGCCGTTTGAGCGATGGCACGGCCTTGCCCGCCATCGAGGTTGCGGCGTCCAAGTACGCAGGACTGTCCTGGGTTACGGCGCAATGGGGGGCGCGGGCTTTGGTCCACGCCGGGAACAGCATCAAGGACCACCTCCGCACAGCCATCCAAGGACTTTCCAAGGATTTCGGGCGGCGCACCGTCTACGGACACACCGGCTGGCGGTTGATCGATGGCCGATGGGGGTTCTTGCACGGGGGCGGCGCGATTTCCGCCGATGGGCACCGGGCGGACATCGAAGTCCGGGCGGGCGAGGGCAACATGCGGCGCTATGGATTCGAGGCCGGCGGCGGCGACCTGGTGGAAGTGGTGCGGGCGAGCCTGCGCCTCTTGGACCTTGCGCCGAACAACCTGGCTTTGGGCGTGGCGTTGCTGGCGGCGGTCTACCGCGCTCCTTTGGGGGAGGCGGCGACCATCGACCATGGGTTGTTCCTGGCTGGCCAGACGGGTTCCCGAAAGTCGGAAGCCGCTGGTGTGGCCCTGGCCCACTTCGGGCGCGGTTTCGATGCCCGCCACTTCCCGGCGAACTGGGACGATTCCGAAAGCGATCTGGAGGCCAAAGGCCACGGGGCCAAGGATTGCCTATTCGTGGTCGATGACTTCAAACCCCGAGGGGCGTCCAGCGACGTGCATAAACTCCACGTCAAGGCCGACCGGCTGATAAGGGCCGTGGGCAACCAATCGGGCCGGGGGCGGCGTACCAGCGACATGAAGCAGCGGGCGGCGTTCCACCCACGCGGCTTGGTACTGGCGACCGGCGAAGACATCCCACGCGGGGCGTCCCTCCGGGCGCGTATGGCCGTGGTCGAATTGAGTTTGAGCGACATCGACAACACTGTGCTGAGCGAGCTACAGGAATCGGCCCGCGTGGGCAGATTGGAAACCGCCATGGCCGGTTATCTGGCTTGGCTGGCCCCCATCATGGATGAACATAAAACCTCGCTCCCGGCCCAACTGAGGGCCATCCGCGACCGCGCCAACACCGAAGGCTTCACCCACAGCCATCCAAGGGCCGCGGATATTTACGCTTCCTTCATCATCGGTTTGGACCTGTTCCTCGATTTCGCGGTGCATGTGGGCGCGGCGGATCGTGCGGCGTGTGCGTCCCTGTTCGAGCGCTGCGAAACGACCTTGAAGGCCATGGTGTCGGCTCAAGGCGATTTCCAGGCGGATCAAGACGAGGTAGCGCAGTTCTTCGGGTTCCTACGTTCCGCCCTGAATGCGGGCTACTGCCATTTCTCGGATTCCCTGCACCAGGGCGCACCGGCAGAGCATCCCAGCTTTTGGGGTTGGCGTGTCATCCCGTCCACCGATGAAGGCGTTCCAGCCATTGAGAAGCCCCAAGGGGAACGGGTGGGATGGGTCGATTCCACCCGTGTCTTGTTGGATGGGAACGCGGCCTTCGCTGCGGTCCAGGAACTCGCCAAGGCCACGGGCGAGAACCTGCCTATCACACAGCGGACCCTATGGAAGCGGATTCATGAGCGCGGCCTATTGCTGGACGTGCAGAAGGAAGGCGGCAAGCTCAGGCTCACGCCCAAGCGGACGATAGCCGGGGTTTCCAGGCGCGTCTACGTCATGACCCGACGAACCATAGAGGACTTATCTGTTTAATGGAGTGGGGAAAGCGGGGAGATATGGCCGGAAGCCGCGCCAACCGTGGCTTTCCCGCTCCCCACTCAGAAAAACCGAGTGGGGAGTTTCCCCACTTGAGTGGGGAGGCCAGGAGGGGAGATGGACGGCGCGGGCCGGGTTGGAACGGCAAGGCTTCGGTTCCGCTCCCCACTCCGAGTGGGGAGATTCCCCACCCAAAAAACACGGTGGGGAGGCTGGAAGCCGCGCCAGCCGTGGCTTTCAGCGGTTTTCCCCACTCTCCCCACTCCCACGGACATATAGGGCACAGCCTTACTTATGAATAGACAACACATCACCGGCCTAGAACTCATCACCGAAGACCAGCAGGTCGAGGCCATGGCGAAGCGGGCAGGCTGCTGGGCACCCTTGCGCCAAGCCCAGCGGGATGGCAGGTCCGTCGCCGTGCTGGACGGGCTGACGCTGTACGGGGCGTTCCACGATGGCTTGATCGCCGTCGCCTGTTCAACCCCCACCCAGGTTGTGGACGTGCTGGCCAAGCTACAGCCCGCCATGGGGTTCCAGTTCGTGGGCGTCCACCCTAGCGGGGAGATTCATTGAGCGGATGGGGCGGGGGATGCCTTGCGGGTCCTTCCCCGGCCTTGCCCGTTACGGGTAGTTCGATCCCCGATATTTGGCTAGCCACAAAGTACGCGACTTGGTACGCATTCGCGCTTAGTGGGCGGCTTAGTTCGCAATTTCACAGGATTCCAGGCTATGAGAGACCATGAGATATTGGACTACATCGAGCAGTTCTATGAAGGCAGGCCAACCCCGGAAGCCGTGGCGTGGATGCAAAAAGGCATGTGCCAACTGATCGATGAAGGCGTTCCCTTGGAACAAGGACTATCTCTGAACCGCGTTCACCCCCGTGGGGCCAGGGAGGCCGTCAACCTCAGAAAGATGAGGCGCCATCTTCACCGCGCCGCCGGACTTCTACCCGAAACGACCGCTTGGGCGCGGGCGAAATTGCTGGTCAGAGAAATCCAGAAGTTCCGGGCCTACCGCTGGCCCAAATTGCGCGAATACACCGAGGCTCCAGACTGCCTAACCCCCCTCGACCGGGAAATCTTCGGGGCGTTCAAAGCCCGCCCCGGTAAGGTTCCCGAATCCCCCAACCGCCTTTCTGAAATCCTGTCCGAACGGTAGACGGCCCCAGCCACCCGGCGCGGCCTTGGCCACCGGCATGGACCTCCCGGCCAGCGCCGACCCCGAGGGCATGGGCCTCCGGCCTGGGGCAGCCTCACCAGGATGTGGGCACCGGCCTTGCCGATCCGCGCCGGGATCACCACGTTGTGCAACCGGCCCTGGCCACCGGCATGGACCTCCCGGCCAGCGCCGACCCCGAGGGCGCGGCCTTGGCCACCGGCATGGACCTCCCGGCCAGCCGAGGCCTTGGCCACCGGCATGGACCTCCCGGCCAGCGCCGACCCCGAGGGCGCGGCTTGGCGGCCTGGCCACCGGCATGGACCTCCCGGCCAGCGCCGACCCCGAGGGCGCGGCCTTGGCCACCGGCATGGACCTCCCGGCCAGCGCCGACCCCGAGGGCGCGGCCTTGGCCACCGGCATGGACCTCCCGGCCAGCGCCGACCCCGGGCGCGGCCTTGGCCACCGGCATGGACCTCCCGGCCAGCGCCGACCCCGAGGGCGCGGCCTTGGCCACCGGCATGGACCTCCCGGCCAGCGCCGACCCGAGGGCGCGGCCTTGGCCACCGGCATGGACCTCCCGGCCAGCGCCGACCCCGAGGGCGCGGGGCGGCGGACCTGGCCACCGGCATGGACCCCGGCCAGCCTGGCCACCGGCATGGACCTCCCGGCCAGCGCCGACCCCGAGGGCGCGGCCCTGGCCACCGGCATGGACCTCCCGGCCAGCGCCGACCCCGAGGGCGCGGCCCTGGCCACCGGCATGGACCTCCCGGCCAGCGCCGACCCCGAGGGCATGGGCCTCCGGCCTGGGGCAGCCTCACCAGGATGTGGGCACCGGCCTTGCCTTCGATCCGGCCCCCGCCAAGGCCACGGCGGAACCCTGGCTCTGTCCGCTGACTTCCTGGGATATATAACCCACACGCCGAAACTTACGCCGCGCACACTCTCCCCTCCCGGCCCGGACTTCAAATCCCTGTATATACTCGACATGCGGGCTATTCATACCGAGTAATTCAATGGTTATTATGGAATTCTGTAACCAGGAGCAATGCCATGAAAATCAATTTAGCAAAGCTTAAGCGGTTGGAGGAAAAGGCTCTCCAAGCCCGCGCCGCTTTTGATGATGTGCGGGAGCGGCATCGAGAAGCAAAAAGCAACCTTGACCGTTATTCTTTGGAAGTCAAATCAAGTATCTTGCGTGCCACCAATGGCCATGCAATATGGAACGAAATCCAAGCCCATTGGCCCGAAGTTGATCTCCGGGTAATGAGTCCGGTCTTTGCGCCGCAGTACGGCAAGGAAAATGAATCGGACGAGGTTCGTTGGAAACGGTCGATAGTGTTCGGTGAGTTGAGCGAAATCGATCAAATGCGGGCCGAGGTGGAGCGCCTTGAACAAGCGTCCGAAGCCGCCAGGGAACTTTGGAGCAATAGGAACTCCTGCCTGCCAGCGCTCAGGGGATTCGCCGAACAGGCTGGACAAACGGGGGGATTGTGATGAAACAGCACTATGAACCAAATTTAAACATCGGCGCGGAAGTATCGAAAGTCAGGGCCGGTATCGAGGAAATCAAAAGCCAGATATCCAACCTGGAAAACGCCCCATTACCCTTGTCCGAGGTGATGGAAAGAATAGATTCGTTGATCGAAAATGCCAGCCGCGCCGATCAAGTTAGGAATCGGCTGGCGGCTTTTTTTAGGCCCGATGATGCTGCCGAAGTTGAGAAAAACAGCAGGCATCGTTTTGTCGAGGCATTCAAACAGGAAGGAACAGTCTGGGATGGGCTGGGGAAATGCTTTATCGACTTCGGGCCGATATTGATAACCCTATTTCCCGAGCATATGAAGGCATTCATGCATGCGGAATTGGAGGCGTATGCAAAAACCTTGGTATGTGGCCCGCCCAAGGGCGAAAGGAAAAGGCTAATAGCCGACCTGGAAAAACGCCTGTTCGATTATGAAATCCAAGAGGAAGCATTGATCGAATACGCCGAAACCCAAGGATTGGAAATCCACCGCCGCGCAGACGTGAATCCGGCTGCGGTCATCGGCGTTTTCAAATAGGAGTCAAGCAGTATGAGCAAGCAATCACAATTTCTTGTCACCGAAACCGTGGAAGCGGATGGTTCAGTAACCCTCAGCCGGAAGTTTGGCGCTGGGCCGGTTGAATACTTGACCATCGACCGGATTGGGCGCTTGCATTGGACCGAGGTCGGCGGAACCCAGGCGGGCAACGGCCAGGACGGCGGCAGGCCGCGTACCGACGAGCGGCCTAGCGCCATGGGTATGACAGATGCCTTGCGTCGCGCAGGGGGCCAAACAGTGGCAACCCAGCAAGCCGCGCAACATGACGGGAAGGAATCGACTCCATCCGGCCAAACTGAGGCCGGTAAGGGTTGGGAAGCGGCCTTCGCCAAGGTCAACCACTAACCCCCGGAGCTTGGCCCATGACCGAATCCCACACCAGGATATTAGCGGCGATCCAAGCCGAGCTATGGGCCATCACGCCCGAGGCCTTGCACCAGGTTATCGCCATCGCCCAAGGCTTCGGGGAAGCCCCCGAGGCCGTGGCCGCCAAACTGGGGCGGCCACTCGAAAACACCCAGAGCATGACACGGCGCGGTGACGTGGCCGTCCTGCCCATCACCGGGCCGATCTTTCGTTATGCGAACCTGTTTACCCAGGTTTCTGGGGCCACGAGCATTCAAACCCTGGCGACCGACTTCGGCGCGGCCATGGGAGACCCCACCGTCAAGGCCATCGTCTTGGAGGTCGATTCGCCCGGCGGCATGGTGGCGGGCGTTTCCGAATTCGCGGCCATGGTCCGAGATGCCACCAGTGTGAAGCCCGTGATTGGCTACGTCTCGCATATGGCCGCTTCGGCCTGCTACTGGATCACAGCGGCGGCTTCGGAAATCGTCGTCGCCGATACCGCCCTTTTGGGTTCCATCGGCACCGTGACCCGCGCCAACATCCGCAAGGATGACGGTTCGGTCGAAATCGTGTCCAGCCAAAGCCCGGACAAGCGGCTTGATCCCGGCACCGATGCCGGGCGGGCCAAGATGCAGGCGACGGTCGATTCCCTGGCACAGGTGTTTGTCGAGGCGGTGGGCCGCTACCGGGGAGTCTCCACCGATACCGTGCTGTCCGACTTCGGCAAGGGTGGCATATTGGTTGGGGCCGATGCCGTCAAGGCGGGCATGGCCGATAGGGTGGGTTCGCTTGAAGGCATATTGAGGCGGTTCTAGGCCGCTATTGGAATTGTCGGCGGTCATCCATGCCGCCGACATAGGGGGGCGGTCTACCCGGCGTTGGGGACGCCATACGACCGCATCGGAACCCGGCTTAGGCCGGGTTTCTTTTTGCCACCCAGAGCCGCCGCGCAAATACGGGGAAATCCCGTATTTAAAAACCAAGCGTGGCATCGGCACCGGACACCATGGCCCATCCCGGCCATTTATTCCGGTAGACTTGTAAAAAATCTACCGGAAAACATTCGACAATTATCTAC
Source organism: Methylomagnum ishizawai (assembly GCF_900155475.1). Lineage (NCBI taxonomy): Bacteria > Pseudomonadati > Pseudomonadota > Gammaproteobacteria > Methylococcales > Methylococcaceae > Methylomagnum > Methylomagnum ishizawai. Next base: position 3,032,981 of record NZ_FXAM01000001.1, on the reverse strand, counting down.
CGGAATATTGAAAAATTATGGCGAACACCAAACATCAAGCCGCGTGGCGGGCGAAAGTTCAAAAAAGCCGCGTAGAAATCTACCTAGACCCCGAAGAATTGGCGAAGCTGGACGGTCTGGGCGGCACCAGGGCGGAAGCCATCCGGGGTTTACTGGTAGGCAAGTGCGCTCTACCGGAAAACAAGCGGGAGGCTCTACCGGAAATCCCGGATGCCGTGGCTATGAAATTGCGGGAGGCATTCCCCGGCCCGGATGGGGTGGGTATCGACTGGACGAAGGCGGCGGAAGCGGCGCTTTTGTCCCATCGGCGGCGCGAACAGGAAGCCAAGCGCTTACGGATGAAGCGGGCGGCGGCGAAGATGGGCGGGTAGGTCCGTTCATGTGATTGAAACCTGCGGACCGCTCTAAGTTACCGATACCAGCACAGCACCAGGGCGTGCAGCCTTTCCGATCCGATCCGGCACAACCCCGCCCGTTGTGTTGCCCTGGGGCCACCCGGCGTCATCATCGACCGCCATGTCGCGGACCCGCCCAACCATCAACAAGGAAGGCCGGGATGCGGTGCGCGAGATTTTTAGAAGTGAGGATTTCTCACTGCTAAGGGTACGCAGACAAGGCGCTCCCCACTCCGAGTGGGGAGATTCCCCACCCAAAAAACACGGTGGGGAGGCTGGAAGCCGCGCCAGCCGTGGCTTTCAGCGGTTTTCCCCACTCTCCCCACTCCCACGGACATATAGGACATAGGGTTATGAGTGTATGGTGGGGCATGGATGGCAGGGGGAAGGGCGAATTCCCTTGGAGTTGCAGCCCCTGCAACTCCACGGCTTAGCAAAAAGGTTGCACCACGGTTGCACCGCAGAAATAAAAAAGGGCTGGCCGAAGCCAACCCTTTGATTTTATTGGAGCGGGTGATGGGAATCGAACCCACGCTATCGGCTTGGGAAGCCGAAGTTCTACCATTGAACTACACCCGCGAGGTGTCGAGGGCGGTGATTGTATGTGCGGGCGGCGCGGGAATCAAGCATTCCCGCGCCGCCATCTTTCAGCGCGGGGACGGCGACTCCAAACGCGCCAAGGGTTTGCCCAGGCTATCGAGCAGTTCCAGGCTTCCGCCCCGGATTTCCCAACGCGCGGTCGCGTCCAGCGCCTTGAGGAAGCCCATCTCCCAGCGCGATACCTCGGGATCGGCACAGGCCATGCGGGTGGTGGCGACCTGGCCGAAGCCGAGCCGGTCGCCTTGTAGGGTATAGCCGCCCGTCATGCGGTTGCAGCCAGTGTCGCCCTGGACGCGGTTGCCCTGCGCGACCAAGGTGAAGCCGATGGGCCGGGTGCCGGGAAGGAGTTGGAGGGTTTCGCCGCCGAGTCGGACCAAGGTCCATGATGGACCGACGGGGTCGGCCTGGGCCGCGGGTGGTTTGCCGCCGCCTTGGCAAGCGGCGCAGGCGGAGAGGAGCGTCGCGGCCAAGAAGCCGGCTTTGATGGGAAGGCGCATCGGTTTCCCCGCTGTGTTGGATGGGATCATAGCCTGGGCAGGACGAAGCGCCCCACCCAACCGCCCAGCACCAGGACCACCCCGCCTACGAACATCACGAAAGGATGGTGGACGAACGCCGCCCCCGCTCTAAGGCCGATCACGAAATAAGCGGCCAGCATCGCCAGCCCCAAACCTAACAAACCATTCGCCGTGTGTTTCATTGTCATGGTGGGCTTATCCGGTAGTGTGGAGGGAAACAGTCGTTGAGACCTGGGCTGGACGCAAGGGTTCGCTGACGGGGCGCTGGTTTCCACGCACCGGCGGTCGTTACACCGGTGGGCGTGGCGGGTGCCGGAAGGAAGGTATTGTCCGGGGCCGCCGGTGGAAGGCAAAAAAAACCGCCCCGGATGGAATGGCCGGGACGGCTCAGGAATCAGCAACTACGGAAAGTCTGCTGAGGTAAAAAACAGTGAGGCACGTCGTCTCGCGGAGGGGGCCGATCCCGTTCGCCGCTTCCCGCGGTGGACGCGCAGGCCCATCGAAATCCGGGGAATAGGATAAGCCTTGTGCCGAAAGCGTGGCCTGAGCCGGATCAGGGTGGACCGGCCCTAAATCTGAGCCGGATCAATTTTGGCCGGATACCGCGCCCTCAATGGCCGCAGAAGGCCAAGAGGCCGGGCATATCCAGGATGCGGATCAGTTTGCTCTGCACCTCGACCAGCCCTGTCGCCTCGAATTGACCCAGCAAACGGCTGATGGTTTCCGGGGCCAACCCCAGATAATTGCCGATTTCCTGCCGGGTCATGCTGAACCTGAATTCCAGGGGCGAGAATCCGCGCTGCCGGTAGCGCTCGGAGAGGTGGGCCAGGAAGCTCGCCAGCCGTTCCTCGGCGGAGCGGCGGCTCAGGATCAGGCGCTGCACCCCGAGTTCGAACTGGTTGCCCGAGTGTTGCAGCAAGACTTGCAGCAAACCGGGTATTTCGCGGGTGAGGATATCGATTTGATGGGCGGGTATTTCGCAATAGCTCACGGTTTCGAGGGCGATGGCGGAGCAGGTATGGCGCTGGGTTGAGAAACCATCGAAACCGAGTATATCGCCGGGCAGCAGGAAATCCACCACATACTCGTTGCCCTGGCGGTCCAAACTCACCAGTTTCACGGTGCCGGTTTTGAGGGCCAGGATGCCGTGGTGCCATTCGCCATATTGATAAAGCACCGTGCCTTTGCCCAGGGTGCGGTTGCGCCGGACGATCCGGCTCAGGGAATTAACTTCCTCCTGGGTCAGCCCCTTGGGGATACATAGTTTGCTCAGGTGGCATTCGTCGCAGGTGATTTTGGGCGTGGCACCGGGGCGGAAGGGCGGCTTGGCGGACATCAGGTCGGATGGGATGAAAAGGACAAGGAAAGTATCGCCTAGGATGCGTTGAGTCAAGCCCGCCGGGCCGGGGAGGGGGTTTAGTATGGCGATGAAAAAGGTATTGGGTCGATCATGGGCGGGCCGGGGAGATAACCGTATTATTATCGGTGAGCGGCGGTTCCGGTCCCTGCGGGTGGATTCCGCCGCGCCGTGTCCGGGTCTCTACGCCGTGTGTTCCCGGTAGTGGCGGCCCGCCAGTGCGAACAAACACGCCGTCCCCAGCATCAGCCCGGCGAAGAACCAGAAATAGGCCGCCCCGGCCAGTTTCGAGCTGCCATCCGGGTTGTGGATGAAGAAATTCACCGCCCCGGTGAACAAATTCCCCAGCGCCACCGACATCATGAAGCAAGCCATGACCAAGGATTTCATGGCCTTGGGCGCTTGGGCGTAGGAAAACTCCAGGCAGGTGATGGACACCATCACTTCCGCCGAAGTGAGGATCAGATAATCCAGCAATTGCCAGGCGATGGAGGGCTTGCCGCCCGCGTCGATCCTTTGTTGCAGCCACGCCGCCAGCACGAAGGCCAGCCCGGCCAGGAACATCCCCGCGCCGATCTTGCGCAGAGGCGTCACCCGGACGCGGGTTTCCAGCCAGGGGTAAAGCCCGTAATAGAACGCGGGCGTCAACACCATGATAAGCAAGGGATTGGCCGCTTGTATCTGCGAAGGTAGTACCTCGATCCCCCAAAGTGCTTGCTCCATATTGCGCGCCTGCAACACCCAGGACGATCCCGTCTGGTCGAACAGCGCCCAAAACACCGCCACAAAGGCGTAGATGACGCCCAGATGGCCCAGGTCGCGGAGTCCGGCTCTGTCCAAACTGGCTTTGATGCGCCGCGCCCCGCCCGCCGGGATGTGGGTGAAGCGGTAGCGCCCGGCCCAGAAAATCAGCGTCGCCACCAGCATCAACAGGCCCGGCACCGCGAAGGCCACCTGGGGACCGTGGTGTTGCAACAGCCAGGGCGTCACCAGCATGGAGGCGAACGCGCCCAGGTTGATGGCGAAATAGAACCAGCTATAGATGCGGCCCATCCGGTGGCGGTTGGTGTCGGCGAACTGGTCGCCGAGATGGGCCGAGACGCAGGGCTTGATACCGCCCGCCCCCAGCGCGATCAGGCTTTGCCCGAGCAGCAGCCCGGCGCGGGTGTCGTCCAGGGCCAAGGCCAGATGGCCCAGGCAGTACACCAGGGACAGGGCGATGATGGTGCGGTATTTGCCGAGCCAGCCATCCGCCAGCAAGGCTCCCAACAAGGGTGTGAAATAGGCCGCCGACACGAACAAATGGAACCAGCCCTTGGCCTCGTCCTCGCCCATGGGGGCGGGCTGACCGTCGGTCCCCATCAGGTATTGGGTCATGAACACCACCAGCACCGCCCTCATGCCGTAATAGCTGAAGCGTTCCGCCGCCTCGTTGCCGACGATGTAGGGGATGCCGGGCGGCGGGCCGGGGATGGGCAGGGGTTCGGTGCGGTAGGGTCGGGACATGGGGCGGGTTATCCGAAATAGGGTTGGGAGGGGCGGGGAATCGGCCCGGATAGGGCGGACCGCCGGGTGCGCTGCCGGATTATGCCGAAAAACTGACCGGGATCAAGAAACACTTTTTCCGAGTTCTGTAATGTTTGCACGCGGTCGATGCGACCGCCGGTTAATAACTATTCAAGAACGAGGTAGAGACAATGGAACAGAACCAAGAGAAAGATAATTTCTGGTTATACATTGGCGGCGTGATTATCGCTGTGATGACCGTTTTGATGATGGTGAAAGGTAGCGAGCATGATAAGTATGTCACCGCGCAAAAAGCTATCTCCGAAGATTCCGCCAATTCCGCCTACCGCGCCGTTAACGTGCCTTCCGGGCGCGAATAATCCCAAGGATTAATCCCATTGCCGATCCTGCCAATACTTGGCCTGGGCTTGGCTGAATAAGCCGAATCTAGCACCCGGAGCCAACCGGATATTCCAGTCCGCCGGGGTTCGACCTGGGGCGGTGGATAATCCGAACGGGGCGGGGGAGGGGCCGGATTCCGGCCACCCCCGCCATTCGTGTCTTTCCAGCATTATTTTCCCGCCAGCCAAGCGGCGGCCCCCGCGCCTGCGGCCTGGCCGGTTGCGAGGCTGGCCGTCAATAAATAGCCCCCGGTGGGCGCTTCCCAATCCAGCATTTCCCCCGCGCAGAAAAGACCGGGGCTGGCCTTGAGCATCAGCCGGTGGTCGAGTTCGCCGAAATCCACGCCGCCTGCGCTGCTGATGGCTTCGTCCAAAGGCCGTGGGGCCGTGGGCCGCAGCGGCAGCGCCTTGATGGCGGCGGCGAGCCGGCCGGGATCGGCGAAGGTTTCCTGTGGCAGGATTTCGCGCAGCAGCCCGGCTTTGACGCCACCCAACCCGGTCCGCTGTTTCAGCCAGTTCGCCGTGCTGAGCGAGCCGCGTGGGCGCGAGAGTTCCGCCGTTAGCCGTTCCAGGCTCCGGCCCGGCGCGAGGTCCAGCCACAAGGTCGCCGGGAATCCCGCCGCGAGCGTGTCCCGGATCGCCGCCGACAGGGCGTAGATCAAACCGCCCTCAATGCCGGTGGCGGTGACGATGAATTCGCCCTGGCGGCGCTGTGCCACGCCGTCCGGTCCGGTGTGGGCGGCGACCACCGGCTTGACCGCCGCGCCCTGGTAGCGCCCGCTAAAATATGCGCTCCAAGCCACGTCGAAGCCGCAATTGGCCGGACGCAAGGGCGCGATGTGGAGGCCGCGTTGCGCCAACAGCGGCACCCATGCCCCATCCGAACCCAGCCGCGCCCAACTGCCGCCGCCCAGGGCCAAGATCACGGCTTCGGCCCGCACGGTGCGCGGCCCTTCCGCCGTCGCGAACCGCAAGCCGCCGTCCGGCTCGAAACCTTGCCAGCGGTGGCGCATGTGGAACGCCACGCCGCCCTCGCGCAAGCGCCGCAGCCAAGCCCTTAGCAGCGGCGCGGCCTTCATCCCGACCGGGAACACCCGCCCGGAACTGCCGACGAAGGTTGCGACGCCCAAACCCAGCGCCCAGCGCCGTAAATCCTCCGGGCCGAAGGCAGCGAGCAGAGGTTCGAGTTCGGCCCGGCGCGTGCCGTAGCGCCCGAGGAAATCTTCCCAGGGTTCGGCGTGGGTGAGGTTCAGGCCGCCTTTGCCGGCCAATAGGAATTTGCGGCCCACCGAGGGCATGGCGTCGTAGAGTTCGACGGATACGCCGAGGCCCGCGGCGGTTTCCGCAGCCATGAGCCCGGCGGGACCGCCGCCGACGATGGCGAGGCGGATTTCTGGGAGGGATTTCATCGTGTACCGGATGGGTTGGGGCAGCGGCTATCTTGCCATGGGCGGAGGGTTCGGACCCGGATGGGTGCCGAAGCGGGCGGTTTTAACGCCCCGATCTGTAATATCATGGGCGTAGATTCAGCCCCGGATGCCAAGGAGTCACCATGCTGCGGATTATCGCCCTATTGTCGCTGTGGATCGCGCTGCCCGTCCGGGCCGACGAAGCCCCGGAACTCCTGCCCGATCCCCCCGATCTCCCGCCCCCGGTCCAGAGCGGCCAGCCGATGGAGCCGGATGTCACCGTCATCAGGAAGGAAGGCGGCGAGGTGGTCGAGGAACACCGGATCAACAACCGGCTGTACATGATCAAGGTCAAGCCGGTCATCGGGCCGGCCTATTATCTGCTGGACAAGGACGGCGATGGCAATATGGATGTGCGGCGCAATTTCGAATCCGGCGAGCAGAACCCCAACGTCAACCAATGGGTGTTGTTCAGCTGGTGAAGACTTTGCCCGCCGCGCCAACCCCCTCCAACCCAAGGACCAACGCCCCGTGAATTCAGGCCATGAAACCCGGCTGGACCGACTCGGCCAGGCCGGACAACATCATTTATTGCGCAGCGGCCTCAAGGGGCTGGAGAAGGAAAGCCTCCGCATGTCCCCCGCTGGCAAGCTGGCCCAGACCCCGCATCCAAAAGCGCTGGGTTCGGCCCTGACCCATCCCTCGATCACCACCGATTATTCCGAAGCCCTGATCGAGTTGATCACCCCGCCCAGCCCGGACGCCGCCACGGCCCTCGGCCAGTTGGAAGACCTCCATACCTTCGTCTACCGCCATCTGGGCGATGAATTCCTGCTGGCGAATTCCATGCCCTGCGGTATCGCGGGCGACGACAGCATCCCCATCGCCCGCTATGGCACCTCCAACATCGGCCAGATGAAGCATGTCTACCGGCGCGGGCTGGCCTATCGCTATGGGCGGGCCATGCAGGTCATCGCCGGGCTGCATTTCAATTATTCGGTGGACGAGGATTTGTGGCCCGCGCTGCAAAAGCTGGCAGGGAACACCGATCCTTTGGCCCAGTTCATCGCCGATGGCTATTTCGGCGCGGTGCGCAATGTCCACCGCCATGTGTGGTTGCCGATCTATCTGTTCGGCAGTTCGCCCGCCGTGTCCAAGTCGTTCTTCGCCGGGCGGGAACAGATCGCCGCCGCCTTCCCCGAATTCGATGCGGGGACGCTGTTCCGGCCCTATGCGACCTCGCTGAGGATGAGCGATATCGGCTACCGCAACGACAGCCAGGCCAGCCTGGATATCTCTTTCGACAAGCTCGACGATTACGTCGCCAGCCTCACCGCCGCCATCGGCCAGCCCTATCCCGAATATGAGCGCATCGGCATTAAGGTCGATGGCGAATACCGCCAGCTCAACGCCAATATCCTGCAAATCGAGAACGAATATTACAGTTCGGTCCGGCCCAAGCAGGTAGCGCGTTCCGGCGAGAAACCCACCCTGGCCTTGAAGCGGCGCGGTGTGCGCTATCTGGAACTCCGCTGCATGGATTTGGGTTGGCGCAGCCCGGTCGGCGTCGGCCTGGACGAACTGCGCTTCCTGGAAATCTTCATGCTCTACTGCGTGCTGGCCGACAGCCCGTTCCTGAGCGTGGCGGAAAAGGCCGAGGCGTCCCGCAACAGCCTGGCCGTGGCCTGTTGCGGGCGCACCCCAGGTTTCCGGCTGTTCCGGGCCGGGGCCGAGGTGCCGCTGAAGGATTGGGCCTACGAGATTCTCGGCGGGATGCGGGCGGTGGCGAAGGCGCTGGACGGTCACGATCCCGAGCGGCCCTATGCCCGCTGTCTGGACGCCAAGGAAGCCAGCATCGCCGATCCCGATAAAACCCCTTCGGCCCTGCTGCTGGAGGAAATGAGCGGCAACCGCGAATCCTATGAGGAATACACGCTCAGGTTATCGCGCCGCCACGCCGCCACCTTGCGCGACCGGCCTTTGAGCGCCGAAACCCTCCGGCGTTTCACCCGCGAGGCCGAGGCATCCTGGGAAGAGCAGCGCCGGGTCGAAGCCGCCGACCGGGTGTCGTTCGACGAGTACATCCAAGCTTATTTCGCCCAAGCCGGGGGCTGAGGAGGATAATACCCGCCGAGGCCAACGCCTTCTGGCGGGACGGAATCGCCCTGGGGCGGTGGTCGCGTTTCCGCCTATCTCCAGGAGGTTCCCCATGGCTTACCAGCATATCCGCCTGCCCGCCACCGGCGAGAAAATCAGCGTCCGCGCAGGCCGGATGCACGTCCCCGACCAGCCCATCGTCGGCTATGTCGAAGGCGACGGCATCGGTCCCGATATCACCCGCGCCTCCCTTGAAATCTGGAACGCCGCCGTCGCCAAGGCCTACGGCGGTCGACGCGCCATCCAGTGGTGCGAGGTGTTCCTGGGCGACAAGGCCGCCGCGCTCTACGGCGAACCTTTCCCCGACGAGGCCATCCAGGCGTTCTCCGACCTCACCGTCTCCATCAAGGGACCGCTGACCACGCCCGTGGGCGGCGGGATGCGCTCCATCAATGTCGCCCTGCGCCAAACCCTCGACCTCTACGCCTGCGTCAGGCCGGTGCGGCATTTCCCCGGCGTGCCCTCGCCCTTGCGGCATCCCGAATTGGTGGACGTGGTGATCTTCCGCGAGAACACCGAGGACGTTTACGCCGGGATCGAATATCCGGCGGGTTCGCCCCAGGCGCTCAAGCTGGAAAATTTCCTCCGGCAGGAGCTCGGGGCCAATATCCGCGAAGGCAGCGCCCTCGGGGTCAAGCCCATGAGCGAATTCGGCTGCAAGCGCCTGATCCGCAAGGCCATCCGCCACGCCATCGAACGGGGCCGCAACAGCGTGACCCTGGTCCACAAGGGCAACATCATGAAATACACCGAGGGCGCGTTCCGCAAGTGGGGCTACGAACTGGCCCGCGAGGAATTCGGGGAATTCACGGTGACGGAGGAAGAGGTCGGCAACGGCGCGTCGGCGGAGGGCAGGATCGTCATCAAGGACCGCATCGCCGATATCATGTTCCAGCAAATGCTGCTCCGGCCCGCCGAGTTCGACGTGATCGCCACGCCCAACCTCAACGGCGATTACCTCTCCGACGCGGTGGCGGCGGAAGTGGGCGGGGTGGGCATCGCGCCCGGCGGCAATATCGGCGATTTCATCGCGGTGTTCGAGGCGACCCATGGCTCGGCCCCCAAGTACGCGGGCAAGGATGTCGCTAATCCCGGATCGCTGCTGTTCAGCGGGGTGATGTTGTTGGACTACCTGGGGTGGGGCGAGGCGGCGCGTCTGGTGGAAACGGCCTATGCCCGGACCGTGGCCGACAAGATCGTGACCTACGATTTCGCCCGCCAGATGCAGGGGGCCGACGAGGTGAAGACCAGCGCATTCGCCGCCGCGGTGGTGGCGCGGATGGACTGAGGCGCGAAGAAAAGGCCGCGCCCACCTCCCGGTGGGCGCGGCCTTGGCGCGGTAGGGCCCGCTGGCGCTGCTTACTTCAGTTCGGAGCGCAGCTTGGCCAGGGTCGCGGCGACTTCGGCCAGGATGGGGGCGGCTTCGGCGACCTTGCCCTCGCTGCACAGGTCCTTGCCTTGGCTCAGCTTGGTGATGGTGTCCTGCATCGCCTTGCCGGTGGCGGCGCCGGTCAGTTGCTTGTAGTCCTGCTTGGCGGCTTTGGCGCCGTTCAGGCAGCCGTCCTTGTCACCAGCCTTGGCGCTGTCGGCGGCGGCGGTGGCGTTCTTGACCAGGTCGTCGAAAGCCGCGGCTACGCCGCCGGCGCTTTCGGCGGCGAAGACGCTGCCCGACATGATGCTCGTCAACACGAAAGCGCCCAGTACCTTGGTGAGGTTCTTAATTTTCATCTTCTAGCTTCTCCTCTGGTTATCGCCTTGGATAACCAAGTCGTTGTTTGTTGGTGGCGAAGTTGATGCGCGGAGGGCCGTCGTGGTGGTTGCGTGGGAAATCCCGCGGTACCGCTGTGTGGCTTGGCGTCAACTCACGCCAATATAAAAGACTTCCCGGCGCTTGTCATGCGTTTATACGTGGAATTTGCGGGATTTAGCGTGTATCGGCGTGGGATTTGGCGTGGGAAGGGTGGCGGATCAGGGTTTCGGCGGGCGCGGCACCCGCCGCGCAACGCCGGGGTCAGCGGATGTTCAATACGTTCATGCCCAAACCCCGGGCCGCGTCGGCGAGTTTGCCATCGAGCAAGGCGAGCCGGTAATCCATTTCCGGCAAGGCCCGGCCCACCGCCTCGGCGGCGGCGAGGTGGATGCTGTCGTGGCCGCGCAGGCCGAAGCCCTGGGCCAAATCGCCCGCCCGGCGGATCAGGGCTTCGGAAGCCTGCACGATCCGCAACCGCGCCCAGTCCTCCTCGAAGGTGGAGATCAGGCCGGGCAACGCGGTGGCGGTGATGTATTTTTCGCGCACCGCCTTGGCGAGGCCCGCCCGTATTTCGGCGTAGGCCAGCGAATGGGTGTACATGGCCTGGGCCGAGGCGCTCGCCACATGCATGGCCGGGCTTTCCTGGGCGGCGACATAGAGTTTGAGGAAGGCCGTGGTATCCAGGTAGAGGATCATGGCCGATCCTCAAGCACGAGGTCGGAGAGGGTTTTTTCTCCCGGATTCCAGGGGACGGGAGGGTCGCCCCCGTTGACCTTGCCGTCTTTGACCGGAGGTCTGATCCAGGTTTGGGCGTCCAGGCGGGCGATGGCTTCCCGTTCGAGTTGCTCCAGGGTTTTGGGCAAGGGCATCAACCGCGCCACCGGCAGGCCGTTGTCGGTGATGGTCAGTTCTTCGCCGGCCTGGGCGCGGGCGACATATTCGGCCAGGTGGGCTTGGACTTCGCGGAGGGTGGCTTCCATGGGCTTGGGCCTTGTGTGGTGGAGTACGTTGGATTGTAGGCGGTGGCGGGGTGGTCGGGAAGGGCGGGATTCAGGCGTCGCGCTGGGCTTGGGCGGCGAATTCGGGGTGGTCGGGGAAGGCTTTGGCGAGGCGTTGCCAGAGCGTCCTGGCTTCGGCGCGGAAGGGCTGTGCTTCATTCCTCCGGTCCTGGCTTGCCAGCGCTCGGGCCATGTTGTCCAGGGCAATGGCGAGGTCGCGGATGGTTTGCAGGTTGTCGCCCAGGCGCTGGCGCAAGTCGCGGCGGAGGCCGAGGCTTTCGCGGTAGGCGGTTTCGGCGTCCTCGAAGCGGCCCAGATTTACCGCGACCCGCCCGACATTATCGAGGGAGATGCTCAAATCGCGCAGGGCTTCTGGGGTGTCGCCCAGGCGCTGGCACAAGTCGCGGCGGAGGCCGAGGCTTTCGCGGTAGGCGGTTTCGGCGTCCTCGAAGCGGCCCAGATTTACCGCGACCCGCCCGACATTGTTCAAAGAGATGCTCAAATCGCGCAGGGCTTCTGGGGTGTCGCCCAGGCGCTGGCACAAGTCGCGGCTGAGGCCGAGGCTTTCGCGGTAGGCGGTTTCGGCGTCCTCGAAGCGGCCCAGATTTACCGCGACCCGCCCGACATTATCGAGGGAGATGCTCAAATCGCGCAGGGCTTCTGGGGTGTCGCCCAGGCGCTGGCGCAAGTCGCGGCTGAGGCCGAGGCTTTCGCGGTAGGCGGTTTCGGCGTCCTCGAAGCGGCCCAGATTTACCGCGACCCGCCCGACATTGTTCAAAGAGATGCTCAAATCGCGCAGGGCTTCTGGGGTGTCGCCCAGGCGCTGGCGCAAGTCGCGGCGGAGGCCGAGGCTTTCGCGGTAGGCGGTTTCGGCGTCCTCGAAGCGGCCCAGATTTTCCGCGACCCGCCCGACATTATCGAGGGAGATGCTCAAATCGCGCAGGGCTTCTGGGGTGTCGCCCAGGCGCTGGCGCAAGTCGCGGCTGAGGCCGAGGCTTTCGCGGTAGGCGGTTTCGGCGTCCTCGAAGCGGCCCAGATTTACCGCGACCCGCCCGACATTATCGAGGGAGATGCTCAAATCGCGCAGGGCTTCTGGGGTGTCGCCCAGGCGCTGGCGCAAGTCGCGGCGGAGGCCGAGGCTTTCGCGGTAGGCGGTTTCGGCGTCCTCGAAGCGGCCCAGATTTACCGCGACCCGCCCGACATTATCGAGGGAGATGCTCAAATCGCGCAGGGCTTCTGGGGTGTCGCCCAGGCGCTGGCACAAGTCGCGGCGGAGGCCGAGGCTTTCGCGGTAGGCGGTTTCGGCGTCCTCGAAGCGGCCCAGATTTACCGCGACCCGCCCGACATTGTTCAAAGAGATGCTCAAATCGCGCAGGGCTTCTGGGGTGTCGCCCAGGCGCTGGCACAAGTCGCGGCTGAGGCCGAGGCTTTCGCGGTAGGCGGTTTCGGCGTCCTCGAAGCGGCCCAGATTTACCGCGACCCGCCCGACATTGTTCAAAGAGATGCTCAAATCGCGCAGGGCTTCTGGGGTGTCGCCCAGGCGCTGGCGCAAGTCGCGGCGGAGGCCGAGGCTTTCGCGGTAGGCGGTTTCGGCGTCCTCGAAGCGGCCCAGATTTTCCGCGACCCGCCCGACATTATCGAGGGAGATGCTCAAATCGCGCAGGGCTTCTGGGGTGTCGCCCAGGCGGCGGGCCAAGCCCAGCATGTCGGCGGCGATGCGGCGGGCGGTTTCCAAACGTCGCTCGGCATAGGCCGATTCAAAGGCTGCTGCTCCCGCCAGCCACACATCCCGGCCCTGTGCGCCCTTGGCCCGCAGCCGCTTCCATTCGATCACGGTAGGCAGGCCATGGTCTTCCAACGGCGGTTCCGGCGGGCGCAGGAAGGGTAGCCAAGCGCAAAACTTTTCCCGCAACCGGGCGAGCGGTTTTTTGGGGGGGGTGGGCGGGCGGGCGGCGGATTCGGGCGCGGCGGCGGACAGATGCTCTTCCACCGTGAGTTCCAGGCTGTACTGGCGGATCGACCACAGGTCCGGGGCCAGTTCCCGCAAGCTGGGCCGGTAATCCCCAGGCAATACGACGATGAGCGGACCGCCCAGCTTGCGGCGGATCGGCTCGCGCCGCTCGTTGAGCCGGGCCAAGAGGTAAGCGCGGGCGTCAGGCCAAGCGGGGTTGTGGTCCAGGCTCAGGTCTAGCCAAATGGGCGAGCGGTAGCCACGGTCCTTGGGGTAGCGGGCGATCCAGCCGAGGATTTCCTCGGCAGCGGCTTCGGGTGCGCTGGGAACGATGCGGTCCATGGGGGCGATCTTGAAGCGGAACAGTTCGTCCAGCCGCCGGTAGAATTCATCCGCCAACACCGGCGCCGAGCAGAACAGGAAGAACAAACCGAATCGCTCGCACCAATCGACATGGCGGCGGAAGCTCTCCCAGACTTCCTCGCCGCGTGCTGTCAACGGCTTGGGCGCGGTCATGCGCCGAGTTCGGAACGCAGCAAGGGATGCACGTCGTACCAGTCCTCGCCGTTGCGGTAGTTGTAGACCAGATGGGTGTCGAAGAAGCGGGCGAGGCGGGGCAGTTGGCCGGTATTCGGCAACCGGCACTCTTGATGCTGGGCGATATGCCGCAGCCAGTCCTTATCGTCCTCCGCCAAGGGTAGCATTTCCCGCCGTAGATGATTTTCGGCGTCGATCACGGCGGCCTCGGGCACGGGCAGGGTTTTCCGGGTCAGCGCCTTGATGAGGCAATCCCGCACCAAGCGGAAAAATCCCCGGAAATCGCCCCCGGCGGACAAGGCCAGCCGGTCCACCTGCCCGTCGAGCAGGATTTCCCGATAGCCGGTATGACGCTTCTCCAAAATCTGCCGCATGACGGTCAGGCCCACGGGGTCGGGGCTGCCATTCCGGTCCCGGATATGCACCGAAGGCAGGTTGCACACCGGGTTGCCGCCGAGAATCTGGCCGATGGCCGGCACCAGCGGCGGCAGATAGGGCGGGATGGTATAGACCACATGCAGCAGTGGAATCCTGAGCATGTCGGCATGGGCGGCGAACAGGTTTTCCACGCTCTCGTGGACTTTGTGGGCTTCCGTGCCCACGCCCCGGATTTGCTCCATCGAATCCACCAACAGCACGACTTTCCGGTCCCGGTCGCCATCCCGTTGGCGGATGGATTGCACCGCTTCCGCCGCGAACCCGTGGGCTTGCCGGATCAATTCCACGACGTGGCCGCGCAGATGTTCTTGCAGCCGGGTTTTGAAGCTGGGATCGTCCCGCAGCGCGGCACCGATGCCCACCTTGAATTTGCCGCCCAATAGCTCGGGTTCGGCCAATTCGCCTTCCAGCTTCAAATCCTTGATCTGGACTTCCTGGCTCAAGAACTCGATCAGGCGATCCCAATAACTGCGCCGGGTGCAATCCTGTCCATAGATCGCTTTCAATTCCAAGTTGAACGCCACCATCAGCGAGATCATGAAATCGCTGATTTCCAGGGGTTGGGTCAGGTTCAAATGGTTCTGCATATCGCATAGCAGCACCACGCAGCCCTCGTCGATCAGCTTTTTGCGTAGGCGTCGCAACTCTGTACTTTTGCCGCTGCCCCGTTGCCCGGACAGCAGGTTGACGCTGGCGGCTTCGCTGGTGACGATCCGCGCCCACAGCGACTCGATGGGATCGTAGTCCGAACCTTGCTCCAGGAAAGGCACATAGCGGGGATCGTCGGGTTCCAACGGGAAGTATTCCAACTGGTTGTAGAAGTGTTTGAGATCGGTCTGTTGATCGGGTGTCAGCGTCATGGTTCCTCCGGGAGGATCGCGGAAAATGCCTGCTTACCGCTTCGACAACAAATACTCCAACCACAAGCCCGACAACTTCTCCTGCACCGAATTCTGCCGCAAACGGGCGTTCAGGTTCGGGAAATCCACCCGGTCGAGTTCCTGGTCCTGGTTGTAGCAGGAATACACGAAGTATTCCTTGCCGGTTTCGGGATCGACATGCTTGCACAGACATTGGGCGCAGACGCCTTTCATCATGCACTGCATGGGCGAGTTGATGGAGCCGATGGCGCTGTGGTGCGGCTTGAGATAGGGCTTGAGGATGCCGAAGCGGGCCGCTTTCACCGCCGCCATCATCCGGTCGGAGCCGATGACGATGAGATGGTCCACATCGTCCAAATGCACCGGGGTCGGGCCGAGTTGGCCTTCGGCGTAGGCCACCATGGCCTCGACGATATTGCCGACGAAGGTTTTATCCTGCGGGCGCAAGGGCTGGATCGGCTCGGCACCGGGGAGCTTGTCCACCGACCAGACCACCACGTCCGACGCCGCTTCGATCTCCTGGATTTTGAACACGTCCTCGCGCTTGCGATAGCCCGCGAAATACACCACTTGGCTACCCGCCGCCCGTAGCGCCTTGCCGATGGAGAACAACACCGCGTTGCCCAAACCGCCGCCCAACAGGGCCACGGTCTGCCCGGCGTGGATTTCGGTCGGAGCGCCGGTCACGCCCATGACGATGACGGGATCACCCGGTTTCCACTGCGCCAGCAGGCGCGAGGACGAGCCCATCTCCAGGGCGATCAGCGAGACCAGGCCTTGTTCCTTATCCACCCACGCGCCGGTCAGGGCCAGACCTTCGGCCAGGAGCGTGGTGCCTTCGACCACCGGGGCATAAGCCTCGAAATTCTGCACCCGGTAGAACTGGCCGGGACAGAAATGCTTGGCGGCCAAGGGCGCCCGCACGATGACTTCGATGATGGTCGGTGTGATCCGGTTGATTTCGACGATGTGGGCCAGGAGCTTGTCGTCCAGGCTGTGTTGGAAGGCTTTGAGCTTCTGGTCGCGCTCGGCTTGGCGGCTGGCGTCGAGCGCCGCCAGCTCTTTTTCGTAGAGCTTGGCGATGTAGGGATAACCGTCCTTGGCGCTGGCCATCGCCTTCACCACGTTGCCGGCGTAGACCGGATGGTTGTCGCCGTAGAAGGTGATGAAGCGGCCTTGGCGGCGATAGGAGGTGAACGGCGCGGGCTTGCCCAGCTTGGGCATCGTCTGGTCGTGCATCGGTTCCCACTCGAAATCCCCATCCTTCGCGCCCAGGGATTCCCAATTTGGCTGGTAGCGCTGATAGAACTTCTTATCCATCTCGAAGCTGTCCGGGTGTTCGGATTCGTAGATGGTGTTGGGCGAGGTCCCGGCGGCGACGAACAGGCTCCTGAGCGGTACTTCCAATTCCTCGGCCTTGCGCCACTTGCCGTCTTGCAATTCCAGCCGCTCGAATTTCACAGCGCGGAGGTGGCCGTAGGGGTCTTCGAGGGCTTCCAGCGGATTCATGCCGGGGGCGAGGCGGATGCCTTCGTCCAGGGCTTCCTTGATTTCCTCGGCGTTCTGGCGGTAGGCCGGGGCATCCTCGATGCCCTTGCGGTAGAACATCGTCACCCCGCCCCAAGCCTCCAGGAACGGCAGGAAGTGGGGTTTTTCCCCGGCGGCCTCGGCGCGTTGGCGCTCGGCCTGGATGATGCGGCCATGTTCGAGGAACTCGTCGAGGATGGCGGTTTCCTCGGCGTCGTAGCGGGCGCGGACGGCGGCTTCGCCGTGGATGTAGCACAGCTTTTCATAGCGGTGCAGCACCTTTTCCACCTGCACCGGGTAATAGGCCAGGGCTTCGGTGCAGGTGTCGATGGCGGTCAGGCCGCCGCCGATGACCCCGGCCGGCAGGCGGACTTGCATATTGGCGAGGGAGGATTCCTTGGCCGCGCCGGTCAATTGCAGGCCCATCAGGAAATCCGACGCCTTGCGGATGCCGCGGATCAAGTTGTTCTTGAGATCGATGACGGTGGGCTTGCCCGCGCCGGAGGCGATGGCGATATGGTCGAAGCCCAAATCCCAAGCCTCGTTGATGGTCAGCGTCCCACCGAAACGCACGCCGCCATAGATGCGGAAGTTGTGGCGGCGCAGCAGGTTGAGATAGATCACCTTGAGGAAATTCTTATCCCAGCGCACGGTGATGCCGTATTCGGCCACGCCGCCGAAGCCCAGCATGATGCGCTTATCCAAAGCTTCGTAGAGGTCGCGGAAATCGCGGATCGGTTGCGGCGGGGTGTGGGCGTCGCCGGTCAGGGCTTTCGGCAGCGGTTCGATCTTGAGGCCGTCGATGCCGACCACGCCGAAACCTTCGTTCAGGAGGTAATGCGACAGGGTATAGCCCGCCGGACCCATGCCCGCGACCAGCACGTTCTTGCCGTTGTAGGCCAGGGCGTGCGGGCGCTTGAGGTTCAAGGGATTCCAGCGCGTCAGCAGCGAATAAATCTCGAAACCCCAGGGCATGAACAGCACGTCGGTGAGGACGTTGGTTTCGATCTGCGGGATGTTGACCGGCTCGGTCTTCTGGTAGATGCAGCCCTTCATGCAATCGTTGCAAATCCGGTGGCCGGTGCCGGGACACAGCGGATTGTCGATGGTGATGAGGGCCAGGGAGCCGATGTTGTCGCCCTCGCGCTTGACCGCGTGCATCTCGGAGATTTTTTCCTCCAAGGGACAGCCGGTGATGGTGACGCCCAAGGGATTGCTCTTGTAGCTGCCGTCCTTCTTGTTCCGCATGCCCTTGGAGCAGGAATCGGTGTCGCGGTCGTGGCAGTAGATGCAATGGTCCACCTCGTACAGCGTGCGGCGCTGGCCGAAACGCGGATCGGTCAGGCCGAAGCCGTCGCGGCGGCGGTGGTGTTCCTCGGGGCCGGACCAGATCGAATAGCCGTCGATCTCGCGGGTGGCGTGGTGGACCAGATGGGCGAAATCGGATTTGGCCGGGGATTTGAAGCTGAGCCAGCCGGAAACTTCAGCCTGGAATTCGGGGAGCCGGGTCGCGGCGAAGGTCCAGCGGCATACCACGTCGTAAAGGCCCGCAGCGAGTCCGGCGTCGTCCTGGCTTAGCAGGTTCTCGAACAGGGCCGGGGCGCTGTCGTGGGCCAGCAACCGCCCGCGCAGGGTGGCGGCAAGGCCGGTATCCGCGCCTGCGCTGGCGTGTTTGAGGGCCACGGCCAGCCCGGCCACGGCGGCTTCGCGGTCGGCCTTGAGCGGGCTGTCCTCGACCGCGACGGCCAGCAGGGTGGTGAATTGCTGGCGCAATTCCGCCGCGTCCCAGGTCGCGGGGTCCACGCCTTTGTAACGGCTGGCGACCTTGCCGACGATGTCGTTCTTATAGGCGAACACGCCGTCGAAATCGGCGCGGATGGCGGCGATCTGCGCGGCCCGCTCGGCCTCGACGCCGAACAGGCGGGCCACGAAGCCGCCGACTTCCGGGGCCATGCGGACCAACAGGTCGGAGATTTGTTCGGGTTTCATGCCCGCGCCGTGGCTGGCGCGGTATTGCGCGAATTCGGCGAACAGTTCGGGTTGGCCGGCTTGGACTTGGGCATCGAAGTCCGCCGACAGGGCCGCCAAACGGGCGGGATCGTACAAATCGGCATAGGTGTAGCCGGGCAGGCCCAAGGTCAGGTGTGTGCTAGGGGAATCGGTCATGGTCTTTGGCTGATGATGCAGGAATGGGGTTGCCCGTGCGGGCGGTGGAGACCGTCCGCGCCGCCGCGTCGGTATCGTGGGCGTAGGGGGAAGGGCGGGAATTTTAAGGCAAACGGCGGGATGAAGTCGATTTCGCGGGCATGGGGGTGGGCGCGGGGCGCCCACCCGCCGGGGCTTATGGGGTCTCCTGGCTCAACAGGTTGTTTTTCTGCAAGTCCGCTTTGATGGCGGCGATGACGCCATCCGCGATGATGTTGTCCTTGCCAGACAACTGGCGGCGCAGGTTGATGATCCCGAGGCCCAGTTTCATGAGGCCGCGGTCCAGGCAGCTATCGACATTGGTTTCGATCAAGCGCCCGGTCAGGGCTTGGGCACGGGCCTTGACCAGCTTATGCAGTTCGGTGAAATCGGTCAGGGCGTCCTTGGGCCATGCCGGTTCCGGCACGGTCTGGGCGCATTCCCCATAGAGCGGGATGATGGGCAGGAAGAGGGCTGTGCCGTCTTGGAACGCGCGCTCGGTGCCGAATTGCGCGATGGCCGGGTCCGGCCACTGGCCCGCGAACACCGGGTTGTCCCGGTGCAGCAGGAAGGTGGTCTGGAGGAAGCGCTGGCAGTTGCGGCGGCCCAGTTGGTAGTCGTGGTCGCGGAACCGCCAGTGCATGAAGCCGCCGAACGCCCCCAGCGTGGCCGAGGCGATGGCCGGATTCCCAGGTCCCATCCCCGAACGCTTGGGCGAGACGATCCAGCGGCTATGCACATCGCCGCGCTTGGCCAGTTCCAAATCCTCGGTCTTGAAGCGCAATTGCGAGAGCATGGCCCCGACCAGGCCCTTGAGGACCGGAATCAGGCCGGTGTCGGGGGCGTAGCCGCAATCGTAGGTCAAATCGTTGGGGAAGGGATCGACCATCAGCACGCTGGCGTTGGCCTCGATGGCGCTGCGCGGCAGGTGCTTGTCGGTGGCGGCGGTGCCGGGGATACAGGACATGACGTCCAGGTCGTTGGCGAGGAAACGCCGCGCCAGTTCGAACGGCTCGTTGTTGGCGACCCCGCCGTCCACGTTGACGAATTCGTAGACATACGATTCCTTCGGCTCGATACACTGGGGCCAGGACGGTTCGATGGGTTCCAGGGTCTTGCAGACGCAGGGTTCGTCGGCTTGGGGGGCATGGGGGATGGACCAACAACGTTGGTCGTAGGCGGCAGTGCCGGTGCGTTCCAACACCCGCGCCGCTAGGCCGACCGGGAACGCGCCGCTGGCGAGGGCCGAGCGCTTGAGCATGTCCCAATTGCCGCCGAGGCCGTCGTATTCGCCGATACGGCCCAGGGGCAGATAGGTTCCGGGGTGTCCCTGCCCGTCGCTATTGGCGAGGAAACTCATGTAATCGGCGTGCTGGGACATGCCGAACACGCTGCCCTGTTCCCCGGTAAAATTGATGGAATAGGGGACGCCGCGCAGGTTGGTGACGGTGAAGTACAAGGCCAATGGGGCGCGTAGATAGCCCGGCCAGTCGGCGCGGGTCCAGGCCACGTTGATGACTTGGTTGGCGATGGCGTCGAGGGCGTCGGAATTCAGGATCGAGGCCACCGCGCCGGGCTGGGGCGGCGCGGTGTCGCCGCACCAGCCGAACAAACAGCAGGCCGTGCGCCGGAGCCAGTTGCGGGGGTCTTGGACGGCGGTTTTCTCCAGGTCGTCCAGACCGAGCATGGGGCGGATGTCCACCTTTTGCACCCAGGCGCGGTAGAGTTGGGTCGGTTGGCGCTGCTCTTGGGGACGGAGGTCGGGATAGTTCTGGTCGCGGATGGCGGAGGCGAACACGGCCCCGGCGATGGAACCCGCCGAAGCGCCGGTCACGACGTCGATGCGGGCGGTGTGGGTGGGGACGCCGGATTCGCGTTTCTTGCGTTCCCAGATTTCGAGGGCTTCCATGAGGAAGTCCACGACGCCGGCGGTGTACGCCCCGGCGGAAACAGCACCGGCCATGACCAGCCCGATGCGGAAAGTGGATGGGGATTCTTCTGCCATTGGTCCATACCTCGTCGATGATTTGAGTAGGTGGAAGGCGGCTGTGATGGCCGCGTTCGGGGCGCATCCATTCCGTGGCGATGGGCGGTGCTTCCATCGCGGGCGATTGTCGCGTGCTTGGGGGATTTGGGCAACGGGGCGGAGGCGGGTGTCTCTGAAAAATTCAGGAGCGGGCGCGGAAAGGTGGGCGGGGTGTTGCGGGGATTGGGCGGTGGGTGAGCGCATCGGGTCGCGATGGATGCGCTATTTGATGTAGGGCGGAATATGCTGCGCTATTCCGCCCTACGGGCTACGGGACAGCCCATTTTAAATCTTCGAGAGAAACTCAGGCACGGTCAGTCCTGCGGCACGGATCAATCCGCGTAGCGTACCTTTTGCTACTTCCCGGTGGTCTGGGACTGATAGGGTTGCCATTTCACCCGGCTTAACCATGACGATATGGCTCCCATTTTGCCGGACAACCCGCCATCCCAAGCTTTGGAAAACCCGGACTACTTCCCGCCCATTTAAGCTGGGGAGGACTGGACCCATTACGCGGCCACTTCGATCAAGCGGGTTTCCAGAGTTAACGGCAATCCCATTTCGGCGCGTACCTGCAAGCATTGGGCGATGGCGTCTTCGATGTTTTTTAGCGCCTCGTCCTTGGTTTCGCCTTGGGAGATACAACCGGGGATCGATGGGCATTCCACGATCCAGATGCCGTCTTCGTCGCGGTCGATGGTCACGTTGAATTTCATGGGGTTGCTCCTGGGTTTCGATGGGCTTGTGGGATGTGCTGGGCAGAGGGGGCGCATCGGGTCGTGATTGATGCGCTTCGCAAACTCAGCGTATCCTACGGGCTACGGAGAAGGGTATTTTGGGGGGGGCACCGCTTTAAATTTAAAGATCTTCTGGGGTGCATATATATTCGCCAGACGATGACTGCCATTCATTTTTAGGAATACTATATTTTTTTATTTCAAATTCATTAACTTTAAAAAAGCTAACGAATCTTTGCTTTTTCGTATCAACAACCCATTCATTGCTGGCTTTAGAAAACTTCAATTGGAGGATATATTCAAAACCATATGATGGGTTCTCATTATCTTTAGATTGTGCGCGAGTGCTTTCTACGTCAATTGATACAGAGCTACTGTAGGGGAATATAATAGAGTTTGTTTTTTCCAGGGTGAAAGTTGGTCCGCTTAAAATTTTATCTCCCTTTCCGAAGTGACCTTTCAGGCAATTAACTATTAAAGGCAGCTTATCTGTAGCTAGTTTTTCTCGTTGTTGTTCGGCAATCAAAGATGATTGTGGTATATTTGAATCTAATTCGGATTTTTTCCGGCCAACAAATAATCCATTGCCGCTAATTTCATTTTGAGCAAAAATCAAAATTAAAAATATAGCAATTATAGTTAATAAGATATTTTTATATACTTGTGTTTTCATATAAATAAATCCAACTGTTTTTGGTATTGCGGTATCTATATTTTTGATGTTAATATTGGTTTTATTTCGGAAGTAAGAGGATTCAAGAGCCTGCTTACCTTATTTGTAGAGTAGTTTGCATTTTATTAAGACCGATATCAACCGTTGAGTCCCACCCACGGAACCATTCCCCCCAATCCCCACCCCAACCCAAGTCCCGGCCCAACCCGGTTGAAGCCATGGACAACGAAGTGCTAGGTTAGCTGCCACTAATAAAACGAGGTTCCCGCCCCCATGAAAGAAATCGTGAACGCCCTGTATCCCACCCTGCTGCAATCCGACGCCGTCGAACCCCCACCGATCCGCCGCCCGCCACCGGCCAAGGCCAACCAAAACGTCATCGATCCCACCAGCTTCCAATCCATGGAGGTCGATAAGCTGTTCGACAGCGTCAACCACGCCAGCACCGTCGCGGGCCAAGCCACCCTCTACCGCTCGCTTACCCGCCCCTTGGCCGACGCCGGCCTGATCCGCGCCAAGCAAGACGCCGTGCGCGAGATCGAAACCAGCGGCGAAATCCGCCAACGCTTGGAGAACCTCATCAAACAGGCCAGAGACACCGAAAAGGACTTCTACGACCTGCTGTTCGGCACCTTCGTCGGGATGCTGTCCTCGCCCGCCCACAAGCTGGAAATCGAAGGTTACGGCTACGCCAGCTATATCCGGGGCACCCGCTTCATGCTGAACCTGGTGGACGCCGCCCACCGCCTGCCCACCCCGCAAAGCGAATACCTCGCCACCCTGGTCGACGACCTCAAGGGCTTCTCGAAATCCCGCGCCTACGCCTTGGCCCATGGCCCGGCCTACCGCACCGAAAAAGGCATGGCCACCAAGGCCGAGAAAGGCTGGTTCGTGCCCGGCATCAAGTTCAAGCCCAGCTTGTTCAAGCCCGGCTTGCTCGGCCTCGTCGGCGTGTTGTTCCTGGTGTTGATGGAACTCATCCCCATCGTGTTCGAGATGTTCGATTCCATCGGCCCCACCATTTGGTTGTTCATCGCCCCGCTGTCCCTGCTGTATATCCCCGTGGTTGGCGGTTTCGACCGCGATGCTTGCATCTATCCCTTGCGCCTGATTTTCAGGAAATCCAACGATGTGCAGAATCTTTTGGATTCCCTGGGCAAACTCGACGAACTGCTGAGTTTCGTCCGCCTCAAGGAAAACTTCCCCCATCCCATGACCCTGCCCAAAATCCTCGACACCGACCGCCACACCCTGGAAGTGAAGAATGTGCGGAATCCCATCCTCGGCAAGGACAACCGCGATTATGTGGGCAACGATCTTACCCTGCGCGAGGAACGCCTGACCCTCGTCACCGGACCCAATAGCGGCGGCAAAACCGCCTTCTGCAAGACCCTGACCCAAACCCAGCTACTGGCCCAGATCGGAAGCTACGTGCCCGCCGAACAGGCCGAGCTTTCGCCCGCCGACCGTATCTATTACCAGATGCCCGAAATCAGCCATCTCGCCGACGGCGAAGGCCGTTTCGGCACCGAATTGCGCCGCACCAAGGAAATCTTCCTCAGCAGCAGCCCGCAAAGCCTGATCGTGATGGACGAATTGTCCGAAGGCACCACCCACGAGGAGAAGATCGAAATCTCCATGAACATCCTCGACGGTTTCCGCCAGAAGGGTAATAGCACCCTCCTCATCACCCACAACCACGAACTGGTGGACCGCTTCCAGGAGAAAAAAGTCGGACTGGCCCGGCAGGTCGAATTCAAGAACGACCAACCGACCTATCGTTTGATCGAAGGCATTTCCAGGGTCAGCCACGCCGACCGGGTGGCGAAGAAGATCGGTTTTTCCAAGGAAGATATCGCGCGCTATTTGACCGGGAGGTAGGGCCATGCTCGATATCCATCAAATCCTGGTGATGCGGGACAATTATGTCTACCTGCTGCGCGATCCGGCCACTGGGGCCACGGCGGTGGTCGATCCGGCGGCAGCGGAGCCGGTGCTGGCGGCTTTGGCGCGGACCGGCTGGAAACTCAGCCACATCCTCAATACCCACCACCATTGGGACCATGTGGATGGCAACCTGGCGCTGAAGCAAGCGACCGGCTGCAAGGTCTACGGCGCGGCCCGCGACCGGGGCGATATTCCCGGCCTGGATGTGGCGCTAGGGGAGGGCGATGTGGTGGCGTTGGGCGCGATGACCGCCCTGGTGATGGCGGTGCCGGGCCATACCCAAGGCCATCTGGCCTATTGGTTCAAGGCGGATCGGGCCTTGTTTTGCGGGGATACGCTGTTCGCGATGGGCTGCGGGCGCTTGCTGGGCGGCACAGCGGAGCAGATGTGGAACTCCTTGGGCTGCATCCGCGACTTGCCGGACGAGACCCTTATCTACTGCGCCCACGAATATACCGAGGCCAATGGCCGTTTCGCCCTGACGCTGGAGCCGGATAATCCAGCCCTGGTCGAGCGCATGGCCCGCGTGCGGGCACTGAGGCGCGACGGCAGGCCGACCGTGCCTTCGTCGTTGCTGGAAGAGCGGGCGACCAATCCCTTCCTCCGCCCGGACAGCGCCGAAATCCAGGCCACGCTGGGCCTGCGCGGCGCGGAGCCGATGCGGGTGTTCGCCGAAACGCGGCGGCGCAAGGACGCCTTTTGATCCCGTAACCCGGATTCCGCGGTTTACGGTTTCAGGTCCACAAACCCCAGCGTCCCCGCGCCAACACGGTCAGGGCGATCAAGCCGTTGGTGGTCATATGCGCCACCACGGCATCCCCGATCCGCCCGCGCCGGTACAGCGCCAGCGCGTAACCCATCCCGGCCAGGCTCCCGGCCAGCCAACGCTCATGCAATAGCCCGAACAGTACCGAGCTCGCCAGGAACGACACCCAGGTGAACCGCCCCGGCGGGACGGTTTCGATATCGCGGGCGATCAGCTTGCGGAGCAAATAGCCGCGGAACGCCAATTCCTCCGCCAAGGGCACGGCGACCACCGAACCCAACACCCGGAATACCAACCACAGCGCCGCCGGCCCGCCCGATAATCCGGCCAAACCCTGGGCCAACCCGGCCCCGTCCGCGCCGGAGTCGGGTTCCAAGGCCATCCAGACCGCGAAGACCGCGCCGCCGATCAGCGGAGCCTGCCAATCCCAATGCCAGCCGAGCCGGGTATAGGCGTTCCAGCAATACCCCAGGACCGCCAGCGTGACCAGCACTTTCAGTGGGTATAGGCTATCGAAGCCGCCGCTGGAAAACGCCGCGGTTATCATCGTGGTCGCCAGCAAGGCTAGCAAGGGTAGGAGTAGGCCGGTTTCCAGCCGTATCGCCCCGCCCTTGGACGGGGAATAGGCCGGGCTGGTGGCGAAATAGTGCCAGCGATGGGAAACCCACAGCAGGCCCAGGATGATAAGGATCAGCATGATCCAGCCGGCTTGGGCATGGAAACCCTCGCTGGCCAATTCCGGCGAAATCTCGCTGCCCAGGATAATCAGGGCGGCGATACGCAAGGCGTTCCCCAGCCAGATCGCGCAGATACCCAAGGGAAATAACCAGAACGATTGCGGAAACCTCAGTTCCTTGTGGAATAAGCCGAGATATAACGCGATGAATAAGACAATGAGGCTGATACCTTCGATCCCCGAACAGGCATAGGTGATTTCCACTGCGAAATCAGGCGTGCCGACCACGGCGGATTCCGGTATATAAACCCTATCTGGGTAAATCCAGCCCAATAGGGTATGGACCAGCGCCAAGGTATAACCGGATAGGATACCCCATAACTCTTTTTGGGCCAGCGGGGCTTCTTGCCATACCAGTTGTTCCACGACACGGGAAGCGCAATAACCCAATACCATCCCCGCCACCAAGGCCGGGGCTTCACGGCGGACCAACCAAGCCCAGAACCGGGCTGGTGCCAGCGCGAGCAGCCAGAGCCACAGGGTCGCGCCCAACAGCGCGGCCCAAACCACGGCCCCGCCCAGGTCGAGGCGCTCGGCCTGGGTGGGTTGGGCGAATAGATAGGCGGTGGTTGCCACCAGCGCCACGAAGGCCAGGCACTGGCCGCACAGCCAGCCTTGCCAACGATGATAGCGGGATTGTCGCCGGAACTCCCCGAGCAGGTGGGCATGGCGCGGGGCCAGGAGCAACAGGCCGCCGCTGCCCAGCCATAGCCCGAGTTTCCAGATTTCCTTGGTATGGTGGAAGAGCGCCACCGGGCCATAGGTATCTTGCGCGAACCGGGGTATCGGGGAAAACAGGCTGGGTACTGTGTAGCTCGATTTCATGCCGACGAATTCGGCGATGAGGAGAGCGGATAAAAATAACCAGGGGATACCCTTATCCCATGGCCAGGGTGGGTAGACAAGTGCTGACATGGCATGCGCGGGCTATCGGCTGGGCTAATATCCTAAGCCTAGGGTTATTTATGGCGGATTTGACCGGTACCCGGAAGAATCCGGGATGGGATGGCGGCCCTGGGTCCGGGCCACCATCCCAGGGTCTAGGGTCAACGGGGATCGGAGGAGCGCCGGGTTTTCGAGCGCTCGCTCCGGAGCAAAAGTATTCCGGTAATAAGCGCGACCGCACCGGGTCCGGCGGCGGTGCTGATTTCCGGTGCCCTGGGCCAGGGCTTGCCCCCGCCTGGTATCGGGCCGAAGGGCTTGGCCGTGGCTGTGCCCATGGATAAGGCCAGGACCGCCAATCCCACCGCCAAGCGATATCGGGTTTTCATAGATGTATCTCCCTGTTATACGACATGTTGAAAACATATCTGCATGGCATAATCGGCTTGGGGGCTGGGCGCGAACACCCAAACTTAATCATGCCGGATATTTATACTAAAAACGCCAACCACGCCGCCATAGTGGAGACTACCTATCAAGGATGGGGATGACGTGGGAGCGGCAGGGTATTGGATTCCGCGTCCATGCCGGGAGCGCGGCGGGGTTCGTGTTATCCCGGTGGGGCGGGGCGTCGCCCCTGCCGCGATTTCCGCGATCCTGCCCCGTCCGGCGCAGCGCCGGGCCGGGATTTATAGTCCGGTCCGCCACCCCGCTTATACTCATAAAGCCCAGGTCTACCTTGGGCTAGGGCATTTTCATGTTTTCTGTAGGGTGGATGCGTATTCCGTGACCACTCTTGCTGAAGACCGTACACCCAAACCGGAAATGTTCTAGAACCACAACAAGAGGCTTCAAGCTATGCACCAGATCACACCGGCCCGATTTCGCCGCCTCGCCCTCCTGGCCCTGGCCCTGGCCGCCGATGGCCGGGCCGGGGAAAACCATGTCTACGAATACCAAGGCCAGCGCTATCCCTATACGGTCGAGCAGACCGGCGAGAACCATACTTTCGAATTCGAGCGGAACCCCGGTCCCGAAAGTGGGCGGCGGCGGGCGGCGATGCATGTGTTCCAGTCGGTCTATGGCGATTATTCGATCAAGCCGGGCTATGTCGATGCTTTCATGAAGGAGGGCGCGATGTGCTTCGTGTTCGATGGCGATCTTTACAGCTACCGGGCCTGTTTCCTGCCCAACGATTTTTCCGCGGCCCGCCACCAATTCTGGGGCTTCGTGTCGCGGGTGCCGAATGTGAAATGGTTCCTGACCCGGCAGATCGGGCCGGGGCTGTTGGGCCTCGGTTTGTTGTTCTGGGGAGTGGGGCGGTTGGGACGGCGGACGGGGTGAAACCGGGCCGGGCCGTTTATAATCCGGCCCTGGTCGAATTGACGGGGAGCCCGGCGTGATTACCTACGATCCTAAATCCTGGTGGGGACTGATTTTCAAATTCCACAAGAGCGACACCTTCAGGCGCTTGCTGCCGGCCATGGCGACGGTCGGGGTGTTCTCGGGGGGGATCGCCTTCGTGGACCGGGAACTCTGGCCGGAACACCTGAGTTCCACCACGGCGGTGCATTCGCTGCTGGGTTTCGTGATTTCGCTGCTCCTGGTGTTCCGCACCAACACCGCCTACGAACGCTGGTGGGAAGGGCGCAAGCTTTGGGGTTCTCTGGTCAATACCTCGCGCAATCTGGCTTTGAAGCTCAATGCCTATCTGCGCAAGGGCCATCCCGTCCGCGCCGCGCTCGCCACCCAACTGGGTGCCTACGCCGCGACCCTCAAGGACCATTTGCGCGACGCCAATCCGCCCCACAAAGGCCCGATCCGCCATGCCCCCAACGCCGTCGCCGCCTATTTGTTCGCCGAGATCGACGGCCTTTACCGGCGCGGCGACCTGACCGCCGAACACGTCCTGATGCTGAACCCCGACCTGACCCAACTCACCGAGATTTGCGGGGCCTGCGAGCGGATCAAGAAAACCCCGATCCCTTATTCGTATAGCCTGTTCATCAAGAAGTTCGTGTTCGCCTACATCGTGTCCATGCCCTTCGTGTTCGTGGATTCCTTCGGTTATTGGACGGCGTTGTTCACCACCTTCATCTTCTACGTCCTGGGTAGTTTGGAAATCATCGCCGAGGAAGTGGAAAATCCCTTCGGCACCGATGCCAACGATCTGCCCACCGACGATCTCGCCCAGACCATCGCCGCCAATGTCCGGGATATCCTGGTCGGCAACGGTGCCGCGCCCAGGGCGTGACCCCGCCCGTGCCGCCATCCCACCCAAGACCCGGCTCCCGGCCTGGACAAGGTTTGCTGAATCCCAACCCAAACGCTACCGCTGGCACGCAGGGCAGCCACCAATGAACCTGTTCGCGAACCCGATATGAACACCGTGGAAATACTGATCTTCATGGCCGTGGCCGGATGCGGCTGGCTGTGGTACGAAAACACCCAGGCGCGGGAAACCGCCCTCGCCGCCGTGCGCGAAGCCTGCCGGGCCGAAGGCTTGCAACTCCTGGACGAAACCGTCGCCCTGACCCGCTTGCGGCCGACCCGTACCGCCGACGGCTGGATCGCTTGGTGGCGCGTCTACGAATTCGAGTACAGCGACACCGGCGACAACCGCCGCCGGGGCGGCGTGCATCTCTTGGGGGGACGGGTGACTTTGTTGAATGTCGGACTCAGGCTGGTGGCTTCCCGTTGAACACCGGAAACCCGATTAGGATTAGGCGTTTTCCCAGAAACAGCGTATGCTGTCGCAAGTTTGTCGGCGGCGCGGGGTTTGGCCCGCGCCCCGAGGATTCGGAACTTCCCGTCAGTCACTGCCTCCCGGCACCTCTCTGCTAGCCCCGCCTCCTCCCGCAAACCGCACGCGATGCCTCCCCTGGAAGCGATCCTGTGGTCATCTTTATCGCCCGCCCGCGCCAGGATTGGCGTCGTGCCCCAAGGCACCGGGCCACAACCCGAGGAATCTTATGCTGAGAATATACGCGGGCAATTTGCCGCCCGACCTCACCGAGCAGGAATTCACCGCGCTGTTCGCCGAACACGGACGGGTCCGGTCGATGAACCTGGCGCGCGACATATTCACAGGCCGTTGCCGCGGCTTCGGCTTTATCGAAATGGAGGGCCACGAGGCCCGGGCCGCGATCAGCGCCCTGAACGGATTCAACCTACGCGGCAACAGTCTGCGTGTTAACGAAGAACGCCCCGGTGGGCGCGGCGGCCGGAAGCGTCGCTGATACCCGCCGGATCCCACCCCAACCCTTTACGTATTTGTCTTTTTGTCCCTTGGAGTTTTTATGAGCAAGAAACTGTATGTCGGCAACCTGAGCTACCGGATCGGCAACAGCGATCTCGAAGCGATGTTCGCCCCGCATGGCGTGGTGCAGTCCGCCAACGTCATCATGGACCGCGAAACGGGCCGTTCCAAAGGCTTCGGCTTTGTCGAGATGGGCAGCGACCAGGAGGCCCAGGCCGCCATCGCCGCGCTGCACGGCAAGGATGTCGAAGGCCGCAACCTGACCGTCAACGAAGCCCGTCCGCGCGAGGATCGTCCCGCCGGTGGTGGCTTCGGCGGTGGCCGGGGTGGCTTCGGTGCCGGACGCCGTTTCTAAGCGCGGATAGCGCCGGGGCGGGATCGGCGATTCCCGTCCCCGGCGGGCGAGGCTGGAATAGGAGAAAGCCGCCATGCCTGGGCATGGCGGCTTTTTTGCGCTTGGAGCGGCCCGCCGTTGGGTCGGGGCGTGGCCGGGTCTAGCGTCCCGGCCCGGTTTTGGGCGGGCCGTCCGGTTCTTGCGGGCCGCGCCGGTTGAGTTCGTCCACGGTCCGGCTCAGGCGCAACAAGGCTTCCCGCAGGTCTTCGTGCGGGGTGGCGGCGGCGTTTTCCCGCAATAGCTCGGCGACGTTCGCGGGCGGGGGCTGGAAGACCTTGGGTTTGGCATAGCGGGCTTGCTCCGCGCCGTTGGGGGTCAGGTTGCGGACCCGCACCTCGGGCGGGGTGTCGAGGCCGGCGGCTTCGGCGACCTGGGCGGCGACGGCGGGACCGTAGAACCTGAGTTGGTAGGCGAAGGCGGCGGATTCGGTGTAGAGCAGCAGCTTGCCGCCCGCCTCCAGCAGACAATGGCGGCAATGCTCGCGCATGGATTCCGGCAGGGTTTGGCGCACGATCTGGAGCAGGCGGGCTTGCTTGTCCAATTCGGTGCGGAGCGCCGCCAGGCCCTCGCTACGCAGGTGTTGACGGACGGGTTCGGGCTGGTCGGCCATGGTGGGAACCGGGGGGAAGGTGGGGTATCGGCGCGGGTTGGGCTACCCCTGGAAAGCACCGCGGAAACTCGAATCATTATAAACGCCACGCTTTTACGGTATCATCCCCGGATTCTGTAGTTCGGATTGGGAATCACCCGCAATGCTAGGCAAGCTGGTCAAAAGTATCGTTGGTAGCCGCAACGATCGCATCGTCAGAAAAAAAACCAAAATAGTCAAACGGATCAATGCCCTGGAGCCGGAGTTCCAGCAGCTGTCCGATGCCGCCCTCAGCGCCAAGACCCAGGAATTCCGCGAACGGCTGGCGCGGGGCGAAACCCTCGATTCCTTGTTGCCCGAAGCCTTCGCCACCGTGCGGGAAGCCTCTTGGCGTGTCCTCAACATGCGCCATTTCGATGTGCAGTTGATCGGCGGCATGGTGTTGAACGACGGCAAGATCGCCGAGATGAAGACCGGCGAAGGCAAGACCCTGGTCGCGACCTTGGCCGCCTATCTCAACGCCCTCCCTGGCAAGGGCGTGCATGTGGTGACGGTGAACGACTACCTCGCCCGCCGCGACTCGGACTGGATGGGCCGCATCTATCAATTCCTGGGACTCACGGTCGGGACCATTGTCACCAACCTGTCCAACGAAGAGCGCCGCGAAGCCTACGCCGCCGATATCACCTACGGCACCAACAACGAATTCGGCTTCGACTACCTGCGCGACAACATGGCCTTCAGCCAGGAACAGCGGGTCCAGCGCGACAAATTCTTCGCCATCGTGGACGAGGTGGATTCCATCCTCATCGACGAGGCGCGGACGCCCCTGATTATCTCCGGCACTTCCGAGGACCGCAGCGACCTCTACCAGAAGGTCAACGTCCTCATGCCGCATTTGACCAAGCAGGAAAAGGAACACGGCCCCGGCGATTACTCGGTGGACGAGAAATCGCGCCAGGTCTACCTGACCGAGACCGGCCACGAACACATCGAGAAGCTCCTGGTCCAGCATGGCCTGATCCAGCCCAACGAGAGCCTGTACGATGCCGTCAACATCCGCTTGATGCATTACATCAACGCCTCGCTCAAGGCCCACGCCATCTTCCAGCGCGATGTGGACTACATCGTGCGCGAGGGCCAGGTCATCATCGTGGACGAATTCACGGGCCGGGCCATGCCGGGTCGGCGCTGGTCGGAAGGTCTGCACCAAGCCGTCGAGGCCAAGGAAAACGTCCAGGTCCAGAACGAAAGCCAAACCCTGGCCGCGATCACCTTCCAGAACTATTTCCGCCTCTACGGCAAGCTGTCCGGCATGACCGGCACCGCCGATACCGAAGCCACCGAGTTCCACCAAATCTACGGCCTGGAAGTGGTGTGCATCCCGGCCAACCGGCCGGTATCGCGCAAGGATTTGGGCGATTTGGTCTATCTCACGGTCGAGGAAAAACACGGCGCCATCGTCGAGGATATCCGCGATTGCGTGCAACGCCGCCAGCCGGTCCTGGTCGGCACCACCTCCATCGAGAATTCCGAAGTCATTTCCCAGTTGCTGCGCCGCGAGGGCATTGCCCATCAGGTCTTGAACGCCAAGCACCACGAGCAGGAAGCCCATATCGTGGCCCAGGCCGGCAAGCCCGGCACCATCACCATCGCCACCAATATGGCCGGGCGCGGTACCGACATCGTGCTGGGCGGTAGCGTGGAGGAGGACATGCGCGGCATCGATCCCAACGACGAGGCCGCCGTCGCCCGCATCAAGGCCGAATGGAAACAGCGCCACGAAGACGTGGTGGCTTCTGGCGGCTTGCACGTCATCGGTTCCGAACGCCATGAATCGCGCCGCATCGACAACCAGTTGCGCGGGCGTTCGGGCCGTCAGGGCGACCCCGGTTCCTCGCGCTTCTACCTCTCGCTGCAAGACCCCTTGATGCGGATTTTCGCCTCCGACCGGGTGGCGGCTTTGATGCAGAAGTTGGGGATGCAGCAGGGCGAGGCCATCGAGCATCCTTGGGTTACCCGCGCCATCGAGAACGCCCAGCGCAAGGTCGAGGCCCGCAACTTCGATATCCGCAAGCAATTGTTGGAATACGACAACGTCGCCAACGACCAGCGCAAGGTGATCTACCACATGCGCGACGAACTGATGCAGGTCGAGGATATTTCCGCCGCCATCACCGAAGCCCGCGAAGCCGTGGCCGCGCAGTTGTTCGAGCAGTTCATCCCGCCCCACACCTTGGAAGAGCAATGGGATGTCAAGGGCTTGGAGGAAGCCTTGGAACGCGACCTGGGTTCCAAGGTGCCGGTCCAGGCTTGGTTGGACGCGGATACCCATTTGTACGAAGACCGCCTCAAGCAAAAGCTCATCGAGGAATTGCACGCGCTCTACGAAGCCAAGGTCGAGTCCGTCGGCGTGCAGATCATGCGGCATTTCGAGAAGACCGTGATGTTGCAGGTGTTGGATAGCGCCTGGAAGGACCATCTCGCCGCCATGGACCATCTGCGCCAGGGTATCCACCTGCGCGGCTACGCCCAGAAAGACCCCAAGCAGGAATACAAGCGCGAAGCCTTCGAGATGTTCACCTCCATGCTGGATGGCATCAAGCACGAGGTCATCGGCATCGTCTCCAAGGTGCATGTGCGCAGCGAGGAGGAGGTCAAGGTCATGGAGGAACAGCGCAACGCCCCTGTGGAAATGCAATTCCAGCATGCCGAAGCGGGTAGCGCCCTGGAAATCGGCACCGAGGCCGAGCCTGGAATGGCTTCTCCCGCCGCACCGCAACCCCGTCCGGCGGTTCCTTCGACCAGCCCGTTCGCCAAGGTGGGCCGCAACGATCCTTGTCCTTGCGGTTCCGGCATGAAATTCAAGCAATGCCACGGCAAGCTGGCCTGAACTGGGGAGGGTAGGGAGTTGAGCCGAATCGTCAAATCCATAGAAGCCTTGCCGGTCCGGGGTATCCGCCTGGGCGCGGCGGGAGCCGCCATCAAACGGGCGGGCCGGGACGATGTGCTGGTAATCGAAGCGGCGGAGGGTTCGAGCGCCGCTGCCGTGTTTACCCGCAACGCCTTTTGCGCCGCGCCGGTGATCGTGGCCCGCGAGCATCTGGCCCGGCAGCCGCGCTGGCTGCTGATCAATTCGGGCAATGCCAATGCCGGCACCGGCCCGCGTGGCTTGGCGGATGCCCGTGCCACCTGCGGTCTCCTGGCCGGATTGGCCGGTGGTGCCGCCGAGCAGGTGATGCCGTTCTCGACCGGGGTCATCGGCGAATATCTGCCGGTGGACAAGATCGAAACAGCCTTGCCCGCCGCCCTGGCCGCGCTGACCGAAAACGGCTGGGAACGTGCCGCCCGCGCCATCATGACCACCGATACCCGGCCCAAGCTGGCCAGCCGGACCTTGGAACTCGACGGCCATACGGTGACGATCACCGGCATCGCCAAGGGCGCGGGCATGATCCAGCCCAATATGGCGACCCTGCTGGCCTTCGTCGCCACCGATGCCCAGGTCGAAGCGGCCAGCCTGCAAGCGGCCTTGGGCAAGGCGGTCGATGTCACCTTCAACTGCATCACCGTGGATGGCGACACCTCCACCAATGACGCCTGCGTGCTGCTGGCTTCGGGCGCGGCGGGCAACCTGGAATTGCGCCTCGACAGCGTCGGGTTCCCCCTGTTCGCCGAGGCGGTGCGGGAAGTCTGCGCCGATCTGGCCGAGGCCATCGTCCGCGACGGGGAAGGGGCCACCAAGTTTATCCGGGTCCAGGTCGATGAGGCCCAGGACGAGGCCGAGGCCCATGCTGTCGCCAAGACCATCGCCCATTCGCCCTTGGTCAAGACCGCCTTCTTCGCCAGCGATCCCAATTGGGGCCGCATCCTCGCCGCCGTGGGGCGGGCCGGGTGCGTGGGGCTGGACATCGACGGCGTGTCGATCTGGCTGGGCGATGTCTTGATCGTCGAACACGGGGGCCGCGCCCCCGGCTACACCGAGGAAGCCGGTGCCGCCGTCATGGCCCGGCCCGATATCCTGGTCCGCGTGGCCCTGGGCCGGGGCGTAGCCAGCCAGACCGTGCTGACCTGCGATTTTTCCTACGATTACGTCAGGATCAACGCCGAATACCGGACTTGATGGGAGGCTCCGCCAGGTAGGCGGGGCTTGCGGGGTGAGGTTCCCAAGCCAGGCGTGGGAACCAGCGCATCTATTTCTTCTTCCCCTTGCCCGCCGGCTTCTGCCGCTGATAAGCCTCCAGCATCCGCCGGGCTTCCTCCTCCCGTTCCCGCTGCTTCCGTTCCGCGTCGGCCTGCATCCGCGCCCGCGCCGCCGCTTCCGCCTCGCGGTCGTGCTGCAAACGCCGTTCCCGCCGCTCGCAGGCGACCGGCACGCCCTCCGGCGGTTCGATTCCCGCGCTGTTCAGCAGGTTGTCGATATAGGCCCACAGCGGCGGCTGGGCGAATTCCTTCACCAGCTTGAGGTTCAGTGCCTCGTACACCGGAACCCAGGTTTCGCCCTCCGCGGTCTTGCGCCGGATCGATAGTTCGGGGTTGAACAGATACCAGCCCTGGCGCATCCGCTTGAACAAGCGCCGGTTGTAGGCGTAATCCCGGTCCATCTCGTTGCGCGACAGCACATTGGAAAGATGCTGGCGCTTGTTGCGCTCGGGTTTCAGCACGTGCTTGGGCAGATGTTGCCAGGTCTCCAGGATCGTGCCGGTATCGAACGAGGGGAAATCGCCCCATTCGTGCTTGAGGAACCGGCTCCTGAATTGCGCCCACAGGGTTTGGAACAAGAAATACTCGGTCAGGTGGCGGTCGATGCGCACCAGCCGCCCGCCGACCCGCAGGTCGATGCTGGTCGGGGCGATGCGCTCGTAGATGGCGGCGAACGGTCCCTTGGCGAATTTGGGTTCGCGGAACGCCTCGACCATGGCCCAGTGCAAGGCGTTGCGGCCCAGGTGGTCGGTGAGTTCCGGGTTGGCCCCGCGTTCCAGCAGGGCTTCGACCAAGGCCACATTGCCCGCCACCGAAGCCGCCATCAGGGGCGTCAGGTTCATTGCCGTGCGGTGGTCGATGCCGTGGCGCTCGCATTGCTGCAAGACCTCCTTGGACACTTTGCCGTAATACGGCATCAGGTATTTGTAACCCAGGGTGGCGCGTTGCTTGTGGAAATTGCGGGCGGCTTCGTACCCGGCTTCCTGGCCGAGCAAAACGGCCAGGACCGTCTCGTCATAGCAGGTGGCGTATTCGTAGAGTTGCTGCTTGAGCTTGGAGCCGGGCACTTGCTCGCGGAACACCTTGACCAGGGTATCGCGCAGCCGGGCTTCGTCGAACACCGGCCAGGGCACCGGCGTTTGCTTGAGGATATTGGCGCGGATGGCGTCGGCCTGTTCCTGCTTGCCCTGCAATTCCAGCTTGCGGGCTTCGCGCTGCCAATCGTCCAGGGTGGAGTTCTTGGCCGCGACTTCCACCTTGTCGCTGCCGGCGCGGGTGTCGAGTAGGCCCAGCAAGGGATGGCGGCTGTCGGATTCGATCAGGTAGACGTTCTGGATGGCGCGGGTCAGGGCCACGTACAGGGCGTTGATGTAGAACTTGTAGATTTCCAGCGATTTGTCGGCCTTGTCCTTGGCGCGGCGGTATTCGAGGTCGTCGCTTTTTAAATCCTCGGGGGTCACGCCCTCGGCGATATCGGAGAATTCGGCCCGGTGGTCGGAGACGAAGCGGTACAGGATGATGTTCTCGTATTCCAGCCCCTTGGCCTCGTGGATGGAGAAGATCAAGGGCGTTTGGAAGAACCGGCGGGCCTCGGCCTTGTCCTCGTCGCGCATGACCAGCACGGCGAACTGGGTCGAGGACTTGGTCTTCTGGTTAAGTTCCTTCTTCACCGCGTCCTTGTCGTTGAGGACGGTCACGGCCCCGGTTTCGCCCGCCACCGCGTCCACCAGGAAATTGCTCTCGCGGTCGATGGAGCCGAAACGGCGGTGCTTGATCTTGAGCAAGGTGTTGGCGACGCGGGTGGCCTCGTGGCTGTTGCGGAAATTGGCCCGCAGCACCCGGAGTTCCTGCCGCGCCGCCAACTCGGGATCGCGCCAGAACAGGCTTTTCACCTTGCTCCAAGAGAAGAAATTGGGATGGACGATCTGGTTGGAATCGCCGCACAGCAGGAAATGGCCCGGTTTCTTGAGGGTCTTGAGGATCAGGGCCAGTTGGGCGGTGGTGAGGTCTTGCACCTCGTCCACCACCACGAAATCGTAGCGGGGCGCGGCGGCCGGGGTCCATTCATGGGCCACGAGGTTGAGGTCGTAGAGCTTGGCCTCGGCCAGCCAGGCCCGGTATTTCTCGAATAAATCGTACAGTGGGTCGCGCTGTTCCTGCGGGAAGATCGATTGCCGCACGCCCAAGTCCCGGTAGGTTTCCCGCGCCAAGACCCCGCCCGCGTCGGCGGCGATGACGCCGCGGATTTCCTCGAACGCCTGATGGGCCTCGATACCCTTGAACTGCTGGCGCATCCGTCCGAACCAGGCGGCGAAATCGCGCCATCCGGCTTCGCGGCCTTCCGGTACCTGTAGGCTTTCCAGGAATTCGCGATAGGAGAAGAAGGTGGTGTCCTGGCCTTCCTTGTCGAAGCCGTGGCCGTAATAAAGATCGCGGGCGCTCTGGGCCAGATAGGCGGAGTGGGTGACGTAGAGTACTTCGCCTTCGGTGTGCTTGAGCTTTTCCAGGGTGAGGGCGGTCTTGCCGCTGCCCGCCGAACCCACCACGATCAAGGGCGGTGGCAGGCGGTAGACGGCTTCCTGGGCGTCGTCGAAGGAGATGACCTTGTCCAGCAGGTGGATTTCGCGCCGGTCGGGGTGGATGTAGCGCACCGGGTCGGCGTCCTGGACGGCGTCCCGCGAATCGACGGCGGGCAGTTTGTCCTCGTCTACCTCGGCCCCGCGCAGGAAGCGGGATTTGTCGTAGGCGTGGTTTTCGATCACTTCCAGCATCAGGGCGTAGACCGTGCCCTCATGCCGCACCAGCGAGAACAGCAGCCGGTTGGCGGCGTCCAGCTTGGCCCGATAGAACTTGCCGTGGGCGATGTTGGCGAGCTTCTTGACCTCGGCTTGGCGGAAATCGTCGCGGGCGAGGGCGTCGAGGATTTTCTGGTACTGGGCCTTGTGTTTGCCGATATCGAGTCCGGTGTATTCGAGGATTTTCATGGGTCGGGTGGATGAAGGTGTTATGCCATGCGTGAAAGCGCCGCCGTGGGTTCAGGCCCACAATTCGGCCAGGGCGAAGCTTATCGCGTCGAAGGGGGGCAGGGACACGGGATCGTCGTCCTTGAGGGTCGCCAGCAGGGTCCAGAAGCCTTGCCGCAGTTCGTAGGCTTCGAGGGTCCGTTCCACGGGATCGACCAGCCAGCAATGCGGGATGCCGTGGCGGGCGTACAGGGGAAGTTTGAGGGTCCGGTCTTTTTTGGCGGTGCCGGGGGAGAGGATTTCGCAGACCCAATCGGGCACCACTTCGAAGCGGTGGCCGTCGGGGATGCCCGGCATCTGTTCGCGCCGCCAACCCGCGAGGTCGGGCACGGCGATTTCGATATCGCGGACGAAGTGGACTTCGGGTTCGGCGATGATCCACCAGCCGCCGGGACCGCCCCGGCCCAGGTCGTAGGGACCGGCCAGATTGACGCTCAGGCCGCGCCCGGCCAGGCCGTGGCGTCCGGTCGGGCGCGGCTGGGTGTGGAGCGTGTGGTCGAGGATTTCGCCGACAAGATTGTCCGGCAGGGCGCAAAGCTGCTCGTAGAGGCTGGGGGTGGGGAGTTGCTGGGCGAGGCTCATGGGCGTGGATTCCGGGGGCGTGGCGCTCGATTTTATCGCCCCTCGTCCATCGTTCCCATGGTTGATGCGGAAATACCGTCTGCCGCGGAAGTTTCCGCTCCCGCGGGACGTCAACCCAGCCTACGCCGACAGCGGATGGCGGACCGGCCTGCGCTGGCCGAAGGTCCAGCCCATCAGCCCCGCGCCCAGGAGGTAAACGGTGGCCGGCACCGGAACATTGAACAAAGCCGCGACCGTGGTGGTGGACGGCACGGCGGCGAAGCCTTGGTAGCCATAATGGCCGCTGCTGTTGAGGGGATTGATCCAGATCACCGAATTCACCGGAGCGGTGTGGTTGCCCAGGGCGCTGACATATTGGTTGTAATAACCCACCGCCGCCGCGCTATTGCCGATCTGGTCGAAGATGGCGTTGTTGCCGTTTTCGAGGTGCCAGATCAAGCCTTGCAGGGCTTGGAACTGGGGCTGGGTGGTCGCGGTCGGCCCGATATGGGTCAGCAACCAAGCCACTTGACCGGCATTGGT
This sequence comes from Methylomagnum ishizawai, assembly GCF_900155475.1. Classification (NCBI taxonomy): domain Bacteria; kingdom Pseudomonadati; phylum Pseudomonadota; class Gammaproteobacteria; order Methylococcales; family Methylococcaceae; genus Methylomagnum; species Methylomagnum ishizawai. The sequence goes on along the minus strand of NZ_FXAM01000001.1, from coordinate 2,994,033 downwards.
GACTGCGTTCCCGTTGATCAGGCCGTCGGTGTTGAAGCTGGCGTTGTAGGTGGCGTTCAAGGAGGCATTGGTGAACAGGTCCACGCAGTAAAACTGCGAGAAGGCGAGGCTATGGCCACCGATCACGGCGGAGGAGCCGCCGATATTGCCGCCGCCTTCGCCTTGCGAAGTGGTATTGCCATTCACGCGCATTTGGAGGGTGCCGGAGTAGGTGCCTCCCAGAGTGACCGTGCCCGCCAGCGAACTGGCGGAAGCTTGCGGTTGGGCTAGGGCCAGGGCCAAGCCCAGCAGGGTCATCGATGAATACGGTTTCATAATCGCCTCTAGTTTGCGATGCATTGGTTTGCAAAATCCCATCGGCAAATTTTAATCCATTTCTCAAAATGAGAACTGGTTCAAAGACATGAAATCGAAAAAAAGGGAATAGCTCTTCCAGGTCGTTAGAGGTGTCGCTTTTTATGACGCCACACGATACACCGGCCATCCGTGTTTCGCCCGTGTGGCCGGGGCGGCGCTCCGCCCCGGCCTGCTTTATAATCCGCCGCTTTCTTTGAAGCACGCAGGTTCCCGGTCCTGAGCAAGCATCTCCTCAAATCCACCGCCGTGGTTGGCGGCATGACCCTGGGTTCGCGCATCCTGGGCTTCATCCGCGACGTGGTCATCGCCCGTTATTTCGGTGCGGATGCCGGGACCGACGCCTTCTTCGTGGCGTTCAAAGTGCCCAACTTGTTCCGGCGCTTGTTCGCCGAGGGAGCGTTCTCGCAAGCCTTCGTGCCGGTGCTGGCCGATTATCGGGAAAACCGGGGACTCGATGCCACCCGTGCTTTCCTCGACCGCACCGCTGGAACCCTGGCCTTGATCCTGGCCCTGGCGGTCGGGGTCGGTACCCTGGCCGCGCCGCTGTTGATCCTCCTGTTCGCGCCCGGTTTCTATCAAAACCCCGAGCAATACGGGCTAAGCGTGGAGATGTTGCGGATCGTCTTCCCTTATCTGTTTTTCATCTGTCTGGCCGCGTTCTCGGGTGGCGTCCTCAACACCTATGGGCACTTCGCGGTGCCGGCCTTCACCCCGGTCTTGTTGAACCTGTCGATGATCGCGGCGGCGCTGTGGTGGTCGCCGCAACTGCCGCAGCCCATCGTGGCCCTGGCGTTCGGTGTATTGTTGGCGGGTGGGTTGCAACTGGGCTTCCAATTGCCCGCGCTGTGGCGGCTGGGATTGCTGCCGCGCCCGCGCCTGGGATGGGACGATCCGGGCGTGCGGCGCATCGCCCGGCTGATGGCTCCCGCCGTGTTCGGGACTTCGGTGGGGCAGCTCAACCTGCTGCTGAATACCTTGATCGCCTCGTTCCTGGTGTCGGGCAGCGTGTCCTGGCTTTATTATTCCGACCGGCTGGTGGAATTCCCCTTGGGGATTTTCGGGGTCGCCATCGGCACGGTGATCCTGCCGCATTTGTCCAAACAGCACGCCAACCTCGACCCCGCAGCCTTTTCCCGCGCCCTGGATTGGGCTTTGCGCTGGATGGTGTTGATCGGCCTGCCCGCGGCCTTGGGGCTGGCGCTGCTGGCCCAGCCCTTGGTCTATACCTTGTTCCAATACGAGCGTTTTTCCGCCCACGATGCCGAGATGGCGGCCTTGAGCCTGATGGGCTATGCGGTGGGTTTGCTGGGTTTCCTCGGGGTCAAGGTGCTGGTGCCGGGGTTCAGCGCCCGGCAGGATTTGGCGACCCCGGCCCGGTTCGGGGTCTACACCGTCGGCGTCAATCTCGCGACCGGCTTGCTGTTGGTGTGGCTGGCCGCGCCTTGGGGATTGGGGCACGCCGGCCTGGCTTTGGCCACGGCGCTGGCGGCGCTGTTCAATGCCGGGCTGTTACTGGCACGGCTGGTGCGGGAGCGGGTTTACCGGCCCGAGCCGGGTTGGCCTGGGTTCCTGCTGCGGGTGGGGTTGGCCTGTGCCGTCATGGCCGGGCTGTTGATCCACGCCGCCGGGGCTTATGCTTGGCCCGAATGGACGCTGAAGGCGCGGGCGCTACACCTGGGGCTGTGGATCGGGCTGGGATTCGCCGCCTATCTGGCTTGCCTCGCCGTTTCTGGGCTGCGTCCCCGCCACCTTCTCTTGGCCGAAACCGCCTGAATACCACGGGTTTTCCTATGCATTTGATCCTGGGTTCCGCTTCCGCGCCGCTGTCCGAACGGGGCTGCGTCGCCACCATCGGCAATTTCGACGGCGTCCATGTCGGCCATCGCGCCGTGGTCGAGGGTTTGGCGGCGGCGGGAAGGCGCTTGGGCTTGCCGACCTGCGTGGTGTTGTTCGAGCCACAGCCGCGGGAATATTTCAGCCCGGAGGACGCGCCGCCGCGTTTGATGCGCCTCCGCGAGAAACTGGACCGGTTGGCCGAATTGCCGGTCGATTACGTCCTGCTGCTGCGCTTCAACCGCGCCCTGGCCGACTTGCCGCCCGAAACCTTCATCGAGGATATCCTCATCGGCAAGCTGGGCGTGAAATATCTGGTGGTGGGCGATGATTTCCGCTTCGGCCAGCGCCGCCGGGGCGATTTCGCGATGCTGCGGGAATTCGGCCTGCGCCGGGGGTTCGAGGTGGTGGACACGGCCTCGGTCTTGGTCGAGGGCGAGCGGGTGAGCAGCACCTTGATCCGCGAGGCTTTGGCCGTGGGCGATTTGGAGCGGGCGGCGCGGCTGCTGGGGCGGCCTTATCTGGTCTGTGGGCGGGTGGTGCATGGGGCCAAGCTGGGCCGCACCCTGGGTTTTCCCACCGCCAACTTATTGATGCGGCGGAAAAATACTCCTGTGCAGGGGGTGTTTGCCGTTACAATGGCCGGTCTTGGCGCGGCACCCCGGCCCGGTATCGCCAACGTCGGGCTCCGGCCCACGGTGGGCGGTGGGCAGCGGGTGTTGCTGGAAACCTTTTTGTTCGATTTTTCCGAGGATATCTACGGGCGCTTGGTGGAGGTGATCTTCCACCGCAAAATCCGCGACGAGCGCAGGTTCGCCGGGATCGAGGCACTCCGCGTCCAGATCGGGAAAGACGTTACGGCGGCCAGGGAATATTTCCAGGGCCGATGAGTTTGGCCCGCTTCCGGGCGGAGCGGGCGTTCAGTATCCATTCCCTGTTTCGAGCCATGACCACCGACTACAAAGCCACCCTCAACCTCCCCGCCACCGATTTCCCCATGAAGGCCAACCTGCCGCAACGCGAGCCGGAGCAGCTCGAACGCTGGCGGAGTCTGGGGTTGTACCAGCGCATCCGCGAGACTTTCCAAGGCCGCCCCAAGTTCGTGCTGCACGATGGCCCGCCCTACGCCAACGGCGAAATCCACATCGGCCACGCCGTCAACAAGGTGTTAAAGGACATCATCGTCAAGAGCAAGGGTTTCGCCGGGTTCGACGCGCCCTATGTGCCAGGGTGGGATTGCCACGGGCTGCCCATCGAGCTGATGGTCGAAAAGAAGATCGGCAAGGCCGGGGTCAAGGTCGAGGCCGCCGAATTCCGCAAGGCCTGCCGGGCCTATGCCGCCGAGCAGGTGGATATCCAGCGCGAGGCGTTCATCCGGCTGGGGGTGTTCGGCGATTGGTTCAAGCCCTATCTGACCATGGATTTCCGCTTCGAGGCCGATATCGTCCGCGCCTTGGGCCGCATCTGCGCCAACGGCCATTTGACCAAGGGGGCCAAGCCGGTGCATTGGTGTACCGATTGTGGCTCGGCCCTGGCCGAGGCCGAGGTCGAATACGAGAACAAGCATTCCCCGGCCATCGATGTGAAGTTCCGGGTGCTGGACGAGATGGATTTGATCCGGCGCTGCCATAGCGTGCCGGGGGCGGTGGGTTCGGGGCCGCTGTCGGTGGTGATCTGGACCACCACGCCCTGGACCCTGCCTGCCAACCAGGGCGTGGCGCTGGGGCCGGAGGTGGAATACGTGGTGGTCGATTGTCCCGACCAGGACGAGCGTTTCTTGGTGGCTGACGCCCTGATGAAGGATGTAATGCTACGGGCCGGGATCGAGAATTACCGGGTCGTGGCCTATTGCAAGGGTTCGGTGCTGGAAGGCTTGAAGCTCAAGCATCCGTTCTACGAGCGGCTGGTGCCGATCATCCTGGGCGACCATGTCACCCTGGATGCCGGGACCGGGGCCGTCCACACCGCGCCCGGCCACGGCCAGGAAGACTACGTGGTGGGCCAAGCCTATGGCCTGCCGGTGGATAATCCGGTGGGCGACGATGGCAAATTCCTGCCCAATACGCCCTTGTTCGCGGGCCAGCATGTGATGAGCGCCAATCCGCGGGTGATCGAGGTGTTGAAGGAACACGGCAACTTGCTGCACGAGGCCCGTATCGAACACAGCTATCCGCACTGCTGGCGGCATAAGACTCCGGTCATCTTCCGCGCCACCCCGCAATGGTTCATCGCCATGGAGAAGAACCACTTGCGGAAAGCGGCCTTGGAGGCAATCCAAAAGGTGTGCTGGATTCCCGATTGGGGTCAGGCCCGCATCGAAGCCATGGTCGGCAACCGCCCGGATTGGTGCGTGTCCCGCCAGCGTAATTGGGGCGTGCCCATCGCCTTGTTCATCCACAAGGAAACCGGCGAACTCCATCCCGACACCCTGGCCTTGAACGAGCAAGTCGCCCAGCGCATCGAGCAGCGCGGCATCGAGGCGTGGTTCGATCTCGACCCGGCGGAATTGCTGGGCGCGGAAGCGGCCCAGTACCGCAAGACCACCGACACCCTGGACGTGTGGTTCGATTCCGGCGTCACCCATTACTGCGTGTTGAACCGCGACGACACGCTCGGCTATCCCGCCGATTTGTACCTGGAAGGCTCCGATCAGCACCGCGGTTGGTTCCAGTCCTCGCTGTTGGCGGCGGTGGCGGTCAATGGCAGCGCCCCGTACCGGCAGGTCTTGACCCATGGGTTCACGGTGGACGCGCAGGGCAAGAAGATGTCCAAGTCCAAGGGCAACGTGGTCGCGCCCCAACAGGTGATGAAAAACCTGGGCGCGGACGTGCTGCGGCTGTGGGTGTCGTCCACCGACTACGAAGCCGAGATGAGCGTTTCCGACGAAATCTTGAAACGCACCGCCGATGTCTACCGCCGCCTCCGCAATACCGCCCGCTATCTGCTGGCGAACCTGAATGGCTTCGATCCCGCCAAGCACGTGGTCGCGCCGGAAAACATGCTGGCCCTGGACCGCTGGGCCGTGGACCGCGCCTACCAGTTGCAGCGGGAAGTCGCCGAGGCTTACGAAAGCTACCAGTTCCACCGGGTTTATCAGCGGGTGCATCATTTCTGTTCGGTGGACCTCGGGAGCTTCTATCTCGACGTGCTGAAGGACCGCCAGTACACCTGCGCCGAGGACGGCCTGCCGCGCCGCTCCGGGCAAACCGCGATGTTCCATATCGCCGAAGCCCTGGTGCGCTGGCTGGCCCCGATCCTGAGTTACACCGCCGATGAAATCTGGCGCTACCTGCCGGGCGAACGTGCCGAATCGGTGTTCCTGGAGACTTGGTACACCGGCCTGTTCCCGCTGGACGAGGGCGCGGCCCTGGATCGCGGCTTCTGGGATTTCGTGCTGAAGGTGCGGGAAGCCGTCGGCAAGGAATTGGAAGTGCTGCGGGTCCGCAACGAAATCGGCTCCTCGCTGGGCGCGGAGGTCGAGCTTTACGCCAGCGAACCCGTGCTGGAAAAACTGGCCCCGGTCGGCGAGGAACTGCGCTTCGTGTTCATCACCTCCGGCGTGAAGCTGTCGCCCTTGGCTGGTGCCGAAAACACCCTGCCCACCGAAATCGAAGGGCTGGAACTCAGGGCCGTGGCCTCCCCGCACGCCAAATGCGTGCGCTGCTGGCACCACCGCGCCAATGTCGGCAGCCATCCCGACCACCCGGAAATCTGCGGGCGCTGCGTCGAGAACGTGGCCGGTGGCGGCGAAACCCGCCATTTCGCGTGACCGCCGCCATGCTGCGTTGGCTGTGGCTGTCCGCCGGGGTGATCGCGCTCGACCAGGCCACCAAGTGGCTGGTCGATGGCTCGATGCGGCTTTACCAATCCATCGAACTGTTGCCGTTCTTCCAACTGACCTATCTCCGCAACCAGGGCGCGGCGTTCAGTTTCCTGGCGCAGGCGGGGGGCTGGCAGCGCTGGTTCTTCATCGCCCTGGGCGTCGCCGCCAGTGGGTTCATCTGCTATTGGCTGGCGAAGCTGGATCAATCGAAGGCTTGGGAAGCCGCCGCCTGGGCCTTGGTGCTGGGCGGGGCGCTGGGCAATCTGATCGACCGCAGCCTCTATGGCTATGTGATCGATTTCCTGGATGTGTTTTACGGGGAATGGCATTTCCCGGCCTTCAATGTGGCCGATTCGGCCATCACCGTGGGCGTCGCCCTGCTGTTGCTCGATTCGTTCAGACCGCGCCCGGCGGCTTGACGCGGGCGATGAAAAGCCGCCCCCGCCCATGCCGGGCGGGGGCGGCTTTGTCGTTTCCGGGCAGGCTTATTCGATGATCTTGAAGGTGATCTTGCCACCATAGTGTGGCGCGACGCAGGCGATGCTTTGGTCGTTGCAGTTGGCCCCCGAGGCCGCGACGGTGTAGTGGCCGGCGGGTAGGGCGATGGTCATCGCTTCCATCTGCGGGCCGGTATGGGCGTTCTTGGCCTTGATGAAGCGTAGTTCGGACCAGACCAGTTCCTGCGAGCCATCGGGCAGGGGCTTATAGGTGGCGCGGGTGCCGTCGGGATTGGTGACCATGGTCTGGCTCGGGTCGCCGGGGATGGCGTCCTCGTTGGCCATGCTCCAGCCGCCCTTGGCGTTGAACTGGCCGTTGAACAGGTGGAGGGGGTTGTCGGTCTCGTCCAAGCCCCCGGTCTGGATATAGTTGAGGGTGTCGCGATAGGGACCGTTGGGCCTCCTGTAGAGTTTGGCGTATTGCCTTTGGACCTTGACGGTGAACGCCGGATTGGGGGAGGCGACGCAGGTGTCGGGATCGACCAGGTATTGGGGGATGCCGGGGTCGCCGGGGGCTTGGTCGGTCTTGGAGGCGATGGGCAGGCCGCAGCTATCATCGACCGGGTCCGTGGAATCGTAGCCGACGCCGTCGTGGGCGTCGTCCGGCAGGCGGCCCGCGTACAGCGAGAAGGCGGGGTCGAGTCCCGCCCCGTTGCCGAAGTAGGTGTCGCCGGCCAGGGTGATGCGGACGGTGTGGGATTCGGCCAGGGTGAAGGTGAAGAAGGTGCCGCCGTGCAGGTTGTGGGAATCGCCCAGGAGGGGGGTGGTGCCCATCAGCCAGCCATAGCCGCTGAAGTTGATCAGGCCGGCTTTGCCGTAGACGCAGGCGTTGCCGCTGGCGTCGGTGCCGCCGTAGGGGCAGTTGGGGTCGCCGGTGAAGCCCGCCGGGAACGGATTGGGCAGGGCGGGCAGCACGACGGCCCCATGCTTGTCCACGGTCGGGGTATAGACCGAGAATTGCGGACTATCGCCGCAGAGCGTGGGTTCGCCGGAGCCGATATCGACGTTGCAGACATGGGCCAGGGCCGCGTCGCCGCCGAAGCCCAGGCCGGCCAGGGCCAGGGCGCGGACCAATTGGTTTTGTTTCATCCTAGGAACCTCTATTGATTGTTTTGGATGGGATCAAGGGGTGTGGGTGTAGGTGACCGTGCCGTAATAGCGGCTGCCGGTGGCGCAGGTGATGCCGGTGTTGTTGTTGTACTGGGTGAGCTTGGTGTAGGTGCTGCCCAGGATGGTGGTCGGGGTGGCGGTGCAGACCTCGCCCGCCCCGGCGATGGTGTAGTCGCCGGCCGGCAGGTTGCTGATCGTCACGCTCTCGCCGGTGTCGGCCGTGGTGTTCTGGTTGCCGGTGTAGTGCAGCGAAATGCCGGAGATTCCCGGGGTCAGGCCGTTGAAGTTGGAATTGCCGTAGTTGCTGACCGAGGTGACGTAGGTGATCTTGGCCCAGGTGCTGCTGTTGTTGGCCATGCTCCAATCGGCGAAGGCGTCGAACTGGCCCCAGTAGTTGACTCCGCCGGTGGCGCAATGGGTGGTGGTGTCGCGGTAGCCATTATGCGGATTGCAGGGCGTGCCGCCGGGCGGGGCGTCCACGGTGTTGGTGCCGTTGAGGGAGTCGTAGCTGGTATCGTCGTGGGAGCCGGTCGGCAACAGCCCGGAATACAGGCTGAACGCCGGGTCCAGTTTGGCCTGCCCTTGGGTGAAGGTGATGGTGACGGTGGAAGTCTGGCTCAGGTGGAATTTCCAGAACTTGGCGTTGACCGACAGCATATGGCTGTCGCCCAGGGTGGCCAGGGTGCCGTTGATCCAGCCGAAATCGGTCAGGTCGTTGGCGCTTTGGCAGCCGCTGGAATAGCTGGCGCAGGGGTCAGTGATGGCGGCGCCGCTGAAGGTGGTGGTGACCAGGGACGGTGCGGCGTCGAGGTCCAAGTATTGGACATGGGCCAGCGCGGGCTGGGCCAGGCACAGCGCTAGCACGGCCCCGGCTTGGAAAGGCAAGCAGTGTTTCATAATGTCTCCTTGATATCCGATGGCATAGACCCGTGTCGTGGGTCGGAGGTCAGGCAATGCTTATCCGCATCCCGTCCGCGATACCCGGTGGCATTGTCCGTGCCAAAATATGGATGCTTTGTAAAAAAGGCTTGTCGGTGGGGAAGATGTTCCCTGGGGAGGAGGGTGATGTGTCTAAAATACTAGACGTACCGTGGCGTTTGGCTTATCGGCGCATATCCACCATGATCGCCGGGGAAATTCGGGTGTTATGCACCCGTTTTGAGGGGTGGTAGGGTACCGGGGGCGGGTTTCATGGGCCTATGGGACCGGGTGCGCCGTGGCGTTTGGCTTATCGGCGTATATCCACCGAGATTGCCGGGAAGGTTGGGGTGTTATGCACCGGTTTTTGAGGAGGGATGGCCCGCCGCCGGGAGGGGTGGCGGGCCGGTCCCGCTCAGGCGCTCTTGGGGGCGGGGGAAGTGCGTAGCTTGCTCATCAGGGCGCCGAAGGCGCGATCCATCAGCGGCGCGGCGGCGTCCTCGATCACCCTGGCCTGGTGGGCGCCCATCCGCCGCGCCAGTTCGCCCAGGGGGATTTCCAGCACCTTCGTGCCCTTGCGGTTGACGAAGACATAGGTGGACGTGACCTGGCTTTTCCAGGAGAGCTTGCCGCGCAGCTTCTTGTGCCCGCCTTCCTCGTCGAATTCCACCCATTCGCCCACCTGGAGTTCGCGCGCCTTGAACAGGTATTCGTCCTCGACCACGAAATCGGACAGGGCGTACTCTTCCACGCCGATATCGTCCGTCGGGCGGCTCAAGTCCTGGAGGGTGAGGTTTTCGATATCCGGCAGGTTGGAGCGGATTTGGATGATGGCCTCGGCCAGTTCCGGGTCGCGGATTTCCACCTGGGGTTCTTCCGGGAACGCGGTCTCGGCCTTGGCGGCGTCGCCTTCCGTGGCGGTCGCGCCCATCGGGTTGGACAGGCAGGTGACGTGGCTGGCTTCGAGTTCCTTGATCGCGTTCGCCACCGACTGCGGGTCGAGGGAGATCGATTCCAGCCCGGCCCGGATCGCCTTGATGAGCTTGGGGATGGTCTGGATGATGGCTTTGCGGGCCTGGGCGTCCTCGGGCGGGACCACGCTCCAGATCAGCTTGTCCATGACCTCCAGTGCGACTTCCCAATCCCCCGGTTGCTTGTCGCGCCGCAGGTAGGACAGCACCATCACGTCCTTCCAGGTGTTGTAGAGGAAGGAGCGCACCGCCGCCGGGGTGGATTTGCCTTCGAGGCGGGAGGCGATTTCGTAGGCGATCTTGCGCTTGGCGAGTTGGACCTGTTCCTTGCTCTGGGTGACTTGGCGGGTGCGTTCTTCGGCGATGCGGCTGCGCTGGCCGTCCTTTTCCAGGAAGGCCATGAATTCGTCGAGGAGGTCGGAGAACAGCCCGACGTTCTGGTCGAATTCGTCGAGGATGCGGTTCACCACCGATTCGATCTTCTTGTAGACCGGGGTGTCGATCACGTTCTCGCTGGAATCCAGGCCGATGCCGCCCTGGGCCAGGGCGTTCAGCAGTAGCCGCACCGGATGGTTCTTGCGCCCGAAGAAGGATTTCTCCAGCATCGCGACCTTGACCACCGGGATTTGCAGGCGGGCGATCAAGCCCTTGACCGGGTCGGGCAGGTTGCGGTCCTCCAGGATGAAATCGAAGATCAAGGCCACCATATCGATGATATCCTCGTCCGAGCGGGCCAGGGGCCGGGCCTCGCCGGCCTGGGCTTGGCGCTGGAGCAGGAAGGCCTTCAGTTCCTCGGCGCTGGTGCCGGATTGCCCCTCCGCCGCCAGGGCCGGGGCTTGCATCATGCTGAGGACGCTGACCACCTCGCCGGTGTCCAGCGCCGGTCCCTGCGGGTAGCCTTCGCCGAAATCGCCACCGGGCATCCCCATTTGGCCGCGCCAGCCGTTGAGCAGGGCTTGCATGCTCTGGAATACTTCCAGGTAGGCTTGGGGATTGTCGTTCACGCCCTCGTCGGCCAGGCCGCGGGCCGGGCCGCCGCCGGGCGCGGGCCGGGGTGCGTAGGGCGAGCCGGGCATCATGGGGCGTTTGGGGTTGCGGGTCAGGTTGGGCAGCACGCCCTCGTTGACCAGGTGGTTGTTCAATTCCAGGTAGAGCTTGCCGAGTCCGCCGATCACGGCTTGGTCGAACAGCTTGTAGATCAGGAGCTTGACCACGACGTCCAGGGTCAGCGGCTTCAACGCCTCGGCGAAGGTATGGCAGAGGGCGCGGGGTGCGAGGGGATTGTCCTGGTTGTCGAGTTCCTCGCGTTCGATCAGGCTGGCGAAGCGCTTGTTGAGGCTGAACAAATGGGTTTGGAACAGGTTGTTGCCCTTTTCGGTCATGGCGGTGAGGGCGATTTCCTCTTCCAGCACCTCGTTTTCCACCAGCGAGAAGCCGAGATCGCCGAGAGCGGGCGTGGCGTTGCCGCCATCGCTGGCGGGCGCGGGTTTTTTCCTGAAGAATTCGTCGAGCTGGCGGGCCACCCGCTCGTGGAAATTGGCCTGGAGGGTGGCGGATTCCACCCGGACCCGGCGCATGGTTTCGAAGTAGAGGGTTTGCTGGTGGACCGATTCCGAACCCGAGCGTTTGAACAGTTCGTCGTCGATGACGGTGAAGAAGTATTGGAGCAGTTCGGTCAGGATTTTCGCTTGTAGATTGCGGATTTCCGCCGCGATGCGCTGGGTGGGGAATTTGGGTGCTTCTTTTTGTTTGGCTTGTACGGTTTCGAAGCTGATGATCTTGGGGTCTTGTGTCAACATTGATACACCTCGACGCTGCGATCCGACGCGATATGGACGTGGGTGGCCGCGTTTACGCTAATTTGTTATGCCTTTATCATCCGGTGACAGGTGTCACGGAACTATAGACCAAGCGCGCGGGCTTGTCAGTAGCTTTGCAATCCGCGGGGGCGGAAACGCCGGAGCGCTCGCGTTTCATCCACGCCCACCGCATTATTCCCGATATGCACGATCAAATCCCGCACTTTATCCCCGAATATACCCCGGCCTTCGTCTACGATGAGTCCCGCATCGCCCGCCAGCTCGCCCTGTTGGCCGAGGTCCGGCGGCGCTCGGGGGCGCGGCTGTTGTATTCGGTCAAGGCGCTGCCCTGGGAGGCGCTGCTGGAGGCCGTGCTGCCGGAGGTGGATGGATTCTCGGCGAGTTCGCTGTTCGAGGCCCGCTGGGCCGCCGAGTTCGCGCATTCCGCACCGCGAAGGGTCGGATTGCACATCACCACGCCCGGTTTCCGCGCCGGGGACATGGATGGCATCGCGTCGGTTTGCGATTATCTCAGCTTCAATTCTTTGGAGCAGTGGCGGCGGTTCCTGCCGGGGCTGCCGGCGCGGGTGTCGCCCGGAATCCGTGTCAATCCGGGGCTTTCCTTCCTGGACGATCCACGTTACGACCCTTGTCGCCCGTATTCCAAGCTGGGCGTGCCTTTGGCGGAATTCGCCGCCGCGCTGGCCGGGGAGCCTGGAATCGCCGCCCGGATCGAAGGGTTACATTTCCATACCTTGTTTGAGTCAGCAAGCTTCGCGCCATTGCGGGAAACCCTGGCCCACTTGGAACAAGGCCTGGGTCCGCGCCTGGATGGGCTGCGTTGGATCAACCTGGGCGGTGGCTATCTGCTCGAAACCGAGCGGGATGTGCGGGATTTGGCCGGGGTGGTCCTCGACTTCAAGCGCCGCCACGATCTCGACGTGTTTTTCGAGCCGGGCAAGGCCGTCGTCGGGCGGGCCGGGAGTCTGGCCACCCGCGTGATCGACCGCTTCGAGCGCGGGGGCAAGGCGGTGGCGGTGCTGGATACCGGCGTCCACCACCTGCCCGAGGTGTTCGAGTACCAAAAAGCCCCCGTCCTGCGGGAACACCGCCCGGACGGCGGGCATGCCTGCCTGTTGGTGGGTTGTACCTGCCTGGCGGGGGATGTGTTCGGGGAATACCGCTTCGACCGGCCTGTGCAAGTGGGCGACGCCGTGGTGTTCGAGAACGTCGGGGCTTACGCCCTGGTCAAGGCCAGCCGCTTCAATGGCTACGATCTGCCCGCGCTCTATCTGCGCGGAGCGGACGGCAGCCTGCGGCTGGCGAAGCGCTATGGTTACGGAGACTACCGGCGGTTGTGGGCCGCCGACGAGGCCGCGCCGCTGGACGGGAGCGGGCCGGACATTTAACTTTAAGCCGCCGTGTCGCTTTTCCTGATTGCGCCCAAACTACCATGCCTGCCATACCCTATCGTTTGCTGTTGCCGTTGTTGTTGCCCGCGCTGCTGGCCGGTTGCGCCAGTACGCCCAAGCCGCCGCCGCCCCGACCCGCCGCCAGCCGCGCCCACATGGGTCCGGTGATCGATTATGCCCTCAGCCTGCAAGGCACGCCTTATGTCTGGGGCGGGGAATCGATGGAGGAGGGCGGTTTCGATTGCAGTGGCTTCGTGCAGCATGTCTACCGCCGCCATGGCGTCCGCCTGCCGCGCACCGCCCGCCAAATGGCCGAAGCCCTGCCGCCTTTGGACCGGCGCGACAAGCGGCCCGGCGATTTGTTGTTCTTCAACACCACGGGCGAACCCTATTCCCATGTCGGCATCTATATCGGCCATAACGCCTTCGTGCATTCCAGCAGCGCCAAGGGCGGGGTGATCGTTTCCAGCCTGGACAAGCCCTACTGGTGGGAGCATCTGCTGGGCATCCGGCGGCCCGGCCAGTTGGAGCGCTGGCTGGATTCCGCCGCGCCGTTGGGCCGGGATCGCCGCTCGAACAATCCAAGGAGATAACACCATGAAAGCCATCGTGATGACCGCCGTCGGCGGACCCGAGGTGCTGGTCCTGCGGGACATTCCCGAACCCGCCATCGCCACGTCCACCCAGATCAAGGTCAAGCTCCATGCCGCCGGGGTCAATCCCATCGATACCAAACTGCGCCGGGGCGGGTTGTTCTATCCCGACGCGCTGCCCGCCGTGCTGGGCTGCGACGGCGCGGGCGTAGTGGTCGAGACCGGGGCCGAAGCCACCCGTTTCCAGCGCGGCGACCGGGTGTGGTTCTGCCACGGCGGGCTGGGCGCGGAACCGGGCAATTACGCCGAATACACCGTGCTGGATCAGCGCTGGGCGGCGGCGATGCCCAGGGCCTTGGATTTCGTGCAAGCGGCGGCGGGTCCGCTGGTGCTGATCACGGCCTGGGGCATGTTGTACGACCGGGGCCGCTTGCAAGCGGGACAGACGGTGCTGATCCACGGCGGCGCGGGCGGGGTGGGGCATGTGGCCCTGCAATTGGCCAAGCTCAAAGGGGCGCGGGCGCTGACCACGGTGGGATCGGCGGAGAATGCCGCCTTCGCCAAGGCATGCGGTGCCGACGAGGTCATCGATTACCGCGAACAGGATTTCGTGGCCGAAACCAACCGGCTGACCGGCGGGGCCGGGGCCGATCTGGTGGTCGATACGGTGGGCGCGGAAGTGTTCCGGCGCAGCGTCGAATGCACCGCCCATTTCGGCGATCTCGTGACCCTGCTCGATCCGGGCGAGTTCTCGTTCAAGGAGGCCCGGCTGCGCAATCTCCGCATCGGCTTCGAGTTGATGCTGACCCCGATGCTGCGCGATTTGCCCGCCGCCCGCGCCCATCACGCCGAAATCCTGGAGCGCTACGCCGAGTGGATGAACCAGGGCCAATTGAAACTGCACGTCAGCCAGACCCTGCCCTTGGAACAAGCCGCCGCCGCCCATACCCAGCTCGAAACCGGGCATACCCTGGGCAAGCTGGTCTTGAAAATCGATTGAACGGAGGAAAGGCCCATGGCCGCCGTCATGAATAATCCGCCGGTCCCGGCACCGCATTACAAGCTCACGGTCGATGATTATTACCGTATGGGCGAGGCGGGGATTTTCGGTCTCGAAGACCGGGTGGAGTTGATCGAGGGGGAGGTGATCGAGATGTCGCCGATAGGGTGTTTCCATGCGGGCGTGGGCAGTGAAATCCCGGCCCGGTTGATGAACCAGCTATTGGGCCGGGCGATAGGCTGGGTGCAATATCCCATCCGCTTGTCGCGCTATTCCGCGCCGCAGCCGGATTTCGCCTTGTTGAGATTCCGCGCCGATTTTTACAAAACCGCCCTGCCCACCGCCGCCGATGTGCTGCTGGTGGTCGAAATCGCCGATACCAGCGTCCGCACCGACCGCGAAATCAAAGCCCCGCTCTACGCTAGGCACGCCATCCCGGAATACTGGCTGGTCGATATCCCCGCCCGCTGCGTCGAGGTCTATGCCCAGCCCGAGGACGGGGTTTATCGCCAAATCCAGAAGTTGACGGCGGGCCGTTTGACCCCCATCGCCTTTCCCGAGGCCGCGCTGGACGTGGCGGGGTTGTTCCAAGCATGAAGCCGGATATGAGACGGCGGGGGAGGGGAGATGGCGCGTAGCCGGGAATTCTGCCCCGACACGGCCCTGGACAAGGCGATGCGGGTATTTTGGGAAAAGGGCTATGGCGGCACTTCCATCGAGGACTTGGTGAATGCCACCGGGGTTAGCCGCTATGGGCTCTATGGCGAATTCGGCGGCAAGAGCGGCTTGTTCCACGCCGCCTTGGAACATTACCGCGCCACCATCCTCCGGCCCTTGCTGGACATCATCGAACCGCCCGACGCCGGACTCGACGCGGTCAAAGTCCTGTTCGATACCTTGCGCTGCTTCATGAGCCAACCGGGCAGCCCATTGGGCTGCTTGATCTTCAATTCCATGCACGAATTGGGGCAATGCGACGAGGCGGTGGCGGCGACCGTCATCGCCGCCCGCGAGCGCCTGCGGGCGGGGTTGCGGCGGATGCTGGACAACGCCGTGCGGCGCGGCGAACTGCCGCCCGGCTACGATGTGGAGCGCGAGGCCGATTTCCTGTTCGGCGTCATGCACGCCTTGCCGATGATGGCCCGCGCCGGGGTCGAACCTGCGGCCATCGGTAATATGGTGGGCGTAGCTTTGTCCACCCTGGACTCTCCGGCGGGCCGGGAATCAGAACGGATGTTCTGATTTTGCTTTACGGATTCCAGAATATATGTTCTGATATGCCCCGTCCCGCTGGGACGTGCGCTCGCATTCAACCATCGCTGAATCCACCGAGGGAATCCGTATGAAACTGTACTTCCACCCCGCTTCGCCCTTCGCCCGTAAACCCAGGATCGTCGCGCATTTGCTGGGCCTGGAACTGGAAACCGAGTTCGTCGATTTGTTCGCGGGAAAAGGGCAGGTGCCCGAATTCCTCAAGCTCAACCCGCACGGCAAGGTGCCGACCCTGGTGGATGGCGATTTTTCGCTGTGGGAATCCAACGCCATCCTCCAATACCTCGCCGCGAAGCAGGGCGATACCGCGTTGTACCCGGACGATGTGAAGGTCCGGGCCGATATCGCCCGCTGGCTGTTCTGGGAGTCTTCCAGTTGGTCGCAGGTCTGCATGGTCTATGTGAATGAAAACATCCTGAAGCCGATGTTGGGCCGGGGCGAGCCGGACCCGGCGGAACTGGCCAAGGTCGAGGAGAAATTCCACCGTTTCGCCAAGGTGCTGGATGGCCATCTGGCCGGGCGCGACTGGCTGGTGGGGGATGGCATCACCCTGGCGGATGTTTCGGTGGCCGCTTCGCTGATGTACGCCGTGCCGGGGAAATATCCCTTGGAGGGCTATGCCAACATCGCCCGTTGGTTCGGCCAGGTCCAAGCCTTGCCGGCCTGGGCCGCCACCGCGCCGCCCGCCGCCTGATGGAGGGCCGCGCCGCCAGGGAAGGCGGTGCGGCTTGCCAGGGAGGGCCGGACTGGGCGGCATTGGAGGCAGAGCGGGACGAGGCGTTGCGAACCGGACGATTGACCCGGCTCAGACTTCGATGGCGATTTTATGCCAGACGAACACCGCTACCAGAACCATCCCGCCCACCCCGCCCAAACCCAAGCAAAGTAGATGTAGCCAGCCCACCGGAATGGCATGGAGCAGGCCATTCCCGGCGGCGAACGGCCACCAGGGCCGCATATCGGCGTGCATCAGGCTGTCGAGGAACACATGCGAATAAGTGCCGAGGAATGCGCCGGTGAGCGCTGGAATCCGGCCTATCTCCGCGGCTACCCGTAGCCCACCCAGCCCGCGTAATCCGGCGACCCGATTCCATCCCGCCAAAATCATCCGGCAGAAAGGCCAGCCCAAGGCCAGCGTGGCGAAGGCGATCAAGGTCGCGCCCGCATAGCTGTGGGTGGGGCCGTGCAGGATGGCGTCGCCGCGCAGCAGGTGGAACAGGGGTTCCACGTCCATGGCGACTTGGGCCGCGCCGAACAGCGTCAGGCTGAAATGGCGTCCGCCCACGGCCTTGAGGGCGAGGCCCGGACCCAGGTGGAAGGGGGTGAAGGGCATGGTTTTGTCCGATGTTTGTGTGTGGATTGGTGGCGCAAAAGTTAGGGTCATGGTTCGGAATGCGGCCAGCCTTTAACAATCCGGTTCTGTAACTCCGTCCGCAGCTCGCCGCAATACTGGGCTTTTTCTTCCGCCGTCCAAGTATCGAACCAAGCCAGGCATTCCCGGATGCCTTGCGCCAATGGTCGCGTTGGCGGTTTCATGCGGCGGAGCAGCAGGGCCATGAGGGTGGGATAGGTTTCATCTCGTGCTGCGCCTTTGTCCGGCTTCGAGTCTGAGTCGAAGCAGGCGGTTTCCTGCAAGCACCAAGCGAGTAGGCGGACCAATGTGGTCAAGTTTGTTTCGTCTCCATCCCGAAGAGCCAAGCGGAATAAAACCGGGAAGGTCCGCTGCAAGCGCTTGAATTCATGCCATTCATGAATGCCGTCTGCCTTGATAAAGCGGAACATCAGCAGTTTTTCCCAAACCGTAATGGTTTCGTTCGCTGTGAGCGCCAACAGGTTATTCCCTAAGCGGCCCATGCGATTTATGGCTTCTGGGTGTGAAAAATAACAGTCGCACCAAAATAAAATTGCCCGAACCGTTTGCTCATCTAATTGGTCGGTTTCGGCTACATGGGTGATGCAAAAATCAGCGTCTTTTTCGTGCTGATGAGCGCGTACCCAAGCACAGGCATAGGACAGCATCGGCGCGGGTAGTTTCTTCTCGGCGCCGCCCCAGGCGCGATATATGAAATCGGCACCGGATAAGACAGCATTTTCGCCATGTCCCAACCAATGCAGCGCCTCGCTTTCGATGAAGGCCCGCTCGCCTTCGGCGTCCAGCCAGGATTTGAAGACGAACGACGCTTCGATGCCGAGGCGGTTGGTTTCCACGGCCAGCCAGTCGCAGATGGCGTCCTGGACCAGCGCCCGGTCCTGGGTGGCGTCCAGCCAGGATTTGAAGACGAATTGCGCTTCTGGGAGGATGCGGTTGGTTTCCACGGCCAGCCAGTCGCGGAGGGCGGCCTCGACCAGCACCCGGTCCTGGGTGGCGTCCAGCCAGGATTTGAAGACGAATCGCGCTTCGGGGAGGATGCGGTTGATTTCCACGGCCAGCCAGTCGTGGATGGCGTCTTGGACCAGCACCCGGTCCTGGGTGGCGTCCAGCCAGGATTTGAAGACGAATTGCGCTTCGGGGAGGATGCGGTTGGTTGCCACGGCCAGCCAGTCGCGGAGGGCGGCCTCGACCAGCGTCCGATCCTGGGTGGCGTCCAGCCAGGATTTGAAGACGAATCGCGCTTCGGGGAGGATGCGGTTGGTTTCCACGGCCAGCCAGTCGCGGAGGGCGTCCTGGACCAGCGCCCGGTCCTGGGTGGCGTTCAGCCAGGATTTGAAGACGAATTCCGCATCGGGGAGGATGCGGTTAGTTTCCACGGCCAGCCAGTCGCGGAGGGCGTCCTGGACCAGCGCCCGGTCCTGGGTGGCGTCCAGCCAGGATGCGAAGACGAATTCCGCTTCGGGCCGGATGCGGTTGTGGTCAAGCCTCAGCCAGCCCCTGATACGGAAATAGATAACGCCCTGATTTCGCAGCAAGGGCTGAAATTCGGCCTGTCCTTGGGTGGCGTCCAGCCAAGCCTTGAATATGAAAGTCGCCCATCGGCTGCTCCACCAATCGTCCAACCAATCGAGTACATGGCTGAGTATTTCCTCAGCGGGAAGCTTTTGCCGTAGCCAAGCACAAAGCAGGTAGTGAGTTTGGAGCGAGGGCGGGTGGGCTGCCAGCCAAGCCTGGGCGGCGGCTTGATAGCGCGGGCCATCCAAATACACCGCCTGGGTCAGCATGAAATTGAACGGATGGTCTTGGCTCACGGCGGCATCCAGCCAAGCTCGCAATGCCGCTTGATCGATCCCGGCGCTGGCTTCCGGTTGCTTCGAGCAAATGCGGGCGATGAAGCCCAAAGTGTTCGCGATGACCGGAACGGCGGCCAAGCGCTCCCGATCCTCGGCCTGGGCTTCCAGCAATCGCAGCTTTTCCGCCGGACTGAACAAAACACTGACCAGCAAGGCGGCGATACACGGTTTCCACTGCTCCGGGCGCTCTTGGAACAAAGCGAACCAAGGCGTATCGGGCAATTCGGCGGCGATGCGGCTCAAGGCTTGGAGGGCGCTATCGCGGAAATCGCAAGTCTCGGCATCGTCCAAGATTTGCCGCAAGGCGCGGCGGCGGGTCGTGGCGTGAAGCAGTTCGTCGAGCAAGCTACGGTCGGCTAGGAGGTCGTGCGCCAGATTCCACAGGCCGCTGCCCTCGTCCTGATAAACCCAACCATCCTGGCACAGCGCCCTATGCAATTCGCCGGTCGGCGGGCAACGTTGCTCCAAGGCGTCCAGGGCCGGGTCGGCGCAAGGATAGGCGGCGAACAAACGGCTGCTTGGCTTGGCGGCCCCGGTCGCTAAGGTACTGGCGGTAGGCAGGCGCTTCTTCCACCACTGCTTGAAATCGCCATCGGCCAATAATTCACGCAGGCTGTCGGTTTGTTTGTGGTCGTGCAAATAGCGCACGAAGACCGCGAAAATCGGAATCCCGCCGCAAATCGTCCGCAGCCGCTCCGCTTCCGGCACGGGTTCCAGGATATGCGTGATCACGGCTTCATGGGGGAGGGCGTCCAGGTTGCGCTCGCCCAGGGTTTCCGGGGGCGACTGGGCGAAATAACTATCCCGGCAAGTGGCGAGCAGGCGCAAATGCCCACCCCGTGCATTGCATTCGTCGATCTGCGCGGCCAGTTCGTCGAAGCCCGGACAGCTTTCCAGATAATCCAACAACAACAATATCCGCGCCCCCGCCAAGCGCTGGGTCAATTGGGCGATGCTCTCGGTTTTGCACAGCCGGACATTGACCAAAAGCACCGCCCAACCTTCCCGTAGCGCATGCAAGCCGACTTCGCGCATCAGCCGGGTTTTGCCTATGCCACCTTTCCCGTGCAACACCAAGCCGGTGAATTCGCTATCGATGACCGCCAGGATGTCGGCCACGGCCAGTTCCGGCAAAGGCATGAAACTCAAGCGCAACGGGTTCAGATAGTCGCGGAAATTGTTTTTCAGCGGTTCATCGGGGTCCAGCGGGTCGAGGCCCGGCGGCTTCAGCTTGGGGAACCAGCGCAACAGCAGTTCGGGTCGCTGTTGCAATTTCGGCCAGAGCCTATCCCAACACCAGATTTCGACCCGGATCGCGGACAAATGGCCGAGCGAGGCAGCGCGGGCAGACAAGGCGACGAAGGCCGAGCGGATTTCCCGTTCCAATTCCTGCCGCCGACTGTCGTTTTCCAACTCATGGCTAAGGCAGAACAGGTAGGTGGTGATGCGCGGGGTTGGACTGAACCAGGGTGCGTATTGGCTTTGGCCGGGACCGTTGGCCGTGAGGTGGGTGTCGAAATGCCGCTTGACTTCCTTCCAGCGTTTCAACGCCGCGTCGAATCCCCGCTCGCTGGTGAATTTGCACTCGAAAACCACGCCTTGATCGGGCTGGAACAAGTCGATGCCGCCATCGCGCCCGCCGGTTTGATAGGCCACGAGGCCGGGATAGTCATCCCAAAATAATTCGGCCACGAAGCGCTGGAAGTCATCTTTGGGCTTGGCCGCGTCGGCGTATTCCTCGGAGAAGGAGGCGGGGGTCCATGGCGACATGTTGTTTTTAGATAATCCATCCGGGCCGGATTCGCCGAATGGTGGGGGAAGGGAGCTGAGGCTTACGGGACATCGTGTTGTTGGGTGGATGGAAGGGAGGTTCCATCCACCGGGGTATCATCAATCGATCTTTCTCACCCCATCCGCCGTCGCCAACAACACCATATCGGCGGGCCGCATCGCGAAAATCCCGCAAGTAATCACGCCCACGATGTTGTTGATTGCTTTCTCCAAGGCGATGGGATCGACGATGGAGAGGTTATGCACATCGAGGATGTGGCCGCCGTTGTCGGTCACGCAATGTTCGCGGTAGACCGGCTGGCCGCCGAGCTTCACCAGTTCGCGGGCCACATAGCTTCGCGCCATCGGGATGACTTCGACCGGCAGCGGGAATTTGCCCAAGACATCCACGCACTTACTGTCGTCGGCGATGCAGATGAACTTACGGCTGGCGGCGGCGATGATCTTCTCGCGGGTCAAGGCCGCGCCGCCGCCCTTGATGAGCTGCTTGTGCGGGTTGATCTCGTCCGCGCCGTCCAGGTAGATGTCGAGCGTACCGACCTCGTTCAGGTCCAGCACCGGGATGCCCAGTTTCTTCAGGCGCTCCGTGCTGTTGACCGAACTGGAGACCGTGGCTTCGATGTCGTGCTTGATGTCGGCGAGGCAATCGATCAAGTGGTTCACGGTCGAGCCGGTGCCGATCCCCAGCACCGAATAGCCCTTGATATATTCCAAGGAAGCTTCCGCCACTTTTCTCTTCAACTGGTCTTGGGTCATTTTGCTCTCCAACATGGGGTTAACGGGTCGATTCGGGGATAATACCGGCTTGTTTCCGGTTTTTTTGGAATTTTAAGATTTTGATGCTGCACAAATATATCAAGCGCATCCTGCGCGCACGGGTCTACGACGTGGCCGTCGAAACCCCCTTGGATGCCGCGCCAGGACTCAGCCGCCGTTTCGGCAACCGCATCCTCATCAAGCGGGAAGACCTGCAACCGGTATTTTCCTTCAAGCTGCGCGGTGCCTACAACAAGATCGCCGGGCTGTCCGAGGCAGCGCGGCAAGCCGGGGTGATCGCCGCATCCGCAGGGAACCACGCCCAGGGCGTGGCGCTCTCGGCCCAAAAACTCGGCATCCGCGCCTTGATCGTGATGCCCTGCACCACGCCCGCCATCAAGGTGGACGCGGTGCGGAACCTCGGTGGCGAAACCGTGCTGCACGGCGACGCCTACGACGAAGCCTACGAACACGCCCTGCGCCTCGCCGACGAGCAAAACCTGACCTTCGTCCACCCCTACGACGACCCGGAGGTCATCGCGGGGCAGGCCACTGTCGGCGTGGAAATCCTGCGCCAGCACCAGGGCGATATCCACGCCATTTTCGTCCCCGTGGGCGGTGGTGGCTTGATCGCCGGGATCGCGGCCTATGTCAAATTCGTGCGGCCCGACATCAAGATCATCGGCGTGGAACCGGACGATGCCGATGGCTTGCGCCGCGCCCTGAAAGCCGAACGGCGGGTGGTGCTGAAACAGGTGGGCTTGTTCGCCGACGGGGTGGCGGTGAAGCAGGTGGGGCGGGAGCCGTTCCATATCGCCCATCAGTACGTGGACGAAGTGGTCACGGTCAACACCGATGAGATTTGCGCGGCCATCAAGGATATTTTCGACGACACCCGTTCGGTGGCCGAACCCGCCGGGGCTTTGGGCGTGGCCGGGGCCAAGAAATACGCCGAAACTACCGGCCTCCAGGGCCAAACCCTGATCGCCATCGAGAGCGGCGCGAATGTCAATTTCGACCGCCTGCGCCATGTCGCCGAGCGGGCCGAGGTGGGCGAACAGCGCGAATTGCTGATGGCCGTGACCACGCCCGAGCGGCCCGGCAGTTTCCTGGAATTCTGCCGGGTGTTGGGGCGGCGTGGCGTCACCGAGTTCAACTACCGCTATTCCGATGACAGCGCCGCGCATTTGTTCGTGGGCGTCAGGACCGGCGGCGGCGATGGCCGGGAGTTACTCGCCCAGTTGCGGGAGCGGGGCTATCAAGTGCTGGATTTGGCGGGCAACGAGGCGGCGGTCGAGCATATCCGCTACATGGTCGGCGGACACGCGCCCAAGCTATTGCACGAGGTCGTCTACAGCTTCGAGTTTCCCGAGCGGCCCGGTGCCTTGCTGAAGTTCCTGGAGGCGATGAGCGGGCGCTGGAATATCAGCCTGTTCCATTACCGCAACCATGGCGCGGCGTTCGGGCGGGTGTTGATGGGCATCCAGGTGCCCAAGGCTGAGCGCAAAATCTTCCGGCAATTCCTTGATACCGTGGGTTTCGCCTATCGGGAGGAGACGCAGAATCCGGCCTATCGCTTGTTCGCGGGGGCGAGCGAGCGGGGGTGAGGTCGGTTTTAAGCGCGGGCTACAGTTCGTCCGCCAATTGACGGCGTTGTTTGCGGCGCGTTAAGGCCGGGCATCATAACGATGGCCGCTCGAGGCCGGGTCGCGCTGGCTTTCCCACCCCACCCATTCCCCGTATCCTGTGCCGCTTTCGGACACACGGCAGAGATCGACGACCATGATCCAGGATCAACAACAAGACAAACCGCGCTGGCGCTCCCTCGCCCTATGGCTGGCGGTGGCGCTGCTCGGCGCGGCGGCGGTGGGCGGCATCGCCCTCAACCGCGGCGAAAGTGTCAACAGCATTTGGTTCGTGACGGCGGCGGTGTGCGTGTACGCGCTGGGCTACCGCTTCTACAGCGCCTTCGTGGCGACCCAGGTGCTGGTGCTGGATGGCTCCCGCGCCACGCCCGCCGAACGTTTCGACGATGGTCGCGACTTCGTGCCGACCAATAAATGGGTGGTGTTCGGCCATCATTTCGCCGCCATCGCCGGGCCGGGGCCGTTGATCGGGCCGACCCTGGCCGCGCAATTCGGCTATCTGCCCGGCACTTTGTGGATTCTGGTCGGGGCGGTGCTGGGCGGTTGCGTGCAGGATTTCGTGATCCTGTTTTGTTCCATCCGCCGCGACGGGCGTTCGCTGGGGCAGATGGCCCGCGACGAACTCGGTCCCATCGGCGGCGGCGCGGCCCTGCTCGGGGTGATGTGCATCATGATTATCCTGATCGCGGTGCTGGGCTTGGTGGTGGTCAACGCTATGAAGCACAGCCCCTGGGCCACCTCCACCGTGGGCGCGACCATTCCCATCGCCATGGTGATCGGGGTCTATATGTCCAAACTCAGGCCGGGGCGGGTGATCGAAGCCACGGTGTTGGGGGTGTCGCTGCTGTTGTTGTCGGTCTGGGGTGGCGGGGTGGTCGATGGAATGCCGGGGCTGCGCCAAGCCTTCGATTACGATGGGCAGCCTTTGGCCTTCATGGTCATCGCCTATGGTTTCGCGGCGGCGGTGTTGCCGGTGTGGTTGCTGTTGGCCCCGCGCGATTATCTCTCCACCTTCATGAAGCTCGGCACCATCGCCGCCCTGGCCGTGGCGATCCTGTTCCTGCACCCGGAAATCAAGATGCCCGCGCTGACCCGCTTCGTCGATGGCACCGGCCCGATCTTCGGCGGCAAGCTGTTTCCGTTCGTGTTTATCACCATCGCCTGCGGGGCGATTTCCGGGTTCCATTCGCTGATTTCCTCCGGCACCACGCCTAAGCTATTGGCGAACGAGGCCGACGCCCGCTTCATCGGCTATGGCGCGATGATGATGGAATCCTTCGTGGCGATCATGGCGATGGTGGCGGCGACCGTGTTGGACCCTGGCGTTTATTTCGCCATCAACAGCCCGGCGGGCGTGGTGGGCAAGGAAGCCGTGGACGCGGTGGCGAAGATTTCCGGTTGGGGCTTCCCGGTGACGGTGGAGCAGATGCAATTCCTGGCCCGCGAGATGGGCGAAACCACGCTGTTCGCCCGCACTGGCGGTGCACCGTCGCTGGCGGTGGGGATGGCGTCGTTGTTCGCCAGCGCCTTTGGTCAGAGCATGCTGTCGCTGTGGTACCACTTCGCCATTATGTTCGAGGCGCTGTTCATCCTCACCACGCTGGACGCCGGGACGCGGGTGGCCCGCTTCATGTTGCAGGATATCCTGGGCAATTGGATTCCGGCGCTGGGGCGCACGTCTTGGTATCCGGGGGTGATTTTGACCTCGGCCATGGTCGTGTCCGGCTGGGGTTATCTCTTGTATATCGGCGTCATTGATCCCTTGGGCGGTATCAACAGCCTGTGGCCGTTGTTCGGCATCGCCAATCAGATGTTGGCCGGTATCGCGCTGTGTGTCGCCACCACCATCATCGTCAAGAGCGGCAAGCTGCGCTATGCCTGGGTGACGGCGGTGCCGTTGTCCTGGCTGTTGATCGTGACCACCACGGCGGCGCTGGAAAAGCTGTTCAGCCCGGAATTGCGCATCGGCTTCCTGGCCCATGCGCGGGATATGGCCGACAAACTGGCGGCGGGTGCCTTGCCCGCCGAACAAGCCGCCAAGGCTCCGCAGTTGATCTTTAACGATTATCTGGATGCCGGGCTGACGGCGCTGTTCTTGCTGGTGTCGTGGACCTTGGCGGGCGATACCTTGCGGGTGTGCTGGGCCATCGTCGTGAAGAAGCCGCATCCGCCGTCCAGCGAGTCGGCGCATATTCCGAGCCGCTTGGTGGAGGATTGGGTGCGGGATTGATATTCCGCCGGATCGGCGTGGAGCCGTGGCGTAACGACCCGCCCCCCGCGCCGATCCGGCTATAATGCCGCCTTTTCCCCACCCCCAAGCCCCATGTCCGAAACCCTCCAGGAACTCCAACGGCGGCGCACCTTCGCCATCATTTCCCACCCCGACGCCGGTAAAACCACCCTCACTGAAAAACTGCTGCTGTTCGGCGGCGCGATCCAACTCGCGGGTTCGGTCAAGGGCCGCAAAGCCGCCCGCCACGCGACTTCCGACTGGATGGAGATGGAAAAACAGCGCGGAATCTCCGTGACCACGTCCGTCATGCAGTTCGAGCATAAGGACCGCATCTTCAACCTGCTCGACACCCCCGGCCACGAAGATTTCTCGGAAGACACCTACCGCACCCTGACCGCCGTGGATTCGGCCCTGATGGTGATCGACAGCGCCAAGGGCGTCGAGGACCGCACCATCAAGCTGATGGAAGTCTGCCGCTTGCGCGACACGCCCATCCTCACCTTTATCAACAAGCTGGACCGCGAAGGCCGCGAGCCCATCGAACTGCTGGACGAGGTCGAATCGGTCCTCAAAATCCAGTGCGCGCCCATCACTTGGCCCATCGGCATGGGCAAGCGTTTCAAGGGTGTCTACAACCTGGCCGAGGACGCCGTGCATCTGTTCAGCCCCTCGCATGGCGACCGCATCGTCGAGGGCGAGAAAATCCAGGGTTTGGATAATCCCCGTTTGGACGAGGTGCTGGGCGATCAGGCCGACGAACTCCGCACCGAAATCGAACTGGTGCAGGGCGCGAGCCACACCTTCGACCATGCCGCCTATCTGGCGGGCAAGCAGACGCCGGTGTTCTTCGGCTCGGCCATCAATAATTTCGGCGTGCTGGACCTGTTGGACGCCTTCGCCGATTTCGCGCCGGGGCCGCAATCGCGGCAGGCGCGGGAGCGCACGGTCGAAGCCGAGGAGGAAAAATTCAGCGGCTTCGTCTTCAAAATCCAGGCGAACATGGACCCGGCCCATCGCGACCGCATCGCCTTCCTGCGCATCTGCTCGGGGAAATACACTAAGGGCATGAAGATGCACCATGTCCGCATCGGCAAAGCGGTGCAGATCGCCAACGCCATCACTTTCCAGGCCGATAGCCGGGTGAATGTCGAGGATGCTTACGCGGGCGATATCATCGGTCTGCACAATCACGGCACCATCCAGGTCGGCGACACCTTCAGCCAGGGCGAAACCCTGAAATACGAGGGCGTGCCGTATTTCGCCCCGGAATTGTTCCGCCGCGTGGTGCTGAAAGACCCGCTCCGGGCCAAGGCGCTGCAAAAGGGTTTGCAGCAATTGACCGAGGAGGGCGCGACCCAGTTGTTCAAGCCTTTGAAGAACAATGATTTGATCCTGGGCGCGGTGGGGGTGTTGCAGTTCGACGTGACCGCGTTCCGCCTGAAATCCGAGTACAACGTCGAATGCGTCTACGACAATGTGTCGGTGACCACGGCGCGGTGGGTGACTTGCGACGATCCCAAAAAGCTGGAGGAATTCAAGCGCAAGTTGTTCGACAATCTGGCGGAGGACGGCAGCGGCTATCTGGTCTATCTCGCCAGCAGCCGGGTGAATCTGGCCTTGGCGCAGGAGCGTTGGCCGGAGGTGAAATTCAGCGCGACGCGGGAGCTATAACTTTGGGCAGAAAAAACCGCATTTTCTCCGGCGGCAGTTTTTTTATGGCTTGGCGGGATCACAGATAATTGAACAAGGACAGCTTCTGCACCTGCGAGAACGCTGTCATCGAGGCTTGCAGCACCGTTTGCTGTTGGCTGAACCGGCTGATGGCCTCGGCGTAGTCGAGGTCTTGCACCTTGGACAGGTTGGCCTGGGTGTCGATGATGAACTTGCTTTGCAGGGAGTCTTGCTCGTCCAAGGCGTTCAGGCGGGCGCCCACGCTGGCGCGGATATCCAAGACCCGCTCCAGGCCGGTGTCGATATCGGCCAGCGCCGCGCTGGCGGTGGCGTGGAATTCGGTGGTCGATCCGGTGCCGGTCGAGGGATCGGCTAGCCCGGCGTCGGCCAGGAAGCCGGGCGTGCCCTGGCTGACGGTGACGCTGGCGTTGGGACCGATCTGGACCGATGCGAATTGGATCGCCCCGTTGCTGACTTGCGCCGCCACTTTGTCCCGGAGCGGTCCCGCGCTGATTTGGGTGTTGATGGCATCGGCCAAGGCTTGGGCCGAGGGGTAGTTCTGGGCCGGAATGGTGATCGTTTCCGCCGTGCCGCCGTCCACCGCCAGATCGAAGCTTGCCGGTCCCGCCGAATAATCCTTCCCGCCCGCGAGGTTCGCCGTGCCGGTGAGCGTGCCATGGGTGCCGGTCAAATCCCCTTTGAGCGCCTGGGCCAGGGTGTAGACCGTGTTGAGGAGGCTTTGCTTGCCATCGACATTGGCGATGCCGAGCTTGCCCGCCGTCGAGGGCACGTCCTCGAATACCCGGAATCCGGTATCGCCATCCTCGATGTTGCGCAGATCGCCGATCCGCAGCGAGCGCTGCTGTTGACCGCCTTGATAGACATAACTGGGCGGCGTCCGCTGGTCGTCGAACACATAGGGCGGGGTATCGGTGCGGTAGCCGCCGAAGATGTATTCGCCGTTGGCGTTCTTGGTGTTGGCGAGCCCGGTGATTTCGTCGAGGTATTGCTGGGTTTGATCGCCCAGGGCTTGGCGGTCGCTGGCGGTGAGGGTGTCGTTGAGTCCGCGCACCGCCACTTCCTTGATCCGCTGCAACAGGGTATCCACCGAA
The DNA here is from genome assembly GCF_900155475.1 of Methylomagnum ishizawai. Lineage (NCBI taxonomy): Bacteria > Pseudomonadati > Pseudomonadota > Gammaproteobacteria > Methylococcales > Methylococcaceae > Methylomagnum > Methylomagnum ishizawai. The sequence continues at coordinate 2,966,014 of NZ_FXAM01000001.1, read as the reverse complement.
TCCAGGGCGGAGTCTTCGAGTTGCAAGCGGCCTTGCGCCGTGGTCAGGTTGGTTTGGTATTGCTGGGTGGTCTTGAGCGATTCCGTCATGATCTGGGCGCCGACCGCCCCGCCCGGATCGTCCGCCGGGGTCAACACCCGCAGGCCGGTGGATAGCTGCATCTGGGTCTGGGACACCAGGGATTGCTGGTTCAGCATCGAATTGACGCCCAGTTGTTGTATCCAACCGCTCGATATCCGCATGGCCCTAGCTCCTGACCGCCGCCATCAGCGCGTCGAAAGTGTTGTTCAGCGCCGGGATCAATTGCGCCGAAGCCTGATAGGCTTGCTGGAATTTGACCAGATTGGCCGCTTCCTCGTCCAGGTTCACGCCCGACACCGATTCGCGGGACTGGGTGACTTGGTCGAGCAGGTTCTTCTGGGCCGTGTTGTCCAGGGTGGCGGCATTGGCCTTGACCCCGACCTCGCCGATCAATTGGTTATAGGCGCCTTGGAAGCTGGCTTTGCCTTCCAGCATCCCCTTGGTTTGTTGCAGGTTGACGAGGGCGCTGGCGTTGACGTTGTCGCCGGGTCCGGTCGAGGGCGAACCGGCGGCGGCGACTTGGTTGGGATCGTCCAGGGCCGCTTGGATGGTGCCCGCCGGGGTGCGGAACGGCTGGATCAGGAAGCTATCGCCCGCTTTGGCCGTGCCGCTGGCGATGCCGATCTTGAGCCCATCGACCTGGAACCCGCCCGAACCCGCCGGGTTGTCGGTGAACTTGGTGTTGTCGCTGAGCCGGGTCAGGACGGCGTTGCCGCCGCTGTCGTAGTCCAGGCGGTAATCGCTGGCGGTGAGCTGGGCGGGGGTGTTGGCCGGGGTGGTGGCGGTGGCCGGGGTATTGTCGAAAGCCACGCGCAGTTGGGCGTCGCCGCCGTTGGTTTGCTTGGCGAACCAGCCATCGGTGGGCGTGGTGGGGTCGGTGAAGAAATCCTGCCCGGCATTGCCCTTGAGGTCGCTGCCCTGGCGGTGCTGGGCGTTGACCGCCAGGGCGAAACCGGCGGCGATGCGGCCCAGGCTGTTCTGGGCGGGGTCCAGCACGTCGTGGCTGAATTTCAGCAGTCCCCCCATTTCGCCGCCGGTCAGGGCGTGGGTGACGACGATGGCGCCTTGGTCGCCGCCGCTGGAAAGGACGATGTCGTCGGCACGGGCGTCGTAGGCCGAGGGCTGGGTTTGCAGGCGGTTATAGGCCGAGCCCATGATGAGGCTCTGGCCGTTGCCGATGAACACGTCGATGGCCCCGTCGGCCTCGGTCATGACGCTGGTATCGACCTTGCCCGACAGCTTTTCCAACAACAGGTTGCGCTGGTCGAGCAGGTCGTTGGGCGGCTGGCCGGTGCCGCTGGCGGATTGGGACACGATCTGGGTGTTGAGCTGGGCGATGGTCTCGGCCCAGGTATTGATCTGGTCCACGTCGGAACTCAGGGTTTGCTGGACCTGGGCGCGCAGGGTGTTGAACTGGGTGTCGAGGACGTTGAAGCGCTGGGCCACGCTGTCGCCCTGGGTCAGGAGGACTTGGCGGGCGGCGATGGCGCTGGGATCGTTCGCCACGTCCTGGGCGGCGTTGAAGAAGGATTGCAGCGGAGCGGACAGGCTGGCGCTGCGGTCGCCGATGAAGCTGTTGATCTGGGAAGTCAGCTGGTTGTAGGCCGTGGCACCGCCGCTGGCGGATTGGCTGGTGCGGACCTGGGTGTTGAGGAAGTTGTCGTAGAGGCGGGCGACGGTGTCGATATTGACGCCGTTGCCGAGATAGCCTCCGGCGGTATAGGTCGAATCGCGCTCGCTGGTTTCGACCCGCTGGCGGTTATAGCCGTCGGTGTTGGCGTTGCTGATGTTGTTGCCGGTGGTGGCGAGGGCGCGTTGCGCCGCTAATAGCCCCGATGCCGCGATGCCTAGAAGTCCGTCCGCCATGGGTTCCACCTTGGGGGCCACGGGGTTTGCGCCCGTGGCAAGCCATTATCCCATCCAAATCTATCGGCATCCTCGCGCCTTTCCTGAGATTGCCGCCCTTCCTTGGGGCGCAGGCTGGGGTTTGCGCCATGCAAACTGAAGTTCGCGCTCCAGTCCGTTTTCAAAAAATCTCCGGCACTTGATCGAAGGCGTTGCCATCCTGGTAGATCGCCATCACTTTCCGCGCATAGGCCGGGTCGGTGGCATAGCCCGCCTTCTGTAGCCCGGCGATGAATTGGCGCGGGTTCTCGGCGTGTTGCAAAGCTGCCTGGTAGCGCGGGTTGCTCTTGAGGAAACCGACGTAGTCCCGGAAGCTGTCGGCGGGGCTGCCATAGGCCCGGAACGCGGCTTGCTCCCGCACCTGGGCGCCGCCGACGAATTCGGTGGTGCCTGCCGTCAGTTTCGCGCCTTGCCAATGGCGGTCGGCCTTGATGCCGAACAGGTTGTTGCCGTTGCGGGATTTGCCCCAGCCGGTTTCCAGCGCGGCCTGGGCCACCAGGAGCTTGGGATCGACGCCGATTTCCGCCGCCGCCTTTTGGGCATGGGGCCAGACCGCCGCCACGAATTGATCGCGGTGGTCGAATTCGCCGGAGCCTGGATTCGCGGTCGGCATGTCCACCGGGGCGCGGGTGCCGGTGTGCTGGACGCCCGCCGCCATGCCGCGCGGGCGGTAGTAGGGCGTTTGCCGGTAATCGTCCAGGCTCTTGCCGTTCAATCCACTGGAGGGGGCCGCGCCGCCGCCGAGTTGGCGTTCCAGCATGTTGGCGATGCCCAGCTTGGAATGCTTGCCCAATTCCACGGCCAGTTGTTGGTCGTGCATTTCCTGGAAGGTCTCGGATTGCGGGCTGTCGGTCAGGCCGGATTTCAGCGTGGCCTGCCGCATGCTTTTCAGCGCCATCTGCACGAACAGCGACTCGAATTGCTGGGCGGTTTCCTTCAGCGCTGCCTTGGGGTCTTGTTTGGCCTGGGTGCGGAGCGCCGCCGTGCCTTTGAAATCGGTGTAGACATCGGCCAAGCCGCTGGATTTGATCATGGCCGCATCCCCTTAGATGACGATGAGTTCGGCCCTAAGCGCCCCGGCGCTCTTGAGGGCTTCGAGGATGGCGACCAGATCGCTGGGGGCCGCGCCCACGTTGTTGACCGCCTTGACGATCTCGTCCAGCGAGACGCCCGGCTTGAACACGAACATGCGGTTGGCGTCCTCCTTCACCGAAATATCGGAACGCGGCACCACCGCCGTCTGGCCGTTGGAGAAGGGGCCGGGCTGGCTCACCACCGGCTTTTCGCTGATCGTCACCGACAGGTTGCCATGGGTGACGGCGGCGGGCTGGACCCTGACATGGCTGCTGATGACCACGGTGCCGGTGCGCGAGTTGACGATGATCTTGGCCGGGGTTTCGCCGGGGGAGATTTCCAGGTTCTCGACCATGGAGGTGAACGACACCCGCTGCGAGGGATCGCGGGGGGCTTGGACCTGGACCGTGGCGGCGTCGATGGGGCGGGCCACTTCGCCGCCATAGGTGCGGTTGATTTCCTCGGCCAGCCGGTTGGCGGTGGTGAAATCGGGATTGTGCAGGTTCAGCAGGATATGCCCGCCCTGGGCGAAGCCGGTCGGCACCTCGCGCTCGACCGTGGCCCCGTTGGGGATGCGGCCCGCGCTGGGCACGTTCACGGTGATCTTGGAGCCGTCCAAGCCTTGGGCGGCGAGTCCGCCCACCACCAGGTTGCCCTGGGCGATGGCGTAGATTTGGCCGTCCGCGCCTTTGAGCGGGGTCATCAGCAGGCTGCCGCCCCGGAGGCTCTTGGAATCGCCCAAGGACGCCACGGTGACATCGATGGTCTGGCCCGATTTGGAGAAAGGCGGCAGTTCGGCCTGTACCGACACCGCCGCCACGTTGCGGGATTTGAGGTCCAATCCGGCGGGCAGTTGTATGTTCATTTGCAGCAGCATGTCGCGGAGGGTCTGGCTGGTGAAGCGGTTGGGGTTCTTGTCGCCGGTGCCGGTGAGCCCGACCACGAGGCCATAGCCGATCAATTGGTTGCTGCGGACCCCGGCCACGCCGGCGATGTCCTTGACCCGTTCGGCCTGGGCGCTGGCGGCAAAACCCCAGAGCATCAAGGCCGCGAGCAAGGCGCGGGCCGTGGTCTGAAACAATGTATGGGTATTCATGGCCGGTTCCTGGATCAATAGGGGAAGATGACGCTGGTGAAGAAGCGTTGCAGCCAGCCCATGCGGTTGGCGTCGTCGATCTGGCCCTCGCCGTTGTAGACCATGGTGGCGTCGGCCACCTTGCTGGAATCCACGGTGTTGGCGGGGTCGATGTCGAGGGGGCGCACGATGCCGGACAGCTTGATGTATTCGTTGCCCTGGTTGAGCCCTAAGCGCTTTTCGCCCTGGATGCGGAGGTTGCCGTTGGGCAAGACCTCGACCACGGTCACGGTGATGCTGCCGGTCAGGGCGTTGTTTTGGTTGCTGGTGCCCTTGCCGGTGAAATCGTTGCTGGCCTTCAGGCTGCTTTCCAGGCTGTGGCCGAGGATTTGCGCGGCTTGCTGGCCCAGGATCACCGGGGCGTCCACGGTGGTGGTGCCTTCGCGGCTGGCGCTGCTGTTGGCGCTCTTCTGGGCCTTGGTCTGCTCGCTCAGCAGGATGGTCAGGGTGTCGCCGATCCGGCGGGCCTTGGCGTCCTCGAACAAGCGGATTTCGTAGCCGGGCTGGAAGATCGCGCCCATATTGGTCAAGGGCGGCGTCGAATCCTCGGCGCGGGTGGGGGCGTAGTTGGGGTCGCGCTTGGGTGGCGGATGCAGCAGGTCGGCGCAGCCGGTCAGCAGCAAGCACGCGCACAGGGCGGCGTGGGCGGAAGCGCGGAAGGCGGTCATGGCGGCGGTCCTCACATGTTGTTGGAGGCGAAGCTCAACATCTGGTCGGTGGTGGAGATGGCCTTGGAGTTCATCTCGTAGGCCCGTTGGGTCTCGATCATGTTGACCAGCTCTTCCACCACGTTGACGTTGGAGGTTTCCAGCGCTCCTTGTTGGATGGTGCCCGCGCCGTCCTGGCCGGGGGTGGCGACGATGGGGGCACCGCTGGCCAGGGATTCCTTGAACAGGTTTTCGCCAACCGGCTGGAGTCCGGTGGGATTCACGAAATCGGCGATTTGGAGATTGCCGATCACGGTGGGCGCGGTATTGCCGGGCGAGAGGACCGACACCGTGCCATCGGTGCCGACGGTGATGCTTTGCGCCCCTTGCGGTACGGTCATGGCGGGTTCCAGGGCGTAGCCGCCGTTGGTGACGATCTGGCCGTTGGAATCCAGCTTGAAGCTGCCGTCGCGGCTATAGGACAAGCTGCCGTCGGGCATCAGGATTTGGAAATAACCCCGGCCATTGATCGCCATGTCGAGGGAATTCTGGGTCTGGACGATATTGCCCTGGGTGTGGATTTTCTCGGTGGCGACGGTGCGGACGCCGGTGCCGAGTTGCAGGCCGGAGGGCAGGGTGGTGTTCTGGGTGGATTGGGCGCCGACCTGACGGACGTTCTGGTATAGCAAGTCCTCGAACAAGGCCCGCTCCTTCTTGAACCCGTAGGTGTTGCTGTTGGCGAGGTTGTTGGAGATCACCGCCATTTGGGTTTGCTGGGCGTCGAGGCCGGTTTTGGCGATCCAGAGGGAGGGGGTGGTCATGGTCGTTGCCTATTGTGTGGTTCGGTTCTTGGGTCGCTTCAGCCCATCCGCATGATCTGGGCGCTGGCCCCGCCATCCTCGTCGATGGTCTTCATCATCTTGATCTGATGCTCGAACTGCCGGGCCAGTTGGATCATCTGCACCATCTCGCCGACCGTGCTGACATTGCTGCCTTCCAGGGTGCCCGTGGTCAGCTTCACGCCGGCGTCGGCGGGGGCGGGTTGTCCGCCCTTGACCCGGAACAGGCCGTCGGTACCTTTTTCCATCTGGTCCAAGGGCGGCTTCACCAGCTTGATCCGGTCGATCACGGCTAGGTTGGCGATGGGCGTGGCCTGCGGCACGATGTTGATGCTGCCGTCGCGGTCGATCTCGATCTTTTCCTGCGGCGGGATGGCGATGGGGCCGTTGTTGCCCATGACCTGGAGTCCGTTGCCCGTCACCAATTGTCCTTGGGCGGTGATATGCAAGTCCCCTGCCCGGGTATAGGCCTCGCTGCCGTCCTTGGATCGCACGGCGATCCAGCCCTCGCCATCGATGGCCACGTCCAATTCCCGTCCCGTGGTTTGCAAAGCCGCCGCCGAAAAGTTGACGCCGGGCCGTTCCGACATCGCGTAGACCCGGCTGGGATGGCCCACGCCGAACATCGGCATGGTCCTGAATTGGTCGAGGTCGGCGCGGAAGCCGGTGGTGTTGGCGTTCGCGAGGTTGTTGGAGTTGGAATCCTGGGAATGCAGGATTTGCTTGGCACCGCTCATCGCGATGTAAAGGCCGCGGTCCATGGTCTTGGCTCCTCTCTATGAATGCTTGCGCCCACCCCGATCAGCGGATGTTCAGGACCGAATCGATGGCTTGGTTCTCGGTGGTGATGCTCTGGGCATTGGCTTGGTAGGACTGCTGGGCCACGATCAGCTTGATGAGCTGCTGGGCGATGTCCACGTTCGATTGTTCCAGGGAACCCGAATTGATCGCCCCGAAACCGCTGGTCCCGGCCTCGCCGATGATGGCCGGGCCGGAGTTGATGGTCTGGGTCCATTCGGTGTCGCCGATCTTCTGCAAGCCCTGCACGTTCTGGAACCGGGCCAGGGCCACTTGGCCCAGGGTCTTGGTTGCGCCGTTGCTGTAATTGGCGGAGACGATGCCGGTTTTGTCGATGCTGACCCCGCTCAGGTTGCCGACCGGCAAGCCGTCCTGGGTGACGCCGAGCACCCTGGAGCTTCCCGACAGCTGGGTGCTTTTGGCCAGATCCAGGGTGATGTTGAGCGCGGCGGCGTTGCTGTCGGGGATGGTGTATTCGGGCAGGGCGAGCGTGGTCGAGGCGGCCCCGTTGACATTGGTCAGGTTGCCGTTGCTGTCGAAGGCCAGCGGGGTCGAGGTGGTCGAAAGGACGGTGCCGTCGATGGCGCTGTACATGTTCCACTGCCCGGCGGTGTTCAAATCCTTCACGAAATAATTGGTCACCAGATGGCTATCGCCCAGCGAATCATAGGTGGTGATGGCGTTCGACCAGTTGTAGGTGGTCGCGTCGTTGGCGTTGAAGGCCAGGGTGGCGCCGTTGGCGTCCACCGGGGTCTTGCTGTTGGAATTCAGGTTCACCGATTCGTTGACGGTCGTGGTGGCCTGGGGGGCGCTTTGCGTGGTGTCGAGCCGCAGGGCTTGTAGCGAACTGCTGAAGCCGGCGGCGGCGGTGTCGCCATTGGCGGTGTGGAGCAGCAAGGGCTGGTTGTCGTTATTCACCACGTAGCCGTCCTGGTTGGCGTGGAATGTGCCGTTGCGGCTGTAGAGCTGGGCCTGGGTGTTGTCGAGGCTCTGGCCCAGCACGAAGAAACCTTCGCCATTGATGCCTAAATCCAAGGTGTTGCCGGTGCTGTCCAGGGTGCCTTGGCGGAATTGCTGGGCGTCGTTGGCGATACGCACGCCCATCCCCGGCGTGGTCGCCGTGATATTGGCGAAGGTGCTGGCGTACATATCGGCGAATTCCGAGCGCGATTCCTTGAAGCCCGTGCTATTGGCGTTGGCGATATTGTTGCCGGTCACGGAGAGGAGGTTCTGGGCGGCGGTGAGTCCGCTGAGGGCGATGCTGAAGCTCATGGGGGCGACCTCGTGTCGTTCGGGTTAATTCACGGATTGGATATCGCTCAGGGCGTAGCTGCCGAGCCCTTGCAGTTCCACCTGCATCCCCTTGGCCCCGCCCAAGGTCACGCCGGTCACTGGCGCGGTGGCCTGGGTGGTCAGGGCCGTGGTTTGGCCGCCGATGACCGCCTCGGCCTTGACGGTGTAAAGCCCCGGCTGGGCCAGGCCGCCGCCGTCCTGGGTGCCGTCCCAGGCGAAGGGTAGGTTGCCTTGGCTTTGCGGTCCCAGGTTTTCCACCTTCATCAAGGTTCCGTTGCTGTCGGTGATCCGCAGCGTCACCGCGGAAGCGGCGGCGGGCAGCACCATCTCGCCCTTCAGCGTGCCATTGCCCGGCAGCATCGCCTTGTCCGAGGCGACCGAAGCCGAATGCCCGACCAGATTGGACGCCGACAGCGATTGGTTTTGTTGGATCGCGCCGGAAAAGCTGTTGAACGAGGACTGCAAATCCTGGATGCCGCTGACCATGCTGAACTGGGCCATCTGGCTGAGGAATTGGGTGCTGTCCTGCGGGCTCATCGGGTTTTGGTTGTTGAGCTGGGCGGTCATCAGCTTGAGGAATTGGTCCTGGCTGACCAGCTTGTTGTTGGCGGTGCGGGTGCCGCTCGTCGCCGCCGTCGCGGCGGGCGAGAGCCCCAGGGCTTGCAAGGTATTGGTATCCACGGCCATGGCGGTTGCTCCTTAGGCTTGGCCCATGCGCAGGGTTTGCAGCATCAGCTGCTTGGCGGTGTTCACCACCTCGGTGTTGTCCTGGTAGGAACGCGAGGCGGACATCATGTTGGTGAGTTCTTCGATGGGGTTGACGTTGGGCCGGAAGATATAACCGTCCTTGTTGGCCAAGGGATGGCTGGGGACGTATTCCACCCGCATCGGTGTCTGGCTCTCCACCACGCCCAAGACCTCGACGCCCACGGCTTCGTCGGCCTGGCCCTTGTCCACCCTTTGGCCCAGAGCGTCTTTGAGCTGGGCCGCGAACACCGGCTGGCGCGAGCGGTAGGTGTTGTTGATGCTGCTGCTGACGGTCTCGGCATTGGCGAGGTTGCTCGCCACCAGGTTGAGGCGCACGGTCTGGGCCGCCATGCCGGAGCTGGCGATGTCGAAAATCTTGAAGGAAGGCATGGTTATTCTCCTTTGATGGCGGTTTTGAGACCGGCGAAATCGCTGCCGACGAAATTCAGCGAAGCTTCGTATTGCAGGGCGTTTTCGCCGAAGCGGACATGTTCCTGCTCCGATTCCACGGTGTTGCCGTCCATGCTGGGCTGGGCCGGGATGCGGTAGAGGGTCGGGGGTTCCTTGGGGATGGGGTCGATATCGATATGGGCGGGATGGGTCAGGCTCAGGCCGAGCGCGGGGTCGGGGTCGGTCACGCCCTTCAGCACCTTGCGGAAATCGATATCGCGGGCCTTGTAATGCGGCGTATCGACGTTCGCCAGGTTGGAGGCCAGGAGTTCGGTGCGGCGGTCGCGCAGCTTGAGCGCGAGCGGGTGTATCCCTAAGGCGTTGGCGAAACTGATGCTGCCCATGGCGGAATCCTCGTGTACGGTTGCGACGGATTTTGCAGAAGCCGTGCCACGAGTGGGGAATGGCGGAATTCGGACGGGCGGGGAGGGCGGGTTCCGCGACCGCTTGCCCAGGCTAATTCTTTGAATTCAAAGAGATATGAGGTGCGGAGGGCCGGTGGCACGATCCGGTCGCGGGCCGGATGGCGCGGTGCGGGTGGGTAGGATTTGCCAATGTAGCAGTGACGGATTCCTGGCGCTAACCGCCGAGATAGCGGGCCGTGACCGCTTCCAGTCCCTGCCCATCGACGAAATCGCGCAGGTAGTCTTCCAAGTCCGCCGCGCTCAGGTCCAACACCCCCAGTTCCCGCAACCGGGCCAGTTGGCGGCGCTCCCGCCCGGACAAGCGCCCGTCCAGCAGGAAGCCCAGCACGATGATGAGATGGCAGATATCGGCGACCCGCGGGCGGGCCGTCTTGAGCTTTTGGAGATAATCCGGCGGCAGCGGATGGTAGGGTTCGACCGGGATGCCGAACCACTCGACCACGGCCTTGGTGAGATGGTAATGGTTGGCGTGGAAATCGCGCTTGTTGACCGCGATATATTGCAGGGTGTCGTAGATCAGCCCCAGTTCCGCAGGCTCGGGCCGGAATTCCGGCAAGCGCCGCACGATGAGATCGATGGAGGTCTGGCCCATCACCACCACCCTGGCGTTGCGCAGGATCGTATGGGTGGTGTAGGCGTTGACCGCCATGTAGATCGGCATCCCCGAGAAATCCAGGTAGACCCGCAGCAACTCCCGCCCGAACAGGTTCGACAGCGCCGCCCGCATCAGGGCGCTGCCGATCAAGCCCTTGAGCCGGTTGAACAACAGGTAGAGATAGACCAGCCAGGGCGTCAAGCCCTCGAACGGGTCGATGCCGTAGACCCGTTGCTCGCCCGAGCGCCGTTCCAGGGCGATGCGGATCAGGCCGTGGGTTTCCCCGGCCCGCCGGTCGCGCCGGATATAGCCGGTCGCCACCGCGATGCCGTGGACCGCCGCGAGATTCAGGAGCAACAGCGCGTACAATTCCAACAGGGTTATGCCCAGCATCCAAAGCCCGCGTTCCCAGTGGATGCCGTTCCCGAGGTGCAGGAACGGCCCGCCGATACGCCCGGCTTGGCCTTCGAAGACATCCGGGAAGGCGTAGATCGGCAGGAAGATCGCGAGATAGGCCACCAGTTCGATCAGGACCGCCGCCACCATGGCCCGGCGTTCGGTGCGGCGCACCCGCCGCAGTTCCTCCGGGGTCAGCAGATGCAGGTCTTCGTCGCTGTGCGGGAAGCGGATCGGCAGGGCGTCGAAGAAGCGATGGTAGAGGCGTTCCATGGCTGGGCTCTGGGCCTTGGGGAAATCGGCGGCGGGGGCGCGGGGGGCCGCCCCGCGGATTCCAAGGAATCCGCGGGGCGGGGAGCGCCTATTCCGCCTTCGCCGCTGGCTTGGTGGGTCGGCTGCGCAGCTTGGCGATTCTCTGCAAGCCTTTCTCGCCCAGGGCTTCGCCGGGGTATTGGTCGGCCAGGGCTTGGAATTCGCATTCCGCCGCTTCGAGCTTGCCGAGCTTCATCAGCAGGTTGCCGATCTTGAACCGCCAGCGCTTGGCCTTGGGATGCTTGGGCCGCAGGGCGAGGCAATCCTGGTAGCGGTCGATGGCCTTGTCGGCTTGGTCTTGCGCCTCGGCGATGGTGGCCAAGCCTTCGTAGGCGTCCAGCAGGTGGCTGTTTTGGTCCAGCAGGGTCCGGTAATGCTGTTTCGCTGCGCCATGGTGGCCGGCTTGGACCAGGGCCGCGGCCAGTTCGACCCGCCAATCGGCGGCGTCGCCATGGTCCGGGAAGCGTTCCAGGCAGGTTTGCCAACGCTGGATGGCGGCCTCCCAATCCTGGCGGGCGGCGGCGGTTTGGGCGAGGGCGACAGGGCCGGCCGCCCGCTCGGGATGGCTTGCGGCCAGTTCGGTAGCCAGGGTTTCCGCCGTTTCATGACGTCCTAGACGGATCAGCGCCCGCACCTCGGCAGCCCGCCAGTCGGCGGCGTCGGGATGGTCGGGATGGTACTGTTGGCAGGTTTGCCAGCGGACCAGGGCTTGTTCCCAGTCCTTGGCCTTTTCCGCCAGCAGGGCGAGGCCGCGCAGGGCGGCGGGCCACTCGGGGGCTTGCGCCAGGGCTTGCCGGAAGGCGGTTTCGGCTTCGGCCCATTGCTTGATCCCCAGATGGATGTCGCCCTTGAGCGCGAGGAGTTCGGTGGAATCCGGGTATTGCGTCAAGCTCCGCACGGTTTCCGCGAGTGCGGTCTGGAGGGCTTTATCCTCGATCAGCAGCCGGGCCAACTGGGCGAAGCCGGCCGCGTCTGGGGAGCGCCTGAGGACTTCGCGTTGGGCGAGAACCGCGTCGGATTCCCTGGTTTTCGCACCGCGCTGGGCCGTCGCGCCAGGCCGTGGCCCGGTGGGGTCTTCGACCGTGTCTTCGGCTTCTTCTTCCACCGCTGTGGGTTCCGCTTCGGTTTCGGGCTCCTGGATGAGGGCGTCAGTTTCCGACGGATCGGTGGGAGCCGGATCGGAGGACGCGGCGGACGGGGTGGCTTCCGCTGTGGGTTGCGGTTCTGGCTTGGCGGGTTCCGTCCGACCGATTTTTAGCAATTTTTTCCATAGACTCATAGGCTTACCTTGGATGGGCTGCGGTTTGGAAGGTTAAGTATAAGCCCGCCGTGGTGCTTGCGGACCGGGGCGGGTGGGGTTCATGGGTGTTGGGGCGGACGGTACGATAGGCGGGGCAAGTATACAAGACAATCGGTTTTTCCCAGGCGGGCGGGACCGGACGAACGCGGTTTGGCGGAAATTTTAAGGAGTGGATATGACGATGCAAGCGCAAGACGGGGCCGGGACGCGGCGGGGGTTTTTGCGGTGGTTGGCGGGCTGGGCGGCGGCGCTGGCGGGTGGACGTCCGCTATGGGGGGCGGCGCGGTCGGCCACCGCCGGAGGGGGCGACCCGCCATCCGGGGCGTTCCCGGCGGCTTTGGCCGCGGTCTTGGGCGGGCGTGATTGGACCGAATCCCCGGCGGTCGCTCTGGAGGTTCCGTCCCTGGCCGAGAACGGGGCCATTGTGCCGGTCACGGTCGAAAGCCGCTTGCCCGATACCACGCGGTTGTTCATCTTCGCTGAGAACAATCCCGGACCGCTGTTGGCCCGCTTCGATTTCGAGCACGGCGCGGACGGTTACGCCTCGCTCCGGGTCAAGCTCAACGCCTCCGGTCCGGTGCTGGCCCTCGTCGAGGCCGGGGGCCGGTTTTATGGCGCGAGCCGACAGGTCAGGGTGATGGTGGGCGGTTGTGGTTGAGGCGGGGTTTCGACCTATCATTCCGCATCCCAAGCTTTCCGCCGAGTGTGCCATGAGTGCCGAAACCCCCGCCGTCAAACCCGCCGTCCCACCGCCCGTGCCGGAGGGTTCACCTCTGGGTCGGCAATTCGCCGCCTATCTGTGCCGTTTGGGCGGCGAGGACGATCCGGCGGTGGCTTGGGCTGTGCGGCTGGCCTGTCTGGCGGTGGCCGGAGGCCAGGTTTGCCTGCGCCTCGCCGATTATGCCGGTACCACGATCCTGCCCGAGGACGGGACCGATCCGGTCGAACTGCCCGCCCTCGCCGAGTGGCAGGCACGGTTGGGGCGCTCGCGCTTGGTCGGCCCGCCCGGCCAGTTCGCGCCCTTGATCCTCGATACGGGTTCGCGCCTCTATCTGGCCCGCTATTGGAATTACGAGCGCAAACTGGCCGAGCGGTTGTTGGATTTGGCCGAAAGCCCTGCGGCAGGTATCGACCTCCCGCGCCTCCGGGCCGATCTCGACCGTTTGTTCGCCCATAACCGGGAAATCCCCGACCGCCAGAAATTGGCGGCGGCGGTGGCGGTGTTGCGGCGGTTTTGCGTGATTTCGGGGGGGCCGGGTACCGGCAAGACTTCGACCGTGGTGCGTATCCTCGCCGCCCTGCAAGCCCAGGCCGGGGACCGGCCTTTGCGTATCGCCCTCGCCGCCCCTACCGGCAAAGCCGCCGCCAGGGTGCAGGAAGCCATCCGCAACCAAAAGCAAAAACTGGATTGCCCCGACGCCCTCCGCGCCGCCATCCCCGACACCGCCTGCACCTTGCACCGCTTGCTGGGCGCGCGGCCCGATTCGGTGTATTTCCGCCATCATCGCGACAATCCGCTGCCCGTTGATGTGGCCGTGGTGGACGAGGCCTCGATGATCGACCTTGCCCTGATGGCGAAGCTGGTCGATGCCCTGCCGGAACACGCCCGCTTGATTCTCTTGGGCGACAAGGACCAACTCGCGGCGGTGGAGGCGGGTTCGGTGTTTGGCGATCTTTGCGCCAGCCAGGGCTACGGCCTGGATTTCGCCGCGCAATTGCGCGAGGCGTCGGGCGTGCCGGTCGCCAGCAGCGATATGTTCCCCCCGGCGCTTTCCAATTGCGTGGCCCTGCTGACCCATAGCCATCGCTTCCGCGAGGACAGCGGCATCGGTGCCCTGGCCCGCTTGGTCAACGAAGGCCGCCCCAAGCCCGCGCTGGATTTGTTGAACAAGGGCGATCATGCCGATCTGGCTTTTGTGCGCGAGCGCGGCAAGCAGGTCCAGGACTTGGCCGAGCGCATGGCGCAGGGCTACGCCGCTTATTTCGCGGCGGTGGACGCCGAAGCCGAGCCGCGGGAAACCCTGCGGGCCTTCGACCGCTTCCGCGTGCTGACCGCCCATCGCGAGGGCGGACGCGGGGCGCGGGGTGTGAACCGGCAATTCGAGGAGCGGCTATGGGCGCAGCGGCGGTTGTGGCCCGGTACCCGCTGGTATGCCGGGCGTCCGGTCATCGTGACCCGCAACGATTACGACCTGCGCTTGTTCAACGGTGATATCGGCGTGGCTTTGTTCCTGGAAGGGGAGCTCCGGGTCTATTTCGAGGATGCCGATGGCCGGGTGCGCGGCTTCGCGCCGGGGCGGTTGCCCGAACATGAGACCGTGTACGCCATGACCGTGCATAAGAGCCAGGGTTCGGAATTCGACGAGGTTTTGCTACTGCTGCCCGAGGCTGAAAGCCCGGTATTGGACCGGCCCTTGGTTTATACCGCCATCACCCGCGCCCGCCACAAAGCTGAAATCCGCGGTTTGCCCGCGGTGTTGGAAGGGGCGATCAAAAGTTCGCCGCGTCCGTCTTCGGGCTTGGGGGAACGTTTGTGGCGTGGTGGCCAATGAGCCGCGAATCGGCCAGAGCCGCCGCGCTGGCGCTGGTTTTGAGTGCGACGGGCGGGGTCGGGGCCGCGCCGGAACCGGCTTGTCCGGGCGATGGCGGGGTCGCGCAACAGGTCGAGTCCCTGCGCCAGGAGTTCCGGCAGGCGATGGCCGCGCAGGAGCGCCGTCTGCGCGAGTTGGAAGATGCCATCAAACGTCTGGCCCCGCCCGAATCGCGTGCCGAAGCGGCCCGGCCCGCGTCCGTCCCACCGCCTCCGCCAACCGCGCCGCCGCCCTCCCGCGCCAGCCTCAGCGTCTGCGCCCAGGGCTGCGATGCCCGCGATTTGCAAAGCGCGGTGCGGCAGGTCGCGCCCGGCGGCGAAATCCGGGTCGCGGCGGAGACCCATGGCGATTGCGCGGTCATCGACAAGCCGCTCGTCCTCAAGGGGCTGCGCGGGGCCGATGGGCGACGCGCCCACCTGGCAGGCGGGGTGTGCATGGGCAAAGCGCCCTTGGTGACGGCAGCGACGGGCATCGTCATCGAGGGCTTCGAGATCACCGGGGCCGAGGTCGAGGACGGCAACGGGGCGTGCGTCCGGCTCGATCCCGGCACCCGCGATTTGACGATCCGGGATATCCATTGCCATGTGGTGCAGGATGGATTGTTGGGCCAGGTCGGCGGGCGCTTGACGGTGGAGGATTCGACCTTCATCGGGGATCGCGGCGGCCAGACCCATGGCAAATTCGGGCATGGGTTCTATCTTTGGGGCGACGCGGCCCTGATCCGGCGCACCCGTATCCTGTCGATCCAGCACCAAGGCCACACCCTCAAGACCGGCCTGGGTCAACTGACGGTCGAGGATAGCGTCCTCGCCGCCCTGGACGGCCATAATTCCCGCGCCATCGACGCCTATGGCGGCGGCAACCTCGTGGTGCGGCGCAGCGTGATCCAACAAGGACCGCATTCGGATAACAACGACATGATCGGGCTGGGTTTGGAGCCGGGGCGGATGCTGGCCGGAGGCCATTCGCTCACGCTGGAGGATAACTGGGTGGTGTTCGATGCGGGCGGGCGTTGGCGCAAGCTGTTGTTGCGGGGGCGGGAACTCGGACCCATCGCCCTGGTGGGGAACCGGCTGGTCGGCGTGGACGCGCCCGGTTTGGATACCATCCGCGAAATCGGCGACCACTGGTTCGACGACCGGCAAAAAGCGGGTTTGCCGCCATTCGATGGCTCCCTGGAATCGCTGCCGAAGCCGGGCGGTGCCTTATGAAATGGATGGGCTGGCGGGATTTCCGCGATAAGCTCAGCATCGCTTCGCATTGAGCCATCCCTTGGCGGCGACTACAATGCGGCGTTTCTCAGCGCTATCCGGCAATCCATGAACGACGAATTCCAGCGCCGCGCCGACGAGATCATCGAGGCCGGCCGTTTCATCCACGGCAAGGGCTGGGCGCCCGCCACCAGTGGCAATTTCTCCGCCCGCCTGGCTGATGGCCGCATCGCCATCACCGTCTCGGGCCGCCACAAGGGCCAACTCACCCCGGACGATATCATGCTGATCGACGCCGAGGGCCGTTCCCTCGACGGCAAAAAGCCCTCCGCCGAAACCCTGCTGCATACCTCGCTCTACCGCCGTTATCCCGCGATGGGCGCGGTGCTGCATCCGCACGGTCCCAGCGCCACCCTGGTGTCCCGACTGTTCCGCGATGAGGTGGTGCTGGAGGATTATGAACTGCTGAAGGCGCTGGCCGGGATTGCCACCCACGAAAGCCGCATCGCCATCCCGATCTTCCCCAACGACCAGAATATCCCGAGGCTGGCCCTCAGGGTCGAGGAATACCTGGAACTGCACGGCGATATTTATGGCTACATCATCGCCGGGCATGGTTTCTATACCTGGGGCGACTCGGTCGCCGACGCCCTGCGCCATGTCGAGGCTTTGGAATTCCTGTTCGATCTTGAAATCCGCTTGCACGGAGTCAAAACCCTATGAGCGTACTCACCATACACCCCGCCGATAACCCGGCCCAGGCCGAACGCATCACCGATCCCGACCTCATGGCTGAACGGCTGTGGGAGATCGGCGTCCTGTTCGAGCGCTGGCAGGCCGAGCATGAATTCTCCCACGAGGCCGATCAAGACACGGTGATCGCCGCCTACCGCCATTCCATCGACCGGCTGATCGACCGCTACGAATTCCATTCGGTCGATGTGGTCAGCCTCAAGCCCGACCATCCCCAGAAAGATGAACTCCGCGCCAAATTCCTCAGCGAACACACCCACGACGATTTCGAGGTGCGTTTCTTCGTCGAGGGCCGGGGGCTGTTCTACCTGCACGCCGAGGGCAAGGTCTACGCCGTGCTATGCGAACAGGGCGACCTCATCAGCGTGCCGGACAACATCCAGCACTGGTTCGACATGGGCGAAAATCCCGCTTTCAAATGCATCCGCTTCTTCGCCACGCCCGAGGGCTGGGTCGCTAATTTCACCGGCTCGGCCATTGCCGCAAGCTTCCCCAAGTTCGAGCAATATCTGGCCGCCTACGCATGATTAAGGCGATCCTCACCGATATCGAAGGCACGACTTCCTCGCTGTCCTTCGTCAAGGATGTGCTGTTCCCCTATGCCCGCGAACGCTTGCCAGGATTCGTCCGCGCCCATGGCGACGATCCCGAAGTGGTGCGTTTGCTGGACGAAACCAGTGCGTTGGGCGGTTTCGCGCCGGAGTGTGAACGGGCTATCGCCCAGCTTTTGGCTTGGATCGCGGAAGACCGCAAAGCCCCGCCGCTCAAGGCGCTGCAAGGGATGATCTGGGCAGAAGGCTATCGTTCCGGCGCGTTCTTCGGCCATGTCTACGAGGATGCGGCGCGGAAGTTGAAGGAGTGGCACGCGGCGGGGCTGGCCCTGTACGTGTTTTCCTCCGGCTCGGTCCAGGCTCAGCAACTGCTGTTCGCCCATACCGGATATGGCGATTTGACGCCCTTGTTCTCGGGTTATTTCGATACCCGCACCGGCCCCAAGCAGGCGCCGGATGCCTACCGGGCAATCGCCCGCCAGATCGGCCTGGAACCCGGCGCGATCCTGTTCCTGTCCGATATCGTCGCCGAACTGGACGCGGCCCGGGCGGCGGGATTCGCCACCCGCTGGCTGGTGCGCGGCCCGGCCCGGCCCGGTCCTGCAATCCACCCCGCCGTGCCGGATTTCGACGCCATCGCGGAAATAGCCTGATTGTCCGCCAATCCATTGTTTTTCATGCTGTTTTTGTCCATTCCCGGAGTCCTTGGTCCACGGCGGGCCGGTTCCGGGGTGGCGCGGTTCGTGCTTTGTAGTTCGTCGCAATTAAAGGTTGATCCTGCCGTGGCTTTCCAAGTAAAGTGCCCGGCTTTCGACCAGGGAAATATTTCCCGCCCAAGTATCGAAGAATTCCCCGCCCAACCGCACCCGCTTGTGTCAGGGGGCTACGGAGAATTCCTCGATGCTTATGCGAAGACCGCTTGCTTCTTTTCCATCGAAGAGGACTTCCCGTGAGCAACCCATCCAAACTCGTCCTGGACCGCCAGGATTTTCCGGTCCGTGGCCTGTCGCGCCGCGGTTTCCTTAAGCGGGCGGGTGCCGCCGCCGTCGGCGCGATGCTGTTGCCCTCCGCCGAGGCCGTCGCCAAGAGCTTCAGCCGCGAACGCCTGCTCTCGTTCCATAACGTGAATACCGACGAGGAGATGAACATCCTGTGCTGTCCCGAGCAGCAATACGATGCCCGTCTCCTGGAACGCCTCAACTATTTCCTGCGCGACCACCACGCCGAGGTGTCCCGGCCCATGGACCCGGCTTTGTTGGACCTTCTCTTCGCCGTGTCGGTCTTCACCGGCAGCAACGGCACGTTCAAGATCATTTCCGCCTACCGCTCGCCCGAAACCAATAGCTGGCTCCGCAAGATCAGCCACGGCGTGGCCGAGCATTCCATGCATATCGAAGGCAAGGCGGTGGACATCCGCATGACCGACGTGGATACCCACACCATCCGCCGGGTGGGTTTGGCGCTGCAACAGGGCGGAGTCGGTTATTATCCACGCCATGATTTCGTGCATCTGGATACCGGCGACGTGCGCTCCTGGTAAGCGGGACCGGCCTTGATCCCTCGGCTTTTTTGAATTTTAAGGAGTAGCAGCGATGCGTATCGACGAAGATGGCAATATGGAACTGAGCGCCGAGGAGAATCAATCCTTGATGGACGAACTGGATATCCCGGAAGAGGAATACGACGATCCGCCGGTCGAGATCGAGAGCGTGGGGATGGAGGGCGGCGCGGCCACCTTCACCGCCACCAACACCAAGACCGGCAAGACGGTGACTTTGGTGTTCGATTTAATGGGCGAAGGGGATTTTGAGGGATAACGCCGCTGGGTTCAGCGCCGGAGCCGTGGGTCGAAGGTGAAGTTGGAAGGTTCGCCGATCCGCAGCTGGGCGAAATCCCGGTGCGCCGGATTGAGGAGATCGTTGGTTTCGGTGGGAATAATCGCGGATGGAACCGCCAGATATTCTACCGCCAGCAAACCGCTATCCGTATGGACCAGGATTTCCAGTGCCGCCAGGGATTGGGTCGCGGCGGTATAGACGACCGCACTTTCCTTGTGATTCCAGCGCCCGCCATACCGCCGGGCATCCTCGCCATCGAACGCCCCGGCCCCGTGCGCCGTTTGGCATAACCACCAAGCCCGGATCAACTGAAAACCCCGTGTTCCCCCACCACCCCAGCATGTCATCGACCTAGGCCGCGCCGTTGTCGGTGTCGAGCAAGGCCAGGGGAGTCGTGCCATCCAGGGCGCGGTTGGGGCGGTGCAGCCATTCCGATGCTTTATCCCGCGCACCCAAGACCCGTTTGGCGTGGGCCAATATCCGGCCAAGGCGGTCTGATTCCCCCGATGCCCGCACAAGAAAACCGATGGGTTCCATGTTTGCCATGGTGCGACCTCCGATGAATACCAGGGGATAGGGTAAACCAATCCGGTGGGGCGGGACATCCCGCTATCCGATCACCCCATCCAATCCCTCCACCAAGGCCAACCCCGGCCTATCCCAGTAAATCCCGGTCTTCTGCCCCGGCTTGATGCCGCGCAGGAACAGGTAGAACACCCCGCCGAAATCCCGCCCGTAGTCGTAGCCCGGCAGCCGTTGTCCCAGATAGCGGTGCAGAGCCACGGTATAGATCAGGTATTGCAGATAATAATGGTCGCGGGCGATGGCCGCGCCCAAGCGGGCCGGGGCGTATTTGGCATAGGCGTTGCCGAGCCAGTTGGATTTGTAATCCGCCAGGTAATAGCGCCCACCCGCCTCGAATACCAGATCGATGAAGCCCTTCATATAGCCTTCGATGTACTTGAAATCCAGGTGCCGCGCCGCCTGGGCGAAGCGCGGGTCGCAGCCGTGCTCCGGGTTTTCCAACAGTTGTTGGAACCGCCGCCCCGAACCGCCCCGGATCGTATAAGTGAATTCCATTTCCACCAGCCGCTGTTCCGGCGGGATCGCGCCCAAGCGCACGCCTTCCTTGTTGAGCGGGGTCGCCAGCAGGGCTTCGATGTTCTTGCGGACGGTGGCGGTCCAGGCTTCGTCCAGGCCGTGGGCCTTGAGCTTGCGTTTCACCCATTCGCCCAGTTTGTCGCCGTCGGGATGGGTGAAATCCCAATCCTCCAGGATGGCGTGCAAACACGTCCCGGCCTTGGCCCCGCGCGGGAAGGCGAACATGGAATCGCTGGCCGGTACTTCGTCGTCGGTGTCGGGTTCGGCGGACAGGTCGTAATCGGGGTCTTCGCTGTGGCGGCCGGTGGCGAGCCCGGTGAAACTGCTCATGCGCCAACTGGGATAAAGCCCTTTGCGTGAAAAGCCACGGGCCGCGGGTTCCGGGGCCGGGTCGATGTCGGCGGCGCGATAGTTCAATGGCGCGCAATCCAGGGGTTCCACACTGGCCCCGCCGTCCAGTTTGGCCGCGAACGCTTGCACATCCTTGAGGATCAGGGGATGGCCGCCTTGCGCGAGCCGTTGTGCCAGCGCGGCGGCGGGATCTGCGGCGACGTCGATCCCGGGATTGCCGTGCAACAGCCAGCCCAGGGCGGTGGTATGCAAGCCTTCGCCCGGATCGCGCCCGTTCCGCACATCGCCCCACACCACATGGCAGCGGTAGATAGCGCGGGTCAGCGCTACATACAACAGCCGGAGCTTCTCCGACATTTCCTCCAACACCGCCTGGGCGCGGTGGGTTTCGATCTGGGGCGAACCCAGGTCCAGCACTGGCTCGCAGCCGTCGTGGAACAGGATGGCCGTGGCGAGGCGCTGCATCAAGCGCCCATCCCAGACGAAGGGACAGAACACGATGGGATATTCCAAGCCCTTGCTGGTGTGGACGGTGACGATCTTCACCCGCTGGGCGTCGCTTTCGAGGCGCAGTTGGGCGGCTTCGCCGGCTTTCGCGGTTTGGCGGAGGGTATGGCCGAACCAGGTCAACAAGGTGTCGATACCGGCTTTGCGGCGGCTTTCGACTTGCAGTAGTTCGGCGAGGTGCAAAAGGTTGGTCAGGCGGCGTTCGCCGTCGCGGTAGTCGGGAAGGTTCCGGGTGACGCCCGTTTCCTCGAACCAGCGCCGGAACATGGGCATGAAACCTTCGCGTAACCAGAGCTGATGATAAGTCTGGAAGCGCTCGAACAGTTTTTCCCAGCCCGGTTCGTCCTGTTGCAGCCGGTGGATGGCGTTGGCGCTATAGCCCATCACTTCGGTGGCGAGGGCGGCTTTCATCAGGGATTCGCGGCCCGGCGACGCGATGGCGAGCAGCACCCGTTCCAATTCCAAGGCTTCGCCGCTCTCGAACACATTGTCCTGGCCCTGGCGCACGCTGGGCACGCCGCACAGGCGCAGGGCCGCCTCGACCTGCCGGGCTTGGTGGTGGGTCGCCACCAGGACGGCGATATCGCCGCCGTTGAGCGGGCGCTCGCCCAGGCGGTTATGGCCCGCCGCCGCGCCACGCAAGAGCCGGGCGATGGCGTGGGCCGTGCCTTCCGCCGCGAGGCTGGCGGCGGTGCCTTTGCCCAATGGAACCGGATCGCCTTCTTTATCCTGCTCGGCGGGCAATATCAGGAAACGCAAGGGTTCGCCGCCATCGTCCGGGATGCGCAGCGGCTCGCGGGCGCGGTGGGCGGGCGCGACTTCCGGGTAGGGGATATCGTCCAGCAGGAACGGGCGCTCCCGGCCCAGGAACAAGGCGTTCACCGCCCGGATCAAGCCGGGTTCGGAACGCTGGTTGCGCATCAGCGTCCCGCGCCGGATGTTGTCGGCCCCGCGCGCCTCCAGATAGCTGAACACGTCCGCGCCCCGGAAACCGTAGATCGCCTGCTTGGGATCGCCCACGAAGAATACCGGCTGGCCGCCATCGCCGTACACCCGGCGGAAGATGCGGTATTGCACCGGGTCGGTGTCCTGGAATTCGTCGATCAGGGCGGCTTGGTAGCGGCGGCGGATGGTCGCGGCCAGCCGTTCGCCCTGTCCGGCGTCCAGCGCCGTCGCCAGCCGGTTCAGCAAATCGTTGTAGGAGAACACGCGGGCCAGGGTCTTGCGCCGTACTAATTCCTTGTCGCAGAAGTCCAGCAAGCGCGGTTTCAAGGCCAAGAGCCGGGCGGCATAGGCGGTGCGCAAACACTCGGCGGCGCTCATGAGGGCTTGGCAAGCTTCGCAGAACGGATGCTGCGGCGGCTCGTGGCCCTTGTTCATGCAGGTCGCCAGGGTGGCCGCGCCCAGCTTGGTGATGCCTTCGGGCAGGGCGAGGCTAGGCAGGCCCGCCGTACCGTCCAGCGGCCAGGGCGCGAGATAGGCGTCGGCCTCGGCCAGCCACAGTTTGAGCTTGGCGGCGGTGATCTTCTTGCCATTGAAGCCGCGATGATTCAGCAGCAATGCCGCAATGCCCGCCCGGTCTCGATGCCAAGCCAGGGCGGTCCGCCGCATGGCGGCGTGGAAGGCGGCTTCCAGCGCCGCCGTGTCGGCCCGGTCCTCCGCGCCCAGCACTTTCAAAAAGGGCTTGCCGACATGCCCGGCGATTTCCCCCAGCCAAAGATCGGGCGATTGCTTTTGTTCGAGCAGGAACCCGGCCCAGGCTTCCGCGGCGGGATAGACTTCGCACCGCCAAAAATCATCGACGATTTCGCGCAGCAACTCGGTTTCGTCGGGCAGGATTTCGCAATCGAAATCGCTGCCCGACTCGAAGGCGCTCTCGCTCAGGAGCCGCTGGCAGAAGCCATGGATGGTGAACACCGCCGCCTGGTCGAAACCGCCGATGGCGCGGGTCAAGCGCCGGATCGCCAACGCTTTGTTGGGGAGGTGGAATTCGAGCATGGCGCGGCAGAATTCGTCGCCATTGGCATCGCCGGTTTCCAACGCCGCTAGTACGTCCCTGAGACGCTTGCGGATGCGGTCCTGTAGCTCGGCGGTGGCGGCTTTGGTATAGGTCACGACCAGGATTTGATCCACGCTCAAGCCGGGTTCCAGGATCAAGCGGGTGTAAAGCCCGGAAATGGTCCAGGTTTTGCCGGTGCCGGCGCTGGCCTCGACCAGGGTGAGCCCGGAGAGTTCGGCTTGATAGACGTTGAATTCAGAGTTGGGCGAGATGGCCATATATGGGTCCGATTAGGGATGCGTTAAAATAAGCTTTGGGTCATGAAAGTCTTGCCAAAACCCTTATCGGGCGCGGTTATAGTCATTCCAGGGATGCATGGCTCGCTGACGTTCAATAATCATTATAAAATCGCTATAAAAGGAGGGTGTCATGTATGCAAATCGTAGACAACATTATCGTCGGCCTTTCAGGTCCACCGCCTTGGTCCTCCGGCAAGGAGGCTCGCCGCAATTATGCGTGCGGGATTTGTCTCTGGATGGCTGTGGGGGTTATTTCAACGGCGACCCCCTGTTGGAGGCCGGTAGCGTGGTACGGATGAAGCTACCCAGCCTGGACCTTGAAGTCTGGGCCACCTTGACCCGGCTCACTCCCCTCGACAAAGGCCGGTATTATGCCGGTTTCCATTTCGACCCTTCGACCCGGAAGCCGGTGTAGGCGGGCAAGGCGCGGTTTCCAGGTCTAAATCCCAGGGCGAGCCTGCCATCCCATAAATATCGGCTCGAACCGCTTCCCCTTTCGTCCTGGCGGAGCCGATGCGATCCCGGTCGCGTCCATTCCGCAGCCCTGTTGAACACTTGCCGACACCGAGGAAGCCGAGCGCCGGGCCGGGGCAGGGCACACCGATCCAAAGATTACGGAACGGGTCTACAACCGCAAGCCGGGGAGGGCGAAACCCGCCGGGAAGGAATGATTTTCGGAATTTTTTTCGGAAAAACAAAAAGGCCTAAGTACAGGACAAAATCTTCAAAGCCCAGATGAAGTTGGCGAATTTTTCGGCGAGGTTCAAGACGGTGTTGCGAAGGAAGTCGAGTCCGTGGCGGAAGAGGGACTTTATAGTGGACCCCGTTTTCCGGACAGTCATTTAAGATGGTGACGGTGGAGAAACCGGAGTCAAAAGTGAGCGAGAAGAAACGCAAGGTGTTCAGTGGGGAATTCAAGGCGAAGGTGGCCTTGGAGGCGATTCGGGGGGTGAGCACGGTCAACCAGATCGCCCAGGAGTTCGGGGTGCATCCGACCCAGGTGGGGCTGTGGAAGAAGGAACTCCAGGAGCAGGCGGGAAGCCTGTTCGAGGCCAAGCGGGGTCCGAAGGTGGTGGACGAGTCGGCGAGCGCCGAGCGGCTGTACTCGGAGATCGGGCGGCTGAAGATGGAATTGGACTGGTTGAAAAAAAAGTCCGGGATCGGCCACTGAGGGAACGCCAGGGCTGGATCGACCGGGGAGGGCCATTAGCGCCGAGCCGTCAGTGCGCCTTGGCGGGGGTGTCCCGCTCGGCGCTGTACGCGCCCCGCCGCGAGCGTGAGCCCAGCGCCCGGGACCTGGAACTCCTGGCGCTGATCGACGCGGAATACACCCGGCATCCGTTCTACGGCAGCCGCCGGATGGTGCGCCACCTGCGCGACCTGGGGCACCGGGTCAACCGCAAGCGGGTCCAGCGGCTGATGCGGAAGTTGGGGCTGGCGGGAATGGCGCCGGGGCCGAACACCAGCCAGCCGCATCCCCGGCACAAAATCTATCCCTATCTGCTGCGCGGCGTGGAGATCGACCGTCCAAACCAGGTCTGGTCAGCCGACATCACCTACGTGCGTTTGCCGCGCGGTTTCGTCTACCTGGTGGCCGTGATCGACTGGTACTCGCGCAAGGTGCTGGCGTGGCGGGTCTCGAACACGCTGGACAGCGGCTTCTGCGTGGACTGCCTGGCACAGGCGCTGGGTGCCTACGGTGCCCCGGAGATTTTCAACAGCGACCAAGGCTGCCAGTTCACTTCGGACGCCTTCACGGGAAAGCTGAAGGAGCACGGCGTCGCCATCAGCATGGACGGGCGCGGGCGGGCCCTGGACAACATCTTCGTCGAACGGCTGTGAGCGGCGGACCTGCCTAACACCCTGAATCGGGATGTTAGGAAAATAATCCGCTTAATGTCACGAATAACGCACGCAAATCAAAATACAGTCCGATAGTTTTGACAATAAAAAGAACAACTCGCCACTCCCGCTATTCATTCAACGCCCCGGATAAAAGCGCCTTGCTGACCCACATCAAACCCGCATCTTCCGGGCTGATCCGGCTGGCGAAACCCAGCTTCTTCATCAAGCCCAGCATCTTGGTATTGTTCGCCAACACCTCGCCTTCCAAAGCCACATAACCCTTATCCCGCGCCGCTTCGATCAGGCTGTGCATCAAGCGCGTGCCCAGGCCGTGCTGTTGCCAGCCGTCGGCGATGACCAGGGCGAATTCGGCGGTGCGTCCATCCGGGTTGGTGGCGTAGCGGGCCACGCCCAGCGCGGTTTCGCGCCCGTCCTGCACGGTGGTGGCGAGCAGGGCCAGTTCGCGGTCGTAGTCCAACTGGGTCAGGCGGATCAGCAAATCCTGGCTCAAATCCTGGATCGTGTTCATGAAGCGGAAGAAGCGGGCTTCCGGCGACAAGCCGCGCACGAAGGCCCGTTCCAGTTCGGCGTCTTCCGGGCGGATCGGGCGGATTTGGATATCGGTGCCGTCGTTGAGTTGCAGGTGTTCGACCCAATGCAGGGGATAGGGGTGGATCGCCATATGGCCGTAGCGGTGGCGTCCCGCCGGGCGGGGCTGGACCACGATGCGGGCGTCCAGGGCCAGGACGCCGCGGTCGTCGGCCATCAGCGGGTTGATGTCCAGTTCCTTGATTTCCGGGAGTTCGCAGGCCAGTTCCGACAATCTCAGCAACACGCCGACCAGGGCCGCGTGATCGACCGGGGGCAGGTTGCGGAAGGCATCCAACAGTTTGGCGGTGCGGGTTGCCTGGATCAGGGTCTCGGCCAGATGTTCATTGAGCGGCGGCAGGGCGACGGCGCGGTCGCGCAGCACTTCCACTGTGGTCCCGCCCGCGCCGAAGGCGATGACCGGGCCGAACACCGGGTCGTCGACGATGCCGACCAGCAGTTCCCGGCCTTTGGGGTCGCGGTACATCTTTTCCACCGTGACGCCCTCGATTTGGAGGCCGGGACGCCGGGCGCGGACCGCCGCCAGCAGATCGTTATAGGCCGGGCGCACGGTCCCGGCCCCCTCGACATTGAGTTTGACCCCGTCCACGTCGGATTTATGGACCAACTCGGGCGCGAGGATTTTCAGCGCCACCGGGAAGCCCAGGTATTCCGCCGCCGCCAGCGCCTCGTTGGGCGTATGCACGGTGAGGGCCGGGGCCATGGGGATGTGGAAGGCGCGGAGCAGAGCGCGGGTTTCCAGGTCGCTGAGCTGGCTGCGGCGTTCCGATAATGCGCCTTCGACGATCAGGCGGGCACCCACGATATCCGGCGGGGTCTGGCTGGCGAGCGGACCGGGGGCTTGCAGCAGCAGCTTTTGGTTGTCGTGGAAGGCGGCGAGGAAGGCGAAGGCTTCGAGGGCGCTTTCCGGGTTGGTGAAGCTGGGGATTTTATGGTGGGCGAACAATTCGCGGCCTTCCTGGACCTGGGCCGCGCCCAGCCAGCAGGCCAGGAGGGGCTTGCTGGTGTGCGCCGCCGCCTGGATCACGGCTGCGGCGGCTTGGGTGGGTTGGGTGGTGGCCTGCGGTGTCAGCAGGACGAGGACGCCATCGACCTGTTCATCTTTCAGGCAGGCGGTGACGGCGGCGGCGTAGTGTTCGGGTGTGGCGGCGTCCGAGAGGTCCACCGGGTTGGCGCGGGACCAGGTGGCGGGCAGGTCGGCGTCGAGTTGTGCCAGGGTGGCCGGGCCGGGTTCGGCGAGGCGGATGTTTTGTTCGACCGCCCGGTCGGTCGCCATCACGCCGGGACCGCCGGCATTGGTGACGATGGCGAGCCGTTGGCCGCGCAGGCGGTGGCGGGTGGCGAACAATTGCGCGGCGGCGAACATCTGCTCGATGCTCTTGGCCCGTACCACGCCGGCCCGGCGCAGGGCCGCGTCGAACACATCGTCGCTGCCGATCAACGCCCCGGTATGTGATAGCGCGGCGCGGGAACCCTCGGCATAGCGCCCGGCCTTGATGGCGATGACCGGTTTGAGCCGCGCCGCCGCCCTGAGGCCGCTCATGAAGCGGCGGGCGTCCCGCAGTCCTTCGAGATAGACCAGGATGCTGCGGGTGTGGGGGTCCAGGGCCAGATAGTCCAGGGTATCGCCGAAATCCACCCCCGGCCCGCCGCCCACCGCGACCACGGCGGAAAAGCCGATCCGATGGGCGCAGGCCCAATCCAGGATCGCGGTACACATCGCCCCCGATTGTGAAACCAGGGCCAGCGAGCCGGGTTCGGCGGTGTTGTGGCTGTCGGTGGCGTTGAGGCCGAGTCCGGGCCGCATGAAGCCGAAACCGCGGGGGCAGAGCAGACGGACGCCCTGGCGGGTGGCGGCTTCCTGTAAAGGGCGTTCCAGGGCCGGGCTGGTGGCGTCCTCGTGGTCTTCGGGCAGGATCAAGGCCGCTTTCACCCCCGCCGCGCCACAGGCGTGGATGAGTTTGGGAGCCGCCGTTGCCGGGACCGCGAGGATGGCGAGGTCCACCCGCGCCGGGAGGGCTTCGAGACTGGGGAAACAAGGCCGGTCGCCGAGCGTGGCCGGTCCGGGCTGGATCGGGTAGATCGGCCCGCCGTAAGCGCCCGCCACGAGGTTGCGGTAGACCCGTCCGCCTACCGTGCCGGTTTGGTCGGAGGCACCGAATACGGCGATGGCTTGTGGGGCGAACAGGGGTTGCAGGTAATGCTGGCTCATGGTGGGTGCCATCGAGGTGGCCCGGGGGGGCAACGGAATCCGGGCGACGGGTTACTGGGCGGCTTTGGCCAGCTTGCGCCGATGTAGGACGACATAGACCGCCACCAGCACCGCGCTGAATCCCACCGCGCCCAACACCGCCTGATGCGAATAGCGCACGATCAATTCCCGTTCCGCGCCGATGAAATAACCGATCCAACTCAGGATCGATACCCATAGTCCCGCGCCCACCGTGGTGTAGAGCGAAAACCTGAGATGGTCCATGCGGGCGATGCCGGCCGGGATCGAAATCAAGTGCCGGATCACCGGCAGCAAGCGCCCAATGAAGGTGGAGATTTCGCCATGGCGCAGGAAGAAGCTTTCCACCCGGTCGAAATGTTGTTCGGTGATCCAGACATAGCGCCCGTATTTGATGACCAAGGGCCGCCCCAGCCACCGCGCCACGAAATAATTGGCATAGGCACCCGCCAGGCTACCCAGGGTGCCGCAGAGGATGACCAGGGTCATATCCATCTTGCCCTGCTGGGCGAGGTAGCCTGCGGGAGGCATCACCACTTCGCTGGGGATGGGGAAGATCGAGCTTTCCATCGCCATGAGCAGGAAGATGCCGGGATAGCCCAGGGTGCCGATGGTTTCTACCAGCCAGTTGATGAGTTCGTGCATGGGATTCCTTGTGGAGGTTGAAGAGGCGGTGCGCCCGGTTATGCCGGATTCGGGCCGTATCCAATCGGCGCGGTCTGGGTTTAGACCACACCCGGCAACAGCGGCACGAAGATCACCGGCTCCACCTCCTCCGCCTGGTAGCCGACCTCGGTGCGGACCACCCGCTTCAACATCTGCGCCCGGCCATCGCCGACCGGGATCACCATGACGCTGCGCCGGGCCATTTGTTCGAGCAGGGCGGGCGGGATTTCGGCGGGGGCGGCGGTGACGATGATGGCGTCGTAGGGCGCGTATTCCTCCCAGCCCCAGCCGCCGTCGCTGTGTTTCATGCGCACGTTGCGGAGGTTGAGGTCTTGCAGGCAACGGCGGGCGCGCTGTTGCAGGGGATAGATGCGCTCCACCGTATGCACCCGCTTGGCGAGTTGGGCCAGGATGGCGGTTTGGTAGCCGGAGCCGGTGCCGACTTCCAGCACCTTGTCGGGGACGCCGGGTTCCAGCAGCAACTCGGTCATCCGCGCCACGATATAGGGTTGGGAAATGGTCTGGTTGAAGCCGATGGGCAGGGCGGTGTCTTCGTAGGCCCGGCTTTCCAGGGCTTCCTCCACGAAGATATGCCGGGGGGTTTCCAGCATGACTTTCAACACCGCCGGATGGGTGATGCCTTGTTCTTTCAGGCGGTGGATCATGCGCTCCCGGGTACGGCGGGAGGTCATCCCGATGCCCTGAAGGCGTTGGTTCATAAGTCGATCTCCTGGGGTAGCCAATCCCCCAGCGGGTCCAGGCTCTCGTAGCGGGTCAGGTCGATCTGCAAGGGCGTGACCGAGACATAGTGGTGGCGGATGGCGTGGAAGTCGGTGCCCGGCCCGGCGTCCTGCTCGGGGCCGGCGCAGCCGACCCAGTAGATTTCCCGACCCCTGGGATCGCTGGTGCGGACCACGGGTTCGGCCTTGTGGCGCTGGCCCAGGCGGGTGGAGCGGAAGCCTTTGAGGCTGTCCCAGGGCAGGTCGGGCACGTTGACGTTGAGCAAGGTGTCGGGCGGCAGCGGCTGGGCCTCTATGCGCTTGAGCAAGGCCACGGCGACCCGGCCCGCCGTGTCGAAATGGCTGGGGTTGTTGCCGGCCAGGGAAATGGCGACGGCGGGCAGGCCCAGGAACCGGCCTTCGGTGGCGGCGGCCACGGTGCCGGAATAGATCACATCGTCGCCCAGGTTGGCCCCGTGGTTGATGCCGGCGAACACCATGTCCGGTTCCCGTTCCAACAGGCCGGTGATGGCGAGGTGTACGCAATCGGTGGGCGTGCCGTCCACCTTGAGGAAGCCATTGTGGGCTTTCCCGACCCGCAGCGGGCGGTCCAGGGTCAGGGAATTGCTCGCGCCGCTGCGGTTGCGCTCGGGGGCGACCACGGTCAAATCGGCCAGTGGTTTGAGGGCTTGCGCCAAGGCCGCCAGACCCTCGGCGGCATAGCCATCGTCGTTGCTCAACAAGATATGCATATCCGTTAACTCCCTAAGATTGCAGGCATTCTACACAAGAACGGCGGAGACGGGACGGGCGTGTTCCGGGGTTTTTCCGGGGATGGCAGGTTGGCTTGTCATGCCGGGGAGACAGGGAATACCGGGCCGTGGGAACTTGGTGGTTCCTTGATCATCCGCCTTGACGCTGCGGGGTGGATTCCCCGACCATTGCCGGTCCCCCGCCGTGAGCGGCCCTTATCTTACCCAGGAACGCGGACCATGAACCCGAACGCTTGCTGCGCCTTCGCCGCCAAAATCAAAACCCAGCCGCTTTATCGGAAATACGCCGCCTTGCCGCCCTTGGCCCAAAAACTGGTGCTGGTCGGCTCGCTCGCCTTTTTCGCCACGGCCCTCCTGGCCTTCCTCTATTACTTCGTGGACCGCATCATCGCCCTGGGCGCCTTGGCCAGCATCCTGGCGGGACTCGCCACCGGCTTGGGGGCTTTGCCCGCGCTGTTCGTCAAGGAGGTGTCGCGCACCGCCTTGAACGCCATGCTGGGCGGTGCCGCCGGGGTGATGCTGGCGGCGACGGCATTTTCGCTGATCGTGCCGGGGATTCAGTTCGGCAACCAGTTGTGGCCGGGCTGGGGGGTGTACGTGGTGGCGGCGGGGATCATGGCCGGGGCGGTGTTCCTGGTGCTGGCCGATCAATGGCTGCCCTACGAAAAATACCTGGAAGAGGGCGAGCGCTTCGATTCGCTGCGCAAGGTCTGGCTGTTCATCGCCGCCATCGTCCTGCACAACCTGCCGGAAGGCGGGGCGGTGGGCGTGAGTTTCGGCAGCGGCGATTGGCATAACGGGGTTGCCATCGCCATCGCCGTCGGTTTGCAGAATATCCCGGAAGGCTTGGCGGTGGCGATGCCCTTGGTGGCCCTGGGCTATAAGCGCGAACAAGCGGCCTTGATCGCCTTGCTGACCGGCTTGATCGAGCCGGTGGGCGGGTTCCTGGGCGTGGCGATGGTGACGGTGTTCCTGCCCTTGCTGCCCATCGGCATGGCGTTCGCGGCGGGGGCGATGCTGTTCGTCATCAGCGACGATATCATCCCCGAGACCCAATCGCGGGGTAAGGCCCGTTACGCCACCTTCGCGGTGCTGTTCGGCTTCATCGTCATGATGATCCTCGACAACCTCTTGACCTGAGCGGGGCGGCGATGGCGTGCGGATTGATTGCCGAGGTTGCGGCCTGGGCGGAGCGGACCTTGCCCGCCTTGGATTGGGCGCGGGGCTGGGGCGCGGCGGGGACCACCTTCGCCCTGGTGGGCGCGGCGGAATTCGGCGACAAGAGCCAACTGGTGTGCATGGCGCTGGCGGCACGGCATCGGCATAGCCCGGTGTTGTGGGGTTCGGTGCTGGCGTTCGCTTTGTTGAATCTGATCGCCGTGGCTTTCGGCGCGGCGGCGGGGGAATGGTTGCCGCCAAATGTGGTGGCGGGTGGGGTGGCGGTGTTGTTCGCGGGGTTCGGCATCCGCGCCTTGCTCGCGCAAGAGGAAGACGCGGACGGCGAGGTCGAGGAAAAGACCGGGCATGGCATCTTCGTGACCACCTTCCTGATGATCTTCCTGGCCGAGTTTGGCGATAAGACCCAGATCGCGGTGGCGGGGTTGGGCGCGGCGGAACCCGTGGTGCCGGTGTGGCTGGGCGCGACCTTGGCCTTGTCCACCACTTCGGCCCTCGGTATCTGGGCCGGGCGGACGGTGTTACGGAAACTGCCGCAGCATGTGATACACCGGATCGGCGGGGTGTTGTTCCTGGGGTTCGCGCTGTTCGCGGCGCATGAGGCGGTGCCGCCGGGGTGGTGGGATTTGGCTGAGGCTTGGGTTAAGGCTTGGGCCGGTTGATTGGGAGGAATGGGCGATGCTTGAACGGGTGCGGATCGAGAATTTCAAATCCTGGAAGACCCGGATACAAACGGAAACGCGATGACCGGCCTACATCGCTGGCGTAAAATGCCCCTCCTCACCGCAACCCACAGCCGAACATGACTGCCGATTCCAAGCCCGTTTCCCTCTCCGGCCTGACCTTATCGGGTTCCGCCCCGCTGACCCCGGACCAAAAAACCTTCAACCGCCTCATCAAGCAAATCGAGGACCGGCGCGCCCGGTTGGCCGAATGGGACGCGGGTCTGCCGTTGTTCCGGCACCATTATGGCCAGGATTTGGAACCGTTACTGGAACGGGAAACCATGCTCAAAGCCCAACTCGCCGCGCAGTTGGACAAGGTCCACGACCAGAAAGGCGTGACCCAGACCGAACGGCGCAAGCTCTCTGCCCTCATCGTCAATCTGGCATGCGAAGTGATCGAATACGGCGAACAGGAAGAGGCGATGAAGGCGTTGTACAACAAGTACAGCCAGTCGGATTTCGACGCCGAGGAAGCCGCCCAGTTGGGACAGATGAAATCCATGTTCGAGGATGTCCTGGGCGTGGACTTGGGCGACGACCTGGACCTGCGTTCGCCGGAGGCGATGTTCGAGCGGCTGCGGACGCAGTTCCAAGCCCAGGCGGAAGCCCGGCCCCAGTCCAAGCCGCGCAAGCCATCCGCCAAGCAACGGGAGCGGGAAACCCAGCGCGAGGCCGAGGCCAAGCAGCTTTCCCAGTCGCTCCGGGACATCTACCGCAAGCTCGCCAGCGCCCTGCATCCCGACCGGGAGTCCGACCCGGAGGAAAGTCGGCGCAAGACCGCGCTGATGCAACGGGTCAACGAAGCCTACGAGCGGGGTGGTTTGCTGGAACTGCTGGAACTGCAACTCCAACTCGAACACATCGACCCGGCCCATCTGGCCAACCTGGAGGGGCAGCGGCTCAAGCACT
This sequence comes from Methylomagnum ishizawai, assembly GCF_900155475.1. Classification (NCBI taxonomy): domain Bacteria; kingdom Pseudomonadati; phylum Pseudomonadota; class Gammaproteobacteria; order Methylococcales; family Methylococcaceae; genus Methylomagnum; species Methylomagnum ishizawai. Next base: position 2,933,164 of record NZ_FXAM01000001.1, on the reverse strand, counting down.
ACATCAAGATACTCAAGGACCAAATGCGCGAACTGGATGGACAACTCCAGCGGGTCCGGTATGGCCTCGCCATGGAATTCGGCTGTGCCCCGACCGTGAAGTTGTCGCCGGCGGTACTCATGGCCTGGCTCCGGGAGGATATCGCCACCACGGAAGCCCGCTTGGATGAACTACAGGGTCAATTGGCCGCGGCCGGCGACGTGAAGTCAGCCAAGGCATGGCTGAAAACCATCACCTTGCGCCGTCCGGCCCGCTATCCCGATTTCGAGCTATTCTGACCGTCGGCGTTTTCCCGCGCCGGGCCCGGCGCTCCACCGTCGGGATTCGGATGCCAACGCCCGCAGGAAAGCCCGGCTCCCACAACCCGCGCCCGCACTCCAAATCCGCCATGACCCCCGACGCTCCCACCCCCCGCCCCCTCATCGGCCTGACCCGTCTCATGCGCCTAGCCTTCGCGGACCAAGACCTCGCCCCCCTCGGCGAGCAATTGCTGGCCCGCGCCCGAGAATACCCGGACGAGGCCACGACCTTGCTGGATTTGTCCACCGTGCTGCTGTTGCGCGGCCAGCGGGAAGCAGCGCTGTCGGTGCAGTCCTTGGCCTTGGGAATCGATCCGCTGTACCACCTCCCGGCTCCGGCTCCAATGGCGCTGCGCCTATTGGTCATCCTGGGTCCGGGCGATTTGATGGCGAATTCCCCGGTGGAATGCCTGCTGGAACAGTCGGATGTGGATTTGCATCTGCTTTATCTGACACCGGACCGGCCTTTCCCCGCTAGCGTCCCCGACCACGATGTGCTGTTCGTCGCCGTGGCCGAATCCGACGCCAACCAGCCCTTGCTCGCCGCCATCGCGGCCTATGTCGCGCATTGGCCGCGCCCGGTGCTGAATCCGCCGGGCCGCATCGCCGGTTTATCGCGGGACGGCGTGGCGGCTTGGCTCAAGGACGCGCCCGGCTTGGTGTTGCCGCCGGTGGCGCGGGTGGAACGGGCCGCTCTCGAACGCCTCGCGCGCGGCGGCGCGGCTGTCGCCGACTTGCTCGCGGATGGGGATTTCCCGCTGATCGTGCGGCCCGTCGATTCCCACGCGGGCCATGGTCTCGCCAAGCTGGACGATGGGGCGGAACTGGCCGCCTACCTGGAAACGGCGGCCGCCGCGGGCTTTTATCTTTCGCGTTTCGTCGATTACCGGGGACCGGATGGGCTGTTCCGCAAATACCGGATCATCTTGATCCAGGGTCGGCCCTATCTGTGCCATATGGCGGTTTCGGCGCATTGGATGATCCATTATCTGAATGCTGGGATGGCGGACAGCGCCGACAAGCGGGCGGAAGAAGCCCGCGCCATGGTGGAGTTCGAGACTGGATTTGCTCAACGCCACGCCGGAGCCTTGCGGACCATCCACGCGCGGGCGGGGTTGGATTATGTCGGGATCGACTGCGCCGAGACGCCCTGGGGGGAATTGCTGGTGTTCGAGGTGGATAGCTGCATGATCGTCCACGCCCTGGACCCGGTGGACCTGTTCCCTTATAAGCAGCCCGCGCTGCGGCGGTTGTTCGATGGTTTCCGGGCGATGTTGCTGCGGGCGGCGGGTATGGGAGCTTAACGGCGGGAGGCGGGTGGCCCGCCCGGCGCGGCGTTCCAGGCTGTAAAGTTTTGCCAGGTCCGCCCGATAACTCCTACGAGAGTTGAAGAAACGGGCCACCGGCCCGGATTGGCCCACCCTTCAAGGAGTACCGCCGCCATGCCCATGTACATCAATACCAACGTCACCTCACTGACGACCCAGATGCAACTGAATAAATCGCAGATGTCGCAACAGACAGCGATGACCCGGTTGTCTTCGGGACTGCGTATCAACAGCGCCGCCGACGATGCCGCCGGCCTGGCGATTTCCGATAGGATGTCGGCCCAGGTCACCGGCATGAACCAGGCCGTCCGCAACGCCAACGACGGTATCTCCCTGGCCCAGACCGCCACGGGCGCTTTGGGGCAGATCACCAACAGCCTGCAACGCCTGCGCGAATTGTCGGTGCAATCGTCCAACGCCACCAACACCGCTTCCGACCGCGCTGCTCTGCAACAGGAAGCCGGCCAGCTGCTGTCGGAAATCGACCGCGTGGCGGGCCAGACCCAATTCAACGGCATCACCCTCCTGGACGGCAGTTTCAAACAGCAGAGCTTCCAGGTCGGCGCCAACGCCGGCCAGACCATCAGCGTGAACGTGAGCGGGGCCAAGGCCAGCCAGCTCGGCACCAACAACGCCGCCGCCCTCACCGCCAAGGGCAACAGCGCCGCCATCAACAGCGGCGACCTCATCATCAACGGCGTGGCGATCCGGTCTTCTTCCGCCAGCGACGATTTGGCTTCCTATCCGGCTTCCAGCAAATCCAGCAGCGCCATCGCCAAGGTCGCCGCCATCAATGCCAGCACCGCCCAGACCGGCGTGACCGCGACGGCGGATGTCAACACCGTCGCGGGCGCCACCCAGGTCGCCCCGAAGTTCGCGGGCGATGCCGGTTCCGGCACCCTCACCATCAACGGGGTACAGACCGCCAAGATTTCGCTGACCGCCGACCTGGCCAGCAACCGCGCCGCCGTGGCGCAAGCGATCAACGCGATTTCCGACAAGACCGGCATCACCGCCAACGACACTGGCTCCACCGACACCGGCGTGTCGCTGTCGGCCGCCGACGGGCGCAATGTCACGGTCAAGTATTCCGCGCCGACCGATGCCAATACCCGCTTCGACGCCAGCCTGACCGGCGTCCGTGCGCTCGGGACCGAGGACAGCAGTGTGGGCGTCGGCAATGTGTTGCAGGGCACCACGATGACGGGTGCCAACAGCAGCGGTTCCTTCACCATCAATGGCGTGGGCACCTCCATCGTCAACACCTCCAGCGATACCGTCACCACCCGCGCCAGCGTGGTCGCCGCCATCAACGCGATTTCCGACAAGACCGGCGTCACCGCCGTCGATAGCGGCAGCGACGCCGACGGCGTGAAATTGGTCGCCGCCGATGGCCGCGCGATCGAGATTTCCCGCACCGTGGTGAGTGGCACCTTCGATGCCACCACCACCGGCGTCAGCGCGGGGCGGGGCACCAACAGCACCTTGGCCCAAACCCAGGTGGCGGCCACCACCACCACGGCGGAGGGTGCCGCCAACACCGAGAACCTGACCATCAACGGCCAGTCCATCAGCTTCGACGCGGGTTCCGCGACCCTCACCGCCGACTTGGCCGACGCCATCAACAACGTGTCGGTACAGACCGGCGTGAAGGCGGACACCGCCACCTTGGCGATGAACACCGCGACCGGCGACGGGCGGGATATCACGATCAGCTCGGAGGGCAATGCCACCACCGGCGCGGGCGCGCTGCTCGCCGACGACCTGGGCTACGCGGCCCAGTCCGGCACCATGACGATCCACAGCGGCGCCACGGCCGCCACGGCGTTCGCCGCCGGCAGCGCGTTCAGCTTCGCCATCAACGGTAAAACCTACAATGTCGCGACCACCGATACCTCGGCGACGCTGGCCGCGACCATCAACCTCGATACCGCGACCACCGGCATCACCGCGACCGATTCCTCCGGCCAATTGCAATTGCAAGCGGCCGATGGCAGCGACATCGTGTTGAGCGGCAACCTGGGCGACATGGCTTCCGCCACCGCCGGCACCACGCTGGGCTTCTCCAACACCAGCACCGACGTGGTCAGCGCGGGCTTCACCATTTCGGGCGAGGCTTCGGCGGCCACCGCCAACGGCAAGGGTTTGGAGAACAACTGGACGAGTCTCAACACCGTATCGACCACTGCCTCGGATACCTTGCAGCTTAGTATTAACGGTGTGAAGACCGCCGCGATCACCGGCACGGGAACCTCCAGTGATGATGCGGACACCATCGTCGCCGCCGTCAACGCCATCAGCAACCAGACCGGTATCACCGCCAGCCAGACCGGCGGTGCCTTGACCTTCAATTCCAAGGATGGCCGCCAGATCGACCTGACCGGATCGACCATCAATGGCAACAACAGCACCACTTCCGTGGCGGCCAAGCTGGGCATGACCATGGACGTGGATGGCAATTTCTCCAAGGGGGCCACCGCCGTCCGGGATATGGCTACCGCTAACAACGCCGTGGGTGGCACGGTCGATAACACCGGCACCCTGGGCGACAACTCCATCATCGTCGTCAACGGGGTGACAGCCAGCGCCAACGTGGACCTGAGCAGCACCGACGCTGGCACCAACGCCGGTAACATCGTGAAGGCGGTCAATAGCGTATCCACCCAGACCGGCGTCAGCGCGGCCCTCAACGAGGCCGGCGACGGCGTGGTGTTCACTTCCAGCTCGGGCGGCACCATCGACCTGACCGGCTCGAAGAGCAATGGCATGGCCTTGACCGCCGGGCAACTGGGCCTGGATTCGTTGTCCAACACCCAGGGCAGCAATGCCGCCGAGGGCACCAACTACGGCAGCTATACCCTGACTTCCAACGAGAAGATCGAGATCACCGCCGGTTCCGGCACCGGGGTCAGCGTCGCCCATGCCGGCTTGGCGTCGGGCACCTACAGCGCACAGACCGCCTACACTTCGACCACCTCCAACAATGGCCAGGCCATCCAGAGCGGCGATGCCAAGATCAACGGCGTGTTGATCGGCGCATCCACCGCCGCCAGCGACACGGCGTCGAACTACGCCTCGGTGGTGTCCAGCGAACAGGCCGCCAAATGGACGGCGGCCAGCGCCATCTCCAAGGTGGCGGCGATCAACGCGATCTCGGAAAAATCCGGCGTCACCGCGACCGTGAACGCCACCCAGGCGGACGGCAGCGACATGACCGGCAGCGCGGCCGGTACCGGCACCATCACGATCAACGGCCAGAACACCTCCGTGATCGCCTCGGTCGGTGGCGGCAATGATATCGACGCTGCGACCACCCGTGCCAACGTCGTCAAGGCGATCAACGCCATTTCCGAGCAAACCGGGGTACGCGCGGTCGATACCAATAGCACCACCAGCGGGGTGCAACTCGTCGCCGACGATGGCAGGAACGTGAACATCCAGTTCAACGGCGGTTTGAGCGGGGCCAACACCGGCTTGGTCTCGAACAACACCACCACGACGGTGACGGGAACGGGGCCGACCGCCACGGCCGCCAAACAGACCGGGTCCTTGAGCATCAACGGCGTCAGCACCGGCACGTTCTCGCTGAACTCGTCCAGCGATGGGGCCGGTTATACCAGCGCCGTGCAGGGGCAGGACCTCGCCAACGCCATCAACAGCATCGCCGACAAGACCGGCGTCACCGCCACGGCGGATAGCACCACCGGCGCCCTGACCTTGAAGGCGGCTTCCGGGCAGAATATCTCGGTCGATTTCGGCGGCTCGATGACGGCCTCGCTCACCGGTCTCAAGGCCGGCACCACCAGCGGCAGCAGCGCCACCGCCTTCGGCACCTATACCCTGAGTTCGGCGGCGACCTTCTCCGTGGACAAGGGCAGCACTGGCGGCCTGGGTGTGGACAACACCGGCCTGAGTGTGGGTACCTACGGGTCGGGCAAGACCGGCATGTCTTTGGACAAGCTGGATATTTCCACGGCGGAAGGAGCGCAGAAGGCCATCACCGCCCTCGACAACGCCTTGGCGCAGGTCGATAGCAACCAAGCCAACCTGGGCGCGATCCAGAACCGCTTCAACTCGACCATTTCCGCCCTGCAATCGACCTCGACCAATCTGACCGCGGCCCGCAGCCGTATCCAGGACGCCGATTTCGCCTCGGAAACCGCATCGCTCAGCCGGGCGCAGGTGTTGCAACAGGCCGGTACGGCGATGTTGGCCCAGGCCAATTCCTCCAGCCAAAGCGTGCTGTCTCTGTTACGCTAAGCTTGAAGGCGGTGGCGGCGCAAGCCCTGCCGCCACCCGTGGACCACCGGGCGGGGGGATGGCACAAGGGCCGTTCCCCCGTCGTCGATTAAGCGAGGAAGAGTATGGACAGTTTGAGTTCCGTGGCGGGTACCCTGAGCAACGCCTTCGCCAGGCACGGCACCGCGCCGTCGCCCGACGCCGTCGCCGATCCCGCGACCCAGCAATCCGCCGCGCCTGCCGAGCCGCAACTCCGCGCCGTGCCGTCCAGCCAGAATTCCGGGCAGGCCGACCTGTCCGGCCAGCAAGGCAAGGGCGGCGACGGCAAGCAACCGGTCGAACAGGCGGTCAAGGATATCAACGCCTTTTTCCAGGATGTTAAAAGGACGTTGGAATTCAACATCGACCAGGATTCGGGACGCATGGTCATCCAGATCAAGGATTCGGAGACCAAGCAGGTGATCCGGCAGATTCCGCCGGAATATGTCCTGAAGCTCGCCAAGCAATTGGGCGAGGTCAGGGGTTTGTTGTTCGAGGAGAAAGCCTAAGACGGCGCGGAGGCGGCTATGGCGACTGTGACATCGACCGGATTGGGTTCTGGGCTGGATATCAATGGCATCGTCAGCAAGCTGGTGGCCGCCGAGCAAACCCCGCAAACCACCCGTTTCGACAAGCAGGAAGCCACCGACCAGGCCAAGATTTCGGCGCTGGGGACGTTCAAGAGTTCCCTGTCCGATTTCCAGACGGCGGTCGATGCCATGAAGAACGCCACCAGCTTCGCCAAGATGCAGGGCGTCTCCAGTGATACCAGCGTGGTGTCGGCCAGCGCCAGCCTCAACGCCGAAGCCGGGGATTACACCTTGACCGTGAAGCAACTGGCCCAGGCCCATAGCTTGGCGAGCCGGTCCTACACCAACGTCACCGACGTGGTCGGTAGCGGTACCCTGACCATCAAGTTCGGCACCAACACGTTCGACACCGTGACCGGAAATCCGACCGGTTTCACCCAGAACGCCGATCAGGGCACCCTGAGCATCACCCTGGATTCCAGCAACAACACCCTGACCGGGGTGCGCGACGCCATCAACAAGGCGGGCGCGGGGGTGAAGGCCACGATCATCAACGATGGCAGCGGCAACCGGCTGGTGCTGGGCGCGACCAGTTCCGGGGCTAAGAACGGCATGGAAATCACCGTCTCCGACGGCGACGGCGATGATACCGACGCCGCCGGGCTGTCGGCCCTGGCGTTCAACGCCGCCGCCACACCCCAGATGACCCAGACCCGCGCCGCCCAGGACGCCCTGGTCAACATCAACGGCCTGGACGTGACCAGTTCGACCAACACCGTGTCCACCGCGCTCAAGGGCGTCACCTTGAATCTGCTCAAGGCCCAGCCGGGGCAGTCGATCAACCTCGGCGTTTCGATCAATACCGACGCCGTGACCCAGGCGGTGCAGAACTTCGTCGATAAGTTCAACGCCGTGGTCAGCACCAATACTTCCATCGCCAGCTACGACGCCACCACCCAGAAGGCGGGCGTATTGCTGGGGGATTTCACGGTGCAGGGCACGATGCGTCAGCTCCGCAATTTCATCGCCCGTCCGGTGGATGGACTCGGCGGCTCGGTCAAGTCCTTATTGGATATTGGTATTTCCACCCAGTCCGATGGCAGTTTGGCGCTGGACACCAGCAAGCTCAGCTCGGCCCTGGATTCCAGCCCCAAGGATGTCGCGGCCTTGTTCGCGCCCTTGGGCGTGCCCACCGACGCCAATGTCACCTATGTCGGCGGCAGCGCCGACACCCAGCCCGGCGACTACGCGCTGAACGTCACCGCCGCCGCTACCCGTGGCGTCCTGACCGGGAGCGCCGCGCCCTCCTTGACGGTGGATGCCGACAATAGCCAGCTCAGGATCACGGTGGATGGCGTGGAGTCCGGCAGTATCAGCCTCACCCAACGGACCTATGCTTCCGGCAACGAACTGGCCGCCGAATTGCAAAGCCGCATCAATGGCGATGCCTCGCTCAAGTCCGGGGGCGCGAGCGTGACCGTGCAATACGACAACACCAGCCAGCGGTTCTCGATCCAATCGCAGCGCTATGGTTCGGCCTCCTCGGTCGAGATCACCCAGGTGGGCGCGACGGGCAGCGGCAACAGCGTGGGGGGGCTGGATGTCGGCGCGGGTACCCAGGGCACCGATGTCGAGGCGACCCTGGACGGGCAGGCGGTCCAGGGGTCGGGACGCCAGATCACCGGCCTGACCGGCAAAGCCAAGGGGCTGGTACTGGAAATCGGCGACGCGGTCACCGGGGACCGGGGCAGCGTGCGCTATAGCGGCGGTTTGGTCGCGCAGTTCGATAGCCTGCTCACCGGGTTGCTGGATACCAAGGGCACTTTGAGTACCCGCTTGGAGGGCTTGCAGGACGATGTCACCAAGATCGGGAAGGAGCGCACCGATCTCGCCACCCGGATGACGACCTTGCAAACACAGCTTTTGGCCCAATTCAACGCCATGGACAAAGTGGTCGGCCAATTCCAAAACACCAGTAGTTATCTTACCCAGCAACTTTCCCTCTTGCCCTACGCCAATACCAAGACCTTCACTGGCTGAGCATCCGCCAGTCCAAGCCTCCGCCATTGGGTTTCAAGATACCCTGGTATGGTATTATTTGCTTTTTAAACAGTGGTTTATCCAGGTATGTCATGGTTGGGTGATACGGTATTCCCACGTATTTAAAACCCGACAACCCTCGACCACACTTCGTGCTGTTGAAAAGATGCGCCGGTTGGAGCCGAGGAGAATCGGCTCCCGACGGGCGGGTTTTATGGCGGCGGTCGGGAGCGGCCCGGCGGTCGCCCTGTTTAGCGGTGGAGCGGATGTCCGAATTGCGGTCCCAGGCGGAAACAGTATTGGCCTTGTCCCGGCGCTTGCTCGCCTTGGCGACCCAAGGAGCCTGGGCCGGGATCGCCGAGGCCGAGAGACGGCGCACCGAAGCCTTGAGCCAACTCTTTCTGATCGACCTATCGGACCCGGAAGATCGGCGTTTCCTGACCGACACCGTGGAAAACATACTCGCCCTGGATGCCCAGACCGTAGCTTTGGTGGAACAGGAGCGGGATCAGGCCGCCGGACAATTGCGCCAAATTCAACTTGGCCGACAGGGTAAAAACGCATACCTGGCGGTCAGGGATGAATCATCTTATTAAGCGAGGGTAGCCATGACAAACGCACATGAAATACGCGAACAAGCCGAAATCTTGCTGGAACTCTCGAATTCCATCTTATCGGCGGCCATCGGCGGCTATTGGGATGAAATGGACGAACTAGAACATCAACGTACCGCCTTGTTCGAGCGGATGCTGGGTGTGGATGAGGTCTCGGGCGCGGATCGTATTTTCCTGGTCGGGGTGATGGAGCATATCCGGGTCGTCGATGCCACCGTCCGCAAGTTCATCGGGGCCGGCCAAGCCACCGGCTGGCTGGCGGGCGTGGAGTCCGGGTTTGATATCCTCTCCGACGAAGACCTGGCGTTACTCGCCATCGAACTGGCCGGTCCGCCGGACGGTCCCGCATCCAGGGAACCGTTGCTGGCCTATCAATAAGCCGCTTCAGGTCCGGCCTAGAATCCATTCCAATACCATCTTGCTGCCGAAATAGGCGAGCATCAGCGCGACAAACCCCCCCAAGGTCCAGCGGATGGCGGTCTGTCCTCGCCACCCGGCCCTGATCCTTCCCGACAGCAGCACCGCGAACAGCACCCAGGCCAGGATCGACAAGATGGTCTTATGGGCCAGATGCTGCGCGAACATGTTCTCCAGGAACAAGAATCCCGTCACCAGCGATACCGTGAGCAGGGCGAAGCCCGCGCCGATCAATTGGAACAGCAGCGCTTCCATGGTCTGTAGGGGCGGCAGCGAGCGCACCAAGGGGCCGCCGAGGTGGCGCGCCCTGAGGCAGCAATCCTGCGCTGCCAGCAGGATCGCCTGGATCGCCGCGATATTGAGGAAGCTATAGGCCAGGAGCGAAGAGAGGATATGCGCCGTCATCGGCCAGCTTGGCTCGCGCACGAGGTGGGCGCCCTCCGGTACCACCAGCTTGAGGCCGAGGATGCCGGCCGACAGCGGGAACACCACGAGGCCGAGCTTATCCACTGGCTTGAACAGCGCGGCCAGCAGCACGATGGTTACCACCAGCCAGACCACGGTGGACAGGGCGCTGAGGAAGCTGAAATCCAACAAGCCCCGCCCTGCGGACAGGTTGGCGGCGAGGTGCAGGACACAGGCCAGCCCGGCCAAACCCAAACTGGCGTAGCGTTGCGTGGCGGGATCGAAGCCGGGGCGCAGGGAGCGGAGCAGCAGCAGGGTCGAGGCGAGATAGGCGGAAATGGCGGCGGTGCCGAATAGTGTCGAATTCATCGGAATCATGTCCTCTTTTCCCTAGTCTGGCATTGTCTTTCCCGCAAGTCCATCCCCGCATTTCCCACATGCTTCCCTTTGAAAATCAATATGTTAAATCCGGTGCGTTCTGTGGCGGAGGCGGGCGCTCGCCCCAGGCCGTCAATCCGGTGGAGAACGTCGGTCCGCCCGTGGGCTTCCCGGAGATGGCGATGAGCCTTACTCATCATGGTCGATGGCTCTCGCCCCCCTAGGACTCGGCGTTCGGGCGAACCACCAGGAGCGCCGTGGTTCTATGTCGAAATGGCCACGCAATTTCGCCAAACACCTCACGGTAATTTCCGCCCGCGGCTTCCATCTTTAAGCGTACTCATGCGCATATTCCAGTTTATTTCCAGCTAAGGGGGGATACCTATCCATGAAACGCGGACGTATTTCGGCTTCCATCCTGGGTCTTTTGGTATTGTTCGGCCAAGGCCATTGTGCGGCGGCGGGGGCCGAACCCGCGGACTGCGTGGACCCTTGGGCACCGATCACCTATCCCGCCAACGCCGCTGGAAGCAATGGCGTGACGGCGGTGGAAGCGGTGCGTTTTTTGAACCAGGCCACGTTCGGTTCGACCCAGCGCGACATCGACCATTTGAAGCATATGCCGCTTTCGGCGTGGATAAAGGAACAATACGGCCTGGACGCCTCCTGCCACCTCGCCACGCTGAATCAAACCCAGAACAACAGCAGCCGGGAAAACCGCATGGAAGTCTGGTGGCGGCTGGCCGTGCGGGCACCGGACCAACTGCGGCAGCGGGTGGCGTTCGCGCTGTCGGAAATTTTCGTGGTGTCGGAGCGCAATTCCGGTATTCCCCAGAACGCCCTGGCCGTTTACTACGATGTGCTGGTCCGCAACGCCTTCGGCAACTTCCGGGATATCCTGGAGCGGGTTACGCTGTCGCCGGCGATGGGCCGTTTCCTGTCCATGCTCGGCAATCAAAAGCCCGACCCCTTGCTCGGGATTCGCGCCGATGAGAACTACGCCCGCGAGGTGATGCAATTATTCACCATCGGCTTGGTGCGACTGGACCCGCAGGGATTGCCCATGCTCCAGGATGGCCAACCGATACCGACCTACATCCAGGCCGAGGTGGAAGGACTCGCGCGGGTGTTCACCGGCTGGACCTGGGGCGATTCGCTTTACTTTACCGATGGCGACGACTGGCGGATTGGGATGCGGGCCTTTGGCGACTATCACGACCGCGCCGCGAAAACCATCCTCGATCAAGTCCGGGTGCCGGCGCGGGGCACGGCGGCCTCCGATCTCAAGCTGGCGCTGGACACGATCTTCAATCATCCCAACGTCGGCCCCTTCATCGGGCGGCAACTGATCCAGCGCCTGGTGACCAGCAATCCCTCCCCGGCCTATGTCGGGCGGGTGGCGGCCAAGTTCAACGACAACGGCCAGGGCGTGCGCGGCGACATGAAGGCGGTGATCGAAGCCATCCTGTTGGACGACGAGGCCCGGCGCGGCCCGGCGGCCAACGCGAATTTCGGGAAGCTGCGCGAACCGCTCCTGGTCATGGCGCATCTTTGGCGGGCTTTCAATGTGGCGCTGCCGGATGGCACCGTCCCCTACCTGTATCCCGAGTCCAGCATCGGCCAAGCCCCGCTGTCGGCCCCCAGCGTGTTCAATTTCTTCCGGCCCGATTACGCGCCCAACGGGGCCATCAAGAACAAGGGGCTGGTCGCCCCCGAATTCCAGATGGTGACCGAGACCCAGAGTACCCAGCTCCACAACGAATTGTGGGGCCGTATCCAATGGTACTACTCGGGCAATCCCTACCTCGACCTCAACAATCTCCTGGTTGATATCGAAGCGCTGCGGGTCCGCGCCGCGAAACCCGCGACCCTGGTCGATTATCTCGATCAACTCCTCACCGGCAGGCGGATGCCGACAGCCGTCAAGAGCAGCTTGGCGACCTACCTGACCAAGGTGGCGCTGGGCACCGGAGCCTCGGCGGGCACCCTACGGGCTTTGGACGCGCTGTACCTGGTGATTTCCTCGCCCTACTACCTTATCCAGACCTGACCGGGAGTTTCGCCATGACCTCATCCAAACCCTGGACCCGCCGCGAGTTCCTGCGCGGCGGCCTGATGTCCGCCGGTGCCCTGGGTGCCCGCTCCGCCTTGGGACTCCTGGCCGGAACCACGACGGCCACCGCCGCCACGGCCCGGGATTACCGCGCCCTGGTCTGCATCTTCCTGGCCGGTGGCAACGATGGATTCAACCTGTTGGTCCCGACCGACCCGGCGCGTTATGCCATCTACGCCCAATCCCGCCGCAATCTCGCGCTGGCGGCCGACAAGCTGTTGCCTCTGGCGGGAGTGCTGGCAGCCGACCAAAATTATGGATTGCATCCCGCCACGCCCGGCCTGCGCGACCTGTTCGATGCCGGCCGCTTGGCGTTCGTCGTGAATAGCGGCACCTTGCTGCAACCGACCACCAAAAGGGACTACAAGGGCGGCATCTCGCTCCCGCCCCAGCTGTTTTCGCATAACGACCAGTCCGATCAATGGATGTCGAGCCAGCCCGACGCGGTGCAGAAAGTCGGTTGGGGTGGCCTCATCGCCGACAAGCTGGCGAATGCCAATAGCGGCGTTCCCTTGCCGCCGGGGATTTCCGTGGCCGGTAATAACCTGTTCCAAACCGGCCAGATGAAGTCCCCGTACAACATCGGCCCCGGCGGGGTCAACCGCTTGGCGGTGATCTCCAGCAGCCCCACCGATAACCGCAGCAACCTGTTCAAGAATATCCTGGACACCGCCGCCACTTCCGGTCGGCTGTTGCAAAAGGAATATGTGAAATCCATCAAAGCCAGCCTGGACCTGCAAGCCATCTTGAACAGCGCGTTGCAGCAGGGTTCTATCGGTTCGGGCTACTGGCCGGGCAACGGGTTGTCGGCCCAGTTGCAAATGGTGGCCCGGATCATCAGCATCCGGCAAACCCTGGGCGTCACCCGCCAGGTGTTTTTCACCACCCTCGGCAGTTGGGACACCCACGACGATCAACTCAACCGCCATGCCGATCTCCTCGGGCAGCTTTCCTCGGCGGTTTCCAGCTTCCACGCGGCCATGGAGGAATTCGGCGTCGGCAGCGCGGTCACCAGCTTCACGATGTCCGATTTCGGCAGGACCCTGACCTCCAATGGCGATGGCACCGACCATGGCTGGGGCAATATCCATTTCGCCGCTGGCGGGTCGGTGGTCGGGGGCGCGCTTTACGGCCTTTTCCCCGATCTGACCTTGGACGGGCCCGACGATGCCGATTACGGGCGGCTGATCCCCACCACTTCCGTCGAGCAATACGCCGCGACCCTGGCGCATTGGTTCGGTGTGAGCGATGCCGACCTGGCCACGATCTTCCCGCACCTGAGCCGGTTCCCGGTGGCGAATCTCGGTTTCCTGGCCTGAAGCCCGTCGCGGCGAATGTCCGCGCCCGGCGCTTGGGCCGCCGCCCGGCTGCGCTTCAAGCTTGGAACCGCCCCGTATCCCGGCGCTGTGTCGAACGGTCTTTTCGCAGGGGAATCCAAGCGGAAACAATGGCTTGATGTTGATGTACCCGCGAAGGGAAGGACTCTGGCATAATGTCCGACCAAGATGAAGTGGCGCGGGATTTTCCCCGGTGGCCCAATCCCGCGCCGGGAATTCGCGCCCGCCGTTCCTGGCCGGGCGGTTCACGGTCCTGCGTGATACCAGAGATATAAGCGATGCGGAATGCTGCGCCAGTCCTTAGGATGCGAAAGCCATGTTTGATAACTTAACCGAACGATTCACCCAATCCCTCAAGAAAATCCGCGGCCATGGCCGGTTGACCGAAACCAATATCCAAGAGACCCTGCGCGAAGTCCGCATGGCCCTCCTGGAAGCGGATGTGGCCCTGCCCGTGGTCAAGGATTTCATCGAACACGTCAAGACCCGCGCCCTCGGCCAGGATGTGCAGGGGAGCCTCTCGCCCGGCCAGTCCTTCATCAAGATCGTCAACGAGGAACTCATCGCGGTGATGGGCCAGGCCCATGAAAAGCTGAGCCTCGCCACCCAGCCGCCCGCCGTGATCCTGATGGCTGGTCTCCAGGGCGCGGGCAAGACCACCACCGCCGCCAAGTTGGCCCGCTGGCTCAAGGAGAACGAGCGCCGTTCCGTCACCCTGGTCAGCGCCGACGTTTACCGCCCCGCCGCCATCGAGCAATTGAAGACCCTCGCCGTTGAAGTCGGGGCCGATTTCTTTCCCAGCGATCCTTCCCAAGACCCGGTCGATATCGCCAAGAACGCCCTGGAACACGCCCGCAAGAAATACAAGGATGTGCTGATCGTCGATACCGCCGGTCGGCTCCACATCGACCAGGCGATGATGGACGAAATCCAGCGCATCCACGCCGCCGTCAAGCCTATCGAAACCCTGTTCGTGGTCGATTCCATGACCGGCCAGGACGCCGCCAATACCGCCAAGGCCTTCGGCGACGCGCTGCCCTTGACTGGCGTGGTCTTGACCAAGACCGATGGCGACGCCCGCGGCGGCGCGGCGCTGTCGGTGCGCCATATCACCGGCAAGCCGATCAAGTTCATGGGCGTGGGCGAGAAGACCGCCGCGCTGGAACGCTTCCATCCCGACCGCGTCGCTTCCCGGATTTTGGGCATGGGCGACGTGCTGTCCTTGATCGAGGATGCCGAGCGCAAGATCGACAAGGAAAAGGCCGAGAAGCTGGTCAAGAAGATCGAGAAGGGCAAGACCTTCGATCTCAACGATTATTACGACCAGTTGCAGCAGCTCAAGAACCTGGGCGGTATTTCGGCGATGCTGGACAAGATGCCGGGCGGTGCCAGCGTGCCCCAGCATGTCCGCGACAAGATCAGCGACGACGAATGGGTCAGGCAGATCGTCATCATCGACTCGATGACCAAGCAGGAACGCTCGTCCCCGGACCTCATCAACACCTCGCGCAAATCCCGCATCGCCAAGGGTTCCGGCACCGATGTGCAGGAGGTTAACAAGATGCTGAAGCAGTACGACCAGATGCAGAAGATGATGAAGAAGTTCAAGAAGGGCAATTTGATGAACATGATGCGCGGCATGAAGGGCAATGTGAACCGCGCCTTTGGCCGGGGCTGAGTTCCCGGACTGGTGGCCCGCCGGGTGGTTTTAGCCGCCCGGCTTGGCGAATCCCGCCAATTTCCTCCCGCAATTTTTCATATAGCCCCGCCGTCCAGGCCGGGGCGTCCTCCGGCAATCCCGTCCGGGGCTGGCCGCGCCAATCCCAAGGCCCGATCCACACCCGTATCCGTTCCGGGCCGGTCAGCGCCGCCAGGGTGAACAAATCCTCCGCCGCCGTGTCGCCCATGGCGAGGCAGCCTACCGACACCGATTTGCCGTGGATCATGATGTCCGAGCCCAGGTCGCCGCGCCCGTCGCGCAGGCCCATCTTCCGGTCCCAGGCATTGGGATAATCCAGCCGCAAGGACACATGGAAGCGGCTGTTCGGATTGAGCAGGACCACCCGGTAGAGTCCTTCCGGCACTTGGCGGTCGCCCTCGCGCAATTTGGGCCCGGCCCGACCGCTGGCCCCCTGGATGGGGTAATCCCGCACCTGCCGCCAAGGACCGTCCGCGCTCCGGGCGAAGACTTCCAGACGGCGTTCCTGTTTGAAGGCCAGGAAGGCTAGTTCCTGCGGCGGGAAGGGCAAGCCCGCCGCCATGAAATAAGGCTCCAGCCGGGTCCGGGCATCCCCGCCGAATTGGGCCAGGCGTTGTTCCACCGTATATTTTCCGTGCATGGCGAGGTCCAGCCTGTCGAGGCCGATGGTGAAGAAATCGCGGCCGGCCCAGGCCAGGACCGCGATTCCGGGCAGGGCCAAGGCCCGCACGGTTCGCCGCCAACGGGCTGTCATGGCCCGCCCCCCAGGCCCAGCCAGCGTTTCAGCGTGCCGCCCAGGTTGTCGAACCAATGGCCGGTGTCGGGGATCAGCCAGGGTTTTTGTCCGGCATAATGGGCTTCCAGCTTGCTCCAGGTGCGGGCGCGGAAGCCTTCGGGCGAGGGCGCGGCGCTATAGACCACCACCACCGCCAGCGCCATCAACAGGGTGGCCCGCCAGTTCTTGAAGCTGGCGGGTTTCAGGGCGGAGCCGAACGAGAGCTTGAGCCTGCGGTTCAGTAGGTCCACGCTGTACATCTCGTCCAGGACCAGATGCACCAGATAGCCCATCCCGATGAAAGCCCCGTGCAGCCAGGCCAGGGCGTTCGGCCTGTCGAACAAATGCGCCGAAAGATCGACCGTGCAGAGCGCGAAGAACACCGCCGCCAGCACCGAGTGGAAAATCCCCCGGTGGCGGGTGCAGGCGTTGAAGACCTCCAACACCCCATAGCGTACCGCCAGGAACACCGCCAGCCAGATCGCCGCCAGTTCCAGGACGGTGTATTTACCCGCGAACTGGAACATGACTAGGAAGGCCAGGGCCAGGGCCAGCAGGTTGAAACCGATGCGGACCGGGACCGAGTGTTCGGAGTCGATATCGGGCAGGAGTCCGCCGAGGGTGCCGAGCGCCAGCAGGAGCGGGGTTTCCGGGTAGGGGACGGCTCCCGCCTTCATGCAGGCGATGGCGGCCAGTCCGCCGATGCCGGAGGCGGCGTAGAGATGGGTTTTGAAGTTGGCCATGGAGCCGGGGTTGTCCCAGGGAGAGCGGGGAATTATCCGCTATTTCGGGCTGCTCCGGGTGGCTGGGGTGGGTGTGGGAACCGATCCACGGATGGCCGATTGGGGGGGAGGGTAGCCAGTCCGTGGGGGTTCCCACATAGCGCTGCTCATATCGCTATAATCGATATGAACGCTCATCATACTACAGGTCGTGGCGTGGGTGCTGTGATTTTTATCCAAGCTTGGCTGGGAGGGGCAGGGGGGTATCGTCGCAATGCCGGGCCAAGCGCAGCAGGAGCGGCAGCAACGCCATGCCGCCCAGGCCGAGGATGCCGACGGCGATTTCGGGATAGGGCAGGGTGATCGCACCCAATCCACCGCCCGCGAGATAGGCCAGGGGCACGGCGGTGGCCCCGAGCAACGCGCCCAGCCAAGGCTGGTGCCGCAAACGCCGCAGCGCGACATTGAGCGTGGTGGCCGATAGCATGGCGAGGGCCAGGGTCCAGGTCGGTGCCAGCCATTCCGCGCTGTCGTCCCCGGCGAAGATCACCAGTCCCGCGTCTTGCAAGGCGCTGTTCCAGAGCGCTCCCAGGAGCGTGGTGGTCGCCACCAGGCGGAGTTCCCCGCCGGGCCGGGCCGCTTGGACGATATGGGCCACCGCGATCAGCAGCGCCAGGAAAATACCGCTCCACGGATGGCCCGCTACGGCTCCCAGCACGCAAGCCGTCCAACCGGCTTGGAAGAAGGCCAGGTTGGAAAATATCCCGGTCCTGGCGGTGCCGGCCGATTGCAAGAATTGGGGATGTACGGCCATCGATAGTCTCCTCGTGGGTTTTTCTAGGAATAGGGCAAGCCCGCCGGGGGTTGCCTATGAGGGTTCGCGCGGGCGGTTGTCCGGGAGGAGTGACCGGCCAAGCCGGGTGAAAGTTCAACATCGCCGGATAGCGGACAGGAGGTTTTGGAAACCCGGTTTCTCTGAGAAACTTGTGTTGTCCGCCGTTGACTAACGAGGCAAAGCGCTTTTATTCACAGGGGAATCCAGCCCCGATCTTCCGAAGACCAACTTTAATCCATGGAATTCCGATATGTTGATTGATTTTTCGATGCCGGGCGGGATGGGGCTGCCTGGGGTGCATGGCGGCGGCGATGGTGGCGCGGGCCTGGTGGGGGTATTGGATGGCGTGTTGACGGCCATCACCGATTTCTTGGACGGGAAGTCGGGTGGAAGCGGCGGTGGTCCCGACGGGCCCCTGGCCGGCATCCTGGCCTTGGGGGCCAATATCCATCCCATGGTGGTGCATTTTCCCATCGCCTTCATCGTGGCTTTCTTCCTGTTGGAAATCGCCGGGGTGGCGATGCAACGCCAGGTCTGGCGGCAATGGGCCAGCGGAATGCTCTATTGTGGAGCCATCGGCGCGGTGCTGGCCGTGGCTGCCGGTTTAGTGGCCGAGGATAGGGTGCCGCATGGCGCGGCGGTGCATGAAATCATGGAATGGCATGAAAGGCTCGGCATCACCGTGGCGGTATTGACCGTGGGCATGGCGATATGGCGGGCCGTCGCCAAGGAAAACCTGGCGGGTATGGCCCAGGCTTTGCATTTCTTCCTCGCGGGCCTCATCGTGACGTGTTTGGTGTTCGGTACCGACCTCGGCGGCTTGATGGTTTACCAGTACGGCGTCGGGGTGAAGGGCTTGCAAAGCGCCGACGAACACCACCACCATGAGGGTGGAAAAGACGAGGCGGCTGCGGGTTCGACGGCTGCGCCGGAGCCGGTCATCGCGGCCCCTCAGGCGGCGACCGCTAGCCCCAGCGTTTCCGTGGTGCCGCCGGTCGCCCCAACTCAGGGCATTGCACCGGAACAGACAGCGGACGAACACCGCCACCCGCACCACCATCACCACCATTAGCCGTGTGGGTGGGTATCGAGCCGGTATCCGGGTGGTGCCGGGCCGGGCTGAGCTTCCCTGCTTGGATTTTCTATGGGGGTAGGTTGGGCGGGGAAAAAACTGTGATAGTCTAACTATCGGACGAATATCTTTCCCGGTCCGGACCCGAAGCCCGGGCCGCTCGCTACGATATAAAACCTTAGGTGCCTTGGTTTCGTCACACCGGGGCACAAGCGCCTAACCACCGCTTTTTTCGACACCGTCGAGCATCTTTTGAAGAATCTGCCACGCGCAGAGGAGACTTCTCTTATGGGTATCTTCGATCATTACCAATCACGTTACGAAAAGAACCGCGAAGAAGAATATTCCTTACAAGAGTATTTGGATATCTGCCGGAACGATCCGACGGCCTATGCCAGCCCCGCCGAACGCATGTTGATCGCCATCGGCGAACCGGAACTGGTCGATACCCGCCTCGATCAACGCATGTCGCGGTTGTTCGCGAACAAACTCATCAAGCGCTATCCGGCGTTTTCCGAGTTCTACGGTATGGAGGACACCATCGAGCAGATCGTGGCCTATTTCCGCCATGCCGCCCAAGGCTTGGAAGAGCGCAAGCAAATCCTCTATCTCTTGGGTCCGGTGGGTGGCGGCAAGTCCTCGCTGGCCGAGAAACTCAAGCAACTGATGGAACAGGTGTCCTTCTACGCCATCAAGGGTTCGCCGATCTGGGAATCCCCCTTGGGCCTGTTCGACCCGGAGGAAGACGGCAAAATCCTCGAAACCGAATACGGCATCCCGCGCCGTTATTTCAGCACCATCATGTCGCCCTGGGCGGTGAAGCGCCTGCACGAATACAACGGCGATATCACCAAGTTCCGCGTGGTCAAGGTGCGCCCCTCCATCCTCGACCAACGCGCCGTGTCCAAGACCGAGCCCGGCGACGAGAACAACCAGGATATTTCCTCGCTGGTGGGCAAGGTCGATATCCGCAAGCTGGAACGCTACAGCCAGGACGATCCCGATGCCTACAGCTATTCCGGCGGCCTATGCCTCGGCAACCGAGGCATCATGGAATTCGTGGAAATGTTCAAGGCGCCGATCAAGGTGCTGCATCCCTTGCTGACCGCCACCCAGGAAGGCAATTACAAGGGGACGGAAGGGCTTTCGGCGATCCCGTTCGAAGGTGTCATCATGGCCCATTCCAACGAGTCGGAATGGCAGCAATTCCGCAACAACAAGAACAACGAAGCCTTCCTCGACCGCGTCTACGTGGTGAAGGTGCCGTACTGCCTCAGGGTGTCGGAAGAGGTCAAAATCTACGAAAAGCTGTTGTTCCATAGCTCGCTGTCGGAATCGCCCTGCGCCCCGCATACCCTCAAGATGCTGGCCCAGTTCGCCATCCTCTCGCGCATGAAAGAACCGGAGAATTCCAACATCTATTCCAAGATGCGGGTCTACGACGGCGAGAACCTCAAGGATACCGACCCCAAGGCCAAGTCCTATCAGGAATATCGGGATTTCGCCGGGGTCGATGAAGGCATGGCGGGCTTATCGACCCGGTTCGCGTTCAAGATACTGTCCAAGGTGTTCAACTTCGACCATTCGGAAGTGGCGGCGAACCCGGTGCATTTGCTCTATACCCTGGAACAGCAAATCGCCCAGGAACAATTCCCCGCCGAAACGCAGGAGCGTTATCTGCGTTTCATCAAGGAGTATCTGGTGCCGCGTTATGTCGAGTTTATCGGTAAGGAAATCCAGACGGCTTATCTCGAATCCTATTCGGAGTATGGGCAGAATATCTTCGATAGATATGTCACTTATGCCGATTACTGGATTCAGGATCAGGAATATCGCGACCCAGATACCGGCGAAAGCTTCGACCGCCGTTCCTTGAACGAGGAATTGGAAAAGATAGAGAAACCTGCCGGCATCAGCAATCCCAAGGATTTCCGCAACGAGGTGGTTAACTTCGTACTGCGGGCGCGGGCCAAGAACGCGGGCAAGAATCCGGCCTGGACCAGCTACGAAAAGCTCCGCGCCGTGATCGAAAAGAAGATGTTCGCCAACACCGAAGAACTGTTGCCGGTGATCTCCTTCAACGCCAAGGCTTCGCAGGACGACGCCAAGAAGCACGAGGAATTCGTGAACCGGATGGTGCATAAGGGCTACACGCCCAAGCAGGTGCGCTTGTTGTGCGAGTGGTATCTGCGGGTGAGGAAGTCTTCCTGATCCGCAACGCGGGGCTGATCCCGAGGTATGCTGGGGTAGGGCCCAGGCACAATCCCAGCATACGCCGCCATCGGGCGCTGTGCGCTCAACCATTCGATTTACGCCCATGAGCCAATTCATAGACCGCCGCCTCAATCCCAAAAACAAAAGCGCCGTCAACCGCCAGCGCTTCTTGCAGCGTTTCCGTGGCCAGATCAAGAAGGCCGTGGCCGACGCGGTCGCCAAGCGTTCGGTGACGGACATCGATCGTGGTGAAAACATCCAGATTCCCGCCAAGGATATTTCCGAGCCGGTGTTCCGCCACGGCAAGGGCGGGCGGCGCGAAATGGTGCAACCCGGCAACAAGGAATTCGTCTCGGGCGACAAGGTGCCACGTCCCGAAGGGGGCGGCGGTGGGGGTGGCAATCAGGCCAGCAATACCGGCGAAGGCATGGACGAATTCGTGTTCGAGCTATCGCGCGACGAATTCCTGGATTTCATCTTCGAGGATTTGGAACTGCCGCATCTGGTCAAGCGCCAACTGGCCCGCGAAGCCGCTTTCAAAAGTCAACGCGCGGGTTTCACCGCCGATGGTTCGCCGTCCAATCTGCATGTGGTGCGCTCCATGCGCGAGGCCTTGGCCCGGCGGATGGCCTTGCGGGCACCGTCCAAGGATGCCAAGCGCGAGTTGGAGGAAGAACTGGAAGCCTTGCTCGCTTCCGACCAGCCCGACGAAACCCGCATCCAGGCTTTGCGCGAAGAAATCGAGCGGCTGGCGAAAAAGATCGAGGCCGTGCCCTTCATCGACACCTTCGACCTGCGCTTCCGCAACCGCGTTCAAGTCCCGAAACCCAGCACCCAGGCCGTGATGTTCTGCCTGATGGACGTGTCGGGTTCGATGGATGAAACCAAGAAAAGCCTCGCCAAGCGCTTTTTCCTGCTGCTGTACCTGTTCCTGTCTCGGAACTATGAAAAGATCGAGGTGGTGTTCATCCGCCATCACACCATCGCCATGGAAGTGAACGAGCAGGACTTTTTCTATTCCCGCGAGACCGGCGGGACGGTGGTGTCCAGCGCCCTGGAATTGATGGGCCAGGTGATCCGCGAACGTTATCCCAGCGCCGATTGGAATATCTACGGCGCCCAAGCGTCCGACGGCGACAACTGGCCGGAAGATTCCAGCAACTGCTACGACCTGTTGATGGATACCATCATGCCCTCGGTGCAGTATTACGCTTATATCGAGATCAATAACCACGAGCCGCATAGCTTGTGGATGGAGTACGAAAAGGTGGCCGAGCATTGGCCCAATTTCGCGTTGCAGCCCATTTATGGTGCCGGGGATATCTATCCGGTATTCCGCGAACTCTTCAAGAAACAGACCGCATGAGCCGCTTACCCCTTTCCGAAGGCTCCGAATGGACGTTCGAGCTACTCAAGACCTATGACGCCGAGATTGGCCGCATCGCCGCCGACTACGGCCTCGATACCTATCGCAACCAGATCGAGGTCATCACCTCGGAACAAATGATGGACTGCTATTCCAGTACCGGGATGCCGGTATTCTACCCGCATTGGTCGTTCGGGAAGCAGTTTCTATCGGTGGAGAAAAGTTATCGGCGTGGTTATATGGGTTTGGCCTACGAGCTGGTCATCAACTCCAATCCCTGTATCGCCTATCTCATGGAAGAGAACAGCATGACCATGCAAGCCCTGGTCATCGCCCATGCCTGCTATGGGCATAATTCCTTCTTCAAGGGCAATTATCTGTTCAAGACCTGGACCAGCGCCGACGCCATCGTCGATTATCTGGTATTTTCCCGCCATTACATCACCGAGTGCGAGGAGCGCCATGGAGTGGAAGCGGTCGAGGATTTGCTGGATTCCTGCCACGCGCTGATGAATTACGGGGTGGACCGCTACCGCCGCCCGCCGCCCTTGTCGATGGCCGAGGAGCAGCATCGGCAGAAGGAGCGCGAGGAATATCTACAGAGCCAGGTCAACGACCTGTGGCTGCGCACCGTGCCCAGGAAGGAAAGGCAGGCGGTCGAGGCGGTCCAGAATTTTCCGCCCGAACCCGAGGAAAACCTGCTGTATTTCTTCGAGAAGAACGCGCCGCTGTTGGAATCTTGGCAGCGCGAGGTGATTCGCATTGTCCGCAAGATCGCCCAATACCTTTATCCGCAGCGCCAGACCAAGGTGATGAACGAGGGTTGGGCCACTTTTTGGCATTACACCCTGCTGAACCGGATGTACGAGGAAGGTTTGGTGACCGACGGCTTCATGCTGGAATTCCTGCAATCCCATACCAATGTGGTATATCAGCCGCCTTATAGCAGCAAGCATTATTCGGGTATCAATCCCTATGCCCTGGGTTTCGCGATGATGAGCGATATCCGCAGGATGTGCGAAAATCCGACCGAAGAGGATAAGTATTGGTTCCCGGAAATCGCCGGTTCCGATTGGATCAAAACCCTGGATTTCGCCATGCGTAATTTCAAGGACGAGAGTTTCATCGCCCAGTATCTCTCGCCCCAGGTGATCCGCGACTTCAAGTTGTTCAGTGTACTGGACGACGACACCCGGCCCGAACTCGAAATCACCGGCATCCACGACGAGGCCGGTTATCGCTATGTCCGCCATACCCTGTCCGAGCAAAACAATATCGGCAACCAGGAACCCAGCATCCAGGTCTACCGGGTCGATACCCGCGGCGACCGTTCCCTCACCTTGCGCCATTATCAGCACGACCGCCGTCCCTTGGGCGAGACCACCCCGGAAATGATGAAACATGTACGTCGGCTGTGGGGCTTCAAGGTCCGCCTGGAAACCGTGGACAAGGCTGGGCGGGTGATGCGGTCCTACGAGTGCGATTGACGCCGCCCCGCCAACGGTCGCGGCCTTAACCGCATAGCAAGGGCAGCAATTCGTCCATGTGCGAGAAGACCCGCGCCCCGGCTTGTGCCAGGACTTCGCCGTCCCCGCCGGGCGCGTAGCCGAACACCCGCATCCCCGCCGCAATCCCTGCTTGGACCCCCAACACGCTGTCCTCGACCACCGCGCACCGTTCCGGCTCCGCGCCCAGGCTCCGTGCCGCGTGGATGAACAAGCCCGGCTCTGGCTTCCAACTGCCGATTTCGTAGGCGCTGTAGACGTGTCCGCTGAAATAGCGCAGCAGTCCGGTGGCGCGGAGGCTCACTTGCATCTTGTCGTGCGGGCCGTTGGAAGCGACGCAGAACGGCACGTCCAACCGTTCCAGCAGCGCCGGGACGCCCGGCATGGGTTTCAGTTCCGCCTCGAAGGCGAGGGCCATGCGCCGCCGCAGTTCCGGCAGGAAATCGTCTGGCAGGGCACGGCCCAGTTTGTGTTCGATCAGGGCGAGGGTGTCGCCCATTTTGCGGCCCCGGAATTCCGCCACGGCTTCGGCCAGGGTTAGGCGCAAGCCCAGTTCGGCCACGCATTCGACGATTACTTGGTTGCCCAGGGTTTCGCTGTCGATCAAGGTGCCGTCGCTGTCGAAGATAATCGCTTGGTAATTCATGTGGTTCTCTTGGAAGGGGTGGCGGCATCCTCTATCATCGTGGGCTAATATACTGGGCCGGCCTCGGGCCATAATTCCATTTTCTCCCACGGCTTATGGAGCCAGAACTATGAACAAGATCATGTTGGCCTTGGGCCTGCTGCTGACTGCTTGCGCCGCGTTCGCGGGCGAATTGGTGAACCTGACGCCCAGCCAGTTGCAGGCCATGCAGGCCCAGGGCGCGTTGGTGGTCGATGTGCGTACCCCGGAGGAATGGCATAAGTCGGGGGTGATTCCCGGTAGCAAGGGGCTGACCTATTTCGATGCCAATGGCGGCTACGACCGGGCGGGCTGGCTCAACCAACTCAAACCACTACGCAGCACGCCGGACCAGCCTGTGATCCTGGTATGCCGTTCCGGCCACCGTAGCGCCGAGGTCGGCAAGATGATGGTGAACGATGCGGGTTATGCCAAGGTTTACCAGTTGGAAAAAGGCATCAAGGGCTGGAGCGCGGAGGGCAAGCCTTTGGATGAGCCATGTAAAACTTGTTAGCGGGCGGGGCGGATCATCCTGCCACGATCCGCCCATCCTCCAAATGCAGCGTGGTATCCATCCGCTGCGCCAGCAAGGGATCGTGCGTCACCACCAGGAAGCTAATGCGGTATTCCCGGTTCAATTCCAACATCAGTTGGTAGACCTGCTCGGCGGTCTTGCGGTCCAGGTTGCCGGTGGGTTCGTCGGCTAATACGCATTTGGGGCGGGTCACGAGGGCGCGGGCGAGGGCAGCGCGTTGGCGTTCGCCGCCGGAGAGTTCGCCGGGCTTGTGTTCGATGCGCTTGCCGAGTCCCACCCGTTCCAAAATCGCCGCCGCCCGTGCCTTCGCCTCTTGAACCCCCGTCTTGCCGATCAACAAGGGCATCGCCACGTTTTCCAGCAGGGTGAATTCGCCCAGCAGATGATGGAATTGGTAGACGAAGCCCAACACCCGGTTGCGGAGTTCCGATAGCTTCTTTTCGCTCAGGCTGGACAGCAGTACGCCGTCCAGGCGCACTTCGCCCGCCGTTGGGGTATCCAACCCGCCCAGCACATGCAGCAAGGTGCTTTTGCCTGAACCCGACGCGCCCATGATGGCGATGCGCTGGCCGGGTTCGATGGCGAGGTCCACGCCCTGCAAGACATCCACCGACAAGCCGCCCTGCGCGAAGCGCTTGGACAGGTTGCGGCAGGCCAAGACCGGCTCATTCATAACGCAATTCCTCGGCGGGGGCGACGCGGGAAGCCTGCCAGGCAGGATAGATCGTCGCCAGGATGGAAAGTAGGAAGGCCACGCCCGTCACCTGGCACACATCGGCCCAGACCAGCTTGGAGGGCAGTTCGCTCAGGTAATACACCTCCGCCGAGATGAATTTGAGTCCGAACGTCCGTTCGATGGCGGGCAGGAGGGTTTCCACATTGAGGGCCAGGACCACCCCGCCAATGCCGCCGAGCAAGGTGCCCGCGAAGCCGATGACGGTGCCCAGTACCATGAAGGTGCCCATGACCGTGCCCGGCGTCATGCCCTGGGTGCGGAGGATGGCGATATCGGCCCGCTTGTCGGTGACGGTCATCACCAGGGTGGACACGATGTTGAAGGCGGCCACGGCCACGATCAGGAACAGGATGATGAACATCATTTCCTTCTGGCTCTGGATGGCGCGAAAGAAATTGGCGTGGGCGCGGGTCCAGTCGGTGATGAGGTATTGCTGGGGCAGCTTGGGGCCGAGGTCGCGGGCGATTTGGCGGGCGTACAGCACATCGTCGAGTTTGAGCCGGAGTCCCGACACGGTGTCGTCCATCCGCAGCAGGCGGGCGGCGTCGTCTAGGTGGATCAGGGCGAGGTTGCGGTCGTATTCGTACATGCCGACCCGGAAAATACCGACCACCGTGAAGCGCTTCAGCCTAGGCATGACTCCGGCAGGCGTAGCGACCACTTCGGGGGTGATGACGGCGATCTTGTCGCCCAGCTTCGCGCCCAGGTGCTTGGCGAGCTCCTCGCCTAGGATGATGCCGAACCCGCCCGCCCGCAATGCGTCCAACCGGCCTTCTATCAAACGGCTGGCGGCTTCCGAAACCCTGGGTTCGTAATCCGGCAGGATGCCGCGCAAGGTGATCCCGCTGACCTGGGTGTCGGAATTCAACAGGGTTTGGGCTTCGATATAGGGCGCCCAGCCCAGGACTTTGGGTTCCTGCCGCAAGGGGGCTTCCAGCGAGGGCCAGTCGCGCAACTCGCCATCTAGGCCGCTGATGGAAGCGTGGGCGGTCATGCCGAGGATGCGTTCCTTGATTTCGGCCTCGAAGCCGTTCATCACCGATAGCACCGTGATCAGCGCGGCCACGCCCAATGCGGTGCCCAGGGCCGAGGTCAGGGCGATGAACGAGATGAAGCTATTGCGGCGCTGGGCGCGGGTGTAGCGCAGGCCGATGTAGACGCTCAGGGGTTTGAACATGCGGGCGGGGGCGGGCTTATTCATAGCGCAGCGCTTCCGCCGGTTGGATGCGCGAGGCTTGCCGGGCTGGATAGAGGGTCGCCAGCACCGACAGCAGGAAGGCGATGCCGGTGATGACGGCCACATCCGACCACAGCAGCTTGGAGGGCAGTTCGGTGATGTAGTACACATCGCCCGACAGGAATTGCACCCCGAGCAGCCGTTCGATGGCGGGTACCACGCGATCGACGTTCAAGGCCAGCAACACCCCGCCGACCGTGCCCAGCAGCGTCCCGAACAGGCCGATCAAGGAACCCAGCACGATGAAGATGCCCATGATGCCCTCCGGGGTCATGCCCTGGGTGCGGAGGATGGCGATATCGGGGCGCTTGTCGGTGACCACCATCACCAGGGTGGATACGATGTTGAAAGCGGCCACGGCCACGATCAGCAGCAGGATGATGAACATCACCCGTTTTTCGGTCTGCACCGCTTGGAAGAAATTGCCGTGTTCCAGGGTCCAGTCGGCGAGGGTGTAGTGATCGCCCAGCTTGGGACCGAGTTCGTGCGCCACCTGCTGGGCATGGAACACATCGTCCAGCCTGAGCCTCAGCCCCGACACCGCGCCTTCCATATGATGGAGTTGGGCGGCGTCGTCCAGATGGATCAGGGCGAGGTTGCGGTCGAATTCGTACATGCCGACCTGGAACACGCCGACCACGGTGAAGCGCTTGATCCTGGGCAGGATGCCGCCCGCCGCGCCGTTGATTTCCGGGGCGATGACGGTAATCGGATCGCCGATCACCACGCCCAGGTAGCTGGCGAGTTCCACCCCCAGCACGATGCCGAAGCCGCCCGGCTTGAGCGCCTCCAAGCGGCCTTGGATCAAGCGTTGGGCCACCGCTGAAACTTCGGGCTCCATTCCGGGCAGGATGCCACGGATCAAACTGCCGCTGACCCGGCGGTCGGCGTTGAGCATGGCCTGGGTTTCGATGTAGGGTGCCCAGCCCTGGATGCGCGGCTCTTGGCGCAGGGTGGGTTCCAGGCTATGCCAATCGCGCAATTTCCCGTCCGGGCCGCTGATCGAGGCGTGGGACGCCATCCCCAGGATGCGCTCGCGCAATTCTTCCTCGAAGCCGTTCATCACCGATAGTACGGTGATGAGGGCGGTCACGCCCAGGGCGAGGCCCAGCACCGAAGTCAGGGCGATGAAGGAAATGAAGCGCGTGCGCCGCTTGGCCCGGGTATAGCGCAGGCCGATGAAGAAAATCAGGGGTTTGAACATGGGGTGTGGCTGTGGCCGGTGCCCTGGCGGAGGTTCAGCGGGGCACGGCCTCTTTTTGCTGGCAATCGGCGCAGACGCCGTATAGGCACAGCGAGTGTTCGGTCAGCTTGAAACCCTTGTGCTGGGCGATTTCCTGTTGCCGCCGCTCGATCATATGGTCGTGGAATTCTTGCACATAGCCACATTTGACGCAGACCATATGATCGTGGTGGTCGCCGCGGTTCAACTCGAACACCGAATTGCCGCCCTCGAAGTGGTGGCGCTTCACCAGCCCCGCCGCCTCGAATTGGGTTAGCACCCGGTAGACCGTCGCCAAGCCGATTTCCTCGCCCTCGCTGATGAGGGATTTGTACACATCCTCAGCCGTAAGGTGCCGACCGGAAAAAGCTTGGTTTTCCAGCATTTCGAGGATTTTGATGCGGGGGAGCGTGACCTTGAGTCCCGCGTTCCTGATGTCTTGGGTTTCCACTGTGGCGATTCCGTGTTTTAGCGGAAGCTATCGAGTATCATGAGGGCCGAATTCGGACTCCGGCCATCATAACATGCCCAAACGCCTCCCTGTAATAACCTACCTGAGTACTCTGTTTTTGACCGGATGCTCGTTCAATTGGTTGCCCGGCATCTACCGGCTGGATATACACCAAGGCAACGTGGTTTCCCAGGAAATGGTCGATCAATTGCGGCCCGGCATGACCAAGCGCCAAGTGGCTTTCATCATGGGCACACCCTTGTTGACCGATCCTTTCCATGACGAGCGCTGGGATTACCTCTATTCCAACCAACCCGGCAACGAACCCAGGGTGCAAAAGCATATCAGCCTGGCGTTCGACAAGGACGAGGAATTGAAGGGCTTGGCGGGCGATTTCCGGCCCGGAAACCTGCCTTCCATCGAGATGAGCAAGGACACCACGGTCAACATCCCCCGCATCGAGCGCGAAAAGACCCTGTGGCAGAAGATCAAGGGCGTGTTCGGCAGCGAGGATTGAGTTGGAATCCAAAGCAAGCTTTGGACTCCGGTGATGGCGCGGGGCTATTTCTTGACGGCCCGGCCCCGCCGCGCTTCCTTGGGATCGGCGGGCAGGGGCCGGTAGATTTCCACCCGGTCGCCGGGTTTCAGGGCTTGGTCCAGGGCGCAGGTCTTGCCGAAGATTCCGACCGCGTTCACCGCGAGATCGATTTCCGGGAACCGCGCCAGCATCCCGGAGGCGCGGATGGCCTGTTCCGCTGTCGCGCCCGCCGGGAGTTCCAAGCCCAGGATCAACTGGTGGTCGGGCTTGGCATAGGCGACTTCGATCTTCATTGCGGGGCCGCCGGGATCGCCGCCTACAGCACGCCGATGGCGTGGAGGAACACCAGGGCCACCGCGCCGGGGGCCACATACCGCGCCAGCGCTCGCCACCAGGCATAGGCCGCGCCCATCGCCAATTCGGCCTCGCTGACTTCCCGCTTGATCACCCAACTGGCGAACACCGCCACCAAAATCCCGCCGATGGGTAGCATCACGTCGGCGGTCAGGAAATCGACCCACTCGAAGAAATTCCTGCTCGACCCGTTTTCGCCGCCGCTGAACGAATATACCGTCCCCAGCCCCAACAGCCAGCACACCGCGCCGCTCCACCAGGACGCCGCCGTCCGGTTCAGTCCCAGGTTTTCCGAGAGATAGGCCACGGCGGGTTCGATCAAGGCGATGGCCGAGGTGATGGCGGCGAAGAACACCAGCAGGAAGAACACCAGTCCGAACCAGGAGCCGCCCGGCATTTGGCCGAAGGCGATGGGGAGGGTTTCGAAGATCAGGCCCGGACCCATACCGGGTTCCAAATGGTGGGCGAACACGATGGGGAAGATGGCGATGCCGGCCATCAGCGCCACGGCGGTATCGGCGGTGGCGACGATGATCGAGGCGCGGGCGATGGACACATGGTCCGGCAGGTAGGAGCCGTAGACCATGATCGAGCCCATCCCCAGCCCCAGCGAGAAGAAGGCTTGGCCCATGGCGACCAGCACGCTTTCCCCGCTCAGCTTGCCGAAATCCGGCTCGAACAGGAAGGCCAGGCCTTGCCCGAAACCGCCGGTGGTCATGGCGTAGATATCCAGCAGGACCAGCATCGCCAACAAGCCCGGCATCATGATGCGGGTGGCGCGTTCCAAACCCCGGTGAACGCCACGGCTGACGATGAGCAGGGTGCCGGCCATGAAGACGGTGTGCCAGATCGCTTGGATGTCGGGTGCGGCTTTGAGGTCGAGGAACGCGGCCTGCACGGTCTGGGCATCGGCGTTAGCGAGGAAACCGCCGCCGACCTTGAGGATATAGGCCATGGACCAGCCCGCGATTACCGAGTAATACGACAGGATCAGGAATCCGGCCGCCACGCCCAGCCAGCCCGCGTAATGCCAATGGCGGCTGGCTTTGGCTTCCTCGGCCAGGGTCAGCATGGTGTTGATGGGGCTTTGCCGTCCGCGCCGCCCGATCATGGTTTCGGCGATCATCAGCGGGATGCCGATGGCGACCACACACAGCAAATAAACGATGACGAACGCCCCGCCGCCGTTGTCGCCCGCCAAGTAGGGGAATTTCCAGATGTTGCCGAGGCCGATGGCCGAGCCGCTGGCCGCCAGGATGAAGGCCATGCGTGAGGACCATTGGCCGTGCAGAAAACGTTGTTCCGTCATGATTTCCCCATAAGTATTCGTTGCCGTGGAAAAGCGCGGGGGCATCCCGTCGCGATGCGGTAAAATATCAAGATTTTCCAACCGCGTCAGGCATCTATAATCCTCCATGGCCGCAAAAAAGAACAAAGATTCGTCCGGGAATTCCACCATCGCCCACAACCGGCAAGCCACCCACGACTATTTCATCGAAGAGCGCTACGAGGCCGGCTTGGTCTTGCAGGGCTGGGAAGTGAAGAGCCTCCGGGCGGGCCGCGCCCAGCTCAAGGAAAGCTACGTGGTGTTGAAAAGCGGCGAAGCTTGGCTCCTGGGCTCGCATCTGTCCCCGCTGAGTTCCGCTTCCACCCATGTCGATCCCGATCCCACCCGCACCCGGAAACTCTTGCTGCACCGGGCCGAACTCAGCAAACTCATCGGCCATGTCGAACGCAAGGGTTATACTTTGGTGCCCTTGGTCATGTATTGGAAAAAAGGCCGGGCCAAGCTGGAGATCGGCCTGGCCAAGGGCAAGAAATTGCACGATAAGCGGGCCACCGAGAAAGAGCGCGATTGGCAGCGCGAAAAACAGCGGGTCATGAAGAACGGCTAAGGCCGGACTGCGGCGGTCGCTGCGTATGAAGCTTTCCCCGTGGCCCGGATGGAACGCAGTGGAATCCAGGCTATGGGACATCGGGGAAGGCAAGCTTCGCTTTGGTCAAAATCAAACCGACTCCCGTCACGAGTCGGCTTGATTTTGGGAAAAGTGGGCTGGCTTTGCGCTGGGGATCGATGCCAGGGCAAAGCGGCTCCGCCCCGTGACGCGGCGGGTGCGCCCCGCGTCCCGGCAGGCTTGGGATCGGCCTTTTCAAACCTCCTGGCCCGTCCGCGCCGGAGGATTCTTCAACCTTCCTTGGATTTTTCTGAACGATGCCTCAGGTTGCCGTTTTGCGCCGTTTGATCCCCGGTCTGTTCTGGGCCGCCCTGTTCCTGCCCGCCGCCGCCCTGGCCGGACCTTATGCCGCCTTGGTGGCCGATATCGATACCGAGCAGGTGCTTTACGAACACAATGCCGATGAATTGCGCCATCCCGCCTCCCTGACCAAGATGATGACGCTGTACTTGGTGTTCGAGGCTTTGTCGCAGGGGCGTTTGTTCTCGGACACTTTGTTCCGCGCCTCCCGTTTCGCCGTGCTGCGGCCGCCTTCCCGGTTGGGGCTGAAGGTGGGCGATACCTTGAGCGTGGAGGAGGGCATCCTAGGGCTGGTCACCCGCTCGGCCAACGACGCCGCCAGCACCATCGCCGAAGGCATGGCCGGATCGGAGACGGCGTTCGCGGCGGCGATGACCGACAAGGCCCGCCAACTCGGCATGAGCCGCACCGTCTACCGCAACGCCTCGGGCCTGCCCGATCCCAACCAAGTCACCACGGCCTGGGACATGTTCCGGCTGGGCAAGGCGCTCAACAAAAGATTCCCGCAGTACTACACCTATTTCTCGACCCCGGTGTTCTATTACCAGGGCCATGGTTTCCAGAACCACAACCATCTGATGGAAACCTATGCCGGGATGGACGGGATCAAGACCGGCTTCATCAACGCTTCTGGGTTCAATCTGGTGGCCTCCGCCCAGCGCAACGGCCATCGTTTGATCGGCGTGGTGTTCGGCGGTCCCAGCGCCAGGCGCCGCGATGCCTTGATGCGGGAATTGCTGGACGATGGTTTCGCCCAGTTGGAAGGCGCGGACCCCAGGTTGCATGTGGTGGAGTTCGACCGTCCCGCAGCCCCGGCGCTGATGGTCGCCGAAACCGCCGCGCCGGTCCCGCACCATGCCCACGCCGCCCACCATCCCCAGGCGCACCATGCCGCGGCGCATCCCGCGCATCCTCCGGCCCAGCCGCTGCGCTTGGCCGACGCTTCGGCCACCACCCATCGCACGGCCAGCAAGGCCGAAGCCCCGGCGGCGAAGAAAACCCACGCCTCCGCCAGCAAGGCCAAGGCCGAACCCGCGCCCGCCTGCCATAAATCCAAGTGCGCCCACCATTGACGCGCCGTCCTGAATCCCGTCCCTGGGCTTCCCCATGAATCGGTGGCTGGTCCTGGCCCTGGTCGGTGGATTGGGCGGTTTGCTCTATCTGTTGGCCCCGATGTTGACGCCTTTCGTGGGCGGCGCCTTGGTGGCCTATCTGGCCGACCCTTGGGTGGACCGGCTGGAGCGGGTGGGCTTGCGGCGCTTGCCTGCCGTCATCCTGGTGTTTTCCTTCATCGTTTTGCTATTCGTGTCATTGTTGTTGCTGGTGCTGCCGGTGCTGGCCGAACAGGTCGGCGGTTTCATCGACGATCTACCGGCTTTCTTCCGCTGGCTGCAAAAGCACTTTGGGGTGAAGGTGCGGCTGGGGAATCTCGAACAGGTCGCCGCCACCCTCAGCGCCTATTGGCAGAAGGTCGGCGGCGACGCTGCGGCGGTGCTGGAGTCCTTGACCCACTCCGGCGCGGTGATCGTGTCCTGGGTTTTGAACCTGGCTTTGATCCCGGTGGTGGTGTTCTATCTGCTGCGGGATTGGAATGTGATGCTCGGCCATATCCGTGGCCTGTTGCCCCGGCGCTGGGTACCGGGTACCGCCCGCTTGGTCGGCGAGGTCGATGGGGTCTTGAGCGCCGTGTTCCGTGGCCAGTTCATGGTGATGATCGCCCTGGGGGCCATCTATAGTCTCGGCCTGTGGTTGATCGGCCTGAAACAAGGCTTGTTGATCGGTCTGATCGCGGGGCTGGTCAGCTTCATCCCCTATGCCGGGGCGATGGCCGGCGTGACCTTGGCCGCCATCGCCGCCTTGGCCCAGTACGGCGAATTTTCGTCGGTGATTTCGGTGCTGGTTGTGTTCGGCGTCGGCCACTTATTGGAAGGCATGTGGCTTACGCCCTGGTTGATCGGCCACCGGATCGGCCTGCATCCGGTGGCGGTGATCTTCGCTGTGCTGGCGGGCGGGCAGTTGTTCGGATTCCTGGGGGTGTTGCTGGCCTTGCCCCTGGCGGCGGTGGTCATGGTGTTGCTGCGGCATATCCACGGCCTCTACAAGGACAGCGACTGGTACGGGATCGGGTCCGCCCCGCCGGACGGGGAATGATCGGGACGGGAACCCGGTGGAAGCGCCGGAGCCGCTTCCGCCGGGGGTTCAATCGCGGTGGGAACAGACCGTGCGCAAACCTTCGAGGTCGAGGATATGCACGTCCTTATGCTGTACGGCGATCAAGCCCTCGTCCTGGAAGCCGCGCAGGGTCCGGCTCACGGTTTCCAGTGCCAGCCCTAGGAAATTGCCGATTTCCTGCCGGTTCAGGCTCAGGCGGAATTCGACCGCCGAGAAGCCCCGCTCCTTCAGCCGGTCCGAAAGGTTCAGCAGGAAGGCGGCGACCCGTTCCTCGGCGGGCTGTTTGTTGAGGATGGCCTGTTCGGTCTCGCCGTCCAGCCGGGCGCTGGCGTGGCGGAACAATTCCCGTAGGAGGTTGGGCACCCGCTGGCACAGTTCGTCCAACTGGTCGGCGGGAAGTTCGCAATAGCTCAGGGTTTCCAGGGCGATGGCCGAGTATTTATGCCGGTCCCCGGCCAGGGCGTCGAAACCCAGCAATTCCCCCGGCAGCCAGAACCCGGTGACATATTCGTTGCCCTGGCTGTCGTAGGTGGTGGTTTTGGCGGTGCCGCCCTTGATGGCGAGGATGCCCCGGAATTTATCGCCTTTATGGAAAAGGTGTTCGCCCCGTTGCAGGGTTTTCTTGCGGTTGACGATGCGGCTGATTTGTTCGATATCCTCCCGCGCTAGGCCGCGTGGTATGCAAAGGGAGGTCAGGCTGCAATTCTGGCAGGTGACCTGCAATTTGTTTTTGATGTCGTATAAAGGTGCTGCGCTCACGGTGTCTGGGCTGGTGTGTGGGGGTTGAAAGTCCGCCGTCTTTAAATCCCATGGCGGCGGTTGTCTCAAGCGCGACCATCATCCCCAAGCCCGGAACGGGCGTCAAGGTAGGGCGGTATGCGCCCATCCCGGAGCAAGCCTGTTAGAATCTGGCGCTTTCTGACCCACCCCGGAAGACCCGCCATGAATCCGCCTCCCGCCGCCACCCCCTATGTCCTGCTGGGCGGAGCAACCGCCGTCCGGGAATTGGTCGAGCGTTTCTACGGCCATATGGACCGCCTGCCCGAGGCCCAGGGCATCCGCGCCATGCACGCCCCCGACCTCGCCGGGGCCAAGAATAAGCTGTTCAAATTCCTGTCGGGCTGGTTCGGCGGCCCGGATTTGTTCATGGAGGAATTCGGCCATCCCCGGCTCAGGATGCGCCATTTCCCCTTCGCCATCGGCCCGGCGGAACGCGACCAATGGGTGCTGTGCATGGTCCGGGCGCTGGACGATATGGCTATCGAAGCCGGCTTGCGGGAAGCCCTGCTCGCGGCTTTCGCCCGTACCGCCGACCATATGATCAACCGCGAATAGAGACCTGCGGGCTTGGGTATCGTCCGCGCTTTCCATATTATCCAACCACCTACGCCAATACCATGAAAATGACGCCTGGGGAATTTTCGGACTGGGATGCCAAGCGGATTACCCTCTTGGGGATGTCCGGAGTCGGTAAAACCACGCTGGCCGATAAGCTTCCCAAAAAAACCTGGTTCCATTATTCCGGCGATTACCGGATCGGTACCCGTTATCTCAACGAGCCGATTTCCGACAATATCAAGCGCCAAGCCATGGAAGTGCCGTTCCTGCGGGAATTGTTGCGCTCCGATTCGATTTATATCCGCAGCAATATCACCGTGGATAATCTAGTCCCGGTGTCCACCTTCCTGGGGAAGCTGGGCGATCCGGCCAGGGGCGGATTATCCCTGGAAGAATTCAAACGCCGCCAAGCCCTGCACCGCGATGCCGAAATCCGAGCCATGCGCGATGTGCCGGAATTCATCCGCAAGGTGGAATCCATTTATGGCTACCGCAATTTCATCAACGATGCCGGCGGCAGTGTTTGCGAACTCGACGACCCGGATACCCTGGAAATCCTGGCCGAGCATACCTTGATCGTGTATATCCGCACCACGCCTGAATTGGAGCATATGCTGATCGAACGCGCCCGCAACGACCCGAAGCCCTTGTATTACCGGGAAAGTTTCCTGGACGAGCAATTACCCGTATTTATGGCGGAAAACGGTTATGCCAGCATCGACCGGATGCCCCCGGACCAGTTCGTGAGTTGGGTATTTCCCAAATTATTTCATTCCCGCCTGCCACGTTATCAAGCCATCGCCGACCGCTATGGTTATACCGTCGATGCCGGTGAAATCGCCCAAGTGGAAACCGAGGCCGATTTCCTGGCTTTGTTGCGGGATGCCTTGGGCCGCTAAGCCCGTTTGATAAGAGACCGGAGAACCTTATTCCATGCCTTTGGTTGCCCATACCGATTTGCCCACCTTCCAGCGCCTGCATGCTGAAGGCCAGGAAATCCTGTCCGTCGAACGCGCCAGCCGCCAGGATATCCGCGAGATGCATATCGGCCTGTTGAATATGATGCCGGACGCGGCCCTCGAAGCCACCGAGCGGCAGTTTTTCCGCTTGGTGGGCGCGGCCAATCCCATCGTGCAATTCCATATGCATCCCTTCACTATCCGGGGTCAGGAGCGCGGTCCCGAGGCTTTGGCCCATATCGGGCGCTATTACGAGAGTTTCGAGCAGATCAAGGCCCAGGGTTTGGATGGTTTGATCGTGAGCGGGGCCAATGTCAGCCAGCCGCGGTTGCCGGAAGAGCCGTTTTGGGAGCCGCTGACCGAGGTATTCGATTGGGCACGGGAAAACGTGACTTCTATTTTGTGTTCCTGCCTTGCCACCCATGCCTTGTTCGAGTATGCCACCGGGATTCCGCGCACCCATCTGGGGTTCAAGCGCTGGGGGGTTTATTCGCATCATGTGGTGGAGCGGCGGCATCCTTTGGTGTCCACCATCAATACCCGGTTCGATGTGCCGCACTCCCGTTTCAACGAGATTTTTCGCGAGGATATGGAACGGGCCGGACTCAAGGTCTTGGTGGAAAGCGCCGAGGCGGGGGTACATCTGGCGGTGAGCCGGGATTTGCTGCGGGTGGTGTATTTCCAGGGGCATCCAGAGTATGACACCGTGAGTTTGCTGAAGGAATATAAGCGCGAAGTATTACGCTATTATCGCGGTGAGCGGGAGGATTATCCGCCATTCCCGGAGCATTATTTCAATACCGAGGTGGGCGAGGTGCTGAGCGAATATGGTCAGCATTTGCGTAGCGCCCGGCGCGCTGGCCAATCCGTCCCGGAATTCCCAGAATCAGAAATCCTCCGGCATTTGGATAATACTTGGCACGATACCGCCAAGGCGGTATTCAATAATTGGCTGGGCTTGATTTACCAAGTGACCGACCAGGACCGGCGTAAGCCGCTCATGGATCATGTCGATCCTGGGAATCCTTTGGGCTTGCGCTTGTGAATGGATAAGCCACGGTCGCGCTGTCGATAGCGGCTTCGTTTGTAATCTTTGAAATTGGATCGATTCATGAATACTCCCAATCTCGACTTGGTGTTGCGCCTCATCGACCAGGCCAATGCCGCCGACCCCAACCAGGAAACCTGGCAAGGCGAGTCCCAGCCCAAGGAGCTGCTGTATGGGCGGCGCATGTCCGAATGGCTGGAAAAGCTCCGGCCCGAAGCGGGCGATTTGCTGCGTATCGCCGCCCGTGGCCAGCATATCCGGCGCTGGGAAGTCCCGCGCGATAGCTATCCCATGACCCGCGAAGGTTATCTGAAATGGCGTAGCTTCCTCTATGGCTTCCATGGCGAGAAGCTGGGCGAACTCATGGCCGAAGCGGGTTATCCGCCGGAGGATGTGGCGCGGGTCCAGGCCATCCTGTCCAAGCGCGGGATGAAGACCGACCCAGAGGTGCAGTTGATCGAGGATGTGGCTTGTTTGGTCTTCCTCGAATACTACTTCCTGGCGTTCACCGCGACCCAGGACGACGACAAATTGCTGGGCATCGTCCGCAAGACCTGGAACAAGATGTCCGGGACGGCGCGGAACCGGGCCTTGACCCTGGATTTCCCGGATTCGGTCAAACCTTTATTGGCCCGCGCCTTGGAGCCCGCTTGAATCCTGCCGCCCCACCGGCGACCACGCCTTCGCTGGCGCGGTTCGCTTGGCTGTCCATCCTCGCCGCGATCCTGACCATCGGACTCAAGGCCCAGGCTTATCGCATGACGGGCTCGGTCGGGCTGTTGTCCGACGCGGCGGAATCCTTGGTGAACCTGGTCGCGGCCATCGTGGCCCTGACCATGCTGGGCTTCGCGGCCCGGCCCGCCGACAGCCACCATCCGTTCGGGCATGGCAAGGCCGAGTATTTTTCCAGTGGCTTCGAAGGGGCTTTGATCCTGGTCGCGGCGGGTGGCATCGTCTGGGCGGCTTGGGAACGGCTGGGGCATCCCCAACCCTTGGCCCGGCTCGATATCGGCATCGCAGTGTCCGCCGCCGCCGGGTTCATCAATCTGGCGGTCGCCCGGGTCCTGCTGCGGGCGGGGCGCAAGTACGGCTCGATCACCCTGGAGGCCGATGGCAAGCATTTGATGTCCGATGTCTGGACCACGGGCGCGATCCTGCTGGCCTTGGGCGGCATCGCCTGGACGGGCTGGCAATGGCTCGATCCCGCCATCGCTTTCCTGGCGGCGGTGCAAATCGTGTGGTCGGGACTGGAACTCATGATCCGCTCGGCGTCAGGCTTGTTGGACGCGGCGATTCCCGAGGCCGAAATGATGGATATCGAGCGCATCCTCGAAGGCTACCGGGCCGAGGGTATCCAATTCCACGATCTACGGACCCGTGCCGCTGGGATGCAGCGCTTCATGACCGTCCATGTGCTGGTGCCGGGCAGTTATACGGTGCAGGCCGGGCATGATCTTCTGGAGCGGATCGAGGCCGATATCGGTGCGGCCCTGCCCAATATCGTCATCGTCACCCATCTCGAACCCTTGGAGGATGCCGCTTCCTTCGCTCATGACCAAATCGAACGCGGGCTTCCCCGGCCCGAACCGCGCCAAAAAACCGAAGTCACGCGCCCGGTTCCGGCGGCGCGGGGCGGCTGGGGCATGGCTTGCCGGATGGCGGGAGCGGCTTTGTTGGTGGCGGGGGGCGGGGCCAGCATGGTGCTGGCGGGGGATTATGCCGATATCGCGATGGGGGCCAGCCTGCTTGGCTTGATGTTGGCGCTGTGGGGCGGACGCATCGCCAAGCGGGCCTAATTCAGCCGAACACTTCTTTCATGAACAAGGCTTGCCAGCTATGGGCCATGGCGGCTTCCCGCTCGCGGTCGCCGTGGGGCGGGGTTTCGCCGGTCGAGGTGGCGACCAGGGTTTTGTCGCCGGGGGAGTATTCGTAGACCCCGGTCACGGAAATCGCGTACTCGGGACTCAGTAGGCTGTAGCAATGGTTGATAAGGGCGGGCGGGCCGGGTTCGCGCTCCGACAGGAGATCGACCACGGCGGCGGCGCAGACCTTGGCCTGGGCATTGGCGGCAAAGGCCGATTTGGGCATGGGCGTCGCGATGCAGGCGTCGCCGACGACATGCACGCCGGGAGCGAGGGTCGATTCGAAGCTGCGGGGATCGACCGGACACCAGCCGGAATCGTCCACCAATCCGGCGATCTGCGCCAGTTTCCCGGCTTTTTGCGGCGGGATCACGTTTAGCACATTGGCCCGGTGGCGGCCGAAATCGGTATGCACGGTCCGCTTGTGGACATCCACCCGCTCGATCCGGCCTTCCTTCTCCGCTGAAATCCATTCCACCATTCCCGGATACAGTTCCTTCCAACCCTGCATGAATAACGCTTGCTTGGAAAACTGGGTTTTGGCATCCAGGATCAGGACTTTCGAGCGCGGCATATGGCGCTTGAGGAAATGGGCCATCAGCGAGGCGCGTTCGTAGGGGCCGGGCGGGCAGCGATAGGGATTCTGCGGCACCACGATCATGACCACATCGCCGTTGCGCATGGCGCGGAGCTGGCGGCGGAGCAGGGAGGTCTGCGGCCCGGCCTGCCAGGCGTGGGGCGCGATGAGGCTGGCTTCCTCGTCGTAGCCGGGGATGGCGTCCCAGCGGAAGTCTATGCCGGGAGCCACGATTAGTCGGTCGTAGGGCACGGTGGAACCATCGGCCAGCAGGACGGCGCGGTTGCGGATATCGACGCCCTTGGCCTCGCCGGTGACGGACTGGACGCCGGTGGCCTTGATCGCTTTGTAATCGAAGCGCAATTCCTTGGGGCGTTTGTGGCCGGGCAAGCTGGTGATGAATTCGTTGGAGCCAGGACAGGGCAGGTAATAACTGTTGCGCTCGATCAGGGTGACTTTGAGGGAAGGGTCGAGCAGGGTCAGATAGCGCGCCGCGGTCGCCCCGGCGAAACCCCCGCCCAGGACCACGACCTTGGCGTTGGCGAGGGAGGGCTTGCCGGGTTTCGAGCGGTTGCCGGAACAGCCTAGGGTGCCCGCGAGGCCGGCCATGGCGGCCCAGCCCAGGAAGGCGCGGCGGGAAAACTGGGTCATGCGGTTTTTTCCTGTTCTCAATGGCTGAAATACTTCGCCACGGCGGCGAAGTCTTCGTCCGTGTAGCCTTTGGCGATGCGGTCCATGACTGTGGCCCGCCGCAATCCCTCGCGGAACGCCTTCATGCGCCGCACGAATTCGGCTTCGGGTATTCCCGTCAACGCGGGGATGGTGTCGAAACCCTGGCCATGGGCACCATGGCAACCACCGCAGGCGCGGGCGAGGGTGGCGGCATCGGGGCGGGTGCCGGTGCCCCCGAGGGTGGCGAAAGGCAGGAGCGACAAGGCCAGGATGGATAGCAGCGGTTTTGGAAAGGGGCGCATCTTTGCGGTCGGGGTCGTGATTGGTCTGGGGTGCCCCTCGGGTCGGGGCGGATAGGGATTTTAGCGTAAAGCGCGGTCCCGCTGTTGTGTCGATAATGGCCGCCGCCTTGGAACCCGACTTCCGGGCCGGAAACCCGGTGGAGATGGGGAAAAACGGGTGCGACAAAATGTCGCGATAATTTCTTGACAAGGGTTTGGCGGGTGATAGACTGCACCGCACCCGGGGGACCGGGGGTTCCGGGAGGCGTTCAAGGGCTGTCCGGGGCGAGGCGGAGGGGAGGCTGGGTTCCGGTCGAACCGCCGTTATAGAAGCAATTTTCAAGAGGTAAAACAAATGGCTGCAACAACCGCTGGCGGCGTCGCCGCGCAGGACAAGCCGCTGCTCGATACGAAGTGGCTGGCGTTCGCGTTCACGATCTACACCGTGTTCTACATGTGGGTGCGCTGGTACGAAGGCGTGTACGGCTGGGCCGCGGGCCTGGACTCCTTCGCGCCTGAGTTCGAGACGTACTGGATGAACTTCCTGTACACCGAGATCGTGCTGGAAGTGACCACCGCGTCGATCCTGTGGGGTTATATCTGGAAGAGCCGCGACCGCAACCTGGCCGCGATCACCCCGCGCGAAGAGCTGCGCCGCAACATGACCCACCTGATCTGGGTGTTCGCCTATGCGTGGGCGATCTACTGGGGCGCTTCCTACTTCACCGAACAGGATGGCACCTGGCACCAGACCATCGTGCGCGACACCGACTTCACCCCGTCGCACATCATCGAGTTCTACCTGAGCTACCCGATCTACATCATCACCGGCTTCGGCGCGTTCCTGTACGCCAAGACCCGCCTGCCGTACTTCGCGCAGGGCCTGTCCCTGCCGTACCTGGTGACCGTTGTGGGTCCGTTCATGATCCTGCCGAACGTGGGCCTGAACGAATGGGGCCACACCTTCTGGTTCATGGAAGAGCTGTTCGTGGCTCCCTTGCACTACGGCTTCGTGATCTTCGGCTGGCTGGCACTGGCCATTGCCGGCGTGCTGCTGCAGATCTTCGCGAGCTTCGCGACCGTGATCGGCAAGGACGTCTGCGAAGCGGTCGACCAGGGCCTGATCGCCAAGTAAGGCGGACGGAAGCGGTGCCGGTTCCCGATGCCCTGTGGGCGTGAGGGGTGCCGGTACCGGACACAGGGAGTGATGGGCGCGGTCGGTTGTGGCCGCGCCCGAGAAGACTATAAAACGAAACTTTGGAGGTAACTCATGAGCGCACTTCAATCTGCGGTCCGGTCCCACGCCGAGGCCGTGCAGGTTTCCCGGACCATCGACTATCTGGGCCTG
This sequence comes from Methylomagnum ishizawai, assembly GCF_900155475.1. Taxonomy (NCBI): domain Bacteria; kingdom Pseudomonadati; phylum Pseudomonadota; class Gammaproteobacteria; order Methylococcales; family Methylococcaceae; genus Methylomagnum; species Methylomagnum ishizawai. The sequence continues at coordinate 2,890,988 of NZ_FXAM01000001.1, read as the reverse complement.
TTCATCTTTTTCTTCGTCATCTGCGGTTCGTACCACATCCACGCGATGCTGACCATGGGCGACTGGGACTTCTGGTCCGACTGGAAAGACCGCCGCCTGTGGGTCACCGTGACCCCGATCGTGCTGGTGACCTTCCCGGCCGCCGCGCAGGTGTTCCTGTGGGAGCGTTTCCGCCAGCCGTGGGCGGCGACCGTGTGCGTGTTGGCGCTGCTGTTCGGTGAATGGGTCAACCGCTACTTCAACTTCTGGGGCTGGACCTACTTCCCCGTGAACTTCGTGTTCCCGGCCATCCTGGTCCCGGGCGCGATCATCCTCGACGTCTGCCTGATGCTGTCCGGCAGCTACCTGTTCACCGCCATCATTGGCGGTCTGGCCTGGGGTTTGATCTTCTACCCTGGCAACTGGCCGATCATCGCCCCGATCCACGTGCCGGTGGAATACAACGGCATGCTGATGTCCATCGCCGACATCCAGGGCTACAACTATGTGCGTACCGGTACCCCCGAGTACATCCGCATGGTCGAGAAGGGCACCCTGCGTACCTTCGGTAAGGACGTGGCCCCGGTGTCCGCGTTCTTCTCCGGCTTCATGTCCATCCTGATCTACTTCATGTGGCACTTCGTCGGTCGCTGGTTCGCCAACGTCCGCTTCCTGAAGAACACCTGATAATAGGGATCGGCCGGGTCCGCCCGGCCGGGAACGCACCCATCCGCACCGGAGCCCCGGAGCGCGCCCGAGGGGCGCGGGGGCGGCCACAACAGAACAGACTCGAGAGAGAGGAAGAACTATGAAACTACTCAAAGACAGGATCGCCAAGTGGTCCATGGTCGGCTTGCTGACCGCGTTCGCGGCGACCAGTTTCTACGCGCCGAACGCCTCCGCGCACGGCGAAAAGTCCCAGGCCGCGTTCATGCGTATGCGTACCATCCACTGGTACGACCTGAAGTGGAGCAAGGAAAAGGTCAAGGTCAACGAACAGGTCGAGATCACTGGCAAGTTCCACGTGTTCGAAGGCTGGCCGGAAACCGTGGACGAGCCGGATGTATCGTTCCTGAACATCGGTATTCCCGGTCCGGTCTTTATCCGCAAGGAATCCTACATCGGCGGCCAGTTGGTGCCGCGTTCCGTGCGTCTCGAGATCGGCAAGACCTATGAGTTCAAGGTTGTGCTGAAGGCCCGTCGCCCCGGCGACTGGCACGTCCACACCATGATGAACGTCCAAGGCGGTGGTCCGATCATCGGGCCCGGCAAGTGGATCACCATCGAAGGCTCCATGGGCGACTTCAAGAACCCGGTCACCACCCTGACCGGCCAGACCGTCGATCTGGAGAGCTACAACCTGGAGAACACCTACTTCTGGCACGCCCTGTGGTACGCGGTCGGCCTGGCCTGGATCGTCTACTGGGTCCGCCGTCCGGTGTTCCTGCCGCGCATGCTGCTGACCGACGCCGGTCGCGCCAACGAGCTGGTTTCCGGGACCGACCGCAAGGTCGCCATGGGCTTCGCGGCCGGCACCATCCTGCTGGTGATCTTCGCGATGTCCGGTGCCAACGGCAAGTACCCGATCACCATCCCGCTGCAGGCCGGTACCCTGCGCGGCATCAAGCCGATCGAGATGACCAAGCCGACCGTCTCCGTCAAGGTGGAAGACGCCAGCTACCGCGTGCCGGGCCGCGCCATGCGCATGAAGCTGACCATCACCAACAGCGGCAGCAGCGCCGTGCGCCTGGGCGAGTTCTACACCGCGTCCGTGCGGTTCCTGGACTCCGACGTGTACAAGGACACCACCGGCTATCCGGAGGACCTGCTGGCCGAGGACGGCCTGGAAGTCAGCGACAACAGCCCGCTGGCCCCCGGCGAGACCCGCACCGTGGAAGTGACCGCTTCCGACGCGGCGTGGGAAGTCTACCGCTTGTCCGACATCATCTACGACCCGGACAGCCGCTTCGCCGGCCTCCTGTTCTTCTTCGACGCCGCTGGCAACCGTCAGGTGACCCAGATCGACGCGCCGTTGATCCCGTCCTTCATGTAAGCGGGAGGGGCGCTTGACGCGCCCCGACCGGTCGTGATCGGCTTGGCCCCCCCGCCTGAGGCGGGGGGGCCTTTTTATTGATACATCCAGGAATTTTCAACGATGCTGGTAGATTCCCATTGCCACCTCGACCGCCTCGATTTGGCTCCCTACGACCATGATTTTTCCAAGCTGGTCGGCGAGGCCACCGCGCGCGGGGTCGAGCATATGCTGTGTATTTCCATCGACATGGAAAATTATCCTTCCATGCGGACCCTGGTCGAGGGTTATGACAATATCTCGGTGTCCGTGGGCGTCCATCCCAACGAGCGCGATAATCACGAACCCACGCTGGAAGAATTGATTGAGTTGGCGGGGGATGCCAAGGTCGTGGCGGTGGGGGAAACCGGCCTGGATTATTTTCGTAGCGAAGGGGATTTGGCTTGGCAGCGGGAGCGTTTCAGGCAGCATATCCGAGCGGCCAAAGCGGTGGGCAAGCCGCTCATCATCCATACCCGCGATTCCAGGGAAGATACCCTCGGGATTCTGGCCGAGGAAAATGCCGCCGAGGTGGGAGGTGTTTTGCATTGTTTCACCGAGGATTGGGAAACCGCCCAGCGCGCCCTGGATTTGAATTTTTATATCTCGTTTTCCGGGATACTGACTTTTCGCAATGCCCAAGCCATTCAGGAGGCGGCGCAGCGGGTGCCCGAAGACCGCATTTTGGTCGAGACCGATTCTCCTTATCTCACCCCCATGCCGTATCGGGGAAAACCCAATTATCCATTCATGGTCCGGCATGTTGCCGAGTTTTTGGCGAAGCTTCGGGAAACTTCCTTGGAATCGGTCGCGGAATCCACTACCCGCAATTTCTATTCCTTATTTCCGATCCAGCGGGCTTGATGGAAAAGGGCGGCTTTCCGGGGTGTTGGAAAAATACCGCCCAGGGTTGCTAGGGGTGGCTCCAATCCACCCAGCCGAAATGCCAAGTGCCGATGATCGCCAAGCCGAAAACGATGCGGTACCAAGCGAAGGCCATGAAATCATGGTTGGAGATATACCTTAAAAGCCAGCGCACACAGACGAAAGCGGACACGAAGGCCGAAACGAAGCCGACCGCCCACATTCCCAGATCGTCTACCGAGAGCAAGGCCCGTTCTTTATAGACTTGGTATAGCGTTGCCACCACTAGGGTGGGGATGGCGAGGAAGAATGAGAATTCGGTTGCCGCTTTGCGCGACAGCCCGAACAGTAATCCACCGATAATGGTCGCCCCGGACCGGGAAGTGCCTGGGATCAGCGCGAAAGTCTGGGCGATACCCAATTTAAAAGCGTCCAGTATTCCCATATCATCCACCGATTCCACCCGGATTTTATGGGAGCGTTTTTCAGCCCAGATAATCACGAAAGCGCCCACGATAAACGCCAGCGCCACGGGTATGGGTTGGAATAAATGGGATTTGATGGCTTTGCCAAATAGCAATCCTAAAATAGCGAACGGCAGGAAGGCGATAAATAGCTTGAGCAGGAAGCGCCGGGCTTCCGCCGAGTGGCGCAACCCGAATAACACGCCCAACAATCTCACCCGGTATTCCCAACAGACCGCCAGGATCGCCCCGGATTGGATGACGATCTCGAATAGTTTGCCGCGCTCGTTGTTGAAGTGCAGCAAATCTCCCACCAGGATCAAATGCCCGGTGCTGGAAATGGGGAGGAATTCGGTGAGTCCTTCGACGATGCCCAGGATCAGGGCTTTCAGCAATAAGATAAAGTCCATAGGTTTCGCGTTTGGGGGATGATGGGGTTGTCGATTGGCGTCGGGGCGGGTTTATACCATGATTGTCGCACCAATCTCGACTGTATTCCCCGGCAATCCCCATTTTTTCCCGCGTCCGTCCTTGGGTGTTAGAATGCGCGGCCTCCGCGCTGTTCCCGCAACGGTGGGGCAAGGCGGATCGTAAGCCACCGCGCCTAAGGTATGGGAAGGCGGTCCGTCGGGCTTGGAAGCCGCGGACCATCCTGGTGCAAGCCAAGGTCCGCACTCCAAAATGGCCACGCTGGATTCTGTTCCCGTACCGCCGATGCGCCTATATACTTGCGCCCACTCGGAACGGACCGCCGTGGCCGGGGGCTCGACAATCGCAGACCCATCTTCGGGAAGGGGAAACCATGAAATCCATCCTTCGTTTGCTTCCGCTCTGGGCGGGCTGGATGTGTGCCACGCTGGCCGGTGCCGAATCCATGGATTCGGAAACCGGCAATAAGCTGGACGTGCGGAAAGGGATGCAAGTTTACAAATCGGCCTGCGCCGAATGCCATGCCACCGGCAAGGGCGGTGCGCCGCGTTTGCATGACCGGGAGGCTTGGAAACACCGCTCTTTCCAATCCCAGTCGGTAATGCGCGGCCATGCCAAGGGTGGTTTTTTGCTGATGCCGCCTAAAGGGGGCTATCCCTTGCTGGATAACCAGGAAATGGCCGACGCGGTGTTTTATATGTCCGAACAAATCTCGGGCCGGATGGAGGGGCAATAAGGTTTCCGCCATGGATGACCGCCCGCCAGTGTGCTTCGGGTCCGCTTCCCGCCTATCGCTTCACTTCACGCTAAAAAGAGTCCGATGTCTTATTATTTAGAACCCAACAAGGATTACCGTACCGATAGCCTTAGGAAAGGCGTGGAATTCTCCCAGGAAGAAATCCGCACGGATACCGCGAAGCATTATGACGATTGTTATTGGGATTACCGCACCGCTTGGTTCGATAACGAGAATCTGGCTTTGCATTATGGCTATTGGGACGCGAATACCAAAACCCATAGCCAAGCTTTATTGAATAAGAACCGGATACTCTGTGAAATCGCCGGAATCAAGTCCGATCAGCGGGTTTTGGACGCGGGTTGCGGCATTGGCGGTAGTTCCATCTGGCTGGCGAAAAACATAGGTTGCCGGGCCGTCGGGATTACTGTCAGCGCCCAGCAAGTGGCGCACGCCCAGCGCAACGCCCAGCGCCACGGCGTCGCCGATAAGGTGGAATTCCAGGTGGCGGATTTCTGCCGAACCCCGTTTCCCGATGAATCCTTCGATGTGGTTTGGGCTATCGAAAGCAGTTGCTATGCCATCGATAAACGGGATTTCTTCAACGAGGCTTATCGCTTATTGAAAAAAGGCGGCACTTTGATCGCCTGCGATGGTTATGCCACCCGCCGCGAATTCAACGCGGAGGAATGGCAAGCCGTGATGGATTGTCTGAATGGCTGGGCCGTGCCCAATCTATCCAGCGCCGAGGAATTCCAGGCCGGGATGGAGGAATGCGGTTTCACCGAGGTGCATATCACCGAGGCCACCCAGGAAGCCCTGCCGTCCTCGCGCCGGATGTATTTGACCGCGCTGTGGACCTATCCCATGCAGGTGGTCATGCAGGCTTTGGGCTTGCGGAAAAAGGCCCAGACCGCCAATTTCAAAGTGGCTTTGGCTCAGTGGAAGGTCTTCAATGGCGGGCTGGCCCGCTATTATATTTTCCGGGCCAAGAAGCCCGCTTAGGCCGGGGGGTTCGTACCCGTGGAGCCATTGGCCGTGTGGGGTATGCCGCGTGAGTTGACCGCGTTGGCGGTCGGGGTTGGGGTCGGGTTATTGCTGGGATTGATATTGGGCCGGTGGTTGGTCGTGCCCAAACCCGCGCCGCTAGCGGAACCGGAAGCCGCCGCCGCCGAAATCCCCGAGTCCGCCACCACCGACCCGGTGGGTTTGGTATTCGATGGCCGGATCGTGGAGCTTTCCCCGCTGGCTTTGCGTCGAATCCAAGACCTATTGCGGGCCAAGCAGAAAGCCGAAGCCATCCAAGTATTCTCCGAGGCTACCGGCTTGGAACCAGATAAAGCCGGGGCCGTGATTGATTTCCTACCCAAGGTCGCCTGCTGATCCACGGCCTTGGATACTCCGCATTCTTACTTCCGGGAGACTCACGATGGGACTTTTCGATTTCCTCAAGAAACAGTTTGTCGATGTCCTCCAATGGGTGGAGGAATACGACGGGATACTGGCTTACCGCTATCCCATGCCGGATTTTGAAATCCAGTATGGGGCGCAATTGGTGGTGCGGGAAAGCCAGATGGCTTTACTGGTGGATGAAGGCCATGCGGCGGATGTGTTCGGGGCCGGTACCCATACCCTCGATACCCGCACCATGCCCTTGCTGACCAATTTGAAACACTGGGACAAGTTATTCCAATCGCCATTCAAGAGCGATGTGTATTTCTTCAGCACCCGGCTGCAATTGGCCCGCAAATGGGGGACGCCCAATCCGGTGACGATCCGCGACAAGGAGTTCGGTATGGTGCGGCTGCGCGGTTTCGGCCAATATGCCTACCGCATCGCCGATCCCAAGCTGTTTTTCCTGAATATCAGCGGCACCCGCGATATCTATACGGTGGACGATCTGGAAGACCAGTTGCGCGGCACCGTGATCGGGGCGATGACCGATTTGTTCGCCGAATCCGGGATTCCCTTCATCGACATGGCGGCCAACCAGGACGAGATGGCGGTGATGCTCAAGGCCAAACTGGCGGGGGAATTCAGCCGTTTGGGGCTGGCCTTGGATAGCTTCGTGGTGCAGAACCTGTCCTTGCCGGAAGAGTTGCAGAAGGTGCTGGACGAGCGCATCAGTATGAACATGGTGGGTGACCTCAACCAATACGCCCAGTTCCAGGCCGCCAAATCGATCCCCATCGCCGCCGCCAATCCGGGCGGGGTGGCGGGCGCTGGGGCCGGTCTGGGCGCGGGCATGGCCTTGGGACAGGCGATGGCGAACGCCTTCGCGGGAGGCGCGGTGGGGCAGGGCAACAGCGCGGGCTCCTCGCCCGAGGATGTCACGGCCCTCTTGGAAAAGCTCCACGACCTCATGACCAAGGGTATCCTCAGCCAGGCCGAGTTCGAGGCCAAGAAGGCGGAATTGCTGAAGAAGCTGGTTTGAAGGCCGCTCGCGGTTCCGCCCCGTGAAACGTGCCTCCTGTCCCTCTTGCGGTGCGGAAGTCCTGTTCCGCTCCGCCGCCTCCATCTTGGCGGTGTGCGAATACTGCCATAGCACCTTGTTACGCAAAGGCCCGGTGCTGGAAAACCTCGGCAAGATGGCCGAGTTGTTGGAAGACGCCTCGCCGATCCAACTCGGCAGCGAGGGCCGCTACCAAGGCCAGCGCTTCCAGGTCTTGGGCCGCATCCAACTCCAATATGAAGCCGGACTGTGGAACGAATGGTATTTGCTGTTCCACAACGGACGCACCGGCTGGCTGGGTGAAACGCCGGGGCTGTGCGCCGTGTCCTTCCTGGTTCCGCCGCCCGAGCCTTGCCCCGGTTTCCGCGAGCTTTGGGTTGGCCAGCATCTCGCCCTGCAAGGCCAGGATTTCCAGGTCGCCAATCTGGAACAAGCCCGTTGCATCGCCGGGGAGGGCGAGTTGCCGTTCCGGGTCGGGGCGGGCTACGACACCGCGCTGGCCGATTTGCGCGGTCCCGGCCAGGCTTTCGCCACCCTCGATTACAGCGAAACCCCGCCGCTGTTGTTCGTCGGCGAACAGGTGAGGTTCGATACGCTGGAACTCAAGAACCTACGCGATACCGGCGTGCGCGGCCCGGCGGTCCAAGTCCAGAGCTTCGCCTGCGCCCAGTGCGGAGCGCCCTTGCTGCCCAAATTGCCGAGCAGCGTGGTCATCGTCTGCGGCAGTTGCGGCTCGGCCCATGATCTCCAAGACCAGCGCCATCCCATCGTATTCCGGGCCGAGTTGGCGCAAAGTCCGCGCCCCCGGATTCCACTCGGCAGCCGGGGCAAACTACGCAGCCAGGATTACGAAGTCGTCGGCTTCATGCAGCGCGAGGCGCGGCTCGAAGGCGTCAATTACCGTTGGAGCGAATACCTACTGCTCAACCGGGGCGGCGGTTTCGATTGGCTGAGCGAATATCAAGGCCATTGGAATTATATCCGGCCTACCACCCATCAACCGGCGTTCGGGCCGGGTTTCGCCCAATACCAGCAACGGCGGCTCAGGCATTTCCAGGATTCCGAAGCGCGGGTAGTATTCGTGCTAGGCGAATTCTATTGGCAAGTGCGCTTGGGCGACACGGCGCGGGTGCGGGATTATGTCGATCCGCCCTGGTTGTTATCCCAGGAATGGACCGCCAAAGAAATAACCTATTCGTTCGGAGAATATATCGGACGGGAGGAAATCGCCGCCGCTTTCAAGCCGGAGCGGGAATTGCCCGAACCCTATGGGATTTATGCCAACCAGCCTTCGCCTTGGCAAAACCGGATTGGGGGTTATTGGTGGCGGTTCCTGGCCTTGGCTTTATTACTATTGGGCTTGCATCTCGGCTTGCTGGTCAAAAGCGGTTCGCCGGAAGCCATCCATACCCGCGTGACCCTGGACCGCGCCCAGCCCGAAGCCACTCAAACCACACCGCCTTTCGACCTCAAGGGCTTGGGTCCGGTCGAGGTCCAGGTCGGCACTAATCTCGCCAATAACTGGGTCGATTTAGGCGTGGCCTTGGTCGAGGTCGATACCGGCTTGGTATATAACGCCGAGCGCGAATTCAGTTATTACTCGGGCTATGACGAGGGTTATTGGGACGAAGGCAGCCGGAGTGGTTCCCTGCGTTTTTCCGGAGTGCCGGAGGGGCGCTATTATCTGGCCGTGTCCGCCGAAAGCGATGCGGTTTCCCAAGCTTGGTCTTCGGTCACTTGCGATCTGACGGTGCAAAGGGCGCGGGCCGGTTGGGGCAATTTCTTCCTAGCTTTGCTGGCCTTGGCGGTTTGGCCGGGTATCGCGACGTGGCGGCATAATGCTTTCGAGACCCACCGCTGGCTGGAAAGCGATCATCCGCAAGAAAGCTGGATTTCATCCTGAGGGGGGCTGTATGTATTACCGGCCTTATTGGTTATATGGCTTGTTGGTCCTAATATTCTTCGCCTATGCCCAGTACCGGGGTTGGAGCCTCGGGGGCGATGATTCGGCTTCCGGTTCCGGCCATCGTTTAGGTTCCGGGCAATCTATTTTCCACAAATGAAACGGAGGGCATCCTATGTCGGAATGGTTTAATCCCGTGGCGCTGCTGAATTCCCTGATTTATTCCTTGCTGGGCGTTGCCGTATTCTGGATTTCTTTCATCATTATCGACCTATTGACGCCTTATGCGCTGTGGCATGAAATCGTCAAGGAGCGGAATCTGCCGGTGGCGATTCTGGCGGCGGCGATGTGTTTGGGGATTTCGATTATCGTGGCGGCGGCGATCCATGGTTGATCTGAGGTATAGGTCCTGTCCACCACAGCTATGGGAGATGTCTATATGAATCTGGCGGGTTCGGAGTCCGAACCGTTCCGCCATGGGGTTGTGGTGGTTTTATCACTGCTATTCGCTATCGCGCTAATGACACGCTTATGGCTGGCCGGAGACAAGCCGGTATATACCCCGGATTCAAACTACTTTTCTGTGCTTGCCGATAATATCGCAAAAAACCAGTGTTATTCCATCCATGATTCAGTGGACGGAGTCTGTCAGCCTACTTGGGGTAGCCAGCCACCCGGTTATCCTTTGTTTATCGCCGCCATTAAATCCTTGGGGGGCGATATCTTGCGAATCGCCCAAGCCCAAACCTTGGGTTTCGCGCTGGCCTTGGTATATGCGCTATGGTCCGGCTATCTATGGCATGGCAGCTTCGGCTTGTTGATGGTTTCAGGCGTGGTATTGGCGTTGTCTCCGCTGACCTTGGGCTGGTCCAGGTGGGTGCTGACTGAAACCCTGGCATCGGCGGGGGCGTTATGGGTTTTCGCGGAGATATTCAGGTCTTTGGCCGAGCGCCGCTTGAGGACGCTGTGGATGGGTTTGGCGCTTTGTTTCTCCGTATCGATGCGCTGGGATTCGGTATGGTTACTGATTCCAGCCTGCGCGTCGGGATTTTATCTATCGGGGTGGCGGGTCGGGGTTGGCCGGGCGGTGTTATTGCTAATGGCGACCGCCCTGGTTCCGGGAATTATGGTGGTACGGGCTTGGCGCGTGGGTTTGCCTTTGCTTCCTGCGGTGATCGCCGATCCCGGTCTCTCCCCGGCAGTGGTCGGGTTTTGGCGGAGCGCCGCCTTGGCCCAAAACGCGACCTCGGGTTTCCTGTGGCCGGTTTGGGGCAAGCACTATAGCAGGCTCGGCAAGTATTGGGATGGGGCATCCATAGACCCCGCGCTGAATACCGACGAATTCAAGGATATTCTGCGGCGGTTGGGCGCTTTGGACGATGGAGCTTCTTTGCCCAAGGAGATTGAAAGCGATTTGCAGCGCTTGGTGGATAGCCGGGGCAACCTGACACCCAAGCCGGTTTTGTTGTTGAAAAGGATCGTGAATATCTGGCAGCAAAAAGATACCTTATATTTCGCGGGTGGCTCTTTTGGTGGAAGCGGTGAAAAACTGGCCCGCTACTATAAAAATGCGCTGTTGGGGTTGTGGGTTATCGCGCTGGTCTTGGCCGGTCGGCGGCGCGAAATCTGGATCGTCTCCGGGTTGTTCCTAGCTTATTTCATTCCCAGGCTGGTTTCGCTTGCGGCCAATGCCGACTTGGAATCCAGATATTTGGTGCCATCTTATCCGGTGCTGGAAATCACGGTGCTATATGCCGTTTTCTGGGCGGTGCGGTGGGTTGGGGATTCGTCCCGACCTTATGGCACGGTGGTCGGTTGAAATACGCCCTTCTTGCCTCTGTCTTCCTCATCGCCTCCTGCGGGCTGGTCTACGAACTCATCGCCGGGGCCATGGCCAGCTATCTGCTGGGCGATTCCATCACCCGGTTTTCCACCGTCATCGGTACTTATCTGTTCGCCATGGGCATCGGTTCCTGGCTGTCCAAACATGTCGGCGGCAATCTGGTATTGCGCTTCGTGCAGATCGAATTGGCCGTCGGCCTGTTCGGCGGGGTGTCGGCGGCGGTGTTGTTCCTGTTGTTCGCCCAGGCCGGGGCACCGTTCATGGCGGCGTTGTATGGGTTGGTGCTGGCGGTGGGCGTGCTGGTAGGGCTGGAAATCCCCTTGCTGATGCGCATCCTGCACGAGAAGGTGCGGTTCCGCGAATTGGTGTCGGAGGTCTTGACCTTCGATTATCTGGGAGCGCTGGCGGTATCCTTGCTGTTCCCGCTGGTGTTGGCCCCGCGTCTGGGCATGATCCGTACCGCGCTGTTGTTCGGGCTGCTCAACGCCCTGGTGGCGGCGGCGACGCTGTGGTTGTTCCGGGGACGGCCCGGACCTTGGCGCTGGGCGGCGGGGCAGTGCGCGGCGGTGACGGTTTTGCTGCTGGCTGGGCTGGCCGGGGCGGGGCGCTTGACCGCCTATGCCGAGGCGCAGTTCTACAGCGACGATATCGTCTATGCCGAGACCACGCCCTATCAGCGTATCGTGCTGACCCGTTGGGCCGACGATTTACGCCTATTCCTCAATGGCAACCTGCAATTCAGCTCCCGCGATGAATACCGCTATCACGAGGCCTTGGTGCATCCCGGTTTGGCGGCCTTGCCTTGGGCCAAGCGGGTGTTGGTGCTGGGCGGCGGCGATGGCTTGGCGGTGCGGGAAATCCTCAAGTATCCCGACGTGGCATCCGTGACCCTGGTGGAACTCGATCCGGCCATGACCCGCTTGTTCAGCCGCCACGACTGGCTGCGCGGTTTGAACGGCGGGGCGCTGACCGATCCGAGAGTGCGGGTGATCAATGCCGACGCCATGGTCTGGCTGGATCAGACGCCCGAACTGTTCGATTTCGTCATCGCCGATTTCCCCGACCCGACCAGTTTCGGCATCGGCAAGCTGTATACCACGGCGTTCTACCGGCTGTTGGATCATCATCTGGCCCGGACGGGACTCTTGGTGGTGCAATCGACCTCGCCTTATGCCGCCCGCCGCAGCTTTTGGTGCGTGGTGAACACCTTGGCGGCGGTGGGTTTCCACACCTGGCCTTATCACGCCTATGTGGCTTCGTTCGGGGAATGGGGGTTCATCCTGGCGGGGCATGGCGGTTTCGCGCCCGCCGAGCGCTTGCCCTTGGGGCTGCGCTTCCTGGACCCGCAAAGCCAGCGCGATTTGTTCCGCTTCCCCCAAGACATGGGGTGGATGGAGACCGAGGTGAATCGGCTGGATAACCAGGTATTGGTGGGCTACCACGAGGCGGATTGGAACGCGGTGGCGCGTTAGTCCAGGCGTTCCAGCGGCATTCCCCATCCCGCCGGATTGATCCATAGTTATTAGGGTGGGCGTGAGCCGCCACCCGCGCTGCCCGAATCATCGGGCGGTGGCGGGGTCTACCTGGAGAGGAGTCCGCCCGCCCCGAACCCCACCCCCGGAGGAACCGCCATGACGGACCATCAGACCTCCTTGCCGCCCGGACGTCTTTATAGCGCCTGCGATCCGGGCGATTTCCCGTTCCAGACCACCGCCGAATTGGCCGATATCGGCATCGCCGTCGGCCAGGAGCGGGCCTTGGACGCCTTGCGCTTCGGTCTGGGCATGGGCCGGTCGGGCTTCAACCTGTTCGCCCTGGGACCGCCCGGCGCGGGCAAGGCCACCGTGGTGCGGGAGGTGGTCGCCCGCGAGGCCGAACACCGGCCCGTTCCCGACGATTGGTGTTATGTCCATAATTTCGCCGAGCCGTCCAAGCCCAAGACGCTGCGCCTGCCGCCGGGACTGGGGCGGCGCTTCGCCGAGGACGTGGCGCGGACCCTCGAAGAACTGGTCGGGGCCATTCCCGCCGCGTTCGAGGGCGAGGAATACCGGGCGCGGGCCGAGGAGATCGAGGAGGAGGCCAAGGAGCGCGAAAGCCACGCCATCGAGGAACTGCGCCGGGAAGCGGCCCGCCAGCATATCGCCTTGATCGAGACCCCGACCGGCTTCGCCTTCGCGCCCATCGACCCCAAGGACGAGGTGCTCAGCCCGGACCGTTTCCACCAACTGCCCGAGCGCCAGCAACAGGAAATCCAGGAACACGTCGCCCAGTTGCACCAGCAATTGACCAAGTTGATGCGACAGTTCCCGGCTTGGCGGCGCGAGGCCAAGCACAAGCTCAAGGCGCTGAACCGGGAGATCGCCGGTTTCGCCATCGGTCATCCCATGGCGGAACTGCGGGCCGATTATGCCGCCGTCGAGCCGGTGGCCGCCCATCTCGACCTGATGCGGCGCGAACTGATCGACCATGCCGACGATTTCTTTTCCAAGGCCGAAGGCAGCGGCGGGATGGCGGCGGCTTTGCTGGGGCAGGGCCAGCGGGTCAATCCTTGGCAGCGTTACGCGGTAAACCTCCTGGTCGATCACGACGGCGAGTCCAGCGCCCCCATCGTCTGCGAAAACCTGCCCACCCAGGCCAATCTGATAGGCCGGGTCGAATATCAGGCATTGATGGGCGCCTTGGTCACCGATTTCACCATGATCAAGGCGGGTGCCCTGCACCGGGCCAATGGCGGCTACCTGATATTGGACGCCCGCAAACTGCTGATGCAGCCCTATGCTTGGGACAGCTTGAAACGTACCCTGGAGACCGGGGAAGTCCGCATCGAGCCTTTGGAACGGACCTTGGGGTTCCTCAGCACCGCGACCCTGGAGCCCGAGCCGATTCCCTTGGATATCAAGGTGATCCTGACCGGGGACCGCGCTTTGTATTATTGGCTCAGCCTGTACGATCCCGAGTTCCGGGAGCTGTTCAAGGTCGCCGCCGATTTCGAGGAGACCATGGACCGCGACGCCGACGGCCATGCCCTGTATGCCCGTTTGATCGGCAGCTTGGCCCGGCGCAACGGTCTCAAGCCGCTGGATCGGGACGCGGTGATCCGGGTGGTGGAATGGTCGGCCCGCCGGGTCGAGGACAGCGAAAAACTTTCCACCCATTGGCGCGGCTTAGACGATTTGCTGAAGGAGGCCGATTATTGGGCCGGACAGCAAGGCCGGGCGCTCATCGTCCGCGAGGACGTACAGACCGCCATCGACCAACAAATCCGCCGTTCCGACCGGATACGCGAGCGGATTTACGAGGCCATCCGCCGCAAGACGATCTTCATCGATACCGAAGGCGGCGTGGTCGGCCAGATCAACGGCTTGTCGGTCATCAGCCTGAACGGTTTCGCCTTCGGCCAGCCCGCCCGCATCACCGCCACCACCCGGCTGGGCGCGGGCAAGGTGGTCGATATCGAGCGCGAAACCGCCCTGGGCGGCGCGTTGCATAGCAAGGGCGTGATGATCTTGTCCTCGTTCCTCGCCGCCCGCTATGCGCCGGGCCAGCCGTTGGCCTTGGCCGCGAGTCTCGTATTCGAGCAATCCTATGGCCTGGTCGATGGCGATAGCGCCTCGCTGGCGGAATTGTGCGCCCTCCTGTCCGCGTTGGCGGAACTGCCGATCCAGCAGCGGTTCGCGGTGACGGGTTCGGTCAACCAGCAGGGCCGGGTCCAGCCCATCGGCGGGGTGAACGAGAAGGTCGAGGGCTTCTTCGATATCTGCCGCGAATCCGGGCTGAGCGGACAACAGGGCGTGATTATCCCTGCGGCCAATATCAAGCGCTTGATGTTGCGTCGCGATGTGGTGGCGGCGGTGGCGGCGGGACGGTTCCAGGTCCATGCCGTGTCCTCGGTCGATCAGGCGCTGGCTTTGCTGATGGGCATGGAGGCCGGGGCGCGGGACGCCGCCGGGCAATTCCCCGCCGACAGCGTGAATGGCCGGGTGGAGCGCCGCTTGCTGGAATGGGCGGATATCCGCCGGCGGCTAGCCCAGTCCGAGCCGTCGGAAAAGAGCGAGGGGAGGGATGGCCATGGCTGAGGCGGACGTTCTCCAAGCCGCCCGGATCGTGGTGGCGTTGAACCTGTTGCGGAACGAGTCCGAGGTGTTGGAATTGGCGGCGATGTTGGCCGCCCGTAAACAGGCCCGCTTGCTGGCGCTGTTCGTCGAGGACGCCGATCTCGCCAATCTGGCCGGATTACCCTTCGCTAGGGAAGTCTGCCGCGATTCCACCGCCGAACGCGGGCTGGACCGCCTTCGGTTGGAACGCGCCCTGCGGGCCCGCGCCGGGCGTATCCAAGCCTTGTTGTCCCGCTTGAACCAGCGCTTGAGCATCGAGGTCGGTTTCAAGGCCGTGCGCGGGCCGTTCATGGCGACGGTGTTCGAGGAGGCGGGGCAGGTCGATATCCTGTGCCTGGGCCATAAGGCCGGACGGCCGCTCCAGCCCGCGGCGGCTCCGGTGTGGGCGCTGTACGACGGCTCCGCCGCGGCCGGGGCGGCTTTGCGTCTGGCGGAGGAATTGGCGCGGGGCGAGGGTTGTGGTTTATCGGTGGTGCTGCCGGTGGCGGATGGGGGTGGCTTCCAGGCCTTGGCGGCCCAGGTCTTGTCGCGTTGCGCGGAAGAGGGACGGGTGCCGGGTTTGTTCCCGGTCGAGCCGGGAGACGGGGTCAAGCTATTGCGGGGGATGCGGCAGTCCGGCTGTCGGGTGCTGGTGTTGGCGCGGCGCGGCGCCGACCTGGTGCCGACTTTGGCCGAGCAGGGGATTTATCCTTTGATCCTGGTGTGAGCCGGGTTCAAGCCCTGGGCCGGTAGTGGTATTTCAGGGCGATCACCACCAAGGCCAGGCATAGGGTCACGGCGTTGGCGACGATGATGGGCTTGGCGTCGAGCAGATAGCCGTAGAGCAGCCACAAGCCCACCCCCGCGCTGAACAGCGCGAACATCCCATACGACACGTCCTGGCCGGACTTGCTCCGCCAAATCTTCAGCACCTGTGGCACGAAGGACACGGTGGTCAGGCCGCCCGCGGCTAATCCCAATAAATCTAAATCGATGGTTTCCATAACGCTCGTTTGGGAGGGGCGGGGCCGTCGTTCCGGTGGGCACGGCGGCCCCGGTCTGGTCTATTCGGGTTTCAGGCCGGAGAAATAGGCCGCCAAATCCTCGATCTGCTGATCGCTCAGCGATCCGGCCATGCCGTTCATCATCGGGGCGTTGCGGGACTTATCCCGGTAGGCCTTGAGGGCGGTGATGAGATAGCCTTTCTTTTGTCCCGCCAAGTTGGGGAAGCTGTCGGCGGCGCTGATGCCCTTGGCCCCGTGGCAGCCCGCGCACAGACCGGTGGCCGTGGCCTTGGCGGCTTCCGCGTCGGCCCGTGCGGCGGTGCCCACCGCCATCAGTCCCGCTATCGCCAATATAGACAGAGTACGCATGGATTCCTCCTGGGGATCGGTAGGTCGTGCTTGTGGTAGAGCGGCCCGCCTGGGCGGACCTGGCGCTCTAGGATAGCAAGGCCGGACCTGGGTTCCCAAGCGCCCCCGCTCCGGGAAGCGCCGGGCGTGGCCGAAAAACTTGGGGCCGGGCCGCTCAAGTCGCCGGGGGCCGGGCCGATATAGCCTGTTAGGAACGGCGGGATGTCCGCCCAGGCGGACCGACGATCAGCTTCCGACCATCACTATCCGAATCCATAGAGAGGCGACCTATGAAACCCGCGCACTACGCTTTGAGGGAATACCAACAGAACCAGCTCGACGCCGGCGTGGCCTACGCCGATCCGCATACCTTGATCGCGATGCTGTTCGATGGCTTGCAGGACCGCATCGCCGTCGCCAAGGGCAGCATCGGGCGCGGTGCCTATGGCGAGAAGGCCAGGGTCATCGGCAATGCCATCGAAATCCTCAATTACCTGCAATCCTGCCTCGACCCCGGACAGGGCGGCGATATCGCCATCAATCTGGACCGGCTCTATGGCTATATGATCGAGCGCTTGTTCCTGGCCAGCTCCCGCAACGATATCGCCATGCTGGACGAGGTTGGCGATTTGGTCCGGGAGATCAAGGAAGGCTGGGATGGCATCCGCGAGGTGGTGCGGGCCGGAGCCTTGTCGTGAACCATGGGGGTTTCCCGGTGCGGCCCGGCAAAAACCTAGCCAGGGTGGCGGTTCCCTAGCATAATAAAAGGCTTTTACGCCTGACCCGAATCCCCTAGGTTGCCCCATGAGAAAAATCCTGATCGCTATTTGCGCGGTATCCGCCCTGGCCGCTTGTTCGACCAAGGAGCAGACCGGACTCAAGGAAATCCTGGTCGACAAGTTCAAGGACGACCAAGACCTGAAAGACTACAAGCTCGATCCCGAACCTGTCGCCGAGTGCGTGGTGAAGGAAATCACCGACTCCTTGCCGGGATTCGCCGGCGACCCGCGCCGTGAGCAGTATTTCGAGGCTTATGCCCGTTTCCTCAGCGTCAGGTCCCCCAACGACGCGGAGAAGGCCATCACCGATTACACCCAGTTGTTCGGCTCGCCCAAGCGGGCCCGCGAAGCCGCCAACGGCGTGACCGAATTCGTGATGAACTGCATGGGCAAGGCCATCGAGAAAGTGGGCGGCGGCGAGCCCGGCCAATAATCAACCCCTTCCCATCGAACAAGCCATTTATCCCTCCGCCGCGGGGGGTAAATGCCCGCCCGCCGGGTCCTATGCCACAATGAAGGCGTATGGACTCCGACCCCGACCGGACCTTCTCCCCCGCGCCCTGGGAATTTTCCACCATCGCCGCGCCTCCATGGCCGCGGTGTCGCGCTTCAGTCCCGCGGGCAACCCTCCAGTTTGTAAATGGCATAGCCCCGCGTCGCGATTTCCCCGCGCACGTCCTCCGGCGCGTCCGGCGTGCTATGGCAGTAGGCGCAACTTTCCGGGTTGACCTGGGCGTCGGGCGCGCCGATGGCGGCCAGCCAGGCGCGGGCGGCCCGCAAGGCCAGGGCCGGGTCGTTCGTGGGTAGGACCACATCGAAATGCAGGATGCCGCCCGTGGCGCGGGTAGCGAAGGTGTCGAAGACATGGAAGATGTTCATGGTGTTCCGCCCAGGCAGGGGTTGGTAGGGATGGAAAAAAAAGTAGCGCCGCCGGGGGCGGGTTTGGAACCGGCTTGGGCGGCGCTCCAGGCTTGAGGAAATCGGGAGCCGTTTGAAAAAGTATTGTGTCGATACTATTATCGGAGCCTAGCCTTGTCAATAACGATTGATCCGCGACCACCGTGCTTATGAACACCGACGCCATCTACGAATATCTGGAACGTATCGCCAACCTGCTCCGCACCGATGTGCGCAGGACGGGGATCGGCAACGGGTTGCAACCGGTGCAATTGGAAGCCTTGCACTACCTTGGCCGTTGCAACCGCTACAGCAATACCCCGGTGGCCGTGGCCGAATTCCTGGGGTTGACCAAGGGCACCGTCTCCCAGACCCTGGGGGTGTTGGAGGCCAACCACTTGATCGAGAAGCAGGCCGACGCCAAGGACCGCCGGGTGGTGCATCTGCGCCTGACCGAGGCCGGGGCGCATGTGGTGGCGGAATCGATCCCGCCGCAGGTGCTGAAATCGGCCTTCGACGGCCTGAGCGCAACCGAGGCAGGCGAGGTGTTGGGGGTGTTGGATTGGGTGCTGCGGCGCTTGCAGCAGGCCAACGGGCTCAAGACCTTCGGTGCCTGCAAGACCTGCCGCCATCATTTATTGGAAGCCGGTGGCGGGCGGCGTTGCGGACTTACCACCGAGGCGCTGTCCGAGGTGGACGCGGAGCAGCTTTGCCGCGAGCATGGGCATCCCGCCCAGGCCCGGGAGGATGCTTATTGAGCGGTTCCGGTCGCGAGCAATTCCCGGAAATCGTGGATGGCGGGGAATTCGTCGATCTCGCGGGGCGGACGCCGCGAATCGTTCTTGCGGATGGCGACCAGATGGGCGATGCCGAAGCGCCGCGCCGAGCGCAATACCGGGAGGCTATCGTCCACCAGCAGGGTCCGCGCCGGGTCGAAAGGCTCGATGCCGCCCAGCTTGTCCCAGAATACCGGGTCTTCCTTGGGGTGGCCCAGGCTATGGGAACTGACGATATGGTCGAAAAAGGCGTGGAGCCGGGTGCGCTCCATCTTGAGGCCAAGGCTCTTGGGATGGGCGTTGGTGACCAATACCAAGCGCTTGCCCAGGGCGCGGACCCCGTCCAAGAACTCGGTGACATGCGGCAGCACGGCGATCAGTCCGGCGATTTCCGCCTTCATATCGGCGATATCGAGCTGCAATTGTTCGCTCCAATAATCCAGGCAATACCATTCCAAGCGGCCCTCGGTGGCCTTGAAACGCGGTGCCAGCCGGGCGTTGGCTTCCTCCAAGCTCAGGCCATGGCGTTCGGCATAGCGCCGGGGCACGAATTCCAGCCAGAAGTGGTTATCGAAATTCAGGTCCAGCAAAGTGCCGTCCATATCGAGAAACACGCTGCTAATGTTTTGCCATTCGATCATAGGATAATATTTCCCCTGCCAGTCTTATCATCTAAGCCCCTTCCTCCCAAACCTACCCCACCCAGTGAGCAGCAACCGCGGATTCCAAGCCATGCCCATTAGAAAAGAACCCTCGCATTTCCTCGAACCCGTCATCGCGCTCGCCAAGGAGGCCGGCCGCCGTATCATGGAGATTTACGAATCGGACTTCCGGGTCGGCGTCAAGGAGGACAACTCCCCCTTGACCGCCGCCGACCTGGCTTCCCATCATTGCCTGGTCGAGGGCTTGGAAGCCCTGCATCCGGCCTATCCGGTGCTGTCCGAGGAATCCAAAGCCTTGCCCTTCGCGGCCCGTTCGGCTTGGGAGACCTATTGGCTGATCGATCCCCTGGACGGCACCAAGGAATTCGTCAAGCGCAACGGGGAATTCACCGTCAATGTCGCCTTGATCCACCGCCACCTGCCGGTGCTGGGCGTGGTCTACGCTCCGGCCAAGGATTTGTGCTATTTCGCTTCCGAAGGCTGCGGAGCGTTCCGCCAAGCGGGCGGGGCCGAACCCGGCAGCCTGCATGTCTGGACCCAGGCACCGCACAGGCTGCGCGTGGTGGGCAGCCGCTCCCATGGTGGGGAAGCCTTGGACCTTTATCTGAGCCGGGTCGGCGAACACGAACTGGTGTCCATCGGCAGCTCGCTCAAGCTGTGCTGGGTGGCCGAAGGCAGCGCCGACCTTTATCCCCGTATCGGCCTGACCTCGGAATGGGATACGGCGGCGGCGCATTGCGTGGTCAACGAGGCGGGCGGTCAGGTGACCGATTTGGCGGGGCGTCCCTTGTTGTACAACGCCAAGGAATCCCTCCTCAATCCGTATTTCCTGGTGTTCGGCGATAAATCCAGGGATTGGAGCGGCTACGCGGCGGGTATCGAGGGCTAGGTGTATGGGGGGCTGTGGGGATTTGCGGGATAAGTCCGCCCCTACAGCCCACCTCCGGTCACGCCGGAACGGCCAGGGGCGTGTGGTGGGCGGGGTCGCGGTAGACCACCCGGTCCCAGATGCTCATGGCCCAATCCAGGTCCACCCGCCACTCGCCCTTGAGCAACCATTCCACGATGGCCTGCCCGACATCCGGGAACACCACTTGGATGGTCCGGCCATTCTTCAGCCAATAGTCCACCGCCACCGCGTCCAATTCCGGCATCACCGCGCCCAACTGGGTTGCCTCCAGGGCCAGGGCGTTGGACAGCTGTTCCATCTGCGCCCGCAAGGGTTTCACCAACAGCTTCTTGCCCATTTGCAGGGCTTCGCAGGCCAGCTCGAAGCCGGCGTTGCACACCACGCCCGCCGCATCCCTGAGATCGTTCTGGAAACCGGCGCGGGAGAGTTGTTTGATATGGATATGCGGGGGTTTATGTTCGATATAATGGTGGGTATAAACATGGAATTGATAATCCCGGAAACCCTGGAATAGGTGTACGATATCGTGGATTTCTTCGAAGGGCAGATAAACCAATATCTTGTTTTGCTGGACCGGGCCGGGTTCCGGGGTTTCGATCACCGGCGGCAGGATCGGCTGGCCGAAATGGTGCCAATGCAGGCCCAGTCCGGTGGTGGCGGGCGCGAAATACCGCATGATATTGCGGGCGAAAATATCGTCCCCGGTGATGGGAATATCCTGCGGGAAGGCGTATTGGTGGCCGAGGCCGATGGTCTTGATGCCGCGTAGCCGGGCCGCCCAGGCGGTCACCGGCTCGAAGTCGGTGATGACCAGATCGTAGCCGGACAGGTCCAGCGATCTGATATCCCGCCAGAAATGGGTGGGATTGTTCTCGACGGCGGTTTTGAGATAGCTGACCCGGCCCGCATGGGTGTGGAAGGTCAAGCCCCGCCGCCATTGATAATCCCCGAACACCTCCATCTCGAACAATTGTTCCCAAGGGCGGCCCGTGAACAAGTAAGTCACCTCGATGCCAGCGGCCCGGAGGCGTGGTGCCATGACCCGCGCCCGGGTGATATGTCCATTGCCCGTGGCCTGGACGCCATAAAATATCTTCACGTACCGAGAATCCTCATGCTGAACAGGGCGATGCTGGTGCCCATGGTTGCGCCTACCAAAATATCGCTGGGGAAATGCACCCCGAGGAATATCCTAGACAAACCGACGCCGCTTGCCCAGAGGTAGGCGGGCACGGCCAGCGCGGGATGGAAGTAGGTCAAGAGGGTCGCCATGAGGAAAGCGGCGGAAGTATGCCCGGAGGGGAAGCTGAACTGGTCGGAAGGGATGATGAAACTGCGGAAATCGAACAGGGCGTCCTGCGGGCGGTTGCGCTTGAACCAATTCTTGAGGACGAAATAGACCGGGCGTTCGAGCAGGAAGGCGGCCAACCCGGTGGTCAGGAACAGCCGGTCGGCGGGGAGTCCGGTGTAGAACAGATAGACCGCGAACAGGGCGTACAGGCCGCCATCGCCGGAGCGGGAAACCCAGCGGCTGATTTGGGTGAAGAACGCGAGATGTTTCCGGGCCATGACCCAGTAGAACATCGATACATCGTATTGATGGATGGTGGATAAGAGCTTCATAGCGGCTCCTTCTATTGTTGTTGGAATAATGCGTTAACAGCGTAGGTCGGACGGATGACGGCGGAGTGAACCCAAGATGAAAAGTTAATGACGGGAAATAGTCCAAAAAAAAAGGGGGTCTATCAAGACCCCCTTTCGCTCGACGGGCAGCGGCGGCTAGCCTCAGCGTGGTAGCTCGGAAGCGCCCATCAGGTATTCATCGACGGCGCGGGCGCATTGCCGACCTTCGCGGATGGCCCAGACTACCAGGGATTGGCCGCGGCGCATATCGCCGGCGGTGAAGACCTTGTCGAGGGAAGTGCGGTAGTCCAGGGTGTTGGCCTTGACGTTGCGGCGCTCGTCGAGATCGACCCCGAGTTCCTGCAACATGCCGCCATGGACCGGATGCACGAAGCCCATGGCCAGCAGCACCATATCGGCTTTCAGGCTGAATTCGCTGCCTTCGACCTTGTTCATGACCCAGCGCCCGCCTTCGTTCTTCCATTCCACCTTGACGCAGTTGATCTGGGTGACCTGGCCGTTTTCGCCTTCCAGTGACACGGTATCGACGCTCCACATGCGCTCGCAGCCTTCTTCGTGGGAACTGGAGGTCCGCAGCTTGTTGGGCCAGTTGGGCCAGGTGGTGGCTTTGTTTTCCTTTTCGGGCGGTTTCGGCAGGATTTCCAACTGGGTGATGGAGACCGCGCCATGGCGTATCGAGGTGCCGATGCAATCGGAGCCGGTGTCGCCGCCGCCGATGACCACGACGTGCTTGCCTTTGGCGCTCAGGCTGGAGTCTTCCGGCAGCGCATCGCCCGCGTTGCGCTTGTTCTGCTGGGGCAGGAATTCCATGGCGAAATGCACGCCCTTGAATTCGCGGCCCGGCACGGTGAGGTCGCGCGGATGCTCGGAGCCGCCGGCCAAGACCACGGCGTCGAATTCATCGACCAATTGCTTGGCGGGAATGTCCTTGCCGATGTGCCAATTGGGGCGGAACACCACGCCTTCGGCTTGCATCTGGGCGATGCGGCGGTCGATGTGGTGCTTCTCGAACTTGAAATCGGGGATGCCGTAGCGCAAGAGGCCGCCGATGCGGTCGTTCTTCTCGAACACGACGACGCTATGCCCGGCCCGCGCCAATTGCTGGGCGGCGGCGAGTCCCGCCGGGCCGGAGCCCACGACGGCGACCTTCTTGCCGGTGCGGCGGGCGGGGATTTGCGGCTTGACCCAGCCCATTTCCCAAGCCTTGTCGATGATGGTGCATTCGATGGACTTGATGGTGACGGGTTCGTCGGTGAGGTTCAGGGTGCAGGCGGCTTCGCAGGGTGCGGGGCAGATGCGGCCCGTGAATTCCGGGAAGTTGTTGGTGCTGTGCAGCACCTCGATGGCTTCCTGGAAATTGCCCTGGTAAACCAGATCGTTCCAATCCGGGATGATGTTGTTGATGGGGCAGCCCTGATGACAATAGGGGATGCCGCAGTCCATACAGCGCGCGCCCTGCTTGGCGACTTCCTCCTCGGTCAACGGAATGACGAATTCCCGGTAGTGCTGGGTGCGGTCCGCCACCAGCGTGTAGCGCCTGTCCTGACGCGAGATTTCCATGAATCCCGTGGGTTTGCCCATTATGCTATTACCTCTTGATGGTGCCTGCCGGCACGCTTGAATCTATTTTCCAATGGCCCGGAAGTCCGGGATGGGCGGGCAGGGGCTGCCCGCCGCGTGCCGCTCAGTGCCGGACCTCGGCCTGCGCCTTGGCTTTCGCCATCTTTTCCAATGCCTGCTTGTAATCGACCGGCATGACCTTGACGAACTTCGGCAGGTAGGCCGCCCAGTTCTCCAGGATCAGCTTGGCCTTGGCGCTGCCGGTATAGTGGGCGTGGCGTTCGACCAGGGCGTGTAGGCGCTGGGCATCCTGCTTGGTCATGTCGCGCATGACATCGACCAGGCCATGGGTTTCGAGGTCGCCGCCCTGATGGTCCAGGGCTTCCAGCGCGGCGTCTTCCGCCGGGATCGGCTCCAATTCCACCATGGACAGATTACAGCGGCGGTCGAAATCGCCGGTTTCGTCCAGCACATAGGCCACGCCGCCCGACATGCCCGCCGCGAAGTTGCGGCCCGTGCTGCCCAGCACCACCACCACGCCGCCGGTCATGTATTCGCAGCCATGGTCGCCCACGCCTTCCACCACCGCGACCGCGCCGGAGTTGCGCACCGCGAAGCGCTCGCCCGCGACGCCGCGGAAATAGCACTCGCCTTGGATGGCCCCGTATAACACGGTGTTGCCGACGATGATGTTTTCCTCGGGCACGATGGGCGATTCGGCGGGCGGGTAGATGGCGATGCGGCCCCCGGACAAGCCCTTGCCGACATAGTCGTTGGCTTCGCCGACGAGTTCGAGGCTGATGCCCGCCGCCAGGAAGGTGCCGAAGCTCTGGCCCGCCGTGCCGTGCATACGGACATGGATGGTGTCTTCCGGCAAACCGGCATGGCCATAGCGCTTCGCCACCTCGCCCGAGAGCATTGCGCCCACGGTGCGGTTGAAGTTGCGCACGCCGATGTCGATGCTGACCGGTTTCTTGGTCTCCAAGGCCGGCGTCGCCATGTCGATCAACTGGCGGTCCAGCGCTTGGTTGAGGCCGTGATCCTGGCTTTCGGTGTTGGCGATGGCGACGCCCGCGCCCGCATCCGGCTTATACAGCAAGCGCGACAGGTCGATCTTGGACGCCTTCCAATGGGCCACGGCTTTGCGCATGTCGAGGCGGTCGGCTTGGCCGATCATTTCCGCGAAGCTGCGGTAGCCCAGCTTGGCCATGAGTTGGCGCACTTCCTCGGCGATGAAGAAGAAGAAGTTCACCACATGCTCCGGCTGGCCGGTGAAGCGCTTGCGGAGTTCCGGGTCTTGGGTGGCGACGCCGACGGGGCAGGTGTTCAGATGGCATTTGCGCATCATGATGCAGCCTTCGACGATCAGGGGCGCGGTGGCGAAGCCCATTTCGTCGGCACCCAACAGGGCGGCGATGACTACGTCACGGCCCGTCCGCATGCCGCCATCGGCCTGCACGCAAATCCGGCCCCGCAGCTTGTTCAGCACCAAGGTCTGGTGGGTTTCGGCCAAACCGATTTCCCAGGGCAAACCGGCATGCTTGATCGAGGTGATCGGGCTGGCCCCGGTGCCGCCGTCGTAACCGGCGATGGTCACATGGTCGGCATGGGCCTTGGCGACGCCCGCCGCGACCGTGCCGACGCCCACTTCCGACACCAGCTTGACGCTGATGCGGGCTGCCGGGTTCACGTTCTTGAGGTCGTGGATGAGCTGCTTCAAGTCTTCGATGGAATAGATGTCATGGTGCGGCGGCGGCGAAATCAGGCCGACACCGGGGGTCGAATGGCGCACCTTGGCGATGACCGCATCGACCTTGTGCCCTGGGAGCTGGCCGCCTTCACCCGGCTTCGCGCCCTGCGAAATCTTGATCTGGATGTCATCGGCGTTGACCAGATATTCGGCGGTCACGCCAAAACGCCCGGAAGCCACCTGCTTGATGGCGGAACGCATGGAATCGCCGTTTGCCAGCGGGGTGAAGCGCTCCGGCAGTTCGCCACCTTCGCCGGTGTTGGATTTGCCGCCGATGCGGTTCATGGCGATGGCCAGCGTGGTGTGGGCTTCGTAGGAGATCGAGCCGAACGACATTGCGCCGGTGGCGAAACGCTTGACGATGTCCTTGGCGGATTCCACTTCTTCCAGCGGCACCGGCGCACGGTCGTACTTGAAGTCCAACAAGCCGCGCAGGGTCAGCAAGCGCTCGTTCTGCTCGTTGATGGATTTCGTGTAATCGACGTAGGTATCCCAGTTGTTGGTGCGGGTGGCGTGCTGGAGCTTGGAAATGGTTTCCGGAGTCCAGACATGGTCTTCGCCGCGCACGCGGAAGGCGTATTCGCCGCCCACATCCAAGGCGTTGCGGTAGAGGGGCGCATCGCTGTAGGCCGTGCGATGGCGGCGCACCGCTTCCTCGGCAATCTCTTTCAGACCCGCGCCATCGGTGGTGCAGGAGGTGCCCGCGAAATACTGGTTCAGGAAATCATCGCTCAGGCCGATGGCGTTGAACACCTGGGCGCCGCAGTAGGATTGGTAGGTCGAGATGCCCATCTTGGACATAATCTTGAGCAGCGCCTTGCCGATGGCTTTGATATAGCGCTTGTGGACCTCGTCCTCGGAGATTTTCTCGGACAGGGTCGTGCGCAGGTCGGACAGCGTGTCGAAGGCCAGATAGGGGTTGATGGCTTCCGCGCCATAGCCCGCCAGCAGGGCGAAGTGATGCACCTCGCGGGCCTCGCCGGTTTCGATTACCAAGCCCACCTGGGTGCGGAGGCCGGTGTTGATCAGGTGGTAATGCACGGCGGAAGTGGCCAGCAATGCCGGGATGGCGATATGGTCGGCATCCATGTCGCGGTCGGACAGCACCAGGATATTGTCGCCCGCGTGGACGGCTTGCTCGGCCTGGGCGCATAGGGATTTCAGCGCCGGTTCCATCCCGCTCGCGCCCGCGTCCGCCGGATAGCAGAAGCTCAGGGTGGAAGTCTTGAACGCGCCGCCGGTGCGGGCCTCGATGCGGCGGATTTTCTCCAAATCCTTGTTGGTCAGGATGGGCTGATGCACTTCCAGGCGCTTATGGGTGCCGCCATGGTTAAGACCCAACAGGTTCGGGCGCGGCCCGATGTGGGAGACCAGGGACATGACCAGTTCCTCGCGGATCGGGTCGATGGCCGGGTTGGTGACCTGGGCGAAAGCCTGCTTGAAATAGTCGTACAGCAAGCGCGGACGGGCCGACAGCACGGCCAGCGCCGCGTCGGTGCCCATGGAACCGACCGGCTCTTGGCCGCTCGCGGCCATGGGTTTCAGGAAGAACTTGATGTCTTCCTGGGTGTAGCCGAAGGCTTGTTGACGGTCCAACAGGGTCTGCGAATCCGGCGGCATCGCGGCCACTTCCGGCGGCAGCTTTTCCAACTGGATTTGGGTCTCGCTCAACCATTGCTGGTAGGGGGCTTTATCGGCCAGTTCCGCCTTGATTTCGGCGTCGTCGATGATGCGGCCCTGCTCGGTGTCGATGAGGAACATCTTGCCCGGCTGCAAGCGCCATTTCTTGACGATCTTGCTTTCCGGGATGTCGAGGACGCCCATTTCCGAAGCCATGACCACGTAATCGTCATCGGTGATGAGGTAGCGGGCGGGGCGCAGACCGTTACGGTCCAGGGTCGCGCCGATTTGGCGGCCATCGGTGAAGGCCACGGCGGCGGGGCCGTCCCAAGGCTCCATCAGGGCCGAGTGGTATTCGTAGAAGGCGCGGCGCTTCTCGTCCATCAGCGGATTGCCGGCCCAGGCTTCCGGGATCAGCAGCATCATGGCGTGGACCAGCGAATAGCCGCCCATGACCAGAAGTTCCAGCGCGTTGTCGAAGCAGGCCGAGTCGGATTTGCCGCCGCCGATCAAGGGCCAAATCTTGTTGATGTCGTCGCCCAAGAGTTCCGAGGCCATGGAATAGCGGCGGGCGGCCATCCAGTTGATATTGCCGCGCACGGTGTTGATTTCGCCGTTGTGGGCGATCATGCGGAAGGGATGGGCCAAATCCCAGGTCGGGAAGGTGTTGGTGGAAAAACGTTGATGCACCAGGGCCAGGGCCGATACCAAGCGCTCGTCCTGCAAATCCTGGTAGAACACGCCGACTTGATCGGCCAGCAACATGCCTTTGTAAACCAGCGTCCGCGAGGAGAAGGACGGGATGTAGAACATCTTGCCTTCGGCCAGGTTGAGGTCGCGGATTTGGTTGTCGATTTGCTTGCGGATGACGAACAGCTTGCGTTCGAAGGTGTTCTGGTCGGCGCAAGTGGCGGCGCAGCCGACGAAGACTTGGCGGATGACCGGCTCGATGGCTTTGACCGATTCGCCCAGCCCCGTGTTATCGACCGGCACATCGCGCCAACCCAGGAAGTTTTGGCCTTCGGCGGCGATGATGGCTTCGATGATTTTTTCGCAGGCGGCGCGGTGTTCGGGGTTGCGCGGCAGGAACACCATGCCGACGCCGTAGCTGCCGACTTGCGGTAGGGAGATGCCGAGCCGGGCGCATTCCTCGCGCAGGAAGGCGTCGGGCGTCTGCACCAAAATCCCCGCGCCGTCCCCGGCCAGGGGGTCCGCGCCCACCGCGCCCCGGTGGGTGATGTTTCTGAGGATTTCCAGACCCTTGCAAACAATCTCGTGGCTCTTCTGGCCCTTGATGTGGGCGATGAAGCCCACGCCGCAAGCGTCGTGTTCGTTGCGGGGGTCGTACAGCCCCTGCTTGGCGGGGATGGCGTTATAACTCATGGATTAACCTCTTCTACGGGGCGTGGCGAACGACCGTGCAAGGGCGATGCCGCCCTAAGCGGATGCCCTGGGCAGGCGCGATGCGTGGCCGCTGGTATTGGATTTACGGGGTCGGCGGGCGGTTCGGCGGCTGCCGGGCGGACTCGAAATGGCCGGAAAATATAAAGAATTTCGGGGTTTCTTTCAAGTGATACAGGGGTTTGGCAAGATTGGGCGGGACTTGGGGCGGTGGGTGGGTAAGAGCGCACCGTAAGGGGGCGGGGTTCACCGGAATGGATAGGGTGCCGCCGGGTTCCGCACCGATTTTAGGAGCTTGGTCGGCGGGCGCGGGGGATGGGGTTTCGGAAACAGGCTTGCCCCGCCGACCAATGGCTTGAGCATGGCTTAACGCTCGATGCGGTAGCCCAGGGCGATGATGGCTTTCAGGGTTTGCAGGGCGGTTTGGCGGTCGTATTCCTTTTCCGAGTCTGGCAGTTCGGCGTAGGGAATCAGGCAGGGGTGTTCCAGCTTGGCATCGTCGCGCACCGGGCCGAAGCGCCAGCCGTCCGCCAAGCGTTGCGTGGCCCAGGTATCGTGGGTGTGCTCGGCTAGGCGTTCGGTGAGCTGGCGGATGTCTTCCGTGAGTTCGACGGCGGTGGTGTCGATGGGATTGGGGATATATCCATTCATGGGGAAATTTCCAGTGTTGGGGGAATGCCGGAATTATGGTTCAAATATGTGGCTCCAGCGGTTTGGCCCGGAAAATAACGCGCCAATCGGTGAGTTCTTGACTCATCGCCTCGTTGGCTTGCTCGGCCAGATTTTCCAACTTGGCGGCGGAAAGCGGTGTGCCGCCCTGTAGGCTCAATTCATTCACGATGCTTTTCAATTTTTTCAACATGCCTTCGGACCGGTCGGCGACGCGCCTATATTCGCCATGGCCGAACAAACCATGGAGGGCCGCGCCCAAAGCGGGTAACACGGCGGCGGCGATGGCCGCGATGTCCATGACGTATCCGAGGATTTTCTTATATTCTTCAAAATGCTCTTGGGCAAAATGTGCGCCGAAATGGATGAAGCAAGCGACGATAATGGAACACATCAGAACATAGTCTGCCGTATGAATCGCCATGGCGATGTTATTATTGCGGTGGAAATTCTTGGCGTGATACCGCACCTGATCGCAGAGCAATTCGGCGAGATATTCCGTATAGCCTTGCCGATAGGCTTGGGTAAAGCCACCGGCGGGCACGGCGGGAAGACCTTCCGCACGGTTCACCGCTCGCGTCAACCATAGCACCCAGCCATAAGAGCGGTCATGCTCCGTTGCGTAGTCGGGCATTTCCAACGAAACCATGCCGCCAATGGGTAATAAAAACATCCTTTGCCGCAATAACTCGGCCAATAGGCGGAAGTCAAGCCAGCGTTCGTGGAGTTGGCGGTGATGGCAAAGGAACCAAAGCCACAAAATCACTCCAATCGAGATCAGTTCTCCAAAAGTTAGCCAGGGGGAGAGCTTTGCTATTATACCGTCAAATAGGTCTTCAAATATTCTGAATGGACCACTCAACAAGGCCAGAAAAACCGCTACGAAAGTCAATGAAAACATCAGGCAATAGGTGCCACGGTATTCGTCGGCGTAGTAAGTCGCAAGGCGATCCGCCCATAGGAAGTGCTTGCGGACATTATTCCTGAGTTCGGTTTCCACCGAGACCGTTGCCGGGGGTGGGACCGGCAGCTTGGTGATCGCTGTCTCGATGGCATCCCACTGGTATAGCGCGCCTTGCTGATAACTGTTGTTCCAGCCATTAAGCTGGCGTTTGCCTAGCGCCGCGAAAAACAGCCGGTAGCTGCTTGCCACGGGGGTTAACTTGGGCTCGGGGTGCTGGAAATAGGCGCAACGGATGCTATCCCCGCCGACTTCTGGTGGATGCTTGGGAGGGTGGGCGGTGCCGTGGTCTTGTTGTTCCTTGCAATCCCGTGCTTGGTTCGGGGCTGCGGCGCTGGGGGCTGGTGGCTGGGGTGGCAGGAGGATTTGGCGGATACGCTGTTCCATGGAATCATCGACCGCGAGCGCCCGCCAAGTGTTTCCGGTCAGTTCGTGGTCACGGAATTCTATGCAATCCGGCTGATGGGCCAGGATACGCACGGTCGGAATCCGGTCCCGGCCCGCCCGGGCCACCATGCCGGCGGTGCCCACGGAAGTTTTGTTTTCGATGCCGTCCCATATCGCCAGCAGGATATCCGAGTGGCGCAGCAGGAGTTGGCCCGCTTTCCAGTAAGCCAGGTTCTTATCCCCCTCGGTCTGCCGGATTCCGTCGAGTTCAAGTATCCGGTTGCGTGGATCGGCTTGGATTTTTGCCAGTAATCCGTCGAATTCGCCGCGGGTGTCATAGGGATGGTTGGCCTGTTCCTCGAAATCCTTGCGATATTCATCCACCGGGAACGGCAGCGGGCATTGCACTTCATAACCCGCCGCAAGCGCAGATTCGGCGGCGATGCGGTCGGCACCTTCGGCCAGGGGGGAGAGAAGGCGCAGCGCGGGTTGTTCGTCAAGGTCGTAGATTTGGTCCGTCCCCGGCGCTCCGGCAAGTTCGTGAAAGGCTTGGGCGATGCGTTCCAACACCTCGGCAATGCTGGCCCGCAAGGTTTCCTGTTGATCCGGGTTCAGGCGGTTGGGGCGGTGTCCGGTGACGCCTACATTCAAAGCCAGCCGGGGTTTGGGTGGATGCGTTTCAACGGGTGGGTTCATCGCTATCTCCTTGGGTTTGCTTGGGTTGTAATCGGATGTCGGTTGCAAAATCGGCGTGGGGGGAGCGGACGGCCTAGTGTTGTTTTCGACCGTTTGGGCTGTTGCCGCTTGTGGCTTCGATCTCGGCGATTTGCCCCTTAATAAACTCCAACGCCTGCCGCCATTGGACGTGGTCCGGGGTTTTGGCCGACAGCGGTTCGAGGAGGGCGAGGGCGGCTTGGAATTCGGCCAGCGCTGCGGTGGGTTTTTGCAGCTTCCGTAGCAGCAACCCAAGCTTGCCGTGGCTGAAGGCCAGATCACCCTGCCAACCGGCGTTGGCCGGGTCTTGCGCCGCCAGCTTTTCGCGGAGGGTGAGGCTGGCCCGGTAGCTCGCCAGCGCCCCGGCCAAGTCGCCCTGCGCGCTCTGCGCGTCGCCGATCTTCTCGTAGCTGACCGACAGGTCGCGCTGCCACCCGGCGTTGGCCGGGTCTTGCGCCGCCAGCTTTTCGAATATGGCATGGCTGGCCCGGAAGCTCGCCAGCGCCCCGGCCAAGTCGCCCTGCGCGCTCTGCACCTCGCCGACCTTGTTGTAGCTGACCGACAGGTCGCGCTGCCAACCGGCGTTGGCCGGGTCTTGCGCCGCCAGCTTTTCGCGGAGGGTGAGGCTGGCCCGGTAGCTCGCCAGCGCCCCGGCCAAGTCGCCCTGCGCGCTCTGCGCGTCGCCGATCTTCTCGTAGCTGACCGACAGGTCGCGCTGCCACCCGGCGTTGGCCGGGTCTTGCGCCGCCAGCTTTTCGAATATGGCATGGCTGGCCCGGAAGCTCGCCAGCGCCCCGGCCAAGTCGCCCTGCGCGCTCTGCACCTCGCCGACCTTGTTGTAGCTGACCGACAGGTCGCGCTGCCAACCGGCGTTGGCCGGGTCTTGCGCCGCCAGCTTTTCGCGGAGGGCGAGGCTGGCCCGGTAGCTCGCCAGCGCCCCGGCCAAGTCGCCCTGCGCGCTCTGCACGTCGCCGACCTTGTTGTAGCTGACCGACAGGTCGCGCTGCCAACCGGCGTTGGCCGGGTCTTGCGCCGCCAGCTTTTCGCGGATAACGAGGCTGGCCCGGAAGCTCGCCAGCGCCCCGGCCAAGTCGCCCTGCGCGCTCTGCACCTCGCCGACCTTGTTGTAGCTGACCGACAGGTCGCGCTGCCAACCGGCGTTGGCCGGGTCTTGCGCCGCCAGCTTTTCGCGGATAACGAGGCTGGCCCGGAAGCTCGCCAGCGCCCCGGCCAAGTCGCCCTGCGCGCTCTGCACCTCGCCGACCTTGTTGTAGCTGACCGACAGGTCGCGCTGCCAACCGGCGTTGGCCGGGTCTTGCGCCGCCAGCTTTTCGGCAATAGCAAGGCTGGCCCGGAAGCTCGCCAGCGCCCCGGCCAAGTCGCCCTGCGCGCTCTGCACGTCGCCGATTTTCTCGTAGCTGACCGACAGGTCGCGCTGCCAACCGGCGTTGGCCGGGTCTTGCGCCGCCAGCTTTTCGGCAATAGCGAGGCTGGCCCGGAAGCTCGCCAGCGCCCCGGCCAAGTCGCCCTGCGCGCTCTGCACGTCGCCGATTTTCTCTTGGCTGACCGACAGGTCGCGCTGCCAACCGGCGTTGGCCGGGTCTTGCGCCGCCAGCTTTTCGCGGAGGGCGAGGCTGGCCCGGAAGCTCGCCAGCGCCCCGGCCAAGTCGCCCTGCGCGCTCTGCACGTCGCCGACCTTGTTGTAGCTGACCGAGAGATTACGCTGGCTATCTGTGTCCTCAGGGTCTTGGATCGCCAGCTTTTCGAGAATGACATGCGCCGCTTTATAGCGCTCCATCGCACCGGGCAAATCTCCCAAAGCCAATCGCTGATCACCTTGCTTTTGCAGGTTCGATGCTTTTTCCCGCAACGAATCCGCCGTCTCCCCCCGTAATTCATCAATCCGCCGCAACAAATCCGCATTCTGCTCGAAAGTCTCTTGCAGGATTTGCAGCGTGCCGGGGATATTTTCGAGCCGGTCGGGCAGTTGGTAAGTCAGCCGGTTCACCACCTGCAAAGCCAAGCCGGCGGCGGTTTCCGCCTTCTTCCGCTCCAGAGCATTGAGATAGCCGAACCCACCCAAAGCCACCACCACCGCCCCCACGCCGACCCGAAAAAGCCAGCGCCGCCGCCGGATGCGCTGGAGCGACCCATCCAAAAACGCCGCGGTCTCCACATCCAACCTCACCCAAGGCTGCTTCAACAACAGCTTGGCATCCTGCTCCTGCTTGCCCGGATTCAACAGATAACCCACATCGCGCCCGGCTTCCCGCCAGCGTCCGGCGAGTTCCTCCATGCGGGCGCGGATCGCCAGCAATTCGGCATCCTCGGCGATCCATCCGCGCAAGCGCTGCCAAGTGCGCAACAAAGCCTCATGCACCGGCTCCACCGTGGCGGCATGGCTAGCGCCGTTGTCGTCGCTGCTCAACAAGCGGGCCTCGATCAACCGGCCCACCGCTTCCCATTGCGCCGGATCGTCGCGGAAATCCGCCAAGGCCGCCCGCCGCCGCAAAGCCTTGCCGCCATCCCAGTCCACCAACTGCCGGAACACATCCCGCACCGCCGCCAGACTCGCCTCGCCCAAAGCTTGCACCGTGTCTTCCGCCGCTTGGGCGACCGCGCCATCCAAACCGCCCAGCGCTGCGTAATCGGCATAGCTCAACACCGTTTCGCCCCGCTCGCGGGTACGCCGGTATAGCTCGTCCAAGGTGAATTCCAACAAGGGCAAGGCGCAGGGATTGGCGGCGGCGTTTTCCAGCAAGCGGGCATCCAAGCGGCGGCCCTCGCGCAGTTCGAAATCCATCCCGGCGGCACGGGCCGGATAACGGATGATTTCGCCTAATTCGGCCTCGTTCGGCGGCGACAAATCGTACTGGCCTTCCCCGGCCTTCAACGCGCCCAGCACCGGATGCCCGGCGGCCTCGGGATAGAACTCCCCGCGCATCCCGGCCAAAGCCCACACCCGCCCCGCGCCGACCAAGGCTTGAACCGCCGCCAGCAAGGCATCCCGCGCTGTGGCACCGCAGCGGAAGATTTCTTCCAAGGGGTCCACCACCAACACCAGCCGCGCCACCGGCGCGAAGTTCCAGCGGCGTTCTTGGCGCAAGCGCTCGGCGGCGGCATCCAGCGCCTTGGACAGGGGACCGGCCAAACCTTCCGGGTGGTGGGCCAGTTGCTCGGCCAAAGCTTGGCTATCGCCGAAACCGGCTTGGGCCAATTCCGGCAAAGCGCTGTCGGCCAGCAAGGCGGCGGCGAGGCCACGCGGTAAATCGCCGCCCACCGCAGCGGCGGGCCGGAACACGGCATAACGCCACAGGTCCACACCCGCCACCCGGCGTTGTTCGACCAAAGCGTGCAACAACCCGGCCCGCAGCAACGAGGACTTGCCCGCGCCGCTAGCGCCCAGCACCAGCACGAAAGGTCGCCCGGCGTCGGCCTGCGCCCCGAGCTGCGCCAACACCGCATGGACGGCGGCGTCCCGGCCACGGAAGACCGGCGCGTGTTCCAGATCGAAATAGGCCAAGCCGCGATAAGGCGATTGGTCGCGGGTCCAGGACGGCAGTTCGTCGATCTCCGTGCGGTATTGCGGGCAATGCTCGCGCAAAGCCATGCGGAGGTGTTCGGTGAATTGGCGCTCGAAATCGTCGGCGTCGGCGAAGCTGTTGAACCCGGCTTTGAAGTGGTCGTCCGCGCTGCCCAGCCAATGCTGGAGGAATTCGTCCAGCAGCGCCTTTTGCCGCTCTTTGTCGGCCTTGTGGGGGTCGGACAGGGAAACCAGTACTTCCGCCGTCTTGCGATAAATCCAAAGGTCCGGCGTTTTCCGGGTGTTCCGATAGCCCGCGACGGCGTCCTCGAACTCGAATTCGGTGCCGGAACGATAGGGCGTGCCGTCGCCGCGCTGGAACTTGTCTTCCGGCAGGCGCGTTCCCAGCCGCGACCACAGGATGCACACCACCAGATCGGTGGCCGAGGGCAGCTTCTTGATTTGGTCTTGGAAATGCTGGTGGGCGCTCTGCGGCTGATGCTCCCAGAAGATCGGTTCCAGGAGGACGTAGCGGTCGAATTCGGTTTGTAGTTTGCGGATGACCCGCTCGGCCCGGCGGCGCTCGTCTTCCACGTCGCCGGGCGAGGAAATGAAGATGGAGAAGGTTTGCATGAAGCGGATTCCCCCTGTCCGAATAAAGCTCTACAGGAGGATTGGGTCGCCGCGCCGCTGGGTTTAACGGCGCGGCATGGTTTCGGGCTAAGGGCCGCGCATCCCCCATCGCGGCGAGCTAGCGCCGATTATAGCCATAAGCTTACACCACAAGGAATTCATCTCCCGCTTGATTCACTTTACTGGCTTGCCCTTACGCGCCGCCTCATACACCGGCATCAACTGCTGCGCCCGCGCCTGCATCGCCGCGATGCGTGATTGCGGATTGGGATGGGTACTCAGCCAATCCGAGCCGCTATTGCCGCTGACCTTGATCATTTTCTGCCACAACGTCACCGCCGCATTGGGATTGAAACCAGCCCGCGCCGCCAGTTCGATGCCGACGCTATCGGCCTCGCTTTCGGCTTGACGGCTGTTGGGGAGTTGTAGCCCGACCGTAGCGAGGGTGTCGGCCATTCCGGCCAGGCCGCTCACGTCGTAGCCCGCCGCCGCTCCCGCCATGACCCCGAGTCCGATCCCCAGCTTCTGCATCTGCACCCGTGACAACTTCTCGGCCTGGTGCGAAAGCAGGGCGTGGGAAATCTCGTGGCCCAGCACCTCGGCCAGTTCGTCGTCGGTGGGCTGGATGGCTTTGAGCAAACCGGTATAGACCGCGATCTTGCCGCCGGCCATGCACCAGGCGTTGATTTCGTCGCTTTGCAGGACGTGGATTTCCCAGCGCCATTGGGCGGTTTCGGGACGCTTCTTGATGGCCTGGGCGATGATGGGCTGGGCGATGGCGCGGACCCGTTGGAGCTGGGCCGGGTTGTCGTCGAGAGCGCGTTGCTGGCTGGCTTGGTTCAGCAACTGGCTATAGGCTTGGGCCGATTGCTGGGCGGCCTGGGTGTCGCTGACCAGGGCGGCTTGTTGACGGCCCGTGATGGGATTGGTGGCGCATCCGGGCAGGCTGGCCAGGAAGGCGGACAGGACGAGGATGTTGGCGAAACGTGGCATGGCGTGGACTCCCGTGGTTGTGGCCCGTGGGCCGATGGCGGGGAAAATACGGCTTTCCCGCGGTTTGCGCCACTCATCACCGGACGCCATTCGGGCTAGAATGGCGCGATACGCCATCCCCGGCCCACTTCAGGAGTACCCGCGCCCATGTCTGAGACCGTTTACGAAATCTTCCCGGAAATCGCGGCCAAGGCCCACGCCGACGCGGTGGGTTATCGGGACGCCTATGCCCGTTCGCTCCAAGACCCGGAAGGTTTCTGGGCCGAGCAGGCGGACAAATTCGCGACCTGGTTCGAGCCTTGGAGCCAGGTCAGCCGGGTGGATTATCACACCGCGCAAATCCGCTGGTTCGAGGGTGGCAAGCTCAATGTCAGCTATAACTGCCTGGACCGCCATTTGGCCGAACGCGGCGACCAGACCGCGATTATCTGGGAAGGCGACGACCCCGCGCTGGACCGCAAGATCACCTACCGCGAGTTGCACGCGGAAGTCTGCCGCTTTGCCAACGCGCTCAAGGATAAGGGCGTGGGCAAGGGCGACCGGGTGTGCATCTATATGCCGATGATTCCTGAGGCGGCGGTGGCGATGTTGGCCTGCACCCGGATCGGCGCGGTGCATTCCATCGTGTTCGGGGGGTTTTCCGCCGACGCCCTGCGTGATCGTATTCTCGACGCCGATTGCCATACCGTGGTTTGCGCCGACGAGGGGCGGCGTGGCGGCAAAACCGTCCCGTTGAAGGCCAATATGGATGAGGCTTTGCGCTCCTGCCCGAATGTTGTCACGGCTTTCGTAGTGCGCAATACCGGCGCGGCGGTGGACTGGGTGGCAGGCCGGGATGTGTGGTATCACGCAGCGCTGGCGCAGGCCGAACCCGAATGCCCGCCGGAAACCATGGATGCCGAGGATACCCTGTTCATCCTCTATACCTCCGGCTCGACCGGCAAGCCCAAGGGCGTGTTGCATACCACGGGCGGCTATCTGGTCTACGCCGCCATGACCCATCACTACGGCTTCGATTACCAGCCGGGCGAAATCTATTGGTGTACCGCCGACGTGGGCTGGGTCACGGGGCATTCCTATGTGGTCTACGGGCCGCTCGCCAACGGGGCCACGACCTTGATGTTCGAGGGCGTGCCGACCTTCCCGGCTTGCGACCGTTTCTGGCAGGTGATCGACAAGCACCAGGTCAATATCTTCTACACCGCGCCCACCGCCATCCGCGCCCTGATGGCCCAGGGCGACGCCTGGGTTAAAAACACCCGCCGGACCAGCCTGCGCGTGCTGGGTTCGGTCGGCGAGCCGATCAACCCGGAAGCCTGGGAATGGTATTACCATGTGGTCGGCGAGGGCCGCTGCCCGGTAATGGATACCTGGTGGCAGACCGAAACCGGCGGCATCCTCATCACCCCGTTGCCCGGCGCGATCCGGCTCAAACCGGGTTCCGCGACCCTGCCATTTTTTGGCATTGTGCCCGCCATCGTGGACAACGAGGGCAAGGTATTGGAAGGCGCGTGCGAAGGCATCCTCACCCTGGCCCAATCCTGGCCGGGACAGGCGCGGTCGGTGTTCGGCGATCATAAACGCTTCTTCGAGACCTATTTCTCGGCCTATCCGGGCAAATATTTCACCGGCGACGGCGCCCGCCGCGACGCGGACGGGTATTATTGGATCACCGGACGGGTGGACGATGTGCTGAACGTTTCCGGCCACCGCATGGGCACCGCCGAAATCGAAAGCGCCCTGGTGCTGCACGATAAAGTGGCGGAAGCGGCGGTGGTGGGTTATCCGCATGACATCAAGGGCCAGGGCATTTATGCCTATGTCACCTTGGTCGCGGGCGAGGAACCCGGTCCCGCGCTGGAAAAGGAATTGATCCAACTGGTACGCAAGGAAATCGGGGCCATCGCCACCCCGGATATCATCCAATGGGCACCGGCCCTGCCGAAAACCCGCTCGGGGAAGATCATGCGGCGCATCCTCCGCAAGGTCGCCGCCAACGAACTGGGCAACCTGGGCGATATTTCCACCCTGGCGGACCCTGCCGTGGTCGAGGATATCATCGAACACCGGGCCAATAAGAACTAACCGCAATCACCGAGGATAGACGCATGAAATTGATCACCGCCATCATCAAGCCGTTCAAATTGGACGATGTCCGGGAAGCCCTGTCGGATATCGGCATCACCGGCATCACCGTGACCGAAGTCAAGGGTTTCGGTCGCCAGAAGGGCCACACCGAGCTTTACCGCGGCGCGGAGTATGTGGTCGATTTCCTGCCCAAGGTGAAGGTCGAGGTGGCCGTCACCGATGGCCTGCTGGACCAGGCGGTCGATTGCATCATCAAGGCCGCCAATACCGGCAAGATCGGCGATGGCAAAATTTTCGTGTATAGCCTGGATCAGGCCATCCGCATCCGCACGGGGGAGACGGGCGAGCAGGCGGTTTGAAGCTGTTTGGGCGGGCGGCGGGCCGCGGAACATGGCCCGCCGCCGTTTGGCCGGTTGTTGAGAGGCCGGGACTTGGCGATTCGCTCCGGGTCATGGGTTGGACATATCGCACACCCATAATGTGGAGTCCCTTTTCCAGCCACCGGAGTTTTCCATGCTCGACAAGTCCCCGAAGTACATCCTGTTCGGCGCATTGATCGCCCTGCCCCTGGCGGGCCAATCCGCCAATTATTATCAAACCAAGACTCCCTATCATCCGCAGCAAAGCTATTCGACCTATGAAGCGCCGCCGACCGGCTTCAGCCCGGTCTACACCGAGATGGTGGCGCGGCACGGCTCCCGTGGCCTGTCCAGCCTGAAATACGATCTCGCGGTCTATAACCTGTGGAAGAAAGCTGCCGATGAAGGTGCCTTGACCCATTTGGGTAATGGCTTGGGGCCGGATGTGCTCAAACTCATGAAGGCGAACTTTTTGCTCGGCTACGGGGTGCCGGGCATCAGCAATCCCGGCTATGGCAACGAGACCCAGGTCGGCATCAACGAACACAAGCAATTAGCCAAGCGCTTGGTGGGCCGGTTGCGGGGCTTCTGGCATTCGGTGGGCCATGCCACCGCGACTTCGCCCCGGCATATCGTGGTGGTGACCTCGGGCGTGGACCGGGCGGTGGATAGTGGTGCTTTCTTCACCCAATCCCTGGTGGCGGCCCAGCCCCGCTTGGCGGGCCTGGTCGAATATCCACCCGCCCCGGCCCCTTATCCCGCCGCGAACCCCGTGGTCCAACCGGACGGCACCAACCGTTTCTTGCTGTACTTCCATAAACTGGCCCCCGTGACCGATCTGGTGGCCGATCCCGCCGACCCGTATTACGCGACCTACCAGGACAGTTTGGCTTTCCAGGATTATTCCAGCAAAGACGCGGACCAGTTGGCGAAGCAGGCCGCCATCCTGGCCAATCCGCAAGCCCGCTCCGCCGGGCAGGCCGTGCTGCGGCGCTTGTTCACCAAGGGGTTCGTGGACAAGATCGACCAAGGGGTCTATACCTTCGCCAATACCGGCACCTTCACCTACGCCAGCGACGACGGGCTGTTCACCAGCACCTTGACGGGGAACGGCAAGACCACGATCAAGAGCCTGGCGGACGCCGGTTCCCTGCTTTACGAACTTTATTCCATTGCTCCCGCGATGACCGCCGAGGCGGGCGTCGATTTCAAGCCCTATATACCCAAGGCTTCGGCCCAATATTTCGCCTATGTCAACGATGCCTCCGACTTCTATTCCAAGGGGCCGGGCATCGCCGAGAAAGGCGATATCACCTATCGTATGGCGCAGGTTTTGGAAGACGATTTCTTCGCCGAGGTGGACGCCATCGCCAAGGGTGACCTGTCCCATGCCGCCAAGCTCCGCTTCACCCACGCCGAGATCATCATTCCGTTCGCGTCCAAGATGGGTTTGAAGGGCGTGCTGCAACAGGTGCCGCTGGCCGGGATGTATACCTATGACAATAATCCTTGGCGCGGCGAATACGTTTCCCCGATGGCGGCCAATATGCAATGGGATGTGTATGGCGACGGCAAGGGCGGTTTGCTGGTCAGGATGCTTTACAACGAGAAGGAAACCGACTTCAAGGCCGATTGCGATGGGGCGAAATTCGCGCCGACCAGCCATTTCTACGATTACGCGAAGCTGAAGACTTGCTACGGCAGGGCGTCCTGAGCGCTTGGGCTATGTGATGATCCCGCCGCGGGATTGCGGCGGGGACTTCCCCGGAAAATAGGCGAATAGAAAACGGGCGTTTGGCCCGTTTTCTATAAACTGGGCGAGGGTTTTTCGATTCTTATCCGCTCAACGCTTTGGAAGTCCGCCCATTCCTAAACACCAAGGGCTTCGGCTCGCCCCCTTCGTAATCCTTCCGCGCTCCCTCGATAGCCTCGGCGATGGCCGC
The DNA here is from genome assembly GCF_900155475.1 of Methylomagnum ishizawai. Classification (NCBI taxonomy): domain Bacteria; kingdom Pseudomonadati; phylum Pseudomonadota; class Gammaproteobacteria; order Methylococcales; family Methylococcaceae; genus Methylomagnum; species Methylomagnum ishizawai. Next base: position 2,850,532 of record NZ_FXAM01000001.1, on the reverse strand, counting down.
ACGATCCGGCGACAAGCCGCATACCGGGTCGGTGGCGTTGGGATCGCCGGTCAACAGATAGGCTTGGCAGCGGCAGCCGCCGAAATCCTTGACCTTCTCCGGGCAGGACCGGCACGGCTCCTTCATCCAGCCAAACCCCCGAAATTGGTTGAAGGCTTCCGATTTCAACCAAATGTCGCTGACGCTCATCTCCCGCACATTGGGGCAGTTCAAGCCCGGCAGGATGCGGGCTTCGTGGCAGGGCAGGGCGGTGCCATCCGGGGCGATGGTCAGGAAGGTGGTGCCCCAGCCGTTCATGCAGGCTTTGGGGCGCTGCTCGTAGAAATCCGGCACCACGTAATAAATCTTCATCTTGCCCTTGAGCTTTTCCTTGTAGCCCTGCGCGATGGCTTCGGCTTGCTCGAATTGCGCTTTCGTGGGCAACAGCTGGTCCCGGTTCAAATGCGCCCAGCCGTAATACTGGGTATTGGCGAGTTCCAGATAATCCGCGCCCAGTTCTATCGCCATCTCCAGGATTTCGGTCATCAAATGGATATTGTGGCGATGGATCACCACGCACAGCACCATCGGATAACCGTGCTTTTTCACTAGATGGGCGACTTGTTTCTTATGCTCGTAAGATTCGGTCCCGGCCAGGAAGTTATTCAACTCTTTTTCCGGGGCTTGGATACTGACCTGGATATGGTCCAGGCCGGCCTCCTTCAACTCCACGATCTTGGCTTCGGTCATCCCATAACCGGAAGTGATGAGGTTGGTGTAATAGCCGAGTTCCCGCGCATATTTCACCAACACCGGCAAATCCTTCCGCACCAAGGGTTCCCCGCCCGACAGGCCCAGTTGCACCGCGCCCATGGCGCGGGCTTCCTTGAACACCCGCAGCCAATCTTCGGTCGAGAGTTCGTCGGTGATCTTGGCGTAGTCGATGGGGTTCGAGCAGTAGGGACACTGCAAGGGACAGGCGTAGGTCAGCTCGGCGAGGAGCCAACGCGGGTTGCCACTAGGGTATTGCTCTGATCCAGCCATTGTCCAATGCGCTTTGTAGGAGTCCGGCGACATCGTTACGGATGCCGCGGGTCTCGAATTTCTGTTCCAGTTCGGCCACGATGGCGTCCAGGTTGCGGCTGCCATCGCAGAGTTTGAGGATTTCGGCGGCGGGAACGTTCAATTCCACCATGCCTTCCGGGTAGAGGATCACGTATTTTTGCTGCGCTTCCTCCCACTGCAAGCGGTGCAGCGGGGAGAAGGCGAACCGGGCTTGCTCGTCCATCGGGTGTCAGGGCTTGATGTTGAAATAAGGGGGTTTGTGGTCGATATAGGCCAGCCACATGGCGTCGAGCATAGTCCACAGGATGTCCAGCTTGAACTGGAGGATTTCCAGGGCGCGTTCCTGCTGGGCGCGGGTGGTGAAGTAATCCAGGGTCAGTTCCAGGCCGTGTTCCACGTCGCGGTTGGCCTGGCTGACGCGCTTGCGGAAATAGGCCAAGCCTTCCGGCTCGATCCAAGGGTAGAGGTCGGGCCAGCCCGACAGCCGCTGCTTGTGGATGGTGGGCGCGAACATCTCGGTCAGCGAGGAACACGCGCCTTCCTGCCAGGTGGCGTTGCGGGCGAAATTGACATAGGCGTCCACGGCGAATTTCACGCCCGGCAGCACGGACTTGAGCGACCACAGGTCTTCGCGGGAAATGCCCACCGCTTCGCCCAGCCGGGTCCAGGCTTCGATGCCGCCCGCGTCCTCACCCCAACCGTCGTGGTCGTGGATGCGCTGGATCCAACGACGGCGGGTGTCGCGGTCGGGGCAGAGCGCCATGATGTTGGCGTCCTTCACCGGAATCTTGATCTGGTAATAGAAACGGTTCGCCACCCAACCCTGGATTTGCTCCTTGCCCAGTTTCCCCTCGGCCATGGCGATGTGGTAGGGGTGGTTGATGTGGTAATAGGCTTCCTTGGCGCGGAGCCGCGCCTCGAATTCTTCCCGGCTCCAGGGGGTTTGCTCGCTCATGGTGTCCTCGTCGTCAAAGCTCGATTTCCAAACCGTCGTAGGCGACTTCGATCCCGGCCTGGGTCAGGGCGCTACGCTCGGGCGAATCTTGGTCCAGGATCGGATTGGTGTTGTTGATATGGATCAGGATTTTGCGGGTGGCGGGGCTGTCGGCCAGGGTTTCCATCATGCCACCCGGTCCCGATTGCGGCAGGTGGCCCATGTCGAGGGCGAGTTTTTCGCAAATCCCGGCGCGGGCCATTTCGTCGTGTTGCCAGAAGGTGCCGTCCACCAGCACGCAATCGGCTTGTTTCAAGGCCGCCGCCACATGCGGTTCGATTTCGCCCAACCCTGGGGCGTAGTACAGCTTTTTGCCGCTGGAGATTTGCTCGACGATGACGCCGATATTGTCGCCCTCGTGCGGGTCGTGGCGGTGGGGGGAATAGGGCGGGGCTTTGCTCTTGAGGGCGTGGGTATGGAAGCGCAAATCCTCGAAGCCCGGAATGGTGAACCCGCCGCCGTCCAGGGGCACGGGATGATGGTTCACCTTGCAATAGTGGTCCAGCATTTTGAATACGGGGAAGCCGGTGGATAAATCCTGTTGGACCGGCTCGCTGCAATAGATTTCCAGCGGTTTCGTCGATTCCCGCAGCATCAAGAGGCCGGTGGTGTGGTCGATCTGGCTATCGATCAAGATGATGGCTTGGATGCCGCTGTCGCGGAGGCCGTGCTTGGGCCAGGCACCGGGGAAGTTTTCCAGTTGGGTACGGATGTCGGGCGAGGCGTTGAACAACACCCAGGCCGCGCCATCGACGCCGACCGCGATGGAGGATTGGGTGCGGGGTTGTCCGTTCAGCGTGCCGGCCCGGACCCTGGCGCAGTTGTGGCAGTTGCAGTTCCATTGCGGGAAGCCGCCGCCGGCACCCGCGCCCAAGACTCGGATTTTCATAGGTTTAAGAAAGTTCGGGAAGGGGCGCGCAACCCCGGAAATGAAAAACGGGGCTTCACATCGCTGTGTCGCCCCGTTTGGAAACCAACCGCGATTAGCGGTTGTAGATGTACATGGTGACTTCGAAGCCGAAGCGCAAGTCAACGTAGCTCGGTGTTTCCCATTTCATTTCGAATTCCTCCAAAGGGTTGATTTCTATGGTCAAAACAGCTTCTGCAAGCCCGCTCGAAAGTATACGTCTCCGGTTTGGCGAAAGCAACCAAGGGGGCGGTGGGGGTCACAGGCGGTCGAGGGGGCTGACCACGCCCTTGCCGCCCCGGTTGAGGACGTGGGTATAGATCATGGTGGTGTTCACGTCTTTGTGGCCGAGGAGCTCTTGGACGGTACGGATATCGTAGCCCGCGTCGAGGGTATGGGTGGCGAAGCTATGGCGGAAGGTGTGCGGGGATACGGGCTTGCTGATATCGGCCTCGCGTGCGGCTTTCTTCACCGCCCGTTGCAGGGATTTCTCGTCCAGATGGTGGCGGCGGCGTTGGCCGGAACGCGGATCGACCGACAGCCCCCGCGCCGGAAACACATATTGCCAGCCCCATTCCCGCGCCGCCTTGGGATATTTGAGCGCGAGCGCGTCGGGTAGCCAGACCTCGCCCAGCCCTTCCGCTAAATCCGCCGCGTGCAAGGCGCGGACCCGTTGCAGGTGGGCCTTGAGCGGGTCGGCCAACAGGGCCGGGAGCATGGTCACGCGGTCCTTCGCGCCTTTGCCGTCGCGGAGGGTGATCTGCCGCATTGGGAAATCCACGTCCTTGACCCGCAGGCGCACGCATTCCATCAAGCGCATCCCGGTGCCATAGAGCAAGCGGGCCATGAGGCCGAGGGTGCCTTCCAGCTTTTCCAACACCGCGCCGGTTTCGCGCACTGTCAGCACGGTGGGCAGGCGTTGCGGGCGTTTGGCGCGTTCGATGCCGTCGAGCCAAGGCAAATCTATTCCCAGCACTTCTTTATAGAGGAATACCAGGGCGGCCAGCGCCTGGTTCTGGGTGGAGGAGGCCACCGTCCGTTCGACCGCCAAATGAGTGAGGAAGGCCACGATTTCATCCGCGCCCATGTCCTTGGGATGGCGCTTGTTATGGAAGAGGATATAGCGCCGGGTCCAATCGACATAGGCGCGTTCGGTGCGGAGGCTATAGTGCCTCAGTCTTATGGCATTGCGGACTTGATCCAGGAGCTTGGGCTTGGCTGCGGGGAGTGGTGTGATATTGGGCGGCCTTGGTGTGCTAATGGTGGATTTGGTGACCATGGATTGAAACACTCCTGGGCTGGACTGACTGGATAAGGATGAGCTAATGAGACTCCGGCCTCTAAAAATCGCTCATTAAAATCAAATGCATGCAAAATTGCAACAGCCCTGGATGGTGAATATTCACCATTGACACATGAACAATTACCGATGTATCGTGCGAGCCATGTCGCGGCTTGGGCCAGTGTTATCGGTCAGGTCGGATATTGGATTAGGCACCGTTTGGTGTCGAATAGATGTTAGGCGTTGAAGTAGCGGGTTCGGTGAAGTCGGAAAGTGATTTGTAAGGCTGGATTCGGAGCGGATCGGCGATGCGGAGAAACTCCGAGAACCGGGGTTTTAATAACCGGATGATCCGGGAATTACCACCCGATTCCCGGTTTCCGCAAGTTCGGTTCCAAAGCCGGAGCTTTCGGAACGGCGGAACCGGAAAGCCCGCTCTCCGTAGGAAGCCTAACAAGTCATTCAAGTGGGACGCGGATTCAAGGGCATTTCTCTGTAGGAACCACGGAGCGCCGCGCCCCTTAATTTTTTCGTTAGGCCATGGAATAGCGGGTTCCGGCTAAGCCGGAAGGTGTTTTCAAGGCTGGAACCGGGGTTCCGGCGGGGTTCACGGAATTCCGAACCGGCGGGGTTTCTGGGAATCGACGGGTTCGGTTTCAAACCGGAGTTTCTGGCATGGCGGAACCGGAAAGCCCGTTCTCCGTAGCGGGCCTAACGGGCCGCTCAAGGGGGACGCGGGGCAAAGGACGTATCTCCGAATCGGCTGCGGAGCGCCGCGCCCCTTAGCTTTTTCGTTAGGCGCGTAAATCGTTGATTGGGTCGTAATTGCCGTTTCTGAATATCCGTTGAGACTCAGCGCGGCGGGGGGTGCGTATTTCTCGGTCGCAAATAACATAGCCATTCGGGGCTAATTTTCTGACCAGTTTTCGAGCCTCTTCTACTCTTTTAATTCCTCTAATCTGCCATCCTTGATGTAATACTGTGTAGGTAATGGTTTTGTATCTCATAGTCATATCTCCGAATCAGCCTAACCCTCACTCGACGGGACGCGGGGGATAGGCTGGTTTGTTTTCTGTTGGGCCGGTGCGCCGCGCCCGTCAGCTAATGCGTTAGGCGTTGAAGTAGCGGGTTCGGTGAAGTCGGAAAGTGATTTGTAAGGCTGGATTCGGAGCGGATCGGCGATGCGGAGAAACTCCGAGAACCGGGGTTTTAATAACCGGATGATCCGGGAATTACCACCCGATTCCCGGTTTCCGCAAGTTCGGTTCCAAAGCCGGAGCTTTCGGAACGGCGGAACCGGAAAGCCCGCTCTCCGTAGGAAGCCTAACAAGTCATTCAAGTGGGACGCGGATTCAAGGGCATTTCTCTGTAGGAACCACGGAGCGCCGCGCCCCTTAATTTTTTCGTTAGGCGTGGGAATAGCGGGTTCCGGTTGTGCCGGAAAGTGGTTTTAAGGCTGGGTGCGGATCGGCGAAGCCGAGAAACCCGGCGAACCGGGGTTTCGATAGCCGGGAAATTCGGGGATTCCGGCGCGGTTCCCGGTTTCGGGAAAGGCGAATCGCGGGTTTCCGTAAGTTCGGTTTCAAACCGGAGCTTTCGGAATGGCGGAACCGGAAAGTCCGCTCTCCGTAGCCAGCCTAACAAGTCATTCAAGTGGGACGCGGACTCAACCGCATTTCTTCGTAGAAACTATGGCTAGCCGCGCCCCTTAATTTTTTCGTTAGGCGCGGAAGTAGCGGAATCCGGTTAAACCGGAAAGTGATTTTAAGGTTGGATTCGGAGCGGATCGGCGAGGCGCGGAAACCCCGGAGATTGGGATTCCAATAACCTTATGGAAGGCGAATCGCGGATTTCCGCAAGTTCGGTTTCAAGCCGGAGCTTTCGGAATGGCGGAACCGGAAAGTCCGCACTCCGTAGCCAGCCTAACAAGTCATTCAAGTGGGACGCGGACTCAAGGGCATTTCTCCGAACCGATTACGGAGCGCCGCGCCCCTTAATTTTATCGTTAGGCGCGGAAGTTTTACGTTACTTCGTTAAACCAACACACGGCAATATCGTCGGCATCCATACCAAAGCAAAGCAGCGTATGCAGCGAAAAGCCAGTAATCTTTTCTATTTGGATTGTTTCCCGACTCCTGCCGTCTATGCTGAATTTAAGTTCTATATAAACTCGATAAATTGCCTGTAGGTTTATGTCTGATAGTTTTAAGTCTTTTTTGTTCATAGGGCATTCCTGGGTTGATAATCCGCTCTCCGTAGCAGCCTAACCATTCATTCAAGTGGGACGCGGATTCAAAGCCGCATCCCTTTTCTACTGCCGAGCGCCGCGCCCCTTAATTTTTTCGTTAGGCGCGGAAGTAGTGGATTCCGGTGGAACCGGAAAGTGATTTGAAGGTTGGGTTCGGAGCAGACTGGCGACGCGGATAAGCCCAGCGAATCGGGGTTCCGATAACCGGGCGGTACGGGATTCCGGCGCGGTTCACGGTTTCGGAATCGGGGGTTCCGGGAAAGCGGATCGCGGGTTTCCGAAAGTCCGGTTTCAAAACGGAGTTTTCGGAATGGTGGAACCGGAAAGCCCGTTCTCCGTAGCGGGCCTAACGGGCCGCTCAAGGGGGACGCGGGGCAAAGAACATATCTCCGAATCGACTACGGAGCGCCGCGCCCCTTAGCTTTTTCGTTAGGCTTCTCAATCTGCATTCATGATCCGTAATTTGCACATGCTTATGGCTCTTCCATCCGAAAATGGCGCAATAACATTTGCAGCCAAGAGGGCCGAGTTCATTCCAATTGAAGGATTACGCATCTACTTTCCTTCTAACCATCAAACGCGGCTTGAAAAGGTTGAGTATTGGCTAAAACGCCTCCATCGTGACCCTGTAGATTGGATTCGACCTTCTGAAGAAGCATGGATACTTGATATTGACGGTGCGAAAATCCAGTTTTCGAGCGAACTAGCCAAGTCTTATCCTTATTCTTCTGATGCTTCATGGCCTCGCTGGCTTCACGGGTCTGTTGTTATCTCGCCAGAGTTTGAGGCTGGAAAAGACTTCGCGCCACGACTAGCTTTTTTACTAACCGAATTAGCTGTTTCAAAGGCAAAAGCTCCGTCGCCGCAGTTAAATAATATGGCTGGCATGGTTATAAATCATTTTATTGCAGGGGATTATCACATGAGTTCCGATCAATATCATGTTTCGGGTCAAGTCGGCGCAGTAGGGCCAAATGCTAATGCCGAGGGGAACACATTTATTCAACAGTGGGCGCAAAGCACGTCGAATGTAGATTTCCAAAGTCTTGCTTCCGAACTTGCATTGTTGCGGGCAGAATTGCGCAAAGAGGCTCAGGAGATTGAACACGACCAAGCGTTAGCTAGTGTTGCGTCTGCTGAACTAGCCGCTAAACAAAATGACGGCCCTACAACATTAAAACACCTAAAATCTGCTGGTAAATGGGCGTTGGATACCGCTACCAAAATTGGTACGACAGTGGCTGCAAAAGCAATCCAGAACGCTTTGGGTATTCCATAAAGCGAAGGCTAACATTGCGCTCCACCCGACCCGCACCCGCAAGCTGTTTCGTGTTTTCGAGTTTTGTGGTGGGCGCGGGCGGGTGAGCTTCGGCGTTAGGCATAGAGTTCCTGCTTGCTAATGGCTAACAAGCAATTCCAGTTTGATTTGCATGTTGTTCTTTGATAGCTCGGTGAGCAGTTTTTCGCCTCAATTCAAATATTAGGCAATCATGGAAAATAAATTCTTAAACGGCTGCATTAGATTACTTTCAGGAAAGGAATCTCTAATTTCTACGCTAGAAGCAAAACTTGCCACCGAATTTGAAAAGAGACTTTTTGAGGCTGCCATAAGCAATCTTCTTGACGCTTATAATCCACTTAGATTTAATAATTTTGCCTATGCAACCCGAGAACTAGTTAGGCATATTCTTCAACGTTTAGCACCTGATGCTGAGGTTTTAAATTGCTTATGGTATAAAAACGAAACAGAAACAAAGGATGGCATTAGTAGAAAACAGAGAGTTATATATGCAATCCAAGGCGGGCTTTCAGATAAATACGTCACTGAAACACTAAAAATTGATACCAAGGCCATTAGCAAACAAATAAAATCTGTTGTAGACAATCTTAGCAAACACACACATATTCAAGAAGATACGATAGATATTAACATCGACAAACAAGATAAATATGTAAATGAAACTTTGGAGTCTGTGGCGGATTTATTTCGTGTAATTGATGAATCACGACAAGCAATATCTGGGTCGCTAATCGATCATATAGACCAAGAACTTGTCAACGTAGCAATAAGTGAAACTATTGGAGAAATTGACGAGATTGCCACACACCACACCGTCGATGACATTACAACTGAAGAAGTTCAGGTTAAAGCTATAGATAGTCAGTACATAACGCTAACAGCATATGGCTCAATTGGCGCAGAATTACAGTATGGGTCAAACGGTGATTTAGATCGTGGTGACGGTGCGATTTTATCTCATGATTTTCCCTTTTCCTGCAATTTGAAGTCGAGTGTACGCGCCCCCGAAGTTTTCCTAAGCGAATTTACTGAGATTAAGGTAAGTAATGATGACTGGTATGAATAGCAGTTGGAACCGGAAAGTCCGTTCTCCGTAGCCAGCCTAACAAGCCATTCAAGTGGGACGCGGACTCAACCGCATTTCTTCGTAGAAACTACGGAGCGCCGCGCCCCTTAATTTTATCGTTAGGCGTAAGATATATAACTCATCTATAAAATGAGGAACCAGCCATGAATAGGAGGAGATTTCTGCAAGCTTCTGCATTAACTCCAGTTGTTTTATTGCCAAACACATCAGAAGCATTTCTTGGCCTTTTGCTAAGGTTCTTGCTGCGTGGAGTGTTATCACGGGGAGCAGCACGGGCAGCAACTGGAGCTATAGCAAGGGCAGGGGCCGGCACAATCGCACGCGCAGGTGTTGGCGCTGCTGCGAGGGCCGTTTCTGTTCGATCATTAGCTTCTTTTGTTGTGCAAACAGGGGCAATATCGGCAGTGTCTCTTGAAGTAGCAAACCTAGTTAAAGAATTTAATGCGCAAGCCATTTTTGTTAGAGATGCAGAAAACGTGGTAACGGTTCAAGGAAACCAGACATTCAATCTTAATCTTAGCTATATTATTGAAGATGTTGTAAATGGGACAAAAGCCTTAGAGCGCAAGTTTTATGCAGCATCAACGAGAGACTTTAAGTTTGATTTTAAAATTAAAGATTTGCCATTTACTGGTGTTGGTCGTCTCCATGGAATTATTGACACGAGCTCTGGAGCGAGATTTTCATCACCGAACTTTGTAATCGCAGAAGCAGACCAGGTGTCATACGATGATCCTACGTAAAACACTTTTTTTATCAACATTAATTATCTTGAATGGCTGTACGGGAAACTTAGAACGTCGGCTTTCGATTGTAGAGAGTTCATTATATAGAATAGAACAGGGTTTGTTAGATAACGACAGGAATATGAAGAATGAAATCCGTATGTTAAAACAAGAAACGGAAGCAGAGCTTAATAGACAAAGAAGGGTTAGCAACGACATTAGCGGAAGCGTGGATGAGGTTAAAAGAAAAACTGATAAGTTTTGTGTTCACACTCCCGATGAGAATAATCTTCAGATTTTTCCAGAAGGCCAGTGTCCTTAAAATCGTTTGAGGCCGGTTGCAAAATCACCTGTTCTCCGTAGCGGGCCTAACAAGCCGCTCAAGGGGGACGCGGGGCCAAGGACGTATCTCCGAATCGACTGCGGAGCGCCGCGCCCCTTAGCTTTTTCGTTAGGCGCGGAAGTGTCGGAATCCGGTGGAACCGGAAAGGGTTTTCAAGGCTGGAATTCGGAACTCCGGGAATCGGGATTCCGGCGCGGTGTTCGGATTCGGAAGCGGCGGGTTTCCGCGAGTTCGGTTTCAAACCGGATTATGGGAATGGTGGAACCGGAAGCCTCGTTCTCCGTAGCGGGCCTAACGGGTCGCTCAAGGGGGACGCGGGGCAAAGGACGTATCTCCGAATCGGCTTCGGAGTGCCGCGCCCCTTAGCTTTTTCGTTAGGCGCGGGAATAGCGGAATCCGGTGGAACTTGAAAGTGTTTTCAAGGCTGGAATCGGAACTCCGGGAATCGGGTTCCGGCGCGGTGATCGGATTCGGAAGCGGCGGGTTTTCATAAGCCTGGATGCAACCCGGAGCTTCGGGGATGGCGGAACCGGAAGCCCCGTTCTCCGTAGCAAGCCTAACGGGCCGCTCAAGGGGGACGCGGGGCAAAGAACATATCTCCGAATCGACTGCGGAGCGCCGCGCCCCTTAGCTTTTTCGTTAGGCAAGTTGTTTTTTGCCATATCAAGACCGTATCAGAATGCAGGAATACTCATGCCGTTTAATGTAGATTTTGATCAGAAACTTGCGGTTGCCGCTTTTTTCTCGTGCGCCATTGGCGGAGGATTTTTTGCTTATCGCATGTTTAACGCCAATTTTTTTGATGCCTTGGTGGTAGGTTTATCAAGTGGTGCCTTAGCTTTTGGGTATTCCTATCTTGCCGAGGGGGTTGGTGGCAAATTGGTGGCTGTATCCGTTGTACTCTTTCTTATCAGTTGGTTTTTTCTAAAGCCATGCGATCATTGTCCGGAAATGGTTAAAATTCCGACAGGCATTTCTGTAATGAAATATGAAGTCACGCAAGCCGAATGGACATATTTTATGGGAAATAACCCATCTTCTCACCAATACTGCGATGACTGTCCCGTAGAGGGGATATCCTACGATGACGTACAAGGTTACATTAAGCAGCTTAATGAATTAACAGGAAAAAATTACCGATTACCTACCAGTGACGAGTGGTTTGACGCAGCATGCCCAAAAGAGCAATGCAGTGATAATCCTTCTTTTTCATGGAATAAAGATAACTCTGGGGGGCAAACCTATTATGTTGGCAAGAAGCGACCCAATTTAAATGGATTGTATGATATTTTTGGTAACGTAATGGAGTTTACTTCATCTATAAGAGATGGCGGTTATGTTGCTCGAGGCAATAGTTTTGCGCATGAAAGACAATCAAAAATTTCCCGTAGTGGAGGCTTGCCAATTAAAACTAATGAAAAGTTTAATGATGTCGGGTTTCGCCTTGTTCAAGATTAACGCGGTAAGATGCGCTAAAACAATGCCGTTATAGGATGCGGTGAGGAACGAACCCCAACATTTCCAACCGACAACCTTGCCTAACGAACCGATCCAGCACGCCCGCGCCACGAAGCGGCTTGGTGTTTTCAGGTTTTGTGGGGTGGCGCGGGGCGCTGATCGTTGGCGTTAGGCGCGGGAATAGCGGATTCCGGTGGAACCGGAAAGTGTTTTCAAAACTGGAACCGGGGTTCCGGCGAGGTTCGCGGAATTCCGAACCAACGGGTTTTTCCGGGAACCGGCGGGTTCGGTTTTAAGCCGGAACTTCGGGAACGGCGGAACCGGAAAGCCCGTTCTCCGTAGCGGGCCTAACGGGCCGCTCAAGGGGGACGCGGGGCAAAGAACATATCTCCGAACCGGCTTCGGAGCGCGCGCCCCTTAGCTTGTTCGTTAGGCAGGTTAATCTTTAAATTAAGAGAGTGCGAATATGGAACTACCAAAAGAATTATTTTCTAACCTGCGTGCAACTTTTGATGAAAAGTCATTTAACGATGCACTAAAACGAATATCAACTGGCAAGGCAATGCTGTTTACTGGCGCAGGGTTCTCTTTTGGGGCGAAGAATATTAAAGGTCAAGAACCTCCAAGAGCAGCAGATCTTGCGTTACAAATATCTAATCTTGGTGGCTTTAGTGAAGATGAAGATCTCAGATTTGCCGCAGATTATTATCTATCATTCGGTAGCAAGGAAAGTCTCATAAAGTTACTAAAGGAAAACTACACGCTTATAAGCACGACCGCGAGCCATGAAACAATATCAAGTAGCCAATGGAGAAGAATTTACACAACAAATTATGATAACTCCATAGAACTCTCTGCGAATAAAAAAGGAATAATAATTGAACAAATAACCACAAAAGACAGCCCAGAAAAATATTACAAAAAAAATAATATATGCGTCCATATAAATGGATCAATAACGAGCATATCAGAGGAATCAATAGAATCAGATTTTAAGTTATCAACCTCATCATATATTGCACCAGACTCATTTACAACATCAGCATGGTATTACTCATTTAAAAAGGATTTAGAGCGATCTAGCGCTATTGTATTCGTTGGATACTCGCTCTATGACATAGAGATACAGAAAATTTTATTCGGCTATCCAGAGTTCAAATCAAAAACTTTTTTCGTAATTGCAACAAACCCATCACAAAAAGAAGTGTTCTCTCTTTCCAAGTTTGGAACAGTCTTCCCAATAGGCATAGATTTTTTTGCAGAAAAACTAGCAGGCGCTATTGAAAAATACAAACCATCAAAAGAAGAACAAACACTACAATCTTTTCTAAAATATGAAAATAATAGCTCTGAAAATGATTTTACTGATTCAGAAATAATAAGATTTTTATTAAATGGCGAGATAGAAAATGAACGCATAAATAATGCCATCACAGGAATACAAAAACTACCATACTTAATTATAAGGGAGAATATATCACGAGCAACAAAACTAATAAGTGACAAGAAAAATATTGTAATTTTTAGCGAACTTGGGAATGGAAAAACAATTTTTTTAAAAGAGCTTGCATCATATTTATCGTTAAATGGCCATAACATATATTCTTTAGAAGACAGCGAAGGTGATTACATTGACGACCTAGAAAAAATATCCTCTCTTGATGTTAACACAATATTAATTATTGATGGATATGAAAAATATTTAGATTTTATTGGATATTTTGGCAATCTTAACCCCAATAAAATAAGGCTAATTTTAAGTTCGCGCACAGCATCTCATGAACATTTAAGAAGCACGCTTAGCAACATTTTTAATTTTCGAGAAATCAATATTGACTTACTATCTGAAAATGAAGTACTCGACTTTATAAAAATAATTGACAATATTGGCTGGTGGGGTGATTTGGCAAGACTATCTTCAACATTAAAAACAAGAAAAATACAGGATGACTACAAAAACCAGATTTCACTTACATTATTATCACTATTCAATGCCCCACAAATAAAAATTAGAATATCAAGTTTAATAGAAACAATATTTAAAGATGATGCACTTAAAAATATAGCCTTTGCAATTTGCATACTAGAAATTCTCGATTTACCATTAAAACCAAGTTTAATTTCAGAGATTTCTTTTAGTGATGATATATATTCACCAAAACTCAGAGAAAACAAACAATTTTGTCAACTCTTTTCCATAAAAGATGGGGAAATAAAATCAAAATCATCAATCTTCTCAACAATGCTATTGAGAGATTACTTTTCACCATCATTTATAATATCAAAATTACTGGATATAGTTGAGAAATATGAAAAATTAAATAAAAATAGCCACATTGAAGGGCAGTTATTTAAATCTTTATTAAGATTTTCTTTCGTGGAAAGGATGTTATCCGATAAAAACAAGAAAAATAATTTAGAAAGATATTATCAAGACCTTAAAATAAGAGTGCAATGGCTAAAAAATGAACCACACTACTGGCTTCAGTATGCCATGTCAAAAATAACATTCAAAGAATATGAAAATGCGCAAGCCATGCTATTGCAGGCTTATTCTTTAGCAAAAAACAAATCAAACTATGACATATCAAACATAGATACTCAACAAGCAAGAATATTTTTACTGAGGTCTATCGAAGAAACAAATCCAACCGAATCAGCAAATCTTTTTATCAATGCTCACAAGCTATTAAAGCCACTAGCAAATGATGTCTACAAATTTAGGCAAGTTACATTGTATGATGAAGTTTATAAGGCTAAATATCCTGAGTTTTCTAAAAAAAATCAAGTCAATTTTGAACACGCCTGCAAGAATATGAAAGAAAGCCTAGATGATGCGGAACTACACGGATTCATCAATGTGACAGAACAAAAGGTAATCTCACTAGCCATGGAAAAACTAACAGTAATAATCAAATTAATACAAGACTCTAGAAATAGTTGATTTTTAAGGCTAAGCCGTTCCTTATTCCCAGACATAATCCAGCCCTGTAGCCCTGTGGGGTGGGCATGTACTCATGCCTACCGCTTTCAGATCGGTAAAACCGGAAAGTCCCGCTCTCCGTAGCGAGCCTAACAAGTCATTCAAGTGGGACGCGGACTCAACCGCATTTCTCCGTGGGTATTGCAGCTAGCCGCGCCCCTTAATTTTTTCGTTAGGCGTGGGAATAGCGGATTCCGGTTGAGCCGGAAAGTGATTTGAAGGCTGGGTTCGGAGCGGAATCGGCGACGCGGATAAACCCGGCGAACCAGGGTTTCGAGAGCCGGGAGATTCGGGGATTCCGGCGCGGTTCCAGGTTTCGGGAAAGGCGAATCGCGGGTTTCCGCAAGTCCGGTTTCAAACCGGAACTTTCGGAATGGCGGAACCGGAAAGTCCGTTCTCTGTAGCGAGCCTAACAAGTCATTCAAGTGGGACGCGGACTCAACAGCATTTCTTCGTGGATATTGCAGCTAGCCGCGCCCCTTAATTTTTTCGTTAGGCGTTGAAGTAGTGGAATCCGGTGGAGCCGGAAAGTGGTTTGAAGGCTGGATTCGGAGCGGATCGGCGAGGCCGAGAAACCCGGCGAACCGGGGTTTCGATAACCGGGCGATTCGGGGATTCCGACGCGGTTCCCGGTTTTGGAAAAGGCGAATCGCGGGTTTCCGCAAGTTCGGTTTCAAACCGGAGCTTTCGGGATGGCGGAACCGGAAAGTCCGTTCTCCGTAGCAGGCCTAACAAGTCATTCAAGTGGGACGCGGACTCAACGGCATTTCTTCGTAGGTATTGCAGCTAGCCGCGCCCCTTAATTTTTTCGTTAGGCAGTTGTTTTTTACAGAAAGTCAGGGGTACATAATGTTGAAACCATTGGAACAGTGGATTTGCGATGTTTGTGGAGACGTAATAGAGTCACCAGAACAAGGCTATGTAATTTGGAGAAGTGATGAGCAGTATAGTGACTTCAGTTTCAAGGTAATTCACCAAAAAAAATGTGATATTAGTGAATTTCCATCATCGGCAGCAGTAGAAGATTTCCTTGGTGAGGCAGGTTTAAATTACTTACTTTCTTTTCTAAGTATTGGCCGAATAAAAATTTTACTTGGCCAGCACAGTGGAGGAAGCATCAAAGATATGCACGAATTTGTTGATTTTTTTCGCCGAATGCAAACCCCATATTACGAGGAAGCAAGAACAAAATTTTCCAATCATGACTTGCTAGAATGGTTCTCGGACTCAAACGAAGTATACCCATATCAAACCGAAGTTCTAAAAAAAATTATTTCTGGTTCATATTAAACAAGGCAAAGGTCATAGGATAGCTTGTTAACAAGCGCAACCCGTCTTTTGGATTTGGCGGAACCGGAAAGTCCGTTCTCCGTAGCCAGCCTAACAAATCATTCAAGTGGGACGCGGACTCAAGGGCATTTCTCCGTAGATATTGCAGCTAGCCGCGCCCCTTAATTTTGTCGTTAGGCGTTGGAATAGCGGGTTCTGGTTCAACCGGAAAGTGATTTGAAAGTTGGGTTCGGAGTGGACTGGCGGCGCGGATAAACCCCGCAAGGCTGGGTTTTGATGACCGGACAATTTATGGATTCCAGCGCGGTTCCCGGTTTCGGAATCGGTGGTTCCGGGAAAGCGGATCGCGGGTTTCCGAAAGTCCGGTTTCAAGCCGGAGTTTTCGGACTGGCGGAACCGGGAAATTCCGCTCTCCGTAGCTGGCCTAACAAACCATTGTTTCGGAATCGGTGGTTTGGGGAAAGTGGATCGAGGGTTTCCGAAAGTTCGGTTTCAAGCCGGGGTTTTCGGAATGGCGGAACCGGAAATTCCGCTCTCCGTAGCTGGCCTAATAAACCATTGTTTCGGAATCGGTGGTTTGGGGAAAGTGGATCGAGGGTTTCCGAAAGTCCTATTTCAAAACGGAGTTTTCGGAATGGTGGAACCGGAAAGCCCGCGCTCCGTGGCGGGCCTAACAAGCCATTCAAGTGGGACGCGGATTCGATGCCATATCTTCGTAGAAACGACAGAGCGCCGCGCCCCTTAATTTTGTCGTTAGGCTCTAGACAAAACCATGCTTACGCAACAGTTACTTTCAATGTACCGACGACTAGATATCGTAGGAAAAGCGACTGTGTTAGGCACAGTTATTTCTCTTATAAGTCTTGTTATCGCACTGTTTCCTAAGTCTGATAAATTGGAACTAAAAAATGATCAAGGCCTAGTCAAGCCGGAAGCCGTAACACATGAATCAAATATAAATATTAATAAAACCGGACTTTCTAAAAATTACACTTCGATCCGTGATAATGGTACTATAAATAATATTTCAGGTCACCACAATCATGTTAATAACAATAACAATGAAATTGGAACAATAAGCATAAATAATACAAATAAATATTCACAAACAAAATCTGAAATAAAAATTTCATCTGAACTCAGCAAAAAATCAGAAGAAATACAAAAACCATTTTCTACTGAACAACAAAATAACGAGTTTCAGCAAGCTTCAATATTTATTAATCAACCAATTCCAAATGAAATAATTATAAATAACAGTAAGCACACAATAAACCTCTCTTCTTCCCCTCCCGCGCTAATTACAGCAAGCCTTACTGCTCACTCATTGGACTTAAAACGCTGTGAAGAATACGCATTGGAAATTTTGGACAAGCTACATTTGGAAGTAGAGGATCATGATAATGGAACTATATTTGGATATGGGGATAAAAGTGTTGCATCAATTACATGCCATAAAATCAATGATAGCAGTTATGTGCAAATCGCGGTAACTAGTCAAAAAGAAGAAGCTGCCGAACTTATTATGAGCTATGTGAAAGATTATATAAAAATAAGTATCATAAATACAAGACTAGGGCAGTAGACATTATTAAAAACTGGTTTGTAACCCATATACTGCGATAGCCTAGCGCTCAGCAAGAAATCAATTAAAAATCAATTGGTTGAAAATGGGGCCAGACCATGTCGGGCTACCGGTATCGGAAAAGGTTTTTATAATGTCTAGTTGGCAGATTAAAGTACTTGCGTAACCTGCCATACGGATCGGTGGAACCAGAAATTCCGTTCTCCGTAGCGGGCCTAACGGGTCATTCAAGTGGGACGCGGTGCCAACAACATATCTCTGAATCGATTTCGGAGCGCCGCGCCCCTTAATTTTGTCGTTAGGCGCGGAAGTATCGGATTCCGGTTCAACCGGAAAGTGATTTGTAAAGCTGGTTTTGAATCGAACCGGCGATGCGGAGAAACTCCGCGAATTTGGGTTTCGATAACCGGGCGATGCGGGAGTTCCGGCACGGTTCCTGGTTTCGGAATTGGTGGTTCGGGGAAAGTGGATTGCGGGTTTCCGAAAGTCCGGTTTCAATGCGGGGTTTTCGGAATGGTGGAACCGGAAAGTCCCGCTCTCCGTAGCCGGCCTAACAAGTCATTCAAGTGGGACGCGGATTCGATGCCGTATCTTCGTAGGAACCACGGAGCGCCGCGCCCCTTAATTTTATCGTTAGGCAAATTTAAACTTGAGCATCACATGCTTTTAACTATCTATTAAAGGGGGGAAATAAAAATGGCGATTATAAATGAAGATGACCTTGGTAAAGCTTTAAAGAATAAACAAGATACTATTGAAATAGAAGGAAATTTAAAAGAAAAAGTACTGAGAATAAAAGCGACAGGGTCCGTATGCTGGGCTATCGCTATTGGCGCAATAGGAATTGCGGTAACTGTTCTATTAACAACAGGAGGAACAGGAGTAGCTGTTAGCGGCTTAGTTGGTGTTGGGGCTGTATCTGTACTAGGTATGCCAACAGCCATTTCAGCAGTGTCAATAGCTGTTGCTGCTGGTGGAATAGGCTCTCTTAACTCATTACGCAAATACAAAATTTTAAATCAAAACGATGGCCGCTTAATTTTGAAACGTACATAACAAATTGCGATGAGCAAGTTCCATCCTGGCCCACCATATTTCTTTCTATGCAAAAGTTGCGGACATAGATTTCAACGAATCTTAAAAATTGGCTTCTTTTGTCCAAAGTGCAAATCTCTAAAGATTGTAACCGACCCAACTATTTGCAAATAGCTTGCGTAGGATTAGTGGAATCAGTGGAAGCCAATAATCCCGCGGGAACCTGCCTAACATGTCGCTCAAATGGGATACGGACTCAACAACATTTCTCCGAATCGACTTCAGAGCGTTGCGCTCTTAATTCAATCGTTAAGTTAAGCAAATGCAAGAGGCTATTTTGTTTGCCCCCCGAATCCTCTTGCTTCCGAATATGGGGGTTTTGGAGTTATACACATGAGTGATATAGATAAAGAAGCCGCTATTGCTGGCGTTGCTGGTAGCGCTGTTGGTACGGCTGGTTCTATTGGAACTGTTGCTGCGGCGGGTTCTGTTGCGGGTTTAGGTGCAACTGGAATTACTTCTGGTTTAGCGGCAATCGGTGGTGTTGTTGGTGGCGGTATGGCTACAGGACTCGTAATAACGGCAGCCGCCCCTTTGGCAGTCGGTGCTGCCGCTTATGGTCTTTACAAGTGGCTTAAAGACTAAGATTCACGGCGGATTTAATGGGCCAGCGGCAAAATATCCAAGGACCATAAGTCCGCCTTTCGAATCAGCGGAACCGGATAATCCCGTTCTCCGCAGCGGGCCTAACAAGTCATTCAAGTGGGACGCGGACTCAACAGCATTTCTCCGAATCGATTGCGGAGCGCCGCGCCCCTTAATTTTGTCGTTAGGCGTTGAAGTAGCGAGTTCGGTGGATACTGGAAGGTTTTTAAGGCTGAATTAGCTTCATGGATTTCATTCGGGAATCTAGTCTCGAAACAAAGCCGAAACCCAGATGATTTTCGTAAATTTCGATCCCGATTACTTCGAGACGCTGGCAACTAGAAAATTACAGGAGTATGATTTTGGACCAGCGGCGGCGAAAGGTTACGGTATCCAAAACTTCAAAGCGTGACTCTATATTTGGACGCTTGTGCCCTACCCTGCCCTTTCAGAGCGGCGGAACCGGAAAGTTCGTTCTCCGTAGCAGCCTAACAAGTCATTCAAGTGGGACGCGGACTCAACAGCATTTCTTCGCGGATATTGAAGCTAGCCGCGCCCCTTAATTTTATCGTTCGTCGCGATTTAGGGTATTTGGATACATTAACGACCGGAACAAAATGGGCCAGGCCGTTGAATTTTTGTCTGGAAGGCTATACCCTCGCGTGGTGCATAACGGAGTTGATGCACCACGCGAGGGTATAGCCCTTCCCGGTGAACGTCTGCCCCATTTCGCCCCGGCTGTTAACGGGGGTTCAAAGTGTAAATCACGTCGAACTCTGCGTTGGAGCGAACACGGCGCGGAAAGGTTCGGTGGCAATAGATACTTCATCTGCGCGCCGCGTCGCTCAACTCCGTCCGTTAGACGCTTTGTTCCGGCTCGGCTTCGTAGCCGCTATGCTCGCCCCTAATTGCATATACTGGACACCCAAAGCAATCTGCCTCTTTTTGGATTATTTCGGCAGAAATATCATCTCGGATGCAAAGTATCCGGGCATCATCTTGAGAAATTATGTAATACATGTCGTTCTCCGTAGGTTAATTAGGTTTTGCGCCTAACAAGTTATCAACAAGGAGACGCGGGGCAAACAGCATATCTCCGTAGCTATTGCGGCTAGCCGCGCCCATCAGCTAATGCGTTAGGCGCGGTCTAATGAGTCTACACGCCAGAATAAACATAAATAATCGCCTCAATATCTTGAGGCTTATTATAACTTACTCCAAGCTGGTCCAATTGATGGCTTGTGGGCCAAAAATAAACCTTTTCAACCACAGGGTAAGTGATTTGCTCTTTAATTTGATTATCGCTTGGGAATATGACCCCAATAACATCACCATGCCTTGGTACGGCTTTGGCGTCAGGGATCAAAATTTTTTCGTTATGTTGGTTGTATACAATTATCTTCATGGTTTCCTCATTGCTTTATTGGTTTGGGAATTACCCTTCCGGCCCGCACTCCGTAGCCAGCCTAACAGGTTGTTGCAGGGGAAAAGCCCGCTCATAGTTTCGTGGTAATAGCAGGTTCAGGGTGGCGGGCTTTCCCCTGAACGCTTTCGTTAGGCAGCAGCCTCTCCGCGCTTAATCATGCTCCATCCAGCATCAATCCTGATGGCTATTTTCTGCGGATCGGTTAATCCAAGTTTCTCCACTCCAATCGGGCAGTGCCTTGAAGGGAATGAGTGATTCCGGCATTCATCCGGTCTCCGATCATATATCCCGCAAAAATAAAACGTACCACTGATAACCAAATGTGGGCACGGTTCCGGGGCGCTAATTGGAGACATGCGTAAACAACAATCTCCGCAATGCAGGCAATTCATAATTCCGTTCTCCGTAGGTAAAGCCTAACGTTTGTTCGACGGGACACGGGGGATAGACCGCGCCTTGTAACTGGTTTCCAGTGCCGCGCCCTTCAATGGGGCGTTAGGCCGCATTATTTCTTCGATATTCCCAAGCCATACGGAATCCACCCTCAAATATCAGTTCCATGGTTCTGGTTTTCATTATTTGGGGGCGGGCGTCAAAATACTCGTCCATAGCAGCATTCCGGGCGGACTCATATTCGGCGCGTTCAGCTTCGTAGCCCGGCCTAACCTTCGGATCAACGCGGACACCGCCGCTAAGTTCTTCGTTTGGGGTTCGCTTTGTATTCATTGTTCGGTTTCCTCGGGTTATTCGGTGGCGGCGGTGCCGGTTATCCTGAGCGTTAGGCGTGGAAGTAGCGGGTTTCGGTTAGGCTGGAAAGTGATTTGAAGGCTGGGTAATTCGGTAAGGTTCATTCGAGAATTTGGCTTCGAAATAAGGCTGAAACTCACTGTAATTTCGTCTTCGATGCCTGATTGACTGACAAAATTCTCTAAGCGGCGGAAATTCTGGCAAGGTAGCTTCCATGTCAATGATTGATAAGGAGAATGCCTTGGAAGGTTCCGCCCCGTTGCTGTATGAGCAGGCGTGCGTTTGGCTGCAAGCCGCGCCCTGGAAGGATGTCCGGCACAAGCAAACCGTGGCCTGGATGCTGGTGGGGTTGTTGTCCAGCCTCCATGTCGCGTTGCCCCAATGGATTCCGTCTGTGATCTGCCGCGCGCGGTTCGCGCAAAGCACCCAGAGGCGGTTCGCCCGATGGCTCCACAACCGCCGGATCTCGGTGCTGCACCTGTATGCCGCCTTGTTGAAGCCGGTGCTGGCGGATTTCCAGGACCGGCAGGTCTACCTGGCCCTGGATACGACGATGCTGTGGAACACCCACTGCGTGGTGTACATCTCGCTGATCTACCGGGGAAGGATGATCCCGTTGGCCTGGAAGGTGATGGAGCATCCCAGCGCCAGCGTGGCGTTCAAGGACTACCGCAGCCTGTTGGTGTTCCTGGAGCGGCAGTTCACGGGGCGGAAGGTCTATCTGCTGGCGGATCGCGGTTTCGTCCACCGCGAGTTGATGGGCTGGGTCAAGCGGACTCCCCGCTGGCATTTCCGCATCCGCCACAAGGCGGGCATCGGGCTTTACCGGTGGGACGGCGGACGCTTCCAGCCCTTGGCTTGGCACGCCTCCCCCGGCCAGGTGGTCTGCTACCACGGGGTGTACGTGACGGGGCACCATGAAAAGGTCCGCCTGGCAGTGGGATGGCAGAAGGGGGCCGAGGAACCCTGGGTGATCCTGAGCGACGAGCCCCCCTGGCCGGAGACCCTGGCCGAGTACGCCTTGCGCTTCGATATAGAAGAAGGTTTCTTGGACCAGAAATCCAATAGAGATGTTCCCAAGGCATCATAAATATTCTGTTCATAATTGTTACTGCAAGGTCCGCAGAGTAAGATCAATCGCAATTCCCCACGAATCCTTTTTAATGGTGCTTCCACAATGATCTTTAGCAGCCTTGACGACATCGGCAATGATCGTGTTTGCAAAGCCTTGACCGGACTTACCAAAGATCAGTTCAAGCATTTACTTCTGTTTTTTGAATCAACTTATCGTGACCAGTACGGTGGCCCTTCGCTCGACGCGCCTAGCCCCGCTTTCCCAGGCTATCTATCTAGCTTTGGACACCGGCTGTTTTTTGTCCTTTATTACTTGAAAAACTATCCCAGTTACGACGTACTGGGCTATCTCTTTGGTTTCAGTGGAGGCCATGCTTTCGATCATTTAGAAACACTGCTGCCCATCCTTCAAGCGAGCCTAGCCCATCTGAAAACACTTCCCGAACGTTCGGTCAAGACGGTTGAGGCGCTGGATAGACTCCTTGAAAAACAACCTACTATCATCATTGATGGCACGGAGCGGGCGACCCTCAGGCCCCAGGATAAATCCCAACAAGAGCAACGCTACAGCGGTAAAAAAAAACATCACGGCGTTAATAACCTAGTGATTGCCAACCCCGCCAAGAAAATCCTATTCCTTAGCTCCACCGTGCCGGGAAGTGTCCACGACTATGCCCTGTTTAAGACGGAATTTCCGCCCGCCTTGCCATGGTTTCAAAAGCAACTTATCGAGGTTGATCTCGGATTCCAAGGCATTAAAAATGATTATCCCCACGCACGGGCCATTCAAATCCCCCATAAAAAGCCAAAGAAGTCCAAAGCGAATCCTGATCCGAAATTAACACCAACACAGAAGAAACATAATCGGAAGCTTGCTAAAACCCGCGTGGCTGTTGAGCATGCCATCGGCGGGATGAAATGTCTGCATAGTTTAGTACATCGCTCAAGAAACCATCTGGCACATTTATTAGATACCTTCATTTATATTGGTGCTGGCCTCTGGAATTTTAAATTATCATTAAAAACAATAGGTTAGCTTGGGAACATGTCTAATGAAAAAGCGATCTTTTCTTTGGTTTTTTGATTTACTGATTCTAGTTTTTGAATTTTTGATTCAATTCTGCTTAGCGATGCCTTTGTATCCGATAATTCATTTGCAATCTGTTCTTTATCTTTTTCGGCTTTAGAAAACAACTCTTTATGGAATTGTACCAGTTGATTAATTTTAGTTTCAGATGTTGTATTTTTATCATTTGTTATTATTATACAAACCATATACATGAAATATGAATCAATAAGTGTTTTATCTATGTTTGTGTACTTTTGATAAAGCACCTCAGTACCTTTTTTTATTTCGGCATCAACAGAACCAGAACCAAGTCGTTTTGATATAATTGATGCTTCACCCTTAATGTCTTCTTGAAATAGTGTATTATTTGAATTTTTAAATTCTTTAGGCGGGTCACCGCACAAACTATCTGAAAAAGATTAAAATGCTGACATTAATAATATAAAAAATAGTACTAATTTAATTTTTGTTATTATTCTCATAATTACTTAAGTTAAAATATTTTATAGATAAATCGCCGGGACGCGGCGCGATCCTACGCCCACCAAGCGACCCCAGCAACAAGCGATCAACGAGACTTCCGCTTAAGCTTCGTGGCTGATACAGGAACCGGGGCCGCTGGCTTCCGGCTCTTGATGTGCCTGGATAGCCCGTTCGCCTTCATCCATTCGTACAGCGTGTCCGGGTTGCAGCCCAGGAGCCGGGCTATGCTGGTCTTGTGAACCCCTTTCGCCAACATTTCCTTGATTTTGTCCTGGTCCTTGTCCAGCTTGTGAACCGCCGAAACCCGCCCTTTCGGTCGGCCCAATGGCTTCCCCTCGGCCTTGCGGCGGGCCAGCGCCTCCGTGGTCCTAGCGCTGATGAATTCCCGCTCGATCTCCGCCGCCAATCCCAGCACCACCGCCGTAATCCTGCTGTTTAGGCTCCCGTCCATCACCATGTTGGACTTTGCCACATGAACTGCAATCTCCTGCTTGGCCGCTTCCTGGAGGATTTCCAGCACCTGCAGGGTGGAACGGGCCAGCCGGGAAATCTCCGCCACCACCAGCACATCCCCGGCCCTGGCTTGGTCCAGGAGCTTCCCCAGGTCGCGGGCCTTCCATGACTTCTTGCCGCTGGCCGTGTCCTCGAAAAAGGACAGCGGTTCGAGGCCGTGTTTCTTGGCGTACTCGATCACCCCGTGGCGCTGGTTGTTCAGGTCTTGGGCGTCGGTCGAGACCCTGATGTAGGCATAGGTGGTCATGCGCCAGTGTACCGGATCAGCCCTTTCAAACTGGAATAATCAATAACCCTATCCAATTCATAAATACCCCTACCGCGAGTCGAGAGCCATGCTAGAGCTATTCCGCCAGAAAATGCCCCTGTCCTGCCTGTTGTACGGCCTACTCGAACGCTGCTTTTCGGCGGAGAGGCTGGACCGGATTTTCCTGGAGAACGCCAAGGAGCAATACACGCGGGAAATCCTGTTCTCGACGGTATGCGACCTGATGCTGAGCGTCGTCCTCAAGGTCCATCCCTCGATCAACGCGGCTTATCAGAAACAGCCGGAACCCCTTGGGGTAACGGTATCCGCGCTGTACGAAAAACTCAAGGGCGTTGAATTACCCGTGTCCCAAGCCCTGCTGCGCGATACCTCGGAAGACCTATCGGCTATCCTCGATGCCTTGGGTTTCATCCCCGAACCCTGGTTGCCGGGATACCCGGTCCGCATCCTCGACGGCAACTGCCTGGCGGCGAGCGAGAAACGCCTCGCCGTCCACCAGAACGTCAGCGGGGCCGCGTTGCCGGGCAAGTCGCTGGTGGTGTTCGACCCGGAACGCCGCCTGATGCGGGACGTGTTCCCTTGCGAGGACGGCCATGCCCAGGAACGCCGCCTGCTCGACGCCGTGGCCGACAGCATGAAGGCCGGGGAACTGTGGATCGCCGACCGCAACTTCTGCACCCTGGGACTCCTCGGCCAAGTCCATGGCCGGGGCGCTTACGCCTTGATGCGCTTGCACCAGAACCTGCCGCTGACCGAGGAAACCCTGTTTTCCTGCGCCGATGAAAATGCGGGCCGGCGGCTATTGGAAAAGCGGGTCGGCGTGGCCGGGCGGCCCTATCGCCTGGTCCGCGTCGAACTCGAACAACCCAGCCGCGACGGAGACGCCTTCATCGACCTCCTGACCGACCTTCCCGCGGAGATACCCGCCGCCGCCGTCGCCGACCTCTACCGCAGGTGCTGGACCCTGGAAACCGCTTTCCAACACGTCGAAAAGCATTTCAATTCCGAGATCGAAACCCTGGCCTATCCCAAGGCCGCCCTGTTCGGCTTCGCCGTGGCCCTGGTGGCCTATAATATTTTCTCGGTGATGATCTCGGCGCTGGACTGCGCCCATCAAAAACCCGTGTCTAAGGATATCTCCGGGTATTATATCGCCCACGAGATCGCCGCCACTTTCCTCGCGCTCATCCAACTGGGCGAAGGCTTGGATTGGCGGTTCGTCGCCGCCTGCGCCCCGCCCGAATTCGCCGCCTGGCTGCGTGACACCGCCCGCCACGTCAATCTGCGCGCCCTGAAAAAGCATTCACGCGGCCCCAAACAGCCCAAAACCAAGCCTCCCTACGATCCTAAACAGCCTCATGTCTCGACTTATCAATTGCTTAGGGGTAAAAAGTAGTCACTTTGAAAGGGCTGGTGTACCGGTTTTAATGTAATGTTAATGGGTGAATTTTATCGTAATTAAACGACCGTTTTATTCCGATAAATCGAGTTTTGGGGGCTAATCCACTGTATTCCCCAAAGCTTTAATGGAATTGACGGGGAAAACGTGACGTTTTTCGAGAGATTTCGGAGGGTCAAAATGCAGTTTTTGGCGATCAAAAAGCATTACCGGAAGCGGGCCGATGGGCGCGAACACGCTCAAGCGCTCTACGTGCGGAAAAATCGGAAGTTCGGGGAAGTACTCGAACAGCGGCATATCAGCACGAAGCGGCCTGTTCTCATCACAGGTGCGCACGCCTCGGGAAAAAGCTACTGGCTCGACCGGCTCAGGAAGGACGCCGCTCGGGTGTGGGCGTCCAGGGCGGCGGAACCGCTTCATCTGGCCGCGGTTCGCCCGCTGTCGGCGTGGACGGATACCCGACAGCTTGAACTCTGGTGGGCCAGCCGGAAGAACTCCGACGATGACAGGCATTGGTCGCGGCTCAAGGCGTGGGAACGGGTGGACATGCTCCCGGAATACCTGCGGGAAACCGGCGCGGTGCTGTTCGTGGATGACGCGCACAACCTGAGCGGGCGAAAGCTCAAGTTGGTTCAAGACTGCGTGCGGGCCGCTGGTGTGTGGGTGATGACGGCGGCGGATGAAGGCCGGATAGCGCCGGGCCTGCGGAAAGATGTACTCGCCGCTGAACCACAAACGTTCCGCCTTGGTTCGGAAGTCGCTTATGACGCTACGCCCATGCTGATGTGGATTCTCATCATGGCCGCGATGATGGCCGGATCGTGGGAACTGGCGGCGGTGCTGGGCGGGTTGAAGATGCTGGGGAGTGGTCGCCGTGCCGCGAAACAAAACTAGCCCGGATTATTGGCCGTTCTTGGTGGGCCTGAATTTCTTATTGCTGCTGATATATCTGGCGGTGTTCCTGCTGGCTGTGTACGCCAGCATCAAACCGGCAAAGGCGTATGACTTCCCATGGCAAGACAAACCCGCCGAAGAACCGCCACCGCCGAAGATTCAACCCGCGCCGACTCGCGATAAAGCCCCGCTTCCGCCCCAGGTTCAACCATACAAAATCCCGCGCTTTGGTGGTCGGGAAGGAGATGATTTCCGCCATATATCCCCGATTAAACTTTCAAAGGAAATAGATGCTGATTCATTATTCAAGACAGTGGTTAATTGTTTCCCCGAAAGGCCGAAATGGGGTTTAGAAATCAAAGCTGTCGCAGGTGGCAGATATACCGAAAACAACACGGTATCCACATTCGACACAGCCGGGTTATCCAGGTATTACGCCGGTATCGTGGCGGAAATGCCCTTGTATTCCGCTGATGAGCAATTCCGTATGAGGGAACAAGAAGCCAAGCGGCGCGGCGAAGTGGCCGCGAACGTGGCGGCGCTTCTAAAGGCTTTGGCGGATCGGGATAGGGCGTTAAGGATGATCGGGATAGGTGAAAGCGTGGAAGCTCGAAGCCAAGAGCGGGTCCAGGCGGGAATAGCCCCGGCAGAAGAACAGATTGGCTATCTGAAAGAGGTTGCGACTGCTGCCGGGGATTTGGACGCGGCGCGGGCGGCGATAGTTGCGGCGCGGCTTGCCCTGGCCGGGCAATGCCGGGACGAGATTTACGACCAAGTTAATAATTATCTAGTCGAGGTAACTAGGTAAATGAAATGGATTAACCATGTTTTGATAGCCGGGGCCGTAACTGCGGTATGGAACCCGGTCTTGGTGCCGGTGGCCGTTGCCGGATCAACCGCGCCGGATTGGCTGGAATGGATTCCGCCGCTATTCGGTCGCCGGTCGCCGAAACATCGCACCGTCACGCACTTCGTTTCTTACTGGCTGCTGGGCCTGGCGTTCGGCCTGGTCTTGTGGGATTGGCATCATGTCGTGGCCGCGTTCGCCGCTGGTGGGCTTTCCCATGTCGTGGCCGATGCTTGCACGATCCAGGGCGTTCCGCTCGGGTGGTGGTCGGATCGGCGCTTTCATCTGTTCGGCGGCAGGTTTCGCACGGGCCAGAGCGGGGAATACTGGTTCGCCGGGGCTGTGGTCCTGGCGTGCGTTGCGGTGGGGATGCTTTCCCGACATTGGGGAGGCGGCGAGTTCTCGCCCTTCCTCTTCGACTGGGCCGACTACTACAAGTCGGGATTGATCGACGCGAAGGAGTGGAAGGACAACCGTTTCCGGTGGCTGTGATAGGAAAGGGGGTTACCCCCCCGTAATCAGATCCCAAAGTTCGTTAAGGACTTCTCGAACAATACAAGCAGTAACGTAACGTTCAACCAACTTCAAAAAACCATCAAATTTCTTATTTTTCATACACGTACCTCTTAAAACTCACTGCGGAATTGCGGTGAGGCACATGTATTTAGCGAGGAAAAAAAACGATGATCCTGGGGGGTTTTCCGGGCGCTGCCCTGGGGCTAGGTGTTGCTCCTGGTGCTGGGTGTAATCGACGCGAGGGAGTGGAAGGAGAACCGCTTTCGGTGACCGTGAAGTTATTTTTTTTTTAAACCCGAAAATGCCTGCTTCCCTGCTTCTTTCCAGTAACGGCGCGGGTTCCAGGGGAAGCAACCTGCTTTTTTCCTGCTTTTTCCTGCTTGCTTCCCCTCTATTCTGCTTCCTTGCTTCTCTGATTCTGGAGATTGGGATAGAAGCAGGATAGAAGCAGGATAGAAGCAGGGTTTTTGCCATGGAACCCTTGGAAATACTGGAAAGAAGCAAGGAAGCAGGCAAAAAACGCTTTCCTGGAAAAAAATAGTGGTCATGGCCTGTATGGGCGCTTTTCCAGCCAATAGCCTCGCAAGCCTTCGTTCTGGACTTGCTTGAATCCCATCCGCTTCAAATAGGCGTTTGCCATGCTGGCTTGCGCGGCCTTGGGTTCCTTGATGCCGCATTCGATCAAGATGCGCGTTGCCGTGTAATGCCGGTGGCCGAAACTCTTTTCCGTCTTCTCGACGTGGAAGGCTTCGGCTATCAGTTCATCCACTGGTGTTGTTTCGCTGTGCCGCTCGTGCCGCTCCTTGAGCATGGTTTCAAGCTCCGCGGCCTGGCCGAGCGGTTCACATTCCACGACTTGAAGGCCAAAGGTATCAGCGACACCGAGGAAACCGAGCGCCGGGCCGGGGCAGGGCACACCGATCCGAAAATCACGGAACGGGTCTACAACCGCAAGCCGGGGAGGGCGAAACCCGCCGGGAAGGAATGATTTTCGGAATTTTTTTCGGAAAAACAAAAAGGCTTACCCGGAAAACCGCGTAAGCCTTTGTTTTGTATGGTGGCCAGGGACGGAATCGAACCGCCGACACGGGGATTTTCAATCCCCTGCTCTACCAACTGAGCTACCTAGCCGCTTGAGCCGCCTATTAAACAATGTTCTGGGGGGTGAGTCAAGCCTTATGTTTAAAAAAGATGAAGCGGTACCATCCTGCCAGTGCCCGGCGCTTGCCGATAGCTACTCACAGTTCATCCGCTTGAGGAAGTCTTGCAAGCTTTGGCCTTCGGCATCGGTGAAAGCCGCATCTTCCGGCTGTAGGCTTTGCATCCGGTCCAGGCGGAAGCTACGGAAGTCGGCGCGTAGCTCGCACCAGCCGACCAAGGTCCAGACATTGCCCCAAAAGTACAAGCCCAGCGGTCGGATGCGGCGCAGGCTTTGCTCGCCGTCGGCGCGGCGATAGCTCATGGTGATCACGCGCTTGTCGTCGATGGCTTTGCGGCAAATATCCAGGTCGATATCCAAGTCCTGGCGCTGCGAGAACCTTGGCGAAAACAGCTTGCTGTCTTCGATCTTGGTTTTGAGTTCGGCGGGGATGACGGCGGTGATCTTGTCCAGCGCCGATTGCGCCGAGCAACCCAACTCGGTGCCCGCCCAGGTCTTGGCCATCCGCGCACCGACCACCAAAGCCTGGATTTCGTCGGCGCTGAACATGATCGGTGGAATGTCGATGGTATGCCGCAAGCGGTAGCCGACGCCGGCCTCGCCTTCCACGGGTACGCCGGACAGGCTGATATCCTGGATATCCCGGTAGATGGTGCGCTCGGATACTTCCAGGCGCTCGGCAAGCGCCTTGGCCGTCACCAAGCGTTTATTACGCAGGATTTGTACGATCTGGAACAGTCGGTCGGCGCGGCGCATCGTGGAATGGGGGGCCGGATCAGCGGCCCCCGGCGGATGGATCAGGCCCGTGAATATAAACCGACACGGTTGCCTTCGCTGTCCAAGAACAGCGCGAAATAACCGCATTCACCGTCGTGGATCGGCGTTTTCGGCACCAGTACGCTGCCACCGTTTTGAATGGCCTTGTCCAGCGGCGTGTTGAGGTTCTCGCCGCCGTTGAGGTATACCACCGCGCCGGTTGGGCTGGGTTGATACTGCTCGCCCAGCACCAGCATACCACTGACGGCCCCGGCCTCGGCATCGAAGATCGCCAGTTGGAAACCGTTCATTTCCTCGTCTTTGAACCCGGCATCCAGCACATTCCGATAAAAGCTTTGTGCGCGTTGCATATCGATCACCGGCAGTTCAAACCAGGTGGCTATATGGCTATTCATGGTCCGCTCCATAATGAAGTGTTAAGGAGCGGCCATGGTATTGCGGTTCTCCTGACAGCGTGGTGTCAGTAGTGTTTGGCCATTAGGTAATTTCCCGGAAGGGGATTCGTCGCCGATCCGCGCCATCTATCCGGCTTCACAGCCACCGTTTGCAAAGGTGGGCGTGGGTACATGTCCACCCTGCGCCGAGCGTACACCCAAACCGAAAGCGCCCTAGCCCAGTTCCGCCAGGGTACGGATCGGCGGCAAGCAAGCCGTCCCGGTGCAGACATAGGCCACTTCGCCCGCCTCGGCTATCCGCCCGGCCAAATCCCCCGGCAAATCGCCGATGTCATTGGGAATGGAAAACACCCAGCGCCGGGGATCGGCCTGCCGCGCCGTCGCGGCCCACAGGGGCAGCGCTTCGGGCTGGCCGCGCAGGATCACGCATTCCGGCGGCTCGAACCACTCGGCCAGGGCGGTGAGCAGCGCCCCATGGCTGTGTGGATATTGGTCCAAGGCCGTGGCGGCGGAAACCAGGGTGCGTTCCGCCGCCGTGGTGTAGCGCATATCCCCCACCAAGCACCCCAGCCGCAGCAAGGCCAGGGCCGCGACACCATTGCCCGAGGCCATGGATTCGTCGGCGTAGCTCTTGGGGCGGTGGATCAGGGTTTCATGGTCGCGGGCGGTGAAGAAGAAACCGCCGTGGTCCCCATCCTCGAAATCCGCCAGCAAGCGGTCGGCCAGTGCCAGCAGCCAAGCCAGATCGGCGCTCTGCCAACGGCATTGCAGCAATTCCAGCCCCGCCGCCAGCAAAAAGGCGTAATCGTCCAGATAGGCGCGTAGCCGCGACTTGCCGTCTTTGTCGGTCGCCAGTAAATGTCCGTCCGCGTCCACGCAGGCCCGCCGCAGGCAGGCGAAGGCTTGTTCCGCCGCCGCGATGAAATCCGGGCGTTCCAACAGCCGCCCGGCCTGGGCCAAGCCCGCGATCATCAGGCCGTTCCAGGCGGTCAGCAGTTTGTCGTCCAGGCCGGGCCGCACCCGGGTTTCCCGCGCCGCGTAGAGTTTGATCCGCGCCGCCGCCAAACGCCGTTCCGCTTCATCCACGGCGATATCCAACCGCGCCGCCACTTGCGGCAAGGGTAGCGCCACCTGCACATGCCAAGCCTCGCCCTCGAAATTGGGCCGCTGGTCCAGGCCGAAATGCGGCTCGACCACGGCGTATTCCTCCGGGCCGAGCAGCGCCCGGACCTGGGCCGGGGTCCACAGGTAATACCTGCCTTCCTCGCCTTCGGAATCGGCGTCCAGGGCGGCGTAGAAGCCGCCTTCGGGCGAGCGCATCTCGCGGATGGCCCATTCGGCGGTGGCGATGGCGGCGTCCCGGAACAAGGGCAAGCCGGTGGCCCGGTGGGTTGCCGCGTACAGGCCCAGCAACGCGCCATTGTCGTACAGCATCTTCTCGAAATGGGGAATCCGCCAGGCCGCGTCCACCGAATAGCGGCAGAAGCCGCCGCCGATCTGGTCGAACAAGCCGCCTTCGGCCATCTTGGCGAGGCTGGTGGCGACCACCGCCAGCGCGTCCGGGTCGGGCGGCGCGTCCGCTTCGGCCCGCCGCAGCAAGAAGCCCAGGTTGGCGGCCTGCGGGAATTTGGGCGCGCCGCCGAAGCCGCCGTTCACCGGATCGAAGGCGTCCAGCAGCGCGTGCCGGGCCTGGTCCAGCACCGCCGGGTCCAGGGGGACACCGCCATCTTGTGCTTGCGCCGTCGCCAGCAGGTTGGCCAGATAATCGTGGTGTTTGTGCAAATCGTCCTTGCGTTCGTGGTAATACGCCGCCACCCGCTGCATGACGGTGACGAAGCCCGGCAATTGATAGCGGGCGGTCTTGGGGAAATAAGTCCCGGCGAAGAACGGCAGATGGTTGTGCGGGTTCAAGAACACCGTCAGCGGCCAGCCCCCGCCGCGCCGGGCCATGATCTGATGGGCGAGTTGGTAGATTTTGTCGAGGTCGGGGCGTTCCTCGCGGTCCACCTTGATGTTGACGAACAAGCCGTTCATCACCTGGGCCGTGTCTTCGTCCTCGAAGGACTCGTGGGCCATGACATGGCACCAATGGCAGGCGGAATAGCCGATGGACAACAGGATGGGTTTGTCCTCGCGCCGGGCCAGGTCCAAGGCTTCCTGGCACCAGGGGTACCAATCCACCGGATTGTGGGCGTGTTGGCGCAGGTAGGGGCTGGTTTCGGCGGCGAGGCGGTTGTGGTGGGCGCTATGCATGGGGAATTCCTCGTGGAGAACCTGGGGGATGGTTCCACACTGTAGCAGTAGGAAATTCCGAAAACAGTAGGCGAACCGCGAATACCGGGTTTCCCCGCCCATGAAGGAGGGCGGTTCGGGGGCCGCCCTGCCCGAGCAATGCTGGAACGTCCGGGGCGTAGAAGCTGTCTGGCAAAAATTCAGGCGCATTTGGCAAGGGTGGCCCGCAGCATGGCGATGCGGATGACATTCTCGGCGGTGCCGGTATTCCAATAGTCGGCGGGGACCGCGTACACGGTGAAATGCTTGGCCAGTGCGAGGACGACTTTCCCGGATAGGTCCAGTTGTGTCCTCAGCGTATGCAAGAGCACCAAGGCCGGGCCTTCGCCCGCGGCGATATGGCGCAGGCGGATGCCGTTGACGGTGACATAGCGGACTGGGATATCCGGTGCCCAGGGCAGCCGTTCCGGGGTGGCGGGGATGGGCCGCATCGCCTTGATGGCGAAGGAAGCCAGCACGACGGCGGCACCCACGGCGGCCAGCCAGATGAGGGTAAGAATCAGGGTGTTAGACATGGCATCCTCTTGGGGTTTGTGTGAAATCAGGTTCGACGGGTGGGGCTGGCCATTCCCCGGCCAAACCCATCCTTAGCGGACATCCGCGACTTCCAGGGGGCCGGGAGTTTCCGACCATCCGCCCCCGAAAGCCCGATACAGCGATACCATCGCCACCGCCCTGGCCGTTTCGGCACCGATGCGTTGGTCGCTGATCTGCAATGTGCTGCGCTGGGCATCGATCACCCCCAAGAGGTCGGTCGCCCCTTGCCGGAACAGGGCGTCGGCTTCCCGGCGGGACCGTTCCGCAGACGCCTCCGCCTGGAGCAGCCGGTCGCGCCGGGCGGTCATCGCGCGGTGCTGGACATAAGCGTTCTCGACATCTTCCAGCGCTGTCAGGAAGGTCCGCTCGTAATTCGCCGCCGCTTGGTCGAGCCGTGCGTCCGCCGCCGCGATTTGCGCCCGGATGCGCCCGGCATTGAAAATGGGCGCGGAGAGGCCCGAACCCAGGGCATAGACGCCTTCCGCGAGCGCAGGAAACCCTCCCGCCGCCACCGTCCCGTAACCGCCGCTGACCGAAAGCACCAGTTTTGGGTAGAGATCGGCCCGGGCCGCTCCCAGGCTGGCCGCCGCCGCATCCACCTGGGTTTTAGCAAGGCGGAGGTCGGGCCGCTGGTCCAGCAGCGCAGCCGGTAAAACTTTGGGCAATTGAGGTGCCGACGCCGTCAAGGACGCGGGCGCGGCGAGGCGGGCGTTGAGGGTGGTCGGCGGCTGGCCCGACAAGACCCCGAGCCGGTGCATCAGGGTGTCGGCGGCGGCGGCGAGGGTCGGCAACCCGGCTTCGGTGGCGCGCAGTTGGGTTTCCTGGCGCTGCACGTCGAAGTCGCGGGCCAACCCGGCCTGGCGCAGTGCCCGCACCGCCCGCAGCCGCTCGGCCTCGTTGGCGATCTGGTCCTGCCAGACTTGAATCCTGGCCTGGACGCCGCGCAACTCCAGATAATTCGTCGCCACCTGGGCCAGCAGCCCGACCAACACCGCCCGTTCGCCTTCGCGGGCTCCGGCGACCTGGGCTGTGGCGGCTTCCGCTTCCAGATGCCGACCACCGAACAGGTCGATTTCCCACCGCGCCGCCAGTCCGCCGCTGAAGGCATTGCCCGCCGGGGCGATCAACTCGATGCCCTGGGGTCCGGGGGCCGCGAAAATCCGGTTGATGCTGCGCTCCCGGCCACCGTTGGCGCTGAGCTCTACGGTGGGGTACAGCGCCGATTCGGCCACCGTGATTCCCTGTTGTGCTTCCCGCACCCTGGACTTCGCGATACGCAAATCTTGATTGGCGGCGATGGTCCCGGCAATCAGTTCGTCTAGCACCGGATCGCGGAAACCCCGCCACCAGGACGCCAGTTCGGCGCGGCGGGTCACGGTCTCTGGGCCGTTGTGCCAATCCGTGACAGCGGGCAATGCCGCTTGCGGATCGACGCGGGTCGGGGTACAGGCGGCGAGACCCAGGGCGGTTGCAAGCGCAATGAGCTGAATTGAAGAGTTGTTCATCGTAAATCTCCCGTGGCATGGGAAAACTCGGGTGCGGCCTGGACCTCCCCGGTTGAGGTTTCACGTCCGGCGGCCCGCTCCACCTTGAACCAAGCGGCGTACAAAGCGGGCAGGAAGAACACCGTCAGCACGGTGGCGACGATCAGCCCCCCCATGATGGTGATGGCCTGGGGACCGAAGAAGTCGTTGCGCGACAGGGGAATCATGGCCAGCACGGCGGCGGCCGCCGTCAACAGGATGGGCCGGAAGCGGCGGACGGTGGATTCAATGATGGCGTCATAGGTACCGAGTCCCGCCTGCTCGTCCTGCTGGATTTGGTCCACCAGGATGACCGAGTTGCGCATGATCATGCCCGCCAGCGCCAGGATGCCCAGCAGGGCCACGAAGCCGAACGGCGCACCGAACAGCAGTAGCGCGAAGGCCGCGCCGATGACGCCCAAGGGCGCGGTCAGGAAGACCAGGAAGGCCTGGGCCAGGTTCTGGAGTTGCAGCATCAGCAGCACGAAGGTCGCGACCAGCACCAGGGGAATCCAGACGAAGATGGACTTTTGCGCGATTTCGGCATTCTCCTTGGCCGCGCCGGTCTCGATGAAATAGCCGGGCGGCAGCTCGGCCCGGAGCGCGGCGAGGTCCGGGAGGATTTCGGTCGCCACGTCCGGCGCTTGGACGCCATCGACGATGTCCGCCCGCACCGACACCGCCGGATAGCGGTTGCGCCGCCAGCGGATGCCGTCCTCGAACACGGTTTCCAGTTGGGCCAGTTGCGACAGCGGCACCGCTAGTCCATTGCCGGTTTGCACCGACACATCGGGCAATCCGTCCGCCGAGGCGCGTTGTGGCGGCTGCGAGCGCCAGACGATGTCGATGAGTTCGTTGCCCTCCCGGAACTGCCCCACGGGCAGCCCCGAATAATGGCTACGCAGAGCTTGCGCCAAGCTCAGGGAACTGACCCCCAGCGCCCGCGCCTTATCTTGGTCCAGCTTCAAACGCAACGCGGGCAGGCGCTCGTCCCAGTCGTCGTTCACGTCCACCGTGTGGGGATTGGCCCGGACGATGGCCTTGACCCGGTCGGCGATGCGCCGCACCTCGGTGGGGTCTTCGCCCAATACCCGGAACAGCACCGGGTATTCCTGGGGTGGCCCCACGTCCAGGCGCATGACGCGGCCCCGGACCTCCGGGAAATCGGTCTGGAACAACGCCCGCAAGCGGTGTAGCACCCGCTCGCGGGCGGCTTTATCGTGGGTCATGACCACGATCTGGGCCAGATTGGAATGATTCAATTGCTGGGTGATGAGCAGGAAGAAGCGCGGACTGCCGCCGCCCACATAGCTGGTGTAGTCGAGTACGTCTTGGTCTTTCGCGAGGACGGCTTCCATATCGCGGGCGGCGGCCTCGGTCTCGGCGAAGGCAGTGCCTTCGGGCAGCCACAGGTCCACGATCAACTCGGGCCGGTTCGACAGCGGGAAAAACTGCTGCGGCACCTGGCTCATGGCGGCGATGCCGAGACCGAACAGCGCCAGGGTCAGGGCGATCACCGCCCGGCGGTGGTCCACACACCAGCCCACCCAGCGCCGCAGCCTACGGTAGAAAGGCGTGTCGAACTGCTCGCCGTGGGCTTCCCCGTCCGGGTGGCCCTTGAGCATCCAGTAGCCCAGGTAAGGCGTGAAGATCACTGCACCGACCCAGGACAGCAGCAGCGCGATGCCCACCACCTGGAAAATCGCCACCGTGTATTCGCCCGCCGAGGAACGGGCCAACCCCACCGGCAGGAACCCGGCGATGGTGATGAGGGTGCCGGTCAACATGGGAAACGCTGTCGCGCCATAGGCGTAGGTGGCGGCACGGACCCGGTCCCAGCCTTCATCCAGCTTGCGGGCCATCATTTCGATGGCGATCATGGCATCGTCCACCAACAGCCCCAGGGCCAGGATCAAAGCACCCAAGGAAATGCGGTGCAGGCCGATGCCGAACACCAGCATGCACAGCAGCGTCCCAGCCAGCACCAGGGGCACGGTCAGGGCCACCACCGAACCGGCCCGCCAGCCGAGGCTAAGGAAACTCACCAGCAGCACCGTCCCCAAGGCCTCGAAGAAGGTTTGCTGGAACTCGCCGATGGCCCGCTTCACCACCTTGGGTTGGTCGGCCACCTGTTCGAGGGTGGCCCCGACCGGTAGCTCGTTCTGGATACGGGCCATCTCCGCCTGTAAAGCCTTACCCATGGCCAGCACATCGCCGGACGGGTTCATGGTGATGCCTAGCCCCACCACTTCCTTGCCCTTGAAGCGCATCTTGAATTCGGTCGGTTCGGCATAGCCCCGGCGCACGGTCGCCACGTCGCCGATCCTGAGGGACGCGCCATTGACCCGGAAAGCCAGGTTCGCGATCTCGTCCACCGTCGCCAGGCTGCCGGTGATGCGGAGGGGCAGGTTTTGGCCGGGTTCCTCCACCCGCCCCGCCGACACCAGGGCGTTCTGGCCGCGCAGGGCCTCGGCGATCTGCGTGGCGCTGAAACCCAACTCCGCGAGTTTCTTGTCGGAGAACTCCACGAAAATCTTCTCGTCCTGGGCGCCGATGAGGTCGATTTTTTCCACGTCGGGCACCCGCAGGAAACGCTGGCGGGCCGATTCCGCCAGGTCTTTCAATTCGGCATAGCCGAAGCCTTCGCCGGAAAAGGCGTAGATGACGCTGTAGGTATCGCCGAATTCGTCGTTGAAGAAGGGACCGACCACGCCCGGCGGCAATTCGGCGGCGATATCGCCGGTCTTCTTCCGCGCTTGATACCAGATATCGGGGATTTCCAGGGGCGGGGTATCCTCGCGGGCGTTGATGAAGATCACCGATTCGCCCGGCTTGGAGTAGCTGCGGAGGTAGTCGAGATGGGGCAGTTCCTGGAGTTTCTTCTCCAGCCGGTCGGTGATCTGCTCTTCCACCTCGGCGGCGGTGGCGCCGGGATAGAGGGTCTTGACCACCATGACCCGGAAGGTGAACTTGGGGTCTTCGCCCTGGCCGATGAGGGCATAGCCCACAACGCCGCCCACCAGGAGCAGCACCATCAGCATCCCGGTGAAGGCGCGGTGCCGCAGCGCCCAAGCGGTGAGGTTGAAGTGGTTCATGGTTGGCTCCGGTCGTTGGCGCTGGCGAGGACGCGCACCGCCTGGCCTTCGATGAGCCGCTGCACGCCCGCCCTGACGACGGTCTGGCCGGGCGCGACGCCCTCGACCACGATCCGTTCGCCGTCCAGGGGCGTGCCTAAAGTCACCGGAATCGAGCGGACGGCACCGGCCTCGACCAGCCAGACCTTGGGCCGCTGCGGATCGTCGTGGGTGGTGAAGACCGCCGAGCGGGGAACGGCCAGGGCGGCGGGCGCGGTGGCCGCCAGCCAAACCGTGGCAGTCATGCCCAGCAGCGCCTGTTCGCGGCCCTCCAACAGCACCGCTTTCACGCGGTAGGTGCGGGTGGCGGGGTCGGCGGCGGGGGCCACTTCGCGGATGCTCCCGCGCAACCGCCGCTCGCCCTGCGACCACAGCGTAATTTCGACCGCCTGCCCCGGCGCGACCTGGGCGATACGCTGCTCCGGTACATGCAGGGTGATTTCCTTTTCGTCCAGTTGGGCCAGCAGTGCCACCGGCTGGCCCACCGCGACCACATCACCCACCTCGGCGCTGAACCCGGCGATGACGCCATCGCGCTCCGCCACGAGTTCGGAATAACGCAGTTGGTTCGCGGTTTGCGCCAGTTGGGCTTCGAGGGCGGCGACCTTTTCCTTCGCCGCCGTATCCGCGGTCTGGTGCCGGTCGAATTCCGGCGGGGCGATGATGTGCTGATCCAGCAGTTCCCGGTAACGGACCAAGTCGGCGCGGGTGAACCCGGCTTCGGCCTGGGCGGCGGCCAACTGCGCCTTTAGGTTCTGGGTGGCGAGCCGGTAGTCGTTGGCGTCGAGGCGGGCGACGGCCTGCCCCTTGCGGACCCGGTCCCCCACCTCCACCAGCCGGGCTTCCAGTTTCCCGGCGATGCGGAACGCCAGCGCGGTTTCCCGGCGGGCGGTGACCTCGCCCGCGAACCCGGCGGTGGTGTGGACGGCGGCTTCCCCGACTTGGGCGACGCGGACGGGCCGGGGCAGTTGGGGACTTTCCGGTGGAGTCGTACAACCCGCCAACAGCAGAAAGCCCAAAAGCATGGGGGCGGCTTGCGACGGGCAGGGCCGCGTGGGGCGGGTAGTGGAATCGGATTTGCTCATGGCGACACCATTAAATATACTGGACGGTAAAGTAAGTCTACATAACTTTACTGAACGGTCAAGTATTTTATGAGTGAGCAACCCAAACTGGGCCGTCCCCGCGATCCCGAACGCATGCGCCGGGTCATCGAGGTGGCGGAGCAATTATTTTTGGAGCAGGGCTTCGAGCGGACCAGCGTGGAAGCCGTCGCCAAAGCATCGGGGGTGTCGAAGGTGACGATTTACGCCTACTTCCCCACCAAGAAGGCGCTATTCGAGGCCACGATAGGCAAGCGCATCGATGCCGCCTTCGATTTCGGGAGCGATGTGAGCCTGCCCTACGGGGAGCCACGTCTAGCGCTGACCCTCATCGGTCGCCATTTCCTGGGGCTGATCCGCGCCGACGAGGTGATCCGCAAACAGCGCGTGCTGTTCGCGGAAGCCGGTGTGCAGCAGGACGCCTGTAGCGCCTTCTTCCAGCAGGGGCCGCTGGGCATCGTTGCCCGCGTGCGGGGTTTCCTGGACAGCGCCGTGACGGCGGGTAGCTTGGTTCCGCACGATACCGGGGCCGGGGCGGACCAGTTCCTCTCCTTGTTCCTCGGCAGCGCCCATATAAAGGCCATGCTGGGGTTGGGCAAGCCGACGTCCGAAGAGGACGAACGCCTTTTGGAGAGGAACGTGGACATGTTTATGAAGGCTTATGGGAGGGATTGAGAAGCTGTCTGGCAAAAATGGGTTCATGTAGAGTCACTCCCACCGACTTATGCGACAATGCCCCGCCCGCCGGGACCCCACCGGCCAGCCTGAACGACCGGCGTCCGGCGGCATCCCCCATCCTTGCAAGACGATAGAGGTTTCCGAATGCCCTACAAAAGACTGATTTGCGCCGCCTGTGGCTTTGTCTACGACGAGGAAATAGGCGATCCCGATTCCGGCATCGCGCCCGGCACCCGTTGGGAAGACGTGCCCGACGACTGGATGTGCCCGGAATGCGGCGTGGACAAGACCTATTTCGAAGTGTTGAACATGGACTGAACACTGTCGGAACCCTTGCGCGGCGGGCCGGGCCGGGTGGGCAACACCCGCCCCAGCAAGCCCGGTCCCGGCAAGGGTTCCACCGGGGCTGCCGCACCCGCCGCTTCGGCGATGCGGTGGCCTTCCGCCACCAGCCGCGCCCGCCTGTCTTCCACCCGCGCCAGCCGTTCCGCCACCTCCTCCCCCAGCCCCGCCAAAGCCCGCCCGATGCCGGAGCGCAAGCCCCGGATGGCCGTGTCTTCGGCGGAGGGTTTCAGTTGCCGGTAGACGAAAAACGGCAGCAACCACGACAGCCCGATCAACAGCACGCTGTGGATGGCGAAATCCACCCCCAGGAAATCGAGATGTTGGGCCACGCTCTCGTAATAGCCCTTGACCACTTCGTAGGACACCAAGCTGATGCTGAGGATCGGCAGCAAAGCCGCCAATCCGCCCGACAGCTTGAGCAGGAAGCGCCGGAAGGCGTTGCCCGGTCGCGCTAGCGCATGGCGCAGGGAACGCTGGCCCTCGTTCAACACCGTGCCGCCACCGGCTTCGAACACCCGGTCCAGTTCCGCCTTGAGCGGTGTCGCCGGCAGTCCGCGTTGCCCGGCTTCCAGGAGTAGTTGGTCGAGGGCGTCGCGCAATCGGCTCGCGGCCCAATCGTCCCACAGCAACGGGGCGGCGGCGCGGGGTTCGGGCTTGGCTTCGTGCCCGCTGGGCCGGGTCAGGTCGATGGAGCGGCGCAAGGGGTTGGCTTCGTGCCCGACGAAAGCCCGCGCCACGCTCTGGATCGGCCATTCCAGGCCGCGCAGCAATTCGCCCTGGGTCTCGTCCCAAATCCGGCCCCATTCCGGGGCAAGTTCCGCATAACCGCCTGCGGTGCCCAGCCGGTCCAGGCATCCGGTCAGGGCGGTGTGCAAACCGTGCAGGCGCAGGGCTTCGGCGCGGAGTTCCAGTTGCCGCATGACATGGCGGTCGGCCATTTCCCGTAGGAAATCCTGGAGTTGCCCGAAATCGTCGGCCTTGCGGGCGGGGCCGGGGTCGCGGCTGTCGGTGCGGAGGAGGATCGGGTCTTGGAAGCCGCCCTTGACCAGCAACTTGGCGAAATCCTCGTATTGCAGCGGATGGCCCCGGTCCCATTGGTTGATGACGAACAGCCACGCATGTTCGCCGCCATGGGCTTGCAGCATCCGCCAGCCCTTGTCGTCGCGGTAGCGCTCGGGGCTGACCACGTAGATCAGCACGTCGATATGCGGCAGCCATTCCAGCACCAGTTCGCGGTTGTGCTGCTCGACGCTGTCGATATCGGGCATGTCGATCCACAGGACTGGGCGTTGCGCGGCGTCGTGGTGTTGGGCGATGCGGACCCGGTCCAGCGGGAAATGGTTGGGCAGGTGGCGGAGTTGGATGGAATCGTGCAGGTAGATCGAAACTTCCCGCGAGGTGGGGCGTTCGACCCCGGTGCGGGCGATGGCCTGCCCGGCCAGCCGGTTCAGCAGGGTGCTTTTGCCGACGCCGGTGCCG
Organism: Methylomagnum ishizawai; assembly: GCF_900155475.1. NCBI lineage: Bacteria > Pseudomonadati > Pseudomonadota > Gammaproteobacteria > Methylococcales > Methylococcaceae > Methylomagnum > Methylomagnum ishizawai. The sequence continues at coordinate 2,808,948 of NZ_FXAM01000001.1, read as the reverse complement.
CCGAAAAAGGCGGCGACCAGGGGCCGGTGGCTGTCGGCCTCGAACAGCGAGGCCGGGGTGTCCGGCCTGAGTTCCAGCAGCGCCCGGATATCGCCGGGGTTCAGCCAAGCCCCGGCCACGGCTTGTTCGGCCCAAGCCTGGGCGGCGGCGAGTCCTTGATCGAAGCTCATGGGCGGATATCCAGTTTCGTGGCGGCTTGCAGCAGTTCGGGCGGGATGTCGAAGCGGCGGCTCCGGTCCAGGCGGCCCGGCAGGCGGACCAAGCGGGCGTGCAGGCTGTCGCGGAACAGCTTTTCCACCGCCACCCGTTGCCTACGCTTGAGTTCTGCGGCGGCCTTGTCCATGTATTTGCCCAGGGCGCTTTCGGTGAGCAGGGAGGTCAGGGACAGCATGGCGGGGGCGATCACGAAATCCTGGACCCCGATGCCGCCGGTATGGAGCGCGACGGCCAGGGCGGTGGCGTCGGTGGTGACGCGGGTGGCCCTGAGGCCGTTCAAGAGCGCCGGATGCTCGCGCAGATGGTCGTACAGCCCATGCGCGGTGCGGTCGATCTCGGGCTGGAAGTCTTGCAGGTAATGGGTGGTGGCCTGCTCGAAATGCTGGACCAGGATCGGCTTGTCGTCCCGGAACAAGCCGCCGATTTCCCGCCACCAGGCTTGCTGGGTGGCGTCCTCGTCGCGGCGCAATAACAGGTTCTCGCCCAGCCGTATGAACAGGTGTTGCAGGGCGTGGTTGAGGGCCGCGATTTCGGTGCCGTCCGGGGTTTTGGGGTGTTTGCGGCCCAGCTTGGCGAGTTGGCGCAAGGGCCAGGTCACGGCTTGGCGGGCGGCGACCAGGACGCCGCCCAGCCCCGGAATTTCGAGCAAGGTCAACAGTTCGGCCAGCGCCCGCTGGAAAGTGGCGTAATGGTGGGGATGGTCCAGATAGTCCTGTTGGTAGCGTTTGAGGCTGTCGGTCACGGCGTCTTCGACCATGCCGCGCCATTCGGCTTCCAGGGCGTGTTCGGCCTCGACCGGGGCGATCCAAGCGCGCCAATGGGCATCGATGAGCTTGCGGGCGTGGTCGGCGTGGCGCTCGCGGCTTTGGGTATGGCGGGCTTGCTCCAGGTCGGCCAGGAATTCCGCGCGTTCCTCCCGCAGGCCGGCCAGTTCGTCGCTGTCTTCGAGATAGGGCAGGGGCAGGATGGCGGGCGGCGGGTCGCGCCGGGTGGCGCGCCATTTCCCGCGCAGGGATTCGGCCAGGGCGGGATAGGCGGCGGGTTCGATCTTGTTGAGGCAGATCAGGGTCGGCTGTCCCAAGGGTTCCAACAGGCCCATGAATTCCCAGACCGCGAGGTCGGCGTATTTGTCCTTGCTCAGGGCGAGGATCACCACATCGGCCAGGGCCGCGATCCGCAGCACCGCCTGCCGGTATTCGTCGGCGTCCACCGAATCGAAATCGGGCGTATCCCAGACAATGGCTTGGCGCAAAGCGGCGGCTGGCTCGGGGATGTCTGCGGCTTCCAGCGCGTAGCAATCGTAGCGGCGGGCGTCGAGTCCGCCGCGGTCGCAGCGCTCGTAGTCCCGGAAATAGCCGTCCAGCCCATCCAGCTTTGCCAGGTCCACGCCCACCGCGAAGCCCTGCGGATGCACCGTGAACCCGGCCAGCGGGCTGACCCCGGCCAAGGGCCGGTCCAGCAGCCAATTCACCACCGAGCTTTTGCCGGCCTGGGTCGGGCCGAGGATGGCGATTTGGAGGGGATGCCGGGGCTGGGTTTGGTTCAGTCCGCCCTTTTCGAGGCAGGCTTCGGCGAACAGCAGGGATTGCAGGTTGTGGCGCAAGGCCCGCGCCCTGGGTGGGTCTGCCCCGTCCAAGGCGGCCAGGACGCTGGCATGGCGTTGTTTCAGCAGGCGGATGAAGGCAAGCATGGCCGGGGTGGTGGAATCGAACAGGCCCGGATTGTACACGATGGCATTGCGCCGCCGTGGTGCGTCGGGCCGGGAGGAGGGGGGGGGGGATCGCATCGGTTCCGGCGCGGGGTCAGCGGTGCAACTGCGCCAGCGCCTTGGCCTGGATGGCTTCCCAGAGTTGCAGGTCTTCGGGGCTGGGTTCGGGCGCGGAGCTTGCCGCCGGTTCTGGGGCGGTATCGGCGTGGTGGACGGCGAGACGGTCCAGGATGGTCCGCGCCAGGGCGATTTGCTCGGCGAGGCTGAGGCGGTCGATGCCCAGGGCTTGGTAGTGTGGACTCATGGGGGAGGCTCCGTGGGATTGGAAGGGGGCGGTCAGGGGGCCGTGGTGAAATCGATCAATTGCACGGTTTCGTGGCTGCCGGTGCCTTCGGCCTGGACCCGGACGCCCAGCCCGATCCGGTAGCTTTGGCCGGCGGCCAGCAGTCCGGTGGGTATCTTGAAGCGGGTGGCGGTCGGCGGCAGGGTGGCGGTGTAATCGACCTCCGGCCCGGTGATTTCCACGAAGATGTTGTTCACGGCGTTGCCCAGCGGATACCACTCGGCGGTGAAATCCGTGGGCAGGCCCGCCGCGCCCGGCGTCGGCGTGATGAGGGCCAGGCCCGCCGGGAAATCATGGGTCAGGAACAATCGGCTGGGGTTGCCGCCTTGCAGGACCTTCGGCGCGACCCGCAGGCCGTAGTAGCCTTCCGGGAAGGTTTTGATGATGTAGGCGTAGTCCGATTCGGCCACTTCCAGATGGGCGATATTCAGGTGCAGCGGGTTCTGCATGTCCATGCGTTTGCGGCTGGGGGCGACGATGCTGATCTTGCGGGCTTTCTTGAGGGGATCGCCGTCCAGGTCGAACCGCAGGCGGTAGAGGGCGCTGTTATCGCTCAACTGGATTTCCTTGCGGAGCGTCATGGAGATTCGCAAGTCGGTGGACGCGGCGACGGCATCGCCGCCGGCCATCGACAGGCCGAGGGCCAGGCCAAAACCAGCCAGGATGCGTTTGTTCATGGGGATGTTCTCGGTCTGTGTGGAAGTACGGGCGGGCATGCGCCATCATACGGCGGGGCCATATCCTCTGTGTAGAGAGATCGGGCCGACCGACCGGCGGGCGTTGCCGCCGGATGGTCGGCCCGCGCCTCACACCGTCCGCCAGCGCAAGGCCCGCACCACGAGGATCGAAGCCAAGGGCAACACCAGCCCCAACACCGTGACCACGATCAGCAAACGGCCCAATTGGCTGTAATCCGCAGGTACGTTGATGATGCCGCTGACCGGGTCTTTCACCTCGCGGGTGATGGTATAGAGCTGGTTCAGGTATTTGGTGCCGAGTTGGGCCAGGGCCAGTGACAGGTTGGTGAACGAGGCCATCACCGCGAAGAAGGTCGCCTTCAGGTGCGCGGGCGCGGAATGGGCGATCCAGGCCAGCATCGGCACCATGGCGACTTGGCCCAGCGGCGATTCCAGGGCGGTATCGACCAGGGCGATGAAACGGGCGTCCACCACGCCGCCGGTCAAGGCCGCAGTCCATTCGTGCAGCCCGTAATACATGCCGATGGTGGGCAGGGAAAGGACGGTGCCGGCCAGGGTCAGCACCAGGATGATGTAGGGCATCGATTGCTCCGCCATGAAGCGGCGGAAGATGAACAGGCCGAACAGGCTCAGGGCGCTGCCGATCAAGGACAGCTTGGCCATGAAGGATTGGTCGAAACCCAGGGTGTCGATCATCCACCAACTGGAGCCGGGACCGGGCGAGGGCATGGCCCGGAACACGAAGATCAAGACCGCCGTGCCCAGCAGCACCGCCCGCGCATCCGCCCGCATCTCGCGCATGAGTTGGCCCATCAGGGCCAGCACGATGGCCAGCGACAGCAGGAAGATGATTTCCTGCCCCAGCACCACATCGCTCAAACCCACCGACAGCGACACCAGGCCGAACAACAAGCCGCCCCCCAGGATCCACCAATTGGCCTGGGGCGGTTTGGGCTGGGTGGAGGTCAGGGTTTCGATCTCGTGGCGGGTATAGCCGAGTTCCGACAGCGATAGCACGGTGCGGCGTTTGAGATAGGCCGCCAGCAACACGCCGCCCACCGACACCGCCGGAATCACCAAGGCCATGCCGTAAATCCGCTGGTAGATGGCGAGTTTCTCGGCTTGGGGCAGGTGTTCCGCGCCCTGGAACATCGCCACGTTCACCAGGGCCACCAGCAAGGTACCGCCGATGATCGCCACCCGCCCCAGGGTCTGCATGGTGGAATGCATCAGGCGTTGCTCTTCCTCCGGCAAGAGCCGCCCGTCCGGCCCCACGCGGGGCACGGCCTCCACCGTCATGGCGTCGGCCACCACGTCCTGCACCACATAGCCGATGGGGGCGAGCAAGGTGCTGGCGACATACCAAGTCCCCGCCGGGGCGATGGCCTCCATCGCCGCCCGGTCCGCCAGCAAGCCGATCATGATGACGAGGCTCAATGCCACCAGTCCCGCGCCCAGGAATACCAGCCCGGCTTTATAACGCCAGATCAAATCCACCAGATGGCCCAGGGGCAGTTTCAAAGACCAGGGCAACATGGTCCAAAAGCCCAGCCCGGCCAGGAATTCCGCCGAAAGGCCCAGGTATTCCTTGACGAAGAAGGTGCCGACGATGCCGGTCAGGCCGGAAATCCCGGCGGCGAGGTAGATCATCAAGGGTGGGAGGTAGGCGAGGCGCAGTTCCCGGCCCAGGGCCAGGAAATTGCGGTCGATCCAGGCCAGGAGGGGAGCGAAGGGATGGGCGTCGTCGTAGGGCGTCATGGGCTGCTTCATACCGATGGGCTTGTGGTGGAGACCTCGGGAGTTTACCCAAATCCGGGGCGGGACGGGCGGACTGGTTCACGGATGGGCCTGGATTCCGCCCAAAGGCACCTCATTACCCACAACCTGTAGCCCCGTAGACGTCTCGGACGGACTGGATGGCTTCTCGACGTAGGCCATGCTTGACCCGGATCAGGTAATCCGCCGCACCCGCTTCCGCCCAACCCATGTTCGTAAATTCAAAAGCTTACGGTATCAGGAAACTCGTGGGTAAAAGGGTGGGATAATGGGGTGCAATATAAATAAGCCCATGTAGAGCGGGATAGTCGACATCCCGGCATATATTCCGGCATGTGGATGGAATCTTTATATCCAGCCCAATGCGTCTTGATTGCTTGACAGGTCTGATTGTACAGCAGTAGAGTCCATGTCAGGTGATGCGGATGCTGTATGACACAGTTGTGCTATACGGTGGATGCCCACCTAGATACGTTAGGCCGTAGCATGTTTGCTTAGAAATAAGCAAACGCAGAGAAAAGCTCCGGGCCGAAACGGGTGCAGCCGTGTGCCAGAGGGCTGCACCGAGGGGTTTAGAGGACATCCGGCACATCTTGTGCTTTTCGCGGCGAGCGTTTAAAAGCCCCGTTTTTTGCAAGGCGGGAAGCGAAGGAGAGTCGTGAGTTGCTTGGAAATCTCGGATCGACTGTGGGAGCGGGTAGCGTCGTTGTTGGAGCCGTTCAAGCGGCGCAGGCCGGGCGGTTCCAAGCCGCTGGGGTTCCGGACGGTCATGAATGGGATTTTGTACGTGCTCAAAACTGGTTGCCAATGGAATTGCCTGCCGCCCTGCTATGGCTCGAAGAGCGCGGTCCACGAACACTTCCAGCGATGGGCCGCTGCGGGCGTGTTCACGGAGATGTTCCGCTGGTCGGCGGCGGATTATGAGGAGCTTGAGGGTTTTGAACTGGCCTGGCAGTCGATGGACGGCAGCCTGGTGCAGGCCCCGGTGCGCCAAGCCCACTGCCGGAAGGACGAGGGGCTGGGGCGCAATCCCACGGATCGCGGGCGTAGTGGCGGCAAGATCCACCTCCAGGTGGATGGGAAAGGGATGCCCTTTGCCGTCGTGCAAGCCGGGGCCAACGTACACGACAGCCGCTTGGTGACTGTCACGGTCGAGGCGGCCGTGATCGCGGCACCCGCCGGCACCCAGCAAGGACCCCGGCATCTTTGCCTGGACAAGGGTTATGGGTACGAGCGGGTTGAGCGGGAGGTTGCGGGATTGGGCTACGTTCCCCACATTCGCAAGATCGGCGAGGAAAAACGCCCCGGCTCCGCGGAAACACACCCCGCTCGGCGGTGGGTGGTGGAGCGGACATTCGCTTGGCTCAAGGGCTTCCGGGCCATCCGAACCCGCTACACCTGCCGTGGAGCCAATTATTTGGCCCTTCTTCAATTCGCCTGCGCCCTAATCCTTGAAAGACGGATCAAGGCCAACTCCGCGTAAGCAGCTTATGTGCCGGATATCCTCTTAATGTGGGAAACATCAACTTCTGAAACAGACATAGAGAGGAGGCACACATGGGATGGAATAAAAAAGCGAACGTGGCTCAATATGGCCAAGCCAGTTGGGACAATTTTGTGAACAAAGTCACCGATACTACGGCTGAGCAAGTCATGCGCATCGCATTTGCCAATCCTGCCATCACCTTTTTTTTCTTCTGTCGGGAATATATGGTCCTCGATGGCCCGGCATCCCAGTATGGACCGTTTGAGCCGGGAGACGCCGTATTCTTTACCGGAGAACCTTGGTATGGCACCGCCCCACAATGCGATGCTTACGAGAAAACGGCTATTTCGACCATTTATATTAGCCCGACCGATAACCAGCAGTTCCAGGATATTGGTTGCTATATCTTGCCAAGTGGCACCCCGGCCATCGATGTGGTTTGTATCTTTGCTGGAAACTACGCCACCAATACCATCCCCATGCTGCGGGCCAACAATAGACATGTTCCCAAGCTAACCTATTGTTTTTAATGATAATTTAAAATTCCAGAGGCCAGCACCAATATAAATGAAGGTATCTAATAAATGTGCCAGATGGTTTCTTGAGCGATGTACTAAACTATACAGACATTTCATCCCGCCGATGGCATGCTCAACAGCCACGCGGGTTTTAGCAAACTTCCGATTATGTTTCTTCTGTGTTGGTGTTAATTTCGGATCAGGATTCGCTTTGGACTTCTTTGGCTTTTTATGGGGGATTTGAATGGCCCGTGCGTGGGGATAATCATTTTTAATGCCTTGGAATCCGAGATCAACCTCGATAAGTTGCTTTTGAAACCATGGCAAGGCGGGCGGAAATTCCGTCTTAAACAGGGCATAGTCGTGGACGCTTCCCGGCACGGTGGAGCTAAGGAATAGGATTTTCTTGGCGGGGTTGGCAATCACTAGGTTATTAACGCCGTGATGTTTTTTTTTACCGCTGTAGCGTTGCTCTTGTTGGGATTTATCCTGGGGCCTGAGGGTCGCCCGCTCCGTGCCATCAATGATGATAGTAGGTTGTTTTTCAAGGAGTCTATCCAGCGCCTCAACCGTCTTGACCGAACGTTCGGGAAGTGTTTTCAGATGGGCTAGGCTCGCTTGAAGGATGGGCAGCAGTGTTTCTAAATGATCGAAAGCATGGCCTCCACTGAAACCAAAGAGATAGCCCAGTACGTCGTAACTGGGATAGTTTTTCAAGTAATAAAGGACAAAAAACAGCCGGTGTCCAAAGCTAGATAGATAGCCTGGGAAAGCGGGGCTAGGCGCGTCGAGCGAAGGGCCACCGTACTGGTCACGATAAGTTGATTCAAAAGACAGAAGTAAATGCTTGAACTGATCTTTGGTAAGTCCGGTCAAGGCTTTGCAAACACGATCATTGCCGATGTCGTCAAGGCTGCTAAAGATCATTGTGGAAGCACCATTAAAAAGGATTCGTGGGGAATTGCGATTGATCTTACTCTGCGGACCTTGCAGTAACAATTATGAACAGAATATTTATGATGCCTTGGGAACATCTCTAATAACAATCCGCCTACGCAAAATCCATTCAATCAGAATATCCAGGACGTGTTATCGTCTAGCTTGGTCCAAGCCTTACAGGATAAGGGTATCACGGTGTTGCTGACCATAATGGGTGCCCACACGGAAACCGGGTGGTCTCAATTCACGGATCAATCCACGGCCCAAGCCTTTGTGGATTACCTCAACACCGATGTGATTACTCCGTATGGGCTGGATGGAATCGACATTGATGACGAATTCAGCAATGGTTCGCCCAACGATACGTCATTGCCGATGGTGACCACCCTGATGAAACAAACCATGCCCACCAAGCTAATCACCAAGGCGCTATGGGCCGATGAGAGCGTGTTTCAAGCCAATTGGGAAGGTAATACGCTGGGCGCCAACCTAACCTACGGCTGGCAAATGAGCTACTATGGGGGGGATGCCAATTCGCGTCTAAGCTTTTATACGGGTTATGGGATGAACAAGAACCAATTATGTCTCGGTTTCTCGGCTGAAAATATGTTTTGCGAGGAGTGGGGCACGGTTGGTCCGCAAGCAGCCTTAACAATTTCGGAAGGCTATGCGGGTGGAATGATGTTCGACTACCAAAACCAACCATCGAGTATCAATCTGATGCAGGCTATGGTGGACGCCATGGATGGGGCCGGTAGTTGGAACAAAGATCTAAATTGCCAGTGAAAGCCGGGTGGGTCGATATTAGCGGCCCACTGTGATGTTTAGAGGGGGTGGGCATAGTAGTACATGCCCGCCCGGATGGAAAAGGCCGGGAGGGGAATCTTCCCGGCCTTTTTGCGTGGTGGACGATTGGTGGGGCATTGGGGATATTATGTAATTTACATATTGCACGTTTTGCGCAAGCATAAATTCGGATACATTCTGCGCCGCCCGCGTCTGGGTCTTCGCCGGGTTCGAGGCGGCGGTCGCGCCCGGTGTCGCGCACGGCCTCGTCATCGGCGCGGGCGTAGCCGGAATAGTTGTGCGGCAAGGGCCGGGCCGGGTTGACCGCCAGGACTTTGCGGTAGACGGCGAAGTCAAGGGACCGGGCGAGAGGCTGCCCACCCGCTTGCGGATGATGTCGGCCTTGACGGTGGGGAACAGGCTGCGGTCGAGCGGGCTGGGGTTGCCGTGGTGGCCGTAGTCGTCCAGCCAGCCCGCGACGGTTCGGGCCTGGGCCGGGGTGCGGCGGCGAGTTCCGGCGGGGTTTCGCCAGAATCGAGCAGGGCTTCCAGTTTGAGGCCGTAGCGGTGGGCCTCGTCCTCGTGTCGAAAGTGGCTAATGGGGTTTGGGAAGGATGCCTTGGCGGCGGACGCAGACTTCCCAGTTGCCGGTCGGGCGGTCATGGCGGTGTTCCAGGTAAGCGGCCTTTCCGGGCCGTGTACAAAGTGGCGGTGCCACTCCGTGTAGGTATTTTTACCTTTTTTACCTGTTTTCCGGCTATTTTCGCAATGCACACAAAAAAACCGCGCACCCGGATTTGTGGGTAAGCGGTTGTTTCGCCTGGGGAAATTGGAGGCTGAGGTCGGAATCGAACCGGCGTACACGGCTTTGCAGGCCGCTGCATGACCATTCTGCCACTCAGCCTTTAGGCTTCTTCCGGGAAGTGGTTTCAAAGCTTTGGCGGATCGCTTGGCTTTATTCCCCGGCGGAAGAGCGCGAAATTATAGCGGAGGCTCCCGGTCGAAGCAATACTTATGTTTGCGGGCGGAAGCGCGTCCCGGATCGGGCGATAAACTTAGTAGGCGGGGATTATCTCGGGGCAATAAAAAAGCCGTGATAAACACGGCTTTTTTATATTTGGAGCGGGAAACGAGACTCGAACTCGCGACCCCAACCTTGGCAAGGTTGTGCTCTACCAACTGAGCTATTCCCGCTTGCTTGTCCGAATATTTTAAGGGTCCAAGACGGGCTTGTCAACACTGGGTTTGGGCTGGTCGGCGAACGAGGGCAGGGCGGCGCGTAAATACACGATCATCGACCACAGTGTCAATAGGGCCGAGATGGATAATAGGAATTGGCCGAAACCCTGCAAGGTCTCGCGCCAAATATCCATGCCGAATAGCAACAGGGTGATGGAAACCATTTGGGCCATGGTTTTCCATTTGCCGAGTTGCGAGACCTCGACCTTTTTGCGCTGGCCGATTTCCGCCATCCATTCCCGCAGCGAGGCGATGGTGATTTCCCGCCCGACGATGATCGCGGCGGCGATGGCGACGAAGGGGCTGGGGTCGGCCTGCACGATCAAGACCAGGGTGACTGCGACCATCAGTTTGTCCGCCACCGGGTCGAGGAAGGCGCCGAAGCGCGTGGCCAGCCCCAGCTTGCGGGCCAGGTAGCCGTCCAGCCAGTCGGTGAATCCGGCCACCATGAACACCAGGCCGCAGGCGGCATGGGCACCCGGCCAGGGCAGGTAGAACAGCGCGACCAGCACGGGAATCAGGACGATCCGCAGCAAGGTCAGGTAAGTGGGGAGGTTCAACTCCATAATCAGGGTTCCCGTTCGTGGAAGGTGTCGTAAATGCGTTGTGCCAATTGTTGGCTGATGCCCTCTACCCGGCTGAGGGCATCCACCCCGGCGCGGCTGATTTCCCGGAGGCCGCCGAATTGGCGCAGGAGCTGTTGGCGGCGTTTGGGGCCGAGGCCGGCGATGGTGTCGAGCGTCGATTGTTGTTTGGCCTTGGCCCGGCGCTGGCGGTGGCCGGTGATGGCGAAGCGGTGGGCTTCGTCGCGGATTTGCTGGATCAGGTGCAAAGCCGCCGAATGGGGCGGCAGCAGGAGCGGCTGGCCGGTTTCCGCCGGGATGAGGACTTCCATGCCGGGTTTGCGGTCCGGTCCCTTGGCGACGCCGATGATGCGGAGCGCGTCCAGGTCCAGCGCCGCCAAGGCTTCCCGCACGGCGGCGACCTGGCCTTTACCGCCGTCGATGAACAGGATATCGGGCGCTTCGATTTCCCCACCCTTGATTCTTTGATAGCGCCGGGCGGTGGCCTGGGCCAGGGCGGCGTAGTCGTCGCCGGGTGGGACGCCCTCGATATTGAAACGCCGGTAGGCCGATTTGACCGGGCCTTGCCGGTCGAACACCACGCAGGAGGCCACGGTCTGTTCGCCCTGGGTATGGCTGATATCGAAACACTCCAGGCGGTGCGGCGGCTGTGGGCAATGCAGCGCCTCACCCAGTTCCAGGAAGCGGGCGTGGATATCGCGGCGGCTGGCGAGTTTGAGGGCGAGGTCGTGCTGGGCGTTGGTCACGGCCATCTGCACGCGCCTCGCCCGTTCGCCGCGCAGCCGGGCCGAGAGCTTCACGGCGTGGCCGGCCTCGTGGGCCAGCATGTCTTCCAGCAATCCCGCGTCCTCGACCGGATGGCTGAGGAGGATTTCCTTGGGGATGGGCTTGCCCAGGTAATACTGGCCGATGAAAGCGGCGAGCAGGCTGCCCGGTTCGTGGCTATCTTGCATCGCCGGGAAGAAGCTGCGGTCGCCGATCTGCTGGCCGCCACGGATGAACACCATCCGCACGCAGGCCACGTTGCCTTCGAGGGCGCAGGCGATGATATCCAGGTCGCCATGTTCGCCATGCACCGCTTGTTTTTCCAGGAGGGTGCGGAGGCTGGCGATCTGGTCGCGGTAACGCGCCGCCCGCTCGAAATCCAGCCGCGCCGCCGCCTGCTCCATGCGCTGGGCCAGGGTGTCGATCAAATGCCCGCCCTCGCCTTCCAGGAAGGCCACCGTATTCCGTACATCTTCCGCATAGGCCGCCGCGTCGATCAAGCCCACGCAGGGTGCGGTGCAGCGCTCGATCTGGTATTCCAGACAGGGGCGGGAACGGTTCGCGTAGAAGGAGTCCTCGCACTGTCGCACCGGGAAGGTTTTTTGCAGCAATTTGAGGTTCCTCCGCACCGTGTCGGCGCTGGTGGGATAGGGTCCGAAATAGCGTCCCGGTTTGGCCTTGGCCCCGCGGTGGAACGCCACCCTGGGGAATTCCTGGTGGGTGGAGATGTAGATGAAGGGATAGCCCTTGTCGTCGCGCAGCAGGATGTTATAGCGCGGCTGGTAGCGCTTGATGAGCTGGCTTTCCAGCAGTAGCGCCTCGCCCTCGGTCTGGGTCACGGTCACGTCGATGGCGCGGATGCGGGCCACCATCGCCTGTTGCTTGGGCGGGGCGTCCTTGGGCGAGAAATAGCTGGACACCCGTTTCTTCAGATTCTTGGCCTTGCCGATATAGATCACCTCGCCCTGGTCGTCCAGCATCCGATAGACACCCGGCCTCTGGGTCAGGGTGCCCAGGAAAGCGTCGATGTCGAAGGCTGCGGCGGTGTGGGGCGGGCTCATCGCGGGGCATACCGGAGGGTGGGGGATGGGGCGTCATTATAATGCGGAACCTCGGAGGGCACGCAGACTTACTTAGCTCCGGCCCGCTGTGTGGCGGGAAGGCCGGGAGGCGGCCCGCCACCCATATCGATACCTTGTGCGCGATATTCGGATACATGGCGCGGAGTCCATGATCTTGGATTCCCCGTTGCATCCATGCTACGGCATTGACTATCGATGGAGGGCGGGCTGGGACCGGGTGTTTTTTAAGCCGGTCGTTATCGGCTTTTTGATAAGGTGGCGATGCTGGATGTCATTGTTTTTGATTTATCGGCTTTGCATTGTGTGGCAGATATTATTATGGTTTGTTTCAAATATGTTTTGGATGTTTTGGGCGGTGTGTGGGGTGGAATTGTATAGGGGTATCTGTCTCAATGTATTTTTGGAATGACATGCCTGCGGATCGCCGGGGGCCGGGGAAACCGGCTTAATCATGCGGCACCCTATTTTTTGTAGAGAAGTTTATATTTTTTCAAATTTTTTGAAAGCCGGAGCCATCCCGCCAATAATCCCAAGCGCGGGGATATTCTCCCCGCACCCAATCACAGCCGAATCAAGATTCCGTGTGCGCGACAGGTCAATGCGGGCGGTTTGAGAAATACCCCAGCACGGTGCCCTCGAACACCGCTTTCAAGCGCTCGAAGCAGATTTGCAAGCAGACCAATTCCGCCGCGCTCAACTCGAACACCATGTCCTCCCCCGGCGGGTCGGAGGCGGAGCGCGTCATCTTCCAACTCCATAGGTCCTCGGCCAATTGGCGTTCGTAGCGGGTGGGACGGATGCCGCCGATATTGGGGTTCATATTCAAGCGGTTGAACACGGCGGCGATGCATTCCGCCGCCCGTTCCTGGGAGCCGATCACGGGGTGGGTCGGCAGGTAGCGCATCAAGGGCGGGATCGCCAAGCGGAACTGGACCGGCGTGAGTTCCCGGCACAATTCGGCGAGATGGTGGACGATGGGTTCCATGGTGGCCTTCTTCGCAATGATCGATGGGATGGGAAAGGTGGGGCCGGGGTATTTTCCACGGCCACCGTGTAAGGTCGGGGATAATATTAATAGGTTTCCGCCGAGGATTCAGGTGGGTGCGACGAAGTTTTGGGAATCGGTAGGGTGGACGATTCGGCAGTGGGGATATGGGGACGGGGCTGGCGGTATTAGGTCCAGGCTGGTTTTGGCGAATACCGCCAAGTATGTCGATCAAGTTTTTGGGGTGTGCTGTTTTGTTGTGGCAGGGCTTGTGCCGATTTGCTTGGGTTATGAGCCATCGCGGGTTTTTTTGAAGGATTTATCCCAGCCGGGTGGGGACGGCCAGGTCAGCGCAATAAAGCTTGTATATAGGGGATGTAACCCGATATCGACCGGGTATTGTTGACTGGGATTAGGGGTTTGAACGAGACTATTTGTAACCCGGAAGCCCCGGCTGAAAGCCATTCGCAAGGAATGCGCCCCAGCTGGAATACGTTTATGGGTGTATTTCCGTCACAGCCCGGCCGGGGAAGGCGCGGGCCATCCTGTTACGCCACGGTCAACGGGTGAGCGCTTTCAGGGCGTAGGAAAACCGCAGCCCGCCACGCGATGCCGCCATGCGGGTTCGGACAGCGGGTACAGGGGCGGCGCGGGGCCAGCCAGCCGGGGACGAGTAGGGCTTTGCAGGCAGGAAGGGATGGGAAGAGACAAGTTCCAGGAAGGTCCGGACGCGCCCTTGGTCCTTGGCGCTGGCTTCGGGCCAGAGGTTCGCCCCGCTGTTACGCTACCGGGAAGGATGGCCCTTTCCCCAGGGTGCCGAATGGCATCACCCCATCGACGCCGCGTCGCAGTAAGCGCCGGCCATGATCGATCCCGCCATCGACCGGCGCCAGCAGGGCGGTTTCCGCTTATGCGCCGTGCTTGGCCGCTTTCCAAATATGGCGGGTGCCCCGGTACACGGCGTAGCCCACGAACGGGATCATCAGGGCTTCCAAGGTGTTGCCCTCCATCGGGAACAGGCCGTGTTTGTACAGCACGTCGCCGACGATGCCCATCAAGGACACCCCGGCATAGGTGATACCGGCCAGCGATAGGCTTTCCACCGTCTGCTGTAGGCGCAATTGCAATTCCGAGCGCCGGTTCATCGCGGCCAGCAGGGCGTGGTTCTGCTGTTCGCGGCGCACATCGGCGCGGGTCCTGAGCATCTGGCTGGCGTTGGTGACGCGGGTGGACAGGGTTTCCAACCAGCGCATGGAGGAATCGCAGTTGTTCCGCGCCGGTTCCAGGCGGCGGTTCAGATAGCCGCTGAGGGTGGCGAGTTCGCCGATCTTGATTTCCCGGAGTTCCGCCAGCCGGATCGATACCATGTTGAAATAGGCCCGGGTGGCGCTGAAGCGGTATTCATGGCTGGAAATCAGGCTTTCGATATCGGCGGCCAGGGTCGAGAGGTCTTCCAGCAAATCCTCGTCGCTGCGGTTGTTGTGGTTGGCGACGGCGGTGGTCAGTTCGACCAGGGTGCGGTCCTTGTCGCGGAGGGTGGCGCGGAGCCCGTCGATCAGCGGGGCGGCGAGCAGGGCCATCATGCGGTAGGTCTCGACCTCCAGCAGCCTGAGCAAGGTGCGGCCCGCCTGGGCCGGGTCGTCGCGATGGTCGAACAGCAGCCAGCGCGAGAAGCCATCTTCGTGGATGCGGAAATCGGTGTAGGCCGACAAGGCACCATTGGCGAGGCGGGAACCCATCAGGCGGCGTTCGGGGAAATGGGGGGCGGCGGCGTCCGGCGTCGCGTCCTCGATGGGGCAGGGCAGCACGGCGGCGTGGATGGCGACCATGACCCGGCCCGGAATCCCTTCGACCCATTCCTCCGGGACGCGGCATAGGGCCGGGGCGGCGAAGGGGTCGTTCAGCGCATCCGCCAGGATGAACAGGTAGCGGGTGAATTCCTCGTGCTGTTCCACCCGCAGGCGCAGGTCGTCGAACTTGAGGTGGAAGAAGCGCTCGCCGCTGTGGACCCATTCGTGGTCGAAATGGCGGCACAACGCTTCCAGGTGGGCGGTTTCACGGGCGCGGTCCTGCTCGTCCACCAGATAGGCGAGGTAGGAGACCCGTTCCGGCGGGCGCAGGGGTTCGTAGGGCCGGGCGTTGATTTCGTCGTGCAGCTTGGAGCGCAAGGGGTGTTCTGGCAAGCGGATCATGGGGCGTCCTGTAGTCTCGGCTTTTCGGAAGGTGCCTATCTTAGCCGAATCGCCGCCGGGAGCGGTTCCCCCGGCGGCTCCGCCATGGCTTGGTCCGGCGCTCCGGTAACGGTTTTGTCGATTTTACAATCCTGGCCCGCGGACGGGGGGAACCCGCTTTCCGGTTCCGTGCCCAGCGCGACGGACCGTACATCCGAACCGAAAATGCTCTAGCCTTCAGCAGACCGGGCCTTCCCGCGCCGCCAGGCCGGGCGTGGCCGGGGACTTGAAACAACTCAACAGGCATTCCCATGAAAAAGAACATGCCGGTCACGGACACGGAATACGTCCTGAACCCAGGTGCCATGATCGTCAGCAAGACCGACCTGAAGGGAATCATCACCTACGCCAACGCTGAATTCATCGCCGCCAGCGGTTTCGGCGAGCGCGAACTGCTCGGCCAGCCGCATAACCTGGTGCGCCATCCCGATATGCCGGCCGCCGTGTTCCGGGAACTGTGGGACAGCCTCGGGGCCGGGCGGC
Source organism: Methylomagnum ishizawai (assembly GCF_900155475.1). Lineage (NCBI taxonomy): Bacteria > Pseudomonadati > Pseudomonadota > Gammaproteobacteria > Methylococcales > Methylococcaceae > Methylomagnum > Methylomagnum ishizawai. The sequence continues at coordinate 2,793,110 of NZ_FXAM01000001.1, read as the reverse complement.
CCTGGACCGGGTTGGTCAAGAACCGCCGCAAGAACGGCGATTTCTATTGGGTCCGGGCTAATATCGCCCCGCTGTGGGAAAACGGCCAGGTGATCGGTTATCTCTCGGTGCGCGGCGCCATATCCAAGGCCGAGGCCGAACGGGCCGCCGCGCGGTACCGGCGCATGAACGCGGGGGGCGGGGACGGGACTCCGCCGTGGCGGCGGCTGAATTTCCTGGGCCGCTGGCCGCTGCGCCGTTTGGGTGTCCTGGTCGGTGTCTTGCTGCTGGCGGCGGTGGCCGTGCCCATGGGTTTGCTGCTCAAGGAAATCGGGGCCGGGATCGAGTTCGCCGAGCAGGAGCGCCAAGGTGTCGTGTATATCCGGGCCTTGTCGGCCTTGCTGGACGATTTGCCGCGCCACCGGGTCTTGGTCGCCGCCGCGCTCGGAGGCGATGTCTCCGCCAAGGCCAAGGCGGCGGAAGTGGAGGCCAGGATCGAGGCCGACCTCGCGGTGGTGGACGCGCTCGCCGCCCGCTGGGGCGGCACGCAGTGGGCGGCGTTCCGGGGGCGCTGGCAAGCCCTGCGCCAAGCTTGGCCCATGTCCAAGGGCGTGGACGGCCCCGAGTCCCACAACGTCCTGCTCAACAGCCTGTTGGGTTTGATTACCCAGGTTTCGGACGCCTCCAACCTGACCCTGGACCCGGAACTCGCGACCTACTACCTGATGGATGGCTGGGTCTTCAAGAACCCGCAAAGCCTGTACCACCTCGGACTCGTGCGCGGCTTGGCCACGGCCGCGGCCTTGCGCCAGGGGATTTCCGAAGCCGACCACACCCGGCTGGCGCTCTTGGCGGAATCGGTGCGCGCCACCCAGGCTGCCAACCGCGCCGGTTTGGCCAAGGTGTTCGGCGAGTTGCCGGGTTTGAGGGCAAGCCTGTCGCCCCTGTTCGAAAACAGCGAACGGCGGCAACAGGCGTTCCTGGAGTTGCTCGACCGTGGCATCGCCCAGGCCGGACCGGTCGGCCTGGCACCGGAAGAGGTATCCGCAGCGGGCGGCGCGGCCATCGAGGCGGGCTTGCGGCTGCACGCCGGTTTGGGCGATGCCCTGGACGGGGCGCTGGCCGGGCGCATCGACCGCCTCGCGTTCAAACGCGCGGCGATGCTGGCGGCCTCCCTGGCCTTGGCCTTGCTGGCGGCCGGCGTGCAGCGTTATATGATGCGGCGGGTGTTGGTGCCCTTGGGGCAGGCTTCGGAAGGCTTCATGCGGATCGCCCAGGGCGATTTCACCCAGGGCATCGAGGTGGCGCACAACGACGAATGCGGCGAGGTGTTGAACGCCCTGCGCTGTGTGCAGACCAAGCTCGGCTACGACGTGGCCGAACTGCGCCGCCTCGCCAGCGAGGGACACAGGATACGGGCGGCGCTGGACAATGCCTCCACCGGCATGATGGTGTCCGACCAGGATTTCGATATCGTCTACCTGAATCCGGCGGCGCGGAACTTGTTCAAGGCCGCCGAGGCCGATCTACGCAAGGTGATGCCGGAGTTCGACGCCGAGCGGCTGCTGGGGACCGGCATCGACCTGTTCGACCGTTCGCCCGCCCATTCGCGTTATCTGCTGGAACAACTGATGACCACCCACCGTTTCGAAACCGAAGTGGCGGGCCGGTGTTTCGTGGGGGTGGTCAACCCGGTGTTCGACCACGACGGCCAACGCATCGGCAACGTGGTGGAATGGGCCGACCGCACCGCCGAGGTGGCGATAGAGCGGCAGGTGAACCAATTGCTGGAGGAATTCCGGTCCGGCGACCTGGCACGGCGGATCGAGGCGGGGGAGGGGATCGGGTTCCTGAAAACCCTGTGCGACGGCCTGAACCAGGTGGCGGGCGATACGGAAGCGCTGTTCAAGGATTTCGGTTGGGTTATCCGCGGCATGGCCGAGGGCGATCTGACCCGCCAGACCGGCTACGACGCCTATATGGGGGTCTATGGCGAGTTCCGCGCCAATTTGGCGCGGACCCAGGACAGACTCGGCGAGGTGTTCGGCCAAATCCGGCGCTCCGCCGAGTTCATCCACAACGCCTCCCAGGAAATCGCCAGCGGCAACAACGATCTGTCCCAACGTGCGGAGCAGCAAGCCTCCAGCCTGCAACAAACCTCGGCCAGCATGGACGAACTGACCGGCACGGTGCGGGAAAACGCCGGCTATGCCCTCCGCGCCAACGAGGCCGCGGCCCAGGTCCGGCTGTTGGCGGAGCGCGGCGGCGAGGTGGTGCGGCAAGCCGTGGCCGCGATGGCGGAAATCAACGAGAGCAGCGCCAAGATCGCCCGGATTATCGGCACCATCGACATGCTCGCCTCCCAGACCAACCTCCTGGCCTTGAACGCGGCGGTCGAGGCGGCGCGGGCGGGCGAGCAGGGGAAAGGCTTCGCGGTGGTGGCGGCGGAGGTGCGTGGCCTCGCCCAGCGCAGCGCCCAGGCGGCGAAGGAAAGCCGGGAATTGATCGAGGGCAGCCTGGACAAGGTGCGGGCCGGCGTGGGCTGGGTCAGCCAATCGGGCGAGATGCTGGGGGAGATCGTGGCCGGGGTGCGGCAGGTGGGGGGGTTGGTATCGCAGATATCGGTGGCGAGCGCCCAACAGGCCCAGGATATCGGCCAGGTCAACCAGGCGGTGGCGCAGATGGACGAGATCACCCAGCAGAACGCCGCCCTGGCCGAGGAGACTTCGGCAGCGAGCCTGTCCATGTGCGGGCAGGCCGAGGAGATGGTGCGCTTGGTGGGTTTCTTCAAGACCGGCGGCGGGTCCGGCGGGCGTCTGGCCGTACCGCCGCCGGGCCATCCGGCGCGGGTGGAGCCGACCGCCGCCGAAAAGTGGGAGGAGTTCTGAGCGCGGTGGCCTACCGCGCCCAGGCTTACGCCGCCTCCGCGCAGCGCTCCTTCAATAGCGGTCCGACCTCCGCCAGCCACGCCTCGATGCGGGGATCGGTCAGCGCCGGTTGCGAGCGCTGGTCCACCACCAGGCCCACGAAGCGGCCATCGACGATGGAGGCCGAAGCCTCGAAGGTATAGCCCTCGGTACTCCAGGCACCGACCATATCCGCGCCACGGGCCTGGAAAAACCGGTAGAGGTGGATCAGCGAACTGGCGAAGCGCTCGGAATAGCGTTCCTGGTGGCCGAGCCCGAACAAGGCCACCCGCTTGCTGGAAAAATCCATCCCTTCCAGTTGCGGCAGGAATTCCGCCCAATTGGGTTCGACGCAACCGACCGCCTGGCCGGGCACCGCCCCCACGCCATAGCTGGGCGTGCCCAGGATCAGGGCGTCGTAGCCGGAAAATTCCGCCACCCCGGCCCGGTTGACGTTCTTGGGCGCGTCGGCGGTTTCCGCCCCCAGCGCCTTGAAAATCCGCTTCGCCACCAAGCGGGTGGTCCCGGTGTCGGTGCCATAGAAAATGCCGATCTTGTTCACGATGTTCCCCGTTGTTGTCCACGACCGCGCCCCGAGGCGCTGAAACCGCGTGCAGCAGGTTCCAGGCCAGCCGATATTTTTATGTGGAATCAATGGGTTAAGCGATGGGGGCGGCGCTGGTCCGCCCGCTTCGGCGCTGGATTGTAGGCAATGCGACAAACCGCGCAGCCCGGATGGGACGCGGTGGAATCCGGGCTAGGGGCCGCTTACGCGCCGCAGCATTTCTTGTACTTCTTGCCGGAACCGCAAGGACAGGCCTCGTTGCGGCCCACCTTGCCTTCGGCTTTGCGTACCGGGCTGGTTTGAGCGGCGAAATGGGCGTGGAGGGCGGCGACCGCGGCGGGCAGGGCGGCGGCGACTTCCTCGAAGCGGGTGCCGCTCTGCGAGATGGTTTTGCAACCGCGCTCGGTGCCCAGCAACAGCATGGGCGAGAGCATTTCGCTGTGGCGGTCCAGGAGCTTGTCCCAAGGGTCGGGGGACAGCGACATGCCGGTCACGAAGCCCTGGCACCAGCGTTGCGCGTTCTGAATCGCGTCGCCGTCGGCGGGGGTGGGATGCGGCGCGAAGCTTTGCGCCTTGATGGCGTCCTTGACCCGCTCATAATGGGTGAGGATTTGCCGGGTGAGGCGTTGTTCCTGCTCGGCGTCGGCGAATTCGGGCTGTTGCGTGCCTTCCCCGCTATCCCAGACCCAGGCCAGCCATTGCTCGGAAGGCACGGAGCCGGGCACGAGGGCCAGCGCCGCGCACAGGCCGTCGAGTCCGTGCAGGTTGAGGCCGTGTTCCGGCATCGCGGTGGAAGAGAGGAAGCGGTCGAGTTCGTCGATGGAAGCGATGGTGGTCATGGATAGGGTCGGGTTGTCGTGATGGGGAAGCGGCGGGAACCGCCGGGCATAAAAAACCCCGTGTCATCGCTAACATGGGGCTTGGGTTGGAACGCCGGACACCGGCACGGGAATCGCGGCCAGCCAACCGATGGAAAACAAGCGCTTGGGCGCCCGTATCCAAGGCGTTGATTTTACAACAGGATGAAGGTTTCTGGATGATTTTGTGGCGGAACCTTCCACTGCCCCTGGCCGGGAGTCCAAAGCAAGCTTTGGACGCCGGCGGACATTCGTTCATGTGGCTCCGGTCTTCACCGCCCGCCAATCCAACCCGAACCGCGCCAGATATTTACGCAGCCGGTCGGCGTCGTTGGGGCTGGCGCGTTGGTTCCGCGACACGGCGAACAGCCGCCGCCCCGCCTCCGACAGGCTGGCCGCTTCCCGGCAGACGCCGATCACCGCTTCCAGTTGCAACTGGTCGAACCGGTCGAGGTCCGCCCAGGCTTCCGGTGTCAGCAAACACCCGGCCCGGCCACCCTCCGCCACTGGTTCCCACAAGGCCCGCAGCCGGGCGATTTCCGTTTCCACTAGGCTTTCGGCGATCCGCCCGCCCTCGGCCAGGGTCGCCAGCCGCATCACCGAAGCGCCCAGGTCGCGGAAATTGCCGCTCCACTTCGCGGCGGGCGACTGCGCGAACGCCAGGTATTTGCGGCGGGCCTCGGCGCTGAACCGCACCCGGTGGCCGAGTTCCGCCGAATGCCGGGCCAGGAAGAAATCCAAATTCGGCTCGATGTCCTCGGGGCGGCGGGCCAGTCCGGGCAGTTCGTAGGTCCACAGGTTGATGCGGGCGAACAAATCTTCCCGGAACCGCCCGGCCAGCACTTCCCGCCGTAGGTCGCGGTTGGTCCCGGCGATCAACTGGAAATCGCTGCCCACTTCCCGGTCTCCGCCCACCGGATAGAAGGTCTTGTCCTCGATGGCCTTGAGCAGCATGGCTTGTTCGTCCTGGCCCAGTTCGCCGATTTCATCCAGGAATAAAACGCCGCCATCCGCCGCCCGCAACAAGCCGCCGCGCTCCGCCACCGCCCCGGTGAACGCGCCCTTGACATGGCCGAACAGGGCCGAGGCCGCGCCATCGCCGCGCAGGGTGGCGCAGTTGACCTCGACGAAACCGCCCGCCACCTGCCGCCGCGCCTTCTTCAACTCGAACACCCGCCGCGCCAGGAAGGATTTGCCCGCGCCGGTCGGTCCCATCAACAGCATGGGTGCCTTGGAACGCACCGCCACTTGTTCGATCTCGGTGATGACCCGGTTGAAATGGGGATTGCGGGTGGCGATGCCGGATTTCAGCAGGGCGATGGCGTCTTGCTGGGCGCGGGCGAAGCGCTGGGCGATGGCGTCGTATTTGGACAGGTCCAGATCGATCAGGACGTAGCCGCCGATTTCGCCCACGCCTTGGCGCTTGGGCGGGGAGGTTTGCAGCAAGGGGCCGGGCAGGTAGCGGGCCTCGGCCATGAGGAATAAGCAGATTTGGGCGACATGGGTGCCGGTGGTGATGTGTATCCAGTAATCCTCGTTCCCGGTGTCGAAGGCGTAGCCGCTGGCGAAATCGAACAGCGCCGCGTAGACCTCGCCGAAATCCCAAGGATCGGCGATGTCCAGCGCCACGGGCCGGACCAAAGTTTCCGGCGACACGGCGGCGATATCGGCCACGATTTGTTCCACCAGGGAGAGGTGGCGCGGCGTGTAGAGCAACTCGAAGCGGTGGACTTCCAAGTCTTCGCGCTGGGTCAAGGCCACGCTGGGACGCCATTTTTCCCAGCGCCCGGCGGCCCTGCCCGCGTCGAGCTGGGTGCCGATGAAACCGATGACGACGAGATTCTTCATGGGAATTTTCGCTAATAGTTTAGCTTAAAGTATAAAAATTCCAGGACTCCGGGCCAAGCCGATGGAGTGCTTATCGACCCCGAAACAGGCTGAAAGCTAGATAAATCAATGAGTTGGAATAATGGCGCAAATCCTGGCACGGCGGCTGCAATAGTACAGCCGTAACCGCAACGATCACGAGATGAACGCCATGGCGAATCCACAATTGTTCCAAAGCACGCGGGGCCGTGCCCTGCCGGTGGCCGATGGCCGTAACCACGAAGGCGCTCCCGCCTATGCTTTCAGCCCCAAGCACCGGCTGGCCCAATACGCCGCGACCGGCTGCCTGAACGGCACGTTCTACGCCGGGGCCGAAGCGCAATTGGCGACGATCCTCGACCTGTGCCGCGAGGTGGAGCCGCGCTTCATCGCCAAGACCGCCGTTTACTGCCGCGAGCGGGGTTATATGAAAGATATCCCGGCCTTGTTGGCGGCGGTGTTGACCCTGCGGGGACCGGAATTCCTGCCCCAGGTGTTCGACCGGGTGGTCGGCAATGGCCGGATGCTGCGGAACTTCGTGCAGATTTTGCGGAGCGGCGCGGTGGGCCGGAAGTCCCTGGGCACCCGGCCCAAGAAGCTGGTGCAGCACTGGCTGAACCAAGCTTCCGAGAAGGATTTGCTGAACGCCGCCGTGGGCAACGCGCCCTCCCTGGTCGATGTGGTGAAGATGGTGCATCCCAAGCCCGCCGAGCCCTGGCGCGAAGCCTTTTTCGCCTGGTTGATCGGCAAGCCCTACGATGCGGCGGCCTTGCCACCCATCACCCAGGCTTTTGAAGCCTGGAAGCGCGACCCCGGCGGCGAACCGCCGGAGGTGCCGTTCCAAATGCTGACGGCTTTGAATCTGGACACCAAACAATGGGCGCGGATCGCCCGCTGTAGCGGTTGGCAGATGGTGCGGATGAATCTGAACACCTTTGCCCGGCATGGCGTGTTTGCCATGGAAGGCATGGCGGAGGTGGTGGCGGACAAACTGCGCGATCCGGCGGCCATCGCCCGCGCCAAGGTGTTCCCGTACCAATTGCTGGCGGCCTACCGCTCGGTCGGGCAAGGCGTGCCCGCCCAGGTCCGGGAAGCTTTGCAGCAGGCTATGGAAACCGCGCTCGCCAACGTGCCGGAATTGGCGGGCCGGGTGGTGGTCTGCCCGGACGTGTCCGGTTCGATGCGTTCCCCGGTCACGGGCCAACGCGGATCGGCGACCACGTCGGTGCGCTGTGTCGATGTGGCGGCCTTGGTGGCGGCGGCGTTGCTGCGCAAGAACCCCGAGACGCGGGTCTTGCCCTTCGAGACCGATGTGGTGTCGGTGGCTTTGGATGCCCGCGCCACGGTGCTGGCCAATGCCGAAAGGCTGGCGGCGGTCGGGGGCGGCGGAACCAATTGCAGCGCTCCTTTGGCCTTGCTGAACCGCGAAAAGGCCCGGGCCGATCTGGTGGTGTTCGTCTCGGATAATCAATCCTGGGTGGACGCTGTCCGGCATGGGGCCACGGCCACCTTGAAGGAATGGGAAATCTTCCGCCAGCGCAACCCGGAGGCCCGCTTGGTCTGCATCGACATCCAGCCCTACGGCACGACCCAGGCGGCGGAACGCGGGGATATTTTGAACATCGGCGGGTTCTCCGACGAGGTGTTCAAGGTGCTGGCGGCGTTCGCGGCCGGGCAATTGACGGCGGCGCATTGGGCCGGCGTGATCGAAGAGATGGTTTTGTAAGTGTTGGGCGGAGGCCCGCGAATGCCGGTGTGATTACATCGATTGTTCCGATAGCGCGATCACACCGAATTCTTGTCGCGGGCCTCCGCACTTAGGTTGATGTGCGAATGCCGGTTGGACTACATCAGGTAGGCGGGCAACCGCTCGGGTTCAAGTCCCGGAGCCTGGGGCGACCCAGGTTCGAGTCCAACCCCGTTTTGTCGCACAGCTTTTTATGACGATTTTGGGCGAATGCCGGTGGAACTACACGCCTGTCACGCGGGAGGTCGCGGGTTCGATTCCCGCCGGTCCTTCGGGACCGTAGCTCAGAGGCCAGAGCGCCTTGTTTCACCACACCTTGTCGCCCATCTTTTTTGATGGCTGTTTGGTGCGAATGCGGGCAGGACTACCTCATGTCGCCGGTTCGATCCCGGCCCGTGCTTCGGCGCGGTAGCTCAGTCGGTAGAGCAGAAGTCTTGCCGATCCTTGTCGCGCCGCTTTTTTCGATAATTTTGGGCGAATGCGGGTGGAACTACATCTACCCCGGAAGTCGCGGGTTCGATCCCCGTCGGTCCCGCTACCCATAGGACCGTAGTTCAGTGGTAGAACACCGGGCAAGTTTCACCAACCCCTTGTCGCCCAAGCTTTTTTAGCGATGAATGCCGATGGAATTACATGGTAAAGCGGCGGAGCGATCCGCAGGTTCCGGGTTCAAGTCCCGGTCGGCCTATGGCCGGTAGCGAATAGGAATTTCATCATCCCTTGTCATCGCGCCTTTTATTCCAGGGGAAAGCCCATGAACCACGAATCCTACGAAGTCCTCCAGCCCACCCAAGGCCACCACATCAAGATGTGGACCCGTGGCGTCCCGGTCGAGGAAGAAGCCAAGCAGCAGCTTTTCAACATCGCCCGGCTGCCGTTCATCTTCAGCCACCTGGCGGTGATGCCGGACGTGCATCTCGGCAAGGGCTCCACCATCGGCAGCGTGATCCCGACCCTCGGGGCCATCATCCCGGCGGCGGTCGGGGTCGATATCGGCTGCGGGATGATCGCCGCCCGCACTTCGCTGACCGCCGCCGACCTGCCCGACCACCTGCATGGCTGGCGCACGGCCATCGAAAAAGCCGTCCCCCATGGCCGCACGCCCGGCAGCCGCGATGTGGGCGCCTGGACGAATCCGCCGCCGGAGGTGGACGAAGTCTGGGCCGAACTGGAGCCGGAATTCCGCGAGATCACCGCGAAATACCCCAAGCTCGCCAAGACCAACAACCGCAACCACCTGGGCACGCTCGGCACTGGCAATCACTTCATCGAGGTCTGCCTGGACGAGGTGGATCGAGTTTGGTTCATGCTGCACTCGGGCTCGCGGGGCGTCGGCAACGCCATCGGCAACCTGTTCATCGAACTGGCGAAGGAGGACATGCGCCGCTATTTCATCAACCTGCCGGATGCCGATTTGGCCTATTTCCCGCAGCAAAGCGAACATTTCACCGACTATGTGCAAGCGGTGGAATGGGCGCAGGATTACGCCCGCCGCAACCGGGCCTTGATGATGCGTCAGGTGGTCGAGGCCATCCGCCGCATCATGCCCCAGCCGTTCGAGGCCGAGGTCGAGGCGGTGAATTGCCACCACAACTACGTGCAGCGCGAACACCATTTCGGCAAGAACATCCTCGTCACCCGCAAGGGCGCGGTGTCGGCGCGGGAAGGCGAACTCGGCATCATCCCCGGTTCGATGGGGGCGCGGTCCTACATCGTGCGCGGCAAGGGCGAGCCGCAGTCGTTCTGCTCGTGCAGCCACGGCGCGGGGCGTTTGATGTCGCGCTCCGAGGCCAAGCGCCGCTACAGCGTGGCCGACCAAATCCAGGCCACCGAAGGCGTGGAATGCCGCAAGGACAAGAATGTGATCGACGAGATTCCCCTGGCCTATAAGGACATCGACGCGGTGATGCGGGCGCAGGCGGATTTGGTGGAGATCGTGCATACCCTCAAGCAGGTGGTGTGCGTCAAGGGTTAGGCGGGCCGCGTCAGAGGGGGATATTTTTCGGTGTGCGCCGGATGGTCATGGCGCGGAATAGCCGAAAACCCTGGGCCACTTCGTGCATGGTCTCGCTGGTGTCGATTTTGGAAGCGAACGCGATCCGCGCAGCCACGCCGCGTAGTTGGAAAAACCAAAATAACCCCATAAAGGGATTGATGAACAACTCGCTGCCTTTCGTCCTGGGGGTGACATGGAAATTCCCGAATTCACCCCGGATGGCGCTGGCTATGGAATTGGCGACGATACTCATATATCCCGGCAGCCGCCGGTTCAGGTATTCCACCAACTCCAAATAACCCCGTCCCTCGTCCATATCCTGAGTCAAGGCGATGGCACCCAGGTATGCGCCGTCCCTGGTAAGGGTGGCGATATTTTCCAGGCAGGCATGGTGATTGAGGTCGTGGAAATAATCGACACCAAACCCGGTCGCGACCAGATAGCGATGGGCGATGGGAACTTTGGCCGCCGCGATGATGGAACAGGCATCCTCGACGATGGTGCCGACCCCTACTTCATCGCCGAACATCAGGCTATCCGTGCCGCCATCGACCAGGATGAGTGTGTCGATACCGTGTTTCTGGGCGATCACCGAATAGGCATGGCCGAGCGGGATAACCCCCAGCTTGTTGGAGCAAGCGTAGATATCGGGATTCTCGCCCCTGGCGCTTAGCCATTCCAGGATGAATTTCTCTGGAAAGTAAGGTATATCCCGCGATTCTTGGGTGATCTGATAGGTGCCTGGACAGATTTCATCGCTGTCCGTGGACGGTAATGCGGTGAAGGATAAGTTGGCCAGAACCACGGGCTTGCCGAGTTTGCGTAGATATAAATAGATGGGTATTCCACTTGCCACGTCGAAACCACCACCCGCGCCCGCGATCAGGATGGATTTCGAGTCCGATAAGGCGTCGAAAAAGGGAATTTTCATTTTAAAACCTATAAGCAGCGTTTTGTTCGATGTGGACTTTAATGCGGCATAATCCCGATGGTCAAGGATTATGATGTGAAGTATATTCCGGGGGCATGAAATGGTGAATGAATACTTGGAACTGGACGGTTCGGAAGGCGAGGGTGGTGGACAGGTATTGCGGACGGCGCTGTCGCTGTCTCTGTGTACCGGGACGCCGTTCCGCATTGTCAATATCCGCGCCAAGCGCAAAACCCCAGGGCTGATGCGCCAACACCTGACCGCCGTGCGGGCGGCGGCGGAGATTTGCGGGGCCACGGTCGAAGGCGACCGGGCCGGTTCGCAAACCTTGGGCTTCGCGCCGGGGCTGGTCCGGGGCGGCGACTACCGCTTCGCCATCGGCACGGCGGGAAGCTGTACCCTGGTGTTCCAGACCGTCCTCCCGGCTTTGCTGCGGGCCGATGCGCCGAGCCGGGTCGAACTCCAGGGCGGCACCCACAACCCCATGTCGCCGCCGTTCCATTTCCTGGAGCGGGCCTTCCTGCCGCTGCTGCGGCGCATGGGCGCGGAGGTGTCCCTGGAACTCCAGCGCTTCGGTTTCTATCCGGCGGGCGGCGGCGGTTTCAGCGCCCACATCGAGCCCGCGCCCCGGCTGCGGCCCTTGGTCCTGGAGGAACGCGGCCCCCGCGTCCAAGCCTACGCGGAAAGCTTCATCGCCGCCCTGCCGGTCCACATTGCCCGCCGGGAACTGGACGTGGTCGGCAAGCGCCTGGGTTGGAACGCCGAACAACTCCACCTGCGCGGTCTCGCCAACGACCAGGGGCCGGGCAACGCCTTGTTGCTGACCTTGGAACATGAACAAGTGACCGAGGTGTTTTCCGGCTTCGCGGAAAAGGGCGTGGCGGCGGAAACCGTGGCCGAGCGGACCGTCGAGCAGGCGCGGCGTTATCTCGCGGCGGGAGCGGCGGTGGGTCCGTATCTGGCCGATCAATTGTTGCTGCCCTTGGCCCTGGCCGGGGCCGGGTCGTTCACCACGGGGACGCCGAGCCAGCACGCTATCACCAATGCCGGGGTGATCCGGCGCTTCTTAGACGTGGAGATTCGGATGGAACGGCGGGATGATGGGGCGTTTCGGGTCGGGGTGGGACGGGATGGTTGAGGACCGGGAAACAAGGGTTGTCATGGGCCAACCCTTGTTTTGTTGCCCGGCGGCGCTGGCGCTTCAGGAGGGCGGTGTCGGGGGCGTGCCACCGCCGCCCCCGCCGCCGCTATTGTCCGCGCTGGTCGGGCAATTCAACCCGGCCACGCCTTCGCTGGTGTCGATCACGAGCCGGATCGAGGCGCTGCAACGCTTGGGGAGCAGGGTCGTGGTGGCTAGTAGATCGTCTCCGGCATCGCTGGTGACGCCGTCGATTTCGGAATGGTTGGACGCGCCGTTATAGATCGAATCGGTCGCGTTGTAAGTGCGCACCTGGGTATCGTGGGTGTAGGGGGGTTTGGCCGCGATGATATCGGTCAGGTCGTCGTCGAAGAAAATCTGCGTGGCTTGGTCGTAGGTGGCGTTCCCCGCGTCGTCGTACAGGCGGATGCGGGCATGGATGTGGACCGTGCGCCCGGTGTACCAGCCGGGGTAGATGGAAACGAACCTGACCAGCCCCCTGGAATCGGTCACTTGGTAGCCGCGCAGCCAATCCACGGTGCTGGCGTCGTAGGCACCGTTATTGGTCTCGCCGGAGTAATAACCCAGGGCATTGCAATGCCAGATATCCACATAGGCCCCCGCGAGCGGGACGGTCTTGCCCTTCGCGTTCAGCGTGAAGATCCGGATGCGTAGGCCGAGAGGGAAGCCGGTCGTGGTTTCCCCGGTGGTGGAATCGCTGCGGACATCGGAGCGGAGCAGTTTCTTGTCCAGGCAGAACGGGCCTTCGGTCAGCACGGGCGAAAGCGGGTAGCTCGCGGCCAGGGCGGTTCCCATGGGGGTTCCGAGCGCTGCGGCCGCGGCCAATCCGGCCACGCCCCGCGCTCCGTTGAGTAAGAACCGGCGCCGGGCCGGTACCGGAATATCGTTATTGGGTGGCATGGTCATGGGATGGGTGTCCTCGGGGGAAGGGGAGTGCCGCACCCCGGCGAGGGGGCGTGGTTTTGGAAGCTTGGCCGCGCTACCGGCCAGCGCGGACCATTCTGGAAGACGAATATGGAGCCAAATTGGAGGGAATGTGAAGTTCAGCCCCAGCGGCGCCACCGTCCGCCACGGCGGGTCGTGGAGCAACCCGCCGCTTCGGACCTACCCCGGTCGGCGGCTTACTGGCAAATTCCCCCGGCACCGGGCGTGCAGCATTGGCCGGTCGAGCGCTGGCACATCTGCACGAAATTCCCGCCCACCGAGGACGTATTACAGTTCTGCGCGGTGCGGAAATATTTCCCGCCCTCCACGGTCTGGCAGGTCTGGGCCAGATTGCCGACACAGCGCTTCTCCACGCCTGGAGCCACGCAGGGCGTTTTTTCCAGCACGTCCGCCGCGGCCTTGCGGTCGTCCAGCGGCGCGAGGTAGGTATAGCTGGGCGCGAAGAACTGGGCCGAGTTCGGGTCCAGATTGGCGGGCCGTCCGGGGAAGTTCGCCACGAACACATTCACCATCCCGCACTGGCCCATGTGGTTGATGGAAGGGTAGGGCGTGCCCGTCTGATAGATATCGCCTTCCCAGCCCGGCGTCGGCGACACGGCGTTGTTGAGCGTGGTGACGATGAAGCCCTTCAGCTCGAACCACTTATGGCCTTTGCCATCGTCGAACGCCTGCTCGCAATCCATGTCGGCATCGAGCATCCAGTAGTGCATCCCGAAGTTGTTTTCGTTGGCGATGCCATAGCCCGCCATCCACACATAGGGTTGGTTCTGGCCCTGGGCCGCGCTGGTGGTCCAGTCCACCGGCGAACCACCGCCTAAACCGCCGCCGGGCTGGGCCTGGCCGGGTTCGCCGCCGTTCCAGTCCAGATAAGCGTCGCCCCAGCGGTAGACATTGGTGCGGGCGTTCAGCCAGTTGCGGTGGGTGATGCGGATGGGGGAACCGCCCTGGCTCCCGCCCCGCACGAACATGTCCTGGCCAGATTGGGTCTGGGCGTAGATGAATACCACGGTGCGGCGGATATCCCGCTTCGGGGTCGGCGACGCGGCACCCAGGCCATAGACCACCACTTGGTTGTCGTAGGTCGCCATGTAGACCTTGCCGTTGGCTACCAGGGGCGGGGCGAATTTGGTCGCTGCGCCGACGTGGTCGTTCGGCTCCATCTCGCTGTCCCATATCATTTGCAGGGTGCCGCCGACCGCGCTCGACACATCGTAGGCGCGGAGGATGTTCGGCGTGGGGGCGATATTGGCGGCGGGGTCGCCGGGCAGGTTGCCCGCGGCCTGGTTCACCCAGAGGATGGCGTTCTGGGTGCCGTTGGCCGATAGCGAGAGGATGCCGCCGGGCATCCCGCCCGGCGAGCCGGTGCCCCAGGAGGCGGTTTCCGTGCCTTTCGCCAGGGGGCTGGCGCCGAAATGACCGCTGTTCTTGGCGAACACCCGCACTTGGTTGTTCTCGCCCTGCACGAACAGCAGGTTGTTGTGATAGACCCCGGTGCCGTGGATATGCGGGGTGCGGCCACCGTCCACATGGCCGATGGTGAAGGGATCGGTCGAGGTGATCTGGTTCAGGTCGTCGAACAGCGAGCCGTGGCCGTTCCAAGGTTGGTAATCGAAGGTGGCGACGAAGGGCGGGTCGATCAGCTTGGAGTAATCGCGCTGGCCCATGCCGCCGCGGTGGATGTGGTAGTACACGCCGTCCTTGCCGCCGGCGATCAGCCCGCCGCCCTCCGGCAGGGCGACCACGCCGCCTGCCGATAAATCTTGATCCTTGTGGGCGGCGTCGCGGTCGCGGTCGAGGAAGGGCGTGAACCAATCGGCCACCGCCAACGCGCCGGGATCGCCGGGATTCCACACCAGCCGCACCGCGCTTTCGCCGAGTTGGTCGGCCCCGAAGGCCGGGTTGTAGGGACCGTTGCCGGTGGCGACATAGATATCGCCGTTGTCGTCGATGGCGGGCGCGGCGTTCGCCATCCATATCCCGGCCCCGCCGCCGCTGCCGGAGCCGTTGTTGGGGCTGGAACACCAGACATCGTGGGAAGCTTTGCCCTGGGGCAGCTTGGCGGTGTCGAAGGCGACCACCCAGCCCGCCGCCGTGTTCTGGCCCTCGCCGCCGCCGAAGGCGATGACCACGGCCTTGGCACCATTCGGCTTTTTGGCCAGGGCCAGACCGGCCCGCTGCATCTGGCGGTAGCGGTCGAAGCCGACGCCGTTCTTGCTGTAGCCGTCGATCCGTACCGAGGGAAATTTTTCGTTGGCGAGGTTGCCGATGTCCAGCCCGAACAAGCGATAGGTCGGGCCGCTGGTGCCGTTTTCATAGCCCCAGCGCACCACATATAAAGTGCCGGTGGCGGGATCGATGACCGGGGTGCTGGCGATGCCCCATTCGCCATGGATGGTGAAGGGCTTGAGAGTGTGGAGATCGTTGCCGGTGACCGGGGCGCCCAGCCAGCGGGTCGAGAGTTGGGCACCGCTGTCGGCGTCGAAGGCATACACGGTGTTGTGCATGGTGGCGACATAGACCACGTTGTGGAGGCCGCCGCCGATGTTGACCTGGGACGCATAGAGCGGCGAGCCCTCGATCTTGCCATCCACCTTGAGCGCGAAGCGTTTGTGGAATTGGTTGGTGTCGGCCTTGACATTGGCCGGGGTGAGGGTGGTTTCGGCGGTGTTGGCGCCGGTCCGATATGGGTCGTAGCTGCGCTCGAAGACGTTGACCGCCGCCTGCGCGCTGCCGAAACCCGCGAGGCCGGCCAGGAAAACCCAGGTGGCCGACCGTCGCGCCCGTGGGGCTGGTTGCTGATGTGTCATCTGTATGCTCCGATATGATGGCCCGTTGGGGCCGCTAGCCTCATCCGCGCTCTAGGGGATGGCGCGTTCCGAATCCTGTTCCATATCCCCCAGGGTGCGCTTGGGGGGAAAGTGATTATCGAAAGTTAATCTGGCACATCAAAAAGGCGATGAATAGTGGTCCGGTACAGCGCTTCCGAAATGGGCTGTATCCGATTTATGGTGTTTTTCCGGCGATTCAGGCATCAAGCATCTCTATGGGGAGGCAGGTCGGGAGATTTTCCTGTGGCCCGGCTGATTCGCCTATGGCGTGGGCCGGGCCGTCGGATAAGGCGTTGCCGTATGGCTTCAGCGTGGCACGACTGAAGCGCTCCCCGCCCTCTGGTAATATCGCCCCCAATCCAGACACGAGGTGGCGGCATGGTGGGGCGTGAAACGGCGACGGCGGCGACCGGAGAACACCCGGAGCAAAAACCCAAGAAAATCCGTAAGCGCAAGGCGGTCGCCAAGCCCAAGGAAGCCATCCCGCCAATCCCGCCCAAGCCCAAATTCAGACACCGGGTCGCCGCTTTGCTCATGGCCTTGCTGCGGCGTTTCCCCTGGCGCATGACCGGGCTGGTCGGCACGGAAATCCTGGCGCTCGCCGGGGTCGGACTCATCCTCATTATCGCGGTGCTGGGCCGGTCGGCGGATTGGTTCGGTGGCACCGGCCTCGCCGAAAACCTCCTGCCCTTCGCCGGGATGGTCCTGTTGCTGGTGCTGTTGGGGTCGGGCTTGTTGTGGGCGTGGTGGCGGGCGCGGGGCTGGCTATGGCGGTTATCGCAATACCTGCCTGCCGCGCTGGCCCTGGGCTTGGCGCTGGGAGCCGGATTCCTGGCCGGGCGCGAACCGTTCCGGCGTGAACTCGCCCACCTCCGCGCCCTGGTCGGCGGCAGCGAGGAAGCCGAGCGCGTCACCATCGCCCATCAGGTGTTCGCCGCCTACCGCCGTTCCGACCTCGCCCAGACGCGCCGCATCCTCGACCGCGCCCAGCCCTACCTCCCTGCCATCCGCGCCGCCGCCCTGGCCAACGAGATCGACGGCGAAATCCTGCTCGGCATCGGCGCGGCGGAATCCTCGTTCCTGCCCCGCGACAGCAAGGACGGCGGGCGCGGCCTGTTCCAAATCACCGCGCCCCCCAAAGCCGCCGTCGATGCCGCCCGCCGCCAACTCGGCACCGACAAGCCCGACCCGCTCAATTCCACCCACAACGCCCATCTCGCCGCCGCCACCCTGCGCCATTACCTCAGGGAGATGGGGGGCGATTTGTTCCTGGCGCTGTTGGCCTACAACATCGGTCCCAAGAATGGCGGTTTGCGCTCCATCATGAACCAATACGGCGCCCGCGATTTCGTCACCATCCAACCCTATCTCCAGAACCTGCCGCGTGATTATCCGGTCCGGGTGTTGAGCGCGGCCTTGGCCTACCGGCTGTGGCGTACCGATGGCCGCTTGCCCCGCTACGAGGAAGGCAACAACGCCCAGCACATCCAGGAGGTTGGCATTCCGGGCCTGGGCGATGGCGGGGCGTGGGTCCATCGCAAGGCCGGGACTCCGCCCGCTTGAGTCCGGGCGGGAACCCAGGCGTCGCGCCGGGCTTCCAAAAAACCAGTGTCGATCCATACCGGCGGAGGAAAACCATCATGCGATTAGCGATGCGATGCGGAATAGGGGTGGTCTGCGCGGGCTTGGCGGGGTCCGTGGCGGCGGAAGTGGACCCTACGGCTTCCCTCAGCGTGGTGCAGATACGGGGGTATATGGCGGGGGGCCGGGTGTTTTATGGCTCGGGCGTGGTGGTGGCGCAGGACCGGGTGGCGACCAATTGCCATGTCACCCGCGACGCCGGGCGGATCACCGTCGGCAAGGGGGCGTTGAGCTTCCCGGCTACCGCCCAGCGGGCCGATACCCGGCGCGACCTGTGCGTGCTGGTGGTGCCGGGCCTGCCGTTGCCGGTGGCGCGTTTGGGGCGGGACGGGGAGGTGGGCGTCGGCCAGTCGCTGTATTTCTATGGTTATCCCCATGCCATCGGCATCGCCTACGCCGAGGCCCGTGTGCGGGCCTTGCATCCTTTCGAGGGCGGGCGGGTGATCGAAACCACGGCGGATTTCACCTTCGGCGGCAGTGGCGGGGGCTTGTTCGATGGGCAAGGCCGTTTGGTGGGCTTGGCGACTTTCCTGTCCGCCGCGCAGTCGCGGGGTTATGCGATCCCCAGCGCCTGGATCGCCGCCGTCGAGGCCGGGGAGGCCCACGAGATCGGGCCGTTGCGGGGTTTGACGTTTTGGGAGGATGCGGCGGCCTTGCCGGCTTTTTTGCGGACGCTGGGGAAATAACCCCGGCGATTGGGTCGCGGGTTCCCAAGCGGGGCTCGGGAATCCGCGGGTGGGGAACCGGGATCAGAACACGGCGGTGGTGCGGGTTTGCGCCGCGTCCAGGGCCGCTTGCAGCTTGGCTTCGTCCTCGTGCGAGAGCGAGGTCTGGATGATCTTGCCGCCCGCGCCGCGCAGTTCGTCCAAGACCTTGTCCGGCGTGGCCTTGCGGACCAGGATGAACAGGGCGGAAGTGCCGGGCTTGAAGGTGTCGGCCAGGTTTTTCATGAAATCGTCGTCGATGCCGACATCGCTCAGGGCGCCGGAGATGGCCCCGGCCCCCGCGCCCACCGCCGCGCCCAGCAGCGGGTTCAGGAACAGCATTCCGACCAGGGCGCCCCAGAAACTCCCGCCGATGGCCCCGGCCTGGGTCAGGTTGAACACTTGGTTCAGCTTGACCTTGTCGTCCGCCTGCTTGACCGCGACCACCGCGTCCTCCAGATCGATCAGGTAGTCGCGCTGCATCTTCAAGAGCTTGAGCCGGACTTCCTCCGCCTGGAATAGGTTGTCGTAGCCGATGACGATCAATTCGCTCATGGGAAAACTCCTTGTGTTGGGGTTATTTCGGGAAAAGGCGCAAGTATAGATGGCGGATGTTGCGGAAAATTCAAGCTGCCGGTCCTGTGCGGTTTCCCGAACCCTGGCGGTGGCTAAAAACTCCGCACGGCGCGGACCCGGAACGGGTAGCTCTTGGGGGTCGGGCTTTGGCCGCTGGCACCGAAACCCTGGCCCCAGGCATAGCGGTCGTCGTATTGGTAGCCGGAGGAACTCCAATAGAGGGCGCTGGCGAATCCTCCCACATTGGTCAGCGGCGCGGCGGCTCCTGGCCCGATATTGGTGTACATCAGGTTCAGTTCGTCCTTGGAGGGCAGGTACCAGTCGGTGTATTTGCCGATCACCAGGTCGTAGCAGAGCCGTGCGGCGTAGCCGCCCGCGCCCTGCGCCGCGACGATGGCCTCGGTGTTGGCCTGGCCCATGCCGATGGCGGTGTTGTCCGGGCCGGCTGCGACCGGGAGGTATGCGCCATTCCACCAAGTGCTGTCCGTGCCTTGATCGGTCGGCGCGGCGATCAGGCCATGGCTCTTGGCCGCGTTGAGATAGAAGATGATCCCGCCCTGGTAGGTCTTGCCTATCGCCAGGGGGCTGGCGTCCTGGAACACCGCCGCCGCCGCGCCCAGCGTCTCGCCGGGGCTGACGGTGCTGGCGTCCACGCTCACGAAGCCTGCCTTGGTGAATCTCCAGGCGGTCTCTGGGTCTTTGTTGAGGGTCAGTTGTACCCACCGTTTTTGCCGGGCGGCTTGGTTGATCGGCACCTCGAAGCAGGGCGTGAGCGGGTCGTCCGGCGTACAGGCCGTTCCGCCCGAGGGGTTGCCCTTGGGATAGACCCGGTAGGGCGCGTTGCTGGCTGTGCCCTGGGCCGGTATCTGCACCCATACTTTATAGATGAGCGGGCCGGGGTTGAGCCAAGTGAAGCTGGCATTGCTGCCGCCCTGGGCATAGCCATTGGCATAGACCTGGGTGCCTGTGGGGGGTACCGCCGGAGCGGCGGTCCCAGCTACGGCCAATAGCCCGGCCCAGGCGAGTAACCTGATGCTTGATCGCATGTGCGTGCCCTCGTGGAATCATGAAAGGAGTCGGTCCCCCCCAACCGGGACACAGATAGCATACGGCGTAGCAGGGTGAGATGCACGACAAAGGGACACTGGCTTTCAACTAGGTGTGACTCTCCGAAGATCAAGCCGCAGGCGCGGCCACCGTTCCAACTTCCCCGAGCGGTTGCCGCCCATCCACACATTGCCTCGCCATTGCTGCACCGCCAGATAGGTGTTGATGGTGGCGTAGGCGCCGAAGAAGGCCAGATGTCCGTGCGAGGCCGACCATCATTGCGTGCCATGGGTGTAGAGGTTGATCGGCGGCAGGCCAGGGCCGGATGATTGCTGCTCCTGAACCGATGCACGCCGGAGTCGTAGATGGAATGCACCACCATGGCGACTAGCGGGATCGGTTCCAGCGCCGAGAAGAAGCCGCCTATCGCCAGCCAATAATCCGGGGTGCCAATCCAGAAATAATGATGGCCCAGCCCCAGGATGTCCGAGCCGAACATCGAGGCCACTTCGATAGAGACCAGCCAAGGCCACCAAATCCAGGGTCAACACGCCGGAAATCCCCGACCAGCGGCCCTTGGCGAAGGTCCCGGCCACGTTGTAGAAGAACGCCAGCATCACGGCGACGATGCCAATATCGGCCCAGCGCGGGGCTTCGATGTATTCGCGGCCCTTGTTGATCAGCCAGCGGGTGGCGTCGCTACCGGGTCCGGTCTGGACCAGGAGGTAGACCGGCACGACGATGGTCACGGCGGCGGTCAGCACGTAGAAGGCGATTTCGCCCCATTTCAAACCGGCGATCTCGGTGCCGCTCTCGTCCTCCAGGAACCAGTACACCGAGCCGATGAAGCCATACAGCATCCACACCACCATTGCCGCCCGCCGCGACCAGGGATAGGGAATCGAAGGTCAGGCCGATCAGCGGCACGAACGAACCGGCGGCCATCCAGATCGCGGTTTTCTTTCAAAAGGTTTCGGAAGCCCAGCGAGGCGGGGAGTTCATGGGGATGGCTCCTGTGATGGGTGGGGAATGCGTCGTCGTCGTCCTGGGTTGCGTGGGTGTCGGCGCAGAGCCGGAAGATGGTGCGGGGCGCGAGGCAATAGCCAACCAGCATCGCCGCCGCCAGCGTCCGCCAATAGCCGTCGAGATGGGCGGTGGCGGTCAATATCCACACCGACACCGCCAGCACGGCATAGGCCGCGTAGGCCAGGCGCATGAGGCCGGACCGCCGCGAAGAAGGTGAGCAGGAAATCTTGGAGTTCGACCGGCTGGATCATGAGGCTTGGACCACGGGGTGGGGGACGAGGTTGCGGTACATCGCCGCGATCAAATCGGATTGGGTGACGATGCCGACCAGTTTGTCGCGGGCATCGACGACGGGGATTTGATGGATGCCGCGTCCGCACAGGAGCGGGGCGAGATCGGCGACCGGGGTGCCCGCCCGCACGCTGACCACCGGCGCGGTCATGATCTGCCCCGCGACCTCGGGCTTGCGCGAGTGGATGCCCGGTGTGGTTTGGAGCAGCCGCCGCAACTTGCCGCCCATGCCGTCGAGGCGCTCGATTTGGGCGTGGCGGAAGAAATCGGTCAGGGTGATGATGCCGACGACATGGCGGCCACGGTCGATGACCGGGATCGCCTTGATGTTATGGCGGCGCATCAAGGCCCAGGTTGCTTCCAGATCGGTCCCGAACTCGACCGTGACCGGATCGCGCGACATGATGCCGGCGCAATCCTGTTCGCCGAAGCCGCGCCGATAGGCGTGGTTGGCGGCGAGTTCGTAGAGTTGGCGCAATTCGGCTTCGCTCACATCCACGAAGGCGTGGATATCGTGCAAGGCGGCGCGGAGGTCCGCGCCGTTCAGGCCCAGCCGTTCCAAGGGCGGCGGATGGGCCGGGGCCGGTGCGGGTTGGGGGACCGGGCGCGGGCGGTGGGCGAGCTTGGCGAACGCCAGCAGGAGGCCGACATTGAGCGCCAGCGGCGTCAGCAGGAATTCATAGCCCAGCGCCCGCACGCCCTCCCCGCCCAGGACCGCGTACAAGGCGGTGGCCCCACCGGGCGGATGCAGGCAACGAGCGCTGTGCATGGCGAAGATGGACAGTCCCAGCGCCCAACCGGCGGCGCTCCAGGGGTCGGCGATCCAACCGGCGCAGGCCACGCCGACCAGTCCCGACAGCAGATGTCCGCCCAGCACCGCCCAGGTTCCGGCCATCGGGCTGTGCGGGACGGCGAACAGGATCACCGCCGACGCGCCCATGGACGCCACCATCGGCAGGGCCGGGCGGGCTGCCCCGCCGGCCCAGGCCGTGGCGTAGAGCGCCAGCCCGGCGGACGCGGCGATTTGCAAGCGGGTCGGGAGGGCGACCGGGTTGGCTTCCCTGGGCCAAAGCGTCGGCAGCTTGAAGCGCTTGCGGAACCCCGGCGTGGCGTCTCCGTTCATGCGCCAGCGCCCGGCATCGCGGGATTGATCGTGAATGCGTCGGCGTGGATATTCCGCAACGCCGCACCGGCCAGGAAGGCTTGTTTCTTGCCCAGCTTGACCATTTCCGGGTGGCCGCAGAAGAAGATACGCCAGCCGTCGAGCTTGGGGTTGTCGCGCAAAGCCACCTCGTGGACCCGGCCTTGGGCGTAGCCTTCGGGCGCGTCCGGCCCGGACAGGCAGGGGATGTAATCGAAATGGGCGTGCCGTCGGGCCAGGGCCCGCAGTTCCTCGGCCAGGTACAAGCCTTCCGGTGCGCGGCTGCCGTGATAAAGCCGGATCGGCCCGTAATGGCCCTGGGCCAGCGCATCGCGGACGATGCCGTACAACGGGGCCAGCCCGGACCCGGTGCCGATCAACAGCAGCGGCTGTCCGGGGGTGCCGGATGGATAAAAACAATCGCCGGCCGGACCCTGGATCGTCACGGTCTGGCCGGGCCGCAGTTCCTCGTGGACCCAGCCGCTGACCCGGCCCCCAGCCAAGCGCCGCACATGCAGGTGGATAGGGTCGTCCAGGCCCGGCACGCTGGCGATGGAATAGCTGCGGACCTGCCCGGTGTCCTGGAACAGGTTGATGAATTGGCCGGGGCGGTAATCCAGCGGCGCGTGGCATTCCAGTGCCACTTGCATGATGCCGCCGCCCAAAAGGTCCAGGCTTAGCACAGTGGCGGTTTGGCGGTCCTCGTCCTCCGCATCGGGCAGGACCACGCGCAGGTCTTGTTCGGGATGGCAGACGCAGGCCAGGAAATAGCCACGGGCCTTGAGGCTGTCCTTCAGTCCGCGCTGGGCCGCGGGCGGCGGCACGCCCGCCGTGGAACGCATCAGGCAGGTCTGGCAAACGCCCGCCCGGCACGACGAGGGCACGGGCACGCCATGGCCGGTCAGGCCATCCAACACCGATTGCCCCGGTTCGAGTTCAAAACGCTGGTTGGCGTAGTGGATCGCGGCCATGGCGTACCTCCGTCCTAGCGGCCCAGCACGTCGGCGCGGGTGCTTTCGGCGATGGCGGCGACCTGGGCGATGAGGTCTTCGGCGACGCCCAGTTCCCGCAGCGTGCCGCCCAGGTTCTCGATCACCGCGTCCACATGGCTATCGTCCAAGCCCTTGGCCACCAGATGGGCATGGCCGCGCCGCATATCGAGTCCGGTGTAGTGATGCGGTCCGCCGAAGGCCATGGTGAGGAAGGCTTTCTGCTTGGTGGCCTGCCGGTCCATGTCCACGCCTTCGAAGAAATGGCTGATGCGGTCGTCGCCCAGCACCTTGCGGTAGAAGATATCGACGGCGGCATTGACGGCGGCTTGGCCACCGAGTTGTTCGTACAGGGAGGGGGTATTCTGCGACATGCTTGGCTCCGATGGGGATGGCTTTCAGGGTTGGGAGGCGGGCGGCCCGATGGGGCCGGTCCTCGGAACGCGGAGGTTAGCAAACCCGGTGCCAGAGTCTATCTCATTGATAAAAAATGGATTTGTATTCTAGTATCGACTCGATGCTGTTAAAATGACAGCCCCGGCCGGGTAGTTTAGGCTACCGTCGGCGGTAGCCTGGGCTGGTCCGGCCGGAGGATGCCCGAGGATGCGCGGCCCTGGGTGGGGACAAGGGGCCGTGGTGTCGAAATAACAAGCCCCGTGTCGATTTGACTATCTATGAAATCCTGGCCCGCTTTCCATCCGAATATTTCCCAAGCCAACGTCGATGAAGCCATCCGCGCCGCGGTGCTGAACCTGACCGCCGAGGTGTCGATGCGCGAGCGCCATCTCCGCTTCCTGGAAATCTTCGCCCACATCACCGGCAACCAGGCTTGCGCCTTGCTGCGCTACCGGGAGGGAGCCTTGGTGCCGGTGGCGACCTTGGGGCTTTCGCCCGAGGTGCTGGGTCGCCAGTTCCTCCCGGCGGAACATCCGCGCTTGGCGGCCATCGTCGAATCGCGTGCGCCGCTGCGTTTTGCCGCCCACGATCCTCGCCCCGACCCCTATGACGGTTGGTTGGCCGGCGATGCCTACGGCAAGCTGCAAGTCCATTCCTGCCTCGGCTGTGGCCTCTACAACGAAAACACCTTGTTCGGGGCGCTGACGGCGGACGCCCTGCAAGCCGGGGTGTTCGACCGCATCGACGACCACGTTTTCCAGACCTTCGCCGCCATCGCCACCGTGGCCCTGCGCTATGAAACCTATATCGGCGCTTTGGAGGATTTGGCCCGCCATCGCGGCCAGGTCGCCGCCGAGTTGGTGAACGAGACGCTGGCGCGTAGCGGTCCGGTGCTGGGCCAAAGCCCGGCCATGCTCAAGCTGGACCGCGAGATCGATATCGTCGCCAAGTCCGACCTGACCGTGCTGCTGACGGGGGAAACCGGGGTGGGTAAGGAAATCCTGGCGCGGATCATCCATTCGCGCTCGGCGCGGGCCGGTCAAGCCCTGGTCTATGTGAATTGCGCCGCGCTGCCGGAATCCCTGGCCGAAAGCGAATTGTTCGGCCATGCCAAGGGCGCGTTCAGCGGGGCGGGAAGCGAGCGGGCCGGGAAGTTCGAGCTAGCCGACGGTGGCACGCTGTTCCTGGACGAGGTGGGAGAACTGCCGCTGGCGATCCAGGCCAAGTTGCTGCGGGCGGTGCAGTTCGGCGAAATCCAACGGCCCGGCTCGGACAAGGCGCACCGGGCCGAGGTCAGGATCATCGCCGCCACCAACCGGCCTTTGGAAGAGGAGGTGAAGGCGGGCCGGTTCCGCGCCGACCTTTATCACCGGCTGACGATGTATCCCTTACGGGTGCCGCCGCTGCGCGAGCGGGTGGAGGATATCGCGGTGCTGGCTGGGTATTTCCTGGATCGGGCGCGGGCCAAGCTGGGCCTGGAACGCTTGGCGATGATGCCCGCCACCATCGAGGCGCTGAACCGATATGCTTGGCCCGGCAATGTGCGCGAACTCGAACACGCCATGCTCCGCGCCGCCCTCCGCGCCGCGTCCAGCCGGGGCGGGACGGTGGTGCTGGAGCCGGGCGATCTGGATATCGCCGTGGCGGGGCCGCCCGGCGTGGAACCGCCGCCGCGGGAGGATGTGCCGCTGGCGCTGGCGGTGGACGATTTCCAGCGGCGTTCGATCCTCGGAGCCCTGGCGGCGGCCGGGGGTAATTGGGCCGGCGCGGCGCGGCGCTTGGGCTTGGACCCCGGCAATTTGCACCGGCTGGCGCGGCGCCTGGGTATCAAATAGCCGGGACCGGGGTATCCATCCGCCCCGGAAAAATCGTGCCAATATTTATCTTAGGCCAGGTCTTTTATGGTATCTTTCGCGCCCATGCACCATTTCGACGAAACTTTCAGTACTTCCTATCTGGTCGCCCTGCTCATGGGGCTGTTCAGCGCCCTACATTGCCTGGGGATGTGTGGTTCCATCATCGGTTCCCTCACCCTGAGCCTCAAGCGCGAAATCCGCGAGCAGAAGCATCTCCTGATGCCCTTCGTGTTCAGCTACAACCTCGGGCGGATCGCCAGCTACTCCCTGGGCGGGCTATTGGCCGGCCTGGCCGAGCATATGCTGAGCATGCCCCTGGGCGAGGGCCACGGCCACCGCATCCTGCAAATCCTCTCCGCCCTGATCATGGCCGGGGCGGGCTTGCATATCGGCGGCTGGTTCCCGCGCTTCGCCTATATCGAAAAGATCGGCGGCACCATGTGGCGCAGGATCGAGCCTTACGGGCGGCGCCTGATCCCGGTCGAGACCCTACCGCAAGCCTTCGTGTTCGGCATGGTCTGGGGCTGGTTGCCGTGTGGGCTGGTCTATACCGCCCTGACCTTGGCGGCGACCACCGGGGATGTGGTGCGCAGCACCTTCACCATGTTCGCCTTCGGACTCGGCACTATGCCCGCGGTAATGGGGGTCGGTATAATGACCTCTTGGATGGTGCGTTTATCCAGCATGAAAAAATTCCGCCAGGCGACGGGTATCACCTTGATCGCCCTGGCCCTATTGGCTGCGTTCCCCTGGTTGAATCCCATGGTGCGGCATTCGATAGGTATGTAATCAACGATGGGAGGTTGAGGCTATGTTCCAAAGATTAATCGGCCAGTCGCCGAATTTCGAGGCTTTGCTGCGGAGCGCCAGGATGGTGGCCGCGACCGATGTGACGGTGCTGGTGGTCGGCGAAACCGGGACCGGCAAGGAAGTGTTGGCCCAGGCGTTGCAGCAGCATAGCCCCCGCGCCGACAAACCGTTCATCACCCTCAATTGCGCCGCCCTGCCGGAATCCCTGGCCGAATCCGAATTGTTCGGCCACAGGAAGGGCGCGTTCACCGGAGCCATCGGCAACCAACTCGGGCGTTTGCAGGCCGCCGACAGCGGCACGGTGTTCCTGGACGAGGTGGATTCCCTGCCCGTGGCCTTGCAGGCCAAGCTGCTGCGCTTCCTGGAAACCGGCGAAATCCAGCCGGTGGGCGAAACCCAGACCTCCAGGGTCAATGTCCGTATCCTGGCCGCCACCAACTCCAACCTCCAGGAAAAGATCGCCCGGGGCGAATTCCGCCGCGACCTCTATTACCGGCTCAATGTCGTCCCCTTGGAAATCCCGCCGCTGCGCGAGCGCATGGGCGATATTCAGGTCCTGTTGCAGCATTTTATGCGCCAGTTCGCCGAGGAGCATCGTTTGCCGGAGGCCAGCTTCAGCAAGGTCGCCCTCAACCGCCTGTCGGCCTACCACTGGCCGGGCAATGTCCGCGAACTGCGCAATGTCTGCGAGCGCCTGTCGATCCTTTTGGCCGGCCGCGTGATCGAGGAGAACAACCTGCCCTCGGAAATCATCAACCGGGTGCCGGCCCAAAAGCCCTTGTTCGACCTGCCGGAACTCGGCATCGACTTGGAGAAGGTGGAGATGGACCTGATCCGCCAAGCCCTTAACCGCACCAATGGCAACCGTAGCCGCTCGGCGCGGCTGTTGGGGATTTCCAGGGATACCTTGTTGTACCGTATGCAGAAATATGGGATCAGCTAAGGCATCGCCCGGCGTCCGCCCGGACCGGCCACGGTCCGGGCGGACGCCGGGTCGGTCGTCCTACCGCCCTGCCGGTGGCTCCGCGCATCGCCCCCTTCCTTCAGCGCCATCCGTTTCCCCCCGCTCCTTTTCGGCCCATCCGCCACGCCCGCCCTGGTTCGACGGTCCCGGCCCCCCCTTCCCAAGCCCGTGGGATAAATTTCTCCGTCCGGGTTCGGTTCCCCCTTATGGATTCGTCCGCCGGGTTTGTTTGGCGGAGCGTTCGATGATCTGCGTATTTAGGCAAGCGTAATGCGTGATATCGCTTTGGTGGTGATTTTTTGCCTGGTCCTGCTCAGGGTTTTCAAGGAGCCCCTGTACGGCGTCTTGTTGTGGAACTGGGTATCCTTCATGAATCCGCATCGCCTGGCCTACGGGTTCGCCTATTCGTTTCCGTTCGCCCTGATTTCCGCGGTCGTGACCATACCCTTGGCCTTCGGTGCCAAGCGGAAGGTCAATCCGATGTCCGCCGCCGCGATTGGGATGTGCGTGCTGTGGGCGTGGATGGCGGTCACCTCCGTGTATGCGATGATCCCGGACGAAGCCTGGATCCAGTACAAGAAGGTCTCGAAGATATTTTTCATGGCCATCGTCACCGGGATGCTGCTGGTGGATAAGGCCGCGATCAATAAGATGATCGCGGTGATCGTGGGTTCGTTCGGATATTACGGGGTGAAAGGCGGGATATTCACCATCATAACCGGGGGGACGCAACGGGTTTGGGGGCCGAGCGGATCCTTTGTGGAAGGGAATAACGAGGTCGCCGTCGCCCTGCTGATGACGGCGCCTTTTTTTTATTATTTGTCGTCGCAGGTGCGGCAGCGGTTCCTGCGGTTGGCCCTGCTGGCCGGCATGGGTTTGACCGTGGTCGCCGCCGTCGGGACGCAATCGCGTGGCGCCCTCTTGGCGGGCGGCGCGATGCTGTTCTACTTCTGGTTCAAGGTCAAGAACAAGTTCAGGATCGCGTTGCTGGGGGGATTGCTGGTCGGGGTGATCCTCGCCATGATGCCGGCCGCATGGTACCAGCGCATGCATACCATCGAAACCTACCAGCAGGATGCGTCCGCGATGAGCCGACTCAAAGCCTGGACCGTGGCGACAAGGATCGCCCAGGACCGGTTGACCGGGGGGGGATTCGAACTGTGGTCGGTCAATGCGTATACCTTATATTCGCCCGAGGGTTTCTACAGGAACTCCCAGGGCGGCGCGTTTGACGTGCATAGTATTTATTTCGAGATACTCGGCGAGCATGGTTTCCCAGGGTTGATCGCCTATTTGGTCATATGGTGGCTGGTATTCAAGGATACCCGTTGGGTGACCGCTAAAGCCAAGGGTGTCACGGCCTTGCAATGGGCCGGGGATTTGGCGCGGATGATACAGGTTTCCCTGATCGCCTATGCGACCGGCGGCGCGTTCCTGGGGCTGGCATATTTCGATTTGCCTTGGTGCCTGCTCTTCATCGTGGGCGCGGTCAAGACCGTCGTCGGCAAGGAAATAGCGGCTTCCGCCACCGGCGTGGATGCGGCCTCGTCGGCCATTCCCACGCAGGCGGGTTTCGTCAGGACGAGGCGGGGCGGCGCTTGACCTCGCGCTCCGAACTGGCGGGCCGGGTCGCTTCGAGCCTGGCGGGACGCAGCAGGCCCATCACTTCGGCCAGTCCCGCGCGGTTGAACAGCAGGCTCCCCAACAGATAAGTCAGCGCGCCGGTGAAGACCAGCACTCCCAGCCGGGGCAGGGGCAGCCGGGTGAGGGCGTGCAGTGCTGGCGGCATCGCCAAGGCGGCCAAGCCCTCGCGCATCCCCCATACCGCGCCGTACATCAGCAGGCTGGCGAGCAGGGGTTTCGAAAGCGCCAGGATCACCGCGGACAGGGTCAAGCCGAGGTGCCGGCGGGAGAGGGCCACATTGGCGAGGAAGACCAGCGGGAACGCGGTTATCCAGGCCAGCGCCATGCCCGGCAGGCCGGCTTGGCAGCCGACGACGAACGCGGCGCACATCACGATGGCGGTCGAAACCGTGTTGCGGAAGCTCGCATCGGCGCGTCCGACCGATTGCAGCCCGGCGTTTATGATCGGGCTCAGCACCCGCAGCGGCATGATGAGGCAGAGCAGCGCGAGCGAGTCGGTCGCTTCCAGCCATTGCCCGCCGAGCAACCCGGCCACGAGTTCCGGGGACACGCAGGACATGCCCCACATGACGGGGAAGGATAGCAGGCTGATACCGCGCAGGCTTTTCAATAGGTATTGGTTGACATTGCCACCGTCACGTTTGACCTTGGACATGGCGGGAAAAGCTACTTGGTTGAGGATGGCGGAAATGCGCGAGGCGGGCATCGATGCCAGGTTCATCGAAACGGAATATAACCCGAGATCGTGGCCCCCCAGCAGTTTTCCGATCACGAACGAATCGGCTTGGGAATAGATATAGAATATGAATTGGGTAGCCGCCACATCCCGCCCGAACCGGATGATCTGGCCGCTGCCGGAAAAACGGAATAAGGGTGGCTGGAAATAAGGGCTGACGCAGTTTAACCCTATCGCCCGGAATGTGGTTTGGAATACCGTGCCCCAAACCAAGGATAAAGCGCCATATCCCTCGCTGGCCAGGAAAAGGATGAGCAAAGCGCCAAGGAGATGGGAGGAAAAATCGATGAACGCCCGTTCCCGGTAGCGCATCGCGCGGTCCAGGGTCGCGTTGGGGATGACCGCGAACGCGGCGGGGATGAATTGCAAGCTGATGACTTGCATGACCGCCTCTATGCGTGGCTCCACGAAAAACCATGACGCGAGCGGCGCGACCCCGAAGGCCAGGAGCGCGGACACGCAAAAATTCGAAGCCAATACGACGGCGAAAACCTGCCGGGTTTGTCGGGTTGAAACCTCTTTCGATTGCACGAGGCTATAGCCCAGCCCGATTTCGGCGATGAAGGCGAATAATCCGCTGAATATGGTGGTCATCGCCACCAGGCCATAATCGTTGGGAGCCAGTAGGCGCATCACCACGATAGTGATGGCCCAGGATACGATCTGCGAGCTTAATCTACCGATTAAAGTCCACTTGAGCGCGGACAATACTTGGGTGCGGAGGTTCACGGGTGGGGTTTATAGGTGTTTTTTGGGCGGACCCGGCCAAATAATATCGGCATGCTGAAATTCTCGTCTTTGATGCTTTCTATCGAGATCACCTCGAAGTGCCGGGCGAGGAATGCCTCGAAAGTGCGGGCGTTGAACTGGACGACATGTTCCGGCTCGTCGATGGGGCCGAGGCAATCGTCCGGGACAAAGAAAAAGGCTTGTCCACCCGGTTTCAAGGCGCGTTTGATTTCGTTGGCGAAAACATCCCGGCGGATAACATGCTCAAGTATCTGGGAAGCGATGATCGCGTCGAAGCCCGCATCGGGCACCGGCAAATAAGGTGCTTTTCCTGGGTACATCGTGAAGCCTTCTTCCCGTAGGCGGTCGACGGCGTACCCGGAAATCTCAAGGCCTGAGAGATCGCCATAGCCACGTGCTTTGAGGTCGCGGAGTATGCTGCCGTTGCCGCAGGCGATATCGAGGATGGCCGCATCCAGGGGGGTATGCCGTGCGATCAGCGCGTTTTTGGTCGGCCAAGTCCTAAGATGCCAGGTTTCCGCGAGGCGGGCGTCCCAATAACCGGGGGATCGATGCCTTCCGAAGAGGTTCACAGCCAAGTGGTATACCAGCGGGAAATGCCGCGAAATCGCGGCCCTGATGCGCCAAGGTATTGGGTTCATCGAATGGGCCTGCCAGGATGAGGTTGGGAGGGTTGCTTAAATCAACGCCGCCTGAATCCGAAAACGAAGCTCCGGCGGGAGGAATCCGCATTATAGCCCATGGTGCGGGCGGCTGGTTTTTTTGGGCGGAGCTGCCTGGTTTGAATGGTGGCCTGGCGGGCTGAATACGATACCTATTCCCATGTTGAAAATTCAACCCCAAATCCGGCCATATATGGTGAAACGCTCCTGCCGCCAAAGGCTTTCCAGAGTTTGATCCATTAAGGCGGCATCGATGAGTGCTAAGACACCGCTGCCGATCTGGGCCTCGCGTATCACTCCTGCCCGTATAAATGCGTTCCTTACCAATTCGCAGTCGCGAACCCTGGAAATGAATGGATCGTGCGCCTGGGTAATGACTTTATATTCCCGCCCTTGGGTATCTACGCAGGCAACCTCGAATATCTCATCCGCATAGACCTTCACCGGAAAATCAGTGCCCATCCGATCCTCGGTGCGGTGGAAACTGGTGGTGCTATTCAGGTCCACCCCGATCAGTAGTATCTTGCCTTTCGCTTCCACCAGCCGCGCGAAGGGGGATAGGTCGGCGAAGGGGGTTCGGCATAGGTGGTGTTCCCCCACGAAATATCCGGCGCGTGGTCCGAAAGCCAAGATCGAATGGCTGGGATGTAGGCTACGTTGTCCCCCTGGGGTTCGGAGCGCATATTCACTCAGGGAGCCCATTTTGCTGGGCGCATTGGCGGCGTCGAATACCGGGCGCGAAGCTAGATATCCATACATCAAGGTATTGAAGGGAAAGACCGGATATAGCATATGTCCTTCATCGCCGACTTGCTCGGCGATGAGATTGAATACCGCCTGCGGCCCGCCGGTGATTTTGCCGAGATTACTGATTCCGCTATGGACCATGACGGTATCCCCGGAACCCAAGCCCAGGTTGGCCAAGGCCGTGGCGATGGCCGCTTTATCGACGATAACTCGGGTCGCACGGGACGGCTTAGGGGGATTATCGCCGTTTTCCTGCGTAAACTTGCGCAGGCGGCGTTGGATTTTCGCCGATAAGCGGGAGGCGTCGCGTTGGAGGGATCGGGTATAGACCGAGAGGGGATGGCGCATGGGGAGGTTCCAAGGCTGGTTGAAGTCCATAAGGGCGTCGCCTGTGGGGGGCAGATGGCGTTCCGCTGCCTATTGTTGGCAGCGGCGATAAATCGAAGTCGCCGCCGGTCAATTCAAGGATTTCCAATATCCAAATCCCGGATTAAGCGGGGGCCGGGTAATCGAGTTCCATCAATTGGGCATCGACGCAGAATTTGGCCGCCCAGTTGAGATATTCGAAGCGCCCATAGTCGCCATCGACCGGGAACGCGCCCCGGACGCCACCGACGATATCGGGATCGCCGCTGATAGGCACCGTGCGGCGGACGTAGCGGTTGGCGCGGCGGGCGGCGTCGAGGTAGGCGGCGTTCCCGGTGATCGCGTGTAGCAGGAACCAGCAGGCCGCGATTTGCACGCTGCCGGTCAGGCAGACCCAATCCACCGTGGCGTTCCAATCGCAATCGAGTTGTCCGGCGATGCGACCGTCGGTCGCCATGGCCCGCAGCAGCGCGTCCGCCGTCTTCCGCGCCGCCGTCAGCAGATCGGCCTCGCCCGAGTAGCGGTAGGCTTCGATGACACCGCGCAACGCATAGCCGATGGTGTGGGTCAGCGGTTGTTCGGGAGAGGATAGGCAATTGCTGGCGAACCAGCCGTTTTCCCGTTGCTTGGTCAGCGCCCAGCGCACTTGCCGGAGGCCGGCCTCGCCATAGCCTGGGTCCGGGGCCAGCCGCGCCGCCTCGAACAAGCCCCAGGATACATGGGTTTCGTAGGCTTTTTCGCCGGGCGCGGCGAACGGCGTGGGGTGTTTGCGCCAACAGCCGTCGGCGTCCTGGCTGTCCCTGAGCCAAGCGGCGGCCTTGTGCATGGGCTCCAGGTAGGCGTCGCCGAACCTGCGTACTCCCGCCGCCAGCCCGATCAGGATTTGCCCGGTGTTGAACGTGACCGGCACGCGCGGGTCGGCGTCGATCTTGCCGCCTTGGAAGCCGCCTTCGGGGAATTGGATGGACACCAGCCAGTCCAGCATCCGCCGGGCGCGGTCGGCGAGCGCGGAATCGTGGGTGCGGTCGGCGTAGTCGATCAGCGTGGGGACGATGTAGCCCGAGGTTTCCGGGTAGGCACTGGCCCAGCCCTTGAGCAGGCTGAAGTCGCGCGCGGAGCCGCCGTCCCGGTGGAGGGACTGGTCCTGCGAGCGCTTGAGCCAGGCGATGCCCGCCGCCGCCACGGCCTCGGGTCCGGGATCGAGGTCGGGCAGGCCGGCCCGGTCCAGTAGGAGTTGCCGCTGGGCGGGCGCGGGCAGGCGGGGCTCGTCCAGATAGCGGGTTTTGATGCGGGCGGCGATTTGCTTGAGTCGGGTCGCGGTGGTGTTCATGGATAGTGCGGGGTCGGGGTGGAGGCGTGGGCTTGGAGTGCGCCGGATGAACGGGCCGGGGCGGTGTTCATGCCGGGGGCCGGGCGCAAAGCGCGTCGAAATGCCCGGCCAGTTGCGCGGTGCGGTGTCGGCGCGAAGCGGCGGGGATGAGCGCGGCGGTGGGCGGGGACGTTGCCGCGCCGTCAGCGACGCGGCGCAGCAGCGCGGCGATGGCGTCGGTGTCGTCCAGCGGGGCCGTGAGTTCCACGCCGGCGGCGGCGAGGGCGCGGGCGGTGTCGCCCTTGGGGTCGGTCAGCCCCAGGATGGGCCTCCCGGCACGCAGGTATTCGTAGAATTTGGCGGGAATCTGGTCGTTGCAGTTGCCGGCCTGCATGATGAGCAACAGGTCGGCCCGCATCATCTCGGCCAGTGCGTCGCGGTAAGGCACGGGCGGGGCGATTTCGATGAAGTCGCGCACACCGTGCTGCTCGGCTATCGCCAAAAGTGGTGCCTCGTGGGCGGGGGCGCGGAAGCGTACCACCAAGCGTTCGGGTGACAGGGCATGGGCTTCGCGCAGCCGGCGCAGGGCGGCGAAGAAATGGGTGGGGTTGCGTTCCGAGGGATAGGCGATGCCGCTGTGCAGCAGGGTGAGCTTGCCGGGGTTCAGCGGTGCGCCGCCTGGATCGAGTCCCTCGAAACATTCCTCGTCGTAGCCGTTTTCGATCAGGTTCAGGCGGTCGGCGCGGTGGGGATAGCGTTCGGAGTAGAGGCGGATGTTGCCGGGCGAGGTGCAGACCGACAGGGCCGCGTGGTTCACGGCGTAGGTCTCGATGCGGCGGTAGCTTTCGCGCACCACGGGGTCGCGGGGATAGTTGGCCTCCACCATCGGGTCGCGGAAGTCCGCCACCCAGGGCACGCCCGTCAGCCGGTGCAAGGTGCCGCCGATCTTGTGCGCGGTGGCGATGGGATAGGTGGACCAAATCAGGTCGGGGCGGTATTTGTGGATCATCCAAAGTCCCGGCGGGACCGCCCCTGCCCACCAGCCGGCCCAGCGGTCGGGCAGGGCCAGGCATTGCGGATAGCGTCCCTTGAACGAGAGATGCCGCGCCGTGTTCAAGGCCGGGGCGCGCATCACCACCGTTCCGGTGGGAATCTCGCCGAGCTGGTCGGGGGAGGTCTGTTCGTAGGCGATGGGGTGGGCGGTCAATACCAACGGTGTCCAGCCGAATTCCGGCAGATACTTGGCGAACCTGAGGGTTCTCTGGATGCCGCTGCTGCCCGCCAGCGGCGGGAAATGGTAGGCGATCATCAAGACGCGCTTCATGGGGAGGGTGGACCTGTTCGGCTTTGATTACGGGTGATGGGCGGGGGTCTTTGGCCGGTCCTTTGGCAAACCGCGTTGCTCATGTTTCAAGGGTTGGTTTTCGGGCCGCCCGGAGTGTTTTTCTGGATATTTTCCGGCGGGCTTCCACTCCCGGTATGCTGGGCATCGGGTTTGATGGGGGTTCCGCTACCGGAGGCCCGTTTGGCCTCCGCGTTCAGCCGGGCCGCGCGCCGGGTCAGGATCGGGGAGTTGGGCGCTAATTGCAGGCCCGCCTGGATTATTTTCTTGGCTACTTCCGGCTGTCCGTCTTTCGCATAGATTTCCGCGAGGTCGGCGTAGGCTTTTTCGTATTTGGGGTTGAGTTTGATCGCCTGCTGCAAGTCCGGTATCGCTTTGACGGTTTCTTTGAGCAATACGTAAGCCTTGGCCCTGGCGACCAGTATTTCGGGGAGGAGGGAGAAGTCGGGAGGGGACCTTTCTATGGAATAGTTGTAATCCGCGACCGCATATCTTAAGAGCGAATTCTTCTCGGTGGGCGGAGCGCCAAAGCTGCTGTAATATTTATTCACATTGGTCTGTCCCCAGCAGAAATGGTGATAATGATTGAAGCCTGGCCCGAGCAGTTTCAGCCATTTATCATGGTCTTGGTTCATTTGCTCCGAGGTTCTGCCGAAAGTGGGTTGGCCATGGCTGGTATTGGATTGGAATTTACAAGCTAGGGGTAGTTTCCGAATCTCTTGCTCGGTGGGAATGGCCGCGTGGATCGGCAGGGCTGAAAACAGACCCAAACCCGAGGATACGAAGTAAAAGCAACGGAGCAGGGGTTTCATGGCGCTTTCCGGTGGGTGGAAGCCGGGCGGTTGGCCGAATCCGCGTGGGGATAAGGGGGTTTCGATAGCCAGGAGAACCGTTGCGCCATCGTTATAAATCCAGCGCCACGGATTCGGAGTATAGATAATCGATATCGGTATCTGCCAGCGTCGAGCTGAGATAGAGCTTGGGAATGAACCCTGAGCGCAGTTTGCTCGGCCAGGGCTGCCCATTCAAACGGCGGCATTCCACATGCGTCGTGGCCAGGCCATGGCGCAGGAAATAGGACCGGAGCTTACCCAGGTTGCGCTCGAATACGCCGGGATCGCTGAGGTGGAGGATTTTCGCGGCGGGCAGCCCCTTGAAGCGGGTCCGCTTATAGATCACATGGCACCATGCGTCCGCATTCCCGAGCGCGAGATGTTTGAGCCAGGGGAAGCCGGCGTGGTCGCGGTAGACCGCTAAATTTTCCGGGCCGAACTGGGCCTTAAGTTCATCCTCCCGGTCCAGTATTTTCCCGCCGGAAAATCCCGGCACATTGAAAACCACCGCCTGCCGGTCGTCCAGCGGCTTGAACTTGAGGAACCGCAGCGTCCCGGCGACCACCTGGGTTGGCGAGAAATCGGTGAAATGGAAACCCGGTTGCGCAACCACCGCCATCGCCAGCTTCATGCTCTGCTTGCGGTAGGCGTCCAGCACGCACCAACTGGTGATGTTGCAGAAGCGTTCGGGTTGTCCCCGGATCACGCGGTCGGCGTAGAGCGCGCCAATGCCGCCGACGATTCGGTCCCCGTCGCGCAGCAGGAAACCGTGATTGGGTGGCTCCGGGGTCCATTGCCCGCGGAAAAAGGCTTCCCATTGGTCGGCCCGGAAGGCGGGATTCAGGTTTTCATGCAGGAAGGCCGCGAATCCGGGCAGGTTGTCCGCGGTGATCGGCTCGATGACGGGGGGCATGGGCTTCACCAGGACGCCAGCCAGGCGATGGCCCAATCGGCCACTTGGGAGCGCTGGGCTTCGGAGGAGAAGGTGTGGTCGCCGTCGTGGGTGTCGTGGCGGCGGCAGCGTTTGGCGCGGAGTTCGGGTTCCCAGCGTTCGGGATTGGCCTGGATGGCTTCGTCGAACTCGCGGGCGATGAGGTCCCTGCCGCTCATCACCAGCATGACGGGACCGCCTTGGAAGCGCGAGAAACCCGCCAGGAAGGCTTCCGGCAGCGGTAGGTCGCGCGACAACGGGGCTTCGGTTCCGATGCCCGCCTGGGCCGCGCCTGGGGACGCTGGACCCGCTTGCCGGGCGAGGCGGGCGAGCCGGACCAGGGACCGTAGCGAAGCGACCGGGTCGAATTGGAAGGAGAACACCTTCTTCCAGAAATCCGGGTGCTTGAGGCGGTCGAGGTAATAGTGCCGCATGAGGGTCCGGGCTTGGCCCTCGGCGGTGCGGGTCCAGGGATTGAGCAGCACCATCCCGCGCACCCGCGGGTCGCGGTAGGCGTAGAACACGATGGCCGTCGCCGCGTTGCATTCGCCCCAGAGGACGATTTCGGTGAGTCCCGGCGTTTCCTCGCAGAAACGGTCGATGGCGGCGCGGATGTCTTCGTCTATCCATTTGTAGCCGCGGAATTCGCCGTGGCTGTCGCCCGTGCCGCGATAATCGAAGCGGAACACGGGATAGCCTTCGGCGGCGAGGCGCCGCGCCCACAGCGTGAGCTGGCGGTGGCCGCCGACGCGGTACTGGGGACCGCCCGCCAGCACCATCAGCACGCCACGGCGGGCTGGCCGGTCCGGGTGGTGGCAGATACCGACCAAGGGCGAGCCTTGGCAGTCGAAGGTGAAGGTGGTTTCTTTCATGCGGGCATCCATTGGTCGCGCAGCCAGCCGGTGGTGAGTTCCAGCGCCCTGGGCGCGATGGCCCGTTCATGGGCCTGCCAGAACGGCGGGTCTTGGTATACGGCCACGTCCGGGGTCAAGCCGGCGGCGGACCAGGTTTCCAAGAGCTTGAGGCTGGCGCTGGTCGGTTCGGGAGTGTCGGCGGCGAGGACCTGTTCCAGCCAGAAGACCGGGGTGCCTGCGGGCGGCGCGAGCCGGGCCAGATGGGCGGCGTCGATGGCCGCGGCCAGCTCCGGGTGGATTTCATAGCCGGCCACTTCGACACAGTGGCCCGCAGCGAGCTGTTGGCGCAGGAAGCCGGTGGTTTCCTTGGCCTGATCGGGGCGGTCCAGTTGCGCGGCGAGGCGCAGGCGCAGGAATTGGGTGAAATGCTGTTTGCCATCGATCACCGGTTGCCAGGCCAGTAGCGCGGTGGCGGGATCGTTGCGGCGGCGCAGGCTTTCCGCCGCCAGCAGAGCGCCCATGCGGACGCCGAGCAACGCCCGGCGGGCACCGCGCTGGCCATCCAGCCAGGTCAGCGCGGCTTGGAGGTTGTCCAGCCAGATTTCCCAGCGCCCGTCGCGGTACCCGCCCGCGCTGTCGCCGCTGCCGAACAAATCCAGCACCAAAGTGCCGATGCCATGGGCGGCCAACGCCCGCGCTTGCAGGGTGAGCATGGCCCGGCAGCGGTTCATTTCCTCGTTGAAGGGCGGGACGACCAGGACGTGGCCATGGCAGGGGGCATCCGGTCCTGGGCGGTGATGCACGGCGAACAGCCGCCCCTCGCGGCTATCGAGGAAATAGGGAGCGACTTCCACGCTGGGAACCTGGGGTTCTAAAGTCCCGGCCACTACAGCAAGCCCTTTTTCTTGAGCGCGAACCCGGCCATGGTCGCGATGGTGCCGAGGTTGTCCACGGTGATTTCGTCCTGGGCCAGGGGAATCTGAAAATGATGTTCGTACCAGGCCAGCAATTGGAGCAGCCCCGCCGAGTCGATCAAGCCCGTCGCCGGGATCAATTCGTCGTGGGTCAATGCGCGGGCGTCTTCGCCCAGTTGGTCGGCGATATCGACGATCTTGGCCTTGATGGCCTGTTCAATAGCGATGCGGTCGGGGGCCATGATGGGGGTTCCGGGGGTCAGGGGGTGTCCGAAGGCGGTTTGCCCAGCTTGCGTAGGGCCGAGACGACTTGGAAACCGTTCAGCACGCGGTGGTCGTAGGTCGCGCCCAGCACGGCGCGGCCTTGGGCGTCGGCGGTGTGGGCCACCATCAAGGACGCGAGCGGGGGCAGCACGGGGATATGCCGGCTGACTTTCCAACGCTCCATGCTGGAAAACCCCAGGGTCGCGCCCCTGGTTTCGTCGGCGGCGAGTTTATGCACTGCGGCGCGGCGCTGCAAATCCAGCAGGGCGTTGACGAAGGCCAGCGCATCGCGCTGTTCCGCGTCCCGCAGCACGCACAGGTAGAGGGTTTCATCCACCTGCGCGGTGAAGCCCAGGTTCACGGCGGCGTATTCGTAACGGCGTTCGTCGATTAAGGCGCTGTTGAGCTTGGGCGTGGCGGCGGCCAGCCGGGTCAGGCGCCATGCCATCAGCGAGAGCAGGGGGCTGAGCATCAGTTTGTGGCGTTCCGCGAAAGTCCGGGCATACTCGGCCCAGGGCCGGGGGTCGTATTCCAGTTCGATATAACCGGGCACGGCGTGGTCGCGATGCCAAGTCACCGTGGCCAGCATGCCTTTCTCGTCGCTCTGGAGTTCGCGCCATTGGCCCGGAACGCCGGGCATGGGTTCCGGGGCGCGGGCGGCGGAGCGGGGCGGTGGCGGAGCGTCGGCCAGCGGGGCGAGTCCTTGGGATGCGGCGTAGCTCGACACCGCTGCGGCGGTCAGCCGCGGGCCTTGGGCGGG
The DNA here is from genome assembly GCF_900155475.1 of Methylomagnum ishizawai. Classification (NCBI taxonomy): domain Bacteria; kingdom Pseudomonadati; phylum Pseudomonadota; class Gammaproteobacteria; order Methylococcales; family Methylococcaceae; genus Methylomagnum; species Methylomagnum ishizawai. The sequence continues at coordinate 2,753,778 of NZ_FXAM01000001.1, read as the reverse complement.
AACCTGGGCGGCGGTCAGCCCGTAGCGCTGTAACAGTTGCCGCGCCTTGGCGGTGGGCGTGGCGGCGGTGGCGTGCGGCGGCGCGTCCAAATCCGCCGCCTGGGGTACCGCTGAGTCGGGCGTGGTGCCCAGCCAGATCAAGATGCTCCCCACGGCGATCTGGCTGTCGGGGGCGGCGGCGATGTCCAGCACGTAGCCCTCGGCGGGGGCTTCGATCTCCATGACCGCCTTGTCGGTCTCGATCTGCGCGACGGCTTGGCCACGGGCCACCCGGTCGCCGACCGCGACTTCCAGCCCGATGAGGCGGACTTCATCGTCATTGTTGTTGACTCTCGGTGTATAGACCGGGATGGCCATGGCGTACTGCTCTATTCGGTTTATGAAAATAATTCCACGATCTCGGCGATGATCGTGTCCGCGTCGGGCAGGAGTGCCCGCTCGATGCCGCGGGCGGCGGCGATGGGCCGGGCGGCCGTGCCGAGGCGGGCCAGTTTGCCCCGGTAGCCCGATTCCGCCAAACACGCGAGGATTTCGGCGCTGACGCCGAATTCGTGGTGCGATTCCTCGATGACGGCGACGAGGGGGCGGTCCGCCAGGGCCGCCAGCAGGCCGGCGCGGGGCAGGGGGGCCAAGAGCGACGGGGCGATGATCTCCACCGCGAGTTCTTCTTCTTCCGCCAGCCGCCGGGCGGCGTGTTCGACGATGGGCAGCATCCCGCCGAAGGCGATCAAGCTAATATCCGGTTCGGTGGCCCCCCGCCGCAGCGTGGGGAACATGTCGCTCCCCAGGTCGGCCGGGTCGGCGGGCAATTCGGTGTAATCCAGGGGGTTTTGGGCTTCCCCGTACAGTAGCTTGTGTTCGAGGAACAGGGTCGGATTGGGCCAGCGGGTGGCCGCGTCCGCCAAGAGTTGGCCGACGTTGTGCCGGTGGCTAGGATAGACCACGGTCAGGCCGGGCACCGAGACGAACAGGTTTTCCGGGCTTTGGCTGTGGGTGGGACCGTAGCCGCGCCGGCCGCCGCAAGGTGTGCGGAGTATCAAGGGCACGTCCACGTCCGGGAACATGCCGGGGAATTTCACGGCGTGGTTGTAGATTTGATCCAGGCACAGGCTGAGGAAATCCGCGAACATGATTTCCACGATGGGCCTCAGCCCCGCCAGCGCCAGCCCGATGCCCGCGCCGGTGATGCCGGCCTCGCTGATCGGGGTCGAGATCACCCGGTCCGGGAAGTCGGTGGAGAGTCCCGCCGTGACTTTGAAAGCACCGCCGTAGGGATCGTGCAAATCTTCGCCCAGCAGGAGGATGTCTGCATGCGTCGCCAGCAGTTGGCGCAAGGCTTGGTTGATGGAGGCGCGTACATTGGGGGCCACGGCGGCCAAGGCGGAAGTGGAGGCGGCTTGGGCGGGCCGGAAGACTGGGCGGGTTTCCGGTTGGAAGCGGGCTTCGGGGGAGTCCAGGGCCGCGGCTTCGACTTCCCGCAGGAACGCCGTGTTGCGGGCTTCGATGGCGGCGCGTTCCACCGTGTCCAAGCGACGGCCCAGATTTTGCAAAGGATCGCGTTCGGCGATGTAGCGTTTTTCCGCATCGCTGCGCAAGTCGTCGCCCTTGCTGTGCGGCCCCAGCCGCCGGGTTTCGATGACGAGCAGGGCCGGATGCCGCAGCCCGCGCAGTTCGGCGACGATTGCGTCGGCCTGTCGCATGAAGTCGGGCGCGGCATCGTCGAGTTCGTAGGTCTTCAAGCCGAACGCCGCGCCGCGTGCGGCGATGTCGCCGCCGAGCGTGTGCGCGGTGGGGGTGGTTTGGGCGATGCGGTTGTTCTCAACCACGAACAGCGCCGGAGCCTTCCAGACGGAAGCGAGGTTGAAGCTTTCGTAGAGGAGTCCTTCGCCCAAGGTGCCGTCGCCGATCATGATGGCGACGAGGCCTGAGCTGTCCCGCCGTTGACGGGCAAGCGCCAGCCCCGTGCCGATGCCCGTCATCCCGGCTTGTACGCCGTTGCTATGGAAATGGCGGTGGGCGATATGCTGGCTGCCGCCATAGCCGCCGCAGACGCCGTCCCGCCGTCCCATGATTTCGGCGACGAGGCCCAGCGCGTCCCCGGAATAGCTGAGGAAATGGCCATGGTTGCGGTGATTCGAAAGCACCGCGTCCTGGGGGTGGTTGAGCGCCCGTACCACGGACATCTGGCATAGTTCCTGGCCGATACAGGTATGGGTGGTGCCCGACAGCAGGCCGCGTCCGAACAGGTCGAGGATCAGCCGCTCCGTACCGCGGATGAGATCGCCGTAGGCATACAGGCTGGCGTCGTCCAGACCGATGACGGGTTTGCCATGGCGGTCTAGGGAAAAGCCGGGAATACTGATCCGCATAATGGGGGAAATAGCGTTTGGAATACTTGACTTGGCGTCGGGTGAAAACGGGTGGATTTAAAGTTTATGCTAGTTTCGATTCCACGAAAGAAACCAATGAACCGACCGTTTCGAAAACCGAGGCGCTGATTTCGTCGTCGTCCACGATGATTCCAAATTCTTCTTCGATGGCGGTTAGCACGGAGACCACGGCCATCGAATCGAACTCCGGCACATGACATAATAACAATGTGGAATTGTTGAAGTTTATACCGCGATCACCGAGTTGCAGTACATGACCGAGTATTCTAATGATTTTCTGTTCGAGCACGGGAGGGATTCCGTTATTATGGGGGGTAACTGTGGCTAGTCGACGGGGTAAGAGGGTGGTGGGTATTGAACACCCGCTCGCAGGGGGCCATGACACCGCCGTGGCGTGGCTGACGCGCTATGATAATATGCTAGCATACAACAAATCCCATAGACGAGGGGAGGCTGGAAAGAGAAGGTGGCTTTAGTTGCTCAATCGTTTTTGCGGAGGAGGCCGTTACGGTAGAAAGCGTGCAAGCGTTGATTGTTGATGAGGGTGACGCGAGGGGCAAGGGGAATCGTTAGCGATTAAAAAAGCGCCCTTTCGTTATGTCCACTCAAGTTGATTAGTGATGAGTAGCCAATGACAAATTTAATCCACGATTTGGCGAGCGCTGCGGCGCTCGCGAACCCTGGAGCCGTGGCGCTCCGGGATGGCGGACGAGAGTGCAGCTTTGCGGATTTACGCAAAGAAATCGAAGTTTCCGCCAACTTGATGCTTGGATTGGGGTTGGAGCGTGCCGACAGGGTGGCGATCTACCTCGAAAAGCGTCTTGAAACAGTGGTCGCTATGTTCGGTGCGGCGGCGGCGGGCGGTGTTTTCGTCCCGGTGAATCCACTGCTGAAACCCGAGCAGGTCGGCCATATCCTGTCGGATTGCTGCGCCAGAATCCTGGTCACTTCGCCTGAAAGATGGGATTTGATCGCGGACACAGTATCCAAATGCCGCGACTTGCGTGCCATCGTTCTGATAGGGGGGCGGCCCGTGCCCGAAATCGCGGGGCTGCGTATGGTGAATTGGTCCGAGCGGCTAGGTGCCGTGGCGCGTCCGGCCCACCGGGTGATCGACCAGGACATGGCCGCGATCCTCTACACCTCGGGCAGTACCGGTCGGCCCAAGGGTGTGGTGTTGTCGCACCGCAATCTGGTCGCCGGGGCCGACAGCGTCGCCGAGTATCTCGAAAATACGGCGGAGGACCGTATCTTGGCGGTTTTGCCGCTCTCGTTCGATTATGGGCTGTCGCAACTGACCACGGCCTTCCGCGTCGGTGCTTGCGCGGTGCTGATGAACTACCTCCTGCCGCGCGATGTGATACGCATGGTCGTGCGCGAACGCATCACAGGCTTGGCAGCAGTACCGCCGCTGTGGGTGCAATTGGCGCAATTGGACTGGCCCGAAGGCACCGACCAACACCTGCGTTATATCACGAACTCCGGCGGGCATATGCCCAAGCCGACCCTGGACGCGCTTAGGGGCAAACTGCCGAAGACCAAGCCCTATCTGATGTACGGCCTGACCGAGGCTTTCCGTTCCACCTACCTGCCGCCCGAGGAGGTGGACCGGCGTCCCGATTCCATGGGCAAGGCGATTCCCAATGCCGAAATCATGGTGGTGCGGGAGGACGGCACGCCGTGCGCGCCGGGCGAGCCTGGGGAACTGGTCCATCGCGGCATACATGTGGCGCTGGGCTATTGGAACGATCCCGAGAAGACCGCCGAGCGCTACAAGCCCGCGCCGGGGCAATTGCCGGGACTCCCTTTGCCGGAAATGGCGGTGTGGTCGGGCGATACGGTGCGCAAGGACGAAGAGGGCTACCTGTATTTCATCGGCCGCCGCGACGAGATGATCAAGACCTCGGGCTACCGCATCAGCCCGACCGAGATCGAGGAGGTCGCCTATTCCGCCGGGGCGGTGACGGAAACCGCCGCGGTGGGTGTCACCCATCCCGTGCTGGGACAGGCCGTCGTGCTGGTGACTTTCGCCGTGGATAACGGGGACGCGGCCAGCGGCAGGGTGTTGGAGGCGTGCAAGCGCCAACTGCCCGCCTTCATGGTGCCGGCCAGGATCGTCGCCAGGACGGAACCCTTGCCGCGCAATCCCAACGGGAAGATCGACCGCAAGCGCCTCGCCACCGAACTGGGCGGTATGTTCGAGGAGGCGGCGTCATGAACGAAGCCGTCCGGCATACCCATCCCATTTTGTTCCCGGTACGGGACAATTGCTTGACCCTAGGCGGAACCCCTTTGTCCCGCTTGGTCGAGCGCGTCGGCTATACGCCTTTCTATGCCTACGACCGCAGGCTGATCACCCAGCGGGTGAGCGAGTTACGGGCCGCTTTGCCCGTTGATATCCATCTGCACTACGCCATCAAGGCCAATCCGATGCCCGCCGTGGTCCAACATCTGGCCGGCTTGGTCGATGGCTTCGACGTGGCCTCGGCGGGCGAAATGAAAACCGCGTTGGATACGCCGATGGTACCGGAGAAAATCAGTTTCGCCGGTCCCGGCAAGACCGAGCGCGAACTATGGCAGGCCACCGCCGCCGGCATCGTCATCAACCTGGAATCCGGGCGCGAACTGGATATCCTGGCGCGGGCCGGGCGGGAACTGGGCCTGCGTCCCAAGATCGCGGTGCGGGTGAATCCCGATTTCGAGCTGAAATCCTCCGGCATGAAAATGGGCGGCGGTCCCAAACCATTCGGCGTGGACGTCGAGCGGGTGCCGGAACTGCTGGCCCGCATGGCTGGGCTTCCGGTCGATTTCCATGGGTTCCATATTTTCTCGGGTTCGCAGAATCTCAAGGCCGAGTCGATCATGGAAGCCCAGCGCAACACCTTCGAATTGGCGCGGCGGCTCGCGGCCAACGCTCCCGGCCCGGTCCGTTTGCTGAATCTGGGCGGCGGTTTCGGGATTCCCTATTTCCCAGGGGAAAGACCGCTGGATTTGGGGGCGGTGGGAGGGCATCTGGCCGGTTTGATGCCCGCCGCCCGCCGCGATTTCCCGGAGGCCGAGTTCGTGATCGAACTGGGACGCTATCTGGTGGGCGAGGCCGGGGTGTATGTCGCGCGGGTGTTGGACCGCAAGGAATCGCGGGGCCAGGTGTTCCTGGTGGTCGATGGCGGTTTGCACCATCACCTGTCGGCTTCCGGCAATTTCGGCCAGGTGATCCGCAAGAACTATCCGGTCCTGGTCGGCAACCGGGTCGCCGCCGTGGCCATGGGAACGGCCTCGGTGGTCGGGCCGCTTTGCACCCCGCTGGATCTATTGGCGGATAGGATGCCGCTGGGCCATGCCGAGGTCGGCGATTTGGTGGTCATCCTCCAATCCGGCGCCTATGGTCTTACCTCCAGTCCCATGGCGTTCCTGGGTCATCCTCCGGCCCTCGAAGTCTTGGTCTAATTTCTTTTTTTCACTTCAATATGAACGATAACGATCTCTTCGCGGCCGCCCGGACCCACATCCCCGGCGGCGTCAATTCCCCCGTCCGCGCTTTCAAGAGCGTCGGCGGCACCCCGGTTTTCATCGAACGCGCCGGGGGACCGTATCTTTATGGCGCGGACGAGCGGCGCTATATCGACTACGTCGGCTCCTGGGGACCGATGGTGTTGGGCCATGCCCACTCGGAAGTCCTCGCGGCGGTCCACGCGGCGGTGGACCGGGGTTTGAGCTATGGAGCGCCCACGGCCAGCGAGACCGAGATGGCGGAAACCCTGTGCGCCCTGGTGCCATCCATGGACATGGTGCGGATGGTGAGTTCTGGCACCGAGGCCACCATGAGCGCCATCCGCTTGGCGCGGGGTTTCACCGGGCGCGACCAGATCGTCAAGTTCGAGGGCTGTTACCACGGGCATTCGGATTCGCTGCTGGTCAAGGCCGGTTCCGGTGCCTTGACCCTGGGCGTGCCGAGTTCGCCGGGCGTGCCCGCCGCCCTGGCCGAATACACGCTGACCCTGGCCTATAACGACGCCGGGGCCGTGCGGGAGGCGTTCGCCCGCTGTGGCTCCGAAATCGCCTGCGTCATCGTCGAGCCGGTGGCGGGCAATATGAATTGCGTGCCGCCGCTGCCGGGTTTCCTGGAAACCCTACGTGAGGTGTGCGACGCCCACGGCGCGGTGTTGATCTTCGACGAGGTGATGACCGGCTTCCGGGTGGCCTTGGGCGGGGCGCAGGCGCTGTACGGCGTCCGCCCCGATCTGACCACGTTGGGCAAGGTGATCGGCGGCGGGATGCCGGTTGGCGCTTTCGGCGGGCGGCGCGAGATCATGGAACATCTGGCCCCCTTGGGTCCGGTCTATCAGGCGGGCACCTTGTCCGGCAACCCGGTGGCGATGGCGGCGGGGCTCGCCACCTTGCGCTTGCTGGCGCGGCCCGGCTTTTTCGAGGATTTGGCCGCCAGCACCCGGAGCCTGACCGATGGCTTGCTGGCGCGGGCGGAGCGGGCGGGCGTCCCCTTCGCCGCCCAGGCGGTCGGCGGCATGTTCGGCCTGTTCTTCACCGGGGCGGGCAGCGTGTCCAGCTTCGCCGGGGTGATGGCCTGCGACCAGCCGCGCTTCAACCGCTTCTTCCATGCCATGTTGGAGCGGGGCGTTTATCTCGCGCCTTCCGCCTTCGAGGCCGGTTTCGTGTCCGCCGCCCACGACGCCGCCGTCATCCAGGCCACCCTCGACGCCGCCGAACAGGTGTTCGCCACGCTTTGAACCTCTCCGAACTCTACGGCTGGATCGTCCAGCATCCCCAACTCGCCGGGTTCGTGGTCTTCCTGACCGCGCTGGCCGAGTCGCTGGCCGTGGTCGGGTTGTTGGTGCCGGGCGTGGCGATGATGTTCGCGGCGGGCGCTTTGATCGGGGCGGGTGCCCTGGGGTTCGGGCCGGTCTGTGCCTACGCGGTGGCCGGGGCCATCGTTGGCGATGGGCTGAGTTTCTGGCTGGGGCGGCATTATCGCGGACGGTTGCTGTCGGTATGGCCGTTTTCCCGCTATCCCGGCATGGTCGAGCGCGGCATGGCGTTCTTCCGCCGCCATGGCGGCAGCGGCGTGCTGTTCGGGCGTTTCGTGGGGCCGGTCCGGGCGGTGATCCCCTTGGTGGCGGGCATGATGGACATGCCGGGGCGGCACTTCCTGACCGTCAACATCGTTTCGGCCCTGTTGTGGGCACCGGCCTATCTCCTGCCGGGAATGGCCTTCGGGGCATCCATGGAATTGGCGGCGCGGATTACCGAGCGCCTCGTCGCCCTGGCCCTCGTCCTGCTGGCGGCGCTATGGTCGGCGGCTTGGCTGGCCAAGCGCCTGTACGGCTATTGCCAACCCCGCGCCCATGGGTTGATCCTCGCCTTGTTCGATTTCGGCCGCGGCCATCCTTGGCTGGGCCGCCTGACCATTCCCCTGGTCGATCCCAGCCGCCGCGATTATCCGGGGCTGGCGCTGTGGGCGGTCCTGCTCGGCGGGACCGCCTTTTTACTGTGTTGGTGGTGGCCACCCGGCTTGTGGCCGGTGTTCCTGCGGGCGTGGCGCAACCCCTGGGCCGATTATGCCTTGACCGTCTGCGCCGGCTTGGGCGGCGTGCCTGCCTTGTCGGCCTTGGGATTGGGCGTGGGCGCGATCTTGTGGCGCGCGGGAGGCCGCTCCGCCGCCGGGCATTGGCTGGTCGGCTTGGGGTTCGCGGTCGGGCTGGGTTGGGTTTGCCGTGCCCTGTTCCCGGCGCCCAGGTTGGACGCGGAGGCGTTGAATGCCGTGGTGGCCTATGGTTTCCTGGCGGTCTTGCTGGCGGAGCGGGTCGGGCCCGGCTGGCACTGGCCGGTCTATTCGGCGGCGGCTTTGCTGGTGGCCGCTGTGGCCTTCGCCCGGCTCTACGCCGGGACCGGGGACGCGCTGGCGGTGGGGTTCGGATTGGCGCTGGGCGCGGCTTGGTTGGCGGTGTTGGGGGTGGCCTATCGGCGGCATCGCGGCGCGGTGCCGCCGCCCGCAGGGTTTGCTTGGCGGGTGGCCCTGGTCCTGGCCGTGATTTTGGCGGGCTTGTGGCATGGTCATTCCCTCGCCGAATTCGCCCGTCCCGCCGCCTGGACGGCAGTGGATGCCGCCGACTGGCTGGCATGGCGTTGGCGGGATTTGCCATCCCACCGGGCGCGGATTTTCGGCCATCCCGACCAGTCCCTAGCTGTGCAGTGGGCCGCGCCCTTGGTGGATATCCGGGCCGACCTGGTCCGGGACGGCTGGCGCGTGGCGCGGTCCTGGGAATCGGGAACGGCGCTGGAGGTGCTGAATCCCGACACCGACATTGCCGCCTTGCCGGTCCTGCCGCATTTCAACCAGGCCGAACCGGATGCCTTGCGGATGGTCAAGCCGGTGTCCGGTGGACGCTGGCTGATTGCGAGGTTCTGGCCTAGTGGCTGGGAGGCGCGGGGGGTGCCGATCTGGCTGGGGGGCGTGGCTTTCCTGGAGGCGCGGGCTTGGTTCGGGCTGTTGCGGTTCGCGGAGGAGCGGCCCGGCGGAAACGACGCGCCGACCTTGTTCGAGACCGGGTTGCGGACTCGCCATGGGGGTGTGGTCCGCGCGGCGGAGGGGGGGCGGAGCGTCGTCTTGATCCCGCCTTGAAACCCGGTTCAGGATTCGGCGGGCTCGGCCCCGTCCCCGAATCCGGCCTGGACCCAGCCGCTCAGGAAGAATGCCCGGCAGAGCCCGATATAGGGTTCTTCGGGCCAGCGGCGCTGGGCCTCCGCTTGGGCGTCTTGTAGGGTCGATGCCGGGTTTTCCTGATGGTAGGACTGGCCTTCTTGGAGACTGAGGTAGAGGATGTCGGCAATCATGGGGGTTCCTCGCCGCCCGTGCGACCGGGCGCTCTATCTGGCTGAATTCCGACTGCCAGTCTAGTCCCGGTATCGCCACTCAAAAACGTAAATATTACCCATTTTTTCGGTGATTTTTCCCCAAGTGAGCCGGCGCGGGACGGATGCCGCTGCCGGTCCTGGAAGTCCGGTCTGGCTTGGTAGAATAGCCGCCCGAATTCTGCCCATCTTCCCTAGCCTCGCCGATCCATAGCCATGGCGTCCAAAACCCCTAGAAAACCGCCCGCGCCCGAGGGGGCCGCCGCGCCGCCGCCCGCCGCCGCCAACCCGCCGCCCAAGCTGAGATTGGGCTGTGCGCCCTTGATCGTCGGGGTTGTCCTGGTCGCGCTCCTGGGCAAGTTCCTGCCCCACGAGACCCGGCGGACCCCGGCGGCGATGCCCGCCGCCACGCCCCGCGACTCCAAGGCCGAGGTCAAGCCCGCCCGGCCCGAGCCGCGCCCGCAGAAGCCGGTCCCGCCGAAAACCGCCGAGGTGCCGCGCAAACCCGACACCCCGCCCAAGACCGGTCCCGCCGCCGTCAAGGCCCAGCCCGCCGCCCCGGAGCGTCCCGCGGTGGCGAACAGCCCGTGGAACGGGTCGGTGCGGCAGGTCGAGCGCTATCTCAAGAACAGCTTGTACGATGCGGCCTCGTTCGAGGCCATCGAATGGAGCCCGGTGGTCGAGACCAAGAAAGGCTACCAGGTGCGCTGCAAATACCGCTCCAAGAATGTGCTGGGCGTTTATGTCACCCAGAGCAAGACCTTCTTCCTGGACCGGGGCGGTGAGGTCTACGCCGTCAAGGAATAAGCACTTCAGGGCGCCCTGGACAGGTATTTGATGGCGATCTGGTAGGTGAAGGGCTTGATGACATAGCGGTCGTTGACCAGTTGCGTGACCCGCCCCTTGATCGTCGCGTTGGCTTTTGCCGGTTGGGTCAGGTTGGCCTTGAGCCGGATCGGCTTGTAGCTGAAGCGCAGGAATTCATAGCCCACGTTCTCGGCGGCGAGTTGTCGGCCTTTTTTCAGGTTCCTGGCGATCAGCCATTGGGTCATGTTGGCCTTGGCTTGATCCAGGCCTTGCGTGTCCAGCGACCAGCCCAGCTTGTCGCGCCGCACCAGGGCGCTGAGGTTGCCGCTGTAGGTTTGGCCGGCGGTGGTGTCGAAGCCCGCGCAGGCGAAGCTCGCGTTCAGGTTGTCCACCAGGGTCAGGACGCAGTTGCCGTCCCCCTTCGCCTTGTGGCCGCCGTAGCCCTTGATGGTGAAATGGGTTTTCAGGTTGGCGCTCCAGGTGCCGGTGACGCCGTTGAGTTGCGCGGCCCGTGCCGGCAGGGCGCAGAAGAGCAGGGCGAGCGCTAGGATGGCGATGGCCGTGGGCCTCGCCGGGGTCGGGACGGTCATGGGGTGTTTCTCCTAGGGGTGGGGTTCGAAAATCTCGTGGCGGGCGCTACAAATCCCCGTCTTCCAGATAGTAATCCCGCAAGGTCATATAGCGGCCTTCCCGCACGTCCAGCAGGGTCAGTCCGTAGTTCTCCTTGGGCGTGTCCTGGCGGTGGAGCAGGAAAGCCCCGGTGTCCAGGCAGACGTGGGACAGCGCCGTGCGTACCCCCAGCCCCACGGTATGGCCGCAGAAGGTCTGGGACAGCTCGGGCAGCTTGGCCGGGAAGCCGTGGTGGCGGCGGTTCGCGCCCATGAACTGGCGCGACCAGCGCAGGGCCGGGTAGTCGGCCTGGACCGGGCTGTAGTCGGGCAGGGCGTCGATATCGGCGTCGGACCAGACTTCCGGTTTCTGCTCGCGGCTGTGGGGGGCGACCAGTTCGGCGTGGACCACGTTGTAGCGGTTGCCGCCCTCGCCCACCACCAGGATTTGCGGCAGGGCGATCACCAGTTCCAACAGGTCGCGCAGGGGTTGCACCGGACGCCAGTGCGAATCGCATTCGTGCAACGCCCAGTTGCCGCCGTTGACCAGGAAGCTCAGGCCGGTGTCGTCGTAGGGGTCGGCGGAGGAGCCATCCTTCAACCAGGGCGCGAAGAAATTCAGCATCAGTTGCTCGTGGTTGCCCATGACCGCGTGGAACCAGGGCGCTTTCAGCAACGACAGGCAATCCAACGAATAGGGGCCGCGGTCCACCAGATCGCCCACCGAGATGAGGCGGTCCACGCCGCGGTCGAATTTCACCAGCAACAGCAGGCGGTCCAGTTCCTTGCGGCAGCCGTGCAGGTCGCCGACCACGAAATCCCGCCCGGCCCGGTTGGTGGGCAGCCGCTTGACCAGCCGGATGCCGTTATTCCTGCGAAACGTGGCCTCTTCCAGGTTCATGGCGGTGTTGCTCGTGGTCCTTGGGCGCTGTCCGGGGTGGGGGCGGAAGGTGGGTGGGATGGAGTTTTCCCCGCAAGTGTATTGCATGGCCGGGGTAGGGCCAATAGCCAAGTTGTGAGACGGGGCGGCGTTCAGACAGCGGGGCCGCCCGGTCCGTTCCACACGGGCCGGGGTATTTTTCGGGGCGTGGCGGCTATAATGCCCAGCCCGCCCCGGAACGGCGGTTTTCCCTGGCAAGTTGAAGGAGTGGAATACGCGGGCCATGACGGACAAAGTGGGCGTCCCGCCGATCAAGTCGCAAGGCATCAAAACCAAGCTGGTGCCTTGGATCAAAGCCGTGGTGCCCGCCGATAACGCGGGCACCTGGATCGAACCCTTCCTGGGCACCGGGGCGGTGGCTTTCAATATCGCCCCGCGTCGGGCGCTCCTTTGCGATAGCAATCCCCATCTCATCCGTTTCTACGTCGGCATCGCCCAGGGCGAGATCACCCCGGAACGGGTCGGGGCGTATCTGGCGCGGGAAGGGGCGTTATTGGCGGCGCGGGGCGAGGAACATTATTATCTAGTCCGCGATAGGTTCAACGCGGGGTTTTCATCCCTGGATTTCCTATTCCTCAACCGGGCCGGTTTCAACGGCATGGTCCGCTTCAACCGCAAAGGGGGTTATAACACCCCGTTCTGCCGGAAACCCCAGCGTTTCGCCCCGGCCTATATCACCAAGATCGTCAACCAAGTGGCTTGGGTTTCCCGGATCATCCAGGCCAACCAATACCAATTCCGCTGCCAGGATTTCACCGCCACCTTGGCCCAGGCCGGGTCCGGGGATATGGTCTATTGCGATCCGCCCTATGTCGATAGGCATGTCGATTATTACAGCGGCTGGGATGCGGCTTTGGAATGCCAGTTATTCGAGCGGCTGTCGGATTATGAGGGCCGGTTCATCCTGTCCACTTGGCAGCGCAACGATTACCGCGAGAATGGGTATATGCAATCGCTCTGGTCACGCTATCGGGTGTTGACCCGCCGCCATTTCTACCATGTCGGCGGGAAGCGGGAAAACCGCAATCCGGTGACGGAAGCCTTGGTGCTGAATTTCGCGCCGGACCGCCTGGAACCGGATGGCGGTTTTAATCCGCCGGTCCCGACCGATCTTTCCCGCCCGCTGCCCGAGGATTAAAACCATGCCGCCTTTGCAACCCAAACTTTCCACGCCGATTTCGGTGCTGATGTATCACCAGATCGGTCGCTTCGATAACCCCAAAGAACACCGCTCCTGTTATTGCGAGGTCGATAGTTTCCGGCGGCAAATGGCTTGGCTCAAGTATTTGGGCTACCGGGTGATTACCTTGGAACAAGCCCGCGCTGCCGTATTCGAGCAACAGCTACTATCCCATCCGGCGGTGGTGTTGACCTTCGACGATGGCTATGAAAATTTCGCCGAATACGCCTATCCCATCCTGCGGGAATATGGTTATCCTGCCGTGTTGTTCGCGGTATCGGGATTATTGGGCCAACCGGCCCGCTGGCTCGCCAATGGCGGCGTGGATGCGCCTTTGCTGTCGGGGGCGGGGCTGCGCGAACTCCGGGCTGGCGGTATCGAGATCGGCTCGCACAGCGTCAGCCATCCGCGCCTGGGCCGGCTCGACCCCGCCGCCTATCGCGCCGAAATCGCCGACAGCAAGGCCGCGTTGGAAGACCTCCTGGGCGCGGCGGTCGAGTCCTTCGCTTATCCTTACGGCGACTACACCCCCGAAGTCCGTGACGCCGTGGCCGCGGCGGGTTACCGGGTGGCGGTGACGTGTAGCCGCGGCGCGGCCCAGACCGCCCCCCATCCTTTGGAAATCCCCCGCAAAGCCATCGCCTGGGGGGATGATTTATTGGGCTTTTTCTGGAAGCTGCGGTTTAAAAACCGGCGCAAGGATCGCTATGCCTGAGCAATATCTGTCTTTGCATGTGTTGGGGAGCCGCCAATTCGGCGGTGCGGATCAATTCTATGTGCGGCTGGTGAACGCCTTGGCCGGGGCCGGGCAGCCGGTGGCGGCGATCAACCGCCGGGGCAGTCCGGTGTCGCTGGAATTGGCGCAAGGGCCGGTCGAGCAAATCCATCTGCCGCTGGCCAATCAATGGGATGTGTGGTCGATCTGGCGGACTCGGCGCTTGGCGGCGGCCCGGTGGCCTTGTGTGGTGCAGACCTATATGGGCCGGGCCACCCGTTTGACCCGGCTACCCAAAACCGCGCCCGCCGTGCATGTCGCCCGCTTGGGTGGTTATTACAAACTCGATGGTTATTACCACCACGCCCATGCCTGGGTCGGCAATACCCAGGGCGTGTGCGACCATCTGGTCCGGGGTGGGATGCCCGCCGACCGGGTCTACCGAATCGGTAATTTCGTCCCCGAACCGGCGGTACTGGTCCCCGCCGAGCGGGAGGCGCTGCGGCGCGGCCATGGCGTGCCCGAGGGGGCTTGGGCCTTGCTGGCCGTGGGGCGCTTCATCGATATCAAAGGCTTCGATGACTTGCTCAGGGCTGTGGCGCGGCTGCCGGGGGAGATCGCGGGGCGGCCCTGGGTTTTGTTGCTGGTGGGCGATGGGCCATGGGCTGCGGATTTACGGAAGTTGGCGGAGGATTTGGGCGTGGCGGGACGGGTGCTATGGCTGGGTTGGCGCAATCCGGTGGCGGTGTTCTACGCGCTGGCGGATGTGTTCGTCTGTCCCTCGCGGCGCGAGACCTTGGGCAATGTCATCCTGGAAGCGTGGAGCCATGGCCTGCCGGTGGTCAGCACCCATACGGCCGCCGCTTTGGAATTGATCGAACCGGGCCGGAATGGGCTGTCCTGCCCCTGCGCCGATCCCGAAGCCCTGGCCGGGCAAATCCGGGACGTGTTGGCGGCCCCGGACGGGGACCGGCAAGGATTGGGCGAGGCGGGACGGTGGCTGGTGGCGCGGTATTTCAGCCGCGAGGCGGTGCTGGGGGCGTATCTGGAATTGTATGGCCGCTTGCTGGCGGAACGCGGCATCTCGCGCTGATGAACCGCCCCGCCCGTTTCTGGGGTCCAAAGCTGGCTTTGGAACGCTTGCTGCCGACCGCATAGATATCACAACGAAAACAGGGGGAACGATGGGGGCGATCTTCGGGCTCAAGGGCTTCAAACGCGGTGATTTGGACGGTTTTTTCGGGTTGTTCATCGACAACCTGCTGCAACTCATGTTGATCGCGGTGCTATGCCGGGGGGTGTGCGGTTTCCCGGATGAATTGCTGGTCGGGCGCATCCTGCCGGGCGCGGGGCTGTCCATCCTGTTTGGCAATTTGTTCTATGCCTGGCAGGCCCGGCGGCTCATGGCGCGGACGGGGCGCGACGATGTGACCGCCTTGCCCTATGGCATCAACACGGTCAGCCTGTTCGCCTTCGTGTTCCTGGTGATGGGTCCGGTGTACCGGGAAACCGGCGATGTCCAATTGACTTGGCGGGTGGGCTTGTTCGCCTGTTTGTTCAACGCCCTGATGGAAATCGCCGGGGCGTTCTGCGGCGATTGGCTGCGCCGCCACACGCCCCGCGCCGCCTTGCTCTCGACCCTGGCCGGGATCGCCCTGGGCTTCATCGCCATGGGTTTCGTGTTCCAGTTGTTCGCCGCGCCCGCGCTGGGGCTGGTGCCGATGATGCTGATCCTGACCAGCTATGGTTCCGGGCTGCGGCCACCGTCCGGGTTGCCGGGCGGCTTGGCGGCGATGGTGCTGGGCAGCGGGCTGGCCTGGGCCGGGCGCTGGCTGGGCTGGCTGGATTTCCAGCCGATGGCCGATACGCCCGCCCTGGGCTTTTATCCGCCGCTGCCGGTGCCGGGCGATGCTCTGGCGCTGTTGGCGAGTCCCCAGGGGTGGTCCTATCTGGCGGTGATCGTGCCCATGGGCTTGTTCAACCTGATCGGTTCCCTGCAAAACCTGGAAAGCGCCGAGGCGGCGGGCGACCGCTACGAAACCCGGCCTTCTTTGCTGGCGAATGGTTTGGGGAGCTTGGTCGCGGCGCTGTTCGGTAGCACCTTTCCCACCACCATTTACATCGGCCATCCGGGTTGGAAAGCCATGGGGGCGCGGGCGGCTTATTCGGCCTTGAACGGCTGGGTCATCGCCTTGCTGTGCATGATCGGGGCTTACGCTTGGCTACTCAAACTCGTGCCCTTGGAAGCGGCCCTGGGCATCTTGCTGTGGATCGGCATCGTCATCACCGCGCAGGCGTTCCAGGCCGTGCCGCCCGCCCATGCCTTGGCGGTGAGCCTGGGCTTGGTGCCGGCGCTGGCGGCCTGGGGTTTGTGGTTGGTCGAGACGGCCTTGCGGGCGGCGGGGTCGAGCCTGTACGCCGCCGCGCCCAAGTTCGGCCAGGATTTGTACATCCATGGCTTGATCGCCCTGAGCCAGGGTTTCATGTTCACCTCGATGGTGCTGGCCGCCGTGCTGGCGCATCTCGCCGAACGCGATTTCCTCAAGGCGGCGGTGTGGACCTTCGCGGCGGCGGGCTTGTCCTGGTTCGGCTTGATCCACGCCTATACCTTGACGCCGTCGGGAGTGGCGAACCATTTCGGCTTCGGGGCGGCACCGGCCTTCGCTTATGGCTATGCGCTGAGCGGGGGGGTGTTGCTGGGGTTCCATTGGCGGTATCGGGGAGCTATCCCGGAGTACAAACTTTAGTTTGTACATGGATTGTTTCCGTGCAAACTGAAGTTTGCACTCCAGTTTTCGCGTGACCCGCTCCCGTCCTGGGAGCAGGGTATTGTTTCTTGTCCAGTCTGGGTACAGAATCGCCCCATTTCGGCAGTAGGGGGCGCTTGCCATGCTGGATTTTTCCATCTTCATTTCTTCGCCGGGCGATGTGGACGATGAGCGCCGCCGCGCCGAACAAGTCATCCACACGCTACAACACGAATTCGACGGCTATGTGCGTTTGGAACCCATCTTCTGGGAACACCGGCCACAGAGCGCCCAGCAGCATTTCCAAGAGCAAATCGGGAAACTGCCCAGCCAAACCGACTTGGTGGTGTGCCTCCTGTGGTCGCGGTTGGGGACACGCTTGCCGGAGGATAAATTCCGGCGCGAAGACGGTACGTCCTACCGTTCCGGCACCGAGTTCGAGTTCGAGGACGCCATCGCGGGTTATCGCCAGCGCAAGACGCCCGACCTCTGGGTCTACCGTAAGATCGACCCTTTCATTTACCGGGATGTGAAGACCGACGCCGAACTGGAAGACCGTCGGCGGCAGAAGTCCCTGCTGGATGAATTCATCCGGCATTGGCTGGGCGGGGCCGACGACCATTTCAAGGCCGGATTCAACAGCTACGCCGACCCCAAGGAGTTCGAGCGCCAATTCGCCGGGCATTTGCGGGCGGTGTTGCGGGAGCGCTGTCCGCAGTACCGCACCGACAGCCCGGAGTTGCCGGCCTGGACCCGCGACCAATCGCCTTATCGCGGCCTGGAGTTTTTCGATCTGGAACACGCGCCGGTTTTCCATGGCCGCGCCGCCGCCGTCCACGCGGTGTTGGAGCAACTGGGGGCGCAGGCGGGGTCGGGCCGTTCCTTCCTGCTGGTGCTGGGGGCCAGCGGGGTGGGCAAGTCTTCCTTGTTGCGGGCGGGATTGCTGCACGCCTTGGTGGAGGCGCGGCGGGTGCCGGGCGTGGACCTATGGCGTTATGCGGTGTTCCGGCCCGCCGACGCGCCGGACGGGGATTTGCTACTGGGTTTGGCGACCGAATTGCTGGCGGAAAAGCATAGGAACGACGCGCTGCCGGCCTTGCCGGAACTGGCCCAGGCCGGGTTCGCCACGCCGGAGGCTTTGGCCAAACTGTTGCGCCGCCACCCGGACGGTTTGGCCGGACCTTTAGGCGTGGCCTTGGACGCCGCCGCCGGGGCTTTGGGCCGGGAGCGCGGTTGGCGGTTCGAGCCGGTGGCGCGTCTGGTCTTGGTGGTGGACCCCTTGGAGGAAATCTTCCGCTATGGGGAGGCGGAGCGGGATGGGTTATTGGCGGCTTTGCATGCCTTGGCCGCGAGCGGGCGGGTGTGGGTGGTGGCCGGGATGCGGGCGGAGTTCTACCCGGAAGCCGCCGCGCATCCGGTGTTGGGTGGGTTGAAGGCGGGGGCGGGGCAGTACGATTTGCCGCCGCCGGACCCGGCGGAATTGGGCGAGATCATCCGGTTCCCGGCCCTGGCCGCCGGGATGAAGTTCGAACTGCGCGAGGGGCGCGGCCTGGATGCCGCGCTGTTGGAGAGCGCCGCCGCCAATCCAAGCGCCTTGCCCTTGTTGGAATTCGCCTTGGACGAGTTGTACCGGCGCGCCCATGGGCGCGGGGAAAAGGTGTTGTGCTTCGCCGATTATGCGGATTTGGGCGGTTTGGAGGGCGCGGTGGCGCAGGCGGCGGAGACTGCCGTGTTGGCTTTGGGCGAAACGCGACTGGGGACGGTGCGGGATGTGTTCCGGCAATTGGTGGGCCTGGACCATGGCCAGCCCTTGCGGCGGCGGGCGGCTTGGGCGGTGTTCGACGCCGCGGGGCAGCGGGAGGCGGTGGAAGCCTTGGTCAAAGCGCGGTTGTTGAGCAGCGACGATGCCGGGGCCGACCATGCGGCCACGGTGGAGCCGGTGCATGAGGCTTTGTTGCGGTCCTGGGAGCGCTTGGCCGGGTGGATCAAGGACGATGCGGAAATCCTGGCGATCCGCGCCCGGATGGAGGAGCTGGCCGGGCAATGGCGGGAGGCGGGGCGCGACGAGGGCTATCTGTTGAACCGGGGCAAGCAGGAGCAGGATGCGCGCCTGTTGTTGCGGCAGGCTTGGGTGCGGTTGGACGCGGACGGGCGGGAATTCTTGGATTTGTCGTTGCGGCGGATACGGGGGCGGCGCTGGGTGTTGCGGCTGACGGTGGGCGGGGTGGTTGTGGCGTTCCTGGCGGTGGCGGGCGGGTTCGGCTATGTGAATTACCAGGAGCGGAAGAAGTCGGAGACCGCCGCTGGCTTGGCTTTGGAGGTGGTTAATCGGCTGACTTATGACTTGCCTGACCGGCTCAAGAATCGCCCCGGCACGCTGCAAATCCTGCAAGAGACTTTCGAGCAGAACGCGGATTTGCTGCGGCGGATTGATGAGTTGCGAGGGGAAACAACGGAATCCGAGCGGGAAAAAGCAGCGAATCTCAACAAACGCGGGGATCAACGCTTGGCCATGAACGACTTGCCGGGTGCTTTGGAAAGCTATCGGGCCAGCCATGTTGTTTTTGAAAAGCTGGCGGCGCAAGACCCGGCCAACGCCGGTTGGCAGCGCGACCTGTCGGTCAGCCATGACAGGATCGGCGAGGTGCAGCGCGCGCAGGGCGACTTGGCCGGGGCGCTGGCGAGCTACCGGGCCAGCCTCGCCCTCCGCGAAAAGCTGGCGGCGCAAGACCCGGCCAACGCTGGTTGGCAGCGCGACCTGTCGGTGAGCCATGACAGGATCGGCGAGGTGCAGAGCGCGCAGGGCGACTTGGCCGGGGCGCTGGCGAGCTTCCGGGCCAGCCTCGCTATTGCCGAAAAGCTGGCGGCGCAAGACCCGGCCAACGCCGGTTGGCAGCGCGACCTGTCGGTCAGCTACAACAAGGTCGGCGAGGTGCAGAGCGCGCAGGGCGACTTGGCCGGGGCGCTGGCGAGCTACCGGGCGGACCTCGCTATTGCCGAAAAGCTGGCGGCGCAAGACCCGGCCAACGCCGGTTGGCAGCGCGACCTGTCGGTCAGCTACAACAAGGTCGGCGACGTGCAGAGCGCGCAGGGCGACTTGGCCGGGGCGCTGGCGAGTTTCCGGGCCAGCCTCGCCCTCCGCGAAAAGCTGGCGGCGCAAGACCCGGCCAACGCCGGTTGGCAATACGATCTTGGAATAAGTCACGAGCGAATAGGCTCTGTGCTTTCCGACCAAGGAGACTTGGCCGGTGCCTTACGCGAGTTTCAGGCTAAAAAAGACATCATCTCCCGGCTGGCGGCGCAAGACCCGGCCAACGCCGGTTGGCAGCGCGACCTGTCGGTCAGCTACAACAAGGTCGGCGAGGTGCAGAGCGCGCAGGGCGACTTGGCCGGGGCGCTGGCGAGCTACCGGGCCAGCCTCGCTATTGCCGAAAAGCTGGCGGCGCAAGACCCGGCCAACGCCGGTTGGCAGCGCGACCTGTCGGTCAGCTACAACAAGGTCGGCGAGGTGCAGAGCGCGCAGGGCGACTTGGCCGGGGCGCTGGCGAGCTACCGGGCGGACCTCGCTATTGCCGAAAAGCTGGCGGCGCAAGACCCGGCCAACGCCGGTTGGCAAGGCGATCTGGCCTTCAGCCACGGCAAGCTGGGCCTGCTGTTGCTGAAATCGGAAAAGCCCGCCGAAGCCCTGGCTGAATTCCGTGCCGCCCGCGCCCTCCTCGAACCCCTGGTTGCCAAAGCTCCGGACCATGCCCAATGGCGGAAGGCGTGGGAAGGCATGAAGCAGGCAATCGCCATGCTTGAAGCCTCTGGCGATAAACCGCAACGGCGCGGCGGGCGATAAGCCCGCCTTCCCACCCCCAACGCGAAACAATCCATGCTTCCCACCCCCCGCTTGTGATTGGATGGGGCACAAGGTATAAAAACCCCAAGCCCCCCATGGAACCCCCGACATGGCCCCAGAGTCCGAATCCCCACCCGCCGACGGCGAATCCGTCCCGGACGGAACCGAAGGCCGGTCCGTAGAACCCGAACCGCGCCTCCCGCAGCCCGCGTCCCCTCCCGACCCCACTCGCTACGGTGATTGGCAAGTCGGAGGCCGCTGCATCGACTTCTAGCGCGGCGACTGTTTCCTAGCGGTGTTTACTGCGTAACCTTGATAAGAAGGCCACAATGAGCGAACGTCCCCTCTCGCCGCATCTCCAAGTCTACCGTCTGCCCCTCACGGCGCTGCTCTCCATCAGCCACAGGATCACCGGGGTGGTGTTGAGCCTCGGCTTGGTGTTGTGGGTCGTGTTCCTGATGGCGGTGGCGCAGGGCGGTTCCCATTACGCCCTGGCCCAGGCGCTGCTGGATTCCTTCCTGGGGCGGCTGTTGTTGTGGGGCTGGATTTACGCGCTGTTCTTCCATCTCTGCCACGGGGTCCGCCACCTGGTCTGGGACACCGTGCATGGCCTGGAGCGCGACACCCTGCAATTTTATGGCTATGTGGAACTGGCGGCCTCGGTGCTGCTGACCCTGGGCGCGATGCTCGCCGCTTGGATCGGCGGCTAGGTCCGGTTCCCGCTTGGATACGCAACTTCGAGGCTGCCTCTATGAATTATCAAACACCGCTCGCCAAGGCCCGTGGCTTGGGTTCGGCGGGCGTGGGTTCCCATGAATGGTGGCGTCAGCGCGTCACCGCCATCGCCTTGGTCCCCCTGACCTTCTGGTTCGCGCTCTCGGTCGCGGGCCTCCCCGGCCTGGACCACGCCGCCGTGCTGGCCTGGGTTAAAAACCCCTGGAACAGCCTGTTGCTGCTGTCCTTCATCATCGCCACCGCCCACCATGCCGTGTTGGGGCTGCAAGTCGTCATCGAAGACTACGTGCATACCGATTGGGTCAAAATCTTCGCCTTGCTCGGCGTCAAGCTGGTGTTTTATTTCCTGGGATTGGCGGCGATTTATGCCACCTTCCGCATCCTCTTCGTGGACTGATATGGCCAAGGCTTACGAAATCATCCGCCACACCTACGACGCCGTCGTGGTGGGCGCAGGCGGGGCCGGGCTCCGCGCCGCGCTCGGCCTGGCCGAGAAGGGCTTGAAAACCGCCTGCCTGACCAAAGTGTTCCCGACCCGTAGCCACACGGTGGCGGCCCAGGGCGGCATCAGCGCCGCGCTCGGCAACATGGGCGAGGACGATTGGCGCTGGCATATGTACGACACCGTCAAGGGTTCGGACTGGCTGGGCGACCAGGACGCCATCGAATACATGTGCCGCGAGGCCATCCCCGCCGTGATCGAACTGGAGCATTACGGCGTGCCGTTCTCCCGCACCGAGAACGGCAAGATTTACCAGCGGCCCTTCGGCGGCATGACCACCCGCTTCGGCGAAGGCACCGCCCAGCGCACCTGCGCCGCCGCTGACAAGACCGGCCACGCCATCCTGCACACGCTCTATCAACAATCGCTCAAGCACGAGGTCGAATTCTTCGTCGAATACATCACCCTCGACCTGATCATGGACGAAGGCGTATGCCGGGGCGTGTTGGCTTGGCGTTTGGAGGACGGCAGCCTGCACCTGTTCCGCTCGCATATGGTGATCCTGGCGACCGGCGGTTATGGGCGCACTTATTTCTCTTGCACCGCCGCCCATACCACCACGGGCGACGGCAACGGCATGGTGCTTCGCGCCGGTTTGCCCTTGCAGGATATGGAGTTCGTGCAATTCCATCCCACCGGCATCTATGGCGCGGGTTGCCTCATCAGCGAGGGTGTACGCGGGGAGGGCGGTTATCTCACCAATTCCGAGGGCGAGCGTTTCATGGAGCGGTATGCCCCTCACGCCAAGGATTTGGCCTCGCGCGACGTGGTGAGCCGGGCCATCACCATGGAAATCCGCGCAGGGAGGGGCTGCGGTCCCGACAAGGATTACATCCATCTGAATATCCAGCATGTGGACCCGGCCATCATCGACGAGCGCCTGCCCGGCATCGCCGAGACCGCCAAGATTTTCGCCGGGGTCGATTGCCGCAAGGAGCCGATGCCGGTGTTGCCGACTGTGCATTACAACATGGGCGGCATTCCCACCAATTACCGTTGCGAAGTGGTCACGCTCAAGGACGGCAACCCGGAAACCGTGGTGCCAGGGCTGATGGCGATAGGCGAGGCGGCTTGCGTCTCGGTGCATGGGGCCAACCGCCTGGGTTCCAATTCGCTGTTGGACTTGGTGGTGTTCGGACGCGCCGCCGGTATCCGTTGCGCCGAATTGATCAAATCCGGCCAGCCGCATAAGCCGCTGGCGGAGAGCGCCTGGGAAGCGCAGTTGGACCGCTTCGACCGCTTGCGCCATGCCAAAGGTACGCTCAAGACCGCCGAAATCCGCCTTGCCATGCAGAAGACCATGCAAAACCACGCCAGCGTGTTCCGTACCGGCGAGGTGCTGCGCGAGGGGGTGGAGCAGTTGGCCCAGGTGATGGCCACTTTCCCGGATGTGAAGGTCGAGGATCACTCCCTGGTGTGGAATACCGATCTGGCCGAAACCCTGGAACTCGACAATCTCCTGGGCCAGGCCATGGTGACGATTGCCGGTGCCCTGAACCGCGAGGAAAGCCGTGGCGGCCATGCGCGGGAGGATTTCCCCGAGCGCGACGACGAGCAGTGGCTCAAGCATTCGCTGCTGTGGCTGGATGCGGACAACAAGGTCGCCATCGGCTACCGTCCGGTCCATCTATACACCTTGACCGACGAGGTCGCGGTGATACCGCCCAAGAAGCGGGTTTATTGATCGCGGCTATTGCAGGCTTTTCCCAGCGAGCGAATCCAAGACCATGGTCCAACTCACCCTCCCCAAGCATTCCCAAGTCCAGTCCGGCAAGGTCTATCCCGCCCCGCAAGGCGCGACCCGCATCCGCCGCGTCGAGGTCTATCGCTACGATCCCGAGACCGGCGGCAACCCGCGCCTGGATGTGTTCCATATCGACCTCGACCGCTGCGGGCCGATGGTGTTGGACGCCGTCCTCAAGATCAAGAACGAGATTGACAGCACCCTCGCGTTCCGGCGTTCCTGCCGGGAGGGTGTCTGCGGTTCCTGCGCCATGAATATCGACGGGCGCAATACCCTGGCCTGCACCAAGGCGCTGGAAGATTGCGCCGACACCGTGAAAATCTATCCGCTGCCGCATTTGCCGGTGGTGAAGGATTTGGTGCCGGACATGACCCATTTCTTCGCGCAATACGCCTCGGTCAAGCCCTGGATTCAAACCCAGACCCCGCCGCCCGCCGACCGCGAGCGTCCACAAAGCCGCGAGGAACGGGCCAAGCTCGACGGGCTGTACGATTGCATCCTGTGCGCCTGTTGCTCGACCAGTTGCCCCAGTTATTGGTGGAACAGCGAGCGCTACCTGGGACCGGCGACCCTGTTGCAAGCCCAGCGCTGGATACAGGACAGCCGCGACGAATTCACCGGCGAGCGCCTGGACGCCCTGGAAGACCCGTTCAAGCTCTACCGTTGCCATACCATCATGAACTGCACCGACACCTGCCCCAAATCCTTGAACCCGGCCAAGGCCATCGCCGAGATCAAGAAACTGCTGGTCGAACGCCAGCGCTAGGCCATGCTCTCGGCGAGGCAGCGCTGGCTGTGTCGGCGCGGGATGCGCGAACTCGATCTCCTGATCGGGCGCTATCTGGCCCAGGGCTATGCGACCGCCCCGCCCGCCGAGCAGCGGGCGTTCCAGCGTTTGCTGGAACTCCAGGACGATGAGCTTTGGCATTATCTCGGCGGTGGCCCCTTGCCCGAGGAGGCCGAACTTGCCGCCCTCATCCGCAAACTCCAAAACCTCCCTCCTGCTCCGGCTTGAGCCTTCCCGGCGGTTGTTGGGCCTCCTCGCGGCCCTGCATCTCCTGGCCGGAGGGTGCGCCGTGGCGAACGGCCTGCCGTGGTGGGCCAAACCGCCGCTGCTCTTCGCCGTCGCCTTGAGTTATCGCGCCGTGCGCCGGGATTACGGCGTGATGCCGCGGGTGCGGGAAGTCGTATTGGACGGGGAGGGCGGGGTCGTGGTCTCGGGCCGCGCCGGGCCGGTCGAGGGGACGCTGGCCGGAGGCTGCGTGGTCACGGCTTGGGTCGTGATCTTGCGCTTGCGGACCCTGGACGGGCGCTTGCTGGCGATTCCCATAGTCCGCGACGCCGTGGACGTGGAAGCGTTCCGGCGTTTGCGGGTGGGTTTGCGTTGCGGGGAGTGGGAGCGCCAGCCCAGCGGGGAGGGCGGCTGAAAATATATTGTTTCCGCGTCCCCGGCCAAGTTGGACCAAAATCCGCCCAAGATCAGGCAATTCCGCCATCCCGCCCGTATTGGCCGGATCATGGGTCTTGATTTCCGGGCGCTCCGGCTTTTCCCGTACTATCGGCCTGGTTTCCGTCCGGGCTCCCGTTCCCGGAATCCCATCGTTCCGCCGGGCTAGCCTAGCCCCGCGGGTTGTCGTTACACTCCGGTGAAGCTCAATCCCGGCAAGAGAGGTCAATCAGCCATGTCACAAATAGCAAAAATCGAACTGGAAGGCCAAATCGTCGAAGCGCCCATCATCGTCGGCACCGAGCAGGAAAAGGGCATCGATATCAGCAAGCTGTTCGCCTCCACCGGCTACGTCACCCTGGACCCCAGTTATGGCAACACCGGCTCCTGCAAATCCGCCATCACCTATATCGATGGCGACCAGGGCATCTTGCGCTACCGGGGCTACGACATCGCCGAACTCTGCGAGAAATCCACCTTCATGGAGGTGAGCTATCTCCTGGTCTACGGCGAACTGCCCACCCCCGAGCAATTCACCCGGTTCAAGGACAAGGTACAGCACCATTCCCTGATCCACGAGGACATGAAGAGCTTCTTCACCGCCTATCCCGGCCACGCCCACCCGATGGCGATCCTTTCGGCCATGGTCTGCTCGCTGTCGGTCTACCACCCGGAATTGCTCAAGTCCGATCCCACCCCCAAGGAAATGAGCCAGACCATCACCCGCTTGTTGTCCAAGGTGCGGGTGCTGGCGGCTTTCGCCTATAAGCGCTCGGTGGGCGAGGCTTTCGTCTATACCAAGCCCAAGCTGGATTATGTCGCCAACTTCCTGCATATGATGTTCACCAATCCGGTGGAAGATTACGAAGTGGACGAGGTGATCCGCAAGGCGCTGGACGTGCTGTTCATCATCCACGCCGACCATGAACAGAATTGCTCGACCTCGACCGTGCGCATGGTGGGTTCGTCCAAGGCCAATCTGTTCGCGGCGATCTCAGCGGGCATCTGCGCCCTGTGGGGTCCGCTGCATGGCGGAGCCAACCAGATGGTGATCGAGATGCTGGAGGATATCGCCAAGGATGGTTGCAACTATAAGAAATACATCGACAAGGCCAAGGACAAGAACGACCCCTTCCGCCTGATGGGCTTCGGCCACCGGGTCTACAAGAACTACGATCCCAGGGCGCAGATCATCAAGAAACACTGCGACGAACTCTTGGATCAGCTCGGCATCAACGATCCCATCCTGGAAATCGCCAAGGGCTTGGAAGAAGCCGCCCTCACCGATCCCTATTTCATCGAGCGCAAACTGTATCCGAACGTGGATTTCTATTCCGGCATCGTCTACCGCGCCATGGGCATCCCGACCAATATGTTCACGGTGATGTTCGCGCTCGGCCGCCTGCCGGGCTGGATCGCCCATTGGAAGGAGATGATCGAGGAACCCGGCACTAGGATCGCCCGGCCCCGGCAAATCTACGTGGGTTCGCCGCAACGCGCCTACGTGCCGATCAACCGCCGCCGCCCGCCCGCCAGCCCCGAATAGGGCGCGGCGCTGGGTTTTCCCCCTGGAAACACGGCCTGCGGGCCGTGTTTTCGTTGGTGCGGTTTGCGTGATTTTGTCATCGCCGACCATGTCGCCTGTTACACTAGCGGCTTGTGTATAGGTCCATGTTTCTTGTACGGTTCGCGCGTATCGGCAATTCCTTCTGCGCTATAGTGGATACCCGCCCCGGAGCGGTGCGGGGATTGGCCGGTTACGGAACCTGTCCACCCTCCAACGACGACGATCCCAGGCATGTTGTTCGGATTCGATTTTTTCCTGAAGCAGAAGCCGGATACCGGGAAACTCGTCGCTCCTTTGGCGGCGCCCCCGCCGTTCCGCTTCAAGCTCGACCGTTTCAGCAAAGGCATCGATAACGTCCATATCGATGTGATGCTGAGTCCGAAATTCGCCGAAGCCGCCGTCCGCCTGGTCCGCCAGTCCATCCAGTACGACGCCAACGCGAACCTGGGCTGGAAATCCAAATGGATCGCCCCGCCCACTCCCAAAACTGTCGATACCTTCCTGAGGCACTATGCCGAGTTGATGGATGCGGCCCTGGGCGTGGCCCGCAAAGCCAACCAGCGCGAACCGATACAACTCGCCCAGTTCGCCTTGTTCAAATTCCTGCTGGTGCTGGTCGGGGCGGAATTGCGGAATTTCCGCGACGGACTCCATCAGGAGCGCGGTTATCAGGAATGCGGTGGCGGTAAGGCCATGCGCATCTACGACCAGTTGGCGGCCCTGTCCCGCGAGATGCCGCAAATCCACCACCGGGTGGCGCAGAGCTTGTTCGGGCAGGTGTTGAAGGTCGAGGCGGGGGTGTTGGCCAAGCGCCGTAAATCCTTGCTCGGGCGTTCCTGGCCGGTGCCGCGTGAGATTTTGTTCAATCCCATCCTGCTGTTGCCGAGTCCTTGGCAAGATGAGCAATTGGTCAAGCACTATCCGCCGGTCGGCGGGCGGCGCGACAACCTGGGCGAGTTCGCCGAGATCAACCAGGTCATCACCGGCCTGTTCGCCGATTACCTGCCGGAATGGACCCAGCCCCCGCTGCCCACCGATGCCCTGCCGGAAGCGGCGGCCAGCGCCAGGTTCGGCTCGCGCCTCCGGCTGGACCAGGGCAACCTGCCCGGTTTCTTGGATGTGGATTTGCTGCTGGACCGGGCCTTGCGCGAGGAGGAATACGCCCAGGGCCGCACCAGTTGGCTGGACGACCCCGGCAATTTCAAACGCCTCTTGTCCATCGAGGGCGAGGAACCCGAAGCCCTGGACCGCTCCGAGGAAAGCAGCCTGCTGCTGGACCCGCCCTCGCCCCAGCCCCAATACCACATGGCTTTCCGGCTCCAACTGGCGCGGGAAGCCCAGCTCCGTTTCCGGTCCATCGGTTTGCTGGAGCGGGTCTACGCCTTGCACGAAGCCCCGGCGGTGTTCGAGCAACTGGGCGGACAGGTGCCGGTGCGGATGATTATCGAATACCTGGAGGGCGATATTACCCGTGTGGCGATGGGCAAGCGTTTGGCCCATATCAAGGGCATCGCCGATGTCGATGCCGCCATCAAGCGGCTGGAACACAGCAAAACCGGCCTGCGCCGCCGCGGCCAGCCCGAGCGCGAGAAATGCGTGGCCGATTTCATGGTGCGCTTCGCCCGCTTGCGGCGCGACCTCAAGCTGGCCCATCGCGCCTTCTGGATCATGGACCAGATCAACCTGTTGGAGCAGCCGTCGCATATCGAGCTATCGCGCAGCAACCGCAGCCTGCACGAATTCGTGCTGCCCGAGGAGCGGATCAAAGACCCCAACGATATTTGCGGCCATACCATCCTCAAGGCCGACCTGCGCGGTTCCAGCCGCATCACCAAGGAATTGCGCAAGCGCAATTTGAACCCCGCCACCCATTTCACCCTCAATTTCTTCACGCCCATCAACGACCTGTTGGAGAAATTCGGGGCCAAGAAGGTGTTCGTGGAGGGCGATGCGGTCATCCTCAGCCTCTACGAATACGAGAGCGCCCCGCAGGATTGGCTGTCGGTGTGCCGCGCCGCCGGCTTGGCCCGCAAAATCCTGGATGTGGTGGACCTACAGAACGCCCAGAACCGCAAGCACGACCTGCCGCCATTGGAACTGGGCCTGGGGATTTGCTATCTCGACGAAGCCCCGGCCTTCCTCTACGACGGCGACCACGAGATCGTGATTTCCGCCGCCATCAACCGCGCCGACCGGCTGTCGTCCTGCGCGGCGTCCTTGCGCCAGACCCGTATCGGGGCGCGGTTGCCGCGCGGGGTCGAGGTGGCCGAGCCGGTCAACCAGGGCATCATGCAGAAGGACAGCGGCGATAACCTGCTGCGCTACAACGTCAACGGCATCGAACTGGACGCGGCGGCCTTCCCCAAACTGCGCAAGGAATTGGCTTTGCAACGGATCGAGGCCCGGTTTCCGCAATACAGTCCCAACAGCCTGTTCTATGTCGGGCGTTATCCCGATAAGATCGGGGCCATGCATTGGCTGGTGATCCGCGAAGCCCCGGTGCGTCTTTGGATCGGCAACGACGCCGATGTCGAGGAAACCGGCGGGCGCTTGTTCTACGAGGTCGTTACCGACCCCGAGGTCGTCAAGGAACTGATGGTGCGGTTGGTCGCCGCCGGTTTGGTGTCCCAGCGCGAGACCGCCGCCGGTCCACACCCGTGAGCCGGGGCCGGGGTGTTAAAATCCCCGCCCTTTAAGCCTCGGGTCGGGAGGCCCCGTTCCCGCCCGCTTCATCCGATATTACCCATGACACTGATTTCCCTACGCAATGTGCATCTCGGCTACGGCCATCCGCTGTTGGACGGCATCGATTTCTCCGTGGAAAAAGGCGAGCGGGTGGCCTTGGTGGGCCGCAACGGCACCGGCAAATCCACCTTCCTCAAGTTGCTGTCCCGCGATATCGGCCCGGACGACGGCGATATCGCCTATGCCGACGGGACCAAAGTGGCGCGGCTGGAACAAGAGGTGCCGTTGGACACTTCGGGCAGCGTGTTCGACGTGGTGGTCGGCGGCTTGGGTGGCATCGGCGCGACCCTGCGCCGCTTCCACAAACTGTCGCACCGTATCGGCTTGGACCCCGATCCCGCCGACCTCGCGGAAATGGAAGCCTGCCAGCACGCCATCGAAGCCGCCGGGGCCTGGGATATCGAACAGCGGATACAGAACCTCCTGACCCGGCTGGGTCTGCCCGGCGACGATGATATCGCCTCTTTGTCGGGGGGGTTGAAACGGCGGGTGTTGCTGGCGCGGGCCTTGGCCATCCAGCCGGAGGTGCTGCTGCTGGACGAGCCCACCAACCATCTCGACCTCGACGCCATCCTCTGGCTGGAGGAATTCCTGCTGGGTTGGCCCGGCACCTTGATCTTCATCACCCACGACCGGGTGTTCCTGCAAAAGCTCGCCACCCGCATCATCGAACTGGACCGGGGTCGGCTCACCGATTTCCCAGGGGATTACCCGACCTATCTGCGCCGCAAGGAGGAACTGTTGGAGGCCGAGGCCAAGCAGGAGGCCGAATTCGACAAGCGCCTGGCCCAGGAGGAAGTCTGGATCCGCCAAGGCATCAAGGCCCGCCGCACCCGCGACATGGGCCGGGTCAAGCGTTTGGTGGAGATGCGGAAGGAGCGCGGCGAACGGCGGGCCAGGGTGGGGCAGGTCAATATGCTGGTGCAGCAGGCCGAGCGCTCCGGCAAGTTGGTGGCCGAGGCCGAGAATATCGGCTTCGGCTACGAGGGCCGGACCATCGTGCGGGATTTTTCGACCACCCTCCTGCGCGGCGACAAGATCGGCATTATCGGTCCCAACGGCTGCGGCAAGACCACCTTGCTGCGCCTGATCCTGGGCCAATTGCAGCCCACCAGCGGCCAGATCAAGCTGGGCACGAACCTGGAAATCGCCTATTTCGACCAATACCGCGCCCAGTTGGACGAGGAAGCTTCGGTGATCGACAACGTGGCCCAGGGCAGCGACCGGGTCACCATCAATGGCCGCAATACCCACGCCATCGGCTATCTCAGGGATTTCCTATTCAGCCCCGACCGCGCCCGCCAGCCGGTGAAATCGCTGTCCGGCGGTGAGCGCAACCGGCTGCTGCTGGCCCGCTTGTTCACCCAACCGGCCAATTTGCTGGTGCTGGACGAACCCACCAACGACCTCGACGCCGACACCCTGGATTTGCTGGAAGAACTTCTGACCGAGTTCAACGGTACGGTCCTGGTGGTCAGCCACGACCGCGCCTTTTTGAATAATCTCGTCACCAGCGTGCTGGTATTCGAGGGCGAAGGCAAGGTCAACGAATACGTGGGCGGCTACGACGATTGGTTGCGCCAACGGCCCGCGCCGGTTTCCGCCCCGGCCAAGCCGGTCCCCGAAAAAACCGCTCCGGCCCAATCCACCGCGTCCGCCAAGCCCAAGAAGATGAGTTTCAAGGAGCAGAAGGAATTGGAAGGCTTGCCGGAAAAGATCGAACAACTGGAAACCGAGATCGCCGCGCTGAACCAGCGTATGGCCGATGCCGGGTTCTACCAGCAAAGCAAGGACGCCATCACCCAGGCCCAGGTGCGGATGGCCGAATTGGAGCAAAGCCTGGCCCTGGCCTATGGCCGCTGGGAAACCTTGGAGGCGTTGCGGGAAGCGGCGGGTGGATAGTCTGTGCGGATAGCGAGCGACTTCCTTTCGCGCCACGCCTATACCCTGACTTGCTGGCTGGTCTGGTTGGCGTTCATATTGGCCCCCAGCCTGGACCCGCACCGGATCGGCCTGGGCTGGACGGCGGCCATCGCGCTCGGGGTGTTCGCCGCCATGTTGGGTTGCGTGTTCACCGTGGTGCGCCACGCCGACCATCTGGCCGACATGCTGGGCGAACCTTTGGGCACCCTGGTCCTGACCCTTTCGGCCACCGCCATCGAGGTCAGCCTGATGCTGATGATCATGTTGACCGGCCAGCAAAATCCCACTTTGCTGCGCGATACCGTGTTCGCGACCCTGATGGTCCTGCTCAACGGGCTGGTCGGTTTGTCGCTGGCGGCGGGCGGTTGGCGGCATCTGGAGCAGGAATTCAACCTCCGGGGGGCGTTGTCGTTCTTGCACCTGATCGCGCCCTTGTCGCTGGTGCTGCTGGTCATGCCGAACTACAGCCGGTCCTCGGCGGGCCACACCCTCGCCCCGCAACAGGAGGGTTTCCTGGGGGCGCTGTGCGTCCTGGTCTACGCCGGGTTCTTGTTGTTGCAAACCGGCAGGCACCGCTCGCTGTTCGACCATCCGTTCAATACCCAGCAAAACGGCTTCGACGACAACCTGGGCGAGAAGCCCGTGCATAAAATACCCGCCGGTCCCGGCGCTATCGCCCGGTCGGCGGCGGGGTTGCTGCTGTCGGTGGTGCCCATCGTATTGCTGGCCGAGCATCTGGGCGGCTTCGTCGATTTCGGACTCGAAACCTTGCACGCGCCGGGAGCCTTGGGCGGCTTGGTGGTGTCGGGCTTGGTGCTGGCCCCGGAAGGTTTGGGAGCGCTGCGGGCCGCGCTGGCCAACCGGATGCAGCGGGCGGTGAATATTTGCCTGGGCTCGGCCCTCAGCACCATCGCCCTGACCGTGCCCACCGTCTTGATCGCCGCCAGCCTGTCCAACCACACCCTGGAACTGGGGCTGGAAGGCATCGATCCCACTTTGCTCTACGCCAGCCTTCTGGTGCTGCTCATCACCTTGGTCAGCGGACGCGCCACCATCTTGCAGGGACAGGCGCATCTGATGCTGTTCGTCGCCTACCTGTTCTTCATCTTCTATCCCTGAAGGCTTGCCTTGGCGATGACGGGGTTTGTCCAAAGTCGGCTTTGGATTCCAGGAACCACCGCTATGGGTTTGCTTCGTTCCCCGCAAGGGCATACCCTGTGTCACGCCTGCTCGACTTATGCCCAGGCACACCATCCCAAAAACACATTATGAGGAGGATATCCATGCGTAATCTCATGCTGAAACTCATCGATAAACTGGCCGGCTTCGGTTTGGACAAATTGGAACGCGCCCTCCTGTTCGGGGCCGGGCTGTGCGCGGTGTTGGCGCTCATCACCGGCAGCGTGCGGCTGGACCTGAATTGGACCGCCTTCCTGTTCCGCTGGCTGCATGTCATTTCGGGGGTGATGTGGATCGGCTTGCTCTGGTATTTCAATTTCGTGCAAATCCCGTCCATGCCCAAGATTCCCGACGAGCAGAAACCCGCCATCGGCAAGGTGATCGCCCCGGCCGCGCTGTTCTGGTTCCGCTACGCGGCGCTCGCCACCGTGGTCACTGGCGTGGTGCTGGCCTTGCTCAACAGCTACCTGCTGGATGCCTTGCTGCTGGGCAAGTTCCAAGGGGGCCGGACCACCTATATCGGCCTCGGCATGTGGTTGGCGCTGTTCATGGCCTATAACGTCTGGAGCATCATCTGGCCCAACCAGCAGAAGGCGCTGGGCCTGGTCCCGGCCACCGACGACGAGAAGAAGGCCGCGGCCCGCACCGCGATGCTGACCAGCCGGTTCAACACCATGTTCTCGATCCCGATGCTGTATTTCATGGTCGCGGCGCAGAACATCGCCTGACCGGCCCGTAGGGGCGGGCGCGGGGCTACGGTTCCGCGCCTTTTTTATGGGCAGGATGTCCGCCGTCCTGGCTTGGATTATGGGGAGCGTCACGTTTTGTCGGTATGGTTCCCGTGCTGTCCAAAGGTTGGGTGTCGCTATATTTTACGTTTTTACACAAGTGTTAGGGTTGGTGTATCAATCGTAACTGTCTTTGATTACAATGCATGGGTGGCTCCTACGCGGGATCGTTTCGAGCGATGATGGGCCGTGGGAACAGCCCAGTCCCCCCAAAACCACGCAATCCTTGCTTTCCAATCCTTTTTTAAGAGCGGCAACCATGAAGAATTTGCGCACTAGCCTGATAGCGGCGGGCCTGTTGCTATCGATCCAGTCGGTCCACGCCACCCCTTTCCTTGAAAGCACCGGCGGCGATGCGGGGCCGCTGGCTTCCGGTTCCCCCCGAAACATCGCACCGCCCAACACCGAAGTCGATGGCCAACTCGGCCCCGGCGATTATCTCGATGCCTATCGATTCCACTTCGGCGGCGGTAGTTTGACGGTCGGTGTCGGCGGCGATGGCTTCTACGCGGACGCCTATATATTCGACGACGGAACCGGGACGTTCGAGGCGGGAGGATATATCGCCGGGTCGAATAGTACCTCCTCCCTGGGTTCGGGCAGCCTAACCCTGGGGGCGGGCGACTACCTGATCGCGATTGATTTTTCCGGCGCAAATGTGGACAACAACCCCGCCAATCTCAATGCCCTCGTGTCCGACATCGTGGCCAACGCCGCTGGCTTTAGCGACCCCGAGTTGTTCGAGTCCCAAACCGGCTATTCATCCGCCCGGGACTATGTCGTCCTCTTCAGCGATCCGGTCGGTTACGCCGGCAGTGGCGGCGGCAGCGGTTCGGAAGCCCCGGTCCCCGCCACCCTCTACCTGATGGGCTTGGGATTGGCCGGCTTGGGTTTCAGCAAGCGGCGCGGCTTGGGCCTTGCCCTGGCCTGATTCCAAACAGTCCCTGCGTTCGGCCCATGGACGGTGGCGTGTAACCGCATGACCGTCCATGGGTTTCCCGTCCGTCCTGCTATTCCCCCGATGCCGCTTCCGCCCTCCCGCCCAATCTGGAACAATAGCGCCCCCGTTCCCCCGCTATTTTCCCCATGCGTCTTGCTCTAGGTATCGAATACGACGGTTCGGCCTTCGCCGGCTGGCAATGGCAACCCGACAAACGCACCGTGCAGGCCACCCTCGACGCCGCCTTGGGCCGGGTCGCCGACCGCGAGGTCAAGGCGGTCTGCGCGGGCCGCACCGACGCCGGGGTTCACGCCTTGGAACAGGTGGTGCATTTCGATCCCGAAGTCCAGCGCAAGCCTTATTCCTGGTTGATGGGCACCAATACCGTCCTGCCCGAGGATGTGCGCGTATTGTGGGTACGCGAGGTGGCGGAAGATTTCCACGCCCGCTACAGCGCCATCGCCCGTTATTACCGCTATGTCATCCTCAACCGGCCCATGAAATCCGCCTTGCACCGACGGCAGATGACTTGGCATTTCGCGCCGCTCGATGTGGAGGCCATGCATACGGCGGCCCAATATTTGATCGGCGATCACGATTTTTCCTCGTTCCGCGCCCAGGGCTGCCAATCCAAAAGCCCGCACCGCTATATGCATTTCATCCATGTGCGGCGCGAAGAGGCCGATAGGGTGGTGATCGAACTGTGCGCCAACGCCTTCCTGCATCATATGGTGCGGAACATCGCCGGGGTCTTGATCGAGATCGGTTCCGGTAAGCGTCCCCCGCGCTGGGCCGCTGAGGTGTTGGCCGCCCGCGACCGCGCCCAGGGCGGTGTGACGGCTCCGGCCGATGGCTTATACTTGGGCGGGATTTGCTATCCCGAAGCCTTCGGTATCGTCCGCCATCCCATCTTCCAGCACCTGCCCGCCCACGCCAGCCGCTATACCCCGGACCGCGAGTGAACAAAATCCCGTACCTCTTCCGCCGAACTCGGGTTAAAATCTGCGGCTTCACCCGCCCCCAAGATGCCCTGGCCGCCGTGCATTTGGGCGCGGACGCTTTGGGTTTGGTGTTTTATCCGCCCAGCCCGCGCCATGTCGGGATCGAACAGGCCCGGGCCATCGTGGCGGGACTTCCGCCCTTTGTCACCGTGGTCGCTTTGTTTGTGGACGCGGCGGCGGCGCGGGTGGCGGAGGTCCTCGGGGCGGTGCGGATCGATCTGCTCCAGTTCCATGGCGACGAGGACGCTGGTTACTGCGGTGCGTTCGCCAAGCCTTATCTCAAGGCCATCCGCATGAGGCCGGGTTTGGACCTCGCGGGGGCCATGGCGCAGTACCGGGAAGCTTCCGGTATCTTGTTGGATGCTTGGCACCCGGACGCCCAGGGCGGTACCGGCGAGCGTTTCGACTGGGATTTGGTCCCGGCGGAGTCCGCCAGGACGTTGACGCTGGCGGGCGGATTGGCCCCCGGCAATGTGGCGGAAGCCCTGCGGACAGTACGGCCCTATGCGCTCGATGTATCGAGCGGAGTGGAAGCGGGGAAGGGAATCAAGGACGCCGCCAAGATGGCGGCGTTCATTCAAGCAGTACACCTATTCGATAGTAATCAATATGCCGACGGAAGCTTATAACCTACCCGACGAACGCGGCCACTTCGGTCCCTACGGCGGCGTGTTCGTGGCCGAGACCCTCATGTACCCCATCGACGAGCTGAACCAAGCTTATCGGCGCTACATGCAAGACCCGGAATTCCTGGCCGAGCTCGACTACGACCTCAAGCACTATGTCGGCAGACCTTCGCCCATCTACCATGCCGAGCGGCTGAGCCGCCATCTGGGCGGGGCGCAAATCTTCCTCAAGCGCGAAGACCTCAACCACACCGGGGCGCACAAGGTCAACAACACCGTTGGCCAAGCCCTCTTGGCCAAGCGCATGGGCAAGACCCGCATCATTGCCGAGACCGGCGCGGGCCAGCACGGCGTCGCCACCGCCACCGTGGCGGCACGCTTGGGCCTTGAATGCGTGGTCTACATGGGTTCGGTGGATGTGGCTCGGCAAGCGCCCAACGTCCTCAGGATGAAACTCCTGGGCGCGACCGTGGTGCCGGTCGAATCCGGCTCCAAGACCTTGAAGGACGCGCTCAACGAAGCGCTCCGCGACTGGGTCACCAACGTCGATAACACCTTCTACATTATCGGCACGGTGGCGGGTCCGCATCCTTATCCCGCCATGGTGCGCGATTTCCAAGCCGTGATTGGCCGCGAAGCCCGCCAGCAAATGCAGGACATGACCGGACGCCAAGCCGATGCCTTGGTCGCCTGCGTGGGCGGGGGTTCCAATGCCATTGGCTTGTTCTACCCCTTCATCGACGATAAGGACATCGCGATGTACGGCGTCGAAGCGGCGGGCGACGGTATCGAAACCGGCCGTCATTCCGCGCCCTTGAGCGCGGGCCGTCCCGGTGTGTTGCACGGCAACCGCACTTATCTGATGGAAGACGAGGACGGCGAAATCATCGAAACCCACTCGATTTCCGCCGGCCTGGATTATCCCGGCGTCGGCCCGGAACATGCTTGGCTCAAGGACTCAGGCAGAGCCAACTACGTCAGCATCACCGATAGCGAAGCGATGGTGGGTTTCCACACCCTGACCCGGATGGAAGGCATCATCCCGGCCCTGGAATCCAGCCACGCCGTCGCCTACGCCATGAAACTCGCGCCCACCCTGGGCAAGGACCAGCAAATCCTGGTCAACCTCTCCGGGCGCGGCGACAAAGACATCAACACCATAGCCCAACGCGAGGGAATCAGCCTGTGAGCCGCCTGACCGCCAAATTCGAGGCATTGCGACAAGCCCAGCGCAAGGCGCTCATCCCGTTCATCACGGCGGGCGATCCCACCCCGGAATTCACCGTCCCGGCGCTCCATGCCATGGTCGGGGCCGGGGCCGATATCATCGAGCTGGGCGTGCCGTTTTCCGATCCCATGGCCGACGGCCCGGTGATCCAGAAGGCCAGCGAACGCGCCCTGGTCCATAAGATGGGCCTGCGCCGGGTGTTGGGCCTGGTCTGTGAATTCCGCGCCCAGGACGCCGAAACCCCCGTGGTGCTGATGGGTTATCTCAACCCTATCGAGGCCATGGGCTACACGGCTTTCGTCGAGCAGGCCAAGGCAGCCGGGGTCGATGGCGTCCTCACCGTCGATCTGCCGCCCGAGGAATCCTCCGAACTGCTGCCCCTGCTGCACGAGGCGGGCATCGATCCCATCTATCTCCTGGCCCCGAACAGCACCGAGGAGCGCATCCGCAAAATGGGCCAACTCGGTCGTGGCTATCTCTATTATGTTTCGCTGAAGGGCGTGACCGGCGCTTCCCATATGGACTTGGGCGAGGTCGAGCGCAAGCTGGCCGAAATCAAGGCGCTGACCAACCTGCCGGTCGGCGTTGGCTTCGGCGTGAAGGATGCCCAAATCGCCGCCGCCATCGCCGCCTTTGCCGATGCCGTGGTCGTGGGTAGCGCCCTGGTCGGCAAGATCGAAGCCGCCGAAAGCGAACCCGACCGCGCCCTGGCCGGGATCGTCGCCTTGCTGCAATCCATGCGTTCCGCGATGGACGCCGCCTCTTCCTAAACCCATACGAGAGTCAACCCCTTGAGCTGGTTTCACAAACTTGTTCCTTCGAAAATCCGCACGGAAGCTTCTACCAAAAGCACGGTGCCGGAAGGATTGTGGAGCAAATGCCCGAGTTGCAACGCCATCCTCTATCGCTCGGAGGTGGAGCGGAACCTTGAAGTCTGCCCCAAGTGCGGCCATCACATGCGGATCGGTAGCAAGAAGCGTCTGCATCTGTTCCTCGATCCTGGGAACCGCCTGGAACTCGGCGAGAACCTCGCCCCGCTCGATCCCTTGAAATTCCGCGATAGCAAGAAATACAAGGACCGCCTGTCCCAGGCCCAGAAAGCCACCGGGGAAAAGGACGCGCTAAGCGTGGTCGCCGGGCAGTTGGAAGGGCGTCCCGTGGTCGCCGCCGCCTTCAATTTCGATTTCATGGCCGGGTCCATGGGGTCGGTGGTGGGCGAGCGTTTCGTGCGCGGGGTCAATCATTGCTTGGCCCACGGGATGCCCCTGGTGGTGTTCAGCGCCAGCGGCGGGGCGCGGATGCAGGAATCCTTGCTGTCCTTGTTCCAGATGGCGAAGACCAGCGCCGCCTTGGCCAAACTCGCCGCCGCCGGTTTGCCGTTCATTTCGGTGCTGACCGATCCCACCATGGGCGGGGTGTCGGCCAGTTTGGCGATGCTGGGCGATATCAATATCGGCGAGCCGGGTGCTTTGATCGGCTTCGCAGGGCCACGGGTGATCGAGCAGACCGTGCGCGAGAAACTGCCGGAAGGCTTCCAGCGCAGCGAATTCCTGCTGGAACACGGTGCCTTGGATAT
This sequence comes from Methylomagnum ishizawai, assembly GCF_900155475.1. Taxonomy (NCBI): domain Bacteria; kingdom Pseudomonadati; phylum Pseudomonadota; class Gammaproteobacteria; order Methylococcales; family Methylococcaceae; genus Methylomagnum; species Methylomagnum ishizawai. The sequence continues at coordinate 2,715,682 of NZ_FXAM01000001.1, read as the reverse complement.
GATCGTGGACCGCCGCGAAATGCGCGGCAAGATCGCGGCCTTACTCGACCTTTTGATGACCGGTAGGCCGTCCGTGGCGCAGAAACCGCCCGTGGTCGAAGAACCCAAGCCTGAAATAGTCGCCACCGATGCGCCGCTGCCCAGCGGCGAACCCCAAGGCGACGCCTAAACCCATGCGTTTCACAACGCTGGCTGATTGGCTGGCTTGGCAGGAGACCTTGCATCCCCGCGCCATCGACATGGGGCTGGGCCGGGTGAGCCGGGTGTTCGCGGCGATGGATGGGGACCGCCGGGTTCCGTTCACCATCACCGTGGGCGGCACCAATGGCAAGGGTTCCTGTGTCGCCCTGTTGGACGCGATCCTCAGGGCGCAAGGCTACCGGGTGGGCACTTATACCTCGCCGCATATCCTCAAGTACAACGAGCGCATCCGCATCGATGGCCGGATGGTGGACGACGCGCCCATCTGCGAAGCTTTCGCCCGCATCGACGCCGCCCGTGGCGCAACCTCCCTCAGCTTTTTCGAGTTCGGCACCCTCGCGGCCCTGGATATCTTCGCCGCCGCCGGTTTGGACGTGCAGATTCTGGAGGTGGGCTTGGGCGGCAGGTTGGATGCGGTGAACATCATCGACACCGATGCCGCCTTGCTCGCCAGCATCGATATCGACCATCAGGAATGGCTGGGCCATACCCGCGAGGCGATTGGCCTGGAAAAGGCCGGGATTTTCCGCGCCGGGCGGCCCGCCGTGATCGGCGATCCGGCGGTGCCGGATTCGGTGCTAGGCTATGCCGAACAACAGGGCGTACCCTTGCGCTGCCAGGGCCGGGATTTTGGCTATGCGGTTTCCGGGCGGGGTTGGGCTTGGTGGAGCGGGGCGGCACGTCTCGACGATCTGCCCCGGCCCGCGATCCCCGGCGAGCATCAACTCATGAACGCCGCGGCGGTGTTGGAAACCCTGCACCGGATCGCCGACCGGCGGCCGGTTTCGGTGGACGCCATCCGTGGCGGTCTCGCCGGGGTCAGCCTGATGGGCCGGTTCCAATTCTTTCCGGGCGAGGTTCCCGTGCTGCTGGATGTGGCCCATAATCCGCAGGCGGTCAGGATGCTGGCCGGGTATCTCCGCCGGGAATTCGCGGGCCGCAAGGTCCATGCGGTGTTCGCGGTGATGCGGGATAAGGATATCGTCGGCATTGTTGAACATATCCGTGCCGAGATCGACCATTGGTATCTGGCACCGCTCGCCATGCCCAGGGCCGCCACCGCCGGGGAATTGCTCGAAGTATTCCGCGCTTTGGGCGTTTCCGCCGTCGAACAAGGGTTCGGCGATATGGCCGCGGCGTTGGCAAAGGCCCGCGCCAGCGCCCGGAGCGGCGATCTCATCCTGGTGTTCGGTTCGTTTTTCCTGGTGTCCGAGTATCTGGCTCATACCGCCTGACCCGAGGTTGTTGTCGAATGGATGAGCAATTGAAGCAGCGCCTGCTGGGCGCGACGATTATCGTGGGCTTGGTGGTGATCTTCGTGCCGATGTTGTTCGAGGACCCCGGACACCCCAAGGATAAGGCGGCGGTCGAGCTATCCGCCCCACCCGAACCCATTGAACAGAAGAGCATCGAGCTACCCAAGTCGGCGGCGGATATCGCCCAGGCCGAGCAGCCCGAGAACAAGAAGGGGCAAAAAACCGCCGCCGAAACCGGCTACCGGGTGATTCCCCTGGAAGACGCGCCGCCGCCGAAGCCGCCCAAGGCCGAGCCGCCGCCCGAGGAAGCCGCCGCTTCCGTCGAGGAGCCGGTGGAGGAAACCACCGAAGCCTCCGCCGGGGAAGAGGATTTTACGGGCACGGACGAAGGGGGCGAGCCGCCCGCCCTGGGCAAACCCGGTGCCAAGCAAGCGCCCATCCCCAAGGCCGCCTTGGCCGAACCGGCCAAGCCTGGTAAATCCGCTAAGGTTCCGCCCGTGCCCAAGCCGGTAGAACCCGCTGCGAAGAAGCCGCAGGATAAGCCAAAATCCCCGCAGCAACCCAAACCCGCCGATCCGGTCGCGGCCAAGCCAGCTTTGAAACCCGCCGCCACGCCGGTGGCGGAGTCCCCGGCGGCATCGCCCAAGCCCGCCGCGCCCGTGCCCAAAACCCCGCCGCCCGAAACCCTGGCCAAGCTCACCCCGCCCAAGCCGCCCGAACCCAAACATTCCGCCGCGCCGACCGAAACGCCTTCCGCCTGGGTGGTCCAGGCCGGTAGCTTCGCGAGCGAGAGCAATGCCCGTGGTTTGGCGGAACGGCTGCGCAAACAGAGCATCGCGGCCTATGTGGAGACCATCCATGGCGGCTCCGGCGTGACCTACCGGGTGCGGGTCGGACCAGAATTGAACCGGGGCCGGGCGGAACAGGTGCAAAAGCAGATCGAGGGCGCGGTGGGGATCAAGAGCTTGATCTTGCCGCGCAAATAAGCGCCGGTGGGTGCGCGGGTCGGGCGATGCCGCCCTTGACCGGGGTGGATTATGGCATCGTCGGGATCGTCGGCCTGTCCGGCGTGGTCGGCTTGGGCCGGGGCTTGGTGCGGGAGGTGTTTTCCCTGCTGGCCTGGGCTGCGGCGCTCTGGGTGGGACTGCGCTATAGCGGCGAAGTGTCGGCCCATTGGTTGACCGCGATCAACCCGCCTTCGGTCCGTTTCGCCGCCGCGTTCGCCCTCCTGCTCGCCGCTACCTTGGTCGTGGCGGGCGTGCTGGCGTTCCTGCTCAACAAACTGGTACAGGGCACCGGCCTGGCCGGTGCCGACCGCCTGGCCGGGATGGTGTTCGGCCTCGCCCGTGGAGTCCTCCTGGTGGCGATGTTGGTCCTGGGGGCGGCGGCCACGCCCTTGACGAGCGATCCTTGGTGGAAGTCGTCTAAACTGATTCCACCCTTCCAATCCCTGGCCCTCCGGCTGCGCGGCCAAATCGACCGCGGCGGCCCCTTCAAGTCTTCGACAGCTTCCCATCGATAGGTGAGTGACATGTGTGGTATTGCCGGCCTCGTTTCCAGCGAAGAGGTCAATCAAGAGCTTTACGAGGCTTTGACCGTCCTCCAACACCGCGGCCAGGACGCCGCCGGTATCGTGACCTGCGAAGGGGATCGCATGAACCTGCGCAAGGAAAGCGGCTTGGTGCGGGATGTATTTCATACCCGCCATATGGTGAACCTCAGGGGTGGCATGGGTATCGCCCATGTGCGCTATCCGACCGCTGGCTGTACCAGTTCCGCCGAAGCCCAGCCGTTCTACGTGAACTCGCCCTACGGCATCACCCTGGCCCATAACGGCAACCTGACCAATGCCGAGGTGCTGAAGCGCGAATTGTTCGTGCAGGACCAGCGCCATATCAACACCGATTCCGATTCCGAAGTCCTCCTCAACGTGTTCGCCCACGAATTGATGGAACTCGGCAAACTCCGGGTCGGGCCGGAGGATGTGTTCCAGGCGGTGGCCGGGGTGCATCGGCGCTGCCGGGGGGCTTATACGGTGGTGGCGATGATCACCGGCTTCGGCATCATCGCCTTCCGCGACCCCAACGGCATCCGTCCCCTGGTGTTCGGCGAGCGCAGGACCCCGAACGGCACCGATTATATGATCGCCTCCGAGAGCGTCGCCCTCGATGTGCTGGGTTTCGACCTGATCCGCGACGTGCAGCCGGGCGAGGCCATCGTCATCGAGAAGGATGGCAAGCTGCATACCCGTTTGTGCGCCGAGCAGACCCGCCATACGCCGTGCATCTTCGAGTATGTCTATTTCGCCCGGCCCGATTCGATCATCGACGATATTTCGGTCTACAAGGCCCGGTTGCGGATGGGCGACCATCTGGCCGACAAGATTCTGCGGCTGCGCCCGGACTATGATATCGACGTGGTGATTCCCATCCCCGATACCAGCCGCACCTCGGCCCTGCAACTCGCCAACCGCCTGGGCGTGAAATACCGCGAGGGTTTCATCAAGAACCGTTATATCGGGCGCACCTTCATCATGCCCGGCCAGAATCTCCGCAAGAAATCGGTGCGGCAGAAACTCAACGCCATCGACCTGGAATTCAAGGGTAAGAACGTGCTGTTGGTGGACGATTCCATCGTGCGCGGCACCACCTCGACCCAGATTATCCAAATGGCACGGGATGCCGGGGCCAACAAGGTTTATTTTGCCTCGGCCTCGCCGCCAGTGCGTTATCCCAATGTCTATGGGATCGATATGCCCGCCGCCCATGAATTGGTGGCCTATGGCCGCACCGATATGGAAGTGCAGCGGGAATTGGGTTGTGATTGGCTGGTCTATCAGGATTTGGAGGATTTGATCGATTCGGTGCGGCGCGGCAATCCCAAAATCGAGGCGTTCGATACCTCCTGTTTCAACGGCGAATATGTGACCGGCGATATCAGTCAGGATTATCTGGACCGCTTATCCTGCCACCGCAACGACGGGGCCAAGGCCAGGCGCGATTCGGGGAGTTCGGTGATGGAATTGCATAATGCGGGCTAGGGCCGCGCTGGCCTTTCAAATGGAATATGGCTTATGTACCGTTGAATAATCCACGAGGATAAACCCACCGTGACCGATATCGACTGGAACGACTACGCCCTGGAAACCCAGGCCATTCGCGCCGGACAGCGCCGCACCGCCGAGTGCGAGCATTCCGATCCCATTTTCGCCACCTCCAGCTTCGTGTTCAGCAGCGCCGCCGAGGCGGCGGCGCGGTTTTCCGGGGCGCAGCCGGGCAATATCTATTCCCGCTTCACCAACCCCACCGTGCGGACCTTCGAGGAGCGGCTGGCCGCGTTGGAGGGCGGGGAGCGCTGCATCGCCACGGCCTCCGGCATGGCGGCCATTGCCAGCGCCGCGTTCGGACTGCTCAAGGCGGGCGATCATGTGGTGTGTTCACGCGGGGTGTTCGGCAACACCACCTTGTTATTCCAGAACATCCTGGGCAAGTTCGCCGTCTCGACCACCTTTGTCGATCTCACCGACTATGCCGCCTGGGAAGCCGCCCTCCGCCCGGAAACCCGGCTGCTGTTCCTGGAAACCCCGTCCAATCCCCTGACCGAGGTGGCCGATATTCACAGGCTTGCAACCTTGGCCCACGATCATGGGGCTTTATTGGCGGTGGACAATTGCTTTTGTACCCCGGTGTTGCAGAAACCCCTGGCGCTGGGCGCGGATATCGTGATCCATTCCGCCACCAAATATCTGGATGGGCAGGGCCGCTGCCTGGGCGGGGCCATCGTCGGGGCCGACGCATTGTTGGAAAAACAGATTTATCCGTTCACCCGCACCGGCGGGCCGGCTATGAGCCCGTTCAATGCCTGGGTGTTCCTCAAGGGCTTGGAAACCCTGGCGCTGAGGATGAAGGCGCATAGCGAGAACGCCTTGGCGCTCGCCACCTGGCTGGAAAGCCAAAGCTGGGTGGAGCGGGTGCATTATCCCGGCCTCGCTTCCCATCCCCAGCACGAACTGGCCCTGCGCCAGCAAGCGGCGGGCGGCGGTATCGTCAGCTTCGCGGTCGAGGGTGGCCAGGACGCGGCCTGGCGCTTGATCGACGCCACCCGGATGCTGTCCATCACCGCCAACCTGGGCGACACCAAGACCACCGTCACCCACCCCGCCACCACCACCCACAGCCGCCTGAGCGAGGCCGAGCGGGCGGCGGCGGGTATCGGCGCGGGGCTGATCCGCATGGCCGTGGGACTCGAAAACCTGGAAGACATCAAAAACGACCTGCGGCGGGCTTTCCCCGGATGAGCCGCCGCTCCCCGGCCTTGCTCCGCTTTTTCCAATCCAAGGGAATCCTATGAAAGTGACCGTGTTCGGTTCCGGCTACGTGGGCCTGGTGACCGGGGCTTGCCTCGCCGAGGTGGGCAACGATGTGGTGTGCATGGACATCGATCCGGGCAAGATCGACTTGCTCAACGGGGGCGGGGTGCCCATCCACGAACCCGGCCTGGACGTGCTGATTAAACGCAACCGGGCGGCCGGCCGCCTGCGCTTCACCACCGACCTCGATCTGGCGGTGGCGCATGGGCTGTTCCAATTCGTCGCCGTGGGCACGCCGCCCGACGAGGACGGTTCCGCCGACCTGCAATATGTCCTGGCCGTGGCGCGGGGCATCGCCGAGCGGATCACGGATTACCGCATCGTGGTCAATAAATCCACCGTGCCGGTGGGCACCGCCGATACGGTGCGCGGGGCCATCCAGGCCGTGCTGGCCGGGCGGCAGGCGGCGGTGGAATTCGATGTGGTGTCGAACCCGGAATTTTTAAAGGAAGGCGCGGCCATCGAGGATTTCATGAAGCCCGACCGCATCGTGGTGGGCACCGACAATCCGCGCACCACCGAATTGCTGCGGGCGCTGTACGCCCCGTTCAACCGCAACCACGACCGGCTGGTGTGCATGGATATCCGTTCCGCCGAACTGACCAAGTATGCCGCCAACGCCATGCTCGCCACCAAGATCAGCTTCATGAACGAACTGGCGAACCTGGCCGAGTGCCTGGGCGCGGATATCGAGAAGGTGAGGGTGGGCATCGGTTCCGACCCCCGGATCGGCTACCACTTCATCTATCCGGGCTGTGGCTATGGCGGTTCCTGTTTCCCCAAGGACGTGAAGGCGCTGGAACGCACCGCCCGCGACGTGGGCTATGCCGCGCAATTGTTGCGGGCGGTGGAGGATGTGAACGAGCGCCAGAAGTTGAAGCTGTACGAAAAGGTTGAGGGTTATTTCAAGGGCGATCTGGGCGGCAAGACCTTCGCCCTGTGGGGCTTGGCCTTCAAGCCCAACACCGACGACATGCGGGAGGCGTCGAGCCGGGTGTTGATGGAGGCGCTGTGGGCGGCGGGGGCCGGGGTGCGGGCGTTCGATCCGGTGGCGATGGCGGAGGCGGGACGCCTCTATGGCGAACGCGCCGATCTGGTGCTGTGCGAGAGCCCCGAAGCCGCCCTGCGCGGGGCCGACGCCTTGATCATCGTGACCGAGTGGAACATGTTCCGCAGCCCGGATTTCGATCTCATCAAGGCCAGCCTGTCGCATCCGGTGATCTTCGATGGCCGGAACCTGTACGATCCGGTCCGGGTGAAGGCGCTGGGTCTCGATTATTACGCCATCGGGCGCGGCGATTCCCTCCAAGGCGGCGCGGCCTGATGGCGAGGGCGCGATGAGCAAGCCTGTCCGTGCCGATTGGCCGCCCGAGCGGCTCGCCGAGTGGGAGCGCTTGCGGGCCTTGGGGATGCGCCGCTTCGTGTGGTCCTACGGCGTGCTGCGCTGGGGCGGGTTCATGTTCTGCTTTTCGATGGCCGTGTTCCAATATTCGCGCTTCGGCAGCGTGTTCAGCGCCGAGGGGAACTGGCTGTTGCGGGTGGTGTTGGCGCTGGCGACCTGGACCTTTGTGGGCTATCTGCATGGGCGGTCGCTGTGGTTCAGGAACGAGCGGGAATACGCCGGGCAGCGGGCGGGTTTCCGGGCCTGAAACCTCCGTCCGCTGTCAGGCGTCGACGGTCCCGACCACCCCGCGCCGCCCCAAATCCCGCAATATCTCCGCCCCGAACGCCAGCACGGCGGCGGGGTCGGGATGGCGCAACTCCTCCGCGAGCCGGGTCAGGCAGTCCACCGCCGGGGTGGGGCCGTTTTCTTCCAGCAAGGTCAGCAGCCGGTAGGTCGCCGGGTTGACCTCCGTGAACCGCACCGCGTCCTCCGCGTCCCGGTATACCACCAGGCAGGTGGGTCGTGCCGGGGGTTCGGTTGGCTGATGGTCCGGCCCGATTAAATGCACGGGATAGCCGTAGGCCAAGGGCCAGGCCAGTTCGGACAGCCGCAGCGTGTGCGCCAGCGGGTTGGTCTCGAACTCCGGGGCCAGCGGCGGCACTTCGGCTTCGGCGACGGCCAGGGCCAGTTCCACCCATTCGTAATGGGCCAATTCCGGCATAAAAGGCGGATCGTCCGGCCGCGGGCCGCGCTCTGCGCCGAGATAGGCCAGGAATTCCTGGGCGATTTCGACGAACAACGGGGTTTGGCAGCGGTGGCGGGCGTAGAAATCCTCGACCAGGGCCGTCCAGCGTTCGCCCGCCAGGATCGATTGCAGCACCGGGAAGCCGGTGGCGATGAAATTCTCGATGTTGTTGAAGAACAGTTCGCGGTAGGTCGCCATGCGCCGGGGCGCGACATCGGCGGGCGCGGGCTGGCGGGCGGGATCGCGGATATGGGCGGCGAATTCGCGCTGTATCCGCTGGAAATCGGCTTCAGGCATAGCGGCGCAGGGCTTGGGCGTGGCGGGCTTGCAGGGCGCGGATTTGGTCCACCTCGGCCAGTAATTCGGCCAGCGGCGGGAGGTTGAAATCGCGTTCCAGCAGGGTGGGCAGGACACCGAAGCGGGCGTAGGCGCGGTCCAACAGCCGCCACACTGGATCGACGATGGCCGCGCCATGGGTATCGACCAGGAAATCCTCGGCCTCGACATAATGCCCGGCGACATGCAGGTAGGCGATGCGTTCGCCGGGGATGGCGTCGAGGAAGGCCGCGGCGTCGTAGCCGTGGTTGACGCTGTTGACGTAGATGTTGTTCACGTCCAGCAGCAAGTCGCAATCGGCCTCGGCTAAAACCCCCTTGAGGAAATCGATTTCGGCCATTTCCTGGCCGGGGGCGGCGTAATAGGAGATGTTCTCGATGGCGATGCGCCGTTCCAGGATGTCCTGCACCCTGCGGATCCGCGCCGCCACGTAGCGCACGGCTTCCGGCGTGAAGGGGATGGGCATCAGGTCGTAGAGGTGGCCCTCGTCGCCGCAATAGCTCAGGTGTTCGCTATAGCGGGCGATGCCGTGCCGGTCGAGGAAGGTCTTGATTTCGCGGACGAAGGCTTCGTCCAGCGCGGCGGGGCTGCCCAGGGAGAGGGACAGGCCGTGGCCGATGAAGGGTTGGCGTTCGGTCAGGGCGCGGAATTGCTTGCCGAGCCTGCCGCCGATCCGCATCCAGTTTTCCGGGGCGACCTCGTGGAAATCGATGTGGACGGGCGGATGCCCGCTCAGGGGGCCGATGAAGGCCCGCCTGAGTCCGAGTCCCGCGCCTTGTATCGCCAATTCGTTCATGCGGCGCGGCGGGCGGGGCTTATTGGGGTTTCGGGGCGTCGGCGGGGGCCGGGGTGGCCGGGGCCGGGGCGTCCATCTTCATGCCGGCGCATTTGCCTTCCATCGCCTTGGCTTGCTCGGCTTCCTTCTTGAGCGCTTGTTCTTTCATCGCGCCGCAGTTCATCTCCGGGCTTTTCGCCGCTTTTCCGCCGCATTTGCCTTCGCCGCAGACCATTTCCTTGGATTCCTTGCCCGCTTCGGCCACTTGCATATAGCCGTTGGCGAGGTCTTTCAACGCGAACGGATTCTCGCCCGCGTGGACGGCACCGGCCAGGGTGGTGGCGATGGCAGCGCCCATGACGGTGCCGATGGTCTTCTTGCTCATGTCTCGGTTTCCTCTTCTCGTTGCTGATCTAGTTGGTATGGCCGGTCGTCCCGCGGGGTGCTGGATGGGTGGCCGGCGCACGGTAGCCTTAGACCTGGGGATGCCGGAAAGTTGCGCCGTGGACACGCCGCCGTGGATCGGCCCCGGCCTGGAAGCCCCGTGGGGACGGTATTCTCACATAACGGACCCGGTCTTGTGCAGTGGCCGATCCGGGGCCGCCGGCCCATCCTGGCGGGCCGGGACGCATTGCGCTATGCTCTGCCGCGCCCGGCGACCGGGCGCGTCGTGTTCAAGATCAAAAGCGAGCGAGGGTTGGACCATGTATTGTCGCCACTGCGGTAAAGAGGTGAAGGACAAGGCGGTTGTTTGCAGCGGTTGCGGACAGCCCATCGAAGAGGCCGGCGGTGGCGCGGCGGGCGCGGGCGGGGGGCGTTGGAGCTGGTTCACCATGTTCGTGACCACCGGCGTTTTCCTGTTGTTGTTGCTCATCGCCATCATCTCGGGACTTTGACGGACCGGTGGCGTTTCCCGCAGCGGTTATCCGCCACGCGGGGTAGCCGATTGTCCCCCGCCAAGACCGGCCCTTCCCCCCGGCCGGCACAGAAATCCCCTGATTCATCTCCTTAGCGCCGGATATAGCCTATTGTTGTAGACTAGCCGTTCGCGTGATAGCGCTGGACGGCCTTTTCCGGGCCTGGGCGCGGTGTCAGGCTCGCGTTGTTGGCTCGTGCCCCGCCGGGAAAAACGGCTTCATTACATGCGGTTTGAGTTGCGTATCCATATCGGCGTGAAACTATGCGGAGTGGCCGTGGGGTGGGCCTTGGCCGCGATCCTGGCCCACCGCTTCGGACGGGAGGGGGATTGGGCCTTGCTGGGCCTCGGAGGCTGGGCTTCGATCCTGTTGCTGACCACCCTGGCGTTGGTGCGGACCGGTCCCGGCTCGGATCGCGTCCCGGCCCGCCGCGGTGGGCCGGGCTTGCCCAGCCTGCGCGCGAGATTGGACGCCTTGGAAGCCCGCAATGAGGAACTGGAACGGGCCTGTCGGCAGGCCGAAACCCGCGCCCAGGTCAAAACCCGCTTCCTGGCCCAGATGAGCCACGAAATGCGCACCCCGATGAACGGCATCATCGGTTTCGCCGATCTACTGGCCAAAACCCCACTGGCCGAATACCAGCTCGAAAAACTGGGTTTGATCGAGCGCTCGGCCAAGAACCTCCTGGAAATCGTCAATGAAATCCTCGACCTCGCCCGGATCGAAGCCGAGCAATTCGGGCTGAAGCCCGAATGGTTCCCCTTGCGGCCCTATCTCGAAGACACCGTGGCGCTGATCAGCGCCCGCGCCAAGGTATCCATCGTGCTGTGCGTCGAGCCTTCCGTGCCGGAGTTGTTCCATGGCGATCCCATCCGCCTGCAACAGGTGGTCGCCAACCTCCTGGGCAACGCGGTCAAGTTCACCCATGCCGGGCGGATCGTGGTGCGGGCGCGGCGTTTGCGGCGTGCCGACCCCAGGTTGTTGTTCTCGGTGTCGGATACCGGGCGTGGCATCGCCGCCGAGCATCTGGACCATTTGTTCGCGCCGTTTTCCCAAGTGGACGGGTATGCGTCCAATGGCGAGCGCGGTTCCGGCCTGGGGTTGAATATCGCCCGCGCCATCGTCGAACGCATGGGCGGGACCATCGGCGTGGTGAGCCGGCCCGGCAAGGGGTCCACATTCTGGTTTACCCATCCTTTGGCGGCGGGCGAGGTCCGCGGCAAGCCCGGGTTCCCCGGATTCAAGCTGGCCTTGATCGATCCCGATCCCTTGTCCCGCAAGGCCTTGCGCTACCAATTGCAAAGCGTGGGTGCGACCGGCTACGGCTTCGCCAGCCTGGAAGAATTCGACCAGAGCTATCAGGCCGGGGCGCATGGCGTCCTGGTGCTCATCAACGCCGCCGCGAAATCCCAACCCTTGTTGCTGAGGGGCATCGAGCGGGTCCGGGCGGCGGGCGGGCGTCCGGTGTTGATCCTGCCGTATTCCAGCCGCCGCGTCCGCGAGTATTGCCGGGCGAGGCACCTGCCTTGCCTGGGCTATCCGGTGCGGAGCGACGCCTTGTCGGAACTCCTGGCCGAAAGTCCCGCCCCGCCGAAGGTTGCGGCACACTTCGATGGGATGTCCACGCTGTTGGTGGGGCGGCAGTGCCTGGTGGTGGACGATAACGAGATCAACCGCCGCTTGCTGGAGGCCCGCCTGACCCGGTTGGGGGCGCGGGTGGTGGAGGCATCGAACGGCACCAAGGCGTTGGTGCGCCTTCGGACCCGCGCTTTCGACCTGGTGTTCATGGACCTCAGGATGCCGGGGATGAGCGGTCTGCAACTGCTCCGGGAATTGCTGCTCGGGGAGTTCTCGCCCAACCATGGCACGCCCTTCGTCGCGGTGACGGCCCATCTCGACGAAGAGGAGCGGATCGCCATCGTCCAGGCCGGTTTCGCCGATGTGCTGCTCAAGCCGGTCCTGGACGGGCCGTTGTTGGCGGTGTTGGGGAAATATCTGAAGATCGGGCCGGTCCCGTCGGCACGGGCCGGGACCGAGCCGCTCGCGGATTGCGCGGCGGTGTTCCTGGAAAAGACCGGCGGCGACCGCCCGCTGGCCCAATCGCTGGCCCGGAAGTTGGTGAAGGAGTTGCAGGAGCAATCGCAGGAAATCCAGCGGGCCTTGCGCGGCGGGGATTTCACCAAGCTGCGGGAATCCGCCCATAGGATCAACGGCTCGGCCTCGTTCTGCGGCCTGGGGGGCATCCGCAGCAGCGCCGATGCCTTGGAGCGGGCCGTGCTGCAATCGGCCCATACCCCGAACCTGGACCTCAAGGCCCAACGCCTGGACCAGGAAATCAACCGCTTCCTGGAGGAGCGGGACCAACTCTTCACGGCGTTGGACGAAGCCGATGCAGATGTTCCCCTGCGCTTGCTCGATTGAGCCTCACACCTTGAGCAAATGCTGCCGGTAATAGCGGAGTTCGGCGATGGATTCCCGGATGTCGTCCAGCGCCCGGTGGCTGTTGTTCTTCTTGAAACCTTCCTTGACCTGCGGTGCCCACCGCGCCGCCAATTCCTTCAGGGTGGATACATCCAGGTTGCGGTAATGGAAATGGGCCTCCAGCCGGGGCATGTGGCGGGCCAGGAAGCGCCGGTCCTGGCAGATGCTATTGCCGCACATGGGCGAAACCCCCGGCGCGATCCAGCGTTCCAGGAATTCCACGGTCAGCCGCTCGGCTCCGGCCTCGTCCACCCGGCTTGCCCGCACCCGGTCGATGAGTCCAGAGGCGCCATGGTGCTTCCGGTTCCAGTCGTCCATCCCCGCGAGGGTGTTTTCGTCCTGGAACACCGCCAGCACCGGGCCTTCGGCCAGGAGGTTCAAATCCTTGTCGGTGACGAGGGTCGCCACCTCGATGATCCGGTCGGATGAGGGATCGAGCCCGGTCATTTCCAGGTCGATCCAGATCAAGTCCTGCGCCGTTGTCGCCATGATTTTTTCCTTGGATATCAAGCATAAAGCAATAATGGCCCAGGTTGGGAACGTTGCCTTGGGCCGCTTGTCAGTGATTCTACCAAAGGCTAAGCTGTGCCACCGACCGCAACGGAGTTGTTTCCCCCCATGAATGCCTTCACCGTCCTATTCCTGCTCGCCGTGGCCGTGTCCTTCGGCGTCGAATGGTGGCTGTCGCGCCGCCAAGCCGCCCACGTCCTGGCCCACCGCGCCGCCGTTCCGCCCGCCTTCCGCGATAGCATCGACCTGGAAGCCCACCAGAAAGCCGCCGACTACACCCTGGACAAGAACCGCCTCGCCGATATCGACCGGCCCATCGAGGTGCTGATCCTGCTGTTGTTCACCCTGGGCGGCGGCATCGAGGCGATCCAGGGCTTTTGGGCCAGCTTCGGCCTGGGGCCGCTCGCCACCGGGATCGGCGCGATCCTGACCACCTTGATCCTGATGCAATTGCTGGGTTTGCCGCTCGGCCTCTATAAGACCTTCGTCATCGAGGAGCGCTACGGTTTCAACCGCAACACCCCCAAGCAATTCGCCAAGGATTTGGGCCTGCAATTGTTGCTGAGCCTCGCTATCGGCACGCCGATCCTGGCCTTGATCCTCTGGGTCATGGACAGCGTGGGCGCGTGGTGGTTGCTGGCCTGGGCCATCCTGATGGGGTTTTCCCTGCTGATGAGCTGGGCGTTCCCGACCTTCATCGCCCCGCTGTTCAATAAGTTCACGCCCTTGCAGGACGCGGCCTTGAAACAGCGCATCGAAACCCTGTTGGCGCGTTGTGGCTTCCAAAGCCAGGGGATTTTCGTGATGGACGGCTCGCGCCGCTCGGGCCATGGCAACGCTTATTTCACCGGGATGGGCAATAGCAAGCGCATCGTGTTCTTCGATACCTTGGTCGATTCGCTGGAACACGACGAGTTGGAGGCGGTCCTGGCCCACGAGCTGGGCCATTTCAAGCACCGCCATGTGTTCAAGATGCTGGGGGTGAGCGCCACGGTCAGCTTGATCGGTTTCGCCCTGTTGGGCTGGCTGAGCGGGCAGGAGTGGTTCTATGCGGGGCTGGGGGTCCATACCTCTTCCAACGCTATGGCCTTGCTGCTGTTCATGTTGGTGTCCCCGGCCTTCACCTTGTTCCTGCAACCGGCCATGGCCTATTTCCAGCGGCGTTATGAGTTCGAGGCCGACGATTTCGCCGCCGGCCAGACCCGGCCCGCCCATCTCATCAGCGCTTTGGTCAAGCTCTACCGCGAGAATGCCAGCACCCTGACCCCGGACCCCTTGTATTCGGCCTTCCATTACAGCCATCCCCCCGCCGCGATCCGTATCGCCCATCTCGCCGCCAAAACCGGCTGATGGCCAGGAAGCGGGCCTCCGCCGCGCCGGAACCGCCCGGCGCGGTTTCCCAAGCAGCCACTCCGTCCCCGCAACAAGGCTTGGTCATCAGCCATCTGGGACAGGGCTTGGCCGTCGAGAACGCGGCGGGCGAGATCGTGCTATGTCATACCCGCAGGCGCTTGGGCGGCGTGGCCGTGGGCGACCGGGTGCTGTGGGTGTCCAGCGAGGGCCAGGGCCGGGTGGAAGAGGTCTTGCCGCGCCGCAGCCTATTGACCCGGCCCGGTCATAACGCCAAGGTCAGGCCGGTGGCGGCGAACCTGGATATCGTGCTGGTGGTGGTGGCTCCCGCGCCGGAGCCGGATTGGTTGCTGGTGGATCAATATCTGGCCGCTTGCGAGCATCGGGACTTGGCGGCGGCGGTGGTGGTGAACAAGATCGACCGGGTCGGCGACCGCGCCGCCGTCCTCGCCACCTTGGCGGATTACCAAGCCCTGGGCTATTCCGGCTTCGCGGTCAGCGCCAAGAGCGGCGAGGGCTTGGACGGCTTGCGGGCGGGGCTGGCGGGGCGCTGCGCCATGCTGGCCGGGCAATCCGGGGTGGGCAAATCCTCGCTGACCAACGCGCTGTTGCCGGACCGGCAACTCCGCACCCGCGAATTGTCCGAGAAGGCCGGTTTGGGCCGCCATACCACCACCGCCGCCACCCTCTACCATCTGCCCGGCGGCGGCGATCTGATCGATAGTCCCGGCGTGGCCGTGTTCGGCTTGGCCGAGATGAACGCCCAGGATTTGGCTTGGGGCTACCGCGAATTCCGCGACTGGTTGGGGCGCTGCCGCTTCAACGATTGCCGCCATACCGGCGACAAGGGTTGCGCCGTGCGGGAAGCCGCCGAGGCCGGGACCATCGGTCCCGACCGCTACCGGCGCTTCGTCAAGCTGCTGGGCAAGCTGCAACTCATGGGCGGGCCGTGACCCAGGCCACGGCCCATCCGCCTATTCCTCCACCAGTCTTCCAGCTTCGATCTTCTTCAGGCGCCAGCCGCCATCCCCGGCCAGTTCCAGCACGGCGTCGTAATCCGCCAGCTTGTCGTCCGCGCCGCGCCGCCCGAAACGGCTGTGGCCCAGGGTGATGTAGCTGATATTCCGGCCATTGAGCAATCCCAGCAACATCGCCACATCCTCGGGCGACAGCGCCGTGCTGATGCGGTCCAGGAACACGAAGCGGGGTTCGGCCAGGATCAAACGGGCCGCGGCCAGCAATTGCTGTTCCCCCAGGGACAAGAGCTCGTCCCAATCCTGCTCGATGTCCAGCCCGCCGGTGCGTTCCAGCAGGCTTTCCAGGTTGAATTCCCCGAGGATCGCCAGGATTTGCGCGTCGGTGACGGTCGCCTCCTTGCCCGTCCGCAGCAGCGCTTCCCGCAAGGTGCCGGGCGGCATATAGGGCCGCTCGGGCAGGAACAGCGTCTGTCCGTTGCCGGGGCGTTGGACCCGGCCCTCGCCCCAGGCCCAGATGCCCGCCGTGGCCCGCAACAGGGCGACCTTGGCGTCGTGGCTCGGCCCCAGCACCAACAGCCGTTGGCCATGGGGGATTTCCAGGTCCAGGCCGCGCAGCAAGGGTTGGGCCTGGGTGCGGCTATGGAGGGTCAAGTGTTGGTAGCGGATCGTGTCCGGGGTTTCCGCGATTTCGATGGCCCCGTGGGCGGAGCGGCTTTGCTCGATGGCGTCGAGCAGCGAACCCAGCCGGGCGATGACGGCGGTGAAGGACGAGATCGATTGGAATTGGGTCACGATCAAGGAAAACGCGCCCAGCAATTGCACGAAAGCCAGGGTCGATTGGGTGATGACGCCGAATTCCACTTGGTTGTGGATGAACATCGGGGCCACGACCAGGGCCGGGATGATTTGCAGCAGGTAGTTGTAGCCGGTGGTGAAGAAACCCAGGTTGCGGTTCACCAGGATGATGCGCTGGAAATTCCCGACCAGCTCATCGAGCCGGTGCAGCAAACGGGCCTTGATCCGGCCCTCGCGCGAGAGCAGGGCGATGGATTCGGCGTGTTTGCGGACATGGATCAGGTCGGAGCGGAAATTGGCCTCCTTGTCGAACTGGCTGAAGTTCAGCCCGATCAGGGGGCGGCCCAGGGCGATGGTCAGGTAGGAGCCGATCCCGGCATAGGCGACGGCGACCGTGAACAACAAGGGGCTGATCGACCACAGCACGCCCGCGAAGGCCAGCACCGTGATGGCCCCGTTCAGCACCATCAGGGTGAAGGACAGGGTGGTGACGGCGAAGGCGCGGATATCCTCGGCGATGCGCTGGTCGGGATTGGCGATTTCGCCGTTCTCGATGAGCTGGTCGTTGAGACGGTGGTAGACCGGGGTTTCGATATAGCGGGCGATGAGGCGCTGGGTCAGCCATTCGCGCCAGATCAGGCCCAGCCGTTCCTCGGAATAGCGGTAGACCACCGCGACCCCGGTCGAACCCGCGAACACCAGGACGTATAGCAGCCCCTGGCCGATGAAGCCGGACATGTCGTGGTGTTCGATGGCGGTCATGAAATCGCGCCCGACATAGCTGTTCACCACGTTCAAGAGGCTGACCGCCAATAGCAGGCCCAACAGCCCAGCGGCCAGGAATTTGGCCTTGCCACCCTGGGGCGAGATGCCCAGCGCTTTGAGTTCCTGCACGAAATGCGACCAAGTCCTGCGGTCGATAGGTATTTTGGGTTCGTTCATTAGTTGTTCTCGGTGAGGTGGCGGGCCGGTCCGGTGCCGTCCGGTCGCCAGGGTCTTGGAAGGCTTTGCCGGGAAATAGTCCTTTTCCTGGAAGCCAGCGTCAAGGCGGGCGGCACAGGCCGGGGTTGGCGGGAAAGCGGGGAAGGGCGGGGGAGGACGGGCGGGATGGCCCGGATTCCGCAGCGCGGCGTCCGGGCTGGATTGGGCTGGCAGGAACGGCGGGCGTTAAGCCACCGCCTCGGCGGGCACCTGCTGCAAATCCTCTTGCAGGGCGGCCAGTTGCTCCACGCTCAGCACCCGCGCGGCGTTGAGGATGATGACGAAATGGTCGTCCAGCTTGCCCATCCCGGCGATGAAGTCGGTACGGATCTTGGTGCCGAAGCTGGGCGGCGGCTCGATATCGGCGCGGGGGATTTCCACCACCTTGTTGACCGAGTCCACCAGGATGCCCATCACCCGCTGTTTGGCGCTGTCGTCCAGTTCCACGATGACGATGCAGGTGCGCTTCCCAGGGGTGGCACGTTGCTTCCAGAAGCTGGACGACAGGTCGATCACCGGCACCACCGCCCCCCGCAGGTTGATGACGCCGCGTACCGTGTCCGGCATCAGCGGCACCTCGGTGAGTTGGTTGTATTCGATGATCTCGCGGACGTTCAAAAGCCCTAGGGCGAACAACTCGCCGCGCAGGGTGAATACCAAGTATTGCTGTTCTTCGGCGCCTTGCGCCTCGGTGAGGGACAGGAAGTTCTGGCTCATGGTGGGTTTCCTCGGTGAAAGGGTGAATCCGCGGTCGTGGATGATGGGAGTCTAGGCCGGTTCCTAGGATTGCGCGAATCCTGGCACGTCGATGATCCGTTCCGGACGGAAATCCGTGGGTACGGGGTGGTTTTGGGCGGGGGTCGCGGATGGCCACGGTCCCCTGTTTTGGAAAAGTCCAAGGTGCGGTGCTTCATTTTGTCGGCCAGGCCCGGGTTCAGAATTGCGCGAAACCGCGCTCGCCGAATTCGCTATCCGAGAAGGTGTTCCTGGGGGGGCGGGGTTTGATGGATTTGCCGGTGTACCGCGTTGGCGGCTGTTTGTGATGCACAGTCGCGGTTTCGGTCTCGGTGGAAAGCTTGAAGAAGCCCAGGGTGTGCTGGAGTTCGAGGGCTTGGTCGCTCATTTCCTCGGCGGTGGCGGAAAGCTCCTCGGCGGCGGAGGCGTTCTGCTGGGTGGTTTTATTGAACTGGTTCATGGCCTCGGCGATTTGCTTCGCACCCGAGGCTTGTTCCTCGGAGCCGGCGGTGATTTCCTGGACCAGCCCGGCGGTCTTCTGGATCGAGGGCACGATTTCCTTCAGGAGCGTGCCGGCCCGCTCGGCCATGGCGACGCTGGACTCGGCCAGTTCGCCGATTTCCTGGGCGGCGACCTGGGAGCGTTCGGCCAGCTTCCTGACCTCGGCGGCGACGACGGCGAAGCCCTTGCCGTGGTCGCCGGCGCGGGCGGCCTCGATGGCGGCGTTGAGGGCGAGCAGGTTGGTCTGGTAGGCGATATCGTCGACGATGCCGATTTTGCCGGCGATCTGCTTCATGGCCTGGACGGTGCGGGAGACGGCCTCGCCGCCCTCGGCGGCTTCGCGGGCGGCCTTCTCGGCAATGGCGTCGGTGCTCTTGGCGTTGTCCTTGTTCTGGTCGATGGAGGCGGCCATCTGCTCCATGGAACTGGAGATTTCCTCGACGCTGGCGGCCTGTGTGGAGGCGGCCTGGGACAGGGATTGCGAGGTGGCGCTGACCTGCTCGGAAGCCGAGGACAGGGTTTCGGCCACGCTGTTGATCTCGCCCAGGGTCTTGGAAAGCTTATGCAAGGTGTCGTTGATGATCTGCCCCAGTTCTTTGAAATCGCCCCGGTAGTCGCCTTCGATGGTGACGCTGAAATCGCCCTGGGCCACGTGGGCCATGACTTGGCGGACTTCGTCCATGGGTTCGGCACCGGCGGCGAGGGTTTGGTTCATGCCCTCGACGATCCGGCGGAAATCGCCCCGGTGGCGCGCGGTGTCGGCCCGGACGGCCAGTTCGCCGGCCAGGGTGGCCTGGGCCAACAGGTCGGCATCTTCGATCAGGGCTTTGATATTGGCGCGGACCTGTTCGATGGCGTCGTTGATGAAGCGCTTCTTGCCCGGTAATTGCTCGAACGGGGTATCCATTTTGCCTTCGCCGAACTCGCGGAACACCGCCATGGCACGCTTTTTCACATCGATATGGTCGAACACCATCTTGTTGACGTTCTCGGCGACGATCCTGAAGACGCTTTGGAACTGTTCGGGGTCGATTCTGGCATCGATATCGCCGGCTTCGTGTGCCTTGGCCATGCGGGTCATCTCGGCGATGAGCCCGTTGATGGGATGGGTGATGGCGTCGAGGGTGTCGTTGACGCCCTCGACGATCTTGCGGTAATCGCCCTGGTGCTGGGTGGCGTCGGCGCGGGTGGCGAGCTTCAGTTCGCGGGCGGCTTGGGCCAACAAGCCGGCGTCGGCGACCAAGGCGTTGACGTTGTCGATGGCGAGGTTGAGGTTGTGCTTGAGCGTGTTGAAGTCGCCGTTGTAGTTATCGACGATTTTGGGCGGAATGTCGCCCTTGGCGATGCGGTCGACATAATCGGCGGCGACGTTCAAGGGACCGATGACGGCGTCGAGGGTGCCGTTGACGCCCTCGACGATCTTGCGGTAGTCGCCTTGATGCTGGGCGGCGTCGGCGCGGGTGGCGAGTTTGCCTTCCACCGCCGCCTTGGACAGCATGAGGGCGTCGGCGACCAGGGCGGCCAGGGCATCGCTGGCGCTCCTGAGGCTCTTATTGATGGTGTCGAATTGGGCGTGGACCCCCTGGGTGTATTGATCGGGTTGGCGCAGGCCGAAGTCGAGGTTGAGGTCGCCCTTGCCGAGGCATTCGAGGTTCTTGGCGATGATGCCGACCTGATGCTCGGTATAGCTTTTGACGCGCAGGGTGGAGGTGAGGTCGGTGACGGTCTCGACATAGCCCACGGTTTCGCCCTTGGCGTTGAGGACCGGGGCGGTGTCCTGCTTGCAGTTCATGCCGCACCAATCGAAGAAGCTTTCCTTGACGCCGGTCCGCAACTGGGCGATGCCGCAGTTCTTGGTGTTGCAGATATTGGCGTTGGCGGTGGAGCAGGGGCGGCCCATGGCGTCCTGGCGGTCGCGGACATAGCCCTGTTCGACCATGAGTTTCTCGAAAGCCCGGTTGAGGAAGGTCCAGTTCATGTCGAGGTCGGTGACATGGACGGGGAAGGGCACGGCGTCGATGATCGAGCGGTACCATTCCAGTTTGTCCACCACGCTGTCGAGCGTCGCGTTGATGCCCTCGATGATCTTGCGGTAGTCGCCCTGGTGTTGGGTGGCGTCGGCGCGGGTGGCGAATTTGCCCTCCACCGCCGCCTTGGACAGCATGAGGGCGTCTCCCGCCATGCTGCGCAGGGTGTTCTGGATAGAGCGGAAGGCGTCCAGCAGTTGCCCGACTTCATCGTGCCGCTTGGTCGCGATGTCGGTATTGAAGTCGCCCTTGGCGATATCCGCCGCGATGCCGCGGACCCGGACCAGGGACGCGATGAGGTCGCGGGCGATCCACCAGCCCAGGCCGCCGATGGCCAAGGCCATGAAGACTCCGAGGACCAGCGACCCTAGGCTGGCGGATTGTTTCGCGGCGAGCGCTTCGGCGGAAAAACGCTTGCCTAGATCGACATTGAATTGGAAGTGGCTGGTGAGCGCCTCGTAGACCTTTTGCACGACGGTGGTTTGGGCGGCCATCAGCAAGTCCCGTGCTTCTTCGCTATGGCCCAGCCGTGAGGTGGACAGCATTTTTTCCCGCAGGGCGTCGTAGTCGGACAGGGCCGCGATATCGTTGGCCAGTAATTGCCGGTCGGTTTCATCCGAGATCAATGGCTCGTATTTTTTGAACCCCTCGTCGATCTTGGCCCGGGTCACGGCCATTTTGCGCTC
This sequence comes from Methylomagnum ishizawai, assembly GCF_900155475.1. Classification (NCBI taxonomy): domain Bacteria; kingdom Pseudomonadati; phylum Pseudomonadota; class Gammaproteobacteria; order Methylococcales; family Methylococcaceae; genus Methylomagnum; species Methylomagnum ishizawai. The sequence continues at coordinate 2,694,656 of NZ_FXAM01000001.1, read as the reverse complement.
CAGGTTGGCCATCACGTCCTTGTCGGACGCGGCGATGTGTTGCCATATCTGGGCGCGCAGGTTGGAGTAGTCGGAAGCAATGGCGTTGATCAAAATCAGGCTGGGCGTGCTGTTGATATTGGTGTAGTTGGTTTTGGTATAGATATGTTCCATTTGTGCCTGGTTGAACCCGATGAGGCCGGCCAGGCCGATCAGCGTGGAGGCGATGAGCAAAAGCATTTTGTGAGTGATAGTCATGGCTGTTTCCTTGTTTGGATAGGCATGTGGACGGGGACGGTTCGGTCCGCCGCCCGCCGTGCCGGGTTTGGATTTCCGTTATGGAGCAAGCGTGGGTTGCTTTATGGCCGGGTGTCGCCCCAAGCCGGGGAGGATGTCGGTGCTGGCGGTGCCAACCCGGCTGGCTGGGTATTGGCTGAAACCTGGCGGTGGGTTATCACCAATGGCGGTATTGTTTGAATGACGGTCGTGGCGTTCATGACGGGTATCTTTGCGCGAAATTCTTATGGTTTGGCTTGTTAATAGGGGAATCCGCTGGGGTGGCGATCACGGATTGAACCCCATGTAATGGCTATTTATAGATAGCCCATATTCGGTATTTTTCAAGTGCTACTGGCGGCAATAATCGCTGTTATATTGCCTGGGTATTGGTGCGGGGCAATTGCGTGGAACATCTTGGTTATATCCTGGGCCGTCGACTTCCATGTCCCCTCCGCCCAGAAAGGTCGGGACGGGTATCGAGCTTGGTCCAGGGGTTGGCCAATCCCGCGCCAACAAGGTTCGCATTCCGCTACGCTTGGGACGCTGTCGGCACCGGGAGCTTGATGCCTTGGGAGTTTCCCGCCGCATCAGAATTGGGCGAAACCATGTTCGCCGCTGTCGAGGTCCAACCCCGCGGCCATTTCCTTGGGCGATAGGCGTTTGGTTCCGGTCTTGGCGGTTCGGCCCGGCGCCGGTTTGCGCGACGGGGATTCGGTGGAAAGCTTGAAGAAGCCCAGGGTGCGTTGGAGTTCGAGGGCTTGGCCGCTCATTTCCTCGGCGGTGGCCGAGAGTTCCTCGGCGGAGGAGCTGTTTTGTTGGGTGGTTTTGTTGAGCTGGTTCATGGCCTCGGCGATTTGCTTCGCGCCCGAGGCTTGTTCCTCGGAGCCGGCGGTGATTTCCTGGACCAGCCCGGCGGTTTTCTGGATCGAGGGCACGATTTCCTTCAGGAGCGTGCCGGCCCGCTCGGCCATGGCGACGCTGGACTCGGCCAGTTCGCCGATTTCCTGGGCGGCGACCTGAGAGCGTTCGGCCAGCTTCCTGACCTCGGCGGCGACGACGGCGAAGCCCTTGCCGTGGTCGCCGGCGCGGGCGGCCTCGATGGCGGCGTTGAGGGCGAGCAGGTTGGTCTGGTAGGCGATATCGTCGACGATGCCGATTTTGCCGGCGATCTGCTTCATGGCCTGGACGGTGCGGGAGACGGCCTCGCCGCCTTCGGCGGCTTCGCGGGCGGCCTTCTCGGCGATGCAGTCGGTGCTTTTGGCGTTGTCCTTGTTCTGGTCGATGGAGGCGGCCATCTGTTCCATGGAAGCGGAGGTTTCCTCCACGTTGGCGGCTTGTTCGGAGGCGGCCTGGGACAGGGATTGCGAGGTGGAACTGACCTGCTCGGAGGCGGACGAGAGGGCGTCGGCGACACCGCGTACATCGGCGAGGGTGGTGGAAAGCGTGCCCAGGGTGCCGTTGATGGCCTCTTTGAGTTCAAGGAACATGCCTTGATAGCGCCCCGCCACGGTGGCGGTCATGTCGCCCTGGGCCACGCGGGCCATGGTCTGGCGGACTTCTTCCATGGGTTCGTTGATGGCGGCCATGATGTGGTTCATGCCCTGGACGACCTGGCGGAACTCGCCCCGGTGGGGGTCGATGTCGGCGCGGACGGTCAATTGGCCTTGGGCGACCGCGTCGGACAGCTTGTGGGCGTCGGCGATCAGGGCTTTGACCGGGTTGACGAGGGCGTCGAGGGCGTCGTTGACGCCTTGGATGATACGGCGGTAGTCGCCCTGGTGGCGGGTGGCATCGGCGCGGGTGTCCAGTTTCAAGTCGCGGGCGGCCTGGGCCAGCATCAGGGTGTCGTCGATCAATGCCTGGATGGAGGCGGACATGCCCTTCATCGAGGCGAACAGGCTAGAGGTGTCGCCGGAGCGGGTTGCGATGGCCATGGACAAATCGCCGATGGCGATGCGGTTGGCGATGTGCGCGGCCAGATCGGGTTCACCGCCCAATTGCCGCAACAGACCACGGGCGATCACGAAACCGATGCCGCCCACCAAGCACAGGGATACGGCAGTGATGAGCCAGGAGAGCAGGGTGGCGTTGTCTTTGATCGCCGCCGCTTCCTGGGCGCTCCTGATGCCGACATCGACATTGTATTTGCGGTGTTCCTCGAAGGCGGCGGTGATGTTGGCGAGGATGGTTTGGTTGGCGACCAGGAAGTTGCGGGCCTCCTCGTTCTGGCCGGTGTTCGACAGTGTCATCACCTTTTCCCGCAGGACATCGTATTCCCTGAGCGCGGCGCGGTCGGCGTCCAATAATTCCTCGTCGCCCTTGTCGGCGATGAAGTGGGTTTCGTAGTTTTTCAGTTCCGTATCTATTTTCGCCCGCGCGTCGGCGATGGTCCGCTCGATGCCCTGCATCTTGGCCTTGTCGCTGCTGAGGATATGCTGGTACAGCGAAATCCTGACCTGGGTCAAGTAAGTATAGGCCGTGTCCAGGGAAACCAGGCTGGGCAGGCTATTGACATTGGCGATGTTGGTCGCACTGTAAACCCGGTTGGTTTGGTATTGGTTGAAGGCCGCGAGGGACAATAAGCCCAGCAGGGCGCTGATCACCAACAGCAGCATTTTTTGGGTGACGGTCATGGCGGATACCCTCGCATGAAGTAGTGGTCGTCTGGGGGAAACACAGGCGCTATCTGGCGGTTTCAATCCTGGGCTATTGCCAGTTGGGGTGCGCCAAATAAAATGCAATGACATCGTATGAATAGCGCATATTTGGTATTTTGCAAGCGCGGGTAGCCACGGCGAATCTGGTTTGTTTTGATTTTTGAGGTGGGAAATTCAAGTATGAAAAGGCTGGTTTGGATCGGTATGGCCGCTATTATTGAGGGATTTGAAAGAGCCCAGACCGACCGGCGTCCCTGGGTTTGGAAAGCCAGGGACCGCCGGTTTTGCCCCAAACCGCTCAAAAGCGGGAGAAACCTTGCTCGTTGATGTCGATGTCCGAACCCGCGGCTGTTCCCTGGGAGGGCGGGCGTTTGGCTCCGGGTTTGCCGGTGCGCGCCGCCGTCCTGCGCCGTCCGGTTGGGCCGGAGAGCTTGAAGAAGCCCAGGGAATGTTGGAGATCGAGGGCTTGGCCGCTCATTTCCTCGGCGGTGGCGGATAGCTGCTCGGAGGCGGCCGCGTTCTGCTGGGTGGTCTTGCTGAGTTCGCTCATGGCCTCGGATATTTGGCGTCCCCCGCTGGATTGTTCCTCGGAAGCCGCCGCGATTTCCTGGACCAAACCGGCGGTTTGCTGGATGGCGGGTACGATTTGGTCCAGCAGCGTGCCGGCCCGTTCGGCCATATCGACGCTGGATTTGGCCAGTTCGCCGATTTCCCGCGCCGCGATCTGGGAGCGCTCGGCCAGTCGCCTGACCTCCGCCGCCACCACGGCGAAACCCTTGCCGTGGTCGCCGGCCCGCGCGGCCTCGATGGCGGCGTTGAGGGCGAGCAGGTTGGTCTGGTAGGCAATGTCGTCGACGATGCCGATCTTGTCGGCGATCTGCTTCATGGCCTGGACGGTGAGAATCACCGCCTCGCCACCTTCGGTGGCGGCCTGGGCGGCTTTGTCGGCGATGCCGTCGGTGGTTTTGGCGTTGTCCCGGTTCTGGTCGATGGAGGCGGACATCTGTTCCATGGAACTGGAGATTTCCTCCACGCCGGCCGCCTGTTGGGAAGCGGCCTGCGACAGGTTCTGCGAGGTGGCGCTGACCTGCTCGGAAGCCGAAGACAGGGCCTCGGCCACATGGTTGACCTCGCCCAGGGTCTTGGCGAGTTGGCGCAAGGTGTCGTTGATGGCCCGGCCCAGTTCCCTGAAGCTGCCCCGGTAATCGCCTTCGATCTCGGCGTCGAGGTCGCCCTGGGCCACGCGGGCCATGGCTTGGCGGATTTCGTCCATGGGGTCGGCGACGGCGGCGAGGGTCCGGTTCATGCCTTCCACGATCCTGCGGTAATCGCCGCGGTGGCGCGCGGTGTCGGCCCGGACGGCGAGTTCGCCGACCAGGGCGGCCTGGGCCAGCAGGTCGGCGTCTTCGACCAGGGCTTTGATGTTGGCGCGGACCTGCTCGACGGTGTCGTTGATGAAGCGCTTCTTGCCGGGGAATTGCTCGATCTGGGCGTCCATGTCGCCCTCGCCGAAAGCCTGGAAGCAGGCCATGGCCTTTTTCTTGACGGCGATGTGGCCGAACACCATAGCGTTGACGCCCTCGGCCATGTCCCGGTAGGCGCCCTTGAACTTGGCGGCGTCGATGGCGACGTCGATATCGCCCAGGTCGTGCTGGTGCGACATGTGGTTCATCTCGGCGATGAGGGTTTTGATATTGACCCGGACCTGCTCGACGGTGTCGTTGATGAAGCGCTTCTTGCCGGGGAACTGCTCGATCTGGGCGTCCATGTCGCCCTCGCCGAAGGCCTGGAAGCAGGCCATGGCTTTTTTCTTGACGGCGATGTGGCCGGACACCATGGTGTTGACGCCCTCGGCCATGGTCCGGTAGGCGCCCTTGAACTTGGCGGCGTCGATGGCGACGTCGATATCGCCCAGGTCGTGCTGGTGCGACATGTGGTTCATCTCGGCGATGAGGGTTTTGATATTGACCCGGACTTGCTCGACGGTGTCGTTGATGAAGCGCTTCTTGCCGGGGAATTGCTCGATCTGGGCGTCCATGTCGCCCTCGCCGAAGGCCTGGAAGCAGGCCATGGCTTTTTTCTTGACGGCGATGTGGCCGGACACCATGGCGTTGACGCCCTCGGCCATGGTCCGGTAGGCGCCCTTGAACTTGGCGGCGTCGATGGCGACGTCGATATCGCCCAGGTCGTGCTGGTGCGACATGTGGTTCATCTCGGCGATGAGGGTTTGCAGGGCTTGCGACATCCGGCGCATGGCGGCGAGCAGGCTGGTGGTGTCGCCGGACTGGAGTTCGATGACGGTGGACAGGTCGCCGTCGGCGATCTGGTTGGCGATGGCGGTGGCCAGCGCGGGTTCCCCGCCCAGGGTGCGGCGGAGCCGGTCGAGGATCAGCCAGGCCAGTCCGCAAATCGCGAGCAGGATCACGGCCACGCTACCCGCGTTCCAGTAGATGGCGCCGTTCTTGGTGGATTCCCCCGTCATGGCGAACTGGTTGCCCAGGCCGATATTGAATTGGAAATGCTCGTCCAGGGCTTGGTTCAGGGGATCGATGCGGGTTTGCAGGGCGTTGAACTGGGCCAAGGCCTCGGCCTTTTGGCCGGTGGCGGAGAGGCTCACCAGGGTTTCGACCGCGCCATAGAATTCCCGCGCCGTTGCCTGATCGGCGTCCAGCAGTCGCTGGTCCTCGGCGTTGGAGACCAAGGGGAGGTATTCCCGCCAGGCTTGCGCCGTGTCCGCGCGGTATTTCCCCAATACCTGCTCCAACTGGCCGGCCGGGGCGGTGCCGGCGATATACTCTTTGGCCGCTTTCTGGGTGTCGCGGGCATCGGTCATGGCCCGGTAGATCAGCACCAGGCTGGGCGTGCTATTGATGTTGACATAATTGGTGGCGTCGAACACCCGGTTGATTTGATAAAGGTTGAGTCCGGCCAGGACGATGTATCCCAGCGTGATGCCTCCGATAAGCCAATAGAATCGTTGTTTGAGTGTCATGGGTATTTTCCTGGATCGTGTTTTGGGCCTGGGGGTTGGCGGTTGCGGGGACCGGAATCGGGCCGGTCCCGCTGCTCCGGGTTCAATTCCATCCCGGGCGGGTAGGGCCGCGGCCCGGCTTGGAGTGGCCTGTGGCGTTGGTTGCGCGGATAAGGGTTATAGGGTTTCCTGGCAGGGCATCGATGATGTGATGTATCTCAACTGTCATATAAGTGGTAAGGTGCAATATTGGTTTAAGCGATTCATACCGTGTCGCCATACCTGGCTAAAATCTGGGCGGTTTTTGCCGGACTTAAGGGCAGGCGTGGAAAAAACCTCACAGTTTGTCCTAGGAATAGTCGAGTTACCGCGATTTGCAAATCCAAAGCCGGGGGCTGGGGTTTTTACGGTAGTCCTCCCAGTTCTGTGACTCGCTTCACTGTCGCCCCAGGCCATGGCCGCTACTGTATAGAGCAGCGTCAACAATCCCACACATAACGGCATGCCAATCCCGGGGGCGATCATGGGAACAGAAAACCTCAAAATCGTGGACTTCGATGCGGTACGGGAGCGGCCTATCCATCACGCGGCGGCGGAGTTGAAGGTCCTGCTCCAAAGGCATCTGGACCAACAGATCAAAGACCACCTCGCGGTGGTGGACGACCAACTCTTCAAATTGTCCGGCATGGCCAAAACCAACGCCGAGCAAACCCAATACTTCGAAGCCATGCGCTATCTGCGCCTTGAGGCCAATCCGGTCCGGGCGCAATACGGGCTATGGGTGGTCCGGGCTTTCGATGAATTCTGGAAGCAGGTCGCCAAGCGCCCGGCCAAAGCGGAGGGTGCGGCGTTTGGTGCCTTGCCCGAGGCCGAGCTGTCCTTGGTGGACGAGGCGGCGCTGGAAGAGGAATTGGCCATCAAGGGCATGGTGGACAAGGGCAGGGGGTTGTTCCCGCGTGAACTGCAAGCCCTCGATGCCCGCCTGGCCCATATGGCGGGCCGGGACGAGATCGCGCCGGAAGAGAATCCGCTCGCGCCCGAAGTCCTGTGCCACGCCCTGGGCCTGGCCTTACAGCCCTTGGCCCTGGAACTGCCGGTCAGGCTGTTGATCTACAAGCTCTACGACCAGGTCGTGGTGGCCGCTTTGGGCGGGTTCTACCGCGAGGCGAACGCTTGCCTGATCCAGCAAGGCGTCTTGCCCAAGCTGGCCGCGACGCCGCGCTGGGTTCCCCTGCCGGCGGGCGGACTGGCCGCCCGTCCCGGCGAGGCCGCCACGGCCTATTTGGACGGATCGGACGAGGGCCAACCGTCGTACCTGGAAGCCTTCGCCGCCCTGGAAAGCCTGATGGGCGATTGGCGGGCGCGGATGGGGCTGCCCAGCTTCCATCCCGCCGATTACACCGGGCCGACCTTCGCCACGGGCGAAGTGTTGAGCGTGTTGAACCGGCTGCAACAGCCGGGGGTGGCGCGGGCCGACGCCGTGAAGGGCTACCTGCACCAGCAACTGCGGGTGGCGCGGGCCGACGACACCCGCCCCATCGCCCGCCGCGAGGAAGACCTGATCGACATGGTGTCCTTGCTGTTCGAATTCATCCTGGCCGACGACAACCTGCCCGATTCGGTCAAGGCGCTGATCTCGCGCCTGCAAATCCCGGTCATCAAGGTGGCGATCCTGGAAAAATCGCTGTTGGGCCGCAAGAACCACCCGGTGCGCCTGCTGCTGAACGCGCTGGCCCAGGCCGGCATCGGTCTCGATCCGGGCGAGGGCATCGCCGGGAACCCGGTGTTCAAGCGTATCGAGGCCACGGTCCACCGGGTGCTGGACCAGTTCGACCAGGATGTGAACCTGTTCTCGGAACTGTTGGACGAGTTCACCGCCTTCATGCAGAAGGAGAACCAACGCAGCGGCGTCGCCGAGGAGCGCGCCCGGCAGGCCACCCAGAGCAAGGAGCAGATGCGGATCGCCAAGCACAAGGTGGCCTATGAAATCGCTTCGCGCCTGCATGGCAAGCCCGCCCCGGCGGTGGTGCGTTCCTTCCTGTTCAATATCTGGAAGGACGTGCTGGTGCTGGGTTATCTGCGCCGCGATAGGACGCCCGCCGATTGGGAGAACTCCCTGGCGGTGATGGACAGGCTGGTATGGAGCGTGACGGTGCCGGTGGACGCTGCCCACCGCGCGGAACTGGTGAACGCCATCCCCCCGCTGCTGAAAGCCATCAAGGTCGGGCTGGAAGTCCTCTCCCTGGACCCGCAGGCCGTGGTCACCATCCTCAAGGATTTGCGGGCCTGCCATATCGCCCGCTTGTCCAGGCCGCTGGACGGCGCGGAGTCGGCGGTCGATCCCGCCCCGGCGCAGGCGGTGGAGCGGCCCGGCAAGGTCGAAATACGCGATCCCGAGCTGGCGCGGGCCATCGTCGATATCCGCGCCAACCTGCCCGATGTGGAGGCGTTCTCGCTGTCCGACTTCACCGGGCTGGAAGGCTTCCAGGTGGAGGATATCGCTGCGGGCATCGACCCCGCTGCCATGGACAAGGCCCGCGGTCTCGGCGTCGGCGAATGGGTCGAATTCCGCGATGGCGGGTCGCGGACGCGGGCCAAGCTGTCCTGGAAAAGCCAACTCACCTCGACCTATGTGTTCGTCAACCGCAAGGGTTGCAAAGTGGCGGAAATCCCCCTGGTGGAATTGGCGAAGCGCCTGGGCGAAGGCGGCATCCAGCTCATCGAGGGCGGCACGGTGCCCTTGATGGACCGGGCCTTGCACGGCTTGCTGAGCCGCCTGCGGGAATCCCCGCCCAAGGAAGCCCTATTGAACGCCGCGGTCTAGGCGCGGGCCCGTCCCCTCCCATCCACTCCCCAGGCCGGGTGCCCCTCCGGCCTGGGGAGTTTTGTTTTGCGGGGGGGCGCGGCTCCCGGAACCGGCTATCCTTGAATTTTGCGCGATCGCCGCCATTTCTACGGTCCGGCCCGTGTACCGGGCGGCGCGGTTCCGCGGGGGGAATCCGCCGGGAGGCGCGGGGGTCTAATCTTCGGCCAGCGCCGTCGGCAGGGTGAAGGGCAGGGCCATCGTATCCACCATGGCGTCGGCGGGCAGGCTCAGCACGTAGAACGGGGCCATGTATTGGTTGATGTCGCGGTAGAACCCGCCCGGGTCGGCCTTGGTGTAATAGTGCTTCAGGCAGGCATCGCCGGGTTTCGGCGCGCCCGACACCGCCCAGGCCAGCGACGCCCATTCCATCCGGCTGAGGGTGTAGACGCTGGGGCAATCCGCATAATGCCCCGGCCAGGGTTTGCCCTGTTGCTGGATGGCGAAGGACGTGCAGCCCGTCAGGGCCGAGGCAGAAACCAGGGAGGCCGCGAGTTTGGATAGGATGTTCATGGTCGGAAGATATTCCCAGGGCGGAGTTTTTTTATGGGCGATGGCGGGCTGGCTTGGCCGCATGTTGCGGTGCCGCTACGCGGCATGGCCGCCGCATCCCCGGATTTTTTCATATTTGGATATAATGCCTTGAAACCAATAGCCTTTTTATGTTATTTTGGAACGTTCCGCTTTTCAATGGCGACGCGCACGCGAGGCACTCATGACGCTTGAACAGCAGCAATCCCAGCTGAAAGAACTTATTGCCAAAGGCAAGGCTCAAGGATTTCTCACCTACGCAGAAGTCAACGACCACCTGCCTGGGAATGTCTCCGATCCCGAACAGATGGAAGACATCATCAGCATGATCAACGACATGGGCATCGAGGTCCATGACGAGGCACCGGATATCGACACCATCACCGACACCGTGGTGGGCGTGGACCAGGATGCCGAAGAGGAGGTCGAGGAGGCCGCCGAGGTGGCGGCGATGGTGTTGTCCGATGCGGGCAAGATTCCCAGCACCGACCCCGTGCGGATGTATATGCGCGAGATGGGCGCGGTGGAACTGCTGAGCCGGGCCGGGGAACTGGCCATCGCCAAGCGCATCGAGGAGGGTATCAACCAGGCCGCCCGCGAATTGGTCCGCTTTTCCCCGGCCATGGACCGCTTCATCGGCGCGTTCGACCGGCTGGAGGCGGGCGAAGGGGTGTTGACCGATTTGATCATCGAATTGGTCGATCCCAGCCGCGACGACGATCCGGTGCCGCCGCCCGACGAGGTCGCCGTCGCCGCCGACGACGATGCTGCGGCCGAACTGCTGGAAGAGGCCGACACCGGCCCGGATATCGAACTGGTCAAGGAAAAGCTCGCCGCCTTCAAGAAGCAATACGCCACCGCGCTGAGCGCCCGCAAGAAATACGGCCACGGCGACGAACGCACCCAGGCCGCCTTCGACAAACTGGCCGAGGGCTTCCTGGAATTCAAGAAGACCCCGCAGTTCATGAAGGAACTGACCGAGACCCTGAGCTTGGCCATCGAGCGCATCCGCGAGCAGGAACGGACCCTCATGGATTGGACTGTGGGCCATGCCAAGATGCCCAAGGAAGTGTTCGTGTCCGGCTTCGTGGGGCGGGAATCCGATCCGGGCTGGATCGACGACGTGATCGCCTCCGGCAAACCCTACGCCGGGGTCCTGGCCCGGCGCGTGGAGGAGATCAAGCAGGCCCAGGCCATCATCGGCCAGGTGGAGAAGGAGAACGGCCTCGGAGCCTCGACCATCAAGGAAATCCATCGCCGGGTGGCCGCCGCCGAGCGCCAGGCTAGGCTCGCCAAACAGGAAATGATCGAGGCCAACCTGCGCTTGGTGATCTCCATCGCCAAGAAATACATCAACCGCGGGATGCAATTCCTGGACCTGATCCAGGAGGGCAATATCGGCCTGATGCGGGCGGTCGATAAGTTCGAATACCGCCGCGGCTACAAATTCTCGACCTACGCCACTTGGTGGATCCGCCAGGCCGTGACCCGCGCCATCGCCGACCAGGCCCGCACCATCCGGGTGCCGGTGCATATGATCGAGACCATCAACAAGATCAACAGCACCTCGCGCCTGATCCTGCAACAGACCGGGCGCAACGCCACCCCGGAGGAAATCGCCAACCGCATGGAAATGCCGGAGGACAAGGTCCGCAAGGTGCTGAAGATCGCCAAGGAGCCGATTTCCATGGCGACCCCGGTGGGCGACGAGGGCGACACCCACCTCGGTGATTTCATCGAGGATTCGCAGGTGATGTCGCCGGTCGAATCCGCCACCGTGGCCGGTTTGCAGGAAGCCACCAAGCAAGTGCTGGCCTGCCTGACCGAGCGCGAATCCAAGGTGCTGAGGATGCGCTTCGGCATCGACATGAAGACCGACCATACCTTGGAGGAGGTCGGCAAGCAGTTTGACGTGACCCGCGAGCGCATCCGCCAGATCGAGGCCAAGGCCATCCGCAAGCTGCGCCATCCGACCCGCTCGGAGCATCTCAAGGCCTTCCTCGACATCGATTGAGCCCTCCCGTCCCCTACCGCGAAACCCGGCTTAGGCCGGGTTTTTTGTGGGCAGCGGGGATTTTTTTCCCCGGCCCATGCGGGGATAATCGCGCCCACCCGGCCCCCGGCCCGGCTTTATCCTCCATAACTAGAACGAGCAGAGCTTACCCCATGAGCATCGCCACGCTGTCCTGGCAGGCCCACCGCGTTTCCGTCGATACGCTGGGCTTCCTCCCGCCTTTCCTGGGTTCCCGCCGCAAACGCTGGTTGTTCATCAGCGAAGACACCCCCTTGGGCCGGGCGCAACTGTTCCCGTTCTGGCGGCACCGCGCCGACTTGGCGGCGCGTTACGGCATCGATATCCGCGAACTGCCGCTGTCGCGGTTCCAGGCGGGCAAGAATCCCTATGCCGGGCCGGTGGAGGCGGTGTGTTTCCAGGCCCGCGCCGGCCTGCCGCCCGGTGAGGTGGCCGCCTTGGCCGAACGTATCCGCACTATCTTCCCCACCGCCCGGCTGGGCTATTTCGACGCCTCGCCGTCCACCAGCCTGCCCTATGCCGGAGCCTTGAACCCGCTGGTCGCGGCCTATGTCAAGAAACAGGTCTTGAAGGAAAAGCGCCTGTACCGGGAAACCCTGCTGGGCGATGCCTACCACGGCGACCATTACGCCCGCCGCCTCCGCGCCGCCGAGCCCATGAACCGCTGGCCGGTCCCGGACGATTTCTGGTCCAAGCTGTGGCTCGGGCCGCATTACGCCTTCTCGCCGGAATTGCAGCCGCGCTTCCAGGGCGGGTTCCCCAACGGCGACCGGGATATCGATGTGCAGGCCCGTTTCAATACCGAGGGGTCGGCTTGGTACGCCGCGATGCGCCAGGAGGCTTTGGACAAGGTCGGCGAACTGGCGGGGCGCTACCGGGTGCGGGCCGATGGCAAGCTGCCCCCGGCCTCATACCGGGCCGAGTTGCTGCGCACCCGGATTTGTTTCAGCCCGTTCGGCCAGGGCGAGATCACCCCCCGCGACTTCGAGGCCATGGCGGCGGGCTGCTTGCTGCTCAAGCCTGACCTGTCCCACCTCGAATGCTATCCCGAGGTGTTCCTGCCCTATGAAACCTATGTGCCGCTGGCCTGGGATTTGGCCGATTTCGAGGAGAAGGTGGCTTATTACCTCGCCCACGAGGCCGAGCGGGAAGCCATCGCCAAACGCGCCTGCGATTTGCTGCGCGGCTATTTCGGCCAGAACCGTTTCCTCAACGATGTCGAGCCTTTGTTGATCCGGCTGGGGCTGGCGGGCGAGGCAGCCCCGGCGCGGGCCGAAGCCCCGGTGGCGATGCCGGTCATGGCGGCGGCACCGATGGTGTTGGACCGCGCGGTGTCCAGTGTGGAGTCCGCCGCGCCGGTCGAACCCGGACCCCTGGCCATGCCCAAGCCGCGCATCCTGCTCTCGGCCTATCATTGCGCCCCCGGCACCGATCCGGGCGCGCGCATCGGCTGGGAGTGGTACCGGCGTATTTCGGCACAATGCCCCGTGACCTTGGTCACCCACCGCCGCAACCGCCCGGCCTTGGAAGCAGCCGGCGCCCCCTTGCCGGATTCCTCGGTGATCTATATCGACACCGATTGGGTGCCGGACTGGGTCCGCCGCTTGGTGGAGGGGCTGTTCAAGCATGAAGGCGGCGATGCGCTGTCGCCCTTGGAATGGCAACTCTACGACAGTGCCGCGCTCGGCGTCCTGCGCCGCCGCCGCATGGCCGGGGCGGTGTGGGACTTGGCGCACCAATTCACCCCTGCCGCGCCCTTGTCCTGCACCCGCCTGCACCGGCTGGGCCTGCCCGTGGCGCTCGGCCCTTGGAACGGCGCTGTGCCGGTGCCGGAGGCCTTCCCCGAAATCGCCCTGCAAGACCCGCGTCCGGTCCGTAGCGCGGCCCCCCTGGGCGGCTGGTTCGACTGGGCACTCGGGACCACCCGCCATGCCAGCCTGATCCTCGCGGCCAACCCGTCCACCCTGGCGGGACTCCCCGCCGCCTGCCGGGAACGCTGCCGCCTTTTGCTGGAGGACGGCGTCGATCAAGACCGGTTCCGCGCCGGACCCTGGCCGGAACCGCCTTCGGCCACCCAGGCGTTGCGGGTGTTGTTCGTCGGTCCTTTGGTACCGGACCAGGGCATCCCGATGTTGCTCGCGGCCATCGCCAGGGTCGGCGCCCGCAGTCCGGTGGAACTGGTCGTGGTCGGCGAGGGCGATCAGGCGGAGGCGTTGCGGGCGGAGGCCGAAGCCTTGGAAATCTCGGCCTGCGTGCGTTTCAAGGGGGCTTTGGACGAGGACGGTGTCGCGGCGGAACTGGCCCGCGCCCATGTGTTCTGCCTGCCGGCGGTGCGGGAAACCCAGGGATCGGCCCTGCTTTGGGCCATGGCGGCGGCGCGGCCCGTCATCGCCCTGGATTGTGGGATAGCGGCGGATATCGTCGATGCCGAGGTGGGTTTGCTGATTCCGGCCACCGGCCAGCGTTCGGTGGTCGAACGCCTGACCTGGGCCTTGATCGATATCATGAACGCGCCCGAGGTCTGGCGTTTGCGCGGCAAGGCCGGGCGGGTCAGGGTGGAGTCCAGGCATGGTTGGGATGCCAGGATCGAGGCCGTCATGGCGTGGTACCGGCAAATCCTCTAAAGGCTTGAATCCTGTGGCCTCCGCCCTTAGGCTGTACCGGCAGGGGGAGCCGTGCCGTGGTCGCTCCCCGTTTTTGTATGGGATTGCTTGGCCTTGGCAACGGCGTCGCCATATTGCTGTGACGCACCAAAGGCATTATTCCGATGCGGTATATCGCATCGCTAACGGTTACGAAATAACGAGACCGTCTCCTGGGCCGTGACGAAGGCCGCCCGCTCCGCCATTCCCCGATGGCGGGGCAGACCCGGCGCGGTGTTCGCTTCGGCCCATGGGCACCGACCAGCGGAGCGCGAACTATGGATCAACCCCCCCGGAAAGTCGATTACATCGAGAAAGTCAAATTGCGTGTGGGCGAGTTGCGTCCCGGCATGTTCGTTTGCGAACTCGACAGGCCATGGCTGGAAACGCCATTCCTGTTCCAAGGTTTCGAGATCAGGTCCGAGGACGATATCGAGGTGGTGGCCCGCCATTGCGAATACGTCTACATCGACCTGCTGCGCACCCGCCGGGTCGAAATCTCGCTGGACGCCGCGCCCCCGCCGCGCTCCTACATGAGCCGGGAAGCGGTCAGCGCCTACGAGAAGGAGGTCGAGGTGGCCGAAAACGCCCGCCGCCAGACCACCCAACTGGTTAAGAACTTTGTCGACGAGGTGCGGTTCGGCAAGAGCGTGGATGTCTTGGTGGCCAAGTCGGCGGTCGCCGAGTGCGTGTCCAATGTCATCCGCAACCCCGAGTCGATGCTGTTCGTGGCGCGGATGCGCGATACCGACATGCTGATTTCCCAGCACGCCTTCAATGTCTGCACCTTTTCGGTGGTGCTGGGCCATTACATGGGCTTGGACGCCAAGCAATTGGAGAACCTCGGCACCTGCGGCCTGTTGCATGATATCGGCAAGGTCGCGATCCCGGCGGCGATTCTGAACAAACGGGGCAAGCTCGCGCCCGAGGAAGTGACCGTGGTGCGCAACCACGCCGAGCAGGGACGGAACATCCTGATGTCGGGGCGGAATGTGTTCAGCGGGACGGTCGATGTGGCCTACGGGCACCACGAGCATATGGACGGTAGCGGTTATCCGCGCGGCCTACAGGACCACCAGCTCAACCTGAATTGCAAGATCGTGGCGGTGGCCGACCGCTACGACGCCCTGGTCAGCCAGCGCCCGTTCCGGCCGGCTTATAACCATCTCGACGCCATCCGCCTCCTGAACCAGATGTCGACCGGCCGCCAGCTCGACCAATCGTTGACGGCGGGCTTCGTGGCTTGTATGGGGGCTTATCCGCCGGGCACCGTGGTGGAACTCAGCACCGGCGAGATCGCCATCGTCCTGCAAGCCAATCCCAAGCAGCGCCTCAGGCCGCAGATCATGGTGGTGCGCAACGCGGCGGGCGTGTCCTGCAAGGAAAGCCTGGTCGATATGGCGCTCAAGGATGTGGACGACAAGGGCCGGCCCTACAAGATCAAGACCGTACATCGGGCCGAGGATTTCGGCATCGACCTGGAGAAGCACCGGACTTCGATCTTGAATGCCTTTGGTTGAACCGCCGATGGCCCTTGGAGCCGTGGCCGGGCCGCGTTCCAAGGCCGGCGGTTTTTACGGCGTCTTTTCGGCTCCAGCGGCTCCCGGCAACACCGGGAAACACCCTTCAGCCTCTTTCTTCGCCGCCTTCAGCCGGTCGCGCAATTCCTTCGATTTCGGCGGATCGCGGAATTCGCCGCCCTTTTCGCCGGGGGTGTCGAACAGATAGGTGAAGGTCAGCGCCTCGGAATAATCCTGGTAATTCAAGCGGCCGGCGATTTTGTCCACCGCGCAGACGCAGTGGTATAGGTTGTCGAGGTTCTGCCCGCCACGTTCCGCCATGCATTGCATGACGTATTCGACCCGCGCCTGGGTCGGGAAATCGTTGACCGGCGCGGCGGCTTCCTTGGCCGGGGCGGCGGGTTTCGGGGTCGGGTTTCGGGGAGCGGCGGCGGCGGTGGCGGCGGCCAACAGGGCGGACAAGGCCCAAGCGGTGCGGACGGTTCGGTTCATTGCTGTGCTTTCGGGTGGTGGGGCGGAAAACCGGCGGAATGATAGGGGGCGGGCCGGTCCTATGCAATGTTACGGAAGCTTCACGGCTCGGCGGCGAAATCCACGATTTCCCTAAGCTGCCGGTTCATGTCGCGGGCGAACTCGCCCATCCGGGGATTGGCCGAGTCGGTGGGCAGCAGATGGGTGGTGATATGGACCCGGCCCCGTTCCGAGCGCACCGACACGTTGCAGGGCATGTAGGCCACCGCTGCCGGTTCGAGTTCCAACATCCGCCGGGCCAGGCTCAGGTTGCAGAATTGGATCGTGTCGTAATCGGGGAAGGCGATGTGTTCGCGCGCGCGGATCACGCTGCCGATCTTGTTATGGCCGGTGATGCGGAAATTGCGCTCGGTGATGGCGAGTTCCAACTCGGCCAGCACATCGGCGTAGGGCTTGACGGTCTCGGCGTGGTAGTAGCCCGGTTCGGGGTCGGGCCGGGTCGTGGCGCAGGCTGGCAGCAGGAGGATGGTGGATGCGAAAATCGCGCTGGGAATCCTGGACATGGCAGGTCGCTGGGCATAGGGTTGGGATTAGGGTATCACCATGGTTTTCGACCGGGCAAAGATAACCGGCGTGGTGCTGGCCGGGGGCCGGGGCCGACGCATGGGCGGCGCGGACAAGGGCTTGTTGCCGTTCCGGGGGCGGCCCTTGGCGGGCTATGCCGTGGAGGCGTTGGAACAGGTGGCGGGCCGCGTCCTGGTCAGCGCCAACCGCAACCCGGAGCTTTACGCCCGCTTCGGCCATCGCGTGATCGCCGACCCGGACGGGGGCTTCGACGGTCCCCTGGCCGGCTTGCTGGGCGCGATGCGGGCGGCGGATACCCCCTACGTATTGACGGTGCCCTGTGATTGCCCGTTCGTCACCGGGCCGTTGTTGGCGCGTTTGCCGATTCAACGCGAGGCCACGGGCGCTCCCTTGTGCGCGGCCCACGATGGTGAGCGCCTGCATCCGGTGTTCCTGCTGGCGGAGCGGGGCTTGGCGGACGACCTCGCAGCCTATCTCGCCGGGGGACAGCGCAAGGTCCAGGCCTGGCTGTACCGGCATCACCCGGTCCTGGTTGATTTTTCCGACCATCCCGAAGTGTTCGCCAATCTCAATACGCCTGCGGAACTGTCCTATTTGGAGGGGCATGCTTGAGCGGTAGACGGTTCATAATGGCTTTATCATGTCAATTTATGCGGTGTTAATTGTCACTATTGCGAGGAGTGGGACAGGGAACCGTTTAGCTTGTAGAATCCAGCCATCACCATAAATCAGGCCCGGGATCGCACCCATGCATACCGAATCCATAGATGACCACGTCGGCTATACCCTGCGCGGCCAAGGCGAAATCCTCGAAAAACTCAGGCTGATGCAGCGCAAAAGGTGCTTGGTGACCGCCCACCATCCAGACTCCAAGGCCAACCTGGTGACGGCCATCGTCGAGATATTGCCGGAGCGGGGCTGGATCGTATTCGATATGGGGTCCAGCGAGGCCGTGAACCGCCAGTTTGCCAAGGCCCGGCCCGTGGTGTTCATGGCCCAGGTGGATGGCGTGCGGAGCCAGTTCTTGGTGGAGGGCTTGACCGAGACCACTTGGCGGGGCGAGCCGGTATTCGCCGCGCCGCTGCCGCAGTCCTTGTTCTGGCATCAACAGCGCGAGTTCTACCGGGTGGCGATCCCGCTGGCGATGCCGGTCAAATGCCGGGTCGGGCTGGAGGGCGGCGCGGTGGAATTCGGCGTGTACGATCTCAGCCTCTCCGGGTTGGCCCTGTCCGACAAGGGCGCCCGCATCGGTGCCGGCCTGGATGTCGGCCATCTCCTGGAGGGCTGCAAACTCGTGCTGCCCAGCCAGCCCGATATTCCCGTGAACCTCGAAATCCGCAACAAAATCCTCCAGGCCCGCCCCGACCGGCCCCAGGCCCAGCGGGTGGGCTGTGCCTTCCGCAGCCTGGGCCGGGGGATGGAGACCCAGTTGCAGAAGTTCATTTTCGAGGTGGAGTTGTGGCAGAAGCGGCAGGGCGCGGCGGCGCGGTACCAATCCAGATAAGCCGGGGCGATCTTGATTTCGGCGGGAATGCCGAAATCCGGTGCCGCGCCGCCCGTCCCGGAATTTCCCGTCTTGCCGGCCGCCCGGCCTGGCCCTGCGGGCTACCCTATCGGCGCGTTTCCGTCCGTGAATTTTTTCACGGAAATTCGGATTTATCGTGGATTTGATCTACGCTTGAGAACGGTCGTCCGGTACACAGACTCGCCGCCGGACTCTTGACACCGATTTCACCGAAAGGGAACACACCATGTCCATCAAACCGTTGTCCTTGATCCTGGGTTTCCTCGCCGTCGGCGCGGCCGTCGCGGCGGAACAATCCGGCACCCCCCGCCCCAGACCACCACTACTACCACCACCGCCACCCCGGCCACCACCCCGCCGCCACCGCCTCCTCCGCAGAGCCTGGCCGATTATTGCAGGGAACACACCTGCTGACGGACCCGCGCCCACCGTTCCGATAATTCCAATAAAAATCGCAGGCTTATCCTATGACGATGAAAAATCAGCTCCGCGCTTCCCTGCTCGCCGCCATATGCGGCGTGGCATCCACTCCCCTGGCCCTGGCGGCCGACATGCCGCATTGGACCTACGACGAGCAAGCCCATTGGGGCGATATCCCGAGCGAAGACCCGCTCGCCACCGGGGCGCATCTTTATCCTTATGCCGTATGCGACATCGGTGGCAGCCAGTCGCCGATCGATATCAGCGCCGCCAAGCTGGTCCATCCCGACGCCTTCAACGCGCTCAGGCTGGTCTACGCCAGTGCGCTCCAGCCCACCTATCTCAACAACGGCCATGCCGCCCAGGTCAAGATGGCGACCGATTATCCGGGTGTTTTGAGGATCGGCAAGGACGAATATCCTTTGTTGCAATTCCATTTCCACGCGCCCAGCGAGCATAAGGTCGACGGTGTGGTCCACGCGGCGGAATTGCATTTCGTGCATATCCGCCAGGACGGCAAGATGGCGGTGGTGGGCGTCTTCCTCGACGAGGGGGCCGAAAACAGGACCATCGGCAAGATATTGAAGTCCATGCCGGCCACGTCCGGCAGCGCCTCCGGTCCCGCCTTGAATCCGATGGCGCTGTTGCCGGCCGCGGTGGACCGGCAGTCCTTCTATACCTATGGCGGCTCGCTGACCACGCCGCCTTGCACCGAAGGGGTGAATTGGTACGTGCTGGCGACGCCGATCACCTTGTCCACCGCCCAGCTCGACCAGCTGAAGGCTATCTATGACGGCAACGCCCGCGACGCCGGGGCGGCCCGCACCGTGACCAGCACCCTGCCCTGAAGGTCCGCCGGCACCCAGGCTCCGCTTGGGTGTCGGCCCGATCCCACGCCTGTATCTCCCAAACCCTCTTCCCGATTCCCGCCGCGCATTCTCGCGCTTTGCCTCGGCACCGGGCGGCGTCGATGCACCATTCACGGGCGTTATCCCGCCCTAATCCGGCTCCGTGCTTGTTCATGGTTCGGATTTCCCACCGCCCCGGCCTGGAAACCCTACCGCCGGCCTGGAAGAATGCGTGGCGTTCCTTGGATACGCGCTTTCCGGAGCTTGGCAGGATGTTTGCAAACCCCACGGCCATAACGTGTTTTCTTGGGTTCCCACGGTTGCCGTGGGTGCGTGGTGTTGACGCCGCTCCCCGGTCGGGAAGGGCGGCGATTCATAGACAAGGTAGTTCGGTCGAACCATGATTCAGCAAATTTCCATAGCGGCGGCCTCCGTGCTGGTCCGCGAGAAATCCCCGGTGATCCTCGACGTGCGCGATGCCGCCGCCTACAACGACGCCCGCATCCCCGGTGCCATCCCCGTGACCCTGTCGACCCTACAGTCCACGGTCAAGAAATTCCGGCGCGATATGCCCTTGTTGATCTATTGCTACCGGGGCAATAACAGCTTGGATTGCGCCCGTTTACTGGAGAATCGCGGATTCAGCGAGGTGTACAGCCTGGAGGGTGGTTTTTATGCCTGGCAGACGGCGGGGCAGGCCATCGAGCGCCCGCCGCGCGGTCCCGCCGTGGTCAAGCTCAATCCGGTGGCGGAATGGTTGTTGGAACAGGGCGGCGATCCCGGCGACGCCAACCATCCCTTGCCCTGCGGCACCCCGCCCTTGATCAAGGCGTGCCAGCGCGGTTTGGCGGATATCGTCCGGGGCTTGGTCGAGGCCGGGGCCGATCTCCGTCGCGCCGACGCCTATGGCAACGACGCCCTGTGGGCGGCGTGCTATAGCGACGATGTCAAGACCATCGCCGTGTTGTTGGAGGCCGGGATCGATATCAACCGGCGCAATCCGGCGGGCGCGACCGGCTTGATCTACGCCGCCTCGGCGGGCAAGACCGCGGCCGTGGCCTATCTGCTGGAAGCCGGGGCCGATGCCCAGATCAAGACCGACGACGATTTCACCGCGCTGGATTTGGCGGCGAACCTCGATATCCTCAACCTGCTGCGGCGCGGGCGGCGGCGCCTGGCCGGGGTGGAGCGGGGCGGCGTCAACCGATGTACACCCGGCTTTTCCCCCCCGCCAGGCGTTTGACCTGGACCCGCGTCCCGATCCGTTCGGTCATCTCCTGCACATGGGAGATGACCCCCACCTTCCGTCCCTGCGCGTGCAGGCAATCCAGGGCGTCCATGGCGACGCGCAGGGTGTCGCTGTCGAGGCTGCCGAAGCCCTCGTCGATGAACAGCGATTCCACCCGTACCTTGTTCGAGGACAGCGCGGCCAGCCCCAGGGCCAGGGCCAGCGACACCAGGAACGATTCCCCGCCCGACAGCGAATGCACCGAGCGCACCTCGTCGCCCATGTCCTTGTCTTCCACCATCAGGGCCAGCTTGTCCGGCACCCGCTTGAGCCGGTAGCGCCGCGATAGGTCGGCCAGATGGCGGTTGGCGTAGGCGATCAGCACTTCCAGGCTGAGTTGCTGGGCGTAGTTGCGGAATTTCTTGCCATCGTGCGAGCCGATCAGTTCGTTGAGCTGGCCCCAGAGCCGGGTGCTGGCGGCTTGCTGCCCGATATCGGCCAGGAGGGCGGCGGTCTGGGCCTGGCGCTGGTCGTCGGCGCGGAGCAGGGCCGCGAGTTCCACCCGGCGGGTGTCGGCGGCCTTGAGTTCGTCGGCCAGGGCGGCGAGGCGTCCGCGCAGGCTGTCCGCCGTGGCCGGGGTGGCGCGGCGTTGTTCGATGGCGAGGCGGCGCTGGCGGCGTTCCTCGGCGATGGCGCGGGTGTCCCGCAGGGCGTCGGCCAGGGCTTGCAGGGCCAGCCGTTCGGTTTCGATCCAGGCGGCGTCGTGGCCCAGCAGTTCGCGTAGCCCGGCGCGGTCTAGCGCCGGTTCCTCCGGTCGTTCCGCGTTGAACCGGGCCAGCCAGGCGGCCAGGGCGTCGACGCTGGTTCGCGCCGCTTGTTCGTGCTGTTCCAGCTGGTGCCGGGCCGATTCCAGGCGGGTCTGCGCGGTCGTGGCTTGGGTGCGGGCTTGTTCCGCTTTTTGGGCGGCGGATCGTTCCCCGGCCTGGGCGGTGTCCAGGGCCAGCCGCAGGGTGGTTTCCACCGCCGCCGTGGCTTGGCCGTCGAATAGCCGGGCGCGTTCCGCGCGTTGCTGGCCTAGGCGTAGGTCGATGTCTTGGAACATCCGTTCGGCCTGCTGGTGCTGGTCGAGGGCTTGACGTTGCGCCGCTTGCCGGGAATCGAGGGTCGCGGCCAGGATTTCGAGCCGCTGTTTCAATGCGTCGCGCTGGTGTTGCCGTGCTTGGTAGATATCCACCCGCTGCTTGAGCTTGGCATGGAAACCGCCGGGATCGGCCCGCCAGGGGGCTTGCCAACCGGAGTCCGGCAGGACTTGGGTGAGGTCGGCCAGCGAACGGTCGCGCCGTTCCGCCGCTTGCCGGGCCAGGAGGCCGGCCTGGTCCAGGGCGTCCTGCTGGCGGGTGAGCGCGGTCGCGGCGTCGGTTTCGCGCTGCCGGGCCAGGTTCAGCGCCTCGCGGGCGGTGTCGCGGACTTGGCGGGCGGCGTCGAGCGCGGCCAGGGCGCGGCGGGCGGCGGTTTCCCGCGTTTCGAGATCGGCACGCGCCGCGTTGATCGCCGCCAACTGGGCCAAAAACCTGCCGGGCCGCTCGGGTTCCGCTGTTTCCGCCAGTTCCGCCGCCACGGGTTCCGCCGTCCAAAGCGCCGCCAGCCGGGCGGTGTCTTGCGTCAGCCGCTCCAGCGCGGGTTGGAGGTCGGCGGTTTGTTTTTGGCAGAGTTCCAGCGTGGCGCGTTGGCCG
Organism: Methylomagnum ishizawai; assembly: GCF_900155475.1. Lineage (NCBI taxonomy): Bacteria > Pseudomonadati > Pseudomonadota > Gammaproteobacteria > Methylococcales > Methylococcaceae > Methylomagnum > Methylomagnum ishizawai. The sequence continues at coordinate 2,672,372 of NZ_FXAM01000001.1, read as the reverse complement.
CGTTCCTGGTCCAGCAGGGTTTCCAGGGCTTGCCGCCGCGCCGCGGCTTCCTGGGCGAGCGCGTCCAAGATAGCGTGCAGGGCCGGGGCGGTTTGGGCATAGGGATGTTCGGGCGAGCCACAAACCGGGCAGGGTTGGCCCGGTTCCAACTGGCCGCGCAATTGTTCGACGTTCTCGGCGCAGGCTAGCTTGGCGGTATCGAGAGCGTGTTGGGCTTGGTGGGCGCGGGCGGCGGCGGCGGGCTTTTCGGCGGCGATGCGGGTGAGTTCGGCTGCGGCGGCGGCGCGGTCGCGCTCCCGTTGTTCCAGCTGGTGGTGCAGGTCGGTGCGGCGGGCCGCGCTGTCCGCGTATTCCCGCCACAGCTTTTCCGCCCGTGCCAAATCGTCGCGCCGGGTATCCAGGGCGCGGCGTGCCTCGGCCAGCCGGTCGCCGTCGAAACCGGCGCTGGTGCGTTCGGCTTCCAGATATTGGGCCTCGGCGGTTTGGGCGGCACGTTCCTCCCGTTCCCGTGCGGCGTGGGCTTGTTCCCATGCGGCGCGGGCGGTGTCCAAGTCGCGGGTGGCTTGGGCTTGTTGCGCCAGGGCGGCCGCGGTTTCCCGTTCCTGGGTGTCGGCGAGGCCGAGCAACTCATCCCAGCGCGGCCATTCCTCCGCCAGTTTGCGGGTGATGGCTTGCTTGTCCGCCGCCAGCCAATCGGCGGTGGCCGCATGGTCCTGGGTGGTCGCGGCTTGTTCGGCCTGGGTGGCGGCGAGTTGCTGTCCGGCCTGGGCCATGGCGGCGCGGGCGGTTTCCAGTTCGCGGGCGCGTTCGGCGTGGGTTTGGGCGGTGAGGGCGGTTTCCGTATCCAGCGCTTTGGCCCGTTCCAATCCGGGCGCGGCGTCGGCTTGGGCCTGTTGGGCGGCGCGGGTGGCGGCGTGGGCGAGTTCCAGGGCGGTGGCGGCCTGGACGCGGGTTTGCTCGGCGCGGGCGGCTTCGGCTTCGAGGTCGGCGGCTTCGGCGCGGGCGGTTTCGACTTGGGCTTCCGCCGCGTCGGCGGCGCGGAGCGGGGTTGCCGCCGCTTGCACCTGGGCGAGCCGGGCCAGGAATTGACGGCGCGGTTCGGCGGCGGCGTGGCGGCGTTCGTCCTCGTCGCGGCGGCCTAGAGCGGCGGCTTCGTCGTCCTGTGCCGCCGACCATTCCCCATGCCAGCGCAGATGGCTTTCCAGCGTGTCGCGCTCGGTGGCGAGCCGGGCGGCGGCTTCCATGGCGGCGTCGCGCTCGGCTTCGTGGGCGCGGCGCTCGGCGGCGTCCAGCGGTTTATGGCTGTCCAACCGGGCCTGGAGTTCCTTGAGCTTGGCCTGTTCTTCCTTGTCGCGTTCGTGGGCCTTGCGCGACAAGAGGCTATAAATCTGGGTGCCGGTCAAGGCTTCCAACAGCTTGCCGCGCTCGGCGTCATCGGCCTTGAGGAAGGCGGCGAATTCGTTCTGGGCCAATAGCACGGCGCGGCGGAATTGCTCGAAACTGAGTCCCAGCCGTTGCTCGATCTCGGGCAGGACTTCGGTTTTGCGGGCGCCGATGGCGATGGCTTCCGGGAGTTTCACGAGGCTCATGTCCACGGCCTGTAGTTTATTGCCGGGTTTGCGGTTGGCCCGCCACACCGACCAGCGGGCGCGGTATTCGTGGCCGTCGTTGCCCAGGAATTCGACTTCGGCGTAACCCTCGCCCGCGCCGCGCCGCAGGAGGTTGCGGGTGTCCTGCTGGCCGATGGGCGCATCTTTCACGTCCGGCAATTCCACGCCCTGGCCCGGCACCCCGGCGAGGCGTGGCGTGCGGTTGTAGAGCGCGAGGCAGAGCGCGTCCAGCAAGGTGCTTTTGCCCGCGCCGGTGGGTCCGCAGATGGCGAACAAACCCGCCGAGGCCAAAGGCTCGCTGCGGAAATCGACCTGGAATTCCCCTGCCAGCGAGGCGAGGTTCTTGCCGCGTATCGCCAGGATTTTCATGGGTTTTCCTCCAACTGGCACAGGCTCAACAAGGTGTCGAAGGCTTGCCGCAATTCGGGCGGGGTTGCGCCGGGGTAATGGCGGGCATAGAGGTTCTGGAACACGGTGCCGGGCCGGAAATCGCCGAGTTCCTCCAAGGGCTGGGCGATTTCCGCGCCGCCCGCCGGGTGGCCGTGGCGGCGGTCGATGCGGGCGAGGCGGACGGGCTTGCCGTCGAGGGCGGCTTCGATCCGTGCCGCGAGGCCGGGTTCGGGCATGTCCAGCCGCACGCGGACTTCGAGATAGGGCCACAAGGGCACAGCCGGGAGGTCCAGCCCGGCCAGTTGTTCCAGCACTTGGGTCACGGGCGCGTGTTGTTCGGGCACGCGCAGCAGCGGCACGAAGCGCGGCACCGGGATGGCTTCGACGGCGGCGACCTGTTCGCCATCCAGATCGACCCGCAGGATTTGGTGCGGATAGTCGATCTCGCTAAAAGACAGCGGCAACGGACTCCCGCAATAGCGTAGCCGTCCATCTCCGGCAATGGCTTGGGCGCGGTGCAAATGACCCAGCGCCACATAGGCCAATTCCGGGGCGAAGATGCCACGCGGCAAGGAATCGGCCCCACCCACCACGATACGCCGCTCGGAATCTTCCGACACCGCGCCGCCGGTGATATGGCAATGGCCCAGCGCGACCAGGGCTTGCCCCATTTGCCGCCGGACCAAGGCCGCATCCAACACCCGCCGGTAAAGCCGCTGCACCCCGCGCACATAATCGTCCTCGGCCAATTCCAGCACGTCGTTGTCCTCCGACGCCGCCAAATCGGCTTGGCGCAGGAACGGCACCGCCAGACACCACGCGCCGACCGTGCCATCGGCGCGGGTCAGGGGGACCACCAGCCGTTCCGGGTCGAACCCGCCCAAAGGATCGCGGGCCGGTCCCACCACCCGCACGCCGAAGGCGTCGAGCAGGGGCGAGGGCGCTTCCAGCCGGGCCGGGGAATCGTGGTTGCCCGCGATCAGGACGATATCCAGCCCTGGACAGCGCTGTTTGGCCGTGCTGACGAAGCGGTAGAGCTGTTCCTGGGATTTGGCGGAAGGATTGGCGTTGTCGAAGATATCGCCCGCCACCAGCAGGGCGTCGGCGCGTTCGGTTTCCAGTTGGTCCAGCAGCCAGGAGAGGAACAGCTTGTGTTCCTCCTCGCGGTCGTAGTCGTGGAAGGTCTGGCCGAGATGCCAGTCGGAGGTATGCAGCAGGCGCATGGTGTTTCCCCTGGGGGCGGTTGGGCGAAGGGCGGAAACTTTAGCGTGCTGGGCGGGAAGAGGGTAGGGTGGGAATCGATCCGGCCCGCGTCGCCCGCGGGCCGGATGCGTTCCCACGCGGGCGCGGGATGGGGTTTACTTGGCCGGATGGAGTATTTGCGGCTCGAAATGCGCCGCCGGATACTTGGGATCGTAGGGGGTGGTGGCGGCTGCCGCGGCGCTGGAGCTGTGGGCGGCCAGGTCCGGGGCTTGGTAGAGGACTTTGGACTCGAAGGTCGCCGCCGGGTACTTGGGGTCGTGGGCGGTGGTGGCGGACGCGCCGCCCGAGGTGTGGGAGGCGAAGTCGGGCGCGAGGTAGATCACCGAAGGCTTGAAATCGGCGGCGGGATAGGCCGCCTGGGCGGAAGCGATGGAAGCGCCGGAAGCCAGGGCGACCAACAGGGTGGTGGTACGGAATGTATGGGTCATGGAGTCCCTCCTTAAGCGATTGCGTTCTACTTTGGAATTGGAATCTGTCGTCTGGCGCGCAAGGCCAGTGGCGGGCATTAGTTTCGCGTGCAAAGGCGAGGCTGTCCACCCGTATCGTGGGGTAATCGCGGCTCAGCGCAGGGCTTCCATGCGGCGCAGGGCTTGTTCCAACAGGGCGCGGCTACAGCCGAAGTTCAGCCGCACATAGCCCGGCCAGCCGAAATCCCGCCCGTCCGAAAGACCCAGCCCCGCCGCCTCGAAGTGGGGTAGCGGGTTGGTGGCGTCGATGGCGCGGGCGTCGATCCAGGCCAGATAGGTGGCTTCCGGTACGGTCAGCCGCAGGCGTCCGCCGTCTTGGAACCCGTCGCGCAGCAGATCGCGGTTACCCCTGAGGTATTCGATCAAACCGGCGAGCCAGGCACCGTCGTCGCGGTAGGCGGCTTCGGCGGCGGTATAGCCCAGCAGGTTGGTCCAGGGCACCAGCCCGGCCATTTCCCGTTGGAAGCGGCGGCGCAGGGCGGGGTCGGGGATCAGGGCGAAGGCGCAGCCCAGCCCGGCGATGTTCCAGGTTTTGGACGGGGCCAGCAGGGTGATGGTGTGGCGGGCGAAATCGGGATCGAGCCGGGCCAGCGGCGTATGGGAGAGTCCGGGGTCGAGCAGGAGGTCGCAATGGATTTCATCGGAGCAGACGACGAGCCGGTGGCGGCGGGCGATGGCGATGATTGGGGCCAGTTCGTCCTCCCGCCAGGCCCGCCCGACCGGGTTGTGGGGATGGCAGAGCAAGAGCAGGCGGGTGCGCGGGGTGATGGCGGCTTCGAGCGCCTGGAAGTCCCATTCCCAGCCCGCCGCGCCCTCGGCCAGGGGTACGGTGATCAATTCGCGGTTGGAGAAGCCGGGGGCTTGCAGGAACGGCGGGTAGATCGGGGTGGCGGTCAGCACGGCGTCGCCCGCGTCGCCCACCGCACGGCAGGCGAGGTTCAAACCCTGGACCAGGCCGGGGAGCCACACGAACCATTCCGGCTCGATGGCCCAGCGGTAGACCCGTAGCGCGTAGGCTTGGACGGCTTCGACCAAGCTATCCGGGGCCAGGGTGTAGCCGAACACGCCGTGATCGATGCGACGGCGCAGGGCGTCTATGACCGAGGGCGGGCTTTGGAAATCCATATCCGCCACCCACAGCGGGAGGATGTCGCGGTCCTGGTATTTGTTCCATTTGTGGCTGGCGGTGGGGCGGCGGTCGGGGGGGGTGTCGAAATTCATGGGGTGGCCTTCCGGTCTGGGATGGGGATGGCCTGGGATTGTGGGCGGTCCGGGCGGGGCGGGGCAAGCCCCTCCCGGCTACCCCGGCTCGAACGAACACCGCCATGCCTGGTCCTCCCGCTCGAACAGCCGCTCCGCCTCCCGCGGTCCCCAAGTCCCGGCGGGATAGGTGTGGATGTATTCCCGCTCCGTGGCCCAGGTCTGGACGATGGGGTCCACCACCCGCCACGCCCATTGCACCTCGTCCGAACGCAGGAACTGGGCATGGTCGCCCTCGATCACGTCCAACAACAAGGTTTCGTAGGCGTCCAAACCAGGGTGCCCCGCTTGGCGGCAGGTGCTGGCGTCGAGTTGGGTGGTGTGGGTGTTCATCCCGACCCCGGCCTCCCGCACCTGGAGTTCGGCCCGGATGCATTCTTCCGGCTGGATGCCGATCAACAGCCAATTCGGCGGCAACGGTCCGGGCCGGATATTCCCGAACAGTTGCTGTGGCGTCTGCCGGAAACGGATGGCGATCAAGGAACCTTCCCGCGCCAGGCGTTTCCCGGTGCGGAGATAGAACGGCACATCCCGCCAACGCCAGTTGTCGATCAAGAGCTTGACGGCGGCATAGGTCTCGGTGGTGCTGCGCGGCGGAATCCCTTCCTCCTCGACATAGCCGGGCAGGGACCGCCCCGCGCCGCCGCCGTGGACGTACTGCGCCCGGAACGCCTGGGCGTGGACCGCCCAGGCCGGGATCGGGCGGATCGATTGCAGCACCTTGACCTTCTCGTCGCGGATCGATTCCGCTTCCAAGCGGGCGGGCGGTTCCATCGCGGTCAGGGCCAGCATTTGCAGCAGATGGCTCTGGATCATGTCGCGCAACGCGCCGGTGCCGTCGTAGAACCCGGCCCGGCCTTCGATGCCGGTGGTTTCGCTATGGGTGATCTGCACATGGTCGATGAAATTGCGGTTCCACAAGGGTTCCAGCATCAGGTTGGCGAAGCGGAACACGAAGATGTTCTGCACCGTTTCCTTGCCCAGGTAATGGTCGATGCGGAAGATTTGAGGTTCGGCGAAATCGCGGTGCAGGGCGTGGTCCAGGGCCAGGGCGCTGTCCAGGTCGGAGCCGAAGGGTTTTTCCACCACCAAGCGCCGCCAGCCCGCTTGTTCCGCGTTCAGCCCCGCCGCGGCCAGATAGGCCGCCGCCGCCCGGTATTCCGAGGGCGGCAGCGACAGGTAGAACACCAGGTTCCGGGGCAGGCCGGGTATGTGGGCCAGGGCGTCGGCCAGCGAACGGGCGGAATCCGGGGCGTCGAGGTCGGCGCTGAAGAACCGGAATTTGGGCAACAGCGCGGCCAGGGCCGCCCGGTCCAGCGCCGCGCCCGATTGGGCTTCCAAGGCCCGCGCCACCTCGCCGCGCCATTGCTCGTCGTCCCAGGGGCGGCGGCCCACGCCCAGCACGGCGAAGGGTTCGGGCAGGCGTCCGGCCCGGTGCAGCCGGTACAGGGCGGGTAGGAGCTTGGTACGGGCCAGATGCCCGGTGGCCCCGAAAATCACGAACACGCAAGGGTCCAGCATACGCGCCTCCTTGGCTCAGGGCGGGACGGTTCGGAATTCGATCAAATCCCCGCGCCGTCGGCGGTGCGCGGTCCATGCCGGGTTGGACCCGGAATCACGGGGAAAGGTCGCGATGGACGGACCGGGTGGGCGCGGCGGCGTCCGGTGAATTTCACCCGGCACGGGCCGGAGCCCGCCCATCCGTGGTTGCCACGCCAAATGATAGCCAATATCATCTGAATCCATTCCCCGAGTCCGCAAGGGGATTTCTCCCTATCAATCACGGAACCATACCATGCGCCATCCCGCCCCGAGCCTCGCCCTGTCCGCCGCCGCCCTGGTGTTTGCCTGCGCCGCGACCGCCGCCGAGGATTACGTCCTCACGATCAAGGACCACCAATTCACCCCGGCTGAACTCGAAGTCCCGGCCGGCCAGAAATTCAAGCTCACCGTCAAGAACGAGGACGCCAGTTCCGAGGAATTCGAGAGCAAGAGTCTCAAGAAGGAAAAGATCGTGCCGGCCAAGAAGCAGATCGTGATGCCCATGGGGCCGTTGGAACCCGGCAGCTACGAGTTCGTCGGCGAATTCCACGAAGCCACCGCCAAGGGCCGTTTGATCGCCAAGTAGGGGGAATCGCCATGCTCGCCACCGCCATCATCGTATTCCGCGAGGTCATCGAAGCGGCCTTGGTCATCAGCATTGTCATGGCCGCCAGCCAGGGGGTCGCCCGCCGCGGCCTGTGGGTCTGGGGCGGCGTGGGCTTGGGGCTGGTGGGTTCCTGCGTCGTTGCCGCCTTCGCCGACAAGCTGGCCGAAGCCGCCGCCGGGGTGGGCCAGGAATTGTTCAACGCGGCGATCCTGTTCACGGCGGTGGGGATGTTGGGCTGGCACAACGTCTGGATGCGCCGCCATGGCCGCGAGTTGGCGATGGAAATGAAACAGGTGGGGCAGGCGGTATTGTCGGGCGCCCGGCCCTTGTACGCGCTGGGCTTGGTGGTCGGGCTGGCGGTGTTGCGCGAGGGTTCGGAGGTGGTGCTGTTCCTGTATGGCATCGCCACCGGCGGCGAGGGCGATACCGGCTCCATGTTGCTGGGCGGCGCGGTGGGCCTGGGGCTGGGGGCGGCGGTCGGGTTGGCCATGTATTTCGGCCTGCTGCGGGTGCCGACCCGGCATTTGTTCGCCGTGACCAGCGGCTTGATCCTGTTCCTGGCGGCGGGTTTGGCTTCACAGGGCGCGGCTTGTCTGGTCGATGCCGATTGGCTGCCGCCCCTGGGCCGCGCGGTGTGGAACACCTCGGATTGGCTGTCGGAGGACAGCCTCGCCGGGCAGGTGCTGCACACCTTGGTGGGCTATGTGTCGCGGCCCGATGGGGTACAGATCGTGTTTTATCTGGCGACCCTGGTCATCATCGCCAGCCTGATGCGGCGCTTTGGCGACAAGCCGGGCCGCTCCGCGTGAGCGGGGTGCCTCCGGTGGCGGATGTTATTTCCCTGCCCATAGGCCGCTACCGCGCCTGGTTCGTGGCCGACGCGCCGGTCGGATTCTCCGAATTCCCCGGCTCGGCTTGGCGCGGGGCGTTCGGCCACGCCTTGAAGGGTGCCGCCTGCGCCACCCAGGCACCGCGCTGCGAAACCTGTCTCCTTTACCGGAGCTGTGCCTATCCCTACCTGTTCGAGACCCCGCCGCCGCCGGACGCCGCCAAGATGCGGCGCTATTCCGCCGTGCCCCATCCCTATGTGTTCGACCCCCTGCCGCACGCGGTGGGGGCGGCGGCGTGCGCCCTGGAGTTCAGCCTGTTCGGCGCGGCCAACCGCCATCTGGCCTTGGTGGTGTACGCGCTGGGGCGGGCGGGCGCGGGGGAACTGGGCGTCGCCGGCAACCACCTGCGCTTCGACCGTCTGGAGCGGGAAACCGGCCTGGGTTCGGGGGAATGGCGGGATATCGCCTTGCCGGACGGCTTGGCGGCGGTGGGGATGCCGCCGCCGCCGGAGATTCCCGGTGCCCTGGGCGCGGTGGAGATCGCCATCGAAACCCCCATGCGCCTGAAGCGGGAGGGCAAGCATGTCGGCCCTGGCATGTTCGCCTTCGCCGATCTGTTCGGGAACCTGCTGCGGCGGATTTCCATGCTCACCTATTTCCACACCGAGACCCCGCTGGAGACCGATTTCCGGGGCTTGAGCGACGACGCCCGGCGGGTACGGGCGGAGTCGGCGCTGGAATGGCGGGAACAACGCCGCTATTCCAACCGCCAGCGCCAGGCCATGCGCCTGGGCGGGGTGTGGGGGCGGATGTGGATCGAAGGGGAGGATTTGACGCCGTTCTGGCCCTATCTCTGGCTGGGCCAATGGACCCACGCCGGCACCGGCGCGACCATGGGGCTGGGCCGCTACCGGCTCCATGCGGGGGCGGAGCGCGGGGCCGTGGACTTGTTGTAGGCGCTAAACGCGCCAGGGCATTGTCCACCGCTTCTAGGCTACCCCGGTGGGCACGGAATACGTGCGTGCCCACCCTACAGGAAATATGAAAACGCGCTAGGTCCGCCGTTCCAGGCCGGGTCCGGCCAAGAGGGCGGTCCAGTGCGGCGGCGGATAGCCCGCCTTCCCGGCCAGCAGGGTGGCGGCTTCTTCCGGCGGGACCGGCGGGCTATGGTAATAGCCCTGGATTTCGTCGCAGCCATGCGTCTTGAGGAACTCCCATTGCTCCGGGGTTTCCACCCCTTCCGCGATCACCCGCAGCTTCAGGTTCCGGGCGATGGCGATGATGGTCAGCACGATCTCGGCGTCGTCGGTGTCGTGTGACAGGTCGCGGATGAAGGACTGGTCGATCTTGAGCTTGTCGAATGGGAAGTTCTTGAGGTGGTTGAGGCTGGAATAGCCGGTGCCGAAATCGTCCACCGAGATCGAAATGCCCCGCGCCTTCAGCTTGGCCAGGGTCTCGCCGGTCTTGGCCGGGTCCTTCATCAGGGTGGTCTCGGTCAATTCCAGTTCCAGATAGCGGGGTTCGAGGCCGGTGTCCTCCAGCACCTTGGCGATCATCCGCGCCTCGTAGTCCACTTCCAATTGCCGCGCCGAGAGGTTCACCGCCATCACGATCCTGGGGAGTCCTTCGTCCTGCCACGCCTTGTTCTGGGCGCAGGCGGTGCGGAGCGCCCATTCGCCGATGGATTCGATCAGGCCGGTTTCCTCGGCCAGCGGGATGAACTGGCCGGGCGAGATCAGGCCGAACTCCGGGTGCTGCCAGCGGATCAGGGCTTCCAGGCCGACGATCCAGCCGCTGGCCAAATCCACCTGCGGCTGGTAGTGCAGCAGGAATTCCCCATGGTCCAAGGCCCGCCGCAAATCGCTCTCCAGCCTGAGTTTCCGGGAAATCTCGCTGGCCATGCTGTTCTCGAAGAAGCAGAAGCCGTTGCCGCGCTCCTTGGCGCGGAACATCGCCATGTCGGCGTGCTTGATGAGGATGCCGCTGGACGTCCCGTCGGCGGGGTACAGGGCGATGCCGATGCTGGTGCTGAGATAAAGTTCCCGCCCCAGGAACACGAAGGGCTTGGCGATGGTGGCGCGGACCTTTTCCGCCACCATGGCGGCGATCTCGGGACCGCCGATGTTGTGCAGGATGACGGTGAACTCGTCCCCGCCGAAGCGCGACACGGTATCGACCGGCCTCAGGCAGCCCTTGACGCGCTCGGCGGCGGTCTTGAGCAGCAGGTCGCCGACCTCGTGGCCCATGGTGTCGTTGACCAGCTTGAAGCGGTCGAGGTCCAGGAACAGGATGGCATGGACCCGCTCGGGGTCGGCGGCGGCGGTGCGTTCCGCCACCAGGGTTTCCAGGCGTTCGCGGAACAGGGCGCGGTTGGGCAGGCCGGTGAGGGCGTCCTGGTAGGCCAGCCGGGTCACATGCTGCTGGGCGCGGCTGGCCTCCAGCATCCGGGTGACGCGCTGGCGCAGCACGGAGAAATGCACCGGCTTGGGGATGTAGTCGCTGGCCCCCGCCGAGAATGCCCGTTCGATGGAATGGTCGTCGTCCAGGGCGGTGATGATGAGGATGGGGATGGCCTCGCCGCCGGGCAGGTCGCGGATGCGGCTACAGGCGGTGAAGCCGTCCATCTTGGGCATGCGGGCGTCCATCAGGAGCAGGTCCGGCATCTTGCGCTCGCACAGGGCCAGGGCTTGCAGGCCGTTGGTGGCCTGCTCGATCTGGTAGCCGTCCTTGAGCAGGACGTTGTGCAGGGCGAAGCGCATGGAGCGGTCGTCGTCGGCCACCACGATGCGCGGGGTTTCCCTGGGTTCAGCCGCTTTCTGGGCGCGGCGCGGGTGGGGGTTTTGCCCGCGCAGTTCGACCGCCAATCGTTCGTATTCCTCGGTCAGCCGGGCGTAGAGTTCGGGCGCGGTGTCCTCGCCGCCGCCCCGGCCCAGTTCCTCCAACTGCCGGGTCAGTTCCACCAGGCCGTGCGCCCCCAGGTTCTTGCCGCTGCCTTTGAGGCAGTGGGCGAGTTCCTCGATGGCGGCGAAGTCCTCCGCCGCGATGGCCTTCTCCAGCGACCGCAGGTACATCGGCGTGTCCTCCAGGAACACCTCGATGATGCGGAAATACGCAGGGCCGGTTTCCTCGCGCAGCTTGTCCAGGACTTCCCGGTCCAGGCAGTCCGGGGCGGCGGGCGGCGGTAGCGCGGGGTCGGCGTCCGCCGCCGGGTCCTGGGGCTCGGCCCGGAGCCGGTCGCGTTCCTGCGAGAGCCAGCGGGTGAGCTTGTCCTTGAGCGGCTCCATCTTCAAGGGCTTGGACAGGTAATCGTCCATGCCGGCCGCGATGCAGGTGTCGCTGTCGCCGTCCTGCACATGGGCGGTCATGGCGATGATGGGGATTTGGGCCGGGTTGCCGCCCAGCATGCGGATGCGCCGCGACGCCTCGTAGCCGTCCATGCGCGGCATATGGCAATCCATCAGCACCAGGTCGAACGGCGACTGGGCGACGGCGTCCAGGGCTTCCTGGCCGGTGCTGGCGACGGCGGTCTGACAGCCCAGCCGCTCCAGCATGCCGAGCGCGACCTGTTGGCTGGCGCGGTTGTCCTCCACCACCAGGATGCGCTTGCCGCCGTAGGCCGGGTGCTTGGCCTCGGCCAGCCCGGAATGGGGCGTGTATTCGAGCAAGGCCAGCTTGGCGCTCATCAGGCAGTCGTGCAGGGGCGATGCCTGCACCGGCTTGGCGATGCTGTCGACGATATTGGCGGGCCGGGCCTCATCCCATCCGGGTTCGGGCGGGCTCGCCATCAGCACGATATGCAGCTTCGCCAGGGCCGGGTCTTCGGCGATGCGCTGGGCCAGTTCCAGGCCGCCCAGCCCCGGCATGATCTGGTCCACCAGGGCGATGTGGTAGGGTTTGCCGCGGGCGGCGGCGATCCGCATCAGGCGCAACGCCTGGTAGCCGGTGACGGCGCTGGTGTAGGACGCGCCCCAGCTTTTCAGGAACTGCTCCAGGCAGCGGCAATTCACCGGGCTGTCGTCCACGATCAGGATGCGCAGCCCAGCCATGTCCTCGCGCTGGGGGCGGGCCGGGGCCGGGGCTTCGGTGGAGGGCGTCTCGAAGGGGATGGTGAACCAGAAGGTGCTGCCCTGGCCGGGTTCGCTGTCGACGCCGATATCCCCGCCCATGAAATCCACCAGCTTGCGGCAGATGGCGAGGCCGAGGCCGGTGCCGCCGTAGTTGCGGGTGGTCGAACCGTCGGCCTGGGTGAAGGCCTCGAAGATGCGCTGCTGGGCCTCGGCGGGGATGCCGATGCCGCTATCCGCCACCTCGAACCGGAGCGCCGCCTGGCCTTCCTTGCCCCCGGTCGGGTCGATCCTGACCCGGACCTCCACCGTGCCGTTTTCGGTGAACTTGATGGCGTTGCCGATCAGGTTGACCAGGACTTGGCGGATGCGGGCGGGTTCGCCCTTGAGCCGGGGCGGGACCTCGTCGGCGACCACGTAGGCCAGTTCGATGTGCTTGCGCTGGGCCTGCCCGGCCAGGAGTCCGATGACCTCGTCCAGCATGTCCTGCAAATCGAAATCGATGGGCTGGAATTTCAGCTTGCCGGAATCGGTGCGGGAAAAGTCCAGGATATCGTCGATCAGCTTGAGCAGGGATTCGCCGGCGTTGCGGGCCACGCTGACGTATTCGTGCTGCTTCGGCCCGAGGCCCATGTCGTGCAGCAACTCCAACATGCCCAGCACGCCGTTGAGCGGCGTCCTCAGTTCGTGGCTGACGTTGGCGGCGAATTCGCCCTTGATCCGGGCCGATTCCAGGGCGGCGTCGCGGGCGTTCTCCAATTGCAGCTCCCGGGTTTCCAACACCGCCATCATGGCGTTGAAGGCGCGTTCCATGTCGATGATGTCCTTGGGGCCGCGCACGTCGGCCCGGAGGTTCTTCTCCCCGGAGGAAGCCTTGCCCATGATCTCGGCCAGGTTCTTGAGCGGGTGGGTCAGGCGTTGGGTGATCGCCAGCAGCAATAGCAGCAGCAGCAGGGCGAAGGCCACCGACACCGCGAGGTTGGTGCGGAGGATGCTGGCGGCCATGGTCTTGAGCGTGTCCTTGCCCATTTTCATCCGCGCATGGCCGATCAGTTCCGCCGCCTTGGACGCGGTGGTGAAGGGCGAGTCCCGTTCCCCGTCGCCCATGTGCAAATAGACCGGGGCCACGAAATACCAGGCGTCGGGGGTTTCCAGGTCCAAGCGCGGCCAGCGCGGCCATTCCCCGGTTTCCGCGCCGGGTGGGATGGCGTCCTCGCCCTTTGCCAGGAGGGCGTGGTGGTTGAGGTCGTAGATGCCGGCTCCCCGCACGTCCGGGAAGGCCAATCCGGCCCGCAAGGGTTCCTCGGCGTTGTCGCCGCTGAGGTAGATCAGGGCCAGGGCGCTCTGCCCGGCCAGGGTTTCGGTGGCTTGCAAGCCTTGCTCGATGAGCTTGGTATGCACGATCCGGCTCGACAGCGTCGAGATGGCGAGCGAGGACAGCAAGGCCAGGCAAAGGATGCCGATGGAGAAGGTCAGCGCCAGTTGGTGCAGGAAGCTGGTGCGACCGAACAAGGACCGGGATCGTTTTTTCATCGGAGCTTGTTATGGGTTGCCACGGTTTCAGGGAGAGGGGAAGATCAGGTTGAATTTGCGCTTGTCCTGGCTGGATATCCTAAGCCCCAGATGTTCGGCGGTGCGGGAGTTCACCGCGATCAGCAGGTTCTTGAGGGGCAGGATGCCGGGGGTTTTCCCTCCGCCCGGCAACCATTCCTGGGCCAGGGCGGCGAGGCTGTGGCCCAGGCCTTCGTTGTCGGGATAGAGCGAGAACAATACCCCTTTCTTGACATGTTCGGGATTGTTCGAGAAGACCACCAGGTTTTTTTCCCAGGCTTCTTTCAAGACCGCCGGCAGCAGGGCGGTTTCGTCCAGGGTCGAGTTATCCTGGGGTAGCCACAGGGCTTCCGAATTGTCCTTGATTTGGCCGAAGAAGTCCCGGTAGAGGTTGGCGGCTTCGCGGATGTTCCCGGCGGGCAGGGCGTTCAGCGCCAGGCCGTGCTGCTTGGCGGCCTCGCGCGCCCGGACCATCACCCATTCGTCGCGGCCCTGGTTGTAGACCACCGTCACCCGCTTGACCGGGCTGGCCAGGGATTTCAGCCAGCCGAACAGGGCCTCCGGGTCCGGGGTGAGGGAGATTCCCGTGTAGGCCGTGCTTTCCGGGCTGTGCGCGATCAGGACCGCGCCCATGACGACCGGCAGCCCGGACGGGAACTTGCGGATCGCCATCATCCCCAGGCGGCCGAGGGCGATGACCACCTTGACCTGCTCGTCCCGCAGCCGCGTCCCCAGGGCCGCGATATCGTCGGTTTCCTCCACCATGTGTTTGTCCGAGGGGACTTTCAAGCCGGCTTCGATCCCCACGACGATCTCGGCGAACACGCTCCGGTAGGGTTCGCGCACGTCGGGGTAGAGGATCGCCACCGGCGCGGCCTGGGCCAAGGCCAAGGCCGGCCACAAGGCCAGCGCCAAGGCGGCCAGCATGGCGCGGACCGGCCCGTTCAAGCGCCGTATCCTGGCCGGGGCCGGTGGCCCGCGCCGGAAGGGGGGTACGCCCGCAGGGGGGGCCGGGACTCAGAATTCAAACCGGATTTCCCCGTAGAAGTTGCGCCCGGCCAGCGGGAGGTCGTAGGGGATGAAGGCCGGGTTGCCCGAGGAACCCGCCGGGCTGGGTTCCCTGGCGTCGGAGTCGAACAGGTTGCGGACCGAGAAGGCGATTTCCCAATGGTCCATGAGGTATTTGCGCCGGAGGGTCAGATCGACCAGGCTGTAGTCGGGGATGGGGGGCCGGTTATCGTCGGCCGCCCGCTCCCGGTCCAGGATCCATTTGACCTGGGGGTTGAGATGCCAGTTGGGCAGGAATTCCCAGTCGCCCCGGAGGTAAAGCTGGTGGTGCGGGGCGTAGCCGGGGTCGTGGTGGGTGGATTCGTCGATGGAATGCTGGTAGGCGTACCAGCCGGTGAGCTTGAAATCCTCGGTGGCCTGCCAGTCCGCCTCCAGTTCCAGGCCGTGGCTGGTCTGGCGGCCGGCGTTCTGCGCGGTGCTGGTGCCGCCGCCCGGGTCCGGCACGAAGCGGATGATATCGCTCCACCAATAGTTGAAGAGGTTGAAACCGAAACGCAGCTTATCCGTGGGGTGGTAATCGAAGGCCAGTTCTATGGTGTTCATGGTTTCCGGTTTGAGATGGGGATTGCCCAGGTCCACGGGATTGTTGATGTTCCGGGTCTCGGCGAACGAGGGGGCGCGGAAGGAACGGCCATAGAGGAGTTTGCTGGTCAGGTCCTGGCGGGTTTCCCAGACCAAGGCCAAACGGGGATTGACGGTATTCCCGAAGTCCGAGTAATAGTCATAGCGCACCCCCGTGGTGAGC
Source organism: Methylomagnum ishizawai (assembly GCF_900155475.1). Lineage (NCBI taxonomy): Bacteria > Pseudomonadati > Pseudomonadota > Gammaproteobacteria > Methylococcales > Methylococcaceae > Methylomagnum > Methylomagnum ishizawai. Next base: position 2,656,975 of record NZ_FXAM01000001.1, on the reverse strand, counting down.
TGCCAATCGTTGGAAAAGCGCCATTCGTCCTGTAAAAAGATAAAGGTATCGGTGCGGCTGCCTTTCTTCAGGAACACGTCCGAGGTATTGCTGACATCGACCAATCCGCCCAGGGGCGAGGGTATTCCGGGGGATACGATGGTATAGTTTTTGGATTCCCTGACATCGTAGATGCTGAGGTAATTGAAGCCCAGCCCCAGCCGTAGGATATGCCTATCGAATCCCGAATAGAATCCCGACAGGCTGGAGCGGGTATGGCGCTCGAAAACCTCGGGATTGCCGATTACCCCGTCCGCGAACGAGCCGGTCGGAAAGGTGGCCCCTTTGGGGTATAGATAAACGTTGTCGGAGACTTGTTGGCTGGTGTCGAAATAGCTCGCCTGGGCGGTGACATCCCAATGTTCGGTGAACTCGGGATTATGGTAGGTGATATCGGCGTTCCAGCGGTCGCTGCTGAAGCGCCCGCTGGGGTCCAGCGCTTGGCTGAGGCCGGCCGCGGTCCCGGAATTGGCCCGGTGCTGGAGTCCGCCCCTGACGCGCCAATAGCCCCGTGCGAGGTCGAGGCGGGCGTCCAGGTTCTGGCGTTGCAGGTTCATGGGGCCGGGGGCCAGCGAAGCGAGGGTGTTTCCGCGTTGGTCGAAATAGCTTTGCGCATCCGAGGCGACGGTTTGGCGCTGGCCTTGGGTATCGTGGAATTCCACCATGGCGGCCACATCGAAACCGGCCCAGGTGTCGCCGTGCAGGGCCCAGCCATCGTAGGTATCGAAGCTGCCCACCCGCCCGCCTATTTCGGTGCCCTTAATATCTTCTTTGGTTTTGGTGATGATATTGATGACGCCGGCGAAGGCGTCCGAGCCATACAGGGCGGAACCCGGTCCCCGGATGACTTCGACCTGGGCGATGGCTTGCACCGGCATCCCCCCCCAGATTTGGTTCCGGTCCCCGACGAAGAGGTTGGTGATGGGGATGCCGTTCACCAAGACCAGGACCTGCGGATTCTGCAAGGAATAGACGCCGCGGATCGTGTAGATGGGATTGCCGAAATTGCTCCGCGCCACATGGAGTCCGGGGACGGCCTCCAAAACCTCGTCGATATCGGTGGCCCCCATGGCTTTGATATCCGCCGCGGTGATCACCGTGGTGACGGCGGGAGCGGTCGCGATATGCTGCTTGTTGCCCGTGGCGATGGTGATCATGTCCTCGCCGCCATAGACTTGGCGCAGGGTTTTTTCATCTTCCTCGCCGAGGTCGGCGGCCCCCGCCGGGGGGGGAAGGAGGACGAGGCACAGTAACGCCGGGAGCAAGCGGTGCATTAGGGTGGTCATGGGCTTTTTCTAGGGGTTCGCCAGAGGTGTTGCGTGTCGTTGTCGTGGGTCCGCCCATACCAATCAACTTTGGGTTATTCCCAGGTCCTGTTGGATTTTCCGAAAAAACCGATCCTATCGCAGCGCAGTGGGAAGAATGTATTGCCTGGGCGGTTTGCCGCTTCCGCGTAGCAGGGGAACATGCCGGCGGAAAAGCTCAAGATCATGAAATGATGGAATTCCCTGCGCGACAGTCCTTGGTCCGCGCAGATTGCCGCGAGCAGGGCGGCGGCGTTCATGGAGATGGCTTTGTCCCTCAATAAGATGGCCTCGATCTGGAAGGCGATTGCGACATGGGGGCCGATGGGGAAGCCCAAATCCCCGAGCAAGGCGAGCATGGGCTTGATCCGTTCGTCGGTGTTCCTGATGGGCCTGCCGTATCCAAACAGTATCCTATCCCCGCCCGCCCGCCTGGTGTTGATAAATTCCTCGATATCCCCGCCCCCGTCCAGCGCCGCCTTGGCCGACAACAAAAGGTCTATCGCCCCGAGGAATGGCCGGTGGCCGTAGAGGGTGGCCTCGGAAACGGCGTTGGCACCGGCGATGGCGAGCGCCGCGGTGCTGTGGGCGGTGCCGGCCAGGGCCGCGACCCGGTTGTTCCATATCCTGGGGTCCGGGTAGCTGGTGCCGACCGTCCATAGGCCTTCGAATAATTTGATCTGGTCCGCCCCGAACCGCCGCCCGGTGATGCCGTAGAGCAGGAGGCCCATCCAGGGCATGTCTTTGCAATCGCGGTGCAGGTCTTCGCCCCGGAAGACCACGCGCCCTTCCGCCGGGAGGAAAGCGCCCATGTCGGTGATCCAGTGGTCTTCGCTTTGGCGCAGTCGTTCGGGTCCGTCCATCTCAGTCCGCCTCCGGGGGGCGTGGGCCGGGGTCGTCGGCGAGGATCAGCCCGTCGCCGAAGAAGGGGAATTTGCGCCAGCCCAGGCTCCGTTGTTCCAGGGCGTGGACCGCCGCGCCCGGCAGCCGTAGTAGCAGGCAGAGCATCTCGCCTTGGTCGCGGTCGAAGCCGAGGTCGGTCAGGGCCGCCGCCGCCACGCCCAGCAGGGACAGGGGCAGTTCCGCCGCTGTTTCCAGCGCGGGCCGTTGCAGGTGCAGCCAGGGCAGGGCCGCGCCCGGACTCAGTGCGGCGAGATGGGCGAGGGTTTGCCGCACCGGCAGGGCGCAACTCGCGCCGTGGGGATCGAAACCTGGGGGATGGGCGGGTGCGGGCCAGAGGTCGGCCTGTTCCGGCGGGGCGGGCGGGCGGCGCAGGCGTTCGGTCCAGGCCGGCAGGCCGGTGCCGCAATCCCGCCAGAGTTCCATGGCCAGGGCGACTTCGCGTGCCCCGCCCGCTTGGCCGGCTCCGACCGCCAGCGCCGCCATCAGGCTGGCGGCGTGGGTGGAACCGCCGACCCCGCCGCACATCGCGGCGTGTACGCTGGGATCGCGCGGGCCGGGATGGGCCAGGACCACGGCCAGGTCTTCCAGCAGCCGCGCCTCCGCCGGGGCCGGGCGTTCCAGCTTGAACAGGAGATAAAGGTATTCGGCCCAGCCGGCCTTGCCCAACAGGTCGCCATAGACATCGTAGCCGGCGCAACGGCAGACGGCGGCGGCGAAAGGGTTGTCGGCCTCGGGGGTTTCTTCCCAGATGCGGGTGTGTATGACTTCCTTAGCCGATTTCATCGTCGATGCCCAGGATTTCGATACGCATGGCGATAGGGGGGACTTCGTCGGGATCGATCCGCACGTCCAACACCGTGGGGCCGGACCGGGCGCACAAGGCGGCGATATCCAGCGCCCTGAGGTCGGCCGGGGAGCGGATGACATGGCCGGTCGCGCCCATGGCTTCGGCATAGGCCCGGAAATCCGTGGCCGGCAACTCGAACGCGACCGCCTCGGATTGCCGGAGGCGCTGGCCGTGCTTGACCATCCCCAGGGCGGAATCGTTCAGCACCACGAAGATGATGGGCAGTTTTTCCTGGACCGCGACGCTGATTTCCTGACCGCTCATCAGCAGGCTGCCGTCCCCGGTGATGCAGACCACCGGCTGTTGCGGATTGCCCAGGGCGGTGCCGACGGCGGCGCCTATCGCCCAGCCCATCGAGTCGAATTCCATGCAATGCCGGAGCCGGTCCGAGCCGTGGGCGGACTGGGCGGAAGGCTCGCAACCGAAAGGGTGTAGGTAATGGATGGCCCAGGCCTGGCTGTTGCCGGCGTCGGCCAGGAAGCAGGTGTTGCGGGGGAAGATGTCCACCAATTCCCGCATCAGCCGTTGCGGTTTGATGGGGGCGGACGTGTCGGCGTACTTGTGTTCCTCGTCGAGCCGGAAATGGAGCCGGGTGTCGTGGCTGGCGGCGTCCGCCGCGTCCGCGCCGCCCTTGGGGAGTCCGGCCTCGCCGTGGTTTTTGAAATATTCCAGCAGGTAGTCGAAGATCGACAGGATGCGGCCCCGGACCTGGAGCCGCGCCACCGGGGAACGCATCAGGTGGTGTTCGTTCGGATCGATATGGATCAGCCGGTTATTCATCAGGAGGTCGGGATTCCAGCCGCAGCTTTCCCATTCGCCCAGGGCGGTGCCCATGGCGACCACCAGGTCGACTTCCGGGTCGGCCAGGGTTTCCCTGGCGGTTTCATGCCCGGCGAAGCCGATCACGCCTTTGAACAAGGGGAAGTCCGAGCTGACATGGCCCTTGCCGTTGGGCGTGGCCACCACCGGGGCGCGTAGCCGGCCGGCCAGCGCCAGGATTTGGGACCGCGCCTCGCCGCAGCCGCCACCGATCACGAAGACCGGCTTGCGGGCTTGTTCGATCTGCCCGCACAGCTTGTGGGTGATGTCGCGGTCGAATAGGGAGGGGGGCAGGATGTGGGGGGCGAGGTCGTAGAGCGGGGTTGCGCCGGGTAGGGGATGGCGGAGGATATCCAGGGGCACGCTGAGATGGGCCGGGCCGTGCGGGGAACCGAAGGCCGCCATCACCGCGGCGGCGAATTTATGCTCGAACTGGTCCACATGGGAGATGAGCGTGCTGTAGCGGGTGCAGTAGCGGAGGATGCCGACAGTATCGACCCCGGTACAGGATGACTCCTGCAAGGCACCCCGTCCGAAATGGGACAGGGCGGTTTGGGCGCTGATGACCAACATCGGGATATGGTTTTCGTAGGCCGAGGCCACGCCCGTGAGCAGGTTGGTGGTGCCGGGTCCGGTGGTGCCGCAACATACGCCCAGCTTGCCGGTTTCCCGGTAATAACCATCGGCCATGAACGCCGCGCCGGTTTCGTGCCGCGCCACGACAGCCCTGGGTCCGCCCTTTCTGGCGCTATGGGCCAGGGCGTTGTAGAGCGGTTCGATGGCACCGCCGGGGACGCCGAAGACATAGTCCACCGATAATTGGGCGAGATAATCGATGATGAGGTCGGCGACCTGTCTGTGACGTTTTGATATCACCGCTGCGTTATCGATGAAATCATAGGCTTGTGACATAGGGTTATCGCTCGGAATGGCTGTGGGTTTTAGGGGTGTTGGTTTTGGTTTGCGAGGGGGAAATATTTTGGGTATTTAATATCGGGATTTGGACGGGTTGATGAATTATTATAATAGACCCGTATCGGCGGGCACCTTGGTTTTGGGATGGGTGGAACCCTGGTTGTGGTGTTTTTTGGACCGGGGCCGTACCGATGGTTTAATGTAACGCAATTGTCGGGATTGTTCTACATGTATATGTTTGTGCGGTTTGTGTCTTCTGTTGGTTTAATCCGTGGGCACGTCCTGGATTTAATCTTGGGGAGCGCGTGACTGTGGTATGACTGGGGCTACTTGGAACTGGGGCCGGGCCGGGACCGGAGGGGCGGTGGCGGTGACCCAATGGATGGACGCTGGCCGCCTTGCCTGCGGCGTGGTTGTTCGGCGTCATGGTCTTGGCCCTATGGATTTCTGGCGGACTCCGCCCGGCGGGGTGGTCGAACCCGACTCGATTGTGGAACTATGAGCGCCCCGCCGGATGTTGGCGGCTTTTCCATGCCCATCACCCCGAAGCTGTGTCCGATGCTCAAAAGCGATTTCCATTACGACCTCCCCGAACGCCTGATCGCCCAAACCCCTTTGCCGGAACGCGCCGCTAGCCGCCTCCTGTGCCTGGACGGACCCAGCGGGCGGTTGGAGGACCGCCATTTCGCCGCCTTGCCCGACCTGTTGGCGGCGGGCGATCTGCTGGTGCTGAACGATACGCGGGTGATCCCGGCCCGGTTGTTCGGCCACAAGGCCAGCGGCGGCCGGGTAGAGGTGCTGATCGAGCGGGTGCTGGACGTCCGGTTGGCCCTCGCCCATGTGCGGGCCAGCAAAGCGCCCAAGCCGGGCGGGGCGATCCATCTGGAGGGCGGCTATGCCTGCCGGGTCCGGGGACGGCGGGAGGATTTGTTCGAACTGGAATTCCCGGAAGGGCCGGGAATCGAGGCCGTGCTGGCGGCGGTGGGGCATATGCCCTTGCCGCCCTATATCGCCCGCGCCGACCGGGACGAGGACCGCGAGCGCTACCAGACCGTGTTCTCCCGGACGCCGGGCGCGGTGGCGGCCCCCACCGCCGGGCTGCATTTCGACGCCGGGACGCTGGAGCGGCTGGCGGCGCGGGGCGTGGAGTCCGCCTTCGTGACCCTGCATGTAGGCAGCGGCACTTTCCAGCCGCTGCGGGTGGACGATCTGGACCGGCACCGGATGCACTTCGAGTTCTGCGAAGTGTCCCCGGCCACCGTGGACAAAATCCGGGCGGCGCGGGCCGGTGGCGGGCGGGTGGTGGCGGTGGGCACGACCGTGGTGCGGACCCTGGAGACCGCCGCCCTGGGCGGGGAACTGGCTCCCTACCGGGGCGAGACCGATTTGTTCATCCGGCCCGGTTTCCATTTCCGCTGCGTCGATGCCCTGGTCACCAATTTCCACCTGCCCGAATCCACTTTGCTGACCCTGGTCTGCGCCTTCGCCGGGCGGGCGGAAGTCCTGGCGGCCTACCGCCACGCGGTGGCGGAGGAATACCGGTTCTTCAGCTACGGCGACGCGATGTTCGTGACGCGGCGGCCTTAGCGCCGCTGGCTTCGGCACGCGACGGGTGCCCATATCGGCCTCGGCACTGTTAAACTACTTCCCGCTACGCCACCCAGGAAATCATCGACCATGGATTGTGTCGCCCATGCCCGCTTTGGCCGTGCCGTCCGAGTTCCCGCCCGTTCTGGCGGTCGGGGCGGCGCTCCCCGTACATACCTGCCCCGTTTCCGGGGAATTCCCCGATGATGTTCGAACTCCATCCCCGTCTCGCCCAGGACGGCCTGCCGCTGGGGCGTTTCCCCCTCTGCCGCCTGCTGTTGATGAACGAGCGCCGCTATCCCTGGTTCATCCTGGTGCCGGAGCGGCCCGGCATCGCCGAAATCCACCAACTGCCCGACGCCGACCAAATCCGGCTGATCCGGGAATCCTCGGCCCTGGGCGGGGCGCTCGCCGCCGCTTTCGCCGCCGACAAACTCAATATCGCCGCACTGGGCAACCTGGTGCCGCAACTGCATGTGCATCATGTGGTGCGCTACCGCCACGACCCGGCTTGGCCCGCGCCGGTGTGGGGCCGGTTCGAGCCTTGGGCCTACGACGCGGCGGGCTTGGCCGCCGTCCGGGAGCGGCTGGCCGGGATGGCGCTCCCGGACTTCGTGCCTTGGCCCTAGCCCATGGAATGCCGTCCCGGTTGTGGCGCGTGCTGTATCGCGCCCTCGATCAGCAGCCCGGTTCCGGGGATGCCGCAGGGGAAGTCCGCCGGGGTCCGTTGCGTCCAATTGACCGGGGACCATCGCTGCGCGGTGTTCGGAAGCCCTGGGCGTCCGCGCTGCTGTTCGGGCTTGCAACCCAGCGAGGAGATGTGCGGCGCGGACCGGGACGAGGCGCTGGCCCGGTTGGCTTGGTTGGAACGCGCCACCCGGCCGGGATGAATCGATAAACCCATCCGTAACAAAAGATGGGCATGGAAATAGTCTATAGTTAAAAAGGAGATTCTATCGTGAGCCTACCCGATCCATTTGCTGGATACCTTATGACCGGCGGCGGCCCGTTGATTTGGGAGCGAGACCATGGCGGTTGACGAATTAATCCTATTCATCGTCGATGACGATACCCCGGTGCGCGAAGCTTTGGCGGCGCTTTTGGAGGCGGAGGGTTTCAAAGTGGCGCTGTTCGCCACCGGCACCGAATTCCTGGAGGCCATCCGGCCCAACCTCCATGGCTGCATCGTGCTGGATATCGACCTGCCGGGTTTCACCGGCCTCGAAATCCAGCGCATCCTGGCCGAGCGCGATATTGACCTGCCCATTATTTTCCTCACCGGCATCGGCGACGTGGAAAAGGCCCGGACCGGTTTCAAGGGCGGGGCGGTCGATTTCCTGGAGAAGCCGGTCGAAGTCGGGGTGCTGATCGAGGCGGTGCGGCGGGGCTTGGACCTCGGGGTCCGGCGCGATGTGGAAAAGGCCCAGCACAGCAAGCTGGAAGCCCTGTATTCCCATCTCACGCCCAGGGAGAAGGAAATCCTGGTTTTGTTGGCGCGGGGTTATTCCGCCAAGCAGGTGGGGCGGGCGCTGGGAATCAGCCATCGTACCGCCGAGATCCACCGCGCCCGCATCATGGAAAAACTGGGGGTGGATTCCCTGGCCGATCTGGTCGCCTTGGCCATCGGGATTGGTGTGCGTTAGGAATGTAGCAGAGATGGTGGAATCCGCTGGCGCGGACGCTTCATAGCCAGGCTATAAGCAGTACTACGTACACCCAGGCGGCACATGAATCACGTATTCTAGCCGAAATAAAAGGTATTTCCGCCGTTTAATCGTCGCGGTTATCCCTAAGTGTTCATTCATCTTCCCTTGGGCCGGGCCATGGATTTCCCCTGGAAGCCGTGGGGTTGGGTCCAAGGTGTGCAGCAGGCCGCCGCCATGGAAAAACAATATACCCCGCCACCCGATCAAGGCGTCCCGGCGGATCGCTACGCATTGCTTCCCCCCGAAACTTACAGCAACGGCCCGGCCCGGCAGGGCAAGGCCGTGCCGACCGCGAGCGAGGAGGAGTGCCGCGTATTGCGGGAACGCATCAGGCTCAGCGAACAGGCCCGGCAGCGGGCCGAAGCCGAGAACCGGCGCTTGGCGGGGCTGCTCGCCGACAGCGGCGGCACGGGGTTGGAGGCCCGGCATTACGCCGATTTCCTATCCGTCCTGGTCCACGAATTCAGGAATCCCCTGACGCCCATCCTGACCTCGGCGCAATTGCTCAAGCGCTACGGCATGGCCCGGCCCGAACTCCTGGAATCCGCCGCCGGGAGCATCGAGCGGCAGGTGCGCCAGCTCAGCCAGATGATCGCGGACCTGTCCGATTTCTCGCGTATGGAGCAGGGCCGTTTGGAACTGAACCTGGAGAGCCTGGACGCGGTCGCGCTGACCCGGCACGCTGCCGAGACCTGGCGGCAACACCTGGCCAAGCGTCGGCAAAGCTTGAAGGTCGAATTGCCGCCGGAGTCCTGGAGCGTCCAGGCCGATCCGGTCCGCCTGGGCCGCACTTTGGAAATCCTCCTGGCCCATGCCTCGCGCTATACCCCGGCGGAGGGCGAGGTCCGGTTGTGGTTGCGGCGCGATGGGCGCTGCGTAAGCTGGGGAGTACAGGCCGAGGCGATGGGCTTGGCCCCGGCGCGGTTGGAACATCTCTTCGAGCCTTTCGTTCCCTTCGATCCACCCTTGCACGGCGGCAAACACGAAGGCATGGGGATCGCCCTGGCCCTGGCGCGTTGCTATACCGGTTTGCAGGGCGGGAGCCTCCGGGCCGAGGTTGTTGGCGCGGGGCCGGGCGGATGTTTCCTCCTGGTCCTTCCTCCCGGATGAATCCGCTCCCACCCAGCCCGTAAACCACCGGGAACCCGATCACCAAAATCCCCCAATATCCGCCCCCTGCCGACAGCCACAAGCCATCATGCCTTGGCGCCGGTGGCGATGGCCAGCAGCACGCAGTCGCGGATATTGAAGATGGCTTTGGGCTCGGTTTCCGGGACGTTGGGCATGGGTTCCTTCAAGGGCGAGGGCCGGGTTCGTCGGCGAGGCGCTCCCGGCTCCAAGCTCAAAACAAGGGCGACACCCCGAACAGCCCCTTATGGAAATGCAACATCGCCAGATAAAGCACCAAGGCCAGCGCCGGACGCCGCCAGCCGATTTCTTTCAGCGCCAAGATATTGCGCCGCTGGATGATCGCCAGGAACGGCAGGTTCGAAGTTGCCAGTAAATATTTTTCCCAAGCCTCCCCATACAGCCGCAAGCGTTTGTCGTCGATGGAATAGGTGCCGCCCACCGCCAGCAGCAGCAGCGCACCGAACAGCACCAAGGACGCCGCGTCGCCATTGGCGATGAGGTGCGTGGCCGCCCACAGCGCCACGCCCCATAGGAACGGATGGCGGGTGATCCGCAGGACGCCTTGCGCGGTTTGCTCCATCGGTGCCGCGCCGCCCACCGCGGTGGGATTGGCCGTGGTCATCCCCAGCGTGGCGAACACGAAGGCGGGCAAGATCAACAATAGGGCGACCGGCTTGAACCAGCCCAACTGCCCCCAGGTTTCGATATAGGGCGCGGCCCGGTAGGCCTGGGCCAGCCATACCAGCCCCAACAAGGACAACAGGCCGAAGCCCGCCCGGAACCGGGATTCGCCCAGCCGGGCGACCAGCGTGTCGCGCAGCCTGGAACCCGAAATCACGAAATGGATGCCGACGAAGAAGATCGCGGCCAATACGAGTGGGATCATGGAGGTCTCCTGGAACGGGGGTTGGAAGGCGGACTTCATTTTTCCAGCAAGCGCGGCATCAGTTCCACCAGGTTGCAGGGCCGGGTGCGGTAATCGAGCTGGTCCTGGATCAAGCGGTCCCAGCCGGTGCGGCAGGCGTTGGCGGAACCGGGCAGGCAGAAGATATAGGTGCCGTTGGCCACCCCGGCGAGGGCGCGGGATTGGAGGGTCGAGGTCTTGATCTCTTGGTAGGAAATGGCGCGGAACATCTCGCCGAAGCCGTCCAGGGTCTTGTCGAACAGCGCCGCCACCGCTTCCGGCGTGCCGTCGCGCCCGGTGACGCCGGTGCCGCCGGTGGCGATGACGACCTGGATGGCGGGGTCGGCGATCCAGGCCGAGACGATGGCGCGGATTTGGTAGATATCGTCGGGCACGATGCGCTTGTCGGCGGCGCGGTGCCCGGCGCTGGCGAGCCGCTCCACCAGGGTCTTGCCGGAGGTGTCGGTCGCCTCGGTGCGGGTGTCGGAGACGGTCAGCACGGCGATGGATAGGGGGATGAAATGGCGTTCCTGGCTCATGGTTTGGGTCCGGGTGATGGAAGGGGCCGTAAAGCTACCGGAGCCCGGTGCCGGGCGCAATCGGGCCGGGCGCTGTGAAAATCCGGCTTTGCCCTAAACTTGCGGGCGGAGCGGGAAATACGACCCCGCGATGTCTCAATCTAGGTTTGGACCCATACCGTGGATTTACGTAACGAAAAGGTATTTCTCGCCTATATGCAGGCGGCGGTGCAGAGCGACAAACTGCGCCTGCCGACCCTTCCCCAAGTGGCTTTGCAAGTCCGCCAGGCCTTGACCGGCAACCGCGCCACCGATGCCGAAATCGCCCGGCTGATCGCCACCGACCCCAGTCTCTCGGTGCGCCTGTTGCAGATGGCGAACAGCCCCTTGTTCCGGGCGCGGACCAAGGTCGAAAGCCTCCAGACCGCCATCGCCCGCATGGGCCACAACACGGTGCGCACCCTGGTCGTCAGCCTCGCCATGAAGCAATTGTTCAAACCGGGTTGCCTGAACCTGGACCGCCAGTTCCAGGCCATCTGGCGCGAGAGCGTCAACGTCGCGGCGGTATGCCGGGCGCTCGCCGCCCGCTGCCGCCATCTCGACCCGGACCTCGCCATGCTCGCCGGACTGCTCCATCAGATCGGGAAGCTTCCAATCCTGACCCTGGCCGAGAAATTCCCCGAACTCAGCAACGATACCGAAGTATTGTCCCAGCATCTGGAACGCCTGCATCCGGTCATCGCCAAGCTCATCATGCGGTCGTGGGACTTGCCCGAATCCCTGGCGCGGGTGACTTGGGAATATCTGGAGTTCCAGCGCGATCCCGAACCCGAGGCGGATTATGTGGACTTGGTGCAAGTGGCCTACCTGGAAAACCGGGTGGCCGCCGATCCTGGATTCCAGGTGGATTTGGCCGGGGTGCCGGCCTTCGCCAAGCTGGGTTTCGAGGGTGGAGTGGAAATATTGAAGATGGAGGATATCTCGGCGACTTCCGCCGAGACCCGTAACCTGCTGCTTTAGGAGGGAGGCGGGCGATTGGCGCGGGCTGTACCGCCCGCCGCCGAACCGCCCGCCACCGCCGGGGCGCTAGCCGACCACCGTTTTGACCACGGCGACAATCGCCATGATGAAGAGGATGGTGAAGATCACACCGGCGACGATATAAGGGGTCGCCGAAGTACCCTCGGTGAAATCGCGCCGCCGGTTGGCGTCGCTCTGTACGCCGAAGGCGGCGGCGAACACGCTGCCCACGATTTGCATCAGCGAGGGTTTGCCGGAGGGATTGTCGTGTTCTGCCATGGTTCAAGCCTGGGGGTTGCCGGCCTTTTTCGCCTGGTAAATCTTCACGCCGATGGCGACACCGATCACCAGGATGACGGTGAATAAGGCGCGCCAGGAGGCGCTGCCGGAATAGATCATCTCGTCTTCCACCGTGCCCATCAGGTCGCCCTTGGAATCGGCGATGCCCATGTCCAGCAGGTATTTCCACAGGTAGTTGATGGGGACGATGGTGGCGATGCTGCAACCCATCGAGACGATGAACTTGTCGATGGCCTTGTTGATGATGGGGTTCTTGGTCATGTTTTCGCTGATGACCATGTTGTCCAGGTATAGCTTCACGATCACATAACCCGGCAACACCATCACCACGGCCAGGCCGATCAAATCCTTCACCACCAGGCCGGTGCTGGAAATAAGGCTCAGGGCCAAGATCATAATCAGGCTGAAAATACCCAGCCCGGACCACATGTATACATCTTCCTTACCGAATTTGAATAGGTCTTTTATCATTATCGCCTCCTCACTGTTTCTTGAAGAAATAGAATCCTTCGATCCCGCCCTTGAGAATCATCTCGTTGCCTTTCATCTCGTAGACGGCATAATCGATGGTTTTGCCCGGCCTGCCCGGATCGTCGGCGGATATTTTCCCGTTGACGATTTTGTATTTCCACTCGTGGCGGTCCTCGGTTTTGAAGTGCCGGTTATAACCGCTGGTGATGATGGTCCCGTCGGCGCGGAATTCCCAGGTGCGGTTTTCTTCGGTCCTGGGTTTGTCGAGGGCCGCCGCCACCGAGACCAATTTCCAAACCCCGGCGATTTCGCTACCGTTTTTGAGTGGAATATCCGCTTGCGCGTCCATATGATAAGCGCCCATGATTCCTAAGAAACCGGCGGCGCAGAAAGCCCTTATCTTCATAATAACCCCCTTGGCGTTGTTGTTGTGGGAAGCCCAGGCTTTCCGCGCCGGGGTCGGGGTACCGGTGCCGGCGGAATCTGTGGGCCTCGTGGATAAAGAGCGCCGAATTTTTACATTTTTCATTTCCCGATAGCAAGGAAACCCAAGGGTTTGCCAGAGTCCGGGGCTGTTTATACCGGGGTCCGCCCTGACTAAAATAGGCAATATGCCGCCCGGGCTTCCGGGCAAACCTTCCGCTTTTTCTCCACAGGAACAGGACACGATGACCGATTTCACCGCCCGCGCCGCTTTGCTCCAACGCCTGCTCTCCGAACGCATCTTGTTCCTGGACGGCGCGATGGGCACCATGATCCAGACTTATCAGCTCGGCGAGGCCGATTACCGTGGACAGCGTTTCGCCGACTGGCCTTCCGACCTCAAGGGCAACAACGACCTGCTGTGCCTGACCCAGCCCCAGATCATCCGCGCCATCCACGACGCTTATCTCGCCGCCGGGGCCGATATCCTCGAAACCTGTTCCTTCAATTCCACCCGCGTCAGCATGGCCGATTACGGCATGGAGGAACTGGTCTACGAGTTGAACGTCGCCGCCGCCCGCGTCGCCCGCGAGGCTTGCGACGCCATGGCGGAAAAAACCCCGGACCGGCCCCGTTTCGTGGCGGGGGTGTTGGGACCGACCAGCCGCACCTGTTCCATCTCGCCGGATGTCAACGATCCCGGTTTCCGCAACGTCCATTTCGACGAACTGGTCGACGGCTATGTCGAGGCTATCGGCGGTTTGGTGGACGGCGGGGCCGATATCATCCTGATCGAGACCGTGTTCGACACCTTGAATGCCAAGGCCGCCGTGTTCGCGGTGGAACTATACGGCGAGCGCCATGGGGTCGAACTGCCGGTGATGATTTCGGGCACCATCACCGACGCCTCAGGCCGCACGCTGTCGGGTCAGACCGTGGAAGCCTTCTGGAATTCCCTGCGCCACGCCAAGCCGATTGCCTTCGGCTTCAACTGCGCCCTCGGGGCCAAGGAATTGCGCCAATACGTCGAGGAGCTTTCCCGCATCGCCGACACCTACGTCTCGGCCCATCCCAACGCTGGTTTACCCAACGAATTCGGCGGTTACGATGAAACGCCCGAAGCCATGGCGAAAGAAATCGCCGAATGGGCCGAGCAAGGCTTCCTCAACATCGTCGGCGGTTGCTGCGGCACCAATCCGGCGGTGATCCGGGCCATCCACGACGCCGTGTCCAGTTTCCCGCCGCGGCGGATTCCCAGCATCGAACCCCGCTGCCGCTTGTCCGGCCTGGAGCCTTTGAACATCGGCCCGGACACCTTGTTCGTCAACGTCGGCGAGCGTACCAATGTCACCGGTTCGGCGGCGTTCCGGCGCTTGATCCGCGAGGAGAAATACGAACAGGCCATCGACGTGGCCCGGTCGCAGGTCGAGAGCGGTGCCCAGATCATCGATATCAACATGGACGAGGGCATGTTGGATTCCCAGGCCGCAATGGTGCGTTTCCTCAACCTGATCGCGTCCGAGCCGGATATCGCCCGCGTGCCGGTGATGCTGGATTCTTCCAAGTGGGACATCCTTGAAGCCGGTTTGAAGTGCTTGCAGGGCAAGGGCATCGTCAATTCCATCTCGTTGAAGGAAGGCGAGGAAACCTTCCTGCACCACGCCCGGCTGGTGCGGCGTTACGGCGCGGCGGTCATCGTCATGGCCTTCGACGAAACTGGCCAAGCCGACACCCAGGCCCGCAAGGTCGAAATCTGCGCCCGTGCCTATAAGCTCCTGACCGAAACCCTGGGCTTCCCGTCTGAGGACATCATCTTCGACCCCAATATCTTCGCGGTCGCCACCGGCATCGAGGAACATAACCGCTACGGCCTGGATTTCATCGAGGCGGTGCGTGATATCAAAGCCACGCTGCCGCACGCGCTGATTTCCGGCGGCGTCTCCAACGTGTCGTTCTCGTTCCGGGGCAACAACCCGGTGCGGGAAGCCATACACGCCGTGTTCCTCTACCACGCCATCCGCGAAGGCATGGACATGGGCATCGTCAACGCCGGCCAGCTTGCTATCTACGAAGATGTGCCGGTCGAACTGCGCGACGCCATCGAGGACGTGATCCTCGCCCGTTCGCCCGAAGCCACCGACCGGCTGCTGGCCCTGGCCGATCAATACCGCGAGGAAGGCGGCGGCGCGACCGAAAAGAAGGAGGAACAGGCGTGGCGGTCCTGGCCGGTCAACAAGCGCCTGGAACACGCCCTGGTGAAGGGCATCGACGAGTTCGTCGAGGCCGACACCGAGGAAGCCCGCCAGCACTACGAACGCCCGCTGCACGTCATCGAAGGCCCGCTGATGGACGGCATGAACGTGGTCGGCGACTTGTTCGGGGCCGGGAAGATGTTCTTGCCGCAGGTGGTGAAATCGGCGCGGGTGATGAAGAAGTCCGTGGCCTACCTGATGCCGTTCATGGATGCGGAAAAAGCCCTGAATCCCGCGCCCAAGTCCAACGGTAAAATCCTGATGGCGACGGTGAAGGGCGATGTGCATGACATCGGCAAAAACATCGTCGGCGTGGTGCTGCAATGCAATGGCTTCGATGTGGTCGATCTAGGCGTGATGGTGCCCTGCGACAAAATCCTCGACGCCGCCCGCGAACACAGGGTGGATATCATCGGCCTTTCCGGCCTGATTACCCCGTCGCTGGACGAGATGGTGCATGTCGCCAAGGAAATGGAGCGCTTAGGGTTCGATATTCCGCTGATGATCGGCGGGGCCACCACTTCCCGCGCCCACACGGCGGTGAAGATCGAGCCGAATTACCGCCGGGGCAACACGGTCTATGTCACCGACGCCTCCCGCGCGGTAGGCGTGGCCGGGAGCCTGCTGAGCGAGGATTTGCGCGACGATTATGTCGCCAAGCTGCGCCGGGAATACGAGGAAGTCCGCCAGCGCCATGTAGGCCGTAAGGCGCAAGCCCCGATGCACGAACTGGCGGCGGCCCAAGCCAACGGCCTGCACGGCGATTGGCGACATTACACCCCGCCCCAACCCGGTTTCGTCGGCGTCCGCGCCTTCGAGCGCTATCCGCTCGCGGAGCTGGTGCCCTACATCGACTGGACGCCGTTCTTCCACACCTGGGAACTCTCGGGCAGCTATCCCAAAATCCTCGACGACGCCATCGTCGGCGAACAGGCCCGCACCTTGCTCCAGGACGCCCAGGCCATGCTGGAACTGCTGGTGCAACAGGAATGGCTGACCGCCAACGCCGTCATCGGCTTCTTCCCGGCCCAGCGGGTGGGCGACGATATCGTGCTGTACACCGACGACAGCCGGGTCGAAGTCCTGACCACGCTCCACCACCTGCGCCAACAGGCGGTCAAGCCGCCGGGGCAGCCCAATTATTGCCTCGCCGATTTCATCGCCCCGGCGGACAGCGGCGTGCCCGATTACATCGGTGGGTTCGCGGTCACGGCGGGGCAGGGGATCGAGGCCAAGCTCGACGCCTTCGCCGCCAATCACGACGACTACAGCGGCATCATGCTCAAGGCGCTGGCCGACCGTTTGGCCGAAGCCTTCGCCGAGCGGATGCACGAGCGGGTGCGGCGGGAATTCTGGGGCTACGCCCCGGAAGAACATCACAGCAACCGGGAATTGATCGACGAGACATACCGGGGTATCCGGCCCGCGCCCGGTTATCCGGCCTGCCCGGACCATACCGAGAAAACCGCGCTGTTCGACCTGCTGCGAGTCGAGGCGAATACCGGCATCACGCTCACCGAATCCTGCGCCATGTATCCGGCGTCCTCGGTCAGCGGCTGGTATTTCTCGCATCCCGCCGCCAAGTATTTCAACGTGGGCAAGATCAACCGCGACCAGATCGAGGATTATGCCCGGCGCAAGGGTATGGAGGTGCGGGACGTGGAGCGGTGGTTGGCTCCGGTGTTGGCTTATGAGCCGGAGTGAAGCAGCGTCAATTGGCAACCTGCGCTATTTGCGAAGAGTGGTATATATTCGCGTGGGCACTATGCCCAGGCCGTTTAAAGGAAGGTTTTCTCGCTTATGAACCTTGACCCCTCCCTAGGTCAACTTGCTTCCGATGCCGTCGCGTCTCCGGTCGGCAATGCGGCCCGTTGCGAAGCGGCCAATTTCCGCTGGGAACGCGCCATTTCGGTCGAGCGGGCGGAAGAATACGGCGTCTATGTCGGCGCGGTCGCCACCCATAAGGATTGGAAGGCGGAACACAATGGGTATGCCAAGACGTTCGTCCATGTTGCCAAGGATTTCCCAAGAAGCTCGGAGTCCTTCATGGCCCTCAATGCCCAGGCGCATTTGAATGAGAAGATGGACAACGCCTTCTTGTTGCGCTTGGAATCTATAGGTTATTTGTTCGGCAACCCGTTGTTGTCCGATGATATCGCCAATCGCTTTTGGAACCGCTTCTTCAACTCGCAAAAAGACCTGCGCAAAGAGGTGGGCAAGCTGTCCGACAGCGACGAGGCGTTACGCACCGAGTTTGTGAGGCAATGGAATACGCAACGCACGCAAGCCCGCCCCTTATTCGCCACTTTCCTCAACGATTTTGGCGGAGATTTGACGGCGTTGGCGAAAGCCGACTGGCCCCACCTTTTGCGCGACCGCTTAGGGCTAACCCATTGGCCTAGCACGCCGGGAAAGTCGCTCCCGGTCGCCTTGATGTGCTACACGCTGGACGAAGTGCGCGATGCCCGTGCGCTGGCCACCAAGAAAGGCGCGGTCGCCAGCTTTGCCCGCCCCACCGTGCTGGACACGGAAATGTCCGCCGCTTTCGTTCCCGCGCCCTTGCTGCCCGGCGGCGAAAGTTACGGGTATACGCTGGATTTGGCGAATACCGGCATCCCCGGTGCCTTTACCCCGGAGCTTTTGACCTTCCCTATCGATTACCGGCCTAGTCACATCAAGGCACTGGGTTTCATCTTGCGGCCCCATGCATTGCAGGACGAGCAAGCCCTGCTCGCGGCCCGCAACCGCCATGTGCAGGGCTTGCAAGCTGTGCCCGGTGGCGATGGTTTTGGCGAGGTGTTGCTATGAACTGGCAGCGCTGGGCCGACCAATTGCGCCAGACACCCCGGCAAGCGGTGGCGGATTTACTGCGTGGCGTCGCGGACATAGCGCCGTTCGAGCGGGTGGCGGCGCATGAATTCCTGTTGGCGGCCATGCCGCGTGCCAGCCGCAACGTCTCCCAAACCTTGCTCGGCGAACCGCGTTCCGAGGTGGCGGAAACCGACGCCGATCTACCGGGGCTTTTGGATACCGGCCTGTCGGAATGGCTGCTGGCGCAACGGCAAGCACCTTCGCCCCCGGCGCGGAAGCTCGCTGCCTATGCCGCGCAGGTGTGCGAAGCCTTGCAATGGCCGCTGTACTTTGGGCTGCCGCAGACCCGCGCCGCGCTGCGATCCGACCGCGCCCTGTGGTTGTCGTGGCTGGGTTCGCTGACCCTCTCGGCTTATCGCGACCCGGAATACGACTATTGGCAGGCGTTGGCCGCCCGGCAGGACGACGACCGCTTGCAGTTCTTTTGGCAGTCCTTCGTGGTGGAGGCCGGGCGTTTGCGTTCCGGGCGGTATCTCAATTTAGGGCTATTGGCCTTGGCCCGCTTGCCGCTGTCGGAGGAGGACGGCCTGCGCAACCTGCGGCTGCAAGTGCAGGCGCTCATCAACCGTTATCAGCGCCGCAAGGGCTGGGGCGTCCCGGCCCAGGAAGAACTCGCGGAGTCCTTGCGCGGGGTCATGGCCCGTAATCCCTGCATGAGCGCCGCCAACTACCGGGCGTTTTTAACTGAATTGCTGGTCCCGTTGGGCGAGGACAAGACCGCGTCGGTGTTGAGTTTCTTGGGGCTGGTCCAGAACGGGCCGCGCTATGGCAACGCTTCGATTCCAAGCAATGGCGACAAGCTCAAGCCGCCGGGCTCCTCGCAAGAAACTAGGCAGGTTATCCAGATAGTGCGTAATTCGGGCAGTTTAATAGAGGCATGGAATGCTATCCGCCCTTTGCTTAATGCCCACGAGGACTACTTGCACAAATCGGGCGATGCCTACTATTTCGTGCGTAATCTGGACCGCTGTGCCCGTGCCCTGTGCGAGAAATACCCGCTACGCGACCCGGAAGTCCGGGACCGCCTGTTTCAGTGGATACACTTGGCCTTGCGCATGGACGCCGACAACCCCAGGTTATGGATGCTGTGGGAACTGGCCTTGCGCCAAGCTGACCAGCCGCAACGGGCGCAGTGGGTGCTATGGGAGATGACGCGGCGCTTTCCCGACCATCTACCCTGCCGGGTGGAATTGGCGCGGTTGCTGGCCGATTCCAGCGATGCCGACGATCAGGCCCAGGCCGACCGCTTGTTGCGGCAGGTGTTGCGATTGGACTCCAAGCATCTACATGCCTATTCCACCTTGGCCCAATTGGCGATCCGCCGCCAGGACTGGCCCGAGGCGCTGGATCATGCCCAACAGGGCTTGCGGATTGATCCTAGCGATGAGTCCAGCGCGGTACTGCTAGCCACCGCCCATGCCCGGCGCAACGGGCCGGGCGATTTGCAAACGGCTATCGACGACTTGCAGCGGTTTGTGGACCGTTACCCTGGGAATCTGAATGCTGAAGGCTATCTGGGTGATCTGCTACGGCGTCAGCAATGGGCGGCGCAAGGCCAACTGACACCCCTCGAAGACAAGGAAGCGCCCACCCGCCCGGATACCGCCCCGCCTGAAACCGACGCCGCTTGGCTGACTTTTGCCGAGTCGATTGAGGCCATGTTGGCCGTAACGGCCACCGGGGATGCGCTCGCTCACGGTGGAGATGGGGACGACCGGGTGTTACCTTTGCCGCAAGCCTTGCGGCGGGCCGTGGCGCGGGGGCTCTGGGATGCAGACGTGTTGGACCGCTACGGTGCCGCCGACCAGCGGGAATTTCCCCTGGAAACGCGGTTGTGGCGCTACTTGCAGACATTGGCGTCCGGCGGCGCGTCCAGCGAGCGCGAACGCGCTAAACAGGCTGTGCAAGCATGGCTCGAAACCGAAGCCCGCTCGCCCACGCAAGACAGCCCATCGTGGTTGCCCTACTTGGCGCAGCGCTGGGAAAGCTTGAATACCCCCGCCGACACAGCGCTTGCGGTCGGCGCGGATTGGCTCAAGGACTTGCTGGACCGCTATCAGCCTTTGCCTGCGCCCTTGTTGGCATGAGGCGTTTATATTCAGAACAACTTGAAGTGCGTCTGAATTTGCATAGCCAAACATCACGCCCCATCCGCCTGGAACTCTACGGCACCTACGGCTGCCACCTCTGCGACGAGGCCGAAGCCCTGTGCCGCGCCCATCCCGGCCTCGAACTGCGCAAGATCGACATCGCCGACGACGCCGACCTGATGGAGCGTTACGGAATCCGCATCCCGGTTTTGCGCGACCCCGCTTCCGAACTGGAACTGGGCTGGCCGTTCGATGCGGCCACCCTGCAAACCTTTTTACAAAACTTGACGAGTGAGTGAGATGACCGCCACCGACTACCGCACCGAACAAGACAGCATGGGCCAACTCCAGGTCCCCGCCAGCGCCCTCTACGCCGCGCAAACCCAACGCGCGGTCGAGAACTTTCCCATCAGCGGCCTGACCTTGCCGCCCGCCTTCATACGCGCCGTGGCTTTGATTAAGAAATGCGCGGCCCGCGTCAACGTCGAACTCGGCGTGCTGGACGCCGATTTGGGCGCGGCCATCCAAGCCGCCGCCCAGGAAATCATCGAGGGCGGGCACGCCGACCAATTCCCGCTGGACGTGTTCCAGACCGGCTCCGGCACCAGCACCAACATGAACGCCAACGAGGTGATCGCCACCCTGGCGACCCGTGCCGCCGGGCGGAAGGTTGGGGCCAACGACCATGTCAACATGGGCCAGAGCAGCAACGACACCATCCCCACCGCCATCCATGTCAGCGCGGCGATGGAATGCCACGGGAAACTCCTGCCTGCGCTGGAACACCTGGCCGCGACCCTGGAAACCAAGGCCGCCGCCTTGGCCGATAGCGTCAAGACGGGCCGCACCCATCTCATGGACGCCATGCCCATCACCTTGGGCCAGGAGCTTTCCGGCTGGGCGCTGCAAATCCGCAACGCCCACGCCCGCGTCGGGATGGCCCTGACCCGTGTCTATAAACTGGCGCAGGGCGGTACGGCGGTCGGCACCGGCATCAACGCCCATCCCGAATTCGCCGCCCGCATCGCCGATGCCCTGATCCATGAAACCGGCCTGCCGTTCACGCCGAACGATTCGTTCTTCGAGTCCTTGGGTTGCCAGGACGCGGCGGTGGAATTGTCCGGCCAGTTGAAGACGGTGGCGGTCGGCCTGATGAAGATCGCCAACGATTTGCGCTGGATGAATTCCGGCCCCTTGGCGGGCCTGGGCGAGATCGAACTGCCCGCCCTGCAACCGGGTAGTTCCATCATGCCGGGCAAGGTCAACCCGGTGATTCCCGAGGCCGCATGCATGGTCGCGGCCCAGGTCATCGGCAACGACACCACCATCACCGTGGCCGGGCAGTCGGGTTCGTTCCAGTTGAACGTGATGCTGCCGGTCATCGCCCACAACCTGTTGCAAAGCATCGAATTGCTGGCCAATGTTTCCCGCTTGCTGGCCGACAAGGCCATCGCCGGTTTCGTGGTGCGCGAGGACAATCTGCGGAAGGCGCTGGCCTTGAATCCCATCCTGGTTACGGCCCTGAATCCGGTCATCGGTTATGCGAAAGCGGCGGAAATCGCCAAGGCCGCCTACAAGCAACAACGGCCCATCATCGACGTGGCGGCGGACATGACCGGGATTCCCCGCGCCGAGCTGGAAAAGCTGCTCGATCCGGCCCAGCTGACTTTGGGCGGGATTTCGGCCTAGGGCATTTTCGGTTTGGGTGTACGTCTGGTGTAGGGCGGGCATGTACTCATGCCCGCCCTTTGATACGGCATCTCAATATATCAATGTATTAAGATAACAGTATCATAGCGCGGAAAGCATTGTCTGCCGCCCGCCGACGAGCCAGGCCCAAACAAACCCGGACTAGGGGTAGAATGGCGCATGATGAACGCCACACCTTATTCCAAACTCACCCCGGATTGCATCCTGAACGCCTTGGATAGCGCCGGATTCCCCTGCGATGGCCGCTTGGCCGCGCTCAACAGCTATGAAAACCGGGTCTACCAGATCGGCATGGAGGAGGGGCTGCCCGTGGTAGCCAAATTCTACCGGCCTGGACGTTGGAGCGACGCGGCAATCCTGGAAGAACACGGGTTCGTGCGGGAATTGGCCGAATCCGAACTTCCCGCCGTTCCCGCGCTGGCTGGGGGCGATGGCTCCACCCTGCACGCCTACCAAGGCTTTCGCTTCGCCGTGTTTCCCCGCCAGGGGGGTTATGCGCCCGAATTCAACGACGATGCCATCTTGGAACGGATGGGGCGGCTCTTGGGCCGTATCCACGCCGTGGGCGCGTTACGGCCCTACCAAGCTCGCCCCGGCATCGATATCGCCGGTTTCGGCGAGGAACCCCGCGCCTATCTGCTGGCGCACGGCTTTATTCCCACCGAGTTCCGCGATGCCTACCGCGACACCACCGAGCGGGCCTTGGAACAGGTCCGGCGCTGTTTCGAGCGGGCCGGGGAAGTGGCGCGGCTGCGCCTGCACGGCGATTGCTACGCCGGCAATGTGTTGTGGACCGGCGATGGCCCGCACCTGGTGGATTTCGACGATAGCCGCATGGGACCGGCCATCCAGGATTTGTGGATGCTGCTCTCGGGCGACCGCATCGAGATGGGGCGGCAACTCGGCCACCTGCTGGCTGGATACGAAACCTTCTTCGACTTCGATCCCCGCGAACTGCACTTGGTCGAAGCCCTGCGCACCTTGCGCATGATCCATTACGCCGGTTGGATCGCCCGCCGCTGGGAAGACCCGGCGTTCCCCCAGGCCTTTCCCTGGTTCGAGTCGCCGGGCTATTGGCACGAGCGGGTACTCGAACTCCACGAGCAAACCGCCCGCATGGCCGAGCCGCCGCTGTGGTCTATTTGAGACCGGCCCCGAGTTTCAAAGGCTTCTGGCCGAAGCGGTAAAAACTCCGGTCCAGATAGAACAGCACATCCTCTACATCCTCTTTCTTCCAACCGGTATTGGTATGCGTGGCCCAGGCTTCGATCCTGGCCCTGAGTTCTTCCGCCGAGCCGAGGTGGCGGACTTCGGGCCGGTTGAAATCCTCGTGGCAGGCTTGGCAATGGTCCTCGAACAGTTCCTGCCCCCGCGCGAAGTTCTGCGCGGAAGCCGGGGATGGGGTCCAAGCGGCGAAGAAGCAGGCGATGATGAGGCCGGATCGGGTGTTCATGGGCAGGCTCCTATCATGGATGGGGGAATCAATCCTTGCCCGTGTGCTTGGCGTCCTTGATGTAGCGATGCACGCGGATCGAAGGCAGGAAGGCATCGAGTTCGATGGAAAGGTCGTTGCGGCGCAGGCGGCGGCGTTTCTTCTCCAAGTCGGGCAAGGGAATGATTTCCGGGGCCATCGCGCCGGTCTCCGCCGGATAGAAGAGGGGGGCGGCGGCCATGACCTGCTTGCGCACCGGACCCTCGGGCGTGGGGAAGGTCAGGTTCACCCTGGGATATTCCTTGAGTTGCTGCACCTGGGCCAGGGGTTCGTCTTCGGGCAGGTCCATCAGGGCCTCGAATTGGGAACGGTGGCGTGGATCGATATCGCCGGTTTCGGCGATGCGCTTTTCCAGTAGTAGGCGGGCCTCGTCACGGGTGATGCGGATGATCTTCCGCACCTTGCCCCAGAAATAGGAAGCCGCGACCGGTTGGGCGTCCAGAACGGTGAAGCTACGCACCGCCTGCCGCCGGTTGAACCGGGCGCGGCCTATATCGGTCAGCAATTGCGCGGTCCAGGCGCGTTGGGTGGGCTGGCCCTTCGGTCCTTCGATCACCCCGGAATCCAGCCGCATCAGCAAGCCGTGCAGGGCTTGCTTGAGCCGGTTCACCGTGCCCACCCAGCGCAAAGTCTCGTCCGAGGCACCGAGCAAGCCTTGCAGCCGTTCAGTACCGCCCGGCTCCAATGCGTCCGAATAATCCAGCCTTTGCAAGAAGGCGGCACAAGCCTGCCGGGCCAACGCCGTTCGGTCTTGTCCCTCGACCCAGGCCGGCCGGTCGCCATCCGCGATCACCGCCGCGCCCAGGTTGAACAAGGCGGTTTCCAACTCGCCGATATGGCGCAATAGCAACACTTGGGCTTGCGAATCCAGGCTGGACATGGTGGTTTCCTCGATGGCGTTCTTGGATGCGATCTTAAAAGCTTTATGATAACAGTATCATTTTGAATAAAAACCAAAACATAAAAACTAAACTCCAAAAATCAAACAATCACATGAGAAATCATCCCATCAGCCAATTTAGGCTCAAACCAAGTTGATTTAGGCGGCATCACTTCGCCCGCATCAGCCACCGCCATCAAATCCTCCATACGGGTAGGGCATAGGGAAAATGCCAAAGCCATTTCTCCGCCATCAACCCGGCGCTCCAATTCACCCAGACCCCGGATACCACCCACGAAATCGATCCGCTTATCGCGCCGCGCATCGGCGATCCCCAGGATCGGCTCGATCAAATGATCGTGCAACAGGCTCACATCCAAGCGACCGACCGGGTCTTGCGGGATCAGAGCGCCATGGATGGTTAATCGCAGCCACCGACCGCCCAGATATAGGCCAAACTCGCCGGGCCTAGCTGGATGGACCTGACCGACACTGGCTTCGATATCGAAACATCCGGCCACCCGCTCCAAGAATTCCGCCTCGCCCAAACCCTGCAAATCCCGGATCAAGCGGTTGTAATCCAGGATGCGCATTTGATGGTAAGGGAACATCACCGCCAGGAAATATTCGTGATCAGCCTCGGCATCGCCGGTGCGCCGCGAAGCCGCGATCCGCGAAGCCGCCGCCGAACGATGATGCCCATCGGCGATATACAACGCAGGCAGCGCCTCGAAATAGCCGGTCAGTTCGGCGATGATCTGGACATCGCGGACCACCCACAGCGTATGGCGCACCCCGGATTCCGCCACGGCATCAGCCTCGGGTACCCCGGCGGATACTTCGGCCAGGATCGCATCGACCGCCGGGGCGTCGGGATAGGCCAATAGCACCGGCCCGGTCTGCGCGTTCAAGGCGTCGATCTGGCGGACCCGGTCGTCTTCCTTGTCGGGGCGGGTGAATTCGTGGCGGCGGATGCGGTTGCTGTCATAGGCCGCGACACTGGCGCTCGCCACCAAGCCGGTCTGGGTCCGGTCGCCCATGATGAGCCGGTAGACGTAATAGCAAGGCTTGTCGTCGCGTTGCAGCACCCCGGCGGCGATCATCTCGGCGAGGTTTTGCGCGGCCTTGGCATAGACTTCCGGCGCGTAAGGGTCGGTGCCTTCCGGCAGGTCGATTTCGGGCTTGGAAATATGCAGGAAGCTCCAAGGCTTATCCTGGGCCAGGACGCGGGCTTCCCCGGTATTCAGCACGTCGTAGGGTGGGGCGATGATCTCGGCGGCGCGGCCCGGCGCGGGACGCAAAGCGGCGAAGGGTCGGATGAGCGGCATGGGGATTCTCCTAGAATGAAAAAAGGCTGGCATTCTAGCACCCTCATTCCACCTCGGCCCCAGTAGCGCCAGTGCCGAACACGCTCCACCCGCCCCAATATGCGGTATCCTTTAGTCCCACTCCCGGACCGTGTATCGCCAAGTCCATCACCCCATGCCATTCCATTCCCGCCCAAGCCCGCAGCGAACCGACCGCCTGTTATGGCTGCTGCCGATCCTCTTGGTCCAAACCGCCTGCGTAGGTACCGCTACCACCACGATCTATCGCCATCCGCCTCGGGAACCCACCCGTACCGCCCCGGCCCCACCCGCCCAATCCGTTGTGCCGACCCCGGTTCCCGAACCCACCGCGCCGCCGCCCACCGACACAGCCCCGGAACAACGCACCCAGACCAGCACGCCGCCCGCCGTCCTGGCCCTGATGGACGAGGCCGGACAAGACCTCCAAAGCGGCGATCTGGACAACGCCGCCACCGCCTTGGAGCGGGCCATCCGCATCCAGCCCAAGAACCCCAAGCTTTGGCACGATCTGGCCGAGGTCCGGTTGAGGCAACAACAACCCGGCTTGGCCGAAGACCTCGCCAAGAAATCCAATCTCCATGCCCAGGGCGACGATACCCTGATCCGCGCCAACTGGTCCCTCATCGCCGAGGCCCGACGCTTGCTGGGCGATGCGGCGGGCGCGGACGAGGCGCTACGCAAAGCGGGGCAGTAATAATGCACGACTTCCACAGCTTGTTTGGCCCCGATGGCCTGTTGGTGCAGCGCTTGCCGGGTTTCGAGTCCCGTCCGGCCCAGTTGGAAATGGCCGAGGCCGTGGCGGCAACCTTGGAACAGGGCGGCAACCTCGTGGCCGAGGCCGGCACCGGCACCGGCAAAACCCTGGCCTACCTGATCCCGGTCCTCCTGTCAGGCAAGAAAGCCATCATCTCCACCGCCACCAAGACCTTGCAAGACCAACTTTACCGCAAGGATTTACCCTTGGTCCGGCACGCCTTGGGCCTGCCGTTCCAAGCCGTGCTGCTGAAGGGCCGCGCCAATTATCTGTGCATCTACCGGCTGCAAACCACCCTGGGCTTCAAGAGCGGCTATGGTCCCGCCGACGCCGCCACGCTGGAAGCCATCCGCCGCTGGGCCAAGCACACCCAGACCGGCGATATCGCCGAAGCGGTGGACGTGCCGGAATCCTCGCCCCTATGGGCGGCGGCGACTTCCACCGTGGATAATTGCCTGGGTTCGGAATGCCCCCAATATGCGGAATGCCATCTGGTCAAGGCCCGCCGCGCCGCGCTGGAAGCCGATGTGGTGGTCATCAACCATCATTTGCTCTGGGCGGATTGGACCCTGAGGAACGATGGTTTCGGCGAACTTTTGCCGAATGTCCAAGCCATCGTGGTGGACGAGGCCCATCAATTCCTGGAATCGTCCACCCAGTTCCTTGGGCTGAGCGTAACCTCGCGCCAATTCACCGAACTGGCCGACGATATCACCGCCGAGTGGATCAAGGACGCCCGCGACGTGCCCGCGCTACAAGACGAGGCCGATTGGCTGCACCGCCAAACCGAGGATTTGCGGCTGGCGCTGGGAGTGGAAACCACCCGCCGCGAAGCTTGGCACCGGGTGGCGGACGATCCCTTGGTCAAGGAAATCATCGGTGGCTTGTTCATGCAATTGGGCCAATTGGCCGACCTGCTCAAGCCTTTGGCGGTACGCGGCAAGGGCTTGGAGTCCTGCTACAAGCGCTGTTTCGAGATCGGCTCCCGGCTCGACGCTTTCCTCGACGATAACGAGAACACCGACGGCGGCGACACCGTGCGTTGGTTCGAAACCCGTAAACGCGCCTTCAGCCTGAACCGCACGCCGCTGACCGTCGCCGACGAGTTCGGCAAATTCCGCCAGTACAGCCAAGCCGCCTGGGTGTTCGCCTCGGCCACCCTGACCGTGGGCGGCGACTTCGGGCATTTCATCCACCAGTGCGGACTCCAGGAAGCCGAGTGCAAAGCCTGGGACAGCCCGTTCGACTATCAACGCCAATCATTGCTATACCTGCCGCCTGGCTTGCCCGATCCGGGAACCCAGGGCTATACCCAAGCCGTGATCCGCGCCGCTGTGCCGGTGTTGCGGGCCAGCCGGGGCAGGGCGTTCTTGTTGTTCACTTCGCACCAAGCTTTGGCGGAAGCCGCCAAGCGCCTGCCCGAATATTTCGACTATCCCCTGTTCATCCAAGGCAGCCAGCCCAAATCCACCTTGCTGGAATTGTTCAAGCGGGCGGGGAATGGCATTTTGTTGGGCACGGCCAGCTTTTGGGAAGGCGTGGATGTGCAAGGTCCGGCCCTGTCCTGCGTCATCATCGACAAACTGCCGTTCGCCTCGCCCGGCGATCCGGTGTTGAGCGCCCGTTTGGAAAGCCTGAAGAAAACCGGGGCGAACCCCTTCATGTCTTATCAATTGCCCACGGCCATCCTGGCTCTGAAACAGGGCGTGGGCCGCTTGATCCGCAACCAGACCGACCGGGGCGTGCTGGTGCTATGCGATCCGCGTCTAGTGGGCCGCTCTTATGGCGAAGAGTTCCTGGACAGCCTCCCGGACATGCCCCGGAGCCACGCACTGGCCGATGTGGAACGCTTTTTCGCCACGCCCTGAGGAGACGCACACGACCATGAACCTACTCGCCATCGAAACCGCCACCGAAGCTTGTTCCGCCGCTTTGCTGGTGGGAGACCAACTGATCGAGCGTTACCAACTGGCCCCGCGCCTGCACAACAGCCTGATCCTGCCCATGGTGGACGAGCTATTGGCGGAAGCGGGGCTGGTTGTCGGCCAGCTCGACGCCCTGGCTTTCGGGCGCGGGCCGGGTTCGTTCACCGGGGTGCGGATCGCGGCAGGCGTGGCTCAAGGTATCGCTTTCGGGGCGGATTTGCCGGTGGTGCCGGTTTCGACCTTGGCGGCCCTGGCCGAGGCGGCCCTGGCCGCAACCGGGCTGGACACCGCTTTTCCCTGCATCGATGCCCGGATGGGGGAAGTCTATTGGGCCGTGTACCGGCGGGGTGGGACGGGCTGGGCCGAATTGCTGGGGGAGGAAGCCGTGCTTCCGGCAGAGCAAGCGTCGTTTCCCGAGGCGGTCCGGGGCGTGGCGACCGGGAGTGGTTGGGCGACCTATGGTGCCGTATTGGGGGAGCGCCTGGGCGGGCGGGTGCTGACCGTGTTGGAAGGGCAGTTCCCCCGCGCCGGGTTTGTCGCCCGGCTGGGGGCGGCGGCTTTTCAGGCGGGCGTGGCAGTGCCGGTGGAGCAGGTCCAGCCCATTTATCTGCGGGACAACGTGGCGAAAAAACCCCAATTGCCCAGCTTGACCTGAGAGACCAGAACGCCCGTGGAATGTGCGTCGGCGCATCCCACGGGCGTTTCCAGGTCCGGTTAAAGCACCAGCCTCAGCGGATTTCGAGGGTGGACACACTCATCGGCGGCAGGGCCACCACCAGTTGGGTCTTGGTGACGGGGACCGAACCCATATAAACGGGCGTGGTCGCGGTCCCGGCCAGCCGGTAGACCCGCGCCGTGCCTTGGTTCGGCAAGCCTTGCAAGCCCACGTCCTGGGCTTTGTCGCTACGGTTGATCGCCACGAACACCGAACGACCCGCCACGCTGGAATCCACGCTGGCATAGACCGATACCTTGGTGACATCGGCGGATTGAGCATCCAAGGCGATATCCCCGAAGTTCGCCGCCTTGCCATCGAAACTCCGGTACATCAGGAAAGCGGCCTCGATGAACGGCTCGGTGCCGCCCATCTGCCAACGGGTGGCGGCGAATACGCCTTGCTGGCCGAAGATGCCCAAGGCGTCCGCTTCGGCCAAAGCTCCCGAGATGTGGTTGCCGCCGCCGTAGTTATATTCGGTGATGGCGAACTTCGTGCCGGGGTAGTGCGCGTCGATCTTGGCCTTCATCCTGGGAATCAAGCGGATGGCCTTGTCGCCCTCCGGCAGTACTCCCGGAATCCAGGAATTCTCCACATAACCGGCATCCCACAGCGAGCGCGTCGCTTGCAAGCGGGCCGCGACCACTTCGGGCGTGTTGAGCGTGGCCATCTGGCTGCCATCCCAGTAATACCCGACCGGCGAACCGCCCGCCGATTTGGCCTCGGTGTAGAAATGCAGGTCCAGCACATCGACCAAACGCTTGCCGGCGGTGGTTTCGGCCTGTCTCATGCGGTCCAGGTAGTACTCGGTGAAATCGCCCTTGCTGGCATGGTCCGATCCGCCGCCATCGGGTGCGCCCTGGAGATAGGTGAAGCCATACCAGCCATAGCTCACGAAACCGAATACCATGGCATTGGGATCGACCGTCTTGATGGTCTCGGCGGCGGCTTGGTTCTTCTGGCACAGGCTGTCGTAGGACTCCTGGTGTGGCTCGATGCGCGGATGGCTGGCGAACCAGATATCCGGCTCATTATCCAGCGAGTAGAAGACCTGCTTGCCGGGATGGGCCGGTTTGACCACGGTCTTGATCCAGTTGATATATTCGTCGGTGAAAACGAAAGGATCGGCAGTATCCGGCATGGTGGTGAAAGGCGCGTTCTTCTCCAGATCAACCTGTTTGAAGCGGGTTTGCAGGTAATTGGGACCGGAATCGGCGACATCGCCCCCCGGACCCTTGTCGGCGGCGACATAGCCCAGGATCGGCACCGTGACCAGGACCGCCTCGGCGTGGCCGGTGGCGGCGAACACCTTGTCCACCTCGTAGGAAACCGCCCGGCCCGGCACGTTGTACTGGTTGGCGGGCACCCCCTCGACCCAGGGCAGGTAATCGTCGTTCTCGTTGAGGTAATCGACGCCGGCGTTGCTGGCGTTGTTCTCCCAGTTGTAGGCGGTCCAGCGGTTGCCGCCTAGGCGTCCGAAGGTGTATTGCGGTGCGCCGTGGTTCTGGTTGCTGCCGTAGATATAAGGGGAGATGGGTTTGCGGTTGGCGGGATTCAGCGTCACCCCGACATCGACGCTGCTACCGGCCTTGGTGGTGAAAGCGACGGCGCTGGAGGCTTGGTTGCCGAAATGGTCGGTGACCTTGAGGGTTCCGGTATAGGCCGCGGACGGTTCCAGCAAGTCGATCAACAGGCTGCGTGCGGTGGCGAAGTCGGTGAGCGTGCGTCGCAGCGTTTCCGCACCGCCCTGCTTCTGGAAACTCAGTTCGGCGGTGCAAGGCCGGTCGGTGGTCCATTTCAAGGTGATTTTATGGCCTTCCACGCCGGTCGCGGTCGGGGTGGACAAGGTGGGCGGCGTGGTCGGGGCCGGGGGCAGGACGTAGTTGCCTTCCAGCACGCTCTGGTTGGGCGTGGCCTGGGGATCGATACGATGATCCAGGGCGGTGAAGCGGTATCGCACGGTGGTGCCGGGCGTCAGGCCGGTCAGGTTCACCTTGTGGGCCGTGCCCCAGTTCTGCAGGTCTTGGACCTGATGGCTGTAATCGTTGACGCCATATTCGAGGCGGTACAACGTGGCCTCGTTGGTCTTGAAGACCAAGGCGAGTTGGTCGTAGGTGGAACTGAGGGTGGCCGAACCCAGTTTTATCACGGGGGGCTTGGTGTCCGGGGTCCAGCCCAGTTTCACTGCGGCCACATAGAAATGCGGTTCGGAAACGATGCCGGTCCCATCGTCGATGTTCCACAACACGAAGCGCGAGAAGCGGAAGATTTTCGGATGTAGTTGCGCCAGGTTGACCCGGATGTGGAACCAATGGCCGAAGCGCTGATCCGCTGTCATATCGGCCCAGCCGGGGATGAAATCCACCAGCCGGTGCATATCGGCGTAGCCGCCGTCCTCGAAGATGAATTGCAGGTTCTCGGTCTTCACCGAATCCGCCGCGATATAGACATCGAATTCGATGGTGCGGACTTCGTTCAGGTAATAGACCGGCGGATTGTTCCAATCGGCGGGGCCGATGCCGAAGGCTTTCCACAGATTGCCCTGGCCGGAAAACCGCACTTCTATCGCCTTGCCGGACCGGCCCGGCGCTTGGGCGTTGGGGTCGGTCACGGCGACGGGAGGCCAGTTGTTGATGCCCCATTGGCCGACGAAGCCGGAATCGTAAACGGGGATATAGCCGAGCGCGGCATGGCCGGGCAGGGTCGCGACCAGCAACCAAAACCAGAGGCAAAGCCGGGCCAAAGGCCATATTTTGGGGGGCCAGGGTCGTGCATACATAGGAAAGTCCCCTTTGGAAAAGCTTGGACGTGGAGCCCGGAGTCCTTGGGCGGGCGTGGATGGATACCCAATCCTACAAATCCGGCTTGGATGGGGCGGTGGGACGGGTCTCCGCCGCCGACACGATCAAGCTTAGTAGCAATCCCTTATATAAGATGTGGAATATGCCCCAAGACCAACGGAACTCTGCCCTGGTATTCGAGGGGATTAAGTCACTGCCGACCGGGAAGCTTTTATGCTGGGCCGGTATCGCCGCCGCTGCATAATACGTACCGCATCGGGTAAACTATCGCCATGGCACAATACTTCCAAGTTCACCCCAAAGACCCCCAGCCCAGGCTGATCCGCCGCGCGGTGGAGATCATCCGGCAGGGTGGTTTGATCGTGTATCCCACCGATTCCGGCTACGCCTTCGCCTGCCAACTCGACAACAAGGACGCCCTCGAACGCATCCGCCGCATCCGCCAACTCGGCGACGCGCATAATTTCACCCTGGTCTGCATCGATCTTTCGCAAATCGCCACCTTCGCCAAGATCAACAACGAAGCCTTCCGCCTCATCAAAACCCTGACCCCCGGACCCTTCACCTTCATCCTACCGGCCACCCGCGAAACTCCACGGCGCTTGCAGCACTCCAAGCGCAAGACCATCGGCATCCGGCTCCCGAACAATCCCATCACCATGGCCTTGGTGGAAGAATTACAAGAACCCTTGTTCAGTTCCACCCTGATCCTCCCAGGACACGAAGACGCCATGAGCGACCCCGAGGATATCCGCGCCCGCCTGGAAAAAGAGGTGGACCTGGTCCTAGACGCCGGCCCGGTGGCCTACCAACCCACCACCATCATCGGTTTCACCGAAGCCCGCCCGGAACTGATCCGGCAGGGCAAGGGCACCGTTGACGGCCTGTTTTAACCGCTTATCCCCCGCTATCCCCATGGAACAACTCACCACGGTCGGGCGTTTCGCCGTTTGGGCCTTGCCCGTGATTTTCGCCATCACCCTGCACGAAGTCGCCCACGGATGGGTCGCCAAACTCCTCGGCGACAAGACGGCGGACCGCTTGGGACGCCTGACGCTCAATCCGCTCAAGCATATCGATCCCGTGGGCACGGTCATCCTGCCGGGGGTGATGCTGGTGCTGGGCGGTTTCATCTTCGGCTGGGCCAAGCCGGTGCCGGTCGATTGGGGCAAGCTCCACCAGCCCAAGCGCGATATCGGCTTGGTCGCCCTGGCCGGGCCGCTGGCCAACCTGCTGATGGTGGCGTCCTGGATTTTGATCGCCAAGCTGGCGCATGTGATCGGCGACCGTTATTACTCGCTGCCGATGATCTACATGGCCGCCGCCGGTATCTACATCAACCTGATGCTGATGCTCATCAACTTGGTGCCGCTACCGCCCCTGGACGGCGGGCGCATCATGACCAGCCTGCTGCCGGACAAATGGGCCTACCGCTACGGCCAGTTGGAACAATACGGCTTGTTGATCCTGTTGATCTTGATCGCGACCCCGGCCTTGTCGCTGTTGCTCGGCGGACCGATGAACCTGTTACTCAACCAATCACTGCTCTATGCCGGGATTCCCTACGGTATCCTGTACCAATTGATGGGACCGGGAGGCTAGGGTCCGCCGATGAGCGAGCATACCGCGCCGGGCGAACGCGCCGCGCCTTCGGATGTGGTCGCCATCGTCAACGGCAATCCCGTCACCGATCTGCCGACCGATCTCTATATCCCGCCCGACGCGCTGGAAGTGATCCTGGAATCGTTCGAGGGTCCGCTGGATTTGCTGCTGTATTTGATCCGGCGGCAGAACCTATCGATCCTCGAAATCCCCATCGCCGATATCACCCGCCAATACATCGCCTATATCGACATGATGGCCGTGCTGCGCATCGAACTCGCCGCCGAATACCTGCTGATGGCCGCGATCCTGGCCGAGATCAAATCCCGGATGCTACTGCCGAAACCCGCCGCCGCCGAGCGCGAGGAAGACGACCCCCGCGCCGATTTGATCCGCCGCCTCCGGGAATACGAGCGCTACAAACTGGCGGCGCAAGCCCTGGACCAATTGCCGCGCTGCGAGCGCGATGTCCACGAGGTGTCCGCCGACACCGGGGCCATCCAGGTTAACAAGGTCTACCCGGAAGTCGCGTTGCAAGAAATCCTGCTGGCGTTCCAGGGCGTGCTGCGCCGGGCCGACCGCCTCACCCGCCACCAGATCAAGCGCGAACCCTTGTCGGTGCGGGAACGGATGTCGGGTATCCTGGGGCGGCTGAAAGTGCAGGCGCTGGTGCCGTTCCAAGACTTGTTCGAGCGCGGCGAAGGCCGCCCCGGTGCCGTGGTCGCGTTGCTGGCTATACTGGAATTGTCCAAGGAACGGTTGATCGAAATCCTCCAGGACGAACCGCTCGGACCCTTGCAAATCCGCGCCGCCGCCCCGGTCGCCGACTAGGATGGAACTCAAGCACATCATCGAAGCGGCCTTGCTGGCGGCGGGCCGTCCTTTGAGCCAGGCGGAATTGCTGGGTCTGTTCGGCGAGCGGGAACAGCCCGGCCCGGAGCAATTACAAGCGGCCTTGGCGGCGCTGGCCGAGGATTGCCAAGGCCGCCCGGTCGAATTGAAACAGGTGGCGACCGGCTACCGCCTGCAAGTGCGGGCGATTTTCTCGCCCTGGCTGTCGCGCTTGTTCGAGGAGCGCCCGGCCCGTTATTCGCGGGCCTTGCTGGAAACCCTCGCCATCATCGCCTACCGCCAGCCGGTCACGCGCGGCGAGATCGAGGACATCCGGGGCGTGGCGGTGAACACCGGTATCGTCCGCACCCTGCTCGACCGCAACTGGGTCCAGACCGTGGGCCACAAGGAAGTCCCCGGTCGCCCGGCCTTGCTCGCCACCACCCGGCATTTCCTCGATTATTTCGGCCTGAAAAGCCTGAGCGAATTACCGCCTTTGCAGGCGCTCATCGACCGGCTCGACAGCCCCCTGGAACCCACCGAACAGGAACCCTCCCATGCGCACATTCCCACGATCCCAACCACAGAACCGGACGCCTGAGCCGGACACCCCGCCCGCCGAGGCCGGGGAGCGTATCCAGAAAGTATTGGCCCAATTGGGCCTGGGTTCGCGCCGGGAAATCGAGCAATGGATCAAGGACGGACGTATTTCCCTCAACGGCCAGCGGGCCGAACTGGGTGCGCGTTGCCGCCCGGACGACCGCATCACCGTCAATGGCCGCCCCATCGACCTCGCCCGGAAATCCCAGGCCGAAACCCGGGTGCTGCTCTACCACAAGCCCGCCGGCGAAGTGGTCAGCCGCCGCGACCCGGAAGGCCGTCCGGTGATCTTCACCCAATTGCCCAGGCCGGAACGCGGGCGCTGGATCGCTATAGGCCGCTTGGACATCAACACCCAAGGGCTGCTGCTGGTCACCACCCATGGCGAACTCGCCAACCGGCTGATGCATCCTTCCCACCAGATCGAGCGCCAATACGCCGTGCGCGTCCTGGGCAATATCGACGAGGCCATGCTTGGGCGGCTGTCGCAAGGCGTATTGCTGGAAGATGGCCTGGCCCGGTTCGATGCCATCGAGGCGGCGGGCGGGGAGGGGGCCAACAAATGGTTCCATGTCACTCTGCGCGAAGGGCGCAACCGCATCGTGCGGCGGCTGTGGGAATCGCAGGGCGTCGCGGTCAGCCGCTTGATCCGCATCCGGTTCGCCGGGGTGGCTTTGCCGCCGCATTTGAAGGCCGGGCATAGCTGGGAATTGCCGCCAGAAGGGGTCGCGGCATTGATGGCGCTGGTGGGTTTGGCGGCGGAACATCCGGCGGAAGAACGGCGCAGGCCGGTGGAGCGCCGTCCCGGCCGGGACGAAAGCCGGTCCAGGGGGCGGAGATAGGGCGGTACCGTGCCGCGCGTCCTGGAACAATGGCTTTGCTCGGGCGGGGACGAGCGCTCGGTCCTGGGCGCGGACGGGTTGAACAAATATGGCGGGTCGGTCTATCCCCGGCCCGGCGTGGGTTTCGGTAGCTGCACCAGCTCGACCATTTCGCCGCGGGGTTGGACGGCGGCCCGTTCGGCCTTGGAAGCTTTCCAGTGGCGGGCGGTGGCGGATGGGGAACCCGCGACGGCGGACGCGCTGGGGCGCTGGATACGGGATGGCCTGCTGGATTTGATGGAGCTGCGCAACATCCAGGGTTTGCGCGTCGTGTTGACGCCCTCGGGCACCGATGCCGAATCAGTGGCCCTCGGCATCGCCGGATGGGGCCACCGCCGCCCCTTGGTGAACATCGTGGTCGGTGCCCGCGAAGTCGGTAGCGGCAGCGTGTTGGCGGCGGGGGCGCGGTATTTTTCCCGGCGCTTGCCCTCGGGTCGGAGCGCCGAACCCGGCGCGGCGCTGGATGCCGATCTGGCCGGGCGCACCACGGTCCACGAAATCAAAATCCGCGGCGACAGCGCCGCCGAACGCGCCCCCGACGACCTGGACGCCGACATCCTGGACCGGGTCCGGGCCGGGCTGGCACGCGGGGCCAAGGTCGTCGTCCATGTGGTCGCCCACAGCAAGACCGGCGTCCACGCCCCCCGCCTGGAAACCCTGAACGCCCTGATCGACCGTCATGGCGGCGACCTGATCCCCATCATCGACGCGGCCCAGGGCCGGTTTAGCCGCCGGGGGTTGCGCGATTATCTGATGCGGGGCTGCATGGTGATCCTGACCGGCTCGAAATTCTATGGCGGACCGCCTTTTTCCGGCTGCCTGCTCATCCCCGCGCAACGCCTGCCGGAAGACCAAACCCACCTCCGGTTTCCCGCCGGATTTTCGGCCTATCTCACCCCGGCCCAATTGCCGGAGGATTGGACCCAGGCGCGGGCGGCGCTCGCGCCCGCCGTCAACCTGGGCTTGCTGCTGCGCTGGGAAGCCGCCCTGGCCGAGATGCGGGCCTATTACGCCACGCCGCCCTTGGCGCGTTACCGCGTCCTGCGGTTCTTCGAGTCGCAAGCGCCCGCCATCCTGGGTCGAAGCACACTGCTCGAACCCATCAATGTACCGACCCCCCTCTACGACGACGCCTCCGAGCGGTTGTTGGAATCGAAAACCACGGTGTTCAGCTTCCGGGTTAAGGCTTGCGGCGTACATGCCCACCAGTTGGAAAAACCCGATCTGGAACGCTGGCTACGTTGGATGAACCGGGATATTTCCGGTTTCGCCAAAGCCGGGGAAAGCCCCGCCGTGGTGGCGGCGGCCCGCGTGTGTTTCCAACTAGGCCAATCGGTGCATGTGGGTCGCCACGACCATGTCATCCGGGTGGCGATAGGCGGGGTGTTGATCGCCGATATCGCCGCCGACGCCGCATTGGGCGCGGACCTGGACGCCCGGTTGGCCTGGCTGGCGGCCAAGCTGGAACAAACGCGCCTCAAGCTGGAATTCATCGCCGCCCACGAAGCCGCCTTGCTGGCGCGGGAGGTCTGAACCATGGCGGAAGCTTTCGCTTGGCATACCCGTATCGACGCGGCGGAAGCGGGACAGGCGCTCGCCGCCGCCCTGGCCCAGGGCATCGCGGGCGACCGGCCCGCGTTGATGTTCCATAGCTTGGACGCCCTGGCGGCGCGGATCGACTTGTTAAGCACCAGCTTCCCGCCGGGCACCCTGCACGCCCTCGCCATCAAAGCCAATCCGGTGGTCGGGGTGCTGCGCTTCGCGGTGGCGCGGGGCATGGGCCTGGAAGCCGCCTCCTGGGAGGAAGTGGCCCTGGCCCAGGCGGCAGGCTGCCCGCCCGAACGTATCCTGTTCGATTCGCCCGCCAAAACCCGTGACGAACTCGCCATGGCCCTGGCGGCCGGCGTCACGGTCAACGCCGATCATTTCGACGAACTGGCCCGCATCGCCGCACTATTGGACGGCGCTCCCCAGCCAACCAGCCTGATCGGCCTGCGCGTCAATCCCCAAACCGGCCTGGGCAGTATTGGGATGCTCAGCGTCTCGGGCGGTTATTCCAAGTTCGGCGTGCCCTTGGGGGAGCAACGCGCCGCCATCGTCTCGGCGTTCCGGCGCTATCCCTGGCTACGGGGTTTGCATGTCCACACCGGCAGCCAAGGCGTCGGCATGGCCCAGATGGTCCGGGCGGCGGAACAGATTTTCGCCTTGCGCCAGGAAATCCACCGGGACTTGGGCGAGCGCCGCATCGTCTCGGTGGACATTGGCGGCGGTCTGCCCTGGCCTTACCGGGCGGATACGACCGCGCCCACCCCGGCGGCCTATGCCGCCGCGCTGGGCCGGGCCGTCCCGGAGGCATTCGCGGAAGGGGTCCGCTTGGCGACCGAATTTGGCCGCGTCTTGCAAGCCGGGAGCGGTTTCGCGGCCAGCCGGGTGGAATACCTCAAGACCGACGCCGGTAGGCGGACTGCCGTCGTCCATTTCGGGGCCGATTTGTTCCTGCGGAAGGTGTACCGCCCGGAGGATTGGCATCATCACATTTCGGTGCTGGCCCCGGATGGCCGTCCGAAGCTGGCGCCCGGCGAACCCCATGTCATCGCCGGACCCTTGTGCTTCGGCGGCGATATTTTGGCGGAAGCCGCCGTTGTGCCCAGGGTGGAGGCGGGCGACTGGATCGTGCTGCACGACGCCGGGGGCTATACGCTGGGCTTGTGGTCGCGGCATTGCAACCGGGGTTTGCCGAGGGTGTTGGGCTACCGGGCCGACCCGTGGCGGTTCCAGGTATTGCTGGCGGGGGAGGGGCCGGAGGATGTGGTCCGGTTCTGGGGCGGGTAACGACGGAATCCGCCCCGACGCGCTAAGCCATCGCCACCCGGTTGCGGCCCTGGCGCTTGGCCTTGTACATGGCCTGGTCCGCCCGGTTCATCAAAGCCATCGGCGACTCGCCCGGAGCGAGCAAGGCTAGTCCCAGGCTGACCGTCACCGTCAGCGACTCGCCGTCCTCGCCTACCGGATGCGCCTGCGCCGCCACGGCTTGGCGGATGCGTTCCGCCAAGCCGAGGGCATCCCGCCTGCCCACATGGCTGAACAAAACCACGAATTCTTCCCCGCCATAGCGGAACACGCCATCGGTGGAGCGCACGACCTGTTTGACGCTATGGGCCACGGAGCGCAGCACCGCATCGCCCACCCCATGGCCGTGGGTGTCGTTGATGGCCTTGAAATGGTCGATATCCAGGAATACCACAGCGAAAGGCGTCCCATGGCGGCGGGCCAGGTCGGTTTCACGCTGGATTTGGTTCAGGAGGGCGATCCGGTTGCCGACCTGGGTCAGGGGGTCGGTATGGGCATAGCACACCGCTTCCCGGTAGCGTAGGCAGTTGCGGAGCGGATAGAGCAGATGCGACAGCAGGTTTTCCGTGCTTTCCAGGTCGGCCTGGCTGAAACGGCGGTCGCGCCGCATCCGCCATTCGCCCAGGACTTCATCCTGCAACTTCAGGGTATAGCTGCAATGGTGGTGCGCTTCCCGGCCCTGCTCCAGGTCGAGATTCAGGAGTGGGTTGTGGAATCCATAGCCCTCGTGCGGCACGCTCGCTTGCAGGTGGCCGCTGAACACCTGTAGCAATTGGGCGATATCGAGGGTGGTTTGCAGATCGGCCAACAGGTCGAACATACCACCGCTTTCATGCCGCCATTCCCCCAGGACTTTATGGGTTTGGGGAACCACCGCCAGGTTTCCGGCATCGTTTTTCATTGCTAGCCTCGGCTTGTCGTCGGGTTTTTGTTGGACTTATCCCAGCCTAAACCATGCCAAATGATAGGCACCCGCTTGGATCAAGGGAATAGGCGGCGACACGGATGTTGAGTGGACCGGGATCGTCGGGTTTCCGACGCCGCCCAGGCCGGTTTCCGAGCGCTCCAGGATGACGACTTTCCGGCGGTTCAGTATTCGATTTGATAGATCAAGCCAACGCTGTTGGTGCCGACCGTGGAACCGGGCGTGGTGGACCCGGTCCCGGCGCTGCCTTCCACCTTCAACCCCTTGGCGATATCGATCTGCACCGTGGCCTGGGTGCTGTTGCCGGAAAAGCCTTGCTTGGCCCCCACGAACACGCCGGGCGCGACATAGCGCCCGGCTTCCAGGCCGGGACTGCCGCCGCTCCCGCCCAGCGCCAGCCGGTCCAGCCCCAAGCCCTTGCGTACGGTTTCCAGGGGACTGCCCGCCCCGGCGGTGACCCCGGTCAGGGAAACCACCGCCGAGGCGATCTGCACCATCTCGAACGGGTTGAGGCTGGCGGTGGCATGGCCGAACAGCAATTGGGCCAAGACCTCGTCCGGTGGCAGTTCCGGCACGCTGCTGAGAGTGATCTTGGGTTTGCGGGCGGTGCCGGTCACGCCCAGGGTGGCGGTGACGCTGTTGTTGGTGGAACTGGCGGCGAAATCCAGGGTGGGATCGGCCAAGTTGCCGCCGTTGAAGCCGATCACCCCCTTGTCGAAGGTCAGGGTCTTGCCGGCCAGGCTGAATTCGCCGCGGCGTAATTCGAAGCGGCCTTCCGGGTGCGGAGCGTTGGAATCGCCGCGCAACCGCACGGTGCCGCCCAATTCGGCGTCCAGACCGCGCCCGCGCACGAAAATCCGGCTCGGCGCGCTGATCAAGAGGTCCAGGCCGATACGGGGACCGGGTTTGGGCGGCGGGGGCGGGGCTTGTCCGGGGCGGCGCACATCCAGCACCGCGATGCTAGCGGGCATGGTCTCGGGGACACGGATTTCGACCCGTTGGAGCCGCAACGTGCCGTTGGCGTCGAGCGTCCCGGCGGCATGGCCTTGCAGGCCCAGGTCGGCGTTCAGATTCACCGTCAGGCGGTCGCTGGCCAGGGGTTGGGCATTGCGGGCGGTCAGCTTCAAATCGATGGGGAAGCCCTCGGCGAGCACGCCCAAGCGCCCGGCCAAATTCAGCGTGCCGGGACCGGCCCGGCCCTGGAACTGGGCGATGCGGACGCTGTCCCCCTCGGCCAGCAACAGGGCGGTGATATCGGAAATATGCATCCCTTGCGCGAAATCCTGCACTTCGCCGCCGCTCCATTGCAGGCTGCCATGGGCGCGGGGCTCGGTCGGAGTGCCCGACAGGGCGGCGTTCAGGACGGTCCGTCCACGCACCCGGTGGCCTTCCGCCATCAACAGGGGATCGAGGATTTTCAAATCCAGGTCGCCGCTGGCGCGGAGATCGAATTCGCCGCCCGGCACCAGCGGCGCCCGCCCGGTCACGGCCAGATTGGCGAGCGTCCCGGCCTGCATGCGGGAATCAACCTCGGCGCTGGTGCCGGCGAGGTCGATATGGGTGGCGAGGTTGACCGGCGGCAAGACCCGGCCCGCGCCTTCGCGGGGATGGACGCCCTGGGCCGCCAGCGTCAACGTGCCGAGCGGGCGGGCCGGGGAGCCGGACAGGTGGGCCTCGGCCCGCAACGCGCCATCCAGCGCCAATCCGGGCACGAAGAGCCCCACCAAATCGGCGGGCAAATCGCGTAGGGCCACCTCCAGATCGAGCGTGGGCGCGGCGCGGCCCTCGGCTTCCAACACGGCCCCGCGCAATCCCAGGCGCAAACCCTCGAAACTCAGGCCCTTGCCGTAGCCGATGCGGGCGGGTTGCAGCAAGCGCAGGGTTTCCCGCTTCCAGCGGGTTTCCAGGCTGGACACCCGGACCGATTGGCCCGGAATATCGAGCCGGAGTGCGCTGGACACCTGGGCGTCCGCCCCGGCCAGCGCCTTCATTTCGGAGGATAGCCCCAGGTCCAGCGCGTCGAGTGGCCCCAGCGCCGTCAGCCGGGCGGAACCCCGCACCGCCCCGGCTTCGATACCGTCCAGGGTCATCGAGCCCTCCACCCGTGGGTGTTTGAGCGGGTCGTCCAGCGTGAGCGCCAGGGCGGCGTGTTCCACTTGGGCGGTGCCGGTCAGGCCGGTGTCGCGGGCATCCAGCCTGAGCCGGGCTTCCCGCTCGGTGGCGTCCAGACCGGCGCTCAGGGAGCCGGTCAGCGGCTGGCCCAGCCAGGGCCGCAAATCCTCCAACCGGGTCATCCGCAGGTCGATCTTGCCCAAGGGCAGGGCCGCACCTTGAGACAGGCTCAAGGTGCCTTCGGCATGGGCGCTTTTCCAGTCGGCCCGGTCGATGGCGACCCGCAACACGCCATCCGCGCCGCGTTGGGCGGTCAAGGCCAACTGCAAGGGCGAGCCGTTGAGCATGCCTTGCGCCTTCATTTGTCCCGCCGGATTCCGGGGCAGTCCTTGCAGGCGGATATTCGCGCTCACCGGACCCCGTGGCAGTCCTTGCGCCGCCAGTTCGCCGCCCATATCGGCGACGAGGGCGAGATCATCCTTGGCACCGTCGATCCGTCCCGTCAGCGCGGCCCGTCCGGCCAGGTTCTGGGCCAGCGCCGCCAGATCGGGCAGGTTCAGTTTCCAATTCAAACCCAGCGTTTGCCCGGACCATACGCCATCCGCCGCGAGGGTCAACGCCTTGCCGTCGAACCGTAACCGCGACACCGCGATTTCCGGTCCCCGTAGCGTCGCCGATAGGCCGATTTTCCCGTCCGTGCCGACCAGGGCGGGCAGGGGAGCCATACCGCCGGTCAGGGCGAGTTTGTCTTCGGCGTCGATCCGCAGGGTAGCGCCGGTCTGCGCGGCGCGGAAGCGCAATTCGGTCGAACCCCGCAGATCGACGCCGCCCAGCGCCGCCCAAGGGGACAAGTCCGGCAGTTTGAGCAAGGCCGTGCCGTCGGGGTCGGGTCCGGTCCGGGCTTGGCCTTCGAGGGTTAGCAAGGGATGACGGGCCGAGAACTTCACGGGGCGTTCGGGCGCGTCGAGCCGGGCATCGGCGGCAAGCACCAAAGGCGCGGCCCGCAGAATATCGGGATGCGGGCCGGGAATACGGACGCTTTTGAAAACGGCCTGGAGCCGCAAGGCACCGGCGTCGCCTTGGAGTTCCAGCGTAGCCTCGGGGATGGCGGTCCCGGCGGCTTCCAGGGCGGCGATATCGAGTCGGGCCTGGGCCGTGGGCCGGATGAAAGGGCCATGCAGTTTGGCGTCCAGCGCCACCGATTGCCAGGACACCTCGGGCCGTGGCCGCAGGGCGGGGGCCGCAGCGGTCAGGGCGAGGTCGGCGGTGTTGTGTTCCAGGTCGATGGTGCCCCGCGCCCCGGCCCGCAGGGGTCCGGCTTCCAGGCCGAACCGGATGTTGAGCGCGGCATAGGGTCCGTCCGCCCCGGCATCGAGGGACAACGCGCCCAGTTCCGGCAAGTGGGCGAGATGGGCCAACAAGCCTAAGGGCGGTTCTTTCGCCTCCAGTTGCAAGTGCAGTCCGCCGGGTTCGATCCGGCCCCGCAGTGCATAGCGGCCTGCACCATCCAGGCGGGTGATCGCAAGCGTGGCCTCGCCTTGATCCAAGGCCGACAGCCGACCGGAGCCTTCGATCCCGAGCGCGGCGGCGACCCCCGCGACCGGCGGGGCCAATTCCAGCCGTCCCACGCGCAGGCTATGCAGGTCGATGCCCACCGGCAGGGAAAAGCCGGTTTTTGGGGAGGGCTGGGGTTCGGGCGCGGGCAGGGGACGGCGCGATAGGGCGATGCGGCCCGCCTCCAAACGCTGGATGTCGGCATATCCAGCCAGCAAGCGGACCGGCGACCAATCCAAGGCCAAATCGTCGAGGGCCAGCCAAACCCCGGCGGCATCGCGGATTTCGATATGGCCGATCCGCAAGGCGTCGGGGAAGCGGCCTTCCAGCTTGGCGATGCCGACCTTGCCGCCGGTGAGTCCTGGGAGCGAGCGTTCGATCCAGGCCCAGCCCGGCGGGCTGTTCGCGGCCCATAGCGCCAAGACCAGCGCGACGACCGGCAGCCCCAGGATTCCCGCCAAAAGCCAGCCGCTCCATCGCAGCGCGCGCCGCATGTCGATTGGTTCCTCGTTGTTGATCAGCCACGGAATTTCGCCTGAAAAATCATACAGGAGTTTCTGCCGGGGCCGGAACCACGCGGAAGGCATCCGACCGGCCCAGT
The DNA here is from genome assembly GCF_900155475.1 of Methylomagnum ishizawai. NCBI lineage: Bacteria > Pseudomonadati > Pseudomonadota > Gammaproteobacteria > Methylococcales > Methylococcaceae > Methylomagnum > Methylomagnum ishizawai. The sequence goes on along the minus strand of NZ_FXAM01000001.1, from coordinate 2,613,293 downwards.
TCGACCCAGGCTATCTTTATAGACGTTTAAATAATTTATTTAGAACTTTTTGATTGTTAACACTAGATAATTTGATACGGAGCTTCTGGGACGGGCATTTTGATCCGTGTTCGATGCGCCCGCCGTAATTGCGCATAATGGATATTATGTTAAATCATGGGCGGATGCGGCGGGACTCCCCACCGCGCCCGGCTACACGTTGAACCGGAAATGCACGACATCGCCGTCGCGCATGATGTATTCCTTGCCTTCCAGACGCCATTTACCCGCGTCCTTCGCGCCCTGTTCGCCGCGATGCGCGATGAAATCCTCGTAAGCGATCACCTCGGCGCGGATGAAACCGCGCTCGAAGTCGGTGTGGATCACGCCCGCCGACTGCGGCGCGGTGGCCCCGACCGGGATGGTCCAGGCCCGCACCTCCTTGACGCCCGCGGTGAAATACGTCGCCAGGCGCAGCAGCTTATAACCGGCGCGGATGACCCGGTTCAGCCCCGGTTCCTCCATGCCGATCCCGGCCAGGAACTCCGCCTTGTCGGCCTCGTCGAGCTGGGCGATCTCGGCCTCGAACGCCGCGCACACCGGCACCACCATCGAGCCTTCCTCCCCGGCGTAGGCCCGCACCCGGTCCAGGAAGACGTTGTCGTCCCCGAAGCCGTCCTCGCGCACGTTGGCGATATACATGGTCGGCTTGGCGGTGATGAGGTGCAGTTCACGCAACAACGCCTTTTCCTCGTCGGCCATGGGCAGGGTCCGCACCGGCTTGCCGCTGTCCAAATGCGCCAACACCCGCTCGAACAAGGCTTTTTTCGCCAATTCGTCCTTGTTGCCCGCCTTGGAAGCCTTGGTGGCCCGCTGCAAGGCCTTGTCCACGGTGCCAAGGTCGGCCAGCGCGAGTTCGGTGTTGATGACCTCGATATCGGAAATCGGATCGATCTTGCCCGCGACATGGATCACGTCGTCGTCCTCGAAACAGCGCACCACATGGGCGATGGCGTCGGTTTCGCGGATATGGGCCAGGAATTGGTTGCCCAGGCCCTCCCCCTTCGAGGCGCCGGCCACCAATCCCGCGATATCCACGAACTCGATGGCGGTGGGCACCACGCGCTCGGGCTTGACAATCGCGGCCAGGGCGTCGAGGCGCGGGTCGGGCACCGGGACCACGCCCACATTGGGATCGATGGTGCAGAACGGATAGTTTTCCGCCGCGATGGCCGCCTGGGTCAGCGCGTTGAACAAAGTGGATTTGCCGACGTTGGGCAGGCCGACGATACCGCAATAGAGCGTCATAGGTTTCGATGGATGGCAGTGTGGATGATAGGTTGGAAAATTCAGGATTCCAGCCGGTTATAGCGGTCCTCGAAGCGGACGATATCGTCCTCGCCGAGATAGCTGCCCGACTGGACCTCGATGATTTCCAGCGGGATGGCGCCGGGATTCTCCAAGCGGTGCCTCACGCCCAGCGGGATGAAGGTGGATTCGTTCTCGGTCAACAGGAAGCTTTCCTCGTCCCGCGTCACCCTGGCCGTGCCTTTCACCACGATCCAGTGTTCGGCGCGGTGGTGGTGCAATTGCAGGGACAGCGTGCCGCCCGGCGCGATGGTCAAACGCTTGACCTGATAGCGCGAGCCGTTGCCGATGGATTCGTAATTGCCCCAGGGCCGGTGGACCTTGGCGTGGAAGACATGCTCGGAGCGCTCGGTCTTCTTGAGGTGGTCGGTGATGGCCTTGACATCCTGGGCGCGGTCCTTGTGGGCGACCAGCACGGCGTCGGAGGTCTCGATCACCACCACGTCGGTGATACCCACCGCCGCCACGAACCGGCTCTGCGAGTACAGCACCGAATTGTGGGTGTCCTTGATGAACACATCGCCGATCATGACATTGCCGTCGTGGTCGGTGGGACGCACCGAGGTCAGGGCCGGCCAGGAACCCAGGTCGGACCAGCCCACGTCCAGCGGCAGGACCACGGCGCGGGGCGTTTCCGGCGAGAAGCCGGCCAGCCGCTCCATGACCGCGTAATCGATGGAATCGCTGGGGCACCGCGAAAACGCCGCCTTGTCGGCGCGGATGAAATCGCCGTCGCGCTTGCTGAGCGCCATGGCCTGGGCGCAGGCTTCGAGGATATCCGGCCTATGGGCGGCGATTTCCTCCAGCCAAGTTTGCGCCCGCAGGATGAAGATACCGCTATTCCAGAAGTATTCGCCGGAGAATAGATACTCGGAAGCCGTGGCGGCGTCGGGTTTTTCCCGGAATCCACCCAGCACGAAGGCATTACCTCCTAAATCGGCCCCGCGATGGATATAGCCGAAACCGGTTTCGGGCTTGTCGGGGACGATGCCGAAAGTCGCAATCACACCAGTGGCGGCGAGTTTGATGGCTTCCGCCAAGCGTTGCTGGAAACCCGCCAAATCGGCGACATAATGGTCCGAGGGCAACACCAATAATACCGGATTGCCCCCCTGCTCCACCGCCTGCAAAGCGGCCAGGGTCAAGGCCGGGGCGGTGTTGCGGCCCATCGGTTCCAACAGGATCGGGCTTTTTTCCAAGCCTAGTTGCCGCAATTGCTCGGCCACCAGGAAGCGGTGCATTTCGTTGCACACCACCAAGGGCGGCAGGACTTGGAACGGGCCGCTGTCCACCGCGCCCCAATCCACCACGCGGGTCACGGTGTCCTGGAATAAAGTGCCGCTGCCGGTGAAGGATAGGAATTGCTTGGGATAGGATTCGCGTGAAAACGGCCAGAGACGGGTACCGGACCCGCCCGATAATACAACTGCCTGAATAGCGATATTCATGTGATCCCCTATTGAGATGGGCAAAATCTGGCGCGGAAAAACCAGGGTCCGAGTATAGCCGAAACCCGTGCCGATCTAGGTATCGACGGTCCGGCTCGAATCCAGGCGGCCGGGTAGCAAACCCGAGATGAGTTCCACCACACGGGCCACGGCCCCGCGGTTTTCATCCACGAAAGCGGAGGCTTTGCCGCCTATTTCGGACCTGGTATCGGGACGGTTTAACCAACCGACGACGGTCGCCGCCAATCCATCCGCGTCGGCGACAAGGCGGGCGCCGCCGCATTGTTCGAGCCGCCGGGCGATTTCCGCGAAATTGAACATATGCGGCCCGAACAATACCGGAACGCCCGCCACCGCCGGTTCCAGTACATTATGCCCGCCTTGCGGAATCAAGCTGCCGCCGACAAAAGCCACATCGGCGGTGCCATAGAAACAGCGCAATTCCCCCAGGCTGTCGAGCAGGAAAATCCCGGTCCCGCTTTCGCAAGGCAAGGATTCGCCGCGGCAACGCAGCGGGATTCCGGTTCTGTAGCACAGGCTCCGCACTTCTTGGAACCTATCGGGATGGCGCGGTGCCAGGATCAACAAGGCGTCGGGCAACACCGACCGCACCAGGGCGTGGGCGGCAAGCACCTGTTCTTCCTCGCCCGGATGGGTACTGCCCGCGATCCATACCGGGCGGCCCGGAAATAGGGTTTCCCGCAAGCCCGAGGCTTGTTCGCGCAGCGGGGCCGGGAATTCGATATCGAATTTGATATTGCCCGCGACCGCCACCTTGCGGGGATCGGCCCCGATGGCGACGTAGCGCTTGGCGTCCAGCGGCGTTTGCGCCGCGATCAAGTCCACGGCGGCCAAGCTTTCCGCCACCAATCCGGCGATGCGGCCATAGCCCCGCGCCGATTTCTCGGACAGCCTGCCGTTGGCTATCGCCAAGGGAATCCCCCGGCGGGCGCATTCGCGGTAGAGATTGGGCCAGATTTCGGTTTCGAGGATGACGCCAAGGCGGGGCCGGAACCGGTCGAGGAAACGGTCAACCCCGCCGGGCAGATCATACGGCAGATAGACATGGGCAACTGTACCGCCCAGGACGGCCTCGATCCGGGCCGAGCCCGTGGGCGTGGTGCAAGTAACCAGGATGGGAAGCCCAGGATGACGGGCGCGGAAAGCGCGGATCAGGGGAAAGGCGGCTTCCGCCTCGCCCACCGAAACGGCGTGGAACCACACCACGCCCTCCCCGTCCGGGACCGTGGCGTAACGGGCGAAACGTTCGCCCCAGCGCTCCCGGTAGGCCGGAAGCTTGAGGCCGCGCCAAGCCAGACGACCCAGGATGAAGGGCGTGGCGGCGTAGAACAACGCCGTGTAAAGCCGCCTCACTCGGAGCCCACCGGCCAAAGACAATCGTGAAAACCCGCACGGCGACCCGTGCGGGATCGGTTCCGCTTACTCGGGAACCACATGCAGGGACAGCTTGGCGGCCACATCGCCGTGCAACTGCACCGTGACTTCGTATTCGCCGGTATGGCGGATCGGGCCGGCCGGCAGGCGGACTTCGTTCTTGTGGATTTCGATGCCGGCATGGCTGGCGGCGTCGGCGATGTCCTTGGTGCCGATGGAGCCGTACAAGCGGCCTTCCTCGCCCGCCTTCTGGGCGATGGTGATGATGATTTCACCAATCGCCTGGGCGCGGGCCTCGGCGGCGGCGGTGGTCTCGGCGGCTTTCCGCTCCAGTTCGGCGCGGCGCTGTTCGAACTCGGCCAGTTTGGCGGCGGTGGCGGCCACGGCCTTGCCATGGGGGATCAGATAGTTGCGGCCATAACCGGGCTTCACGGTCACTTTGTCGCCCAGATTGCCCAGGTTGGTGATTTTTTCCAGGAGAATGATTTCCATCTTCGAATGCCTCAATCTTTTTTAAACAATGAATCCGAACGGCCCTAGGCCACACGGGGGCGGTTGCGCCAGTCCATCCAGGTGTCGCTATAGCCGAGCAGGCCGATCAACACGATCAAGGGCGAGGCGAATACCAAGGCCACATAGACCCCGGCCAGCCAGAACCCGCCGTTGGCCTGCCGCCCGAACACCGCGTGCAGTACCGCGAACCCGGTCAGCAGGAACAGCATCGAGAGCGGAAGGGCGAGGTTCCAGGCGAACTCCGCGAGGCCGCCGTCGGCGATCCCGGCCAGGGCGAACAAGCCCAGGCTGGCATAGGCCCACGGGGAAGCCGGGCGCAATCCTTGGAATTCGACCCGGAAGCCGCCGGGATTGAACAGGGTCGCCTGCCACCAGCGGGCCAGCAGCAGGCTGAAACTCACGGTCAGCATGGACCCCGCCGCGATGCCGCCAGTCATGTAGCGGGCGAACAGTTCCACGTTTTGCCGCAGCAAAGCCTGCTCGGCGGCGGGCCTGCCACCCTCCACGAATGCCTTGGAGAACTGTTGCAATTCCTCCAGCCACAGCCGCATGGGATCGCCGTAGACCGCGTAGAGTCCCAGCACCAGCACCATGGCGAGCAACGCGGCAGCGCCCAAGGTCCAGTCCAGCCGCGCCGTCTCGCGCAGCAACGCGGACAGCAGCCACACCGGACCCCACAAGGCCAGCGCATAACCCGCCGCCGACAGGGGATTACCCAACATCAGCCCGCCGATCAGCGCCATGATCGCCACCGCCATACCCAGCAGGAGACCGCCTTCGGCGGCTCCTTTGCGCAAGGTCGGCAAGGCCAGGGCGGCGGCGGCGAGCAAACTCGCCAGTGATACGACCCAGGACAATACCGTCAGAGCGCAAATGGCCGAAACCGCCTGCGCCCTGCCCCGCATGATATAGGCCGCCAATCCGCGCATGAGCGACCTAGGACCGTGTCCGTTTAGCTGTGCGAATCGCAGAACGGGATCAGGGCCAGGAACCGCGCCCGCTTGATGGCGGTGGCGAGTTGGCGCTGATACTTGGCCTTGGTGCCGGTGATGCGGCTGGGCACGATCTTGCCGGTTTCGGAGATGTATTCGTGGAGGACTTCCAAGTCCTTATAGTCGATTTCCTGGACGCCTTCCGCCGTGAAGCGGCAGTATTTCTTACGCTTGAATTGACGAGCCATGGTGAGCCTCTTGATAACGCTGCTGTGGATTGAGCCGGGATGGGCGCGGGCGGTGGTGGATTATTCCGCCGCTTCGCCCTCGTCGCCTTCGTCGCTGTCCGCCACGCCGCCGCGGCGGCCGGATTCGGAATGGCCTTCCCGCGCCATCGGCGAGGGTTCGGTGATGGCGGCTTCGCGGCGGATCGTGAGGCTACGCAGGATGGCGTCGTTGAAGCGGAAACCGCTTTCCAGTTCGTCCAGGGTGGGCTGGTCGCATTCGATGTTCATCAAGACGTAGTGGGCCTTGTGAATCTTGTCGATGGGATAGGCCAGTTGGCGGCGTCCCCAGTCTTCGAGACGGTGGATGGTGCCATTGGCTTCGATCAAGGCGCGGTAACGTTCCAGCATGGCCGGAACCTGGGCGCTCTGGTCCGGGTGGACCATGAAGACGATTTCATAGTGACGCATAATCGCTCCTTACGGTTTATGCAGCCTCCCGTGGGGACGGTGAGGCAAGGAGTGGAAGGCCGGGGGCCGTCCGGTAAAAGCCGCGAATTCTAGCGGGGGGCGGGACGGGTGGCAAGGCATTCTTTGTGCCAGCGCCGCCCAGGACGGACTTTTCCGGTCCGGCGGCGGGATTCCCAGGCTTTGGCTTGCGAATCTCCGGGAATTCCAAGGATACTGCCCCAGACCAGAAAGGAGGTAACGCCATGCAGGTCGCCATCGTCGTAGGGGTCGCGCTGTTCATGATCGGCATCGGTGGGTTCGGGCTGGTCTCGCCGCCCGGATTGGCGCGGTTCGTGGCCCGTTGGGAATCCCGGCGGGGGTTGTGGGCAGCGGCGGTGTTGCGCATCGGTTTCGGCCTGATCCTGGGCGGGGTCGCTCCAGCCACCCGGACCCCGCTGACTTTCCACATCCTCGCCGTGCTGACGGTTTGCGCCGGGCTGGCCCTGCCTGGGTTGGGATTGGCGCGGTTCAAGCGCATCCTGGCTGGGTGGCGGGATTTGCCACCGCGCTGGGTCCGGCTGTGGGTGGTTTTTCCCGTGGGACTGGGTATTTTCCTGTTGTGGTCGGTGCTGGCCTGATGATGCGGCGGATCGCCGCCCTCCTCCTCCTCGGGCTTACGGGTCCGGTCGCCCACGCTGCCGATCCCAGGACTTACACCGTCCTCCTCGATCCGACCGGCGATGCCGCGCTGGACCGCGCCCTCGCCGATTCCTCCATGCTCATCGGCCTGCGCGAGCGGGCACCCGTCGGTCCCTTCGCCCTCTTGGTCCGCGCCCAGGAGGACCAAGGTCGTTTCGAGACCGCCCTGCATAGCTTCGGCTACTACCAAGGCAAGGCATTGACAAGTATCGCCGGGCATCCGCTGGACGATCCCGGCTTGGCGGAATTCTTGGAACACAGCCCCGCCGATCCGCCCGTGCCGGTCAATATCCATATCGAACCGGGGACCTTGTTCCATCTCGGCCAGATCGATATCCAAGGCTTGCCTGCGGGCGCGGCCCGGCCCGATATCGGCATCGCCACCGGAGCGCCCGCCCTGGCCCCCCCGGTGCTGGCGGCGCGGGAAAAACTGCTGGACGGGCTGCGCGGACAAGGCTACGCCCTGGCCCAGGTCGAAGCGCCGGTGGCGTTCTTGCATGAGGACCGGCGAATCCTGGATCTTGAATTCCACACCGATCCCGGCCCGCGCCTGGATTTAGGCGCTATCGACATCAAGGGCTTGCAGCGCATGGACGAGGCTTTCGTGCGCCAACGCCTACAGGTCTACAGCGGCGAACGCTACGATCCCACAGCCTTGGATGCCGCCCGCCGGGATTTGGTCGCGCTGGGCGTGTTCTCCTCGGTGCGGGTGGTCGATGCCGACAAGCCTGACCCGGCAGGCCGTTTGCCCATCGCCTTCGAGGTGAAGGAACGCCCGCGCCGCGCCGCCAACCTGAACGCCGCCTATTCGACCGATCTCGGCGGTAGCTTCGCCGTGCTCTGGCAGCACCGCAACCTGCTGGGCCGGGCCGAGCAACTCAACCTCACGGCGGGCATGACCCAGATCGGCGGCAACAGCACCACCGGCATCGGCTACAACTTCCTGGCCGGGTTCCTCAAGCCCGATGTCTGGCAACGCGACCAATCCCTCCAGGCCAGCCTGGGCGCGGTCAAGCAAAGCCTCACCGCCTACGACCGCCAAGCCTTGACCGGCGACCTCCTGCTCAGCCGCAAATTCGCCCAGCACTGGAGCGTCAGCCTGGGGCTGGCGGCGGAACAGGAGCGCGTCACCCAGGAAGGCGAAACCCAGGACTACACCTTGCTCGGCCTGCCTGGTACCCTGAAGTACGACGATACCGACAATTTGCTCGACCCCACCCGTGGTTTCCGGGCGGCGGTGTTGGCGACCCCGACCCAACCCTTGGCCGGACCGCAGACCGAAGCCTTCCTCAGCCTACAGGTTTCCGGTTCCGGCTATTTCGACCTGGGCGAACCGGGGCGCAGCGTACTGGCCGTGCGCGGTTTGATCGGCGATGTGTTGGGGGCGAGCGCAGACGCGCTACCGCCCGACAAGCGCTTCTATGCGGGTGGCAGCGCCACGGTGCGCGGCTACAAGTTCCTGTCGGTGGGCCCGCAATTCCCCGACCACAAGCCGCAAGGCGGAGCCGCTGTGGTGGCGGGGACGGTGGAATTCCGCCAGCGTTTCCTGGATTCGTATGGGGCGGTGGTATTTGTGGACGCCGGGCAGGTCGCCGCCAATAGCGCCCCCTTCACGGGAACGGCGGGGATGGGCGTGGGCGTGGGTGCTCGCTATTACACTTCGATTGGGCCGATCCGCCTGGATGTGGCGGTGCCGGTGGTGCAGGTGCCCAATAGCGGGAATTTCGAAATATATATCGGTTTGGGACAGGCGTTTTAAAGCCGCGTGATACCCGCCTGTTTGAACTTGAGTTGGCGGGCGATCCATTTGTAATCGCAGGCATGGCAATAATATTTGCGCAGGGGTTTGAATAGGGTCGATTCCGGGGCGCGGCGACCGATGGTCAGTTTGCCCGGATCGGTATTGCCGCATTTGGGGCAGGCCAACAAGGGTTTGGAGTCGGCTTTGCCCTTGGCGGGTTTACCGGTGGCTGGCGCTGGGCTGGCCGGAATGTCCGTCGCGGATTCCGGCGGATTCGCCACCCGCTGGGTATCGCCGCCCGCCGCAGCCCCGGCGGCTTGAAACTTTAATCTACGCCTGAGCCTCATCACATTGCGGATATGCCACCCACCCGCTAGCGTTCCTCCCAACGCCAATAATACCCCCAGCGCCGGGATCAAGGGGATTTGCTGTTCCAACAGATGGCCCCAGGAAAACTCCCAGCCCTTGGCCGCGCCGGAACCTCCGATAGGGGGATTCAGCCGCGCATAGGCCGACCATTGCTTGAACCTGGGAATATGTTCCACCACATTCTGTAATTGGCCGATGATATTGGCACGGTATGGATTGCTCGAATTATAAAGCGAATAAATCTTATCTTGTAGCGCGGTTTCCAATTGCTGGAAATCCTCGTCGTTCCAGTCCGCCACGGGTTTCCCATATAGCACGCTCCGGGGCGAGGACCAGAATTCCTCCGATAAAATATTTTCCTTGTTTTCGAGGAAGTCGAAGGCGTTGAAGAGGGAATGCACTTGGCTGTCGGCCCAGGCGCAAGCCCCATGGAGAAGCAATGACAGCAGGAGGGCGATATGGATTCTTTTCATGGATATCAGCGAATCAAGCCTCGCGCCATTTGATTATTGGAGCGGGAGGCGCCTACCGTTTTCCGATGGGCCGGTAGGGTACACCGCTTCGGTACCCCTCACAAGACAGCCGCCGAGCATCGCATGATCGGGAACACAGGTTCCAACCGGGCGGGAAAAAATCTCCAAGCCTCCTATGATCTATGGCATACGATCCCGGAGAGACCGCGAGGACTGCAAACATGAGTGTCGTGTCGGAAGAAACCGCCTACTGGAAGGAACGCTATTTCACCCTGCTCAACGAGGGCGAAAAACGGCAAACCGAGCAGAACGAGTACGAAACCCTACTGAACCGGGCGGTGATCCGCTTGACCCAGGCGGTGTCTGGGTTGGACGCGGCCTTGGACCCGCATCTACGCGCCATCCGCGAAGTGATGCGCAAGGGGGAAAACAGCACCCTGCGCCGGGAATTGGACGCCCTACTCGATACGCTGATACGCACCCCCAAACTGGGCCATCCCACCGCGACTGCCGGCCAGGGCCGGGAATTGCTGAGGTTTTTGGAAGCCCTGTGTGCGACACCGGAGGAAAAGACCGCGTCGGAGGCGGTGTGCCGCCGGTTCGAAGCCGGCGGTTACGCCACCGAACAAGAATTGTTCGACGCCGCCATCCGCGTGCTGCGGAACCGCAAAGGCTCCTCCGCCACCGGCGTGATCGGCAAGCTGTTCGGCAAGGGTCAGGCCGCGTCTGCCGATATCGACACCACCAAGCTGCGCCGCCGTCTGGACGAACTGTTGCGGGCGCTCAACCTGTCCGCCTCTTTGCAGGAGCGCCTGGAGCAACTCAAGGCGCGGGTCGCCGACGACACGGAGGACTTGATCGCCTTGTTCGACGCGGCGGCGGCTTTGATCGCCGATATGGATGCGGGCTATTGGCAGGAACAAAAGCAGTTCGGGGATTTCCTCGCCGCCCTGAGCGGCAAGCTAGGCGAGCTGGAAGGAAAGGCCCTGCGGATGGACGCCCTCAGCCAGTCCTCGGCGGAGGATCGCCGCCTCACCGAAAAGGCCGTGGCGGGCGAGGTCGCCGGACTGCGGGCCGACGCCTCGGAAGCCACCAACCTGGTGCAATTGCGCCAAATCATCCAGATGCGCCTGGATACCATCTCCCAGCGCCTGGATAGCTTCGACCACGCCGAGGAAGCCCGTTTCACCGAGACCCAAGCCCAGGTCCAGGACTTGAGCCAACGCCTGCGGACCTTGGAGCAGGAGGCGGAAGATTTACGCAACCGCCTGGAACTGGCCAACCGGGCCGCCTATATCGATCCCTTGACCAAGCTCCCCAACCGCAAAGCCTATCTAGAGCGGGTGGACCTGGAAGAAAAGCGCTGGCGCCGGTTCCAACAGCCCTTGACCCTGGCGGTGTGGGATATCGATTTCTTCAAGAAGATCAACGACCGTTTCGGCCATGCTTCCGGCGACAAGGCGCTGGCGATGATCGGCCAGGTCTTGGCGGCCTCTATCCGCAACACCGATTTCGTCGCGCGTTATGGCGGGGAAGAATTCGTCATGCTGTTGTTGGGGAGCGACGATAGCAACGCCCTGGAAATCGCCGAGGGCATCCGCCAGCGGATCGAGGATTGCGAATTCATCGGCAATGGCAAGCGCATCGCGGTCACGGTGTCTTGCGGTATCAGCCAGTTCAAAGGGCGGGACGGCTTCCAGGATGTTTTCGAGCGGGCGGACAAAGCCCTTTACCAGGCCAAGAAAAAAGGCCGCAACCGTTGCGAGATCATATCGCTGGTCTGACGGGAGAACCGTCCGGGCACCGGGATATGAGTACATGTCCGCCCTACAACATCCGGTGTTTGGGGTACACCCGTTTTCGGAATTAGATGAACCGCCGGGGGTCGATTTTCCAGCGCAAGGGATTCTCGAAGCCGACGATGCGGTCGGCGCTGCCGGGGGCGGCCAGATCGATATCCTTCGGCGTGATGAACCCCTCGGCCCGGATGCTGAAGATGGCGCGTATCTTCGGGCGGAGCAAATCCTCGCGCCGCTGTTCGATCACCACCGCCAAATGCTCGCTTTCCAGCCGCACCAGGCTCCCCACCGGATAAATCCCCAAGCTGCGGATGAAATGCTGGATCAATTCCGGCTTGAAATGGCGGTCGCTCTTTTCCATGAGGAGTTGCAGGGCTTCGGTCGGTTCGCGGTGGCGTTGATAGGCGCTATCGGAGGTCATGGCGTCGTAGCTGTCGACGATGGCCGCCATCTGCCCGTAGATCGACAGTTCCTCGCCGCGCAGCCGGTATGGATAGCCGGAACCATCGATGCGCTCGTGGTGCTGGCCCACCACGTCCAACACCACGGACGATAGGCCCGTGGCGTTGCACATGAGGTCCAGGCCGTATTCCACATGCCTTTGCATGAGCTTGTATTCGGCCTCGGTGAGTTTGCCAGGCTTGGCGAGGATGTAGGAAGGCAGCTTCACCTTGCCGATATCGTGCATCAAGCCACCAAGGGCGGCTTGCTCGACCAGGTCGCGGTCCAGTTGCAAGGTTTGTCCGAAGGCGACCAGCAAGGTGGAAACGGCCACCGAGTGCTGGAAAGTATGCTTGTCCGCCTGCTTGACCCGGAACAGGCTGATCATGGCGTCCGGATTGCGCAGCACCGAGCCGGTGATGGCGGCGATGGTCGGTTGCATCCGCTCCAGTTCGATGGGCCGGCCCAGGCGGGCGTCGATCAACATGCTTTGCACCGTGACGCTGGCTTCGCCGTAGATGTTCCTGGCCCGCGTCATCTCGCCGCGTAGGGAGATTTTTTCCGGCGGCAGTATCCTGCGGCGCTGCTTGTCTGGAAGCGTGGGCGTGGATGGAGCGGGTTGGGCTTGCGGCGGAGGGACGGATTCTGGCGTCGATAGCGGTGGCGGTGGAGCGACATCCAATCCTTTATCGGTGTCGATATCAATGAGGGGCAGGTCCAGATCGATGATCTTTTGGAGCTGGTCCTCGGTCTTGATGAGGAAGCGCTTGCGGAAAAAGGGATGCTTGCTCCAATCGGCATTGAGGCTGTGGATATACATCCCCAGCACGAGTTCGGAGGGTTTGATTTTCTTGATCACTGGGCTGCTTCAACACTGGGTGGCATCGTTCGTTCCCGCCGGGAACCGCGCTGGATGCCCGCCCTTTCCGGGCTGGCCCCCCTAATTCTATGTGCTTTTGGCCGTTTTATGCGGCTGGGGGGTCAGGCGAAAACATTGACCAGACCCAGGCCGGTGGATGGGCGGGTGGATTCGATCCTTGTTTCACCCTCCGCCATCGCCTCCCTCCCGCCTGGGTTGCCGGGGGACCGGGTACCGGAACCTTGGGGCTCGTGGCCGGATTGACGCTGGAAATCGAATCCCCGGCTATCGGTTTGGGCGGAAGGTTGGGGCGGCGCGACGCTGACCTCGTTCAAAGCGATGCGCTGGGTGTCGAACATTTCCCTAAGGCGCGGCACCGAGGCTTCCAAAGCTTCGCGGACCCCGGCGCTGTGGGCGGTGAATTGGATCGAAGCGCCCTCCCCGTCCAACTGGATACGGACATCCACCGGGCCGAGATGTTCGGGATTGAGCTTGAGTTGGGCCGCGCCCAGGTCGCGTTGGGCCAGCCATACGACTTTTTCGCCGACTTCATCGTGCCAGCCGGGTTGCCCGAACGGCGTGGGTAGATCGTGGGACGGGGCCGGGGTTTTGGCCGGGGCGGCGCTGTCGCGGAATTGCGGTGTGGACATGGTGTCTAGCGGCAAGCCGGGCGGTAGGTTGGAACCGCGCTCGCCGCTGGCGGTTTCGGGGTTGCCGGTGCCTTCCGCCGGGTTCCGGGATACGGCCCCGCTCTCGACCAGGTTCGCGAATACCGTGGTGTCGGTGGTGCCCGCCGTGATCTGGGCTGGTGCGCTGGATTGCGAGAGGGGCGCTTGTGGTTTGGCCGAGCCCGCGCTGCCTGTTGGATTGGCTTGGGCCGGAACTATGGGTGCGGCATCCATATCCGCTCCGGTTTGGGTTTGATCCGGGGTCGCCTCCTGGTTCTGGAAGAATTCCGCCACCATGGCCCACAGTTGTTCCGGCGGGGTTTCGGCCTGGGGTGCGGCGGCGGGTTCCGCATCATCCGGGGTGGTGGCCGGTTCGGTCTTGTCGCTATTATCGGCGGCGGCTCGATCCTGGACGTCCAGCTTGCGCTGTAACATGGCCTGGAAATCGCCATCCTCCCCGCTTGCGACCCCCCTGCCCCGCCCCGCCGGATAACCGACATCCTGGGCGGAAGCCGGACGCGCCGCGCCGTTCGCTTGCATGGAATGGGATGTCATCGCCCGCGCTCCCTTGGTTTTCTCAATAACCCATCGACAAGGCGTCCCCGCCCCGGTCGCGGCGGCGGCTGGCCCGTTCGTCTTCTTCGGCTTGGCGGCGGCGTTCTTCCAGGTGGCGTTCCTCGGCGCGGGCCTTGTCCACCACCGTCTTCATCCCCAAGGTCTGGCGGCGGGTGGCTTCCCAATGGGTCCGGCTCTGCGCCAGGTTTTTTTCGACATTGCCGACGATCCTTTCTTGTTCCAGCACCGCGCCGTTGATCTTGGCGAGGAATGCCCGGTATTCCAGCAATTGCCGCATCCCCAAGCCCTGATCGCCGGTGTCGCGGAATTTCTGGCTATAGTTGTCTTGGAAACTCCTTAGGTTATCGAGGTTGCGGCGGGCGTTTTCCAGCTTGCGGGTCATTTCGCCGAGTTGCTGGGCCGCTTCTTGTTCACGGGCGGTGGCTAGTTCGAGGATGCTGTTCAAGCGTTCGGAACGTTTCATGGGGCGTCTTCTCTCGTTGTTGTGCGGCGGTGGCGATACGCCCGTCTTTTCAGCCGAGCAAAGTTTCCAATTCGTCCAGGCTGCGCCGGAAATCCACCGCCTCTTCGATGCCTTGTTGCAGGAAGGCGACAATTTTGGGATTCAAGGCGATGGCTTCGTCGATGCGCGGGTCCGCGCCGTGACGGTAGGCACCGACGCTAATGAGGTCGCGGTTTTGTTGGAAGGTCGAATACAGCCGTTTCAAACGCCGTGCCAAGTTCAGATGGCGCGGGTCGGCGATGTCCTGCATGACACGGCTCACCGAAGCCTCGATGTCGATGGCGGGATAGTGACCAGCATCGGCCAGGGCGCGGGACAGGACGATATGGCCGTCGAGGATGCCCCGCGCCGCGTCGGCGATGGGGTCGTTGGTGTCGTCGCCCTCGGCCAGCACGGTGTAGAACGCCGTGATGGAACCCGCGCCCCGGTCGCCATTGCCCGCCCGTTCCACCAATTGCGGCAGCTTGGCGAACACCGAAGGCGGATAGCCCTTGGTGGCGGGCGGTTCGTCGATGGCAAGGGCGATTTCGCGCTGGGCCTGGGCGTAGCGGGTCAGGGAATCCATCAGCAGCAGGACGTTCAAGCCCTTGGCCCGGAAGAACTCGGCGACGCTGGTCGCCAGCAGGGCACCATGCAGCCGCATCAGCGGCGGATAATCGGCGGGGACCGCCACCACCGCCGCGCGGGTCAAGCCCTCTTCGCCCAGGATTTTCTGGACGAATTCGTTCACTTCGCGGCCCCGCTCGCCGATCAGGCCGACCACGACCACATCGGCGGTGGTGTACTTGGTCATCATGCCCAACAGGATGCTTTTGCCCACGCCGGTCCCGGCGAACAGCCCCAGGCGCTGGCCGCGCCCGACGCTGAGCATGGCATTGATGGCCCGGACACCCACGTCCAAGGGTTCGCGGATCGGTTGGCGGGCCAGGGGATTGATGGCCAGTCCGGTCAGGGGGACGTGGGCCTCGGTATCGACCGGGCCTTTGCCGTCCAGGGGATTGCCGGAGCCATCGACCACCCGGCCCAACAGACCGAAGCCCACCGGCACCGTCGAACCGCGTTCCAAGGGAATCACCCGGCAATCCGGTTCCAGGCCGTGGATATCGCCGATGGGCATGAGGAACAGCCGCTCCCCGGAAAATCCCACCACTTCCGCTTCCATTTCCCGGCCTTGCGGGGTCTTGACGATGCAGCGGGCACCGACCGCCGCCCGGCAACCCACGGCCTCCAGGGTCAGGCCGACCATGCGGTTCAGTTTGCCTTCGACCACCAGGGCGGGCGGTTCGGCGAGGCGTGCCCGGTGGGTCGCTAGTACGTCGATCCAGCGTCCGGTATGTTGGCGGGGGTCCAAGCCGTTCATAGCAGCGCATCCCCTTCCCGTTCGCCGCCCAATACCTGGGCGATGACGGTCATCAAGCGTTTTTCCAAAGTGGCGTCGATATGCGAAGTCTCGGTCAGGACGCGGCAACCGCCACGGGTCATCAAGGGGTCTTCGACGATTTTCCAGCGCGGGCCGGAATCCCGGAGGGCCAGGGCGTGGCGGACCAATTCGGCGTCTTCTGGATGCAGATGCAGATGTACCCGCCGCGCCGAAGCCGGCAGCGCCGCCAAGGCTTCCCGCGCCACGGCCACGATCTGGCCGGGATCGGTCTTGAGTTCGCGCCGGATCAATTGCTTGGCGAGGGCGATGGCGAGCGTCACCAGTTCTTGCTCGACCTGCTCGTCCATCAGGGTCAAGGGTTGGTCCAGGCAATCGATCAAAGGCTCGAAGCGGGCCGCCGCTTCCAGCATGATTTTCTGGCCTTCGGCATGGCCTTGTTGCCAGCCTTCGTCGTGGCCCCGTTTCCAGCCTTCCTCGCGACCTTGTTGCCAACCTTCGTCGTGGCCTTGCTGATGGCCCGCGTTGCGGCCTGCGTTATGGCCTTCGTTGTAGCCTTGCTCCCGCCCTTCCTGGTGGCCGCGTTCGTAGCCTTCTTGGTGGCCTAGGATCGCCGCCTCGTCGTGGGCCTGTTTTTGGATAGCCTCGATTTCCTCGGCGGTGGGCATTTTCGGCAGTTCGACCGGCTCTTCCTCGGGTTCTGGCTCTGGCTCCGGCGCATCCATGACCGGCAATTGCCAAGGCGAGAGCGCTTCCAATTCCTCGCGGGTGAAGGGCTTCAACCTGCTGGATTTAGATAAGGTCATCGCCACCACCTAAGGAAATTTCGCCGGCTTCGGCCAAGCGGCGGGCGATGGCGAGGATGTCTTTCTGGGACGCCTCGACATCGCTGAGGCGGGCGGGCGGCGCGGCTTCGAGATCGTCGCGCAGCATTTCCGCCGCCCGCCGCGACATATTGTTGAAGACTTTTTCCTTGAGGCCGTCGTCGGCCCCGCGCAGGGCCAGGAGCAAGGCGTCGGTGGAAACTTCGCGCAGCAGGGTTTGGATGCCGCGGTCGTCGATGCTCACCAAATCGTCGAACACGAACATCTTGTCCTGGATTTTCTGGCTGAGGTCGGGATTGGCCTCGGCGATCTGCTCCATGATGGAGACTTCGATGTTGCTGTCGCTGAAGTTGAGGATATTGGCCGCCGCCTCGATGCCGCCTATCGTCGAAGATTTGACGTTGGCATTGCCGCTGAGTTGTTTTTCCATGATGTCGTCCAACTCTTTCAGCGCCGCCGGATGCACGCCTTGCAGGGTCGCCACCCGCATGATGACATCGGAGCGACTACGCTCGGGGAGGTGGGCCAGGGTTTCCGCCGCTTGGTCGCTATCCAGCAGCGAGAGGATGATGGCGATGATTTGCGGATGTTCGAGGCGGATCAGGTCGGCGATGGCGCGGGGGTCCATCCATTTCAATTGTTCCAAACCCTTGCTGTTGCGGCCCAACAAAATGCGGTCAATGATGTTGGCCGCCTTGTCCGCGCCCAGCGCCTGGGTCAGCATGTTGCGGATGTAATCTTCCGAGTTGACGCCCAGGGCGGTTTGGTTGCGGATTTCCTCGATGAAGCGGCGCAATACCCCGTCGATCATGTCCAGGGTGATATTGCGCATTTCGGCCATGGCCGCGCCGATTTGCTGGACCTCTTTCGGGGTCATGTGTTTCAGCACCTCGGCGGCGCGCTCCTGGCCCACCGTGAGGAAGAGCAGGGCGGCTTGTTGGGTGCCGTCCATTTTGAGGGTGTCTAGCGCTTCGGCCATGGGAGTGATCCTAGGGTTTGGGGTTGGAACCCAGCCAGTTTTTGACGACCAGGGCGGCCCGCTTGGCATCCTGATCGATGGCCTGTTGCACCAGCGCCATACGTTTTTCGTAGCTTTGGGCGGCGGGTTTCAGCACGGCGGGGAGCGATGGGTCGGCTTGCCGGGTGTTTTTGGTGGTAGGGGTGTCTAGCGCTTCAGCCATGGTGCTGTGTCCTGTGGTTCGGGGTTAGCTGGTGGAACCCATCCAGTTCTTGATGACTTGGGCGACCCGTTTGGAGTCGTGGTCGATGGCCCGTTGCACGAACTCTATCCGTTTCTCGTGGCTTTGGGGCGCTTCGAGCATGAGCAATTCATCCTCTTCGATGGCCTCGGTTTCCTCTTCCGAGGGTTCGCCTTCCGGCCCGGCCAGGACGCCTTCCCGGGCTTCGCCGCCTTCGGTCAGCGCCAGGGTTTCGGCGGCCGCGGCGGCTGCAGCCGCCGCGGCTTCGGCCTCGGCAGCGGCTTTTGCGGCTTCTTCCGCTTCCTTCTGCCGTTGGGCTTCACCGGTCAAACCCCTGATGATGGGTCGTATCACCCCGAAGATTAGCAGCAATAGCACCAAAGCGAGGGCGGCGTATTTGACCAGGGGAATGAACCACGGTTGCTCCCACAGCGGAACCGGCGGCGCGGCTTCCTCGGGGCGGAAAGCCGCGTGGGTGACGGTCACCCGGTCGCCGCGAGCGGCGTCGTAGCCGACAGCTTCTTTGACCAGATTGGTGAAACGCCCGAGTTCCTCGTCGCTATAGGCCTGGGTGGTGATGGTGCCGTCGGCTTGCAAGACCCGTTTGTTGTCCACCACTACCGCCGCCGTGACCCGGCGCACCACGCCGGTGCCGAGTTTGGAGTGGCTGATGGTTTTGTCCAGTTCGTAGTTGCGGGTGGCGCTTTTATTGGTGGTGGTCGGGCCGGTTTGCTGGCCTGCGGTTTGACCGCCCTGCCCGCCCGGTTGCCCAGGCTGGTTGGCGTTGGTGACTTCCGGTGCCACGCCGGCGGGGGGCGGTTGATTCGACAGGGCACCGGGCACGCCTTGTGGCCCCGCACCCCGGCTTTGTTCCTCGCGGTTTTGTTCGCTGCGGAGGGCGGGCTGGTCGGGGTTGTAGACTTCCTGGGTGCGCTCGGTGACGGTGAAATCCACATCCGCCGAGACCTGGGTTCTCATGCCGTCGCTGCCCATCACGGGGCTTAAGATGTTCTCGACCCGCTCAATCAGGTGTTCTTCGATCTGCCGTTTGAAATCGAATTGCTTGAGGGTGAGGTTGTTCTCGCTTTCCTCCGCCGTGCCCAGCAACAGATGGCCGCGTTGGTCCACCACGCTGACTTGTTCGGGTTGGAGCTGCGGGATGCTGGATGCCACCAGCCGGGCGATGGCATCGACTTGGAGCGGTTCCAGTGTATGGTTGGGCTGCATGTCCAGCACCACCGAGGCGCTGGGTTGCTTGGGCTGGCGCACGAACACCGATTCCTTGGGCAGGGCCAAATGCACCCGCGCTGCCTTCACGCCCTTGATGGTCATGATCGAGCGGGCGATCTCGCCTTCCAAGGCCCGTTGGTAACGGGCGCCTTCCACCAATTGGCTGACGCCGAAGCCGTTTTCCTTGTCGAGTATCTCGAAGCCGGTACCGTTTTCTTTGGGGAAGCCCATGCTGGCGAGCTTGAGCCTGAGTTCATGGACTTTATCCGCCGGAACTCGGATGCTGCCGTTGTCGGGGTCGATGTAATGCTCGACCTTGAGTTTTTCCAGGGCCGCGACCACTTCGCCCGCTTCCTTTTCCGGCATTTCGCCGAACAGCATCGCGTATTGGGGTTCCTTGGCCCAAAGCAGCATGGCGATGATGACCGCCACGGTCAGGGCCAGGATGGCGGCCAAACCGATTTGGCGGTTGCGTGGCATGAGCATCCAACCCCGGACCAGGGGCGGCAGGTTTTCGTATTTTTGTTCGGCGGGTGGGAGCGGTGGCTGAGACGCTTCGCCGGGAACCAATTCTTTGCTATCGCTGGGGCTGAGTTCCATGATGGCGGATTACATGGGCATGTTCATGATTTCTTTGTAGGCATCGACCAGCTTGTTTCTTACCTGCACTGTGGCTTGGAATGAAACACCCGCTTTCTGCGCGGCGATCATGACTTCCGCCAGGTTCAGTCCAGGCTCGCCGCTCTCGAAGTCTTGCGCCAATTTATCGGCGTAGTGTTGGGTATCGTTGACCTTGTCTACGGATTGTTTGAGCAATTGGCCGAAATTGACTGATGGGGTTTCCGAACGGATGCTGGTGCCCTGCTGCATTTGGTCACGCAGGCGGTGAATTTGGTTGAGGACGGTGTTGATTTCAGTGGTATTCGTATTCATGGTAGTGACTCATTTTTTATTGTTAAGCATATTTGGAGCCATGTTTTTTTAATTTTGGGTCATCATGGCGACGAAATCCCGGCGTGGAATGGGAAAAACAGGGTGGATGGGGGCTCAATCTGCCGGTGCTTGGCGCGGCGGCGCGGGCCTTAATGATACTGTTATCGTAAACAAGTGGATGACGGGCGTGGCGTAGGACGTAAGCCGCGCCGACTCAAACCACCGGGGATTCCTCGCCGCGCAAGCCGTATTTACGTAGTTTTTCGACCAAGGTGGTGCGCCGCATTCGCAGCAAATTGGCGGCATGGGCCACCACCCCATCACATTCTTCCAAAGCCTGCTTGATGAGTTCGCATTCGAGCTGGCTGAGGTGTTCCTTCAGGTCCAAGCCGTTTTCGGGCAGACGGGCCAGGGAGAGCGCTTCCTTGGAATCGGCGAAACCGCCGTGGTCCTCTTGCCCTTCCGCCGCGTCGCCGGGTTGCAAATGTTCCAATATCCGTTCCGGCAGATCGGTGGTCTCCACCATTTGGTTGGGATATAGGATGGCCAACCGTTCGACCAGGTTCGCTAGTTCGCGCACATTGCCGGGCCAGTGGTAACGCCGCAAGGTCCGCAAGGCGGCGGGGGACAGGCGGATATCGCCGCGCCGCTCGGCCCTGAGCCGGGCGGTCAGGTCGTCCACCAAGAGCGGGATATCCTCCAAGCGCTCGCGCAAGGGAGGCACCGCGATGGGGAATACATCCAACCGGTAGTACAGGTCTTCCCGGAAGCGGTTGAGGCGGATTTCATCCTCCAGGTTGCGGTGGGTGGCGGCGACGACCCGGACATCGCACGGGAGGGTTTTATTGCTACCGACCCGCTCGAAGGTGCGCTCCTGCAAGACCCGGAGCAGTTTGACCTGCATGGCCAGGGGCATGTCGCCGATCTCGTCCAGGAACAAGGTACCACCCTCGGCCAGCTCGAAACGGCCCTGGCGGGCGCTCAAAGCCCCGGTGAAGGCACCCTTCTCGTGGCCGAACAATTCGCTCTCCAGCAATTCGCCGGGAATCGCGCCGCAATTGACCGGCACGAAGGGCTTGTTGCGACGGGCGGAGTAATAATGGAGGTTCCGCGCGATGACTTCCTTGCCGGTGCCGGACTCGCCGAGGATCAGGACCGTGGCATCGGACGGCGCGGCCTGCTGGATCAGCTTGCGGGTACGCAGGATCGCCGGGCTGTTGCCGGTCAGACTGCGGAACAACTCGGAGTTCCGGGCCGGACCCGGCTGCCCCAGCCGCTCCAGGCAATCGCTCAAACCCCGATGGTTGGTGGGCCAGACCAATACGGCGGCGGCACGGCTTTCAAGGCCGGGCGGCATGGCCTTGGGTTTATGCCGGTCCAGCACCAGCACCAAAGGCACCTGCCGGTAGCGCTCCACCACCCGTGCCAGCACCGTTTCCGTATCCTCGTCCAGGAACACGAACACCGCTTCGATTTCCTGCGGGGTCTCCCGGCCCAACTGCGCCGGGACGCAACTCGCGACCTCGCATTCGACGAAATTCAGCACGGCCTGAAGCTCCGCGCAGGGTTCGGCGCTGGATTGGATCAATAGGACACGGCGTGGACGCATCGTTCTAAAACTCCATCGGTGGAACGGATTCGGTCGGGCCGATCCGGGCCTGATTTATTTTCGTTATGGCCCTGGGGATTCCGGTGGCCATCCGCATCTGGACCGCCAAACCAGGAAGGATAGTCCGAAAACCGGACCTTCTTTCGACAAGGCGCGGCCATCGTTCTTGGGGATGGCACACCGGCTTGGGACAGGCTTGGATAAGGTGTTGCTTTCTAAGCCATACCTCGGAAGTTTAATCGTCAAAAATTCGTCGTCAACTTAGCAGCAGGATTTTCCGAGCATCTCCGGCCCGGCCTCGTAAAGGCCTCTTCCGCCGTATCAAAATCCGCCGCTGGAATACGGCGGTCAGGGGACACACCATCCCCGGAGGAGAGCCGGAGAATGTCGATATCCATGGATGGACCGGCAGGCAAAACAGCTATACTTTAGGGATGTCACGAGGAGACACCGCTCGCAACACCCCCACAACGGAACGGACTCCATGCAACCCCATGCCCCGAACCTACCCCGGCCCCCTCATTTTTCCACGCCTCGATCCATGTCCAAACTGACCGTCACTTTCAAAGGCATACCCCTACAGTCCATCGAGTTGGAACGGGACGAGATCAGCATAGGCCGCAATCCCTCGAACGCGGTGTATATCGACAGCCTGGCCTTGGCCGATTTCCACGCGATGGTGAAGTTCACCCAGGAAGGCTATGTCATCCAGCAATTGCAGATGGATTTCCCGGTGTACCTGAATGGACGCCCGGTTTCACGGGAGCGGCTGGACGATGGCGACCATATCCTGATCGGCAAGCACGACCTCTATTTCAGCCAACGGCCCCCGGCACCGCGGACGACACCACTACCCGAACCCGGTCCCACCAATGTATTTCGGGCCTTCGAGGGCAGCTTCCAAGTGATGAACGGGAAGAAGATCGGGATGGTGATCCCTTTGAAGCAAACGCTGACCCAGATCGGCAAAGGCCCGACCGGCCTTGTGGTCGTCAACAAGGGGGACGCGGGCTATACCATCAGCCCCAAGGATGGCGAGGTGCTGCTGACCGTCAATGGCAATTCCCTACAGATCGGCGAAGAAGTCTTGCTCCAGAACAACGATATCGTCAGGATCAATAGCTCCCTGTTGCTGTTTTTCCAGAAATAACCCGGAACCACCACTATGCCCGCCACCCATCCAGACCACCGCCTTTTCCATCGCATCGCCCACGACGCCCCGGCGCTTATCACCCTGGAAGATTCAGCCTTGACGGCGCGGACCCTTGACCTTTCGCTCAGAGGCTGCCTGCTGGAGATCGACCCGGCAGTGGCGCTCGGCATTGGCATCCCCTACTCCATCGAAATCCATTTGAGCGAGGATGTGCGGATCGCCATGCGCGGAGCGTTGATCCACCGACAGGAGCGGCGGGCGGGTTTCAAGTGCGAGCATATCGATCTCGACAGTATTTCCACGCTCCGGCGTTTGGTGGAATTGAACCTGGGCGATCCCGAGTTGCTGGACCGCGACCTCGAAGCCCTCGCCGTCCACAGTCCAAGTTAAAAACCCGCTTCGAAAACCAAAGACGGCACATGCTGCACCCCGCTATGGTACTGTTATCATAACACGGCGATAGCTTCGCGGAGACTCTTCACGGGAACGACCTCCAAGCCGGGAACGGCCAACGACCTGGGCACGTTCTTAGCCGGTGCCAGGGCGTGCTTGAAGCCATGTTTGGCGGCTTCCTTTAAGCGTTCCTCGCCATTCTGCACCGGGCGGACCTCGCCATTCAGGCCGAGTTCGCCGAACACCACCCAATCACGCGGCACCTGTTTATCGCGGTAACTCGACACCACCGCCAAGGCCACCGCCAAATCCCCGGCGGTCTCGCCCAGGCGCAAGCCGCCCACCAGATTGACGAACACGTCCTGATTGAATAGCGGCACCCCGCCATGCCGGTGCAGGATCGCCAGCAGCATCGCCAGCCGGTTGCCCTCCATACCCACCGCGACCCGGCGCGGGCTGGGCAGATGGGATTCATCCACCAGCGCCTGCACTTCGACCAGCATCGGGCGGCTGCCCTCGCGCATCACCATCACCACGCTGCCGGGCGCGTCCTCGTCGCCACGGGACAGGAAGATGGCCGAGGGATTGCGGACCTCGCGCAGGCCGGTTTCGGTCATGGCGAACACGCCCATTTCGTTGACCGCGCCGAAACGGTTCTTGAAGGCGCGGATCACCCGGAACCGGCTGCTGTCATCGCCCTCGAAATACAGCACGGTATCGACCATATGTTCCAACACCCTGGGACCGGCCAGCGCGCCCTCCTTAGTCACATGGCCGACCAGGAACACCGTGGTCTGGGTTTCCTTGGCGTAGCGCACCAGCCGGGCGGCGCACTCCCGCACCTGGGCCACCGAACCGGGGGCGGATTGCAGCAATTCGCTGTAGGCGGTCTGGATGGAATCCACCACCAGGAATTCCGGCTGTTCCGCCTGCGCCACCGCCAAGATTTGCTCCAGGCGGGTTTCGGCGACGATCCGCACCGCCGCCGCGCCGCCGAGTTGCAGCCGCCGCGCCCTGAGGCTCACCTGGCGGATGGATTCCTCGCCGGTGACGTACAGCACCTTGTGGTCGCCGCCCAGCGCGGCCACAGTCTGCAACAGCAAGGTGGATTTGCCGATGCCGGGATCGCCGCCGATCAGGATGGCCGACCCCGGCACCAGCCCGCCCCCCAACACCCGGTCGAATTCTTCCAGGCCACAGGGCACGCGGCTGATTTCCTCGGCCTCGACCTCGGCCAGGGACACCGGCACGGCGCCCTCCCCCGCCGCCCCGGCGAAACCCGCGAACCGGGCGGGCGGTGGGGCACGGTCTTCGACGCCTTCGACCAGGGAGTTCCAAGCGCCGCAGCCGGGGCATTGGCCGGCCCATTTGTTCTGGGCGTGGCCGCAATCGGTGCAGCGGTAGACGATTTTGCGGCTGTCCTTGGGCGGTTTCACGGCCAAGGCTTCACCCCGCTGACCAAGGCATTGACCCCTTCCCGGTAATGGCAGGTCACGGGCTGGAATCCGGCTTCCGCCATCCGCGCCAAGGCCGGTTCCAACCGCATGATATGATCCTGGGATTCGTCGCTGAACAAATGCACCACCCATTGTTCCAGCAAATCGGGCCGGTCCATGGCCAGGAATTCCCGGAAATAACCGCGCACCTCGTCCTGGGTCCGCCGCAGGTGTTGCAGGCTGTCGTCGAGGGCGTAGCGGTCGCCGTTGACGAACACGCCGCCCGGTTTCAACACGCGGTGGATTTCTTCGAACACCCGGCCCCGGTAGCCTTGCAGGAAATTGTGTACGGTGTAGGCGCTGGCCACCAGGTCCAGGCTGGCGGTCGGCCATTGGGCGAGGTAGGACAAGGCATCGCTCTCGACCAGGCGCAGCCGACCTTGCGCCACGGCCCCGGCCAGATGGCGACCGGCCTGTTCCAGCATGGCGGGACCGTTGTCGAGGCTGGTGATACGCGCCTCCGGGCGGTGATGCAGCAAATACGCGGTGGTCACGCCGGTGCCGGTGCCGAGTTCCAGCAGTTCCAGGTTCCCGGCGGCGGGCGCGGCCCAAGCCCCGACGAATTCGCCCACCCGGCGGCTCATATCGGGTATCTCCGGGGCGATCCGGTGCAGCAGGTTGTATTCCTCGGCGATGGGACCATCGAACAATAGTTCGGCAACGTAGTGGGCTTGGTTCATGGGATGCCTCATTGGGGTTGATAGGAAATGCGGTAGAGCGCGCCGCGCTGATCGTCCGACACCAGCAAAGCCCCGTCCGGCAGCGTCAAGATATCGACGGGACGGCCTGTCACCTTGCCATCGGCCTGGAGCCACCCCTCGGCGAAGGGTTTTTCCTCCACCGGCCTGCCATCCTGGAAACGCACCAGCACCACCCGATAACCCTGGGGCGTGGAGCGGTTCCATGAACCATGCTGGGCGACGAAAAGCTGGCCCCGGTATTCGGCGGGGAATTGGGTGCCGGTATAGAAGCGCATCCCCAAAGGAGCGACATGGGCCGGGAAATTCCAGGCGGGCGGCGTAGTGTGGGCGCAGGCTTTGAATTTGCCGAACTCGGGATCGGCGATGTCCTTGCCGTGGCAGAAGGGATAGCCGAAATGCATCCCGGCCTTGGGCGCGGTATTGAGTTCATCGGGCGGGGCGTCGTCGCCCAGCCAATCGCGGCCATTGTCGGTGAACCACAGTTCATGGGTCTCGGGCTGCCAGTCGAAACCGACCGTGTTGCGGATGCCCTTGGCGTAGATTTCCAGGTTCTTGCCGTCGGGATCGAGCCGGGTCAGGCTGGCGTAGACGTCCTGGGAAGGGTTGCAGATATTACAGGGCGCTCCCACCGGCGCGTACAACTTGCGGTCCGGCCCGACCCTGAGATATTTCCAACCATGATGGATATCCTTGGGATAACTGTCGTAGACCGTTGTCAAAGGCGGCGGGTCGGCCAGATGATGGCCGATATCCTTGAGCTTGCCGATGCGGGACACCTCGGCCACGTACAAATCCCCGTCCAGGCTGGCCACCCCGTTGGGCATATGCAGGCCGGAAGCCAGGGTATAGACCCGGTCGGCCTTGCCATCGAGGTTGTCGTCGCGCACCGCATAGACCTTGCCCGCGTCCAGGCTGCCGACATACACGGTACCATCGTCGCCCAAGGCCAGGGAGCGGGCACTGGGCACCTGGTCGGTGAATAGCTCGATATGGAATCCGGGCGGCACGGTGATCCCGCCCAGGCCGGACCCGGCCTGGGCGGTGGCCGCGCCGACGCAGGCCAGCAGGCACCCTAATAGCTTGGATCGGATATTCATGGCATTCCTCGTGGATTTTGGAGGGATTGGGCGTCCTGCCCGCCAGATCGGCGAGGGGAAAAGACGGCATGGAACAGCTTCCGGCCTATCGGGCCGACCCTGGACATCGCCCCGAACAACTTGATTTTTAAGCCAGCGCCTCCAAATATGGTATCACCGCCACACAGACAGGTAATCGACACCATGCGCATCTTCTTGTTCCTGCTGACCAACGCCGCCGTGCTGCTGTTGGTCAGCGTCATCTTCCACGTCCTCGGGCTGGGCCAATACCTGGGCCGCCAGGGCGTCCACCTCAACCTCGACCAATTGCTGCTCATGTCGGCCATCATCGGCATGAGCGGCTCGTTCATTTCGCTGTTGATGTCGAAATGGATGGCCAAACAATCCATGGGGGTCTATGTCATCGAACAGCCTTCCAATTCCACCGAGCAATGGCTGGTGGAAACCGTCGCCCGCCTCGCCCAACAAGCCCGGATCGGGATGCCGGAGGTCGGCATCTTCGACTCCCCCGAACCCAACGCCTTCGCCACTGGCATGAGCAAAAACAGCTCCCTGGTCGCCGTCAGCACCGGGCTGCTGCACGCCATGGACGCCAACGCGGTGGAAGCGGTACTGGGCCACGAAATCAGCCATGTCGCCAACGGCGATATGGTGACCATGGGCTTGCTGCAAGGGGTGGTGAACACCTTCGTCTATTTCTTCGCGACCCTCATCGGCCATGTGGTGGACCGCACCCTGTTCCGCTCGGGCGACGACGACCGCGGCGGCTACGGTCCGGCCTACTACATCACCCAGATGGTAGCGCAAGTGCTGCTCTCCATCCTCGCGACCATGATCGTGATGTGGTTCTCGCGCTGGCGGGAGTTCCGCGCCGATGCCGGGGCCGCCGGTTTGACCGGGCGCGGCAAGATGATTTCGGCCCTCGAAGCCCTGCGGCGCAGCCATGAACAAGAGGAACTGCCGGGGCAGCTCGCCGCCTTCGGCATCAACGGCGGCATCGCGGAGGGCTTCCAGAAGCTGTTCATGAGCCACCCGCCGCTGGAGGAACGCATCGCCGCCCTGCGCGAGTTGCGCTGACGGACCGGGGCCGAGGTGGCCCGCCGCCGCCCGGCCCCCCATTTTCGGCCAATATCGCCCACGGGATAATGCCGCGAACGGTATCACACCGACACCTTTAACCACCCCAAATACCGCCGCCTGGGGTTAAGACAAGCCCCTTGCCCGGTGCTATAGTAAGTTCCGCCGAAACGATCCGGCCTGTTCGCAATATAGGATTCCAAGAGATGGCCCAACATCCTGATCACAAGCTCAACGACGATCTTGCTGTCCAGGAAGCAGAACCCAAACTCAAGCGGCCTCCCCTATACAAGGTTGTCTTGTTGAACGATGACTTCACCCCGATGGATTTCGTGGTCGAAGTGCTGAAAACCTTCTTCGGCATGAGCGAGGAAAAAGCCACCCAGGTCATGCTCCATGTCCATACACGGGGTATCGGCGTGTGCGGTGTTTTCTCAAAAGACGTGGCGGAAACCAAAGTCCGCTTGGTAAACGACTACTCCCGGCAGCACCAGCATCCCTTGCTGTGCAGCATGGAGGAGACCTAGCAGGGTCTTGATTATGTTAAGCAAAGATCTCGAACACTCGCTGAATGTCGCGTTCCGGTCGGCCTACGAAAAGCGGCACGAATTCATCACCGTCGAACATCTGCTGCTGGCGATGCTCGACAACGCCGTCGCGGTGGAAGTCCTCAAGGCCTGCGGTGCCCGGCTCGACCCGCTCCGCAAGGAATTGATCGATTTCCTCGACGAAACCACCCCCTTGATCCCTCCCGGCGTCAAGCGCGAAACCCAGCCGACCCTGGGTTTCCAAAGGGTACTGCAACGGGCGGCTTTCCATGTGCAATCCTCCGGCAAGAAGGAAGTCACCGGGGCCAATATCCTGGTCGCCATCTTCAGCGAACAGGATTCCCAGGCGGTCTACCTGCTGAACAAACAGGACGTGACCCGGCTGGACGTGGTGAACTACATTTCCCACGGCATCTCCAAAGTGCGCGAGGAAGCCGAACCCGCCACCAAATCCGGTAGCCCGGATGGGGATGAAAGCGACACCTCCAACGCCAACCCGTTGGAAAAATTCGCCACCAACCTCAACGAAATGGCCAAGCGCGGCAAGATCGATCCCCTGATCGGCCGCAAGGACGAAATCGAGCGCACGGTGCAAGTCCTCTGCCGCCGCCGCAAGAACAACCCGCTGTTGGTCGGCGAGGCCGGGGTCGGCAAAACCGCCATCGCCGAGGGACTGGCCAAGAAGATCATCGACAACGAAGTCCCGGACATCCTGGCCGAAAGCACCATCTATTCCCTGGACCTGGGTGCCTTGGTGGCGGGCACCAAATACCGCGGCGACTTTGAAAAACGCCTGAAAGCCCTGTTGGCGCAATTGAAGAAGGAACCGAACTCCATCCTGTTCATCGACGAAATCCACACCATCATTGGTGCCGGTTCGGCTTCGGGCGGGGTGATGGACGCCTCCAACCTCATCAAGCCAGTGCTGGCCTCGGGCGACCTACGTTGTATCGGTTCGACCACCTACCAGGAATATCGCGGCATCTTCGAAAAGGACCGCGCCCTGGCCCGCCGCTTCCAGAAGATCGATGTCCACGAACCCACGGTCGATGAAACCTACCAAATCCTCAAGGGACTCAAGACCCGGTTCGAGAAGCACCACGAGGTGAAATACTCGCTCGCGGCCCTGCGCACGGCGGCGGAACTCTCCGACCGCTACATCACCGACCGGCATTTA
The DNA here is from genome assembly GCF_900155475.1 of Methylomagnum ishizawai. NCBI lineage: Bacteria > Pseudomonadati > Pseudomonadota > Gammaproteobacteria > Methylococcales > Methylococcaceae > Methylomagnum > Methylomagnum ishizawai. The sequence goes on along the minus strand of NZ_FXAM01000001.1, from coordinate 2,584,042 downwards.
CCCGACAAGGCCATCGACGTGATCGACGAAGCCGGGGCTTGCCAACGGCTGCAACCGGTCTCCCGCCGCAAGAAGCTGATCGGCACCCTGGAAATCGAGGATATCGTATCCAAGATCGCCCGCATCCCGCCGAAAACCGTGTCCACCAACGACAAGGACAAGCTGCGCGATCTGGAAAAAAACCTGAAGATGTTGGTGTTCGGCCAGGACGCGGCCATCACGGCGCTCTCGGCCGCCATCAAGCTGGCACGGGCGGGTCTGCGGGAAACCCAGAAGCCTATCGGCTGCTTCCTGTTCTCCGGCCCCACCGGCGTCGGCAAGACCGAAGTCACCCGCCAGCTCGCCAAGGTGCTGGGCGTGGAATTGATCCGCTTCGACATGTCGGAATACATGGAACGCCACACCGTGTCCCGTTTGATCGGCGCACCGCCCGGCTATGTCGGCTTCGACCAGGGCGGCCTCCTCACCGAGGAAGTCACCAAGCATCCGCACGCGGTGTTGCTGTTGGACGAAATCGAAAAGGCCCACGGCGATGTGTTCAACCTGCTGCTGCAAGTCATGGACCACGGCACCTTGACCGACAACAACGGACGCAAGGCCGATTTCCGCAACATCATCCTGGTGATGACCACCAACGCCGGCGCGGCGGAAGGCGGACGGCCCTCCATCGGCTTCACCCAACAGGACCACAGCACCGACAGCATGAAGGTGATCGAACGCTCGTTCTCCCCGGAATTCCGCAACCGCCTCGACGCCGTGATCCAATTCAAGCCGCTCAGCATCGACACCATCGGCCAAGTGGTGGACAAGTTCCTGTTCGAACTGGAAACGCAGTTGGCGGAAAAGCGGGTGTCCCTGGTGTTGGAACCCGACGCGCGGGAATGGCTGGCCGAGCATGGCTTCGACCCCAAGATGGGGGCGCGGCCCATGAGCCGCGTGATTCAGGAGAACATCAAGAAGCCCCTGGCCGAGGAAATATTGTTCGGCAGGCTGACCGAAGGCGGGATCGTCAGGATCGGGGTGGAGGAAGACAAGCTTTCGTTCGAGTTCGAAAGCGCACGGGTGGCGCCCGAGCCCGCCTGAGTTCAGCGTTGGCGGAAGGTGATGCGGCCCTTGGATAGATCGTAGGGGGTCATTTCGACCTTCACCCGATCCCCGGTCAGGATGCGGATGTAATGCTTCCGCATCTTACCGGAGATATGGGCGATGATGGTGTGGCCATTATCCAACTGCACCCGGAAAGTGGTATTGGGCAGGGTTTCGATCACCTTGCCTTCCATTTCGATATGATCTTCTTTCGACATAAACCTCTTCTCTAAACGTATCGCGCCGCGCTTCGGCAAAGCGCGAATGATAGCACATCAAACCCTGGCATTGCCGCCTCCGTCCCACGGGGTCCAGCCTCCCTCCCGCAGCACCTCGAACGGCCTGAACGCATCCTTATAGGCCATCTTGCGGCATCCCGAAATCCAGAATCCCAGGTACACCCAGGGCAATCCGCGCCGCCGGGCCTCGTCGATCTGCCACAGCACGGCCTGGGTGCCCAGGCTCCGGCGCGGCGCTTCCGGGTCGTAAAAGGTATAAACCGCCGATAATCCGTCGCTTAGGTGGTCGACCACCGCCACCGCCCGCAATTCGTCCCCTTCCAGGAACTCGTACAAGCCGGTATCGCCCCAATCGCTGCCGACGAACTGGATGTAATCCTCCGGGCTGGACAACGCCATATGGCCGTCGGCATGGCGCGATTCCAAGTAGCGCATATACAGCCGATAATGCCGCTCGTCGAAAACATCGTATTTCCGCACCACGCGCAAATCGGCGTTGAGCTTGGCGACCCGGCGCTGGGCGCGGCTGGGCTGGAAACGGACGGCCGGAATCCGCACCGGAACACAGGCCGAGCAATCCAGGCAGTGGGGCCGGTAGACCAAATCGCCGCTGCGCCGGAACCCGCTGGCCGCGAGCCGGGTATACAACACGGGGTCCAGCGCCACCCTGGGCGACACATAAGCCATCCGCGCCCGTTGCCCTGGAAGATAATCGCAATCGTGCTCGTAGCCGAGATAAAGGGGGATGGATTTCATAAGGATTCTTCCCTGGGTTGCCACGCCCCGGACGCGGCGGTTTGTTCGCAATAGAGGTTAAGCAGGCGGACGAATTCGCGGCGCGGGATTTCCCCGGCCCCAAGGCTCGCCAAATGCTGGGTATGGACCTGGCAATCGATCAGCGCATAGCCCCACTCCGCCAACCGCCCGCAGGCATAGGCGAACGCGGCCTTGGAAGCGTCGGTGGCGCGGTGGAACATCGACTCACCGAAAAACACCCGCCCCAAAGCCACGCCATACAACCCCCCCACCAACCTGCCTTCCCGCCAAGCCTCGAAGGAATGGGCCAACCCCTGCTCGTACAGGCGGCGATAGGCCCGCTTCATGTCGGCGGTGATCCAGGTACCCGCCGCCATCGATCGGGGTCCGGCGCAAGCCTCGACCACGTCGGCGAAGCAAACATCGTGGGTGAAGGCGAATTCGCCGCGCTTGAGCCGCTTGCCGAGGCTGCGGGACACCTTGACCTGCTCGGGCCGTAGCACCAGCCTGGGATCGGGCGACCACCACAGGATCGGCTCGTTCTCGCCGAACCAGGGAAAGATGCCACGGCGGTAGGCGTTGCACAGCCGTTCCGGGGAGAGGCAACCGCCCATGGCCAACAGCCCGTTGGGATCGCGCAAAGCCTTGTCCACGGTGGGGAAGGGTTGGTGCTTATCGAAGGGGTTGAGGACGGTGAGCATGGGTGGAGGATGGAATCGGGCAACGGCCCGAGTATACCCGAGAAACTTGCCGACCCGCTGGGCGCAAGACCTTCATGCCCCACCGTCCTTGAACGGCGACCGCTCCCCAAGCTCCGCCATATACCCCAGCATCCCCTGTTCCTCCCGCTCCAAAAACCGGGCGATAGGCTCCTTAAATCCCGGATGCGCGATCCAATGCGCCGACCAGGTCGGCGTCGGCAAGAACCCCCGGCTGATCTTGTGTTCGCCCTGGGCACCCGGCTCGAACCGTTTCAGGCCGTTCCCGATGCAATACTCGATGCCCTGGTAATAGCACGCCTCGAAATGGAGACCGGGCACCTCCTCCCAACACCCCCAATAACGGCCATACAAACACTCGGTCCCCACCAGGAAATAAGCCGCGCCGATAACGTCCCCGCCACGCCGGGCCAGCACCAGCATCACCTGATCGCCCATGGTAGCGGCGATTTCGCGGAAGAACGCCTCGGTCAGCGCCGGATAATTGCCGTGCTTAGCGAAGGTCGCGCAATAAAGCTCGTGGACCTTGCGCCAGAGTTCCGGCACGACAGCGCCACCCTGGATACGCTCCAACTCGACGCCCGCCTCCCGCACCAAGCGCCGCTCGCGCTGGACCTCCTTGCGCCGCTTGGCGGTGAACCCCGCCAGGAAATCGCCGAAATCCCGGTAATCCCGGTTCTCCCAATGGAATTGGCAGCCCAGCCGCCGCATCAAGCGCGGCGATCCCAGCAAATCGGCGTCGGTGGCGAACAACCAATGCAACGAAGACACCCCGGCCTCATCGGCCAGTTCGATGGCCGCTTCCATCATCGCCGCCGCCAGTGCGGCGGAGCGGTATTCCGGGGCGATCAACAACCGTGGTCCGGTGGCGGGCGTGAACGGCGCGGCCACCACCAGTTTGGGGTAATAATCGAGGCCCGAGCGCTCATAGGCGCTGGCCCAGGCCCCATCGAACACGAACTCCCCGAAGGAATTAAATTTGAGGTACATCGGACAAGCGGCGACCAAGCGCCCCGCCCCGTCCTCGAACAACAAATGCCGCGGCATCCACCCGACCCGCTGGCCCAGGCAACCGCATTCTTCCAAGGCCGACAGGAACTCATGGCGCAGGAACGGATAAGCCCCTCCGGTCAGCGCGTTCCACGCGGCGGCATCGACTTCGGCCAAGCGCCGCACGACCCGCGTTTTCATTCCACCTTCTAGCCGCATCGGCTGCTCCCCTCCATCCGCGAAACTACACGCCGTGAACCCGGCGGCGAACCGTGAAATAATATCGGTTTTCACGCCGAAGGCATGGCATTGAAATGGCTCAATATATTTATACAATGAACCGGGTGGGCAAGGTCGTCCCGCCCAAGCGCGAAATCCTCCGGGACATCTCGCTCTCCTTCTTCCCCGGTGCCAAGATCGGCGTGCTGGGACTCAACGGCTCCGGCAAATCCAGCCTATTGCGGATCATGGCCGGGGTCGATCAGGATTACAACGGCGAAGCCCGCCCGCAACCCGGCATCAACATCGGCTACCTGCCGCAAGAACCGCAACTCGACCCCAGCAAGAACGTGCGCGGCAATGTCGAGGAAGCCCTGTCCCACATCAAGGACGCCTTGGCCCAACTGGACGCGGTCTACGCCGCCTATGCCGAACCGGACGCCGATTTCGACACCCTCGCCGCCGAACAGGCCCGGCTGGAAGGCATCATCCAGGCCAGCGACGGCCACAACCTCGACCGCACCCTGGAAATCGCCGCCGACGCCCTCCGCCTCCCGGACTGGGACGCCGATGTCACCAAACTTTCGGGGGGCGAAAAACGCCGCGTGGCCCTGTGCCGCTTGCTACTGTCCAGCCCCGACATGCTGCTGCTGGACGAACCCACCAACCACCTCGACGCCGAATCGGTGGCCTGGCTGGAACGCTTCCTCCACGATTTCCCCGGCACCGTGATCGCCGTCACCCACGACCGCTATTTCCTCGACAACGTCGCGGGCTGGATTCTGGAACTCGACCGCGGCCACGGCATCCCCTGGGAAGGCAATTATTCCTCCTGGCTGGACCAGAAGGAAAAACGCCTCGCCATCGAGGAAAAACAGGAATCCGCCCGCCAGAAAGCCATGAAGGCCGAATTGGAATGGGTCCGCGCCAACCCCAAAGGCCGCCACGCCAAGAGCAAGGCCCGTTTGCAGCGCTTCGACGAACTCGCCAACCAGGAAACCCAAAAGCGCAACGAAACCAAGGAAATCTACATCCCGCCGGGGCCGCGGCTCGGGGATATGGTGGTCGAGGTGAAAAGCTTGCGGAAAGGCTTCGGCGACCGTTTGTTGGTCGACGACCTGAGCTTCCGGCTGCCGCCCGGCGGCATCGTCGGCATCATCGGCCCCAATGGCGCGGGCAAAACCACCCTATTCCGCATGATCGCGGGCATAGAACCGCCGGATAGTGGTACCATCCGCCATGGCGAAACCGTGCAAATCGCCCATGTCGATCAAACCCGCGACCATCTCGACCCCAACAAGACCGTCTGGGAGGAGATTTCCGACGGACTCGACATGATTACCGTCGGCAATTACCAGACGCCATCCCGCGCCTACTGTGGCCGCTTCAACTTCAAGGGCTCCGACCAGCAAAAGCGCATCGGCGACCTGTCGGGCGGCGAACGCAACCGCGTCCATCTGGCCAAGCTGCTGAAGAGCGGCGGCAACGTCCTGCTGTTGGACGAACCGACCAACGACCTGGACGTGGAAACCCTGCGGGCATTGGAAGAAGCCTTGCTCGACTTCCCCGGCTGCGCGGTGGTGATCTCGCACGACCGCTGGTTCCTGGACCGCATCGCCACCCACATGCTGGCTTTCGAGGGCGAAAGCAAAGTGGTGTGGTTCGAGGGCAATTACGCCGACTACGAGGCCGACCGCAAGCGCCGCCTGGGCGACGAAGCCGAGAATCCGCACCGCATCCGGTATAAGCCGCTGATGGGTTAATCCTAAGGACTGCGGGATTCCCAGGTTTCGGCCTGGGAGTCTCCCGGCGCTTCCCAAAACAAAGGAACCGCGAACCAGCAACCGAATCGGCTTTCCCATCGCCACCCACTCTACGGTGGCCATCGGCAAGCCATTTTGATGACCGCCGCCCTTCCGGCGCGGCCCCACCCCTTTCCTCACTCAGCAGAAACACATGACCGACGAAACCAACCTCTCCTTCGAAGACCTCGGCCTTTCCCCGGAACTCCTGCAAACCATCCAGGAAATCGGCTACGAGAACCCCTCCCCCATCCAGGCCGCGTGCATCCCGCACCTTCTGGCCGGACGCGACCTCATCGGCCAAGCCCAAACCGGCACCGGCAAAACCGCCGCCTTCGCCCTGCCCGTCCTCAACCGCATCGATATCGAGCGCCGCGCCCCGCAAGCCCTGGTGCTGGCCCCGACCCGCGAACTCGCCATCCAGGTCGCCGAGGCGTTCCAGACCTACGCCCGCCACCTCGAAGGTTTCCATATCCTGCCCATCTACGGTGGCCAGGGCATGACCCTGCAATTGCGCCACCTCGCCCGCGGCGTCCATGTCGTGGTCGGCACCCCAGGGCGGGTCATGGACCATTTGCGCCGGGGCACCTTGAACCTGGATGCGCTCACCACCCTGGTCCTCGACGAGGCCGACGAGATGCTGCGCATGGGTTTCATCGAGGATGTGGAATGGATCCTCGAACACACCCCTGACACCCGCCAGACCGCCCTGTTCTCCGCCACCATGCCGCCGGTGATCCGCAAGATCGCCGACGGCCAGCTGCGCGAGCCGGTAGAAGTCAAGATCAAGGCCAAGACCGCCACCGTCGAATCCATCAACCAGCAATATTGGCTGGTGTCGGGCCTGCAAAAGCTGGAAGCCCTGACCCGCATCCTCGACGCCGAGGATATCGACGCCATGATCATCTTCGTCCGCACCAAGACCGAAACCGTGGAACTGGCCGAGAAGCTGGAAGCCCGCGGCTACGAGGCGGCGGCGCTGAACGGCGACATGAGCCAGGTCCTGCGCGAAAAGGTCATCGACCGTTTGAAGAAGGGCGGGTTGGATATCGTCATCGCCACCGATGTCGCCGCCCGTGGCCTGGACGTGGAACGCATCACCCATGTGGTGAACTACGACATCCCCTACGACACCGAAGCCTATGTCCACCGCATCGGCCGCACGGGCCGGGCCGGGCGCAAGGGCACGGCGATCCTGTTCGTGGCCCCGCGTGAACGCCGCATGTTGCGGGCCATCGAGCAGGCCACCCGCCAGCCCATCCAACAGATGCGCCTGCCGACCTTGCAAGACATCGCCGACCGCCGCATCGAGCAATTCAAGGCGCAGCTGGTCGAGGTGCTGGACAACGAGGACATCGGTTTCTACCGCGAATTGGTCGACCAGATGGTGACGGAGGAACTGGGCGAACCCGCCGATATCGCCGCCGCCATCGCCCATCTGATGCATAAGGAACGCCCCCTGGCCGCGCCGGACGAGCCGGAACCGCCGGTACGCGAATTCCGCGACTTCGACCGCGACCGGGGTTCCGACCGCCGCCCGGAACGCCGCGACCGCGACGACCGCCGCCGCGATACCGAACCCATGCGCCGCTACACCCTCGACGTGGGCCGCGAGCATGGCGTCACCCCCAGGGATATCGTCGGGGCGCTGGCCAACGAGGGCGGCATCCCGGCCCGGCGCATCGGCCAGATCAAGCTGCACGACACCCACAGCACGGTGGAACTGCCGGAAGACCTGCCCGGCGATTGCTTCGCCCGCCTGAAAAAAACCTGGGTCCGTAACCAGCGCATCAACCTGCAACCGGAAGAAGGCGGCGAGCGTGGCCCGCGCAAACCCTTGCGGTTAAAAGATGGCGATGCGCCCTATCGCCCGGCGGGTGGCCGCAAGCGGGCCGACGTGGATGTCCATCTGCCCAAGCGCAAGCCCAATAAGCCGGGCCGCGACGAGAGCTGATGGACGCGCTGGCCCACTTCCTCGAAAAGGCCGCGGCGCTGGTGGACCGGCTAGAACAGCTGGTCCCCGCCGCGCCGGCAACCGTCGATTGGAACGCCTCCCCCGCCTTCCGCTGGCGGGGCGCGGCGGCCCGCCAGCCCTTGCAGGCCATCCCCAGGCCGCACCGGCTGGCGCTGGCCGATCTCCTGTGCGTGGACCGGCAGAAAGCCGAACTCGACCGCAACACCCGGCAATTCCTCAAGGGTTTGCCCGCCAACAACGCCCTGTTGTGGGGCGCGAAGGGCACCGGCAAATCCTCGCTCGTCAAGGCCTTGCTGCATGAGTATGCCGCCGACGGACTCCGCGTGATCGAGGTGGACCGCCAACACCTGGTGGAACTGCCGGACATCCTGGACCTGCTCCATCCCAGGCCGGAAAAATTCATCCTGTACTGCGACGATCTTTCGTTCGAGGCCGACGACGCCGGTTATAAGGCGCTGAAAGCCATCCTCGAAGGCTCGTTCCACGCCCCGCCGCCCAACGTGCTGATCTACGCCACCTCGAACCGCCGCCACCTGTTGCCCGAATACGCCGAGGACAACCAACAGGCCCGCTGGATCGAAGGCGAGTTGCACCAGGGCGAGGCGGTGGAGGAGAAGATTTCGCTGTCGGAGCGCTTCGGGGTGTGGCTGTCGTTCCACGCCTTCAACCAAGACCAATACCTGGCCGTGGTGCGCCATTGGCTGGAGCGGCTGGGGACGCCGCTGGAGGATTGGGACACGGCCCGCGCCGAGGCTTTGCGCTACGCCCTGCTCAGGGGCTCGCGCAGCGGGCGGGTGGCCTGGCAGTTCGCCAAGGATTGGAGCGGGCGTTTGGGCTTGGAAAATCCATAACCCCCGCCTCACCCGCCCGTCGCGTTCATATGCCGGAAAATCACCGGCTCCGCCTTGAGGTCGAAATGATGGCGCTCGGGCTTGAGGTGCATGGACTCGACGATGGCCTGCCTCAGCTTGGCGGCGTCGCCGGGATTGGCCCGCAACACCCGCTTGAGGTCCACCGAATGCTCATTCCCCAGGCACAGCAACAAGCGTCCCTCGGCGGTGAGCCGGACCCGGTTACAGGTGCCGCAGAAATTATGGCTGTGGGGCGAAATGAAACCGACCCGCGTCGCGGTGCCAACCACCCGGAAATAGCGCGAAGGCCCGCCGGTATTCTCGGGCGTGGGCAGCAGCGAGAAATGCTTGTCGAGGTCGCGGTGGATGGCGTCGCTGGAATAATATTCCTCGGCCCGGTCGTGGCCATCGACCACGCCCAGCGGCATTTCCTCGATGAAGCTGATATCCATCCGCTTGGCGACGGCATAGGCCACGAGATCGCAGACCTCGTCGTGGTTGCGGCCCTTCAGCACCACGGTGTTGAGCTTGACCTTGTCGAAATCCTGTTCCAGCGCCGCGTCGATCCCCCGCAACACCCGCCCCAAATCGCCGATCCGGGTCATCTGGCGGAAACGTCCGGCGTCCAGCGAATCCAGGCTCACATTGATGCGCTTGACCCCGGCGGCCTTGAGGTCGGCGGCGCAGCCCTCCAATTGCGAGCCATTGGTGGTCAGCGCCAATTCCCTAAGGCCCGGCAAGCCGCCAATATCCCGCATCAAATCCACCGCGCCCTTGCGCACCAAAGGCTCGCCGCCGGTGATCCTGATCTTGTCCGCGCCCAAGGCCACGAAGGCCCGGCAAACGGCGGCGATTTCCTCCAGGGTCAGGATTTGGGCGCGGGGCAGGAATTCCATCTCCTCGCCCATACAGTAGATACACCGGAAATCGCAGCGGTCGGTGATGGACACCCGGAGATAATGGACCCGCCTACCATAGCGGTCGATCAAGGGATTGGCGTTCATGGTCATCGATTGTTTCGGCTTGATGACGCGATTCTGCCACGCCCCCCCATGACAGCCAAGTGTTTTACTGGGGAATTACCGTCAACAGGGACGCTAAAACCGCTAAGCGGCAAGCAAGGCCGCGCCCAAATCCCGGCTCCAGCGTATAGCGTCCAGGTACAGGTGGGACGGCACCACATCGGCCAAGCCCGCCGCGACCAGCGGGGCCGGATCGGCCCGCTCGAAAGCCAGGGCCAGCCGCAAGACCTCGCCCACCGGCCCCGCGCCTTCCAACAAGGCGGTATGGACCGGGGCGGGCAGGTTCAAGGCGGCCAGGATTTGCTCCCTGGGCAGGTCCATGATGGCGTCCAGCAGGGAAAACAAGCCCGCGAGATAATAATGTTCGGGATCGGGGCGGTTGAGATGCTGGGCCAAGGATTCGCAGGTGCGCGCCCGCAAGGTCGCCATCGCCAGCAATTCGCGGGGCTGGTAGTCCACCGAGTTCATCAAGATCACCGAAGCCCAGTTCTTCACCCGGCCCAGACCGAACACCAACACCGCCCGGCGGATCGATTCCACCGGCTTCCCCAGCCCGAAGAAGGCGGAATTGATCAAGCGCAGCAGTTTGTAGCTCAGCACCATATCTCGGCCGATCAGGGTTTCGGCCTCGGCGATGGAAATATCGGGGTTTTGCAACTTGGCGAGCAGTTCCAGCAGGGCCAGCCGGTTGCCCGGTATGTCGGGGCCGCGCAGCCGACCCGGACGCTCGACGAACGCCCCCTGGAAATAATGAAATCCCAGTTTGACGCAACGTTCGAATTGGTCGCGGGTGCCGACCCCGGCGACCAAGCACCGCGGATCCAAGCCGTGCCCGCCCGGCCATCCGGCCACCCCGGCGGCAAGCCGGTCCGCGTCGAACAAGCAGAGGGAAACATAAGCGGCTTCCCGGCGCAGCCGGCCGGGATCGCCTACGGGATCGCACAAGGCGATGGCGTAGCCCAAGGCCGCCAAGCCTCCGGCCACCGCGCCCAGCCCGGCATCCCGCGCCACCGCGCCCGGCACGGCGAGGACGACCCGCGCCTTGGGCCAGCCCCATTCGGCGCAAGCGGCCAAGCCATCGGACGGCACCCGGACCAAGGCCCGGCCACCACCGACCAAATCGGCCAGGGACAGGCAATGGCTGGCCTCGCGCAAGGTCTCCGGCCCGGCCACGCCGCCCCCGCCCCGGCGCAGGGCTGCCCGGTCGCAAAACCTCAGCTCATAGCCGAACACCTCCAAGCCCCGGTCGAAAATCGGTAAACGACCCACCATGCCATCGAACATATCGTTCACTCCGCTGGTCCAAGCCACGCCTTGAGGGTAAGCAATGAATCGCCCCGCGACAAGGTTAGGGTCGATTTGTTGCGGCTCTAGTCCTACAATCTAAAGTAAACGCCGGACGGCCACACACCCCAATGACCCAACAGCCACGTCCCCCATCCGTTGCGCCGACCTACGCCTTTCCGACCGGTGCCCCGCACCGCCCCAGCCCCATCCCGTATCCGTGCCTGGACCTCCGCCCAGGCGGCACCACCACATCATACCTGCCATGGGGCCACCCCACCGGGCCACGCGGTCCCGGCCACCCATCGAAGACACCCAGTGGATATTCCAAGACGGCAATATGAACACGCTCAAATACCTATTCGAAGAGTCCTCCGCTTGCGCGGAGGATAACGTCGGTTTCCTCGAAGACCTGTACGAACGTTTCCAGCGCGATCCCGAATCGGTCGATCCCAGTTGGCGCGAGAAATTCAAGTCCATCCAAGAACCGGTGCGCCTGCATCCCGCCACCCCGCCCACGGCGACGATGCCCGCCGATATCGAGGAAGCCCTGCGCAAGCAGGCCGCCGTGGACCGGCTCATCTACCATTACCGCACCCGCGGCCACCAGGCGGCGGACAACAATCCCCTCAAGCTCGCCCCGCCCCCCGCCCTGCCGGACCTGGACCCGGCCCACTACGGCCTCGACGCCGCCGACCTCGACCGCCCGTTCTACGTCGATATCATGCGCGGCTCCAAGAAACTGCCGCTGCGCGAGATCATCGCCCGGCTCAAGCGCACCTACTGCGGGGCCATCGGTTCCGAGTACATGCATATCGTCGATAGCGAGATCAAGCAATGGGTGCGGGAACGGCTGGAAACCGCCACCACCTGGGCCTTGCCCGACGCCGAATCCCAGCGCTGGCTCTTGAGGATGCTGACCGCCGCCGAGGGCATCGAGAAATACCTGCACCGCAAATACGTGGGCCAGAAGCGCTTCTCGCTGGAGGGCGCGGAAAGCATGATCCCGCTGCTCGACGAGTTGATCCAGCGGGCCGGCGACCAGGGCACGCAGGAAATCGTGATCGGCATGGCCCACCGCGGACGCCTCAACGTCCTCATCAACATCCTGGGCAAGAAACCGGGTTCCCTGTTCCAGGAATTCGAGGGCACCTACACCAGCGCCCCGCCCCACGCCAGCGCGGGCGATGTGAAATACCACATGGGCTTTTCCTCCGACCTGCAAACGCCCAAGGGTCCGCTGCACCTCGCCATGGCCTTCAATCCCTCGCACCTGGAAATCATCAGCCCGGTGGTGGAAGGCTCGGTGCGCGCCCGCCAGGACCGCCGCGACGGCGACGGCGAAACCGGGGTGCTGGCGGTGTTGGTGCATGGCGACGCCGCCTTCGCCGGGCAGGGCGTGGTGATGGAAACCCTCAACATGGCCGAAACCCGCGCCTACACCACCGGCGGCAGTATCCACATCGTCATCAACAACCAGATCGGCTTCACCACCAGCAACCCGTTCGACGCCCGCTCCACGCTGTACTGCACCGACGTGGCCAACATGGTCCAGGCACCCGTGTTCCATGTGAACGGCGACGACCCCGAGGCCGTGCTGTTCGTGACCCAGCTAGCGGTCGATTATCGCATGAGGTTCAAGCGCGACGTGGTGATCGACCTGATCTGCTACCGCCGCCACGGCCATAACGAAGCCGACGAGCCGGCGGTGACGCAACCCGCCATGTACCGCTTCATCCGCCAGCATCCGCCGGTGCGGCGGCTCTACGCCGAAACCTTGATCCAGGCGGGCGTCATCAGCCGCGAGGACGAACTGGGCATGGAGGAAGACTACCAGGGTTCGCTCAAGCGCGACGAGATCGTGTCGCGCCCGGTGCTGCCGGACGCCGCCAGCTACCTGAAAACCAGTTGGGACCGCTATCTGGGCGCGGAATGGAGCGTGGACTACGATTCGACCCTGGACCTCGACACCGCCCGCGGCCTGGCCGGACAGATCGCCCGCGTGCCGGACGGTTTCTCGCTGCATTCCAGGACCGCCGCCGTCATGGACAGCCGCCGCAAGATGGCGACCGGGGAAATCCCGATGGACTGGGGCTTCGCCGAAACCCTGGCCTACGCCTCCCTGCTGAAAGAAGGCTACAACGTCCGCATCAGCGGCCAGGACGTGGGGCGCGGCACCTTCTTCCACCGCCACGCCGTGCTGTACGACCAGGACAATGGCGCGGCCCACGTCCCGTTGCACCATCTGGACGGGCCAGGCGGCAAATTCCATATCTACGACTCCCTGTTGTCGGAGGAAGGCGTGTTGGGCTTCGAGTACGGCTACGCCAGTTCCGAACCCGAGACCCTGGTGATCTGGGAAGCCCAGTTCGGCGATTTCGCCAACAACGCCCAGGTCGTCATCGACCAGTTCATCACCTCCGGCGAAACCAAATGGGGCCGCTTGTGCGCCCTCACCATGCTGCTGCCCCACGGCTACGAAGGCCAGGGACCGGAGCATTCCTCGGCCCGGCTGGAACGCTACCTGCAACTGTGCGCCGAGCAGAACGTGCAGGTCTGCGTGCCGAGCAGCCCGGCCCAGATTTTCCACCTGCTGCGGCGGCAACTGGTGCGGCGCTACCGCAAGCCCTTGATCGTGATGACCCCGAAAAGCCTGTTGCGGCACAAGCTGGCGATCTCGCCCCTGGAAGACCTGACGCGGGGCCATTTCCACAACGTCATCGGCGAGATCGACCCGCACGATCCCGACAAGATCACCCGCGTGGTGCTGTGTTCCGGCAAGGTGTTCTACGACCTGTTGGAAACCCGCCGCAAGGAACATCTGGAACATGTCGCCCTGATCCGCATCGAGCAACTCTATCCGTTCCCATTCGATTATTTCCTGGAACAGCTCTCCCCGTTCAACAACCTCAGGGAACTGGTCTGGTGCCAGGAAGAACCCGAGAACCAGGGCGCTTGGCACCAGATCAAGCACCGTTTCCTATCCCTCCTGGAAAAAGACATCCTCCTCGGCTACGCGGGGCGCCCCATGTCCGCCGCGCCCGCCGTGGGCCAATTCCACCGCCACCTGGAACAGCAGAAGAAAGTCGTGGAAGACGCGCTGTTCCGGGCCGTGAACCCTCAACAATCCGTCAGGATCGTCCATGCGCATAGAAGTCACAGTCCCTAACCTCCCGGAATCCGTCAGCGACGCCGTCCTGCTCGACTGGCACAAGCGGCCCGGCGACCCGGTCCTAAAGTCCGACAACCTCATCGACCTCGAAACCGACAAGGTCGTGCTGGAAGTGCCGGTGCCGGAAAACGGCGTCCTGCTGGAAATCCTCCGCCACAAGGGCGATGTGGTGACCAGCGGCGAATTGCTGGCCGTCATCGACACCGAGGCCAAGCCCGCGGCCGCGGCCCCGGTGCCGGAACCCCCCAAGCCCAGCGCCCCGCCGCCCGCCGCCGCCCCGGAACCCCGGCCCGAATTCCCGCCGACCCTGAGTCCCGCCGTGCGCCGGATGCTGTCCGAGCATGGGCTGGACTCCGCCGCCATCCAAGGCACGGGCCGGGAGGGGCGGCTCACGCGGGAGGATGTACAGCATTACCTCGACCACCAGCAAGCCGCCCCGGCCCGACCGGCGGCGGAACCCGCCCGGCCCGCACCCACCCCGCAACCGGCACCGGCCACCCGTCCCGGCGACCGCCGCGTGCCCATGACCCGGCTCCGCGCCCGCATCGCCGAGCGCTTGATCGACGCCCAGCGCTCCACCGCCACCCTGACCACCTTCAACGAGGTCAACCTTAAAAACATCAACGACCTCCGCAAGCGCTACCGGGACAAATTCGAGCAGGCCCACAAGGTCAAACTGGGCTATATGTCCTTCTTCGTGAAGGCGGCGGTGGAAGCCCTGAAGCGCTATCCCATCGTCAATTCCTCGGTCGAGGGCAACGATATTGTCTACCACGACTACTACGACATCGGCCTCGCGGTCTCGACCGACCGCGGCCTGGTGGTGCCGGTGCTGCGCGACGCCGATCAAAAGGATTTCGCCGACATCGAAAAGGCCGTGGTCGAATTCTCCAAACGCGCCCGCGACGGCAAGCTGACCTACGAGGAACTCAACGGCGGCACCTTCACCATCACCAATGGCGGCATCTTCGGCTCGATGCTCTCGACGCCCATCCTCAACCCGCCGCAAAGCGCCATCCTGGGGATGCACGCCATCAAGGACCGGCCCGTGGTGGAGGACGGCCAAATCGTGATCCGGCCCATGATCTATCTGGCCTTGTCCTACGACCACCGCATCATCGACGGGCGCGACGCCGTGTCCTGCCTCTACACCATCAAGGAATTGCTGGAAGACCCAGGCCGCCTGCTGCTCGGCGTCTGAACCCGGCACCGCACGGGCATGAAAAAACCGCCGCCAGGGGCGACCCCGGCGGCGGTTTTTTTACGGGCAAAGCTCAGGCCGGGACCGCCCCCAACATCCCCTGCCGCACGATGAAGCCCACCACCTCATCCAGGCCCGCGCCGGTCTTGAGGTTGGTGAACACGAAAGGCCGCTCGCCGCGCATCTTGCGGGCATCGCGATCCATCACCTCCAGCGACGCGCCCACATACGGGGCCAGATCGGTCTTGTTGATGATGAGCAGGTCGGAACGGGTGATGCCGGGACCGCCCTTGCGCGGAATCTTGTCCCCCGCCGACACGTCGATCACGTACAAGGTGAGATCGGCCAGTTCCGGGCTGAAGGTGGCGCTGAGATTGTCGCCGCCGCTTTCCACCAGCACGAAATCCAGGTCGCCGAAACGCTGGCACAGTTCCTCGACCGCCGCCAGGTTCATCGAGGCGTCCTCGCGGATGGCGGTATGGGGGCAACCGCCGGTCTCGACGCCCAGGATGCGTTCCTCGGGCAGGGCTTGGCTGCGGATCAGGAATTGCTGGTCCTCGCGGGTATAGATATCGTTGGTCACCACGCCGATCTGGTAATCGCCGCGCATACGCTTGCACAGGGCGTCCACCAGGGCGGTCTTGCCGGAGCCCACCGGGCCGCCGACACCTACTCTCAAGACGGGTTTGTCGGACATCTTTCATTTCCAAAGTTGAGGGAAAAAACCGTGGCCCGGCGCTGCGGCCAGCTCAAGAACGGAACAGCCGGGAATACTGGGTCTCGTGGCGGGCGCTGGCCAAGGCCAGCCCGAAGGCGCTGCCGCCGATATCGGCGTCGGCCATGAGCAAGGCCCGGTCCACCCGCGCGGGCAACGTGGCGGCGAGTTCCAGCGACAGGCGCTGCCCCGCCACCTGCCCCAGCGGCACCAGTTTCACGGCGCACAGGACTTGGTTTTCCAGCCAGCCCCAGGCATAGCCCAACAGCGCTTGGCGTTGGTCGATACCCCATTCCACCGCCGCCAGCGCGAAACCATTGGCCAGCGTCGCCGCCGGGTCGCGGGTCCAGGCGGCGGCGCGGGCCACGCCCAGGGCATCCAATAGCCGGGCCAGAGCCTGCCCGGTCTGACGGTCCTCGGCCCGGAGTTCCAAGGTTTCCCGGCAGGCCAAGAGATGGCGGCTCCAACGGGCCACGGTCCCGGCGTCGTCCGCCGCCCAGGCCGCGTGCAAACGGGCCAGCACCGGCAAATCCACCCGCCCCAGGCCGCGCTCCAACACCCCGGACAGCCACGCCAGGGCGTCGGCCTCGGTCGCGATCCAGCCATCCTCTACCGCCCGCTCCATGCCTTGGGAATAGCTGTACATGCCGATGGGCAAGGCCGGGCTGGCCAGTTGCAGCAGGCGGACCAGGGCCAAATCAGTGCCCATGGCCGTGATAAGCGCCGGCTTCCGGCTCGAACGGGGCGGACTCGTGGGCGATCTCCAACCCCAGGCCGCGCACCATTTCGTCCAGGACGTGGTCGGCCAGATAGCGCAGCTCGCCCGGCGCGATCTGCAAAGCCACATGGCGGTTGCCCAGGTGGTAGCAGGCGCGGGCGAACAACAGGGCGTCGCCGGTCTTCACGACGGACAGGGCTTCCGGCGCGGACCGGACCGCCACCACCTCGCCCGTGGGTCCGGTCAGCACATCGCCGCCACGCAGCACCTTCCCGCGCGGCAGGAACAGGCCGACCTGGACGCCGCCGTCGGTGCGGGCCAGGAGGCGGCTTTTCTGGCGGGCTTCATAAGGCAGGGTCAGGGTATCGCCGTGGGGCGTTTCGGGGGAGGCGAATTCGGTCAGGCTGTACATGGGTTCACTCATCCGGGGCCAGATCGACCACCACGATGGCGTTGTGATCACGCCACCGCAGGGCGATCACAAACGGACGCGCCCGCACCGCCGCCTTGATCCGCTCGCTGGGACCGCGCAATTTCACCGGCACGGAAATCTGCAATCCTGTCCCGAAATGACGCCGGGCATTCCCCGCGATGGTATTGGCGATCTCGCCCACGGCGTCCAACAGGTTGGCCTCGCTATGGTCGTGTTCGCCCCAATAGCGCAGTAATTCGCGGACCATGCGATCCGCCGCCGAAAAATGCACACAGCCCCGGAAACGGCCCGAACAGGTAATCAAGCCAATATAGGATTCAGAGGGCGGAATATCCTGTGCCAGATAGGCGGAGCGGATGGTGGCGGGCTCGTCGGTGCTGGTCTGGAAATAATGGGTCACCGCATCCACAAATACCTTCAAATCGATTTCGGACAGCTCGGGCATCGTCGTCCTCCTTATTCTCAAGCGACCAATTCCAACAGCGCGTTGACGAGTTGCTCGTCGGTGAAGGGTTTATATAGAAAACCCTGCGCCCCGCGTTTCAGCGCGTCGATAGCCGTCGCCTTGTCGCTCAGGGCCGATACCACCAGAATTTTGACAGCGGGACAAATCTTCACCATTTCCTCCACGCAGGTATTACCGTCCATTTCCGGCATGGTCAAATCCATGGTGACAATATCGGGCACGATTTGCCGACAAACCTCGATGGCCTCGACCCCATTCCGCGCCAAACCCACGATACCCATGCCTTGCAACTCCGGCAAGGCCGCGACCCGGACGATGCGCCTGCGGATGATATTGGAATCGTCCACGATCAGCAGTTTGAGTTTCATGCCGTAGCTTCCTCCGCTGGTACCGGGAAACAAATACTGAACTGGGTATAGCTATATTTCTCGGTGGCTATACTCAGGCGCGCGCCCAATTCGCCGATCATATGCTTGACCACATCCAATCCCACCCCATGCCCCGCATCGCGGCCTACGCTGTCGGCAGTACTGAAACCCGGCTCGAATATCTTCATGACGACTTGGTTATCGTCGAATTCCCGCAATTGGGCTTCGGTATATAAACCCCGGCGCAGCAATTCGGCGCGAATATCCTCCGCGATCAAACCCCGGCCATCGTCGCGCATCACGAATTCATATTCGTCCTCGCGCTGCTTCAAGAAAACCTGCACCGTGCCGGTCACGGCCTTATTCCAGATCAAACGCTCGCTCCGGCTTTCGATACCATGCACGATGGCATTCCGTAATAACTGCAAGGCGATATCGTTCAAACCATGGCGGATTTTGGGTGGCAATACCGCCATCAAAGCCAGATCGGTTTCCAAGTCCACCTGTTTGGCATGGTCCTCGGCGATACGCTGCGCCAGCGCGGTCATATTCCTGACCAACTCGGGTTCGTTGGGCTCGCTGAAAGCCGCTTGCAAATCGGAGAGGCGGCGACTCAGTTCGCGCACTTGGCCGATGCGGTTCAGGAAATCGTCCAAGGGCAAGGGCAAGGCTAGCAAATCGCGGCCCAGCACGGTGGATTTGCCGCGCAATTCGGACAGCATATCCTCGAACCTCTGCGCCAAATCCTCGAAAATCCCCAAACCCAGCGCCGCCGCCTCGCCCTTGAGGGTATGGGTCTGACGGAAGATTTGATTAATGGTTTGACGATAATCCCGGCTATTCTCGATATTCCGCAATTGGTCGTTGATACCCAATAACTCACTTTCGGCTCGACCCAGATAATGCTTCAAATGGGCCGGATTCACCTTGAGCAAATCCAACAAAACCTCCATCTCGGCCTTGGCTTTTTGTTTGGCCGCTGCCAATTCCTGCTCCAAACGCACCTGCGTCGTGACATCGAACACCGTCACCAGCAAATGCACGATCTTCCCGTGTTCCAATACCCGGTTGAAATACAGGCTCAAATAGCGCTGGCGGCTGTGACCCTGGGCATCGGCCAATTGCACGGGCAGGTTGACCAAGGGATTCAGGTCTTGCACCAGCGATTCCTTGACCCGGTCGCCCAATAACAGGCCGATATACTCGGTCGCGGCCTTCAAGGATTCGGGGCTGACCATATCGGCCAGCAGGGTACGCAAATCATCCCCCGCCTTGATCGGCCTACCCAAAATAGCCGCTAGGGACGTCGAGTATTGCGAGCCTATCGAGAAATCCTGTCCCAGCAAGAACAAACCCTCGCGCACCGTGCCCAGGATTTCGGAAGTTTCCTGGCGGGCCTTCTCGACCCGCTGGTCGTTTTCGAGCAAGCGGCGGATGAATTTGAACAGGATGAAACCGAAGTTCAGCAAGGCCAGCAAAATACCCGCCGTTTGCACTTGGCGCAGGGTATTGGCGCGTTGATTGGCGGCGGATTCGAGTTGGTTGGTGAACTGGTTCATCAAGTCCAGCAAATCCAGGTTGTAAACCTGGGCATAGCGCACAGCGGCTTCCAAGGTCAATTCCCGTTCCGCGCTTTTGTCCTGGGCTTCCTCGGCCCCGAGCAAATGAGCATTGAACAGCGCCCGAATATCGTCGTTGGTGCGCTTGACCGTGAGTATCCGCTGGAACAAAGGCTGCCATAGCCTATCCGCCCTGGCCAGTACGTCCTGGGCGGCAGGAATGGCGACCGCCTTCAAGGTGGCGGGCTGGTTATCGGCGCTAACGACCGTCCCGCCCTGGCGGAAAGCTTGCAGGGTTTGATTGAAACCCAAAGCCGAGGCATATATTTTCTCGATGGACCCATTCACATCCTGGAGTTGCTGGGCATCTTGCAACCCGATCAATAACTCCTTGGTCATGCGCTGCGATAACATCCTTTGGCGTCCGGCCAAATTGATTTCGACGGCGCTTTCCGAAATCTTGTAGGAGATATAGAAATTCAGGATCAGAACCGCCAAATCGAAAATCAGGAAGAAAGCCACCGCGACGATGATTTCACGGTACTTACCCAGAAAACGCTGCGAATCAGGGGCGCTCATCATATCGACTCCTGGTGGTGGAAAGGATTTCGCTCCGAATTTCCGTGAGCCGGGCGGGGGTGGGTTATGCTTGCGCGGGGATGGCGGCGCCCCCACCGGCAGCGGGCAGTTTCCCGCTCCGATGGCGCGGCCCGCACCCCGGTCAGAACAAGAAATAGCGCTGCGCCATCGGCAACACCTCGGCGGGTTCGCAGGTCAGCAAGACCCCATCGGCCCGCACCGCATAGGTTTGGGCATCGACCTCGATCCGGGGTTGATAGGCGTTATGTATCAAGTCCTTCTTGCCGATGTCGCGGGTATGGGAAACCACACCGATCAGTTTTCGGAGTTGCAAACGCTGGGCCACACCGGACTCGAAAGCCGCCTGGGACAGGAAGGTCATGGAAGTGGCGCGGCAGGCGTCGCCCAGCGCCCCGAACATGGGCCGGTAATGCACCGGCTGCGGGGTCGGGATCGAGGCGTTGGGATCGCCCATGGGCGCGGCGGCGATGAAGCCGCCCTTGAGGATCACACTGGGCTTCACCCCGAAGAAAGCCGGGGACCACAGCACCAAATCGGCCAGTTTCCCCACCTCGACCGAGCCGACCTCGTGGGCAATGCCATGGCTGAGGGCCGGGTTGATGGTGTATTTGGCGATGTAACGCTTGATGCGGAAATTGTCATTGCCAGGGTTATCTTCCGGCAGCGGGCCGCGCTGGGCCTTCATCTTATGGGCGGTCTGCCAAGTGCGGATAACCACCTCGCCGACCCGGCCCATGGCCTGCGAATCGGAGGACAGCATCGAGAACGCACCCAAATCGTGCAATATGTCCTCCGCCGCGATGGTTTCGCGGCGGATGCGCGATTCGGCGAAAGCCACGTCCTCGGGGATGGCCGGGTCGAGATGGTGGCAAACCATCAGCATGTCGAGATGCTCGTCCACGGTGTTGACCGTATAGGGCCGGGTCGGATTGGTGGACGAGGGCAAAACATTGGATTCGCCGCAGGCTTTGATGATATCGGGGGCGTGGCCGCCACCCGCGCCTTCGGTGTGGTAGGTGTGGATGGTGCGGCCCTTGAAGGCGGCGAAGGTATCCTCGACGAAACCGGATTCGTTGAGGGTGTCGGTATGGATGGCGACCTGCACGTCATATTCGTCGGCCACCGCGAGGCAGCAATCGATGGCGGCGGGCGTGGTGCCCCAATCCTCGTGCAGCTTGAGACCGATGGCCCCGGCTTGGACCTGCTCGACCAAGGCGGCGGGCAAACTGGCGTTGCCTTTGCCCAGCAGGCCGATATTCATGGGCAATCCATCCACGGCTTGCAGCATGCGGTGGATGTTCCACGGACCGGGGGTGCAGGTGGTGGCGTTGGTGCCGGTGGCGGGTCCGGTGCCGCCGCCGATCATAGTGGTGACGCCCGACATCAGGGCTTCTTCCACCTGCTGCGGGCAAATGAAATGGATGTGGGCATCGATGCCCCCGGCGGTGAGGATTTGGCCTTCCCCGGCGATGACCTCGGTGCCGGGGCCGATGACGATATCGACGCCCGCCTGGGTATCCGGGTTGCCGGCCTTGCCAATCCCGGCGATGCGGCCCCCTTTGATGCCGACATCGGCCTTGACGATGCCCCACCAATCGACGATCAGCGCATTGGTGATGACGGTATCGACCGCCGTGGCGGAATCCTGCTGGCCCTGGCCCATGCCGTCGCGGATGACCTTGCCGCCGCCGAATTTCACCTCGTCGCCGTAGACGGTGAAATCCTTCTCGACCTCCAGGAACAGGCCGGTATCGGCCAGCCGCACCTTGTCCCCGGTGGTGGGACCGAACATCTCGGCATAGGCGTGTCGCGATATCCGGCTCATGGCTGGTCCTCCCAAGCGCCCATGACTTCCTGGCGGAAACCGTAGATTTCCCGCCGGCCCGCGAACGGCACCAGCCGCACCTCGCGTTCCTGGCCCGGCTCGAAGCGCACCGCCGTGCCCGCCGGGATGTCGAGCCGGTGGCCCCTGGCCTGGGCGCGGTCGAAGCGGAGGGCCGGGTTGGTCTCGGAAAAATGGTAGTGGGAGCCGACCTGGATGGGCCGGTCGCCGGTGTTCGCCACCGTGAGGACGCGGACGGGACGGCCCGCGTTCAATTCGATGCTGCCGTCGGCGGGGATGATTTCGCCTGGGATCATGGGAAAACCAAGGTTGGGGTGGGTGGAAAAAGGCTATTCGATGGGGTTGTGGACCGTCACCAGCTTGGTGCCGTCCGGGAAGGTGGCCTCGACCTGGACATCGGGGATCAGTTCCGGCACGCCCTCCATCACATCGGCGCGGGTCAGGAGCAAACGGCCATAGTCCATCAGTTCGGCCACGGAACGGCCATCGCGGGCACCCTCCATGATGGCGGCGGACAGATAGGCCACGGCTTCGGGATGGTTGAGCTTGAGGCCACGGGCCTTGCGGCGCTCGGCCAGGAGGGCGGCGGTGAAAATCAATAGCTTGTCTTTTTCGCGGGGTGTGAGTTGCATGTTTCCCTCTCGTTTGCGTTTTCGTAGCCCGGCTGCGGCGCGGCGCAACCGCCCCGGACCGGGCGCGGTATGGATCAAGTCGCCCAGATGCGTGGCGGACAGGCGGGCCGCCCCATCACGCCGGGCCGCAGCGCCGCCCAAACCTGCTCGAAAAACCGCCGCAGCACATCGGCCCTGGCATCCAAGCCCCGGCAGATCAACAAGCCTTCGATCAGGCTGACGCCCAGGTCGGGCCGGTCGCCGACAAGTCCGCGCACGGTGTCCAACTGCGCCGCCGTGGCCGGATAAGCGAACAAGGTGCCCAAAGCCGCACGCCCACGCAAACCCCAGTGGGCCCGGAACGCCCAAGGGTCCAGCACCAGCCGTTCCAGATAGAGCGGCTGGCCTTCCAGGTCGATCCGCCAATCCAACCCGGCCTCGCCCGCCTCGAAACCTTCGCCGGCGGCGGGACGGCCCAGCGCCAGCACTTCCCAGCCCAGGAAGCGGGCCCCTTCCCGCAAATCCACCCGTGTCGTCGAAGCCACGCGGGCACCTTGGTAAACAATCGTTTCCTGCGGCAGCCATTCCAGGGCCGCGCCCGGCGCTATTGTCAGCGCTACCGATTGCCGGGCCAAGGGTCCGGCGCTGCGGTAGAACTTGCCCGCCGCCGGGGTGGTGACCAAGGCCGCCGCGCCCGGATCGGCTTCGACCCGGATCGACAGCCGATCCCCCGCCACCACGCCGCCGGGCGGATGCAGCACATACACATGGCAGACGCCGCCCTCGGGATGGAAAGGCCGCTGCACCGCGAGCGGGCCATGGTGCCGCCGCCGGGCCAGTAGGGTCTTGCCGGACCCCGTGGCCGCGAAACCCAGTTCCAATCCGGCCCGCCAACCTTCCGGGGCCGCCGCCTCAGTCGCGGGAACGGCGCTCATTTCCGCTCGTAGCCGAATTCCAAGATGATCGGGCTGCCCTGGTTGTGGATGATCATTTCCTTCTTGCCGTTGCCGGGGTCGGTGGCGGTTTCGGTCGTCACCGCCGGGGCTTGGGGCTGGGACGGCGCGGGTGCCGTGGTGGGCGGAACGGGTGGACTCGTGGAAACCGGCGCGGCGGGCGCGGGCACCGCCACAGGCGCGGATGGAACCACCGCCCTGGCGGGAACGGGCGCTGCCGCCGGCTTGGGCACCGCCGGAACCACCGGAACCGGAGCCATCGGCGGCGGCGCACTGGGCACGGACGGAGCCGCGACCGGCGCGGCGATCGGCGTCACGGTCTTATTACGGACCTCGACCCGTACTTCCGGGAACCAGGTATCGGCATTGGCCGGGGTTTCGGCCTGGGCGGCGGCGGGCGCGGCCTGGGTCCGCTTGATCTTCAAATCTTCCAGCAGGTTGAAACAGACCGTGGAAATATGGTCCACATAGGTCTTGACCGAATCGGGATCGCTGAGGGAGGTGTCCTTGGCGACGAAATCCATGTACAGGCTGGCGCGGTCCTGGGGCCGCGCCACCGGATAGATCACGCAATCCACCGGCAGCACATAGGCTTTCTGGAATTCCAGCGCACGGGGATCGGAATTGCCCATGCTCATGGAAAAGCCGGGCGGCGTGCTTTTATGCGCCACCGGATCGATCTTGGCTTCGAGGATATGGCTGAAGTCCCCGCTCCCCGCCGCCACCGCATAACCCCAGCCGCCCAGGTTCCGGGCGGCGCGGGCGGCCATGTCCTTGAGCTTGGCGCCGTCGGCGCGGCTCCCGGCAAGCGTGGGATCGATCTTGAGGCCGATCTTGTGGACCTGGGCCGGATCGGGACGGACGCCCCGATAAGGCGCTTGTTCCGCGCAACCGGCGAGGACGGTCAGGATGGACAGGCGGAGCCACCGTGCGCGGCGCTTTCCGGGAGTGGGATTCATGGTATCGGGCTTCCTCGGGGTTGGGAGGGACCGGCCCGGCGATACCGGAATGAACCGCCAGTCCCCTGGCCTGCCCGGACTATAGCGTCGGCGGTGGCGCGTCCGGCATACGTCATTTGACTGATGAGTCAGATGACTGATTGTTGAGATAGGGCGCGGAAATTTTAATGGGCTCCGTCATTTAAGCCAAACCTTCAGGGGTCCAACCATGCATAACACCCAAACCCTGGGCGGCCGGCGCTTGGCGCTGTTGCCCGCCGCCATCACGCTCGCGTTCTCGGCGGGCTACGCGCCCCACGCGGAGGCCGGGGCGACCTTCAAGATCGACGACACCAAATGGATCAGCATCGGGGCGGGATTACGCACCAGCTTCAGCGCCACCGAGAAAGGCGCGGCGAACGGCACCCAATGGTCGAACGATTTCAACCTCGACAACATCCGTCTCTACATCAACGGCCAGATATTCAAGTACCTCAAGCTCGAATTCAACACCGATTGCCAAACCTGCAACAACGGTGGCGAGATCCGGGTGCTGGACGCCATCGGCAAGATCGAATACGACCCGATGATCAACCTGTGGATGGGCCGGATGCTGGTCCCCGCCGAACGCCGCGAGATGAACGGTCCGTTCTTCAGCGCCGTGTACGACATGTTCCGCACCGGCACACCGTTCGAGCCCTCGGACTATAACGTCACCATCCAATCCAACGGCAATTCCGCCGGTTCCTATGGCCGCGACGACGGCGCCACGATCTGGGGCGCGGTCTACGAGAACCGCTTCCAATACGCCGTCGGTTTCTTCCGGGGCCTACGCAACGGCGCGAACCAGAACGACAATATCCTCTACGCCCAGCGCTTCGCCTACAACTTCCTCGATGTCGAGAAGAACCCCGGCTACTACACCTCGGGCACCTATTACGGCAAGGGCGGCGATATCCTCACCCTCGGCGTTTCCAACCAGTACCAGGAGGACGGCGCGGGCACCGCCACCGATCCCGGCAACTTCCGCGGCACCACGGTGGACGTGCTGTATGAACAGAACCTCAACGGCGGCGACTCCGGCGTCCTCACCTTCAACGGCGAATACAAGAACTACGGCATCAGCGGCGGCTACGGCATGGCCCAGCGCCAATCCCAGACCCCCGGCTTCGACCTGTTCGAGGGCAACGCCTACGATATCAGCGCCATGTACCTGGTCCCGGACAAGGTCTGGATCGGCCAGTTCCAGCCGTACCTGCGCTATGTGGAAGCCATGCCCTTCAACAGCAGCGACCGCAACAACTGGGAAGCCGGTCTCAACTACGTCATCGACGGCCACAACGCCAAGATTTCTCTGGTTTACAACTACAGCGACATGTTCACCAAGGGTTTGAACTACACCTCGACCGCCAGCGGCAGCCACGTCAGCTCCTTGCTGTTGGGCTTCCAATTGCAAATCTAGGTTTTTCCCGCATTCCCAAACAACTGCCCGGGGGCGCGCCTGGCCGTCCCCACCCCCTTCATCACGAGGAGTAATCCATGTCCGAACATCAATACCCCCTGCGCCGCTGGTTCCAATCGCTGGCCGTGGCCGGTTCGACCCTGGTCGCGTTCAGTGTCCATGCCGAGGACACCATCAAGGTCGGCATCCTGCATTCCCTGTCCGGCACCATGGCCATCAGCGAAACCACGCTGAAGGACACCATGCTCATGCTCATCGACGAGCAGAACAAGAAAGGCGGCCTCCTCGGCAAGAAATTGGAGCCGGTGGTGGTCGATCCCGCCTCCAACTGGCCCTTGTTCGCCGAAAAGACCCGCGAACTCATCAGCAAGGACAAGGTGGCGGCGATCTTCGGCTGCTGGACTTCGGTGTCCCGCAAATCGGCGCTGCCGGTGGTGGAAGAACTCAACGGCCTGTTGTTCTACCCGGTGCAATACGAGGGCGAGGAATCCTCCAAGAACGTGTTCTACACCGGCGCGGCCCCGAACCAGCAAGCCATCCCGGCGGTGGATTATCTGATGAAGGATTTGAAGGTGAAGCGCTGGGTACTGGCCGGTACCGACTACGTCTATCCGCGCACCACCAATAAAATCCTGGAAGCCTATCTGAAGGCCAAGGGCGTCAAGCCCGCCGACATCATGATCAACTACACGCCGTTCGGCCATTCCGATTGGCAGAGCATCGTGTCGGATATCAAGAAGTTCGGCTCGGCGGGCAAGAAGACCGCCGTGGTCTCCACCATCAACGGCGACGCCAACGTGCCGTTCTACAAGGAACTCGGCAACCAGGGCATTTCCGCCGAACAGATTCCGGTGGTGGCGTTCTCGGTCGGCGAGGAAGAACTGTCCGGCATCGACACCAAGCCCCTGGTCGGCCATCTCGCCGCCTGGAACTACTTCATGTCGGTCGATACCCCGGCCAACGCCGAGTTCATCAAGAACTGGCACAGCTTCATCAAGAACCCCAAGCGCGTCACCAACGACCCGATGGAAGCCCATTACATCGGCTTCAACATGTGGGTGAAGGCGGTGGAGAAGGCCAAGACCACCGACACCGACGCGGTCGCCAAGGCCATCATCGGCGTGGAGCAACCCAACCTGACCGGCGGCACCTCCAAGATGCTGCCCAACCACCACATCTCCAAGCCGGTGTTGATCGGCGAAATCCAGGACGACGGCCAGTTCTCCGTGGTGTGGCAGACCAAGGGCTTGGTCGATGGCGACGCCTGGTCCGACTTCCTGCCGGAATCCAAGCCCATCGTGGCCGACTGGACCGCGCCCATCAATTGTGGCAACTACAACACCAAGACCAAGAAATGCTCCGGCCAGAAATATTGATGTAAGGCTTCATGGCCCCCTTCCCGCTCCGTTGCGCGGGAAACCTGTCGGGGCGCACCGCGCCCCTTCTTTTTGAATTCCCAGCTTTGGAGCGCAGGGCAAGTCCTGCGCTCCAACCCATGGGCACCCAAGCCCGCCCGCTACCCGGCGGCAACGAGGAACGCCTATGTCCGACATGAAATTCCAATCCAGCCCCTTGCCCGCCCTTTGGCTCCTCTTGGTCCTGGCCTTGTGCCGGATCGGAACGGCCCAGGCGGGCGATCCGGTCGCCGACGGCCTGGCCCAGATCAAAGCGGCCCCGCTGGACCAACTGGAAGCCAGCATCCAGCAATTCGCCACCGTCCCGGACGCACGGGTGCCGAAACTCCTGCAAGCCCTGCTCGATGGCCGTTTGTTCTACCAAAAGGCCGATAATCGCATCGTGACGGGCGACAGCGCCGACGACGGCTACGCCCTCGCCGATGCCGCGACCGGCGAGCAACTCGGCACGGCGGGCCGCTTCGATGTGAAAAAAATCAATCTGAACAACGCTCTGCGCTCCACCCTGCGCCAACTCATCGGACGTTTGGAACTCAACGCCCCCGAGGCCGACGTGCGGCTCAAAGCCGTGGAGGCCATGAGCCAAGCCCCGGACCCCGCAACCCTCGCCCTGCTCCTGGCCCGGTTGGGGCAGGAACAAGACCCCAAAGTCCTCGCCGCGATCCGCCTGGCCCTGGCCCTGGCCGATTTGAACAGCCCCGACAAGGCCAACCGGCTGAAAGCCATCGCCACGCTACGCACCGAAGTCGGCGCGGACGTGGTGAACCATCTCAACGCCCTGTTGGAAAAGAACGAAGCGGGCGAATACCTCGAACCCGATTCCGATATACGCCATACCGCCGAGGCCGCGCTGACCGACATCAAGGGGCGGCTGCAACTGTACGCTAGCATCGAAACCGTGTTCTTCGGCCTGAGCCTGGGGGCGGTCCTGGTCCTCGCCGCCATCGGCCTCGCCATCACCTTCGGCGTCATGGGCATCATCAACATGGCCCATGGCGAACTGATGATGATCGGGGCGTATACCACCTATGTGGTGCAGCAACTCATGCCCAACCATCTGGAACTCTCGCTGTTCGTGGCGATCCCGGCGGCGTTCCTGATTTCCGCCTTGGTCGGCATCGCCATCGAACGCGGCATCATCCGCTTCCTGTATGGCCGTCCCCTGGAAACCTTGCTGGCGACCTTCGGCGTGAGCCTGTTCCTACAGCAAGCGGTGCGCTCGATCTTCTCGCCCCTGAACCGCAGCGTGGCGACGCCCGCCTGGATGAGCGGCTCTTGGCAGATCAACGACGCCCTCTCGCTGACCTTGAACCGCTTCTACATCCTGTTGTTCTGCGTGATCGTGTTCGTGATGCTGCTGCAAATCCTCAAGCGCACCCGCCTCGGCCTCGAAGTCCGCGCCGTAGCCCAGAACCGGGCGATGGCCAAAGCCATGGGCATCCCCACCGAACGGGTGGACGCGATGACTTTCGGGCTGGGTTCCGGTATCGCCGGGGTGGCCGGGGTCGCGCTCAGCCAGTTGACCAACGTGGGGCCGAACCTCGGGCAATCCTATATCGTCGATTCGTTCATGGTGGTGGTGTTCGGCGGCGTGGGAAACCTGTGGGGCACCCTGGTCGCCGGGTTTTCGCTAGGGGTCGCCAATAAATTCCTCGAACCCTATGCCGGGGCGGTGCTGGCGAAAATCCTGGTGCTGGTGTTCATCATCATCTTCATCCAAAAACGCCCGCGCGGCTTGTTCCCGCAGAAAGGCCGGGCGGCGGAGGCTTGAGCATGACTTTCCCGCTACTCCAAAACGACAAATTCGGCCAGATCGTGCTGGGGGCGGTCGCCCTCATCACGGTGTTCGTGCCGCTGTTCAACCTGCTGCTGCCGGAAAGCTCGCCCCTGCATTTCTCCACCTACACGGTATCGCTGCTGGGCAAATACCTGACCTACGCTTTGTTGGCGTTGGCGATGGACCTGGTGTGGGGCTATTGCGGCATCCTGAGCCTGGGCCATGGCGCTTTCTTCGCGCTCGGGGGCTATGCCATGGGCATGTATTTGATGCGCCAGATCGGCGACCGGGGCGTTTATGGCAATCCGGTCCTGCCCGATTTCATGGTGTTCCTCAACTGGCCGGAACTGCCCTGGTATTGGCAAGGCTTCGACCAATTCTGGTTCGCCCTGCTGATGATCGTGCTGGCACCGGGCGTGTTGGCCTTCGTGTTCGGCTGGCTGGCGTTCCGTTCCCGCGTGACCGGCGTCTACCTCTCCATCATCACCCAAGCCTTGACCTACGCCCTGTTGCTGGCCTTCTTCCGTAACGAAATGGGCTTCGGCGGCAACAACGGCCTGACCGACTTCAAGGACATCCTAGGCTTCAACCTGCAAGCGGGCGGCACCCGCGCCGCCCTGTTCGCAGCCACGGGGTCCAGCGTGATCCTGGCTTATCTGGCCTGCCGCTACGTGGTGGATTCCAAGTTGGGCCGGGTCGTGACCGCCATCCGCGACCAGGAAGCCAGGGTGCGTTTCCTCGGCTACAAGGTGGAGATGTTCAAGCTGTGGATTTTCGTGTTCTCGGCCATCCTGGCCGGTATCGCGGGGGCGCTGTACGTGCCCCAGGTCGGCATCATCAACCCCAGCGAATTCTCGCCCCTGGCCTCGCTGGAAATCGTGGTCTGGGTGGCGGTCGGCGGGCGTTCGACCCTGTACGGGGCCATCGTCGGGGCCATCCTGGTCAACTACGGCAAAACCGTGTTCACGGCGATCCTGCCCGAGGTCTGGCTGTTCGCGCTGGGCGCTATTTTCGTGCTGGTGACGCTGTTCCTGCCGGACGGCCTCGTCGGCCTCTGGCAACGCCGCAAGGAGGAAGCCGCATGATTTCCGGCACCCCACTCGAAGGCTCCAGCCTCGGTCCCCAAGCCGGCCGCCCCATGCCGGGCGGTCAACTCGACACCAGCCACCGCCCCATCCTCTATCTGGAAGATGTGAGCGTCAGCTTCGACGGCTTCAAAGCGCTGAATAAACTCTCGCTCTACATCGACGAGGGCGAATTGCGCTGCATCATCGGTCCCAACGGCGCGGGCAAAACCACCATGATGGATGTCATCACCGGCAAGACCCGGCCCGATATCGGCACGGTGTTTTTCGGCCAGACCATCGACCTCCTCAAATTGGACGAACCCGCCATCGCCCAGGCCGGGGTCTGCCGCAAGTTCCAAAAGCCCAGCGTGTTCGACAAGCTCAGCGTATTCGAAAACCTGGAACTGGCCATGCGCACCGACAAGCGGGTCTGGCCGACCCTGTTCGCCCAACTGCGGGGCGAGCAAACGGACCGAATCGGCGAAGTGCTGCAAACCATCGGCCTCGCCGATCAACGCGATTTCCGGGCCGGGGCACTGTCGCACGGCCAGAAGCAATGGCTGGAAATCGGCATGTTGCTCATGCAAGAGCCCAAGGTGCTGCTGGTGGACGAGCCCGTGGCCGGCATGACCCACCAGGAAACCGAGCGCACCGCCGAATTGCTGTTATCGCTGCAAGGCAAGCATTCGGTGGTGGTGGTGGAACACGATATGGAATTCGTGCGCTCCATCGCCAAGCGGGTCACGGTATTGCACGAGGGCACGGTGTTGACCGAAGGCAGCATGGACGAAGTACAGAACGACCCACGGGTCATCCAGGTGTATTTGGGGGGCTGATGTTAAACGTTGCCGGTTTGAACCAGTTTTACGGCGAGAGCCATACCTTGTGGGATTTGGGGCTGGAGGTGCCGAAAGGCGCGTGCCTGTGCCTGATGGGCCGCAACGGCGTGGGCAAGACCACCCTGCTCAAGACCGTGATGGGCCTGATCCCGGCCCGTTCCGGCGGCATCATGTTCGATGGCGGCAACCTGCTGGGCCTCAAGGCCGAGCAGCGGGCCGAACTCGGCATCGGCTACGTGCCGCAGGGCCGGGAAATCTTCCCGCTGATGACGGTGGAGGAAAACCTCAGGACCGGGCTCCGCGCCGTCCGCCGCAAGGGCATCAAGGACGTGCCCGAACAGGTGTTCGAGATTTTCCCGGTGCTGAAGAAGATGTTGAAACGGCGCGGCGGCGATCTTTCCGGCGGCCAGCAACAGCAATTGGCGATAGGCCGGGCGCTGGTGTTGGACCCGAAATTATTGATCCTCGACGAGCCGACCGAAGGCATCCAACCCAACATCGTCAGCGAAATCGGCGATGTCATCATCCGGTTGAACCGGGCGCGGGGCATCCCAACCCCAATCGAAAAAACCGCCCCCGACGTGGTGGACGAGATCAACGACGCCATCGTCAAGGTGAAACGGGACTTGGGCGTGACGGTGCTGCTGGTGGAGCAAAAACTGCCGTTCGCCCGCAAGGTGGCCGACCGCTTCTGCATCATGGACCGGGGCCGCGCCGTCGCCACCGGGGCCATGGGCGAACTCACCGAGGACATGGTGAAGCGCTATCTGACGGTGTGAGCCTACGCGGGCTTATGGTGTTGGTGCCAATGGCGGGCGATCTGCTCGCGGGTGGCGATCCACACGCCTTCCCGGTCCTTCACATGGTCGAGGAACCGCGCCAAGGCCCGCGCCCGCCCCGGACGCCCGGAAATCCGGCAATGCAGGCCCACCGACATCAAGGTCGGACGGGCCGCGCCCTCTTCCCAATGCTGCTCGAAAGCGTCCACCAGATAGCGGTAGAAATCATCCCCGGTGGTAAAGCCGTTCGGCAGTAGGTATTTGAAATCGTTGCAATCCAAAGTGTAGGGAATCACCAGATGCGGCTGGCCCGCCACCGTCTGCCAATAGGGCAATTCGTCGGCGTAGGAATCCGAGTCGTACAAGAAACCGCCCTCCTCCACCACCAAGCGCCGGGTATTGGCGCTGATCCGCCCCGTGTACCACCCCACCGGGCGCTGGCCGGTCAAACCGGCGATGGTGTCGATGCAGCACAGGATATGCTCGCGCTCCTCGGCCTCGTCCATGCCCTGGTAATCGATCCAGCGCCAGCCGTGGCTGGCGACTTCCCAACCGGCCCCAGCCATGGCGACGGCGGCGGCCGGATTCCGCTCCAAGGCCAGTCCCACCGCGTACACGGTCAATGGTAAACCCCGCCCGGTGAACAAGCGGTGCATCCGCCAGAAACCGGCGCGGCTGCCGTATTCGTACATCGATTCCACGTTCAGGTTACGGACGCCGACACTAGGCGGCGCACCGATGATTTCATGCAGATAGCCCTCCGATACCGGGTCGCCGTCGAGCGGGGTGCTTTCGCCGCCTTCCTCGTAGTTCAGCACGAAATTGAGCGCGACCCTGGCTGCGCCGGGCCAGGCCGGATCGGGCGGATTGCGGCCATAGCCGATGAAATCGCGGGGGACTGTGGGCAAATCGGGTAGGTTCATGGGTTGGGTTCTCTTGGCTGGATGTTCCGGGAATTATAAGCCAGCCCGGCCTGGACCCAGGAACGCACCAATATAGGTCATAACACCCCAAAATAGGCCGTGCCACGGTCTCCCAGCCGCCACCACGGACTCCCGGCCCGGCGGCTACGACGATGGCCATTCCGCCCCCGCGCCAGCGCATGGAATTTGCATATGCCCAACAATCCTGTGGCGCGGAAACATCATTGTGGCTGAAAAGCGCCAGCACTTACCGGACAACCCGGCGCAAAGACCGGGGCGTCGATCCTCAAGGGGCATAGCAACGCATGGCCGTCAACCGGCAAACCATCGCCAAGGTCCGGCGCGATTACAATTCCTGGGTCGCCAACGAAACCCTGGAAGATTATGCGCTGCGGTTCGCCCCGCGCAGCTTCCGCAAATGGTCGGAATTCCGGGTTGCCAACACCGCCTTCGGTTCGATTTCCTTCCTGGTGCTGGAGGCCATGGGCGGGCTGATGGCGGTCAACTACGGCTTCACCAACGCCTGCCTCGCCATCCTCACGGTCGGGCTGATCGTGTTCCTAACAGGGTTCCCCATCAGCTATTACGCCGCCCGCCACAACATCGACATGGACCTTTTGACCCGTGGCGCGGGCTTCGGCTATATCGGCTCCACCCTCACCTCGCTGATCTACGCCTCGTTCACCTTCATCCTGTTCGCGCTGGAAGCCTCGATCATGTCGCTGGCGCTGGAGTTGTATTTCGGGATGCCGCTGGCCCTGGCCCATGTGGTGAGCGCGGTGGTGGTGATCCCCTTGGTGACTTTCGGCATCACCATGATCAACCGGCTGCAATTGTGGACCCAACCGCTGTGGCTGGCCCTCCTGGTCGCGCCCTATGTCGGGGTGTTGCTGCGCGAGCCGGAAGCGCTGCGGACCCTGCCGCTGTTCACGGGCCGGGGTCCGGTGGACGGCGGTTTCGACGGGCTGCTGTTCGGCGCGGCCTGCACCATGGCCTTCTCGATGGTGGCCCAGATCGGGGAGCAAGTGGATTTCCTGCGGTTCCTGCCGGAAAAGACCACCGCCAACCGCTGGCGCTGGTGGGCGGCAACCATCCTGGCCGGTCCCGGCTGGATTTTGCTGGGCGTGGCGCGGCAATTGGGCGGTGCCTTGCTGGCCCACCTCGCCATCCGCCATGGCATCGACCCGGTCCATGCCCACGAGCCGACCCAGATGTATCTGACCGCCTATGGCCATGTGTTCGACAACCCGGCGCTGGCGCTGGCGGCGACCACCCTGCTGGTGGTGGTATCCCAGGTCAAGATCAATGTCACCAACGCCTATGCCGGTTCCCTGGCCTGGTCGAATTTCTTTTCCCGGCTGACCCATAGCCATCCGGGGCGGGTGGTGTGGCTGGTGTTCAATGTCGCCATCGCCTTGCTGCTGATGGAACTGGGCGTGTTCGGGGCCTTGGAACGGGTGCTGGGCCTGTTCTCCAATATCGCCATCGCCTGGATCGGCGCCCTGGTGGCGGATTTGGTGGTGAACAAGCCCTTGGGCCTGAGTCCCGCCCATGTCGAGTTCAAGCGGGCCTATCTGCCGGACCTGAATCCGGTGGGCGTGGTCTCGACCCTGTGCGCCTCGCTGGTGTCGATCCTGGCCTATCTCGGCCTGTTCGGGGCGGGACCGAAGGCGTTCTCGGCCTTCCTGGCCTTGGGATTGGCGTTCGCCCTGGCCCCCTTGATCGCCTTCCTCAGCCGGGGCCGGTTCTATCTGGCCCGCGACCGCGACGACTGGGGCCAAGCCACGCCCCACGCCCAGTGCTGCATCTGCGGCAACGATTTCGAGATCGAGGACAAGGCCTATTGCCCGGCCTACCAGGGCACCATCTGCTCGCTGTGCTGCACCCTGGACGCCCGCTGCCTGGACGCCTGCAAACCCGGCGTCCGCCTCAAGGACCAATTGGAAAGCCTCGCCCGCTGGCTGCCCACCGGCTGGCCCATCGCCATCCGTTTGCGCCTGCTCCGCTTCGCCATGGTGTTTTCCTTGCTGGCGACCTTGGGCGGCTTGTTCGTGGGCGTGATCTTCTACCAGGACGTGCTGGCGGCGCGGGTCGGCAATCCGGCCCTGGCTCACGCCCTGGTCGATAGCTTCGTCAAGGTCTACGCGGCCTTGCTGGTATTCCTGGGGCTGGGTGCTTGGTGGTTGGTCCTGAACAGCGAGAGCCGCCAGGTCGCCCAGGAAGAATCGGCCCGCCAGACCCAGCGCCTGATGCAGGAAATCGAGGAACACCGCAAAACCGATATCAAGCTGAAACAAGCCAGGGACGCCGCCGAACGCGCCAACCAAGCCAAAAGCCGCTTCCTCAGCGATATGAGCCATGAAATCCGCACCCCGCTCAACAGCATCCTGGGCTATGCCCAAATCCTCGGCAAGGACCCGGCCATCCCGGCCCACCGCCGCGATGCCGTGGAGATCGTCCAGCGCAGCGGCGAACATCTTTCCGCCCTGATCGAGGATATCCTCGACATCGCCCGCATCGAGGCCCGCAAGCTGGAACTCAAACGCGCCCCCATCGACCTCCCGGCCCTGATCGAACAATTGGCGCGGATGTTCCGGCCCCAGGCCGAGGCCAAGGGCTTGGCCTTCCGCTGCCAGATTGTCGATACCCTGCCGCGCCGCATCCGGGGCGACGAGAAACGGGTCGGGCAAATCCTCATCAACCTGCTGGGCAACGCGGTGAAATTCACCCAGGGCGGCGAGGTGCTGTTCCGGGTCGGCTACGGCGGCGAAATCGCCCGCTTCCAGATCGTCGATACCGGCATCGGCATCCCCGCCGACCAGCTCGAAGAAATCTTCCAGCCGTTCCAGCGCCTCGCGGGGACGCGGGGCAACGCCGCTTCCGGCAGCGGCCTCGGCCTCACCATCAGCAAAATCCTGGCGGAAATCATGGGCGGGGAACTGTCGGTGGAAAGCGAACCGGGCCGAGGCTCGACCTTTTCGGTGCGCCTGTTCCTGCCCGATCTCAAAAACTTCGAGGAGATTGCCGCCGAGGACGATATCGCGGGCTATCACGGCCCGCGCAAACGCATCCTGGTCGTGGACGACCAGCCCGAACACCGGGGCTTGCTGCGCTCCATCCTCGACCCCCTGGGCTTCGACCTGGACGAGGCCGGTTCCGGGACGGACTGCCTCGCCCAGGTCGCCCGGCGGCGGCCCGATTTGATCCTGATGGACTTGGTGATGGCGGACACCGGCGGCATCGAGGCCGCCGAACGCCTGCGGGCGCAGGGTTGCCGCAGTCCCATCATCGTGGTCAGCGCCAACGCCTATCCCTCCGACCGCAGGCAGTCCTTCGGGGCCGGTTGCGACGATTTCGTCGCCAAGCCGATCCAGATCGCCGAGCTTTTGCGCAAGGTCAAACTGCACCTGGGATTGGATTGGATTTACCGCAAGGACGGCGCGGCGGCGGGCCGGACGGCGGCGGAGCAAACCCTGGCCCCGCCGCCGCCGGACGTATTGGAGGAACTGGAATTCTGCGCCCGCATCGGCGATATGCGCGGCCTGACCGACCGCCTCAAGGATTTGATCGACGAGGATTTCAAATACCTGCCCTACGCCCGCCACCTGCAAGGCCTGGCCAAAGAATTCAGGATCGCCGATATCAAGGCTTTCCTCGGCAGCCACCCGGAGACCCCCCCATGAACCCTTCCCGACCCCAAGCCCTGGGCACCGTCATGATCGTGGACGACGCGCCCGGCAACCTGGCCTTCCTGTCCGACGCCCTGGAAGAGGCCGGCTACCGCGTCCTGGTCGCCACCGACGGCGCTTCGGCCCTGGAACAACTGCGCTACGCCCAGCCCGACGCCATCCTGCTGGACGCGGTCATGCCCGGCCTGGACGGCTTCGAGACCTGCCGCCGCCTCAAGGCCGATCCCGGCACCAGCCTGATCCCGGTCATCTTCATGACCGCCCTGAGCGAATTGGACGATTTGCTGCGGGCCTTCGAGGAAGGCGCGGTGGATTATCTGGTGAAGCCGATCCGCCATCAGGAAGTGCTGGCGCGGGTCGGGAGCCACATGGCCCAGGCCCGGCTGATCCGCCGTTCCGAGGACGCCCTGGTACGCAGCGGTTTCGCGGCGCTCGCCATCGACGGCGCGGGCGGCATCACCTGGCTGACCCCGGCGGGTTGCCGCTGGCTCCAGGAGCTTTCGGGCCGCAGCAGCGGCGGCACCCCGCCCGCCAACCTGCCCCCACCCCTGGCCGAATGGTCGCGCCAACGCATCGCGGTGGAGGACACCGACCCCCACCAGGGCACCTTCACCGCCCAGCGCGACGGCAAACGCTTCACGGCGCGGCTGGTCCCCTGCCAGGACGGGCAGGAATATCTGTTGCTGTTGCAGGAATCCTCCGGCGACTGGAACCTGGATTCCTTGAAAAGCGCCCTGGGCCTGACCCCGCGGGAAGCCGAAATCCTGATGTGGATCGCCCGTGGCAAGACCAACAAGGACGTGGGCCAAATCCTCGGCAGCAGCCCGCGCACCATCAACAAGCACCTGGAGCATATCTTCGAGAAGCTGGGAGTGGCGACCCGCGCCGCCGCCGTGGCGGTGGCGCTGGACCGGATGCGGGACGCGCCGGAAGCCGCGGCCTGAGGCGCCCATGAGGAACCAGCAGCCCGGACGCGGCGCGGTCCGGGCACGCACCGGCGGGATGCTATTCGGGGGCCACCGGCAGGATTTCGACTTCGCCCAAGGCGTCGTCGCCCCAATGGGGATAGCCCTGGATCGCCTGCCCATAGGCCGGATCGACGTATTCCACATTGAAGCCGGCGACGGTTTCACCGCCGACCTGGGGATAGCTGTAGATCGCCTGGCCATAGGCCGGGTTGGCATAGACGATGACGGGTTCGGCGCTGGGACGCTCGACGCCTTCGAGGCCGGGGTAGCCGAAAATGGCGGGACCGTGCGCCTGGCTCACATAGCCCAGGCCGGTGTGACGATCCGCGCCACCCCAAGCGGGCGCGGCGCAAGCGTAGCCCAGGGCGAGGGCGCAACCCAACACGGTGGCTTTGATGTTTTTCGCGGTATCCATGGTTTTGCCTCCGGGTCATTCACAATCAGCAAACAGATTGTTTGCGTAATTATGACAACCGGCACGGGAAGGGGTTCCAGAACCGGCCCATCGGGAACGGTAGATCGTGGTGGCCAGAACATGCCCGCGAACACAGCTTGCGGTATAGTTAAGCGATAGCCCGGTTTCCACGGAATCCCGCCCATGTTCGCCGCCATCAGCAGCAGCGCCAACGTCCATACCGCCATCCGGCTCCCCGATTGGAGCGGGGTCCGGGGCGGCGATGCCAAGAAGGACGACACCACGGCGACCCCCTCTTCCACCACGGCGGCGGGCGGCTCCACCCAAAACCTCAGCGAAGACCAACTCAAACAACTCGAATCGCTCAGGAAGCGCGACCGCGAAGTCCGGGCGCACGAAGCCGCCCATCAGGCGGCGGCGGGCGGATTGGCGCGGGGCGGGGCCAGCTTCAGTTACCAGCGGGGACCGGACGGCCAACAATACGCCATCGGCGGCGAGGTCAATATCGACACCTCGCCCGTGTCCGGCAATCCCGCCGCCACCCTCGCCAAGGCCGCGACCATCGCCAGGGCCGCGCTCGCCCCCGCCGAACCCTCGGGACAGGATCGGCAAGTGGCGGCGCGGGCGGGGCAGATGGCGGCCCAGGCGTTGGCGGAATTGACCCTCCAGCACGCCAATCCAAGCGATAGCGGCAAGGAAAAAACCGGCCTGTTCAAAACGGTCGAAGCGGCGGACCGGGACCGCCCGACCGCCATCGACCTCTACGCTTGACCCCGGCGGGGTCGGGTTATTTCACCGCGGCCAATTCCACGATCAACAACTCGACCTCACCCTGGCCGATGTTCTCGGCGGTGGTCCACTGGCCGGATTCCCAGAACACCTCGCCCGGCCCGTATTCATGGACTTGGCCACCCTCCTCGACCTTCACCCGGCCCCTCAGCACATAGCGCGGCCCCGGTCCTTCGTGGGTGTGCAAGGGTGTCTTGTAGCCCTGCGGCAAGACCACCCGGACCACCCGCGTGGTGAGCTTGTTGCCGGGCAATTCGACCGGCTTTTCCAACAGCACCTGGAGGGGCGGCAGCTTGACCTCGTCGGGCTTGGGTTCCTCGGCCTGCACGGGGCCGCCCGATACGGCCAGCGCGGCGATCCATACGCCGAACCGCCGGGCACAGGAAACCCACATGGATGGCCCTGGTGGATGGGGGGTTGAACGGTTCATCAGGCCACCTCGGTCACTTCCGGCACCTGGGCGCGGCGCTGCAACCACATCACCCCGAGCAAATCCCAGAGGCCCACCCACAGCCGGTGCCAAGTGCCATATTTGGACTGTCCACGCAGCCTGGGGCGATGATCGACCTCGACCGAGACCACCTTGCCGCCCGCCCGCTGGGCCAGGGCCGGCAGGAAGCGGTGCATATGGTCGAAATACGGCAGGGCCAGGAACAACTCCCGCGAAAACACCTTGAGTCCGCAGCCGGTGTCGGGGGTGTTGTCCTGGAGCAGGGAGCCGCGCACGCCATTGGCGATCTTGGAGGAGAGCCTGCGCCATTCGGTGTCCTGGCGCTTTTTACGGTAGCCCGCGACCATCGCGCCCGCCGGGCCGCCGTCGAGTTCGCGCCAGGCGGCGAGCAGGCGGGGAATATCCGCCGGGTTGTTCTGGCCGTCGCCGTCCAGGGTGGCGACAACCCGGCCCTTCGCGGCGCGGATGCCGGTGCGGAGCGCGGTGCTTTGTCCGCAGCAGCGCCGATGGCTCAGCACCCGGAGGCGCGGGAATTCGGCCTGCAACGCCACCAGCTTCGCCAAGGTATCGTCGCCGCTGCCATCGTCCACATAGACGATTTCATAGGCCAGGGCAGCATCCAGCGCGGCATCGATTTCCTCGATGAGCGGGCGGACGTTGTCGGTTTCGTTATGTACGGGGACCACGACGCTCAGTTCCATGCCTACCCCCTCAGCCCGCATCGGCGTAGCGCACGGCGGGACCGCCCTCGGCGGCGACAATCGCGCCGATGACGCAGGCGGTTTCGCCCACGGCCCGCAAGGTGTCCAGCGCGGTGGCCGCGTCCTCCGGGGCCACGCAGACAATCATGCCGATGCCGCAATTGAAGGTGCGGAGCATCTCGGCCTCGGCGATCTTGCCCACCTCGGCCAACCAGCCGAACACGGCGGGCCGCGCCCAGGCCGCCGCATCGACCACCGCCGCCGTACCCGCGGGCAAGACCCTTGGCAGGTTTTCGGTGATGCCGCCGCCGGTGATATGGGCGAAGGCGTGGACCTCGATGGTTTTCAGGAGATTCAACAGGGGTTTGACATAGATGCGGGTCGGTTCCAGCAGCCAATCGCCCAGGGCTTGGCCGTCCAGGGTTTCGGCGAGGTTCCAGCCCTGGCGGTCCAGCACCTTGCGGATCAGGGAATAGCCGTTGGAATGCGGCCCGGACGAGGCCAGCCCGATCAGCGTGTCGCCAGGGCGGACCCGGCCACCGTCGAGGATGGCGTCCTTCTCGACCACGCCCACGCAGAACCCGGCCAGATCGTAATCCCCGGCGCTGTACATGCCGGGCATCTCGGCGGTTTCGCCGCCGACCAGGGCGCAACCGGCCAGTTCGCAGCCCCGGCCTATCCCGGCGATCACCGCCGCCGCGACTTCGACATCCAAAGCGCCGGTGGCGTAATAATCCAGGAAGAACAAAGGCTCCGCGCCCTGCACCACGATATCGTTGACGCACATCGCCACCAGATCGACGCCCACGCCGGAATGCCTGCCGGTCTCGATGGCGAGCCGGAGCTTGGTGCCCACGCCATCGGTGCCGGCCACCAGCACCGGACGCCGGTAACGCTCCACCGGCAACTCGAACAGGGAGCCGAAACCGCCCAGGCCGGCCAAGACCCCCGGAATGCGGGTCTTGGCGGCCACGGGCTTGATTTTTTCCACCAGCGCGTTGCCCGCCGCGATATCGACGCCGGCGCTTTTGTAGTCTAAGGATTCGGTGTGGGTGTTGCTCAAGCGGACTCTCCAGGAAAGCTCATAGGGGAAAACGATGCGGGACACGGCAGGAACGGCGACCATGGAACCGGCTCCGAACCCAGGATTCCGCGCCTTGGGGACTGTGCTATTTTACAACGCCCCGCCCCAACCTGCCGGAGGAAACTTGATGCGTCCGTTCCTGGCCTGCCTGGCCCTGGCCGCGTGGTTCGGCCCGACCGCGCCCGCCGCCGAAATCGAGGGGCTGTACCGGAGCGAAACCGCCGTGCGGAGCCGCGCCGAAGCGGCCCGCGCCGAGGATATCCGCGCCGCGCTGGGCCGGGTGTTGAAACGCCTGGTCCGCCCGAACGACCTCGATTCCGCCACGGTGCGCGGCCTGCTCACCAAACCCCAGGAGTATGTCGAGGAGTTCGATTACACCTTGCGGGGCGAAGGGCCGCTGGCGACGCCGATCCTCCGGGTCGATTTCGATCCGGCCCGGCTCGATGGGGAGTTGCGCCGCCACGGCATCCCGGTCTGGGGCGCGGAACGGCCGGAACTCTTGGTCTGGCTGGCGGTGCGCGACAAACAAGGCGTTTGGTCCAGCGCCGCCGAAATCCTGCCCCAAGCCGACCGCCTCCTGGGCGGGTTCGCGGCGGAGCGCGGCCTGCCGCTCTCCCTGCCGCTGTGGGATTTGCCGGACCGGCAAGCCCTCGATTGGAACGATATCAATACCGGCAACGCCGAGCGCATCCGCCTCGCCGCCCAGCGCTATGAAACCGACACCGTCCTCACCGGCAGGCTCAGCCCGGTGGCGGACGATACCTGGGAAGCGGAATGGCGGCTCTATTCCGCCCGCGCCCCGGAACGCTGGCAAAGCAAGACCGCCACGCTGGCGGACACCCTGGCGGCGGGCATCGAAACCACCTATGCCCGGCTTTTGACCCAGAGCGTCCCCCGTGACACCACCCCGGCCAGCGTGGAACTGCATATCACCGGACTCGAATCCCTGGACGACGCCAACCAAATCGCCGCCTACCTGGAAAAACTCTCACCGGTCAACCGCCTGGAATGGCTGGCGGTGGGCACCGGCGAGGCCGCGTTCAAGCTAGTGGTGCGCGGCGGGCGCGAAGCCCTGCGGCAAACCCTCAACCTCAGCCACCGGCTCAAACCCCAGGACGGAGAAACCACCGGGGGCGCGGGGCCGCTCATCTATCGGTGGACGCCATGAACCCGAAGCATCTCCCCAATCTCATCAGCGTGGCCCGCATCCTCCTGGTCTATCCGGTCGTCAGCCTGCTGTTGCAACAGCGCTTCGGAGCGGCACTGGCCTTGTTCGTGGTGGCGGGACTGTCGGATGGCGTGGACGGCTTCCTCGCCAAGCATTACCACTGGCAATCGCGCTTGGGTTCCTATCTGGACCCCCTGGCCGACAAGCTGCTGTTGATTTCCTCCTATGTCGCCCTGGGCTGGCTGGGCCTGATGCCGGTGTGGCTGGTGGGTTTGGTGGTACTGCGCGATTTGGTGATTTTCGGCGGGGCGGTGGCCTATTACTTCATGCTGCGGCCCTTCGAGGGCCAGCCCACTCTGCTCAGCAAGCTCAACACCGTGCTGCAATTGGTCTTGGTGTTCGCTGTGATCGTGCGGCAGGGCATCGCGCCGTTCCCGGCGGCGGTGGCGGAGGCGCTGCTGTGGCTGACCGCGTTCACCACGCTGGCAAGCGGGGCGCATTACGTCCAGGTCTGGGGTAGCAGCTATTGGCGGGAAAAACAGCGGCAAGGGCCGGATGCGGCGTGAACAGGGCTTGGGACGCCGCGGACCCCGCCGGAACCGGCTGAATTCCGCCCGCACGGTGCCGGTGCTATCATCCGGCCTTCCCTATTCCTTCAAGTACTTACCGAATCCGCCATGACCGATTCCGATATTTCCACGCGCTTCCGCCGCATCGGCCTCATCACCCTCGCCGCCGTGTATTTCCTGATCCTGGT
Organism: Methylomagnum ishizawai; assembly: GCF_900155475.1. Classification (NCBI taxonomy): domain Bacteria; kingdom Pseudomonadati; phylum Pseudomonadota; class Gammaproteobacteria; order Methylococcales; family Methylococcaceae; genus Methylomagnum; species Methylomagnum ishizawai. The sequence goes on along the minus strand of NZ_FXAM01000001.1, from coordinate 2,541,238 downwards.
CGGCGGCATCGTCCGGGCTTCGGGGGCCGGGATGGGCTGCCCCGACTGGCCCACCTGCTTCGGCAGGCTGGTCCCGCCCACCGAGGAATCCCAATTGCCGCCCGATTACCACCAGAAATACATCGGCTACGGCGACACCCAGTTCAATCCGGTCAAGACCTGGACCGAGTACCTCAACCGCTTGGTGGGCGTGAGCATCGGTATCCTGGTGTTCATGACCTTGTGGCGTTCCCTGCCCTACCGCAAACTGGACCCGCCGGTGTTCCAACTGGCGCTGGCGGTGTTCCTATTGGTGGGATTCCAGGGCTGGCTGGGATCGCGGGTGGTCGCCAGCGATTTGCGGCCCGTGATGATCACCGCGCATATGGTGACGGCTTTCTTGATCGTAATGCTGTTGGTATATACGGTCTGCCGTTCCCAGCAGCAGGTATTGCGGCGTCTCGATACCACCGCGCTGCCGTCCAAGGTCCGCACCGTGCTGCTGGTCGCCCTGGGCCTGAGCCTGCTGCAAATCGCCATGGGCACCCAAATCCGCGAGGCCATCGACGGCATCACCAATGCCAACGAAGTATTGGAGCGCAATGTCTGGCGCGAGCATTTCCCCATCATCTTCTATGTCCACCGTTCGTTCTCGTCGGTGATCCTGTTCACCAACCTGTGGCTGGTGTGGAACTTCACCCGCCATCTGAACGCCGGGCATTTATTGCGGCGCTTCGCCTACACGCTGGGCGGCTTGGTCGTGGTCGCCATCCTGACCGGCGTGAGCCTGGACCGGCTGGGCTTCCCGGCCTTGGTGCAGCCGGTGCATTTGTTGCTGGCGAATTTGATCTTCGGCTGCCAGTTCTTCCTGTTCACGGCCTTGCGCTATGGTGATAGCGCCGCGCCGCTGGCCGACCCGGCCACGGCCAAAGCGCCGGGCTGAGCGATCCTGGATATGGAAAAGCCCGCCCGGACTGGACGAGTCCGGCGGGCTTTTTGTATCGGGGATCGTTCAAGGACAAGCAATCGGTGCCGGAATCTTCGACTCCGGGTCTTGGGTGTTGAGCAACTGCACGATCTCCTCTAATTCGATCCTGGGCCGGTGCCAGGGAATCCGCAGCCAATAAACCTCCCCCTGCACCAAGCGCGGCGCGACCTCGGTCACGATATTCTTGTCGGTGAACTGCTTCTGGGCGGCCTCGGCCTCGGCCCGGCCCGGATACAACCCCAGCGAAATCGCCCATTGCAGCGAGCCTTTCTCGAACACCCACATATCCGCCACCCCCTTCCCGGCCAACATGCGGCGGTTCTCGCGGGCGGCTTCGAGGCTCGGGGCTTTGGGGAACAAAATCCACCAACCGGCGGGCACCTCGCCCGGCTTGGCCACCACCTCGACCTCGCCGGTATGGCTTTTGATCAGCCCGCGTAGTTCGTCGGCCCGCGCCTGGTTGGAAGGACCGATCAGGAAACAATCGCTCGGCGGCGGCGGTTTCACTTCCGGGGTGGGCGTATCGTCGGTCTGTTCGTCCTCGACCGATTTCAGTTCGGCATCGCCCGGCTCCAATTCCGCCGCTTCCGAATCCGCCGCCTCGCTGCTCAGGAGTATCCGCTCCAATTCGCTCGGGATCGCCAGTTCCTGGGGTCCGCCCCCCTCGCCCCGGAAGCCGGTCTCCCACAGGAAAAACACCACATTGACGAGGATCAGCAGGTAAACGGAATACTTCATGTCGATTCGGTAGTCGCGATGATGAACAAGCCCCGCAACACCATATCGGGGGCGAACCGGCAAGGCGGGGACAGGGCGGAAGCCAGCGCCGCCGCGTCGCCGCCGGTCAGCACCAGGGTGGGCAGGCGGTCGAAGGCGAGTCCGGCCAGGGTTTTTTCCACCAACCCGGCGCAGGCGGCCATGATGCCGCCCGCCACCCCGGAAGCGGTATCCCGTCCCAGAATATCCTGGGCCGGTTCGCCACCGGGCCGGACGCCCTGGGTTTCCTGGAACAAGGCCCGCCGCATCAGGGCCGGGCCGGGCGCGATCAATCCGCCCAGATGCCGCCCCGCCGCGTCCAGCACATCCAGGGTCAGGGCCGTACCGCAATCGACCAGGCAAGCGGGCAAGGGATAATCCCGGCGCAGGGCGACCAAACCGACCCAGCGGTCCACGCCCAGGCGCTCCGGTTCGAGATAGCCATTGATCACGCCATAGCCCACGGCCTGGGAGCGCACGCAATGCACGGGCAGCCGCCACCGCCGGGCGACCCAGGCGGAAAGCTGTCCGGCGGTTCCGGCACCCGCCACGTTCGAGACATAGACGGCATCCGGCGCTTCCAGCCCGGCCCAATTCCGGTCCAGGTGATCGGCCAAACCGGCGACGGACGAAGGAAAAGCCGGGCCGACCCGCAGTTCCCCCGCGTTCGACACCGCGGCCCACTTCAGCCGGGAATTGCCGATGTCCACCAACAGGCTAGCCATGGTCCAAGGCCCGCAAGCGCACATCCCCGGACGCGAATTCGCGCAAGCGCCCGTCCGCGCAGCGCAGGATCAACAGCCCCGCCGCCGAAATATCCTCGATCCGGCCCAGGGTCCGGGTTTCGCCCTGGTGGATCACGGCTTCGCGGCCTTGCCAGCGGTGATGGCCGCGCCATTCCGGCAGATAGGGCGCCAAACCCACCGCCGCGTAACGGTCGAGCAAGGGCAGCAATTCGTCGAGCAGGGCCGCGACCAAGCGGTTGCGCGGCGGCGGTCCCCCGTTCATGGATAGATCGGCCCAGGGCTGGTCGATGGCGCGGCCCAGACGCGGCGGCAAATAGCGGTTCAAGCCCAGGCCGACCACCACGGCGCAACGGCCATGGGCTTCCCCGGCCACCTCGATCAGGAGGCCGCCCAGCTTGCGCTCGCCCAGCAGCAGATCGTTCGGCCACTTCAGCCCGATATCCGCCACGCCCAACCCGGCCAAGGCCCGCACCACGCCAACCCCGACCGCGAGGCTCAGCCCGGCGATGCGCGAGGTGTCCTCGTAGCGCCACAGCAGCGAAAGATAGATATTGGACCCGAACGGCGACACCCATTCCCGCCCGATCCGACCCCGGCCCGCCGTTTGGGTTTCGGCCAGGCACACCGTACCCGCCGCCGCGCCTTCGGCGGCGAGCCGCATCAGCTGGGTATTGGTGGAATCGAGTTGGTCGTGGATCAGGAGGGCGGTCAGCGAGGCCGCGGCCTCCGGTCCCAAGTGCTGGCGGATCACGGCGCTGTCGAGCAATTCCAGCGGGGACAGCACCCGGTAGCCCTTGCCCGGCAGGGCGGCGATCTCCAGCCCCAGGTTTTCCAGTTCCCGCACCCATTTCCATACCGAAGTGCGGCTCACGCCCAACTCGGCGGCGATGGCGGCCCCGGAATGGAAACGGCGGTCGGCCAACAGGCGCAGCAGCCTATTCCGGATCGTATCCACCATCGCTCCCCCGCCCTGGGGGCTGGCCGTTCTGCTTCTGGCCGCGCAGGATTTGCGATTGCCGCCGCACCACATGGCGGATCAGCATTTCCCGGTCGCGGTCGCTCAACCCGATGAAATCCACCCCGACCCGGTAGGGCTGCCCCGCCAGGGTCACATTGCGGCGGCAATAGATCACCCGGCCATAGGCGATCACGCCGACCATATTGGGCAACAGCACCATCTTGATTTCCAACACCCGGCCCGGATCGTAGGTCTGGTCGATGGAGAACGACAGGCCCGAGGCGCTGAGGTTGATTTCCTGGGGCAGGCATTCCGCCAGATCGGGCTCCCGCGACATGAACACCCGCGTGACCAGATCGACCTTGCGCTCGATGATCCGCAAGGCTTCGGCGATATCGGGCGCGTCGCGCTCGATCTTGCGCAATAGGAAGCGCGATTCCTGCGACAGCAATTCCAAGCTGGACGCCAGCGCGAACGGATTGCAGGGCAATTCCGTGATTTCCTGGAACCCGGCCAGGTCGGGAATCTCCCTGGGGGAGATTTCCTTGAAGGACAGGATGACCTGTTCCTCGATGCGGAAATAGCGGCGGCGTTCCCGTTCGGTCCCGCCCTGGGTGTTGGGGAAATCCGCTTCCGGGTCCAATGCTTCTTCGGTATCCATAGCGCTCGTCCGGTGGGTTTATCGGGCTTGGTCCAAGGCTTTCAACCGCGCCAGTTTTTCGGCGATCTTGATTTCCAGGCCGCGTGGCGCGGGCCGGTAATAAGCACGGGGTTCCAGTCCCTCTGGGAAATAATTCTCCCCGGCGGCATAGGCCTCCGGCTCGTCGTGGGCATAGCGGTAGTGCTTGCCGTAACCGAGTTGTTGCATCAGGCTGGTAGGAGCGTTGCGCAGATGCGCCGGGACTTCGAGGCTCCCGGTCGCCGCCGCCTCGGCCCGCGCCGCCTTGTAGGCGGTGTATACGGCATTGCTCTTGGGGGCGCAAGCCAGATAAAGCACGGCTTGGGCCAAGGCCAGTTCGCCTTCGGGACTGCCCAGGCGCTCCTGCGCGTCCCAGGCGTTGAGCGCCAGTTGCAGGCCGCGCGGGTCGGCGTTGCCGATATCCTCGCTGGCAATACGGACGATACGCCGGGCCAGATAAAGGGGATCGCAGCCGCCGTCCAGCATCCGGCACAGCCAATACAAGGCCGCGTCCGGGGCGCTACCGCGCACCGCCTTGTGCAGGGCGGAAATCTGGTTGTGGAATTCCTCCCCATGCTTGTCGAAACGGCGGGCCGAACCCCCGGCCAGGACCGCGCGGGCCAGTTCCGGGGTGATTTCGCGCTGGCCCGGCTCGACCAGGTCGAGGGTGATTTCCAGGAGGTTCAGCAACTTGCGGGCGTCGCCGTCCGCCGCCTGGGCGTACCAGCCGCGCACTTCTTCCGGCATGTCCAAATCCCTGTCGCCATAGCCGCGCTCGGGGTCGGTCAAGGCCCGGTCCAGGGCCAGTTGCAAATCCTCCCCGGTCAGGCCGCGCAACACATAGACCCGCGCCCGCGATAACAAGGCGTTGTTCAACTCGAAGGAAGGATTCTCGGTGGTGGCCCCGATGAAATACACGGTGCCATCCTCGACATGCGGCAGGAAAGCATCCTGCTGGGATTTGTTGAAGCGGTGGACCTCGTCCACGAACAGGAGGGTCCGGCGGTTGTGGGCGGCCAAGAGGTGCCGGGCCGCCGCCACCGCTTCGCGGATTTCCTTGACCCCGGACAGCACCGCCGAGATCGGCAGGAACTCGGCATCGGCGTGATGGGCGACCAGCCGGGCCAGGGTGGTCTTGCCGGTGCCGGGCGGTCCCCACAAGATCATGGAATGCAGCCGACCGGCCTTGATCGCCGCGTACAAGGGCTTCCCCGGCGCGAGGATATGGCGCTGGCCGATGTATTCGTCCAGATTCCGGGGCCGCATCCGGTCGGCCAGGGGTTTCAGCGCATCGGCGTTCATCGTCCCACCCGCCCTATTTCTCCTCGAACACATCCACCCCAGCGGGCGGCTTGAACTCGAACAAAGCCGGGTCCAGCTTGAGTCCGGTTTTCACCTTGTCGAAATAAATCCGGGTCAACTGGCCGAAATTGTCGCTGAGTTCCATCCCGGCCAACTTATCGCCCTCCAAGCCCAGCAGCACATATTTGAAGCCGCTGTCCTCGGCCTTGGGCACCAGCTTGATCCAATACAAACCCTCGTCCAGCGCCTGCTTCTCGATGCTGAAATTGGTTTCCAAAGGCACCTCGCCGCTCAACAGCAAAGCCGGGGTGGAACCGATGGCAGCGTTCAGGCGCTTGGCGGTGACTTGTTCCAGGTCCACATCGTAGAACCAGACCTTGCCACCGCTGGACACGATTTCCTGATGATAGGGCTTTTGGTAATCCCAGCGGAATTTGCCCGGCCTTTCCAGATAGAACACCCCGTTGCTGCGCCTATCGGTGCCGCCCTTCTCATCGACCAGCACCTGGCTGAATTCGGCCTGCAAGGTATGGGCATGGGCCAGGAAATGACGCAGATGCTGGACCGGCTCGTCCCCGGCCCGGACCGACGCGGACGCCGCCACCAAAAGCAGCGCTGGCAAAACTTGTTTGAACATGGAACCTCGGCGGTGGGTTAAATCTGTCGCGCCAGCGTTGCCGCATAGCCGGTATAGCTGGCGGGCGTCAACGCCAACAAGCGCTGTTTGGCGTCGTCGGGCAGTTCCAAGCCCGCGACGAAAGCCGCCAGCGCCTCGGCATCCATGCGCCGCCCGCGGGTGAGTTCCTTCAGTTTCTCGTAGGGCTTCTCGATGCCATAACGGCGCATCACGGTCTGGATCGGCTCGGCCAGCACTTCCGGGTTGGCGGCCAGGTCGGCCTCCAGCACGGCGGGCGCGATTTCCAGCTTGGACAAGCCTTTCAGCGTGGCCTGGGCGGCCACCAGCGTGTAGGCGATGCCCAGCCCGATATTGCGCAGCACGGTGGAATCGGTCAGGTCGCGCTGCCAGCGCGAAATCGGCAGTTTCTCGGCCAGATGGGCCAGGACCGCGTTGGCCATGCCGAGATTGCCTTCGGAATTCTCGAAATCTATCGGGTTGACCTTATGCGGCATAGTGGAGGAACCCACTTCCCCGGCGATGGTTTTCTGGCGGAAATACCCCAGCGAGATATACCCCCAAACATCGCGGTCGAAATCGACCAAAATGGTATTGAAGCGGGCCAGGGCATGGAAAAATTCCGCTAGATAATCATGCGGTTCGATCTGGGTGGTATAAGGGTTGAAAACCAGCCCCAAGGATTCCACGAAGTTGCGGGCCAAACCCGGCCAATCCACTTCGGGATAGGCCACGGCATGGGCGTTGTAATTGCCCACCGCGCCGTTGATCTTGCCCAGCAATTCCACCGCCGCGATGGCCTTGAGTTGGCGTTCTAAACGCACCGCGACATTGGCGAATTCCTTGCCCATGGTGGTCGGTGTGGCTGGTTGGCCGTGGGTACGGGACAGCATGGGCTGGGCGGCATAAGCCCCGGCCTGGGTTTTGATTTCGGCGACCAGTTCGCGCAGTTTCGGCACCAGCACGCTATCCCGCGCTTCCCGCAGCATCGAGGCATAGGCCAGATTATTAATATCCTCGGAAGTACAGGCGAAATGGATGAATTCGCCGACCCGGACCAATTCCTCGCTGGCGGCGATTTTCTCCTTGAGGAAATATTCGACCGCCTTCACGTCGTGGTTGGTGACGCGCTCGATTTGTTTGACCCGCTCGGCATCCTCCACCGAAAAATCCACCAGGATACTTTCCAATACGGCCTGGGCCGCTTCGCTCAAGGGCGGCACTTCGGCGATGGCGGATTCCTGGGCCAAGGCTTGGAGCCAACGGATTTCCACCAAGACCCGATAACGGATCAAACCGTATTCGCTGAGGATGGATCGTAAGGCATCGGCCTTATCGGCATAACGGCCATCGATGGGGGACAGATTGGTTAAAGTCATGAGGGTAGCTTCTATCGACAATAGTTCATCCAAAATGGGCATCGCATCGATATATCAGGCTGGCGATTCCCGCCTTACAGCGTTCATTGAAATTCCACATCGGCAGCGTCGGCACGGGTTATAATACTCAAGACAGCATCGCGATAAACCGATGCGCATCTGCAATATCCACGCGCCAACTGGATTTAAGATAAGCCTCCTTGGGATCGATGGGCATCCCTATCAAATAATACAAATCATGCTGCGCGTGTAGCGCGATTTGCCCCTGAAGAAAGCTAAGATTGGCGCTGGACTGTAATACACCGACGCGGGTGCCCGGACGGCAAAACACGGTGTTATGCATTCCCGAGCCACATTCCCCCGCCACCACCGCCGCCCGCGCCAGTTTTTTGATTTGTTCGACAAAAGGCCAAAGTTCCGGCCTGAAAATCTCGAACCCATGGTCCGCAAACACCGCTTCAACCGCATCCCGGTTGGCGAGTTGCCGATTGCCCCCTTCCGCCCGCGCAATAAACAACTTATCGGTCGCCGGGCTACCCAGTTCGGACGCGGCGTGTTTTTCCCGCAAGAAGATATGGACGTCCATGAACTCCTCGTGGAGTTCGCTGCTAATCCTGGCGAAAGTGGGGACGACCAAGCGCTCGGCTTCGAGCCGATATTGCCGTGCATCCCAAAACAAGAACTTATCTTCGGCGACACCCACGGCTTTCAGAATATCGTTTTGCCATGGTTTTCGCGTTTCGCCCATCACATAATGATCGATAACCAGGCCATGGCCCAAGGTTTTATACAGCCTCGGCAGGACATCGACGATCCAATGCCCGTAGATACGCGCCCCCGGCAAGCCGAGATTGCAAACGGTCCCGGCCAGATAAATAGCTTCTTCCGGCTTATCGACCCGATAAGTTCCCGGCATAGCAGGGTCTTTGGCGGCTAACGAGGCCAGGGGCGCTTGGGGGAAACTTTTAGGATTCAACATCAAACCACGGCCCAACAATATCCTATTGTCGCCGGTCAAGGTCAATCCCTTGGCGATTATCGTGGCGTCGCACAGGCCCACGAAACCCGACCAAGGCGTGGCGGGCGGCGGCGCGGATAACTTATCGATCACCGATCCCGCTTGTTTCGCCCCTGGCCCGCAGATACCCAGAGGCTGCTTCCTCGGATAAACCCGTCCCGGCGCAGCTTGATAGCGAATTGGCTGGGATTGAAAGGCCAGATTTGAGCCTTCACCTAGGTTTTTAGGCAGGGTATCTATATCCAAGGGAAAAACTTGGCTGGAACCCATATTTCCACCACAGCAATCAAAATCGGCTATTCAGCAGGCCCGCCACTACGCCCACGATGGGTCGGCTGATATTCCCATTTGAGCAAATGGGCCAATAATACGGCCAACCGACTGATCAACGGTTTCGATTTCCCCGATCAAATGTTCGATGTCGAGTTTGGCCCACCAGCCCGCTTTCAACAAAGCGGCCTGTTGTTGAGTCCAGGCATAGAAATCGCCATCATGCCAATTGGCGCTCATGGTTGCTCCGTGTTGAAAGCCCGCTCTATCACCCCGCCACCCAAGCATTCCTCCCCACGATAAAACACCACCGACTGCCCCGGCGTCACCGCCCGCTGCGGTGCGTCGAACACCACCCGGCAGCGGCCACCGTCCACAGGTTCGATCCGGCACGGCTGGTCGGGCTGGCGATAGCGGGTCTTGGCGGCGCAGCGCACAGGTTCCCGCAAGGGCTGGTTATCGCACCAATCCAAGGTGCCCGCTTCCAGGGTATCGGTGAACAGCCAAGGATGGTCGTGGCCCTGCCCGACCACCAGCACATTGCGCTCCAAATCCTTGCGCAGCACGTACCAAGCCTCCGGGTCCGCGCCCTTGATACCGCCCACGCCGAAACCCCGGCGCTGGCCCAGGGTGTAATACATCAAGCCCTCGTGGCGACCGACCGCCACGCCGTCCGGGGTTTCGATAGCGCCGGGCTGGGCGGGCAAATAGCGTTGCAGGAAATCCTTGAAGCGCCGTTCGCCGATGAAGCAAATGCCGGTGCTGTCCTTCTTGCGGGCGTTGTCGAAGCCCAGGCGGGCGGCGATGCGGCGCACTTCGGGCTTGTCGAGGTGGCCGATGGGAAACAGGGTGCGGGAGAGTTGCGGCTGGCCCAGGGTATAGATGAAATAGCTCTGGTCCTTGTTGCCATCCCAGCCCTTGAGCAGATGGAACCGCCCATCGCGCTGTTCGACGCGGGCGTAATGGCCGGTGGCGATGAGGTCGGCCCCCAAGTCCTGGGCATAGTCGAGGAAGGCTTTGAACTTGATTTCCTTGTTGCAGAGGATATCCGGGTTGGGTGTGCGCCCGGCCCCGTATTCGTGCAGGAAAATCTCGAACACTTGGTCCCAGTATTCGGCGGCGAAATTCACGGTCTTGAGCGGAATCCCGAGTTTATCGCACACGCCCTGGGCATCGGCCAAATCCTCAAGGGCGGTGCAATATTCGGTGCCGTCGTCTTCCTCCCAGTTCTTCATGAACAGGCCCACGACCTCGTAGCCCTGTTCCAGCAGGACCTGGGCGGTCACGGAAGAATCCACCCCGCCCGACATGCCCACCACGACCTTGTGCGCCATGCCCATCAAGCCGCCAACAGCGATTTCAACACCGACAGGGGATGGCGCTCGCCCGCCAGATAATCCTCCAGGCAGCGCCGCACCATGGGACTACGCAAGGAAGCCTCCCGCCCGGCCAATTCCTCGGGCGTCAACCACAAGGCCCGCTGGATGCCCGCATCCAAGGGCGCGGCGGGATCGTGGCGTTCGGCCCGGCCCGCGAGGGCGACCCGGCAATAGCTGGCCGTGGCGTCGGGCCGGCTCCACAGGTAGATGCCAACCAGATACTCGGGTTGGACATGCCAGCCGGTTTCCTCGAAGGTCTCGCGGAGGGCGGCTTCGACCAGGGTTTCGCCGCCCTCGACATGGCCGGCCGGCTGGTTGATGACCAAGCGGCCTTGGGGGTCGATTTCCTCGACGAACAAAAAACGTCCGTCCCGCTCGACCAAGGTCGCGACGGTGACGCGGGGCCGTTGGGCCTGGATTTCCGATGTGTGCATGAAGTTTTTTCTACCGGGGTCAGCGTCTGGGAAGGGCGCTGTGCTATAAAACCGCCCTTCCCTCAACGCCTTAGGAACCGCCCGGAATCTGCCGGACGGCGACGCGGGGCACGCCAGCCATGGAGCCGAATCGATGCCATTGAACCTTAGCAATCTGGGATTCTCGATCAAAATGCTATTTTCCGGGTATTTGGTAGTCATCGCAATCGGCTATGGGGTGGCCGTCATGCAAGTGCTATTCACGCATGGGATGGCCGATGGCAAGTTCGGCCTGTCCATCGAGGACATCGTCTATAGCTATTACGGCAACCGCTCGGGCTCGGTGTTGGAGAGCAAGCTGAACGGCTCCATGAAGAACAACGCCCCCGACAGCGAGCGTTTCAAGATCATCCAATGGGTGCGCGACGGCGGCGACGCCAAGGTCTATGACAAGGAGATCAAGCCCATCATCGAATTGCGCTGCATCATGTGCCATAACTCGGAGGCGGCAGGGCTGCCCGATTTCACCCAGTTCGAGCATATCCACCAACGCGCCCAATCCGACCAGGGCGCGACCTTCGCTTCGCTGGCGCGGGTATCGCACATCCATTTGTTCGGGATCGCCTTCATCTTCATGTTCGTGGGATTGATCTTCGCCCTGGCCTCGGGGGTGCCGGGCAAGCTCAAGGGCGCGGCCATCGTCATGCCCTATGTGTTCCTGTTGCTGGATATTACCTCGTGGTGGCTGACCAAGCTCAATCCGAACTTCGCCCTGCTGGTGATCCTGGGCGGCGGCGGCATGGCGATGGCCTTCGTGTTCATGTGGGTGGTGTCGATGTACGAGATGTGGATATTGCCGGGGAAATTGCCGTTCCCGGACCGGCGCAATGCCTTGACCCGGTCTTGAGCGGCGGGGGTTTGGGAGCGGTGGCCTCCACCACCGATCCAGCCCGCGCGCCCACGGCGAAAGCCCTATGAAATCAGGCGAAACCCATGCAAAGCCCGCCCCGATTCATGCGACAATGCGCCTCCCTTCAAGCTCTGCGAGACCCAAGCATGAATAAATCCGAACTGATCGACGCCATCGCCGACACCTCCGGCCAGACCAAGACCGAAATCGGCAAGACCCTGGACGCCCTGCTCGAAACCATCACCGCCACCGTCGCCAAGGGCGAACCCGTGGCCCTGGCGGGCTTCGGCACCTTCAAGGCGACCTACCGGGCGGCGCGGGAAGGCCGCAACCCCGCCACCGGCGCCACGATCCAAGTCCCCGAAAGCACCGTACCCAAGTTCCAACCGGGCGCGACCTTCAAGAACCGGGTCGCCCACAAAGGCTGATCCTAGCTCCCGCGCCGACTCGCTGCCTTTCGATTCCGTGGGTGCCCCGATCCGGGGCCGGGCGGCGTTCCGGGCCATCCCGCCCAGAGCGCCGTCCGCAGGACGCGGGCCAAGCCCGCGGCCTGCCCCGGAATCATCGTCCCGGCGCAAGCCAGCCCAGCCCCTCAGCCCGCCCACAGCGTCCAGCCATAGGCCAAGGCCAAACCCAGATAGGCCAGGAAACTCACCCCCAACAGCCAAGGATTCATCCCGCCGGGCCGCGCCCATTCCGGCAAATGCGGGGCCAACACCCGGTAATTCAGCAGATACAAAGCCACCGGGAAAATCACCGTCCCGGCGAAACCGATCACCGCGCTGGTCAGGATCAAGCTGCCAGGGGTATCCAGCAGCATGGTCAGGCAGGTGACGAGGGTCATCAGCCCCAGGAAGCCGTAATACCACACCCTGAGCGACCAGCGACGGCTCCGGGGAAACAGCACATGGACGATATCGGCCTGCATCCGGCTCACCGCGTCCGCCGTCGCCAGCCAGGTATCGGCCAGGAACGCCGCCGCCACGATCAAGAACAGGATACGCCCGATCTCGCCCCACCCCACCTCGAAGAACTTGGCCTGCACCACCGCCAATTCGTATTCCTGCGGCAGCAAGCCCTTGGGATAGAGCAAGGCATACGACAACAGGCAGGTCATCAGCGTGGTCAACACATTGCCGCCGATCCCGACCCAAGCATCGGCCCCGAGATAACGCCGCCACAAGCGCCAGCGCCCGGCGTTCTCGGCATTGTCCTCCGGCAGGAAACCCTCGCTGGTCACCACCTCCGGCTTGTCGGCGACCACCCCGGTGATGCGGCCCATATGCGCCGCCATCCCCGCGCCCTTGTCACGCAGCCAATAGGAATAGAACAGGATCCAAAAGCCCCCCAGCCCGGCGAAGGCGATGGCGGTCAAGAGCTTGGTGGCGTCGGCGGTTTCCCAGGGCCGGGGCATCGGTCCGGTCGGGCCGAGCAAACCGCGCAGGAAACCCGGCAAGGCCGCCGCCACTTCCGGCTGGGCGCAGGCCCACAACAAACCCACCACCGTGGTGATGGCGACGAACTTCATGAAGCGCTCGACCAGCACGTAAACCACCTGGCTGAACAGCAAAGCCACCAGGAACACCGCGATAGTGAAATAGCCCCAGAACAGCGATTGCCCCCGCGGGGTCCAGCCTTCCGGGAAATGGGTCAGCGCCGCCAACGAAGTCCCGCCCGCCGAAGCAAACGCCCCGAACCAGAAAAACGACACCGACATCAGCAGCCACAGGAATATCCCGAAGCCCCGGTGCAGACGGATGAAACCGTGGAAGATGCTTTCGCCGGTCAAAAGGGTGTAGCGACCGATCTCGATATTGAGCGGATATTGCAGCAAGCAGGCGGGCAGCAGCAGGCAGAGGAAGGTCAGCCCGTACTTGGCGATCATATACGGCCACCAGATCAATTCGCCGCTGCCCTGGGCCAGGGCCATCCAGACGATGCCGGGACCGAGCGCCACGGCCCAGCCGGGAAACGCGGGCAGGGACTTGCGTTCCAGCCCGGAAAGTTCTTTGTTATTCATGGAGTTATTTTATAAAAAGGCCATTGGAGTCCAAGACTCCATCCAGTCGGGCGGAACCCTCAGCGCACCGCCCCCGCCGCGCTCCGCAACAGGTCCAGCACATCGAACACCCTGGCGATGTAATGATCCCGCACCCGGTAATCGCCGCCTTCGCCACCCGCGAGCTGGGCGCCCAGGGCATCGACGAAACCCAGCAAGCGCCGCCGGTGCAAGCCGGTCTTGGCGAGCAAGGGGTCCAGCACGATCCAGGATAGCGCGGCCAACACCCCGACCGCCGCCAGCAACGCCCCCGTGGTCGCCGCCACCAATCCCGCCGAGGCCGTGGCCGGGAACACCGCGTAATACCAAGCCCCCACGGTCGAACCCAACCAAAAATTGGCGATGGCGATGTGTTGGGCGATGACGGCGGCAGCGGCGGAACCCGCCGAGAAAGCGCCAGGCGTGGCCTGCTGCGCGACCGCGTAGCCGGTGGCGAGGGTGATGAGGCTCCCGGCCAATTCCGACACCCCGGCGCGGGTCTTGCCATATTCCGCCAGATTGGCTTCCAGCGCGGCGCGGAAGCCGGGCCGGTCGGCCCGACTTCCCAGGACTCGCAAGTATTCCTCGCACAAAGCGGCGATTTCTGGCTGGGCCAGCAAGGTTTCCATCAAGGCGTCGTGACGGGATTCGCGGCCCTCGTCGGCATAGGGCAGTTCCAGCAATTCGGTATGCAGCAGCCAGCGCAATTCCTTATCGAGCCGGGTGGGAATCCCCGGCGGAACCCGGTTCAACCAAGCGGCGGCGCGTTCCGCCCCCATCCGCCCGGCCAAACCCGCCGCGCCCTGGATCAACGCCAGCGGCAAACCCCACAGCATATTGAGCGGATGGCGGTAGAAATCCCGGCCCAGGGTGGCGCGGCGCAAGGCCCAAGCCCCGCGCAGGGAAAAATGCCGCTCGACGAATTCCGGCACCTTGTCGCGCCGGGATTCGATATAGGCCCGGATGCCGCGCTGGACGGCGGCTTCGATTGCTTCCCGCACCGGCCCGTCCACTGCCTAGACCGCCACCGCCAAGGCTTCCAGGATGCGCCCGGAAGCCCGCCCATCCCAGAATTGCGGTCTGCATCCCTGCTTGCCGCGCCCGGCCAGGATGGCTGTCGCTTCCGCCACGATCCGCGCCGGATCGACCCCGACGACGGTGTTGGTACCCTCGTCCACCGTGACCGGGCGTTCGGTGTTCTCGCGCAAGGTCAGGCAAGGCACGCCCAGGGCGGTGGTTTCCTCCTGCAAGCCGCCGCTGTCGGTCAGCACCAGCCGGGCATCTTTGAACAGGTTGAGGAAATCCATATAGGCCAAGGGCTCGGTCAGCACGACGCTGTCGGGGATGGCGATGCCGAATTTATCGAGGTTGCCACGGGTGCGTGGATGCACCGGGAAAATCAGCGGCAGCCCTTGGGATACCTCGGCCAAAGCCGCCATGATGCCGCTGAAAACTTGTGGGTCGTCCACATTGGAAGGCCGGTGCAGGGTGATGACGCCGTACTCGGGGAAGCGCTGCTTCAGCGGCGTGGTGCCCAGGGCGGCGGGCGGCAGGGCAGCGAGCTTTTCCACTTGGTGGAACAGGTTGTCGATCATTACATGGCCGACGAAATGGATGCGGTCGCGGGGCTGGCCCTCGGCCAGCAGATGTTCGAGGCCGCTCTGCTCGGTCACGAAGAACCAATCGCTGATGGCGTCGGTGACGAGGCGGTTGATTTCCTCCGGCATGGCGCGGTCGCCGCTCCTGAGGCCGGCCTCGACGTGGGCCACGCCGATATGCAGTTTCTTGGCGACGATGGAACAGGCCAGGGTGGAATTGACATCGCCCACCACCAGCACCAGATCGGGCCGGTCCCTGAGGCAGATTGCCTCGAAGCGGGTCATGATCCGGGCGGTCTGCTCGGCGTGGGAACCGCTACCGACCTCCAGGTGGTAATCGGGCCGGGGGATTTCCAGTTCCTCGAAGAAGACATCGCTCATCGCCTTGTCGTAATGCTGGCCGGTATGCACCAGCTTGGCCGCGAAGGGATAAGCGCCGCGCCGCAATTCCCGCAGGATCGGGGCGATCTTCATGAAATTGGGGCGGGCACCGGCGACGATGAAAAGTTTTTTCTGGGTGGCGTTGGGCGATGCGCTCACTGCGGGATTCCTCATGGGGTTTGCATGGGACGCACGGACGTCCGGTGGGGGCGGGCCGCCCGGTTTAGCTGGGAAAGGGTAACAAAAAAGCGAGGGGGGAATGCCCTCGCTTTCTCGAATCCAGCGATGCTAGCGGGATTGCCGGAATCAGAACAAACCGGAAATCCGCCCATTCCCATCCACATCGATATGCTCCGCCGCCGGGATTTTCGGCAGGCCCGGCATGGTCATCATGTCGCCCGCGATGGCGACCACGAAACCCGCCCCGCTGGCGAGCCGCACTTCCCGGATGTGGATATTGTGGCCGGTAGGCGCACCGCGCACCGTGGCGTCGGTGGAAAACGACATCTGGGTCTTGGCCATGCACACCGGGAACTGGCCGTATTCGGCATTCCAGGCGTTCAACTGCTCGCGCACCTTGCCTTCGTAGCTCACGCTACCCGCGCCGTAGATTTTGGTGGCAACGGCCTCGATCTTTTCGCACAGCGACAAGCCACCGTCATAGACGAATTGATGCCGCCCCGGCGCGTTGTCCACGATATCCGCCACCGCGTGGGCCAAATCCTCAGCCCCCGCCCCGCCGTGCGCCCAGTGCTGGGCCAGCACCACCTTGACGCCCAGGCTTTCGCATTTCCGGCGCAATAGCTCGATCTCGGCCTCGGTGTCGAAGGTGAAATGGTTGATCGACACCACGCAGGGCAGGTGGTAATGCGTCTGGATATTGCGGACGTGCTTTTCCAGGTTGGCGAAGCCTGTTTCCAGGGCCGCCAGATTCTCCTGGTTCAGGTCTTCCTTCTTCACACCGCCGTGGAACTTGAGCGCCCTGAGCGTCGCCACCAGCACCACCGCCGCAGGTTCCAGCCCCGCCATGCGGCATTTGATATCGATGAACTTCTCCGCGCCCAGGTCGGCCCCGAACCCGGCCTCGGTCACGACATAATCGGCCAGCTTGAGGGCGGTTTTCGTCGCCATCACGGTGTTGCAACCATGGGCGATATTGGCGAAGGGACCGCCGTGGATGATGGCGAGATTGTTTTCCAAGGTCTGCACCAGGTTGGGCTTGATGGCGTCCTTGAGCAGGGCCGCCATCGCCCCATGGGCCTTGAGATCGCGGGCATAGATCGGGGTTTTGCCGTCGGCCTTGTAGCCGATGACGATACGGCCCAGGCGCTCCTTCAAATCCTCGATGCCGCTGGCGAGGCAGAGGATCGCCATGACTTCGGACGCCACCACGATGTCGAAACCGTCCTCGCGGGCATAGCCGTTGCCGGGACCGCCCATGCCGATGACGATCTTGCGGAGCGCCCGGTCGTTCATATCCACCACCCGCTTCCATTGCACCCGGCGCGGGTCGATATGCAGTTCGTTGCCGTGGGTGATGTGGTTGTCGATCATCGCGGCCAAGAGGTTATGGGCCACGCCGATGGCGTGGAAGTCGCCGGTGAAATGCAGGTTGATATCCTCCATCGGCACCACCTGGGCGTAGCCGCCGCCCGCCGCCCCGCCCTTGACCCCGAAGCACGGTCCCAGCGAAGGCTCGCGCAGGCACATGATGGCCTTCTTGCCGATACGGTTGAGCGCGTCGCCCAGGCCCACGGTGGTGGTGGTCTTGCCCTCGCCGGCCGGGGTCGGGCTGATGGCGGTGACCAGGATCAGCTTGCCATCCGGGCGGTCGTTGAGCGAACGGATATAGTCCAGCGACAGCTTGGCCTTGTAATGGCCGTAGGGGTCGAGATGCTGCGCCGGGATGCCCAGCCGGTCTCCGGCGAGGTCGATGATAGGACGCATTTGGGCTTGCTGGGCGATTTCGATGTCGGACATGGATTTCCTTCGTGCGATGGCCGCGCCTGGACGGCGCGTGGAAAAAACGGTGGGAATACGCCCGGGCGGGCGCTCCGGCTGAGGTCGAAGTTTAACAAGTTGGGGGGGGCGATGGATACCGAAGGGGGGTGTCGGCCACGCCGTCCATGGCCGGTCGCCGGAGGGGAAGATTCAAGGATTGGAGCGGACCTTGACGAACCCGATCCGGGTATTGTTATCGGGATTCGGGTCTTGCTTCACGCCGAACACCCTGGCTTGGATGGATAGCGGCCCCTTCAGTTGGGGAACCACCGTGAACATCTGCTTGAACTTCTTCCCCCGTTTGAGGGCGACCCCCACATCCTCGGACAAGACCTGGCCGGGAACGGCCTGGACCACGTCGTTGAACAGGCAGGCCATCGAGATTCCCGGCTCCACCGGCCTACATTGATATAAGGCATCGCCACCCGACAGCAAAGCGACCGGCTTGGAAAAGGTGTATAGCACCCCCATGATCCCGGCCTGACTTTGCCGGCGATTGACAAAGCGGGCGACGATACGCACTGGCCGCCCCGCCCCGGGGGTTTTGGGGAAAGCCCCCATTTTCATGGCGAACGCGAGATCGTCAGAATCCTGAATGCGATTGGCCGATCCCGCCGGGGTGGAAACGTCCAGCGCCGTCGCGGGCAATAGATAAAGGCCGGGGGTTTCCACCCGGTTATCGTTATCGGACGCATCGGTATCCACCTGGCCCGAACTGACCGTGGCCCGGATATAAGACGTAGCGCCACGATAGGATTGGGCGAAGTCCATGTGGTAAACCCTGGTTTCGCCGGCGGCCAAATCGCCCAAGGGACATTCGACCCATTCCTGTCCCGGCAAGGAACCCAAGGCTTGGTGCGTGCATTCCGCCGGTAGGTCGCTGGAAACCTCCATGAGCTGGCTGATCCATTCGATATGCAATACCGTCCCCTGCGCGGTGGTGGAACCATGATTGGATAGGGTGACGGTATAGCCCAGGGTATCCTGGAACAAAGCGGGGTCGTAATCGGTCTGCCCGGCCACCGATAAATCGGTCGATATATTGGTATAGGCCACCATCGCCCAACCCGCGTTGATAGGCACCGCCCACAAACCGACCAGGGCAATCATCATGGTGATGGATCGTAGCAACATCGTCTTCCCTACGGAGAATAGAGCCGACGCCACAAGGATATTCGTGATCGCCGGGTTGATCGCTTGGGACATCCCCCGTCATGGATTGTAACGGTCGATCCCGTTCCGCCGGACCGAACCAGACAGATTCCGCCGGTCCCGCGGTGGCAATTTAAGCCTCCAGCCGCTATAAATAGCGTCGCCCCGACCCAGCCAGACAGGGCCGGACAGGCCATCCGACCGACCGCGCCCGGCGGCGGACCTAACGGCAAGGCCCGGCCCGCAGCCCAGGACGCCCGCACAACCCCAGGAAACGGCCTTGCATCCCTCTGATATCCGTCCCGCCCCTTCCCCGTGGACCGCCCCCCGTCCTGGCTGGGCCTGCGCCCTGGCCCTCGCGCTGGGGGGTTGCGCCGCCCCGGAATACCCTCCGGTCCCCTTGGCCGATGACATCCGCCCGCCCCAGGCCGCGCCCGCGCCCCAGGCCCGGCCCGCCACGGCCCCGTCCCCGGCACAAGACACCCCGCTCACCCTGGACCGCGCGGTCCAGACCGCGCTGGCCGCCGATCCGCAAATCCGGGCCGGGTTCGAGAACGTGCGCCAGGCCGAGGCCGATCTGGTGACGGCGGGACTCCTGCCCAACCCGGAAGTGACCGCCGACCTGCTGATGATGCCCTGGGGCCAGCCGTTCCGACCGACCAAGCAGGGCGGCCCGGCCCAGACCGATGTGTTCGTGGGCTTCCCCATCGACTGGTTCCTGTTCGGCAAACGCGCCGCCGCCATCGTCGCCGCGCAAAAGGGCGTGGACGTGGCGACCGCCCAGTTCGCCGACCTGGTGCGCCAGCGCATCGCGGGTACCATCACCGCCTTCTACGATGTGCTGGAAGCCCGCGAACAGCTGGCCCTGGCGCGGGAAGACCTCGCCAATCTTTCGCAGGTACAGGGCATCGTCGCCAACCGGGTGGCCTTGGGCGGGGTCGGCACCATCGAACTGGACCGGGTCCGGCTGTCGATCTACGGTGCCCAGCGCGAGGTGCGCTCGCGGGAAACCGCGCTGGCCGGAGCGCTCAGCCGCTTGCGGGCCTTTTTGGGGATGGCGGGGGAAGCCCCAGTCGAGGTGTTGGGCGATCTGGACGTGGCCGTCCCCGCCGCGCCGCCCACGCCGGAAGCCGCCTTCGCCCTGGCCGGGGACAACCGGCCCGACCTCGTGGCCCTGCGCCGTCAAATCGCCTTCGCCACGGCGGGCGTGGACCTGGAGGAAACCCGCGCCTATCCCGAGGTGCGGCCCAGTTTCGGCTATACCCGGCAATTCCAGCACGAGATGGGTTTCCCCGACGCCGATTCCTGGAACATCGCCCTACAGATGAGCGTGCCGGTGTTCGACCGCAACCAGGGCAACATCGCCAAGGCCCGCTCCGCCAAGACCCAGGCCGAACTGAGCCTCGGGGCGCAACTGGTGACGCTACGCGCCGAGATCGAGCAAGCGGTCAAGGCCTACGCCGCCGCCCGCGACGCCCTGTTGCTGGACGATCCCGGCCAGCTCGAAGCCGCCAAGAACGTGCGCGACAAAATCCGCGCCGCCTACGAACTGGGCGGCAAACCCCTCATCGAAGTGCTGGACGCCCAACGCGCCTACCGCGAAACCTATAAGCTCCACATCGCCAGCCGTTCCGGCTATTGGCACTCCCTGCACGGGCTCAACGCCGCCGTCGGCAAACAGGTATTGCAATGATCCTCCACCCCACTGTCAAAGCGGCGGCCACGCTGGCCGTCCTGGCACTCGCCACCGGCCTGTTCTGGCGCTTCCCCGGCACCCGCCTCGAAGCCAACGCGCCGCCCGCCGCGCCCCTCGACAATCCGGCGGTGAGCCTGGCCGGGCCGGGCGTGGTGGCGGTACAGCCGGGGAGCCTCTTGGAAAAGAAACTGGAAATCGCCCAGGTACGCCAGGAACGGCTGACCACACCCTTGCTGTCGGTGTCGGGCGCGGTGATGGCTCGCCTCAGGGCCGGGGCGGGACCGATGGAGGACCGCTGGCAATTCAGCGGCATCGAACTGTCGGGCATCTACGCCGATTGGCAGAAGACCGGCACCGAGATGGAATTCGCCGCCAAGCAATTGAGCAAGACCCGCGAACTCACCGCCGCCCAATACCACTCCCAGGCGCGGGTGGTGGACCGCCTGCGCAAACTGGTCGCCACCGGCACCGAGGCCGTGCGCGACCTGACTTCGGCGGAAGCCAACCTCCTGCAAATGCAGCTCGAAGGCGAGAAAGCCGTGTTCGACGCCGAAAGCGCCCTGACCCAGGCCACCCACGCCCACGCCGATCTGGAGCGCCGTTTGCTGCAAGCGGGCGTGGACCCGGACCTGCTGGAAAAAGAACCCGCCGGGGCGTCCCTGGTAATGGCTGACGTGCCCGAGGTCAGGATCAGCCAGGTCGCGGTGGGGCAAGCCTGCGAAGCCCGCTTCTATGGCCTGCCGGGCCAGGTGTTCCGGGGCGTGGTGCGTAGCCTCGCGCCCGCGCTCTCGCCCGAACGGCGCACGCTCCGGGTGTTCTTCGCCCTCATGGATGCGGAAGGCAAGCTCAAGCCCGGCATGTACGCCGAAATCGGCCTCGGCACCGACCCCCGGCTGGCGGTCCTGGCTCCCGCCGACGGCGTGCTGCACATCGGCGACGCCGACTATGTGCTGAAGGCGGAAAACCCCGGCCTGTGGCGGGTCAACCCGATCCAGGTCGGCGAGCGGGCGGGCGATTACGTGGAAATCCTGGGGGGACTCAAGGGCGGCGAAACCATCGTCGGCAGCGGGGCCATCCTGCTGAAGCCCCTGGTGGTGCAATCCCTCTTGGCCGGACTGCGTGCAGCCGACCACGGCGCGGTGGAGCCACGATGATTCCCTTCCTGATCCGCGCCGCGCTGCGCTACCGCTGGATCGTCCTGATCGGCGTGGTGGCCCTGTCCCTGCTGGGCGTTTGGACCTTCACCCAGATGAAGATCGACGCCTACCCGGATATCTCGGCCCAGATGGTCCAGGTCATCACCACCTATCCGGGCCGCGCCCCGGAGGAGGTCGAGCGCCAAGTCACCCTCCCGGTCGAGATCGCCATGCGCAACGTGCCCAAGGTGGAAACCATCCGCTCGCGCACCATCTTCGGGCTGTCGGTGGTGCAGATGATTTTCGAGGAAGGCACCGAGAGCTATTGGGCGCGGCAACGGGTACAGGAAAAGCTCTCCAGCCTCGACTTGCCCGACGGGGCCGACGCCGAGATGGGACCGCTGGCGACCGCCTATGGCGAGGTGCTGCGCTACGAACTGGTGTCGGATGGCCGCTTCGACCTGATGGAACTGCGCACCCTCAACGATTGGGTGGTGATTCCGCGCCTGCTACGGGCGGCGGGGGTGGCGGAAGTCGCCAATTTCGGCGGCTATGCCAAGCAGCACGGGGTTTTGCTGAATCCGGCGCAGTTGCAGCGCTACGGGCTTTCGGTCAACGACGTGGTGGACGCCATCCAGACCAACAACCAGAGCGCGGGCGGCAGCGTGTTGTCGCGGGGCAGCATGTCCTTCGTGATCCGGGGCCGGGGCGCGTTGCAGGACGAGGACGAAATCGGCTCGATCTTCATCAAGTCCATCGGCGGCACGCCCATCTATGTGCGCGATGTGGCCGAGGTGCGGCTGGACGCCAAGGTGCCCGCCGGTATCTTCAGCAAGGACCGCACCGACGAGGCGGTCGAAGGCATCGTGCTATTGCGCAAGGGCGAGAACCCGTCGGAAGTGCTGGCGCGGGTGGAAACCGCCATCGCCGAACTCAACGGGGAAGGCTTGCCGGAAGGGGCCAAGGTCGCGCCCTATTACGACCGCAGCCATCTCATCGACAGCACGCTGCACACGGTCGGCCATAGCGTGGGCCTGGGGATTGGCTTGGTACTGTTGGTGCTGCTGGCTTTCTTCGGCCGCCCGTCCCTGGCCTTGCTGGTGGCCTTGACCATCCCGTTCTCGCTGCTGTTCGCCCTGGTGATGATGTATCTCGCCGGGATTCCCATCGGCCTCCTGTCCATCGGGGCCATCGATTTCGGCATCATCGTCGATGGCGCGGTCATCATGTGCGAAAGCATCGCCCGCCGCCTGGACCTCCGGGAACACCAACCCGAAACCGAACGCGCCAGCGTGCCGCACACGGTGCTGGCCGCCGCGCTGGATGTGGAACGCCCGGTGTTCTTCTCGATCCTGATGATCGTCGGTGCCTTCCTGCCGCTGTTGACCCTGACCCGGATCGAGGGGCTGCTGTTCCGGCCCATGGCCCTGACCCTGGTGTTCGCCTTGGCCGGGGCCGCGTTGTTCGCCTTGCTGGCGGTGCCGGTGCTGTCGGCCTTCCTGTTCCGCAAAGGGTTCCGGGAATGGGAAAACCCGGCGCTGCATTGGCTGTCCGGGCGTTATGCCGCGTTGCTGGGCTTCCTGCTACGCCAGCGCTGGCCGACCGTGGCCGGGGCCGGGGTGTTGCTCGTGGCCGTGCTGGCGACCATCGTGCCGCGCCTCGGCACCGAATTCCTGCCCTATATGGACGAGGGCGTGGTCTGGGTCCGCGCCAATTTCCCGGAAGGCACTTCGCTGCAAATGACCGCGCATTTCGGCCAGCGCCTTAGGGAAATCGCCCTGGAGTTCCCCGATATCGAATTCGCCGCCGCCCAGACCGGCCGCAACGACAGCGGCACCGACCCCTATCCGCCCAGCCGCATCGAAATGATGGTGGGCCCGAAACCCAGCGACAGCTGGACCCAATTCCAGCGCAAGCAGGAATTGGTGGCGGCGCTGGGGGCGCGGTTCCGCGCCGAATTCCCCACCACCCGTTTCAATTTCACCCAGCCCATCATCGACAGCGTGACCGAGGACACCAACGGCACCTCGGCCAATATGGCGATTGAATTCTCGGGTGCCGATTCCGACGTGCTGCTGGACCTGGCGCGGCGGGCGGAAATCCTGCTGAAACAAGTACCCGGCGCGGTGGACGTGAACATCGAGCAGGAAGGCCCGCAGCCGCAATTGGTGATCCAGCCCGACCGCTCCCTCTGCGCCCGCTACAACGTCCGCATCGAGGACGTGACCCGCTTGGTCGATACCGCCATCGGTGGCGCGCCCATCGGCAGCTTGTTCGAGGGCGAGCGCCGCTTCGATATCGTGTCGCGCTTCGCCCCGGAATACCTGCGTTCGCCCCAGGCGCTCGGGCGCTTGCCGGTCTACAACGCCGACGGCATCCCGATTCCCTTGGCCCAGGTCGCCCGCATCGATATCGTCGATGGGCAAACCATGATCGCCCGCGCCGATGGCCGCCGCCGCCTGACCGTGCGCAGCGATATCGTGGGCCGCGACCAGGGCGGTTTCGTGGCCGAGGCACAGCACAGGTTCGAGGGGCAAATCCAGGTGCCGCCGGGCTACCGCGCCACCTGGCTCGGCATGTTCGAGAACCTCAAGCGGGCGGGCGGGCATTTCGCGCTGCTGGTCCCGGTCACCATCGCAGTGATCTATGTGCTGCTGCTCGCCATGTTCGCCTCGCAGCGGGCGGCGTTGATCCTGCTGCTGGCGATTCCCTTCGCCTTCGTGGGCGGGGCCGTCGCCCTGCACCTCCGGGGCATGAACCTCAATGTTTCGTCGGGGGTGGGTTTCGCCGCCGTGTTCGGGGTGTCGATCATGAACGGGGTGTTGATCGTGCGCACCATCACCGATTTGCGGCTCCAGGGCACGGCTTTGGAAGAATCCATCCTGCGCGGGTCGGTCCGGTGCCTTAGGCCCATCCTGATCGCCTCGCTGGTGGCGATCCTGGGGCTGGTGCCCGCGTCCTTGGCGACCGGGCTGGGTTCGGATGTGCAGCGGCCCTTGGCGACGGTGATCGTGTGGGGCTTGTTCAGCGCCACGGTGATGACCTTGCTGTTGGTGCCGGTGTTGTACCGGCTGTTCGTGCCGCGGTTGCCGGTGGCGGACAACGGGCGCGGGGAATGGGAGGGGATTTAGCGGACCCCGGTCCAGGCGGGCCCATCCGCCCGGTAGTAACCCCGCCTCGATTATTTCCCGCCACCGACTAAACTACTATAGACCCGGCCTCCGTGCCCGCCCGGATACCAGCCCCCTTCAAGCACGCCAGCCCCGAACCCATCCCCATGTCGAAGCCACCCCCCCAATCCACCCTCTTGGTCGTCGACGACACCCCGGACAATCTCAGCCTGATGGGCGGCATCCTCGAAGCCCATTACAAGGTCAAGGTCGCCAACCGCGGCGACCGGGCACTGCGGATCGCCCGCTCGCAGCCCCCTCCCGAGTTGATCCTGCTCGATATCATGATGCCGGAGATAGACGGCTACGAAGTCTGCCGCCAACTCAAGGCCGACCCCGCCACGGCGGACATCCCCGTCATCTTCCTCACCGCCAAGGACGGGGCCGAGGACGAGGCCCACGGGCTGGAACTGGGCGCGGTGGACTATATCGCCAAGCCCATCAGCCCGCCCATCGTGCTGGCGCGGGTCAAGACCCATCTGGCCTTGAAGCAGGTGCGGGATTTCCTGCGGGACCAGAACGAATTCCTGGAACAGGAGGTGAAACGGCGCATCCAGGAAGTGGAAACCATCCAGGATGTCACCGTCCAAATCCTGGCCTCGCTGGCCGAGACCCGCGATAACGAAACCGGCAACCACATCCGCCGCACCCAGCACTATGTGAAAGCCTTGGCGGAACAACTCCGCGTCCATCCCCGCTTCGCCCCCGCCCTCGACGACGACAAGGTCATCCACCTGCTGTTCAAATCCGCCCCCCTGCACGATATCGGCAAGGTCGGCATCCCCGACCGCATCCTGCTCAAACCGGGCAGGTTCGAGCCGGAGGAATTCGAGATCATGAAGACCCACACCACCCTGGGCCGCGACGCCATCGCCCAGGCCGAACTCGCGCTGGGCGTGGAAATCCCCTTCCTGCGCTACGCCAAGGAAATCGCCTACAGCCACCAGGAAAAATGGGACGGCAGCGGCTACCCGGAGGGCTTGAGCGGCGAGGCCATCCCGGTCTCGGCCCGCCTGATGGCGCTGGCCGATGTCTACGACGCCTTGATCAGCCGCCGGGTCTACAAGGCGGGGATGCCCCACGCGGAGGCCAAGGCCATCATCGTGGCCGGTCGGGGCAGCCATTTCGACCCCGCCGTGGTGGATGCTTTCCTGTCATTAGAGGACGAGTTCCGGGCTATCGCCGAACTCTACGCCGATCCTCCGCCGGAACCCGCGCCACCGTGACCGCCGCGTCGGCTACAGGCCCGCCTGCCGCAATTGTTCCAGGAAGCCGTCGCCCTCGATGACGATCCGGCAGCCGCACAGCGCGACCTTGCGCTGGGTCGAGGACTCGATCGCACGGGCGCATTCCCGCGCCGCGCCCGGATCGCGGAAGCAAACCACCACGGAACCCGCCTTCTCGTCGATGCTGCCGTGGAACCTATGGGCCAACCGGTCGATGGATGTGTTCATGGCGAATACCTGTGGAGTGGAGGGAACCCCGGCAAGGCCATCGCCGCGGCTGCCGTGGGAATATCAGGGGGCTGGTCCCGATCATGCCGAAGCCTCGCCCCGGCCGGATAGCGATGGCTACGGCCCTAGCGGATTCGACCGTTGGACCGGCGATTCGCGCCCCTCCACCGCCCAAAAAAATCGCCCCGCCGCGCCCTGGAACGCGCCGACCGCCGCCCCCCAACCGGGGCCGGGCAAACCTTAGGATTCCCACCCTTACACCCGGCTTTGACATCCCCGTCGCGCCGACTAGAATCTTTTCCCATTACCCCATCCCCCCAAGGAAACCCCCAACCATGGATACCCCCCATCCGACCGCCCTGGCTTGGTGCGTCCCGGAAGCCTGCCTTTCCCTGGCCGACGCACAACGCATCCTGGTCCCCACGGGCTTGGTCCCGATTCCCTATGTGCCCGCCGAGCCCTATGAAAACCCCGCCGAACTGCTGGTTTTGCATACGGCGGCCCTGGGAAGCCTGGACGGCCTGGCCCACGCCTTGGAGCGCCTGGCCAAGCCGGGCCTGGTCGTCGTGGACTCGGAAGCGGAGGAAACCCAGTTATTGGCCTGGGGTTTTCCGCCCGAATTGGATATTTGCCGCGCCGGGGTTTTGGCGGCGCAATTGGGCCACCGCCTACAACGGGTATTGACCGGACTGCGGCTGGGATTCGGCGGCGGCCTGGATACCACCCTGGGTCCGGTCCAGCATAAACAAATCCATAACCGGGGCTATCTGGACGCCCGGCTCCCCAGGGAATTCGACAGCGCCCGCAAACATTGCCGCTCGCTGACCCTGGCCTGGATCAACCTGACCCGGCTCGACATTCTCGCCAAGACCGAGGGCGAGGCCGTGGTCCGGCAATGGATCGCCCATTTCGGCCGGATCGTGTTCGCCAACATCCGCGTCACCGATTGGCTGGCCCGCTATAGCCGCGACGAATTCTGCCTCGTCATGCCCGACACCTGGCTGGAGGAAGGCCGCGGCGTCGCCACCCGCATCGGACGCGCCCTGGAAACCGCCCGGTTCCAGGCCGATGCCGCGCCCGGCATCTCCATGGGCGTCGCCGAACTGACGGACCACGAGGCGGGTTGCGAAGACCTGGTCCATGCCGCCGCCGAGGCCGCGCTGATGGAAACCCTCTTGGCACGACCCACCCGGTGAAAAACTCCAACCCCGCCACCCGCCCCCACTGGAAGCCGGCCCTGCTGCTGGCCGCGCTCGCCCTGCCCTGCGCGTTCCTGGTCGCCAAGCCGGCCCAAGAGCCTTTCGGGCTGGCCGGGAGCGCGGTCGCCCTCATGGCCACGATGGGGCTAAGGCGCGGCAAATCCCCAACGGAGCCGCCGCGGGACGGCACCGGCTCCGACCCCGACGATCCCCCGCCCCCCTTCGATTTCCAACGGGCCTGCATCGAGCAATCCCTGGAACCCATCCTGTGGATGGACGCCCAGGGCCGCCTGCTGGATGCCAACCTGGGCGCGGCGCGGATGCTGGGCTACGACCTGGAAAAACTCAAGACCCTGCACCTCGCCGATATCGACACCCATTTTTCCGAGGAGCGCTGGCAACGCCATTGGGACTACCTGCGCCGCCACAGTCATATCCGGGTGGAAACCGAGCAGCGGCCCAGGGAAGGCCACCCCATCCCGGTCGAGATGGCCTATAGCCTGGTGGTCCATGCCGAGCGGGAATACGGCTGTGCCATCGTGCGCGACCTCCGCATCCGCAAGCGCCTGGAACGGGCCTTCTATGTCGAGAACCTACGCAATTCCCTATTGCTGAAAACCGCCAGCGACGGCATCCACGTCCTCAGCGAGCAGGGCCAATTGGTGCTGATGAGCGATGCCTTCTGCCGGATGCTGGGCTATAGCCGGGGCGAGTTGAAAGGCATGCACGTCTCCCAATGGGATGCGCGGTGGACCCGCCCGGAACTGATGGAAAAGCTCCGCCAATTGCTATGCCAGCCCGCCGTGTTCGACACCCAGCACCGGCGCAAGGACGGCAGCCTGTTCGAGGTCGAGGTCAGCGCCACCGCGATCCAGATGGGCGAGCGCTGGCTGTTGTTCTGCGCCTCGCGCGACGTGTCCGAGCGCAAGGCGGCGGAGCGGGCCTTGCGCGAAAGCGAGGCGCGGTTCCGGGAATTGAGCGACGCCGCCCCGGTGATGATCTGGACCACCGACGCCCAAGGCCGGCGCGATTATTTCAACCGGGGCTGGCTGGAATTCCGCGGCCGCCCCCTGGAGGCGGAGGCGGGCGATGGTTGGCAGGCGGGGCTCTACCCGGAAGACCGGGACGCCTGCCTCGCAGCCCACCGCGAACATCTCGCCCAGCCCCGGCCCTACCGGATGGAATACCGCCTGCGCCGCCACGACGGCACCTACCACTGGCTGGTCGAAACCGCCCAGCCCCGCGGCGACGAACGGGGCCGGTTCCTGGGCTTCGTCGGCTGCTGCATCGATATCAGCGACATGAAACGCGCCGAATTGGAACTGCGTCTGGTGGCTTCCGCCTTCGAGGCCAACGAGGCCATCATCATCACCGACGCCCAGGGCGTGATCCAACGCGCCAACCGCCGCTATTGCGAAAGCACCGGCTACGTCCTGGAGGAAATCGTCGGGCAGCGTTCCAACCTGGTGAAATCCGGGCGGCACGATACCGCCTTCTACCGCGAGATGTGGCAGGGACTGGCCGAACGCGGCTTCTGGCAAGGGGAAGTGTGGAACCGGCGCAAATCCGGCGAGGTATACCCGGAATGGCTGTCGATCAGCGCGGTCAGGAACACCGACGGCGACACCACCCATTACGTCGGCGCCTACCTCGACCTGTCCCGGCAAAAACAAGCCGAGGAACAAGTGCGGCGGCTGGCCTATTACGACACCCTCACCGGACTGCCCAACCGGCGCTTGCTCTACGACCGGCTACAGCAGATTTTCGCGGCCTCGGCCCGGCTGGAACAATACGGCGCCCTGCTGTTCATCGACCTGGATAATTTCAAGGTCCTCAACGATACCGCCGGGCACGATGTGGGCGACGCCCTGCTGATCCAGGTGGCCGAAATCCTCTCGCGCACCGTGCGCTCCGAGGACACCGTGGCCCGGCTGGGCGGGGACGAATTCGTGATCGTGCTGGAACGGCTGGGCCATGACGGCTTGGACGCCGCCGCCCGCGCCGAACAGGTCGCATCCAAAGTGATCGCCACCATGGCCGACCCCTACACGTTGGCCGGGCACGAACACCATGTCACCCTGAGCATTGGCGTGGCCTTGTTCAAGGGCAACGAGGAACGGCCCGAGTCGTTCCTCAAACGCGCCGACGCCGCCATGTACCAGGCCAAGGCCGCCGGACGCAACACCGCCTGCTTCTTCGATCCGGCGATGGCGGCGGCGATGGAGGCCAGGGTGGCGCTGCTGGCGGAACTGCGCAAGGCCCGCACCCTGGACCAATTGCACCTGCACTGCCAGCCGGTGGTGGACGCCGCCGGCCGGATCGCGGGCGGGGAAATCCTCTTGCGCTGGGAGCATCCCGACCGCGGCTGGATCGGTCCTAGCGATTTCATCCCCCTGGCCGAGGAAAGCGGACTCATCATCGACATCGGCACCTGGGTGCTGGAAACCGCCTGCGGCCTGCTCCGGGCCTGGGAAACCCGCGACTGGCTGTCCCCCGATTTCTTCCTGTCGATCAATATCAGTCCGCGCCAATTCCGCCAGCCGGACTTCCCCGGCATCATCCACACGGCGGCGGAACGGGCCGGGATTTCGCCGCACCGGCTCAAGCTGGAAATCACCGAGGGGATGCTCATCTCCAAGCTGGACGATATCGTGCCCATCCTCGCGGGGCTCCGGGCCGCGGGCGTGCGCTTCTCGCTGGACGATTTCGGCACCGGCTATTCTTCGCTGGCCTATCTGCAAAGGCTGCCGCTGGACCAGCTCAAGATCGACCGCTCCTTCGTGCTGGACCTGCACCACGACGCCAACGACGCCGTGATCGTGCGCACCATCATCAACATGGGCCAGAGCCTGGCGCTGGAGGTGGTGGCCGAGGGCGTGGAAACCCTGGCGCAGTTCGAGTTCCTCAAGGAACATGGCTGCGGACTGTTCCAAGGCTACCTGTTCGGCCAGCCGGTCGATACCGACAGCTTCGGCGCGAAACTCCGGGCCGGGACGCGCCTTGCCCCATAGCCGGGCGCGGCGGAAGCGGGAGGTCGGCACCTTCCCATCCCCACCGGATTACACTACGCTTCCGACCCATCCCGCCCACTTCCCGACCAACCCCGCCATGTCCCAACCCGATCCCCCATCCCCCGGCGACGCGATCCAGGCCGAAGCCCTGCGCATGGCCCGCTCCATCCAGACCCCCGGCCAGACCAAGGAGCAAACCAAGCTCATCGCCCAAGGCATCGCCAAGGGCATCGAGCTCTACAAGAAACAGCAAAGCGCCAAGGCCCGCGAACGCGACAAATTGCGGAAGCGCCTGCTGAAACAAAAGCGGGCCACCCCCGACAGCGCGGCCTTGGAAGCGGAAGCCAACCCCGCCACCGACCCGGACCAGCGCCCGGCCCTGCTCGCGGGTGGCGGCGTGTTCGGGCTGATGGCGTTGGCCCATCTGCTGCGGGCGCTGTTGGGCTGGGAGATGGCGATAGGGCCGTGGGCGGTGCCGACCTGGATTTCCGGCGTGGCGGCCCTGGCGCTGGCGGGGCTGTCGGCCTGGCTGTTCCGCACCGCGCAGCAGTCCGATTAAGACGGGGGTTCCGATGCGTTTCCTTTCGATAGGGGCGGCTTGCCTGCTCCTGGCCGGCTGCGTGGGGGCCCCCAGGGGCGTGACCGTCGTGGACGGTTTCGAGCTACCCCGCTATCTGGGCACCTGGCATGAAATCGCCCGGCTGAACCACGCCTTCGAGCGCGGCCTGTCGCGTGTCACCGCCGAATACAGCCTGCGCGACGACGGCGGGGTCCGGGTGGTCAACCGGGGCTTCGACGCGGAGCGGGGCGTATGGCGACAAGCCGAGGGCAAAGCCTATTTCATCGGCAGCCCGGCGGTGGGCAGCCTCAAGGTCTCGTTCTTCGGGCCGTTCTATGGTGGCTACCACATCCTGGCACTCGACCGCGCGGGCTACGGTTATTCGCTGGTCGCGGGGCCGAGCCGGGATTATCTGTGGATACTGGCCCGGAACCCACGGCTGGACCCGGAAGTCCTGGCCCGCTTGACCGCCCAGGCCAAAAGCCTGGGCTTCCCGGTCGGGCAGTTGATCTATCCCCGGCAGGAATAAGCGGAATCCGGGACGGGCCCGATCCCGGCTGCTGCCACATTACAAGCACCGCGTCAATTGTGAATATTCACGTTTTTGGAATGGCTTCACGGGCTTTTTTCCCGGATACAATTTACGGCGATCCCAGGGGCGGATCGGAGGGGACCGACCGCCAACGTCATCCCCCCGCCCCGAGAAACCAAAACGCCGGCCGCCAAGAAGGCTCCGACCTGAACAAGCAGGGGTTAACACGGTTTTTTACTTCTCAGATTGTTTGGCTTCCTCCAAAGGCCGGACAAGGGATACTTGGCGACCCACACGGTTTCCATGCGAAAAAGGCGCGGCCCAGGCCGCGCCTTTTTTTATCCGCCGTCGGGCGGGATCATTCCACCAGGAAATCCCGCATCATGCCCATGTCCTCATGCTCGATATTGTGGCAGTGGTAGACGAACAAGCCCTTGAAATCCTGGAAGGGCTTGATGATGCGGACCTTCTCGCCCGGCATCACCAACACGGTGTCTTTGAGTCCCGAATCGATGAAGCCGTCCTTGACCGTGGCGTAGTCCTCCGCCTCTCCGGCCCCGATGCCGCGGCTGATGGTCTGGAACTGCTGGCCGTGCAGATGGATGGGATGCGCCATGGACAGCATCATGCCGCCGCCCATACCGCCCATCATGCCCATGCCGCCGGATTGCCCGCCGCCGTGGCCCATGCCCCCCATGCCGCCCCCCATCATGCCATGGCCCATACCGCCCATCATTCCACCGCCCATGCCGCCTTGGGGTTTATCGCCCCCGGCACCGCCATGGCCGCCTTCGGATTGGGTGGCGGCACCATGGCCCCCGCCTTCGCCGCCGTGGGCATGGAAGATTTCCAGCAATTGGACCGTATCGACCGGGATGCGCTCGTTGGGTTGCACATCGTCGAATTTATACGGCCTGCCATTGAGCAACATCGCCATCGGCGCTTCGGAAATGCCGATGGGGATGGGCTTGGCGGGATTGGCGACCTCGGCCAGGGTATAGCGCTTGAAACTGGACAGGTGGCCGGGCAGTTTGGGGCTGTCGCTGGTAGTCCGGGTGACGCGGACCTTGAAGATGGGGAAATCGCTGCCGACCGGCAAGGCCATGCCCGCCATCATGCCGCCGCCCATGCCGCCCATTCCACCCCCCATCATCCGGCCCGCCATTTTGGGCAGCACGCCCTGGAACGGCAGGCTACGCAGCGTGAACTCGGAACCCTTGGCCCTGCCGCTGAAATCGGCCCAGACATCCAGGCGTTCGCCCGGTGCCAGCATGACGTAGGGCAGGGTTTCCGGGGTTTCCAACAAGCCGCCATCGACGCCGATCACGGTGATGGGCGTGCCGTCGCTCCAGCCCAGCTTGTAGATGCGGGCGTTCGAGCCGTTGAGGAAGCGCAGGCGGTAGGCCCGGCTCGCCACGTCCAGCGCCATCTCGGGCCGTCCGTTGACCAGGATGCGGTCGCCGTAATAGCCCATCATGCGGTCGTGCATGGTGGGGACGTAGGCCATCCGGTTCTGGGCGTCGAAGCGGCGGTCCTGGATGATGATGGGGATTTCGTATTCGCCCGAAGGTAGCTCCAGCTTGGACTCTTCCTCGTCGTTGACGATGATGCCGCCGGCCAAGCCCTGGTAAAGCTGCTTGCCGAGCAATTCGTGCGGGTGCGGGTGGTAGATGTGCAGACCGGCCCGGTTCAACACCTCGAACTCGTAGACATAGGTCTCGCCATTGTCGATGACATGCATCGGATGGCCGTCCATGACGGCGGGCACATGCAGGCCATGCCAATGGACGATGGTGGGCTCCGCCAGCTTGCTGCGGAAGTTGATGCGGACCTTCTGGCCGCGGTGGAGCCGGAGCAGCGGTCCCAAATAGCTGCCGGGCAGTTCGGCCACGGTGCCGTCCGGTCCCTTGACCCGCTGGGCGACATATTGCACAACCTGGGTGGACGGTCCCGGCAGGATCGACGCCAGCCCCGGTTGGGCGGCCATATCGATCTCGACATCGGGATTGAAACCGGGCGAAGCGCGGTTGGGGGCCAGCTTGGCCATGGCCTGCATTTCCATGGCGCGGACCCATCCGGGCAAGGCGGAAACGGCCAATGCTCCCAAACCGGCATGGCACATGAAACGGCGGCGCGAGCGATCAATTCGGTTTTGCATAGACTCTCTCCTCGGTTTTCTTATCTTGGGCGCGGAGGCCGTCCCGGCCCGCTTACCTGGGCTTGGCCGTGAGACCAAACCCCCGCGCGGATGGCGATGCTTCCCCAAACCCTGGAAGCCCCGGCCCGGCTATTTTGCCGGCCCAGCCTAACTATAGGCCCAAAAGAAAATTAGCGGTTCCTGATTTATCAAACTTTGGCGTTGCCGCCCCGGCCCCGCCGCCGGGTTACAATGCCCGCCTTTCCCGGACCCGCTTTGCCCGATGCACACCGAAGAATTCCGCACCGCCCTGCTCGATTGGTTCGACCGCCATGGCCGCAAACACCTCCCCTGGCAAACCGCCCGCGATCCCTACCGGGTCTGGATTTCCGAGATCATGCTGCAACAAACCCAGGTCGCCACGGTGATCCCCTATTTCGAGCGTTTCATGGCGCGGTTCCCGGACGTGGCGGCGCTGGCGGCGGGTTCGGTGGACGAGGTGGTCGCGCTGTGGGCCGGGCTGGGCTATTACGCCCGCGCCCGCAATCTGCACCGGGCGGCACGGATCGTGGTGGCGCAACATGGCGGGCGCTTCCCGGCCAGCGTCGATGCGCTGAAGGCACTGCCGGGGATAGGCCGTTCCACCGCCGGGGCCATCCTCAGCCTGGGCTCGGGCTTGCCCGCCCCAATCCTGGACGGCAATGTCAAACGGGTGCTGTGCCGCTACGCCGGGCTGGCGGGCTGGCCCGGCGCACCCCAGGTGGAACGGGAACTCTGGCGGCTCAGCGAGGCGCTGACCCCGGAATTCCGGGTGGCCGACCACAACCAAGCCATGATGGACCTCGGGGCCACGGTCTGCGCCAAGCGCGGCCCGGCCTGCGGGGTTTGCCCCTTGCGCGACGGTTGCGCGGCCCTGCGGCTGGGCTTGACCGACGCCATCCCCACGCCCCGGCCCAAACTGGCCCAGCCGGTACGGGAATGCCATATGCTGGTATTGCGCGACGGGAGCGGGGCGGTCTATCTGGAAAAGCGCCCGCCGACCGGCATCTGGGGCGGACTCAGGAGCCTGCCGGAATTCGACGGGCTGGACGCCCTGTTGGGGTGGTGCGCGGAGCGGGGGATCGACACTTGCCGGCTTGAGCGGCTGCCCCGGCGCCGACATACTTTCACGCACTTCCGGCTGGACTTCGTACCGGTGCTGATCCGGGCCGAAGGCTTCGCGCCCTGGGTGGCCGAGGACGCCGGGCCGGGCTGGTTCGGCCCGGACGCGGCGGTGGGGCTGCCCGCACCCATCGCCCAATTGTTGCGGGACATCGCCGGCGACAACGCCACGCGGGGCCAGATCGCCCTGGACTTATAAAACACCCACCGGGACGATCCCACCCATCACCCACCATCCCTGAAAACATCGCGAGGATCACAATGACACATCTGGTGCAATGCGCCCGCCTGGGCACCGAGGCCGAAGGCTTGGATCAACCGCCCTTCCCCGGCGCGGAAGGACAACGGATTTACGAGAACATCTCCAAGGAGGCATGGCAGGGCTGGCTGAAACTGCAAACCATGCTCATCAACGAACATCGCCTGACGCCGTTCGAGCCCGCCGCCCGCACATTCCTGGCGGCGGAACGCAACAAATACCTGTTCGGCGGCGCGGACCCCACCCCGGAAGGCTACGTGCCGCCCAAAGCCTGATCCGCGCCTGCCGCCCCAATAAAAAAGCCCGCCAAGGATTCAGCCTTGGCGGGCTTTTTTTCATGGCGGGATTATTGTTCTTCCTCCTCCTCTTCCGCCGGCGCGAACGGGTCGGGCATGGTGGAGGAAGACGGGGCAGCCCGCTCGGGCGTATAGGGTTGGGTCGCCTGCGGGCGGGCATAGGGATCGGACTGGCCCGCCGGGTAGGACGGATACTGGACCGGCCTCGGCTGCGGCTGCGAGCCATAGGGGTAGGTCGCCGGAGGCCGGCCATACTGGGGTTGTTCCGCCGGAGCGGGTTGGGCGGTTCCCCCATAGGGATACTCCGCCTGTGGCCGGGACGGGGCCGCCTCATAGGGCGTGGTCCCGTAGGGATAGGCGGCCTGGGGCTGGGAAGGATATTGGCGCGGCGCGGACGGCGGGGCGGGCACTGGCTGGCCGTAGGGGACCCCGGCATTCGGTGCCGGGGACTGGCCCGTGCCACCGTAGGGATAGGCCGGTACCGCTTGCGGGGCGGGATGCGGCGAACCATAGGGGTTCGCCGGGTACTCGCTGGGCGCGGTTTCGATCACCGGCGGTTCCGCCAGCTTGCCGATGGCGACCGGAATCCCGCTGGGATGCTCCACCGCCGCCTTGATCGCGGCGCGGTCCACCAGGATCGCGTGCTTGGCGTTTTCCTTCTCGATCAGCGTGTTCCCCAGCTTGGTCAGGTAGGCGACCATCAAGGTCCGCTTCTTGGCGCGGATCGCCTTGATCTCCTCCTCGCTCAGATTGCTTTCGTCGAGTACGTCGTCGCCCCATTTGGCCGGAATCTCCTTGATATCCTCGTCCAGCGGCCACGTCACCTCCATGTACAACTCGCCCGCCGACCAGCCCAGCTTGATGGGCTGGTTGACCAAATAGACCGGCGTGCCCACCGAGACTTCCGGGAACAGCTTGGTCACGTCCTCGTTGTACATCCTCATGCAGCCATGGGTTACCCGCTCGCCGATGCCGAAGGGCTTGGCCGGGTCGGCCCGGTCGGTGCCATGGATCAAATAGCCCGGCACCCCCAGTTTCATGGCATAAGGCCCCAGCGGATTCTCGGGACCGGCGGGCACCACATCGGGCAGGATTTCGCCCTTCTTGGCGTGTTCGCGCTTGATGGATTCGGGCGGGGTCCAGGTGGGGTCCTTGACCTTCTGCGCGATGCGGGTCTTGCCGATGGGCGTGCGCCAATCCATGCGGCCCATGCTGACCGGATAGGTGATGACCTGGCTGGCCGGGGCGACCGGCTCGCCCATTTCCGTGGTGGTCACATACGTGACCGGCGGCGGGGCGGACTTGCCCTTGGCCGGTTTGCCGTCCTTGCCATGGGCGGCCTTGGCCTTGCCCGGCACGGCCTTCTTGTGGGTAATGGTGGAATATTGCACCGGAAAGAAATACAGGCGCATTTCCGGGATATTCACCACGATGCCGGCCCGGGGGGAATCGGGCAGGATATAGCGGTGCGGAATCACCACCCGCGTGCCCGCGCCGGGCAGCCAGCGGTCCACCTTGGGATTGGCCATGTTCATCTCGACCTGGCCCACGCTGGTCCTGCGGGCGATATCGATGAGGGTATCCTCCTGGCGGGCGGTGGCGTATTCCACCTGGCCGATCACATCGTCGCTGCCGGACGGCAGGGTATAGACCTCGGCCCGGACCCCCCAGGGTTCCAGCACCAGCAGGGCCGCGATCCAGCCACCGAGCCGGGGCCGGAAGATAGGCAGGGATTGGTTGTTGTTCCGCATCGCGTTTTCCTGTTACCGATTACTTGGCCTGGAGGTTTTCGCCCCCGAACAGTTCGGCCAGTTGAGGGAGGAACGCCGCCAACTCCAGGCTCATGACGGCGAAATCGGCATCGAAACGCTCCGCCGCGTCGTCCGTGTCCACCTCGGCCGCCGCTTCCTGCACCATGTCGAGGAACCTCAGGCGCTTGACGGCGAGATTCTCGTCCAGCACCAGGCTGAGGCGGTCGCTCCAGGTGAAGGCCAGCTTGATGACTTCCTTGCCGGCTTCGAGATGGTTTTGGATTTCCGGGGCGCCCAGATCGTGCTTGCGGCAGCGCACGATGCCGCCGTCTTCCTCCGGGGAGCGCAGTTCGCATTCGCTTTCCAGGGTGACGCCCGGCGGTGGGCCATTTTCGCCCAACCACAGGGTCATGGCGAGGCTGGGACGCTCGCGGGTGGCGAACGGCACCACCGGCAACGAACCCAGGCACTGCCGCAACAGGCTGGTCAACTCGTCGGTCTTCTTGGCGCTGGTGCTATCGACCACCAGCCAGCCGCCCTTGGGATCGATATAAGCATAGGCGCGGCGGCTGAAACTGAACGCCCGTGGCAACAAGTCCTGCATCACTTCGTCGCGCAGCGCGTCCTTTTCCTTGCGCCGTACCGGGGTACCCCGACGGTCCTCGATCTCCTGGACCCGTTCCGCCACCACCTCGTTCACCACCGAGGCCGGGAGGATTTTTTCCTCCTTTTGCAGGCAGATCATCAGGAAACCGTTGGTGGCGTGGACCAGGGGGAAGGTATCCCGGCCCAGGGGGGCGCACCAGCCGAAGCTGGCGAGTTCGAGGCTACCGCAATTCTGGAAGCGGCGTTGCTGGAGGCGTTCCTCCAGTTCGGTGGCATTCAGGGAGAAGGGTTCGGTAAAACGAAGCAGTGCCAGATTCTTGAACCACATGTTTGTTTTGGTGCTGGTAAAAAGCGCGGCATTATGGGGGGCGGGGCGGCGTTTGTCATCCGCGGCCGGAAGGATGGTATCTTTCCCCGGTCCAAGGGAACTCGGGCGCTGGCGCATCAAACCGGAGCGCCACCCCGCGTATATCCGATAAGTTCCGCTTGCCGTGGAAAACCCCAGGAACTACCATGCTCCATGCCAATCTATTTTAGTCAGGAATTACCCGGCTATACGGATTGCCCACCATGGAGGTGTCGGATGCCCAAGCACATCGCCCCGTTCCTATTGGTTTTGCTCGCCGCTTGCGTCCCAGTCCCGTTCGCCCTGGCCGAACCTCCCACCGGGGACGCCCAAATCAGCACCTTGGTCAAATCCGCCAAAACCCCGGCGGATCACCTGAAAATCGCCGCCCTGCTCGACGCCGAAGCCGAGACCGAAGCCGCCAAGGCCAAAACCCTGAGCGACCAAGCCGAAGCGTACCGCGAGCATCTGCACAGCGCCTACGGCAAGAACATCCCCGATCTGGTCGAACACACCGACGCCCTGGCCCACAGCTACGGCGAAGCGGCCCAGCGCCACAAGGCGCTCGCCGACCTGCACCGGCAAATGGCGGCGGCAACCCAGCCCCAATAATAGCGGCGGGGGTGGCGGACATGGCCAAGCTCTTCGACGACCGCATCGTCGGTACCGCCGCAAGCGCGGTGGATTTCATCACCAGCGTGCTGCAAGCCTCGACCGAATACTCGATCATCGCCCTGGACCGGGACGGCACCATCCTCCTGTGGAACGAGGGGGCGCGGCGCATCTACGGCTACGAGCCGGAAGAAGTCGTAGGCCGGGCCGATTCCTCCTTGCTCTACCCCGAAGAGGATATCGCCGCCGGCAAACCCCAGGCCATCCTCGACGCCGCCCTGGAAGAGGGCAAATGGGAAGGCATCTTGTACCGCCGCCGCAAGGATGGACAGCGTTTCATCGCCCGCGCGGCGGTCACCACCCGCCGCGACCCCCAAGACCAACCATTCGGCTTCCTATTGATTTCCAAGGATATTTCCGCCGAAACCGAACGCCAGCGCTCCGAAACCCAGTTCCGGGGACTGTTGGAATCCGCCCCCGATGCCATGGTGATCGTGGACAACGACGGCATTATCCGCTTGGTCAATTCCCAGACCGAACAGCTCTTCGGCTACACCCGCGCGGAGATGCTGGGCCAAAGCGTGGAAATGCTGGTCCCGGAGGGCTTCCGCTCGACACATGCCCAGCACCGGGCTAGCTACTTCCAAGCCCCCCGGCCCCGGCCCATGGGTTCGGGTCTGGAACTGTACGGCCTGCACAAGGACGGCGGCCAATTCCCGGTCGAAATCAGCCTCGGCCCGCTCGAAACCGACGCGGGCGTCCTGGTCAACGCCTCGATCCGCGACGTGACCGAGCGCAAGCGCTTCGAGCAGGCGCTGCGGGAAAAAAACCTGGAACTGGAAGGCGCGAACCTGGCCAAGGACCGCTTCCTGGCCGGGATGTCGCACGAACTGCGCACCCCCTTGAACGCCATCATCGGCTTCACTGGCACCTTGCTGATGAAACTGCCCGGCCCCCTCACCGCCGCCCAAGAACGCCAACTCGGCATCATCCAATCCAGCGCCAAGCATTTGCTTTCGCTGATCAACGACCTGCTGGACCTCGCCAAGATCGAATCCGGCAAGGTGCGGATCGCCCCCGAGCCAGTCGAATGCCAGGAATTGCTGACCGAAATCGCCGAAACCCTGCGCCCCATGGCCGAGCAGAAGGGCCTGGATTTCAAGCTGGGCCTGCCGGACGCCCCCATCGTGGTTGAGACCGACCGCCGCGCCCTGCGCCAAATCCTCATCAACCTCGCCAACAACGCCGTCAAATTCACCCTGCGCGGCGAGGTGCGGATCGAGCTGGCCCGGTGCGGCCAGGAGGTCGAGGTCGCCGTGATCGACACCGGCATCGGTATCAAGCCGGAAGATCAAGACAAGCTGTTCCGGGCCTTCAGCCAGGTCGATTCCACCAGCACCCGCGGCTTCGCGGGCACCGGACTGGGGCTGTACCTGTGCGGAAAGCTGGCCGACCTCATCGGAGCGCACATCGGCTTCCACAGCGAAGCCGGCGCGGGCAGCGTGTTCACCCTGAGCCTCCGCACGGCCTGCGCCGGGCCGGACCCATGAACGCCCGCATCCTCATCATCGAAGACAACCCCGGCAATCTGGAACTGATGGTCTACCTATTGGAAGCCTTCGGTTATCTGCCGCAAACCGCCACCGATGGCGAACAAGGCGTGTTCGCCGCGCTCGCGGAGCGGCCCGATCTCATCATCTGCGATATCCATCTGCCGCGCATGGATGGCTATGGCGTGATCCGCGCCCTCAAAAGCCGACCCGAATCGCGGCAGACGCCCATCGTCGCGGTCACGGCCCTGGCCATGGTCGGCGACCGCGAGCGGCTGTTATCCGCGGGTTTCGACGGCTATATCTCCAAGCCCATCGACCCGGAAACCTTCATCCCCCAGGTGGAAAGCTTCCTGGCACATAACCTCCACGCCGCGCCCGAACCCACCGCGCCCGAACCCGCGCCCGCCAAATCGGAAATCCCCGCCGCCCGGCAAGGCCGCATCCTGTCGGTGAACGACTCGCCCAACAACCAGGAATTGATCCGTGGCATCCTCGAACCCTTCGGCTACCGGGTGGTGTTGGCGAACGACGTCGCGGAAGCCCTGGACCACTTGGCCGGGGACCGCTTCGACCTGATCCTCTCCGACCTGTGGATGCCCCATGTGGATGGTTGGAGCTTCCTCAAGACCGTACGCGGCGATCCGCGTTGGCGCGGCATTCCCTTCGTGTTCCTCAGCGCCTCGGTGTGGGGTGGCAACGAGCAAGCCTTGGCCTTGAGCCTGGGCGCGACCCGCTACCTCCGCAGCCCCATCGAGCCGCTGGCCCTGCTGCGGGAAATCGAGGACTGCCTGGGCGGAACGCCACAGCCCCGAGGTGTACCCCATGGCGACGATCCTGGTCGTTGACGACCGCCCGCTCAACCGGGAATTCCTCTGCACCCTCCTGGGCTACGCCGGCCACCGGCTGCTGGAAGCCGCCAGTGGCGCGGAAGCCCTGGCCCTGGCCCGCTCGTCCCCGCCGGACCTGGTCATCACCGATATCCTGATGCCGGGCATGGATGGCTACCAGTTGGTCGATCAACTGCGGGCCGACCCGACCCTGGCCGGGACCAAGGTCATCTTCTACACCGCCACCTACCGCGCCCCGGAAGCCCAGCGGCAGACCGAATCCCGCAGCGTGTCCGCCGTGCTGGCCAAGCCTTCCTCGCCCGAGGAAATCCTCGCCGCCGTGCAGACCACGCTGGGCCTGCCCGCTTTCGTCCAACCCAGCGCCGCGCCCGCCCATGCCGAACCGCCCACGCCCGAAACCCTGGGCACCGCCCTGTCCGGGCAATTGAACGGCTATCTGTCGGATATCGAAGCCCTGCAACGGCTGATCGACCGCATCGCCAGGGCCGATCCGGTCCAGGGCGCGGAATGGCGGCGGCTGGCGGCCCATTCCTCGCAATCGCTGGGCCATCTGGGTGAAATCAGCCTACGGCTCGCCACCCTGATCGAGCTGGGATTGGAACTCGGCTCCCAGCGCGATCCCAAGGCAC
Organism: Methylomagnum ishizawai; assembly: GCF_900155475.1. NCBI lineage: Bacteria > Pseudomonadati > Pseudomonadota > Gammaproteobacteria > Methylococcales > Methylococcaceae > Methylomagnum > Methylomagnum ishizawai. The sequence goes on along the minus strand of NZ_FXAM01000001.1, from coordinate 2,499,702 downwards.
TGTTGGAAACCTTCTGCCGGGCGGTCCACGACATCTGCGCCGCGCAATACGCCGTGGTCGGCCTGCTGGAACACAACGGCACCCGGCCCCGTTTGATCTACACCTGGGGCATGGGCGCACCGGCGGTGGCGGACACCGATTTCCCGCTGCGACCGGATGGATTGCTGGGCCACCTGCTGGCCGAACCGCGCCCGCGCCGCATCGCCGGGCTGGCGGGCGATCCCACGCCCCTGGGGTTGCCGGCCTGGCATCCGCCGGTGCAGAGCTGGCTGGGCCTGCCCATCGCCACCTCCAGCCGGGTCTATGGCTGGCTGTATCTCGCCAACAAACGGGAAGCCCCGGAATTCAGCGGGGTGGACGAGGATATCGCCGCCACCATCACCGCCCAGGTCGCCACCGCCTACGAGAACCTGGAGTTCTACGCCGAATTGCAGCAGCGGGCCGAGGTGCTGAGGCTGGAAATCGCCGAGCGCAGGCTGGCCCAGCAAGCCTTACGAAAAATCCTCCGCGCCCGCAGCGTCATGGCCGAGTGCAACCACGCCCTGATCCACGCCACCGAAAAACAGGAATTGTTCGACCACATGTGCCGGATCATCGTCGGCACCGGCAACTACCCCACGGCCTGGATCGGGATGCTCAGGGAAGACCGTTCCACCCTGTTATCCTCCATGGCGCAGGCCGGGGAACGGCAGGCCTGGATGCCCGCCCTGATGGACGGCAGTGCCTCCGACACCCCCATCGGCGCGGCCTTGCGGACGGCCCAAACCGTGGCCGTGCGCGACCTGTCGGCGGAAACCCGCTGGCCCCAATGGCGGGAAGCCATCCTGGGCCTGGGCTACCACGCCATGATCGCCCTGCCGCTGCGGGAAAACCAAAAAGCCATCGGCGCGTTGTGCATTTGCGACACCGCCCCCGACGCCTTCGGCCCGGACGAAATCGAACTGCTGGAGGAGTTGGCCAACGATATCGCCTATGGTGCCGCCAACCTCCGCAACCAAGCGGCGCGGGGCCGGGCGGAGCAACGGCTGGCCGCGCAATACGCGGTGGCCCGCATCCTGGCCGAAGCCGCCAGCCTGGCCGAAGCCACCCCCGAGGTGCTGCGGGTCATCTGTGAAACCCTGAACTGGGACGTGGATGTGGGCGAACTCTGCTTGGTGGACGACACGGCCAAACTATTGCGTTGCGCCGGTACTTGGCGGCGGAGCAATACGCACGCGGATGTGCGCGCTTTCGAGGCGGCCACCCAGGAAATGGTGTTCGAACCGGGCAGCGGGCTACCGGGGCGGGTCTGGCAGTCCCGGCAGCCGCTCTGGATCGCCGATCTAGGCCAGGACGTCCTCTGCCCACGCTCCGAACTCGCCTTGCAGGCCGGCATCCACGCAGGCTTCGGTTTCCCGCTGCGGTTCGAGGGGCGGGTGCTGGGCACCATCGGCTTTTATAGCCGCGAAATCCGCCAGCCCAGGGAAGAAGTGATGAACTTGCTCGCCGCCATCGGCAACCAGATCGGCCTGTTCGTGGAACACAAACGCGCCGAGGAGGAACTCAGGGTTTCCGAGGACAAGCTGAGCAGCATCCTGGGGTCCATCGACAACATCGTCTGGTCCATTTCGCTGCGGAATTACCGTTTGCTCTATCTCAACGCCGCCGCCGAGCGGGTCTGGGGCCGCCCGGTGGCCGATTTCATGGCCGACAAAAACCTGTGGCTGAACACCGTCCACCCCGAGGACCGGGAACGGATGGGCCGGATTCCCGAGGACGCGCTGGCGAGCGGCACCCTGACTGTCGAATACCGCATCCTGCGCCCGGACGGCCAAATCCGCTGGCTGGAGGACCGGGTCAAGCTGATCCGGGACGCGGAGGGCCAACCCCTGCGGTTGGACGGCGTCGCCAGCGATATCACCGAGCGCAAGCGCTACGAGGCCAATATCGAATACCTCGCCACCCACGACGCCCTGACCCGCCTGCCCAACCGCGCCCTGCTGGCCGACCGCATGAACCAGGCCCTGGCCCACGCCCGCCGCGCCCAACGGCTGTTGGCGCTGTTCTTCCTGGACCTCGACCGCTTCAAGGATATCAACGACAGCTTCGGCCATGTGCTGGGCGACAAGCTGCTGCTGGCCGTGGCCGAGCGGCTCAAGGCCGCGGTGCGGGAGGGCGACACCGTGGCCCGCCAGGGCGGCGACGAATTCCTGATCCTGCTGGCCGATATCGACAAGCTGGAGGATATAGAACGGGTGGCGTTCAAAACACTGCGGGCCTTCGCCCAGCCGTTCCAAGTCGAAGGGCGCGAGCTATACCTCAACGGCAGCATCGGGGCCAGCGTCTTTCCCACCGACGGCGAGGACATGGAAACCCTGCTCAAGCACGCCGATATCGCCATGTACCGGGCCAAGGAGGAAGGCGGCAACGGCTTCCGGTTGTATTCGCGGGAAATGAGCCGCTTGGCGGTGGAACGGCTACAGTTGGAAAACGCCCTGCGGCGGGCGCTGGAACAAGGCCAGTTCGAGCTGTATTACCAGCCCAAGGTGGAACTGCGGGGCGGTTCGATCATCGGCGCGGAAGCCCTGATCCGCTGGCGGCATCCCGAACTGGGGCTGGTCGCGCCCTCCGAGTTCATCCCGCTGGCCGAGAAGACCGGCCTGATCCACCCCATCGGCGGCTGGGCCTTGCACGCGGCCTGCCTGCAAACCAAATCCTGGCAGCGGGAAGGGCTGGCGCGGCTCAACATGTCGGTCAACCTTTCGGCCCGGCAAGTGCGCGGCGACCACCTAACCGAACTCATCACCGCCACCCTCGAAGACACGGGTTTGGAAGGCCGCTACCTGGAATTGGAATTGACCGAGACCATGGTCATGCAAGACCCCGAGCAATTCATCCCGGTGCTGCGCGGCTTGAAACAACTGGGGGTGGAGATTTCGGTGGACGATTTCGGGACCGGCTATTCCAGCCTGAGCTATTTGAAGCGCTTCCCGTTCGACCGGCTCAAGATCGACCAATCCTTCGTGCGGGACATAGCGACCGACAGCAACGACGCGGGGATCGTGCAGACGGTGATCGCCCTGGGCCATATCCTCGGCCTCAAGGTGATCGCGGAAGGGGTGGAGACGCGGGAGCAACTGGCCTTCCTGTGCCGCAACCGCTGCGACGAGATGCAGGGCTATTACCTGAGCCGTCCGGTGCCCGCCGCCGAATTCGCCGGGATGCTGCGGGACAACCGGCGCTTGGTCCTGCCTTCCCAGGCCGCGTGACCCCTCTGGTTTGGAGTCCAAAGCCCGCTTCGGACCGGCCCGAAGCGGGCTTTGGACTCCGTATGCATCAGAAGGACATCCTGAAACCGAGCTGCACGATGTGCTGGGTGACATCGCTCTGGCCGAGACGGCTTTCGTAGCGCAGGAACCCGGAACCGCCATTGGGCAGGGTGGCGACCACCGAACCGCCCAGGTTGACGTAATCGCGGTCCGGTTCCCCGGTCTGCAACACGAAAGCGCCCTGCGAAGAATCGACGAAGCTCATCTGCACGCCCCGGTTGTCGTTGAGGAATTGGTGTTCCCATTCCACCCGCAGGGCCGGGGCCACGATCCCGAACGGCGTGCTGAATTGATGGCTGGCCTGGAACCCCAGGTCGCTCACGAAGGACTGCGCGGTCTGGCCGCCCACATTCATGGCGTAGCCCTCGCCGCCGCTCTCGCGGTAGGCGTCGATATGCAGGTTGGCATACTCGAAGCGGGTGTAGGGGCTGAAAGACCACGCCTGATAGGCGAAGTCCTTGCCCAGGTTGAGCGTGAAGCCGAATTGCCCGCTGCCGGGATTGCCCCTGGCCTGCCCCACGAAACCCGGATAGCTGTATTGCCGGGTGAAGCCGTAATCCTGTCCGCCATAGGTCGCGGCCAAATCCACATAGAAATCCAGCGGCAGGTAATAGCTGCCGTAGAGCGAGCCCAGATAGGCATTGCTGTTCATGCTGCCGGCGTTCTGGTTGTAGTGGGCGTTGGTGTTGCTATAGCTGAACATCGCGCCCGCCACCAGCTTGTCGTTGAGGCGGTAGTCGGCCCCGAAGGTCACATTGCGGGTATCGAAGTGATAGCCGCGCTGCCATTCGTTTTCGGCCAGGTCGCCGAAGGTGAACTGGCCCTGGATGAACGCCCCCACCGGCGCGTCGCGGAAGCTGGCGTCCTGCCCGGCGGGCCGGGCCGCGTCCTCGTCGCCCGCCGCGCCACCGCCCCCGAACAGCGGACCCAAGGCCGCCAACTGCCGGGCTCCGATCTGCAAGCCATTGAAGTTGAAGGACATGGTATCGATATTGCCGTGGCGGATGCCGTCCATCCGGCTGAGGGCCGCGCCGCCCTGATGGGTCTGGATTTGGGTGACGACGCCGCCCTGGGAAGCCACTTGGTCGGGGGTGAGTTGCTGGGCGGCTTGCTGCTTGCCCGCAGGACTCAAGCTCTGCAACTGCTGGCACTGTTGCAGCAACTGGCCCTGGGCACCGTTGCAGGCTTGGTCCAAGCCCTGGGCAAAGCTCTGTTGGGTGGGGGTCAGGCTGGTATCGGGCTGGGTCGGTGTCCCGGCCAGTTGCGGCGAGAAACTCCAGGACAGCAATTCCCCATTACCGCCACCGAAGGCCATATGGTCTTGCAGGCCGTTATTGGCCGCCAGGGTGGAATTGAAATAAATGTTGTAGTCGCTGGTGATATCCGCCAACTGGGCCTTGCCCCCCGGTAGCACCAGTTTCTGGACGTACAGGGCGGGTTTCTTACCCTCGGCGTTGCCATCGGTCAGTTCGAGGGTATTGCCCGCGCCCAGCTTCACCGCGCCCCACAGGAAATTCTTGTGGGTGGCCTCGGACCCCGTCCCCTTGTCGGTTGCGGCCAATTGCATCAGATGGTGGGTACCCTGGGTGCCGGTGAATTCCAGGCTGGCGTTGGCGGTGTTCCACTGCTTGGCTTGGGTGCTGGTATTGAGGAAATTGCCCGCGACGATGAACTGGTCCTGGGCGCTGCCGCCCGCAAGATAGCCTGCGCCGCCCACCGTGAGGTTTTCGAACTGGCTGGTCGCCTGCTGGCTGAGATAGGCACCGTTGTTGGTGAAATCGCCCTGGTATCGCGCCGTGGTCTGGCTGACCGAGAAACCGGCATTGTTGACCACGTTGCCGACGAAGGTGTACTGCGCGGCCCCTTGCAGTTGTAAAGTGCCGCCATCGACCTGGGTGGTGCCGGTATAGGTGGAGGCGTTGGCCAGGGTCAGCACGCCCCCGCCGGTCTTGAGCAAACCGCCGCCGCCGGAAATCACCCCGCCATAGCTGCCGTCGTCCGCCTGGTCGAATCGCACCGTGGCGTTGTCGAGGATATTGCCGCGCAGGCTGCCGGTATCGCCCTGCAACACCCCCGCGTTCACCGTGGTGGAGCCGGTGTAGCTATTCAGCCCACCCAGGATCAAGGTGCCCGCGCCATTCTTGACCATGCCGCCGCTGCCGGTGATGGACCCGTCGTACTCGTTGTCCGGGGCGTCCTGAGCTTGGTCGAACACCAGCAAGGTATTATCGGCGAGTCGGATATTGCCTTGCAGGCTGGTGGCGTTGCCCGCCAGAACCCCCGCGTTCACCGTGGTGGTGCCGGTATAGCTGTTGTTCCCGGCGAGGGTCAAGATGCCCGCGCCATTCTTGACCAGGCTGCCGGTGCCGGACATATCGCCTAGGTAGCTGCCGTCCGCGGTTTGGTTGAACACCACCTGGGCGTTGTTGGTGATCGCGCCCTGGAGGCTACGGGTATCGCCCGCCAGCGTGCCCGCCTCGACCACGGTGCCACGGGTGTAGCTGTTGGTGCCGGTCAGGGTCAGCACCCCGCTTCCCGCCTGTACCAAGGCCCCGGAACCGCTGATATTGCCGCCGAAAGTGACGGCGTCCGAACGCTTGAAGGCCAGGATGGCATTATCCACCACGTTTCCGGCGATGGCGCCCTGGGTACCACCGTCGCCGATCACCAAGGCACCGCCCTCGATCACGGTGGGACCGGTATAGGTGTTCTGGCCGGCCAAGACCTGGGTCCCGCTCCCAGCCTTGATCAAGCCGCCGCTGCCGACGATCACGCCGCTGAACAACCCATCCTGATGCCCGAGGGTCAGGGTGGATGCGCCCAGGTTCACGCGCCCTCCCCCCCCGGACACGAGATCGCGCAGGGCCGCGACCGTCGCATCGGTGCCGCCCAATTCCAGCGTGGCCCCTTGGCGGACGATGATGGCGCTGTTTTGCAGGGCGTTAGCGCTGCCGAGCCGGAGCGTCGCGCCGTCGAAAACATCGGTCTGGCCGGAATAGCTGCTTTGCCCCTTCAACAACACGGTCCCCGACTCCACGATCACACTGGCGCAACTGTTGTTATCGCAGCCATTGGTGGTGGAATCCCCGCCGCCGATGGCCCCGGCATAGGTCGTTGTGTTACCCGCGGCAGGCGCGAACACCAGTTGGCCATTGTCCAGATTGACATCGCCGACAAGCTTGCCATTGAAAACCTGGAGCTGTCCGCCCTGCGACACGTTCACACCGACGAAATCCAGGCTTCCCCCGTCGTCCACCGCGACGATGCTGCCGGACCCCCCGATATTGAGGGTGGTCCCGGTGGCGCTTCCCCCCAGGGCCTGGAGTTGGCCGCCTTGGGAAACATTCGCCGTGCCGAAATCCAGGCTGCCTTCGCTCCTCACCACGACGGCGCTCCCGGTACCGGTGATATCGAGGTCGCCACCGGCCTGGGCGGTCCCACCGTTGACGACCGCCGCGGCACCGTTAGCCACTGTGGTCGTGTCCGTGCCCTCCCCCGGCACCCGCCCGCCCCGCCAATTCGAAGATTGATACCAATTCCCGTTATTCTGACCGATCCAGGTTTCGGCCCCGGCCTCCGGATGGACGAGGGCGATAGAAAACCCGGCGCACAAGGTCGCGACGCCGTTCCGCCCATATCCGGCCTCCCCCCGCCGTCGCTCCCGATTGACATATCCCGCCATTATCGTCCCCCCGAAAAGGATAAAAATTTTCTCGCATCGTCCACAGCCTGGGCAACCACAGGTTTTGTCCCCTTGAATCCGGCGGGAAAACTTACCGGGATAAACTGGGCGAAGGTTTGCCGAAATAAAACCCCTGGGCCAAATCGAAGCCTATCTGGCGGCATATCCCGGCCTCCTCCACCCGCTCGATCCCCTCCGCCAAGGTCAATACCCCCAAATCCTTCGACATACCCACCAGCGCCGCCACCATCCGCAAAGAGGCGGGCGAGCGCAAATGGATATTACGGACCAAGGAGATATCGAATTTCAGAATATCGGGCGGGGCATCCATCAATTCCAGCAAGCGGGATTGGCCGGCCCCGAAATCGTCGTAGACCAATTGGATATCCAAAGCCCGCAGCACTTCCTTGAGCCTACGGATGAAACCTATATCGGTAATCGCGTTCTCATGGATTTCCAAGGCCAAACCGATCCGGGGCGCGGCGGCACGCAGGATGCCCAAGGAACGATCCAAAGCGGCAAGGTCCATTTCCCTGGGTACGGTATTGAAAAAGATCAGGCCCTGGGTTTTCTGGCCCACGGCCTGTTCGATCCCGGTATCCCGGAACAACAGGCTCAACTCGATATCCCGCCCCAATTGCTTGGCAATATAGAAAAGTTGCGGAATACTGCTGGGCACGCCCTCACAACCCACCCGCCCCAGCAGTTCGTGCCCGAAAATCCGGTTGTCGCGCAAGTCGACGATGGGTTGGAAATGCGGGACCACGGCCTTGCGGGCGATGAGTTGGTCGAGCTTTTCCACATAGGGATTGACCATGACGGTGCGGTCGGAACCCTCCGCCCCGGCTTCCGCCCGGCCTTCGACCCGGAACTCCAGGCCGGCGAAATGCACCGTATCGCCCGATTGGAGTTGTAGCTCCCCGGAAATACGGTGGAAATTCACGAACGTGCCATTGGTGCTACCGGCGTCCTTGATCCAAATCCCTTGTTCGCTCCAGCGAATCTCGGCATGCAGCCGGGAAATACTGTCGGAGGCCAGCCGCAATTCGCAGTCGTCGCGCCTGCCGATCCTGAACGGGCTGGTGGTCAACGGAGTCACCCAGGGTTCGCCATCCGCGCCTTTCGCTTCCAACGCCCAGGTTTTGATATTTTTCTCAGCCATGGACCCGCCACACTTTCGAAGTTGAGGCAACCGCCAAAGCGGAACTAGCCGGACACCATCGCCGCCAACACCAGTCCGGCGATGACATTCCCGCAAATACTCACCAGCAATTCCCGCGTGAAAAACGCTCCCGGCAGCATTTTACCCAGCCTTGGATTCTTATGTTTAGCCGTGATTTCGATTTCGCCGAGGGCGATTTTCCGGGCTATCCTTTCGACCCAACCCAGGATTTCGGTTTCGGAATAAACGGCCCGATGGTATTTGATGAGGACGGTGCCGGTGACGATATTGGGCTCCGCGTGGTAGATACCTTTGCCCGCCGGGCCTTTCAATAGGTTTTGCCTCAGCAGCCCGGCGAAGGTCCGCTTATGCTTGATGACGGGGACGAACAGGCGAATCCTGCCAGGAACCTGATTATGGACGACGCTTGGCGCTGGGGGTTCGATGTGCTTCATGGGTCAAGAATAAGAAATTCAAGGGGATTTTTCAAAGCCATCGTACACCCCGGAGGCCGGGCGGAACACGGTCCACCGGCATGGGGAGGCGGTTTTTTAGCGGACGACAAGCCTGGCGGAATTGGCGACAATGCCCTCCCGGACTATCGATTCACCCTATGGCAACCCAATCGACTCGGACCCAGAGATATTTAGCCTTGGTGGCGCTCGCCGCGGCGCTAGGCGGCTGCGCGACGGTCGCCACCCACGGTGCCAACGGCAAACCCATGACCCTGAGCCAGGAGGAATTCGCCCGGTACGTGGAGCGGGTATTCCGCCACCACAACCAAGTCATGAATGCTTTGATCGAAGCTGAGGATGCGGAAGACGCCGAAGACGGCGCGCTCGCGGCGGCGGAAGCCAGGATGACGGAGGCTTGCGATCCCCTGAACGAAGTGGTCTCGGAATCGTTGTCGGGCGCGAGCGCCGACCTCCAGACCCAGATGGCATTGATCGACGCCGTGCCCGCCTGCGAAGCGGCCACGCGGATCGTGGAAGGATTATTACCCAGGGCGGCGCGGCACACCTCCCCCTGAAGTTCAAGGCGCGGGTTCGACCTTGAGCAGATCGACCTCGAATACCAAAGCGGCATTGGGCGGGATCGCCCGGCCCGCGCCGCGCTCGCCATAGGCCAATTCCGCCGGGATGAAGAACCGGTAGCGGGCACCTTCCCGCATTAATTGCAAGCCTTCGGTCCAGCCGGGAATCACCTGGTCCAATCCGAAAGTGATACCTTCGCCGCTGTCGAATTCGCGGCCCGACACCAAACTGCCGCGATAGTTGACCGTCACCTTGTCGGTGGGTTTGGGGGACGCGCCGCTCCCCGCCTGCAAGACTTGGTACTGCAAGCCGCTGGGGGTGGCGGCGATGCCGGGCTTATGGGCGTTTTCGGTCAGGAACTTCAGGCTGTCCTCGCGGTTGCGCTCGGCTTCCGCCGGGGAGGGGGCGCAGGCGGACAGGCCGAACGCGGCCAGGGCGGCCAGCGCGACGGCGCGGAGCGCGGGGCCGACAGGGTTTTCATGCATGGTCGTGTTTCCTTGGAAGGTGGTAGCGGGCCGTTATAAAGCGCCGCGCCCGATTTACGGGCGCGGCATCGGGGAGAGGGTGGGTTCGTCGTGGCGCGGGAGAATCGGTCGCCGCCTAGGCTATTGGTTGGTGATGAGCTCCCGCCAGGAGACCCGCCGGGCCGGACCCAGCTTTCCACCCAGAGGAACGGCTCTATTCTCGTTCGACAAGTCACTAAAGCGCGTCAAGCTGACTACCTTACCATTTGGCAAGGCCACCACCACCTCGCGGGTGGCCAGAGCGTTGGCGGCCTTCACCGCAGCCACGCCCGTTCCCACCGCCAGCAAGGACGAACCTGTACGGTAGTCCAGGAGGTAGTGATAGCTATAGCCGCCCGAGCTACAAGCATCCGTGGTGGGCACGTTGGTGGTAAATACCAGGACGCCGAACACTAGGGTCGGGTCGGTATTGGAGCGCTCCCCGCTATCGGGCAGATCGATATACCAACCGCTGTTCGCGCTTGCCAAATCCACGGCGTTACTGGTGATGATCCGCACTGTCTGGTTGCTGCCGCACACTTCGCTCGAGGTGCCAGCCGGGCAGGTGGTGGTGGTCATGACCTGCTGGACAAACCCACCCGCCGTCCTAGGATTGCCGTATCCGGTATTATCTAGCGGATCCTTCACGGCATAGAAGGTTTGCACGCTCTTGTCGTTGAGGTCGGTCGCGCCCAGATAGCGCCCGGTGCCGACATAAACCACATGGTTGCCGTCCACGTCCCCCAGTTCGGGCTTGGTGGTGATGGGTTGCGCGTTGCCGGAAGGATTTTTGAAGGTCGCCAACAAGACCGGATTGTTGACCCCTTGGGCGCTATTGGGATCGAAACGCCACAAGTTTCCCATCAAATCCCCGCCATAGACTGCGGTAGCAGTATTATCGTACGCAGGACTATTGACCCAAGTACTGATACGCCCCAGACCACTCGGGGTGGTGGTACTGCCCGCAGTGGTCGCAATCGACCTGATTAAGGCTCCGGTAGCCGCATTGATCACATACAAGCGCCCTTTCCCGTCCCCAGGGGACACGTTGTTGTAACCAGAGGTCACCAGCACCACCCAGGTACCGTCGGTCAACTTGGTGATTTGGGGATTACCGAAGGTATAACCCATGTTCGGGTCGGTGAATTCCCATAACAGTGTGGGCGTAGAAGCCGGATTGGTCACATCCAGCGCGTAATAACCACGCCCACCGCTGTTCAACCCGCCCACCAAGATCGTCCGCCAACCGGAGACGCCACCCGAACTGGTCACGCATCCCGAGGCTGGACAAGCAATGTCACCCACCACCGGCGTGGCATCGGCAAAGAACCGATGATTATCCCCCAGGTAATATTGTTTGTCGGCCAAAGCGTAGAGCTTGGGCAATAGGAACGAGGGGATATAAGCCCATTTTTCAGTTCCTCCCCCCGAAGCGGTGTCCCCCCCGTTGAAAGCGTGCAACATACCATCGTTGGCGGCCACATAGACCACGGGCAACCGTCCTTTATCGTTGGCATCCTTGAAATCGCTATAACCCGAGTCTGCGTATTTGAACAACGACCCCCTGACGTAGACCGCTTCGGCATTGACCAAGTCCCCCAGCACATGGGCACGCTGCCGGTAATATTTGGAAGAATCGGACTCGCTGCCTTCGTTGCTGCGGTCGCCACGGAGGAAACTCACCAAGTTCTGGCCGCCAACATGGTCATTGTCCTGGAGGCTGACATCGATGCAGTCGGTGCCGACCGTGCAAATCTGAGACAGCGTATTGAACCCCGTAGGCGGAGTGGTGGAAATATAGGGCAGGCTGAAATAGCTCTGGGTGGTCGCGTCCAACGACCCCCAAGTGAACGGCTGCAAACCCGCGCTGGTCTTGGTGTAGATATTACGGCTGGTATACGGGGTGGCGTCGAGGATGGACCGGGCCACCCAATCATAGGTACTAGGGTCTTCGGGATCGTATTTGACCACCGCGCCCGTGTCGAGGTCGATCCGCTGCCGCACCAGTTCGCCGCTCCATTGCACCGTGGTATAGATGGAACTGAACACGAAGTCATCCCCCGAGGACACATTCGGGTTGCTGGTGGTAGCGGCGGCGGCGGCGCCGTTGCGGGCAGTCACTCCGGCCAAGGCACGTTGTAGGCCGGTAGCGAGCGAAGCCGGGTTGGTGGCGCTGAAATAGCTCCCCCGCCCGTTCACCGCTGCGTGCCATAGGTCGTCGATATTGGGTTGGGAATTATTGGAGGTGGGGGGCCAGTTGCACTCGCTGCCGCTGCTCTGCCAAGAACAGATGCCCGCTTTCGAGTTGGGTGTCGTACCGTTGGACACGTCGAAAAAGTCCCCGCTAGTCTGGGTCTGGTAACTCGAACCCGGATCGAACTGCATATAGCCCGAAGCCCCCAGTCCCAAGGTGAACGTGGTCATGTGTTGTTTGGCAGAAGTATCACTACCTCCGGTCGGCACATTGTCATAGGGGTCGGGACTTTCAGAGGAACACAAGGTATTGCCGGTGGTGGCGGGCGGTACCGGCACACCGGTGCAATTGCCCAGGCCCGTGGTGCGCAGGTCGGTCACATAATAGTATTCCGCTACATCGGCCAAGGTGTTGGCTTGGTTGTTGCCATCCAACATGGGCCGTTGCTCGGAACCATCCTGGTCGCCGACTTCCGTGCTGCCATTGAGTTGGTAGCCGCCGGGTTCGCTCTCGTTCCAGTAGCCATCGGTGGAGAGCAGGGTGAAATTCTGCTGACAAGAGTATTGCACCGGATCGGCGGCGCCGCTGATCTGCTTCGCGTAAAGACGGCCCGCCTTGGTCAATGCGCCGCGCAAGGGTGTACTGCCACTTGGGCCGGTCGAGAACAATTTGGAATACCAAGTGTATTTCTGCTTGGTGGTACCCGAGAAATCGAAATCGCTGATATTGAGGAATTCGGTGCCGGTCTTGACCGCGCTGGCGTTGATGGTGAAAAAGCCCACCCGGTAATTCTGGCCGATGGGTTGGAACGCCAGACTGGCCGAGCTTTTCATCATCTGCATGCGGGTATGGTAATAGGCCCACCAATTGGCGAAGTTGGTCATCTCCTCGTCATAGGTGCAGTAGGTGGCCGCCGCGCAATCCGTGCGGGTGGCCGGCTTAACACCATTCACGGGATAGGTCTGGCCGGGCACGATATCGGTGCGATAGAAGCCGCCATACCAAGTCTTGGGCACGGCGGGCACGGCTGGGGAATAAGGGGTATAGGTGACCGATATAGCGCTGGGATTACAAGTATTTGAATTCGGGGTTTTGACTATAGATACCGAGCTGATATTACCCGCCGAACCCAATGACAGATCGACGTTGATCTTCACCTTACTGCTGGTCACAGAAGTATCGATGGTGTAGTTGGAGGTATAACTCGCGTTGCGGAGATCGGCGGCCAATGAAGTGGCCGAATTCTGCGGGGTCGTCGTGGGACTGACGAGGACATTGGTGCCGTTGATCAATACTTGGGATATCGTCGCTTTTTTGCTGGAGCTACAATTCGGCATCGACACGGCGAACGTCACCGAGGCCGGGACGGCGTCCTTCCCGGCGGTGCCCCCGGTGGACATCCCGTTGGTGGGGAAGCGCGGATATTTGAAAGTGGGGGTCTTGATAGCCTGACAATTGGTCAGGGCGGAATCGCTGCACCAGCGCAGTTTGGCGGGGAATTGGAAAGTAACATCCTGGGCGGCCTGGCAATTGCGCAGATTTTTAGAATCGCAGTATTCCCCAGGGGTAATGGTGTAGTAATGGGGGCCGAAAGTCCGGGCCGATACCGTCGGATTGTCGGGATCGCCCGACACCACCGAGCCACTGCCGGTCGCGTTGGCGGCGTGGAACACATTGTAGGTCTTATCGTTGATCTTGACGCTGGTGGGCAGGATGTAATTATCGTTGCGCAGGCAGTCGGTGTAGCTGGTGGTGGTACACCATTCCAGGTCCGGGAACTGGGTGATCAGGTTGATAGTGTCGGTACTGGACCACTGGACATCATAGCCATCATTCTTCACCTTGGTCCAGCCGCTGGTGTTGGCGCTGGTCTGGCTGACATATTTGCCCGTATCCTCCGCACCGCTATTCGAATCCTGATAGACCACGGGCACCTTGTAGAAAATAGCGGGATTGTAATAGACCCCGTTCGCGACCCCGTCCGCATCGTTGGTCAAAAACAAAGGCTCGCCCCGGAACCCCCCGAACGACGAAGATGGCGTCGAGGAAGACGACCCCTTCCAACAGGCGTTGCTCGACGAATTGGGACTGCTCCCCCCCGCGCTGCTTTGGCAACAATAGCTGGAGTTGGCCGCGCCCGTGCTGCCACCCTTGCAGACCTTGACCCCGTTGTCGGCCCCGCCCACCCAGTCGCCCATGTAGTCCCAGGCCATACTGCCGGAATCGTCTAGGATGAACCACAAGTTCGGCTTTACGCTGGTCGATGCCGAAGTCACCAAGGGCGCGTTAGCCAAGTCTGTCGTCCCCGCCTGGACCATCACCGCGAACAACAAGCAGACGCACGCCCAAACCAACTTCCCGAGCAATCTACGTATGTTCATAAGTACCCCCTTACGATGATACGGTCATCTGAATTATCGCCTGCACATAGCCCACGGTGTTGCGTGGCCCCACGATCTGGACAGTGACCCTGTAATACTGAGCGGTGTTCACATCGAATTGAGGACTCTGCGAAACTTGGCTGTTGCCATTGTCGGCGCTGCTGTTAGGCGGGGTCATGCAACCCGCCACGCTAGGAGGTCCGGTCATGGTGCATAATCGCTGGATGGCATAGGACACGGTGTTACCCGAAGCGTCCTGGGGCAGGACCACCGCGATGACCGACAACACGTCCGTCCAATAAGCTGCCCAATCCTGACCGGCCGCCAGCGGTGGCTGCCAAGAAGCGCTATAGCCATCGGCGGAACTATTGGTTTGCAGGACAACAGGGGCGAGGGACTTGCTTTCCAGCCAATCGACAGCCGCCTCTATCCCGGTGTCCCCAGCCTGGATGGCGGACTGCTGGGCCGCCAAGTTGCCGGCGATGAGGTTGCTGGTATCCACCGTACGGGTCAGGGCAAGACCTGCGAGACTCATTGCCACTAATACAATCAGCGTAATCATCAAAACCACGCCACCTTGCTTTCCGGGAAAAGTGGGATTCAGCATCCGTTGTTCACTCCCATCCAAGCAGCGTTCCGCAAAGGAATCACTGTCTGGAACAATTTGTAACGATAATCCTGCCAATCGAATCCGGGCGCAGCAGACACCGTAGAGAGATTGATCGGGCTGATGTCGCTGCCCGCCCAGGTCGGTGCGGCGGAGGTCACGTGGCCGCCGGAGACGGAAGGCTTGACCAACTCCTCGCCGCGAACCACCAAAGCCAACCGCACAGCGGCGATGCGCGCCCAACCACATTGCGTCGCTGTAAAGTTGCCGCTGGGATCGGGGACGCCTTGTGGCGGGGTCGATACGTCATAGGTATCAACGACGGCATCGAACGAATCGGAGGACGGATTCGGAAGAACGACCCTGGTATCGCGACCATACTGCGCCCTAAGGCTGACGACACCCTCGCCAATGGGTCGCCAGACCGCCGGATCGCCCAGCACAGCGGCATCGCCACAGTCGTTAACCATGTAATTGCAGACCGTGAGGTTGCCGCCGCGCACGGCATAGGCCAGCATCTGGGGAACGGCTCCCAAGTCGTACAACCTACCGTTGACCACACCGACCGTGCCTGTGCCAGCGGTTACAATCACGTTAGAAGTACCACCACGACCGACATTGACTACTTGCGTCAAAATCGACAGACACGGCTCTGGGCGTGGCCTGGAGATGGGCATGCCGACCACATAGTCCCCCACCAGAAAGGAGGCTGGCGATCGTACCGCGTAGATATCGGGATTCGCCGGGTTGTAAGCCAGGGCAGGAGCGCCAACAGGGGGCGCATTGGCCGCCGCAGGCTGGGAGTTGATGATATCGCCTTCGGGTTGAAAAGCACCGTTACCATAGATGACCAGCAAGGTATCGGTGTTGGCATCGCCGGGTGGGATGGAAGCGGAGTTGATAATCACCGGAGCCAAGGGAGCCAGGGCCACACCGGCCCGGAGGGCGAGTTGGCAACCCATCAGGTTGATATCACGGACATTCCAGCCGCTTTGGCGTATATCGCTTTGCAACACCTTGAGGGCCGCCGCGCCAACAACCTGGGCATCGCCGCCGCCGGTAATCGAGCGCCGCTGTCCCTCGGACAACGCGAACAGTTGGAGGACCGCCGCGATACCGACCGAGCCGATGACCAAGCCGACCATGATCTCGACCAAACTGAACCCCAGGGCGGCGCGGTATCGAGGGAACATCGGCGCTGCCCTCCTACTTGATCTCGGCGGTGGCCACATAGCTATGGCGGTGTTTCGCATCGTTATCATCCCCCGGCATCAGCCAATAAACCGTCACAGTGACCAAGCTTTTTGCCGAATTGGGAGGCAGGTTGCCGTCCCTCGGTTCCACTTTCACTTCGGGCGGAACCTCGGCGACCCGAGGCAGGTAGATGCCATTGGCCGCACCGATCTCGCCCACCCATTGGAGATAGCCCGGTCCGCCGCTGCCATCGCTGCCTTGATAGTTGGCTTGCAACACCGCTGGCGTGCGGTCGTCGGCCCACATCCGGCCAATCAACAGATTGGCGAGGATGCTGGCGTCGGTACGATATTTGGCTGCGCTATCGGCCCGGAGAGAAACCACCTGCATGGCGGAAACACCGAGGATGCCGATGGAAAAAATCACCAAGGACACCAGTACCTCCATCAGCATATAACCCGCCGCGCGGGGCTTCGATAAGCGTGTGCCCATGGCTAGCAAGTTCCTATGCCATCGGGCACGGCGGGATCGCACATGCGGATTTGGCCCCCGGTGGACACTGTGACCCTGAGGCAATGCAAGGTTCCGCCCGCCGCACGGCAGGTACCCAAGGAATTGCTGATATTGATGGTCATCGTGGTATTGCCCTGGGTTTGGCCGGTGCCGGTGAACACCAGCGTATTCTGGTCGGAATTCAATGCCGCGTTGGTCGCCCCGTCCATATCGCCGCCCCCGACCTGGAAGATGCCGGGCGGGTTCGCGTTCGTGTTCGTGTTATCACACTGTCCGGCCGGGTTGGCTTGGCTGACCACCCAATAAACGCCTGTGGTCGACAAGGCACACTCGCTGTCCACGCTGGTGGTGAACTGGAAACGCACCGGGCCGTTGACCTGCACCGCCGTGACCCGCGCCAGTTGCAAGCCGCTACGGACGGACTCGGCCTCGGCGCGGATACGGGCGTTCTGGGTCCAATCCCTGAACCCCACCGTCCCGAGCATCAGCAGCGAGGAAGCGATCACCAAGCCGATAATAATTTCGATCAGGGTCACGCCATGCTGCTGTGTGCGCCGGTTCAGCACGACCCATCCTTCCTGGTCACCCAGCAATTGGTGGTGGGCAGGGTCCAACCCGTGGGCACGGCGACGGTCTGCTTGATCCCGGCAGAGTCGATGGAAAAGGTGAATCCGGTCATATCCCCCGTTCCCACCGCTTGCAGCGTAAAGGTCACGGGAGCTACCGCGTTGCAAACGAAAATGAAATATTTGCTAGTGGTGGTGTCCGGGTCGCAATCGGGCGCACTCACGTAGGTACGGTTGTCCTGGAAGTACTGCTCTATGTTCACCCTTTTCTGGGCCAGATTAGAGGTGGCCTCGGGCAATTTGCCCCGGACCACGTAATCGCGGTAGGCGGGCAGGGCAATCGACGCCAAAATGCCCAACATGCTCACCACCACCAACATCTCCACCAATGTGTAGCCATCGTGGGATATTCCCAGGCCCGGCCTATTCAATCCATTCCCAAACATGAACCGCAAACCTCGTGCCTTAATATCGAAAACACCACACCGGACGACCATTTGTCGACCCGCCCGCGCCATCGCCCCCTTATAAATGCAATTCCGGTCCCGGCACTTTTCCACCTTCAAACATCGCTCTTGCCGATGTCCTATCAAAGTTCTTATTCAGATTCTAGTAAATATTACTGAAAAATTGTGTGATATGAATCACCGCCGACCCTACGGCGATAACCGCTGATCGTTATCCGAACCGCGCGATTTTGCAATCAGCCCCCGTCCGGCTCCGTCGGAACGCCCGCTCAAATAAGCATGGCGCTCAATCCGCGCACCTAATCCAGAGTTTGGCCTGTATCCCAAGAAAGACGCCAAGCCGAGACACACAGCGGACCCGGCAAGCCATCTACACGGGGCGATACAAAGATGACGACGGCGGGGGGAACACCGGGGCGATGACCCCCACCGTGAATGCGTGGGATTAAGCGGCGTTCTCTTCGGAAGGTGCCGGCTGCTCGGGCTCGGCGGGGGCGGCTTCTTCGGAAGCGGCGGGTTCGCCCGGCTCGGACGGGGTTTCGTCCGTGACAGGCTCCTCGGCGGGAACTTCGGCTTCGGGTTCGCTGGGAACGGCGACGGGGTCGGCTTCCGCTGCCGGGACGGCGGCGGGCGGGGCGACCGATTTTTCGGGTTTGCGGGTGAGCGCGAAAATCAGCAAGGCGGCGACCACGCCCAAGACCGGGAGATTATCCCCAAGGACACCGCCCTCGGCGGCCCAGGCCGGGACCGGACCGGCGGCGATGACCGCGCCCACACCGAGATGATGGAAAATATGCTGCAATCTCATGGAATCCCTCTCTTGTAGTTGTAATGCTGTTTTGAGCGGTTTCCGGCGACCCGGAGACCCGCCTTAGTTTCGCGTGCCACGCGGGCACTGTCCATAAAAAACCGCCGGGGCGCGGGTCAGCGGTAACGCTCATCCTCGGCGTAATACCCCGGAAAACCCACCGCCGCCTTCAGCGCCTCGAAATCCACCGTTCCTCCGGGCCGCCCGCCCCGCCCGATCCGCGCCAAAACCTCCCGCATCGCGCCGATGGCGGCACCGAGCGGGGCCAGGGGATAGACCGCGATCTTATAACCCATGGCCTCCAACTCGGCGTGGGGCAGCAGCGGGGTCTTGCCGCGTTCGATCAGGTTGGCCATTTTCGGCCCCTCCACCTCCCCGCAATAACGCCGCATCTCCTCGGCGCTCTCGGGCGCTTCCAGGAAAGTCATATCGGCCCCCAACTCCCGGAACAACCGGCAGCGGGCGATGGCCTCGTCCAGTCCCTCGGTGGCGCGGGCGTCGGTGCGGGCCATGATGAGGATATCCGCGCCCTCCTCGCGGGCATCGACCGCCGCCCGGATGCGGAGCGCGGCCTCGGCCCGGCCCACCACGGCCTTGCCCTGGGTGTGGCCGCAACGCTTGGGCGCGACCTGGTCCTCCAACATGACGCAGGCGAAGCCCGCCCGCGCATAGCCTTCGACCGTGCGCTTGACGTTGAGGGCGTTGCCGAAGCCGGTATCGCCGTCGCCGAAGATCGGGATGGACACCGCGCCGCAGATATTACGGCCCTGTTCCAGCAATTCGCCGTAGGAAATCAGCCCGGTATCCGGCAGCGCCAACCGGGTGGCCGACACCGCGAAGCCGCTCATGAAGGCACTGTCGAAACCGGCCTCCTCCGCCAAACGGGCGGATAGGGCGTCGTGGCAGCCCGGCATCACCAGGAGTCCGGGCCGGGCCAGCAAGGCCCGCAAAACTTGGGTACGTGAAACCATGGAACGTCCTCGGGCTATGATCGCGGCGGGCCGGGGTGCCGGTTCAAGCGTCGGCGCGTGGCGGGATCAGACGCCCGGCCTCGTCCGGCTTGGGCATGTCCACCCCCAGGCTGATGACGAAACTGGACGCCTGCTCGATGCTCATGTCCGAATGCACCACTTTGGATTCATGCACGATCAAGGTGAAACCCGAGGTCGGGTTGGGCGAGGTCGGCACGTACACCACCACATGGTCGCCCATCCGGTTAGTGATGTAGGCCGGCACCCACAGCCCATCCTTGGGATATTCGATATACACCACTTCCCGCAGGCGGTTTTCCTCGTCGCCCCGGAACAGGCCCAGGATTTTCTTGGACACCCGGTAAATAGTGCCCAGCAAAGGAATCCGGTGGATGATCTTCTCCACGAAATAGAGGAGGTAGGCTTTATCCTGTTTGAGCAGGTACCCAATATAAGCGAAGAACGCGACGACCAGGGCGAACAGCAACACCGGAACCCAAGGGTTTTCATAACGTCCCCAGATATTCACCAGGAAATCCCCGAGCAGGACTTCAATATAAATGACGATCTGGAAAATAATGACGATGGGCAGCAAGCCCAAAACGCCAATCAAAAAATACCCAAAAAACTGTTGTAGCTTCGCTTTCATTGGCATATGACCCCGTTGTGTTTTAATTATCATGACGGAACAGGCAGCGCCGCCAGCGGAAAACAAGGTACCGCCGGGCGGTGCGGCCCAAAGTTTAAACGGGTTCATGGGCTGCGGCCATCTTGGCCGGAACCGTCCATCGCGGCGGCGGAGAACCGGCCCGCCTGGCAGGCCGGGCGCGCCAGGATGGCGGACGATAGTAAATAAAGGTATGGGGCGGGCGCTAATCCGCGCCCGCCTGCTTGACACCGCACTTTTTGAGGAAGGTTTCCAGCAGGCACCAGCGGGTGAAACCGCTTTGCAGCAGGTTGGCCCCCACGAAAGCGGTGAACCAGAGCCAGTTCGCATTCACGAACACCGGACTGGACTCGACGCCCAGCGCCAGGGATAGCAGCACGAAAGAACCGGCGACGATACGGATCATACGGTCGGTGGTCATGGCGGAAACCTCCTTGAATGTTAGGATACGCTAATATTGTAGCCCGGAACCGCTTTGGGGTATAACTCCCGCACTCCCCTTCCCCGATCCAGCGAGAACCTTCCATGGAAAAAGTCACCATGTACAGCACCGCCGTCTGTCCCTATTGCCTCATGGCGGAACGGCTGCTCACCAAAAAAGGCGTCAAGGACATCCACAAGATCAGGGTCGATCTCGACCCCGAGCGCCGCGAAGAAATGATGTTGAAAACCCGCCGCCGCACCGTCCCGCAAATTTTCGTGGGGGAAACCCATGTCGGCGGCTTCGACGACCTCGCCGCCCTGGACCAGGCGGGTGGTCTGGACCGCTTGTTGGGCCTCGTGTAAAACCGTGGATAACCGCGCGTCCCAGGGGCATGCGCCCGCCTGGGCCGGGGAATTTTTTCCCTTCCCCACGGTATCGAAACGGAACTTTTCAGGGCCGCCCCTGCCTGAAGCCAAAGGTTGTGTAGGACAGCCTGCTTATGTATATTCCCCGCGTTCCCTGGCTTAGCTAGGCGGCGTGGGGAAGTCGATTCAAGCCCCGATGGGCTCATGCCATTGAATATAACAATCACTAAAATCTATTGACCGAGTGAGGGAAGAGATATGCATAAAACGAATTTCCTGAAGAAAGGACTGCTCGCCCTAAGCCTTTTGCTGCCCGGCGCACTCCCCACGACCACCTGGGCCCATGGCGGTGCCAGCGTCGATACCGACCAATGCCGCATCTTCGTAGGCCCGCATCTGGTGCATTTCACCGCCTACCAACCGCAGCTCACCGGCACCACCGAATACTGCAACTCCATCCCGGAACTCGGCAGCGCCGTCCTGGTGTTCGACTACGAAGGCAAGGCGCTGCGCGACATGACCGTCGAGTTCGAGATCACCAAGGAACCGGAAGGCACCCGCGTCTACTACGCTCCGCCCTCCGCCCATTCCAAAGGCACCTTCAACACCACCGTCAACTTCACCGAGCCCAGCAAATACCTGGGCCATGTCACCCTGATCAACGAAGGCCAGAAAATCGACGCCCACATCCCGTTCACCGTGGGCAGCGCCCAGGGCGGTCCGTCCGCCACCACCTATATCATCTTCGGGGTGGTTCTGCTGGCGGCGGGTTATATCGGCTACCTATCGAACGCCTCGTTCAAGAACGCCGTCGATGGCCTGCTCAATAAAAAGGCATAAGGAACTTCCCTTAGGGATCGTTTGACTAACGGCCAATCCCGATCCCGGTCGGGGTTGGACCGTATCCCAGTTCCCCACGGTATTCACGATGCACAAACACGCCCCCGCCCTCCTGTCCAGCGCCCTCCTGCTCGCCTTGGCCGGTCCCGCGCACGCGCTCAACACGCCGCCGCCCAGCGTCAAGGTCCAGCCCGGCCAAGCGGAACCTTTCTGTAATAGCGGCGCACCGCCCGAATGGCGCAAGGCCCAGGTGTTGGAGGGGGTGGACATCCAGGAATCGAAGTCCTGCAACCCGGACAATCCCGCCGATGTCACCGCCTTCGTCAAGGGCACCAACAACATCTCCATGCAAACCCTGATGGACACGTCCAACCTCGCGGCGGACGCCATCACCATGAGCAACGACATCGACAAGGACGGCGACCCCGACCATATCGTCATCAAGCTGGAAATCATGGAGGTGAACGGCCATTCCCCGGACTTCGCCGGCGTAGTGCCCACTTTCGATATAGCTCCGGGCATCGAACCCAGCTTCTGGGTGTTCGCCCCCAAGAGCCGCGATATGTCCACCAAGAGCTTCGCCAGCGTCGAGGCCAACCCGCTGCTGCGGATGCCCTCCCCGCCGATCCGGGTGGAACAGGGCGACGTGGTCTGGCTGGTGGTGGAGAACACCCATTATTTCCCGCACTCGATCCACTTGCACGGCGTGGACCATCCCTATATGGACCATGGCGGCGAAGGCAACGACGGCGTCGGCCAGACCAGCCAGATGGATATCATGCCGGGCGAGAGCAAGACCTATGTGATCCGGCCCAGGGTCGCGGGCACCATGTATTACCACTGCCATGTGCAGCCGCATACCCATATTCCCATGGGACTTGCGGGGATGTTCATCGTCGAGGAGAACCGGCCCAACAACTGGCCGCAGGTCTTCAATGTCGGGGCCGGGCAAGTGCGCCACCCTTCGGTCGCGGTGCGGGAGAAATACAGCCAGGAATACGACCTGCACTATCAATCGGTGGATAAGGAACTGCACCAAATCCCGCAATCGGCCAACGATCCCCGGTTGATCGCCAAATCGATGAACCAGGAATACGATATCACCGACGCCAAGGACGACTATTACCTGCTGAATGGCCGTTCCTTCCCCTATACCCTGCGCGAATCCCTGATCTCGGTGAAACCCGGCGAGAAGGTGAAGTTGCGCATCCTCAACGGCCATACCGAACACATGGCCCTGCATATCCACGGCCACAAAGCCACCGAAACCCATTACGACGGCGTCGAACACAACCCCGCCGCCCAAGTCACCCGCGATGTCTATAGCCTGGCCCCGGCCCAGCGCCTGGATTTGTCGCTGGACACCACCGACGACGGCCTGCACAGCTACGGCTCGGGGCTATGGATGTTCCACGACCATACCGAGAAGGCTTTCACCACCGACGGCATGGGCGAAGGCGGCAGCATCAGTTTGGTGGCCTACAACAATTACCTCGAAGACAATGGCACGCCGAAAACCCACGGCATGGATTTGAAGCCCTATTTCACCAAGGAATATTGGCAGCGGAAAATCCCGGTCTGGCAGGATTGGATGGACGAATGGGGTAGCCTCGGCGCTCCCGCCGGCACCATGGACACCGATCCCGCGGGCACCGCGAAAGCGGCGGCCCTGGCCGCGGCGGCGGCGGCGGCCCCTCCGGCGGCCCCGGTCGAAGATACGGGCGGCGGCTGGTTCTCCGGCTTGCTGCTGGGTATCGTGGGCTACCTGATCTACCTATACCGGGAAAGGTTGCTGGCTTTGATCTCCTCCCTGACCCGAAGCAAGCCCTGAGGTCGATCCCATGAAAACCATCCCCACCCTTTTCCTCGGCTCCCTGTTAGCAGCTACCTCCGTGTACGCGGCGGAAGACAAGATCGTCGAGCATAATTCCTTCATGGACCACGGCGACGGCCATTTGATGGACATGGACGGCGCCATGGTCATGGGCCAAAACAAGGACACGCTCGCCCCCGGTTGCGACAAGGTCAGCGAGGACGTGGAAATCACCGTCCACGCCGGCCACAAATACGCCAAGGACTATCCCGGCACCATGTTCGGCTTCAGCGAGCATGAATGGAAAGTGAAGCCCTGCACCCGGCTCACCGTGCATTTCATCAACGAGGACCATATCCGCCATCAATGGATGATGCACGGTCTGCCCAAATTCCTGTACGACAAGGGCATGTTCCACCTGGAAGTGACCGGCCCGGCCAAGGTCAGCGGCACCTTGATCCTGCCCGTCGAGGACCGGACCTACCTGGTGCATTGCGATATCGCCCAGCACATGGAAAAAGGCATGAAGGGCCAACTGATCGTGGGCAAGGGCGGCACGCCCTTCCCCAGCATCCCCGGCCTGACTGATCTGGCGATCCCGGACGATTACGGCCCGGCGTTCGTGCCCACCCCCGCCCCGGCGCCGCCCATCACCGACAAATCGGTGCCGCCCACAGCGACCGCCGCCCAGAACCCGCCCGCCCAACCCACCTCGGGCGGCTTCATCCTAGGCGTGATCCTGGGAGCCTTCGGCACGCCGTTCGCCATCTCCACCTATCGTCGGCGCTTCCAGGGCATGTCGGCGGGCGAGGTCTTGAATTCTCTCGGCCATACAGGGCTGGGCTTGATCGACCGGTTGCTGGGCTTCATCGCCGCGCTCGCCAAGGGCGGCAAATAGCCCGGCCCCATCCTGACGGACGGACGGAAAAACGGTGGTGTGAACCACCGTTTTTTTATGCCCACAAACAGGGCTGGACTTCCCGAAATAATCCCATGAAGCGCACTATTGGTGCGTAAAATCCTGCATCGCACCATACCGGCCCAAACGTTCGCGCACCAATACGAGGATTAACGCCCCGAACCGGGACAATTCGCCCCCATTCGGATCGGCCCGCTATTTGCTTTCGGATAGCCCGTCCTTCAACGAGGCTCTCCTATGGAAACAATTAATAAAAGCCAAGACGTCCTGTTTATCCTGCTGGGTGCCATCATGGTGCTGGCCATGCATTCCGGCTTCGCCTTCCTCGAAGTCGGCACCGTCCGCCGCAAGAACCAAGTCAATGCCCTGGTGAAAATCCTCACCGACTTCGCCATGTCCACGGTCGCCTATTTCTTCATCGGCTACTACCTGGCCTATGGCGTCCAATTCTTCCAGGGCGCGGACCGGCTCGCCCTCGACAACGGCTACGGGCTGGTCAAATTCTTCTTCCTGCTGACCTTCGCCGCCGCCATCCCGGCCATCGTCTCCGGCGGCATCGCCGAGCGGGCCAAGTTCAACCCGCAAATCGCCGCCACCTTCATCCTGGTGGGTTTCGTCTATCCCCTGTTCGAGGGCATCGCCTGGAACCAGAACCTGGGACTGCAGCCCTGGCTGGAACAAACCTTCGGCGCGGCCTTCCACGATTTCGCCGGTTCCGTCGTGGTCCACGCGGTGGGCGGCTGGATCGGCCTCGCCGCCGTGCTGCTGCTGGGGCCGCGCCGGGGCCGTTACCACCGCGACGGCGGCATCGCGGCGCATCCGCCGTCCAGCATCCCATTCCTGGCCCTGGGCGCTTGGATACTCACGGTGGGTTGGTTCGGCTTCAACGTGATGTCGGCCCAGACGCTCGGGGCCATCAGCGGATTGGTGGCGTTGAACTCGCTGATGGCGATGGTCGGCGGCACCCTGGCCGCCCTGCTCATGGGCCGCAACGATCCGGGCTTCGTGCATAACGGGCCGCTGGCCGGGCTGGTGGCGGTGTGCGCCGGCTCCGACCTGATGCATCCGGTCGGGGCCTTGACGGTGGGGGCGGTGGCGGGCGTCCTGTTCGTGTCCATGTTCACCCTGACCCAGAACCGCTGGAAGATCGACGACGTGCTGGGCGTCTGGCCCCTGCACGGGCTGTGCGGTGCCTGGGGCGGAATCGCCGCCGGCCTGTTCGGCCAGACCGCCCTGGGCGGCCTCGGCCACATCAGCCTCGTTTCGCAATTGATCGGCACCGGCCTCGGCATCGCCATCGCCCTGGCGGGCGGTTTCGCGACCTATGGCCTCTTGAAACTGGCGGTGGGATTGCGCCTGGACCCCGAGGAGGAATTCGCCGGGGCCGACCTGACCCTCCACAAGATCAGCGCCTCGCCGGAAAAGGAAGCCGGTTGGTGAAGCCTCCCGGCCTCTTGTCGCCATTCCGACCGTCCTGGGCGATAATGTGCCCCGCCGCGGCCCGGTCCGTGCCGCGCACCGGGCCGGTCGCGCCGACCCCACCCATCCCCAGTCCCTCGCGCCCCCCGTGTCCACCCGCCGCGGGGCCATAACGAGTCGTACAGCATGAAAAAAGCGCTCTTGATCGGCAGTGGAATCTTGATCCTGGTGTTTTGGTGGCACGCGCTATTGGAACTGCTGCTGCACGCGGTCCTGATCGTGCTGGAAATCCTGGAATTACTGGTCGACACCGTCCTGGAACACGTGGGGCTGACCCTGTACGAAGCCCAGATGGTGACGGCCTGGCTGGGGTTCGGGGTGTTCACCCTCCTGATGATCGTGGGGCTCAAGAAGGCCAACACCGCCGTGCAAAAACTGAAAACCCAGACGCCGCTGTGGTGGGAGGAAGAAAAAGCCCGGCTCCAGGCCATGCGCTCGTCGCTGCGCTGGCCGATGGCCCTGGTGGTCTTGCTGGCCTTGCTGGTCCTAGCGCTGCTCGTGTAGCGGGGCGCTCCACCGGCCCGCTACAACAGTAGCGTTCGACATAACAACGCGCTATCTTCCTTCCCGGCGAGCCTAGTATCGGTTCGCCACTTCCATAAATAAAATCAGCGAAAAGGAGGAGGTACGTATGGCTATCGATCTATGCAAGAAGAACATCGGCCCGACGGAAAAATACATCCGCATCGGCGCGGGTGGACTTTTGACGGTGCTGGCCGGGGTCGGCGTCGTTGGCGCTTGGGGTTTCATCGGGCTGGTGCCGCTCGCCACCGGGCTGTTGGGTAGCTGCCCGGTCTATACCCTGATGGGCAAGGACACGAATGGTGGCACAGCCCAGGCCGAAACCCACGCCCACGGCGGCGCTTGCTGCGGCGGTTCGGCCACTCCGGCGGAACCCACAGCAGCCACCACCGCGCCGGAAGCGCCCGCGGAAGAACCCTCAACACCGACGGAAGCCGCCGCCGAAGCGTCCGCCGAGGCCACCCCGACCGCCGAAGAAAAACCCGCCGCTTAAACCCCCACCCCCACAGCGGGGATGTCGGCACCAGCAAGACGGCACCGACCCCGCCGCCCTCCCGGCCCGCGCCGACCCCAGGATCGGGGTGCCCCTAGCGCGGGCATCAGGACAAGCTTTTCATCGCGACTTCGTACACATCCTTGGAGATGTTCGAGGTGCCCGCCACCCGTTGCAATTGCAGGCACATCAAGCGCTGGCGCTCGTCGTCGTAGCGGCGCCACGGGGTCAGCGCGGTCAACAAACGGGCGGCGATCTGCGGATTGATAGTGTTGAGTTCGATCACATGGTCGGCCAGGAAGGCGTAGCCCGCCCCGTCCTTGGCGTGGAAATTGACCGGATTGGACTGCGAGAACGCCCCGATCAAGGAACGCACATGGTTGGGCATCTTGAAATCGAAGGCCGGATGGGCGATCAAAGCCCGCACCCGCGCCAAAGTGCCGGGCAGATGGCAGGTGGCCTGGATGGAAAACCACTTGCCGACCACCAGGGACTCGTCCTTCCATTGCTGGTAGAACTCGTCCAGGCAGACCTCGCGCTCAGGGTTGTGGCTGTTGACGATGACCGAAAGCGCGGCGATGCGGTCGGTCATGGTGTGGGATTCGCGGAATTGGCGCACGGCCAGGCGCTGGGAAGCCCTGGTTTCCAATTCCCCCAGATAGGCGAGGCAGGTGTTCTTGAGACGGCGGCGACCCATGGTCGCGGCGTCGAAACGGTCGCGGCGGTCCTCGTGGCAGGCTTGGTAAAGCCGCAGGAAATCGGCTTCCAGATGCACCGCCAATTCCCGCTTGACCCATTGCCGGGCGGCATGGACCGCCTCGGGCTCGATGGCCTTCATCGCCGCGCCGACATATTCCTCGGAAGGCAGGGTCAGCAACAAAGCTTGATAGGACCGATCCTCCCATTCCCCCGCGACCAGGGCGCGGAAGACTTCCAGCAACAAAGGTTCCAGCGGTTTGGAGGTCTCGCCCACCGCCCAGCGCGGCACCAGCCTGAGCAGGGCGCGGGCGGCGAGTTCCTGCCCGGCGTCCCAGCGGTTGAAGAAATCCGGGTCGTGGGCGCACAGGAAGGCCAGTTCCTGCGGGCTGCGCTCCACATGCAGCTTGACCGGCGCGGAAAAACCCCGCAGGGCCGAAACCACCGGCTTGGCCGGCAGATCGACGAAGCGGAACCGTTGCTCCTGGGCCTGGACATGCAGGACGCGGGTGGTTTCCGGGTGGGGCGCGGCCTCGCCTTCCAGCCGTAGCGGCAACTCCCGGCCATCCGGTCCCAGCAAGCCCACGGCCAGCGGGATATGGAACGGCTGCTTCACCGGCTGCCCCGGCGTGGGCGGGCAATTCTGGCGGACGGTGAGGGCGAGGCTGCGGCTGGCCGCGTCGTAGACAGCGTGGAGATGGAGTTCCGGCGTCCCGGCCTGGCTATACCAGCGCCGGAACTGGGCCAGATCGACCCCGTTGGCGTCCTCCATGCACTTGACGAAATCGTCGCAAGTGACCGCCTGTCCGTCGTGGCGCTGGAAATAGAGATCGCTGCCGCGGCGGAAGCCGTCCGCGCCCAGCAAGGTATGAAGCATCCGCACCACTTCCGCGCCCTTCTCGTACACGGTCATGGTGTAGAAATTGTTGATCTCGATATAGGACTCGGGCCGCACCGGATGGGCCAAGGGGCCGGAATCCTCGGCGAATTGCCGCGTCCTCAGCATGTTCACCGAGTCGATGCGCTTGACCGGGCGCGAAGTGCGG
Organism: Methylomagnum ishizawai; assembly: GCF_900155475.1. NCBI lineage: Bacteria > Pseudomonadati > Pseudomonadota > Gammaproteobacteria > Methylococcales > Methylococcaceae > Methylomagnum > Methylomagnum ishizawai. Next base: position 2,471,048 of record NZ_FXAM01000001.1, on the reverse strand, counting down.
GAAGCCGAGAACTCCTGGTCGCGGAACACCGTCAGCCCTTCCTTGAGGCTGAGTTGGAACCAATCGCGGCAGGTGATGCGGTTGCCGGTCCAGTTGTGGAAATACTCGTGGCCAATCACGCCCTCGATATGCTCGTAATCGGTGTCGGTGGCGGTATCGGGCCGGGCCAGCACATATTTGGTGTTGAAGATATTCAGCCCCTTGTTCTCCATCGCGCCCATATTGAAATGGTTGACGGCGACGATCATATAGAGGTCGAGATCGTATTCGCGGCCATAGGTCTCCTCGTCCCAGCGCATGGCGTTGCGCAGCGACTGCATGGCGTGGCCGCATTTGTCGAGGTCGTGCGGCTCGGCGAAGATTTGCAGCTTCACCCCGCGCCCGGAGGCGGTGCGGTAATCCTCCTCCAGGCAGGCCAAACGCCCCGCCACCAGGGCGAACAGATAACATGGTTTCTTGAACGGGTCTTCCCACTTCACCCAATGGCGGCCATTTTTCAATTCGCCCTGGGCGATGGGATTGCCGTTGGAAAGCAGCACCGGATAGCGGTCACGGTCGGCGACCAGGGTGGTGGTATAAACCGCCATCACATCGGGCCGGTCGGGAAAATAGGTGATCTTGCGGAAACCCTGGGCCTCGCACTGGGTGCAGAACATGCCGTTGGAGAGATAAAGCCCCTCCAGCGCGGTGTTGGCCTTGGGATTGAGCCGGGTGACGATTTCGAGATCGAAGGCGCGGTCGGGGACGCCGGACAGGAACAAGGCTTCCGGGGTGAGCCGGTAGCGGGAAGCCGCCCAAGGCCGACCGTTCAGCTTGAGCGTCTCCAGGATCAAATCCTCCCCGCAGAGTTCCAACTCCCCTCCCCCGCCCCCGGCATCCGGATTGCGGCGGACCCGCAGTTTGGCGGTAACGCGGGTGTTTTCCTCATCCAGTTCGAAAAACAGATCGACGGTATCGACCAGATATTCCGGCGGGGTATAGTCCTTGAGATGGATGGCTCTGGGAGTTGGCTCGCGCATGATCGCTATTCTCGTTGTCGTCGGCCCGTGGCCCGGGCCGGGGGGTACGTTTCCGCCCGTTGCGGCGGTGGACGCCAAGCATAACAAGGCCGGGGGCGCAGTCCAATTCCCTTGTGGGGGCGTTCCGGGCGCGGATTCCCAGGCCGGGCGGGAGTGTTCATGGAAAGCTTCGATCCATCCGGGCGGCGGGAGTTCGCAAGACACGGGCGGGACCGGCTTGAGCGCATCCTCCGCGTTTGGCCGATAATACCGGGGCCGCGGCCACGCCCGCACGCCTTCCCCCGCACAACCAACCATCGCCCCGGAGTTCAGCATGGCGGACACTTCCAACACCCTTATCGGCCATCTCCTCGAAGTACGGGCGGGCCGCTTCCAAGGCCAACTCCTATCCGAGCCGGACGGCTTCCAAGCCACGCTTGAAATCGATGGCAAACCCGAAGTGGTCGGCCAGGTCGGTGCCTATGTCTCGGTGCGCCAGCACAATAGCCGGATCATCGGCCTCATCCACCACATCCAGGCCGGCCGCGCCGCCCTGAACGGCGCGGCCTGCCGCTCCGCCGCCGGCAGTCTTTTATCCATCACCCCGCTGGGCGAGATCGACCCCAAGGGCGGTTTCCGCCGCGGGGTCGGGCGCTTCCCGACGCCGGGCGCGGAACTGCACATGGTCTCATCCAGCGAGATCAACACCATTTTCACCCACAACAAGCGCTTCGGCTTCACCCCAGCCTATCTGCGTAGCCATCCCACGGTGGGCGTGCATCTGGACCCGACCGCGATGTTCAGCCGCCATTTCGCCATCCTCGGCCAATCCGGTTCGGGCAAATCCTGGTCGGTCGCCAGCCTGATCCAACACATGGTCAAGGCCATGCCCAAGGCCCATATCATCCTGCTGGACCTGCACGGCGAGTATTACTGGACCGACAAGCAGGACATGCAGGTCTCCGCCGCCTTCAAGCCCGACCAAACCCGCCACCTCGACGCCCGCCGCCTGGAAATCCCCTATTGGCTGATGACCTTCGCCGAACTGTGCGACCTGTTCATCGACCGCAACGACCCCGGCGCCTCGGTGCAGACCGCGTTCTTCCGCGAGACCATCCTGGCCCTCAAGCAACAATCGGCCAAAACCCTGGGGATGGAAACGGTGTCGCTGGATTCGCCCATCCATTTCCCGATCCAGGAGGTCTATAAGAGTTTCAAGGAAGCCAACGAGATGCGCACCGACTTCGGCAAGACCAAAGGTCCGCTGTTCGGGCAGTTCGACGAATTCCTCATCAAACTGCACAGCCGCCTCAGCGATGTGCGCTATGACTTCCTGCTCAATCCCAAGCGCCGCAACCGCTCGGAAACCATGGCGGGACTGCTGCGCGATTTCGTGGGGCTGGGCAACCCCAAACGCCAGATCACCGTGATCGACCTCAGCCCGGTGCCTTTCGATGTCCGGCCCACGGTATCGGCCCAGATCGGGCGGCTCGCCTTCGAATTCAATTATTGGAACCCCAAGAACCGGGAATTCCCCATCCTATTGGTGTGCGAGGAAGCCCATTCCTATATTCCCAGGGAACACGGCACCCAGTACGAAGGCACCCGCAAATCGATGGAGCGCATCGCCAAGGAAGGCCGCAAATACGGCGTGGGGCTGGCGGTGGTGACCCAAAGGCCCAAGGATTTGTCGGAAACCGTGCTGTCGCAGTGCGGCACCTATGTTTGCCTGCGCATCACCAACCCGGACGACCAAGCCTATGTCCGCAAACTGGTGCCGGAAGGCGAGGCCGATTTGGTGGATATCCTCACCTCGCTGGGCCGGGGCGAGGCCATGATCCTGGGCGAGGCCATTCCGTTGCCGACCCGCAGCCAGATTTTCAAACCCGACCCCGCGCCCAACAGCAACGATGCCGACTTCTACACCTATTGGCGGGAAGGCCCGGACGATCTCGATATGGACGGCATCGTCGAACGCTGGCGGCGGCAAGGCAAATAGGCATTCCAACCCGATGCGAGGAGCGATCCCATGGCCTATCCAACCCGGTTTTCGCGCTTGATCCCGATCCTGATATTGGCGGTGGCGGCGGGCTGCCGCTCCACCCCGCCCCAAGAACCCGGCCCGTTCCGCGACCCCGATTTCGCCGAGGTCGTCCGGCTCGATCCGCGCATTCACACCGATATCCGTTACGCCACGGCCAACAATTTCACCGGCCATCCGCTCTACCCCGAGTCCAAGGCCTTCCTGCAACGGCCCGCCGCCGAAGCCCTGGTCCGCGCCAACCGCAGCCTCCTGGCATTGGGCTATGGCCTGTTGATCTACGACGCCTACCGGCCTTGGTCCGTGACCCAGGCGCTGTGGGATTCCGCCAGTCCGCACGAGCGGGCCATCGGCTTCGTGGCCGATCCCAAGACCGGTTCCAAGCACAACCGGGGCTGCGCGGTCGATGTCGGGCTGTACGAGTTGCGGACGGGGAAGGAAGTGGCGATGCCCAGTGGCTACGATGAATTCTCGGAACGGGCGCATCCCGATTATGCGGGTGGCCCACCCGAGGCCCGGCGAGCGCGGGATTTATTGCGGCGAGCGATGGAAGCCCAGGGCTTCGGCGTGGACCCCAACGAATGGTGGCATTTCAACCACAAGGACTGGCGGGCCTATCGGGTGCTGGATACGAGCTTCGCCGAGCTGGCGCGGTAGGCCGCGCCCGGCTCAGCGGGAATAGACGCCGCCCATCTGGTAGCTGAAATCGCCCAGCGGCCGCATGAAGGTGAACGCCGCCGGGGCCAGCACCAGCATCTCGCTACTCTTCTGCAAAGCGTCGTGGGGCGGGGCGATGGACGCGATGCCGGCGAAAGGCGTGGTCGCGATGAACACCCCCGCCCCGCCCACGGTCAGCGCCAAACCGAAAGGCCGCAACAACACCAGATCGGCCAGGATGGCGAACGGATGCAGGTTGCGTTCATCCCTGGGGTCGGCGGCGGCCCCCCCTGGAACCAGCGCGGCGCAAAGCAGGAACAAAGGCAGGAACAAGCGCGTTTTCATGGAGTTATCCTTCGAGATGGGCCGGTAGGGTGGAAAATGGGCAAAGTCTACACCATTGCCGCGCCCATCGTTATCGCCCGCGCCGCCGGAAAAGATCGAGCGGATTGGCCCTCCCGGCATAATCCCGGATTATGTCCCCATGGAAATCAAGGTCCGGCAAAACCGCCCGAATAACGGTAATCCACACCGCCCCGCATTCCGCCCGGCCCCTAATCGCCCGGCAACCCCGGCCATTAGCAATCCTCCCAAAATAACGGTATGCTTTGCACAGTTTGTCGCGGCGGCGGATAGTTCCCCGCCACGAGGATCGATCCGGCCCTTTCCCCCACGGACGCCACCCGGTGGCCTTTGACTCGCTTCCTTCCTCCAGCAAACCCAGCGCGGCCCCGCCGCGTCCCGTTAAACACCATCCGCCGCTTCGCAACCGTTCCCCAGCGGAACCCCAGGACAGGCGGACCTTAGGGATACTCCATGGCATTTTCTTCTCTCGGCCTCGATAAAGCCCTGCTGCGGGCCATCGCGGAACAGGGTTACACGGCACCCACGCCCATCCAGGCACAAGCCATTCCAGCCATACTCGCAGGCCGCGACCTGCTCGCCGCCGCCCAGACCGGCACCGGCAAAACCGCCGCCTTCACCCTGCCCCTTCTGCAAAAACTGCTCGATGCGGGCCGCACCGGCGAACGCTCGGCCCAGGGCCGCGCCCCCCGCGCCCTGATCCTGGCCCCCACCCGCGAACTCGCCGCCCAGGTCGGCGACAGCATCCGCACCTATGGCAAACACACGGCGCTCCGTTCCGCCACCGTCTTCGGCGGCGTGGGGATGCAGCCCCAGATCGACGCCCTCAAGCGCGGCCTCGATATCCTGGTCGCCACCCCCGGACGCCTGCTCGACCTGGTCGAGCAAGGCCAGGCCAAGCTGGGCGAAGTCGACTTCCTGGTGCTGGACGAAGCCGACCGCATGTTGGACATGGGCTTCATCCACGACATCAAGCGCATCCTCTCGCTGCTGCCCAAGATCAGGCAGAACCTCCTGTTCTCGGCCACCTTCTCGGCGGAAGTCCGGGCCTTGTCCGGCGGCCTGCTGCGCCATCCCCTCGGCATCGAGGTCGCCCCGCCCAACACCGCCGCCGCCAGCGTCAACCAGCGCGTCTATCATGTCGAGCGGGAATGCAAGCAAGCCCTGCTCGCCCACCTCCTGCACTCCCATGCTTGGGGCCAGACCCTGGTGTTCACCCGCACCAAGCACGGAGCCAACCGCCTGGCCCAGCAATTGGAGCGGGACGGCTTCCAGGTCGCGGTGATCCATGGCAACAAAAGCCAGTCGATCCGCACCAAGGCCCTGGAAGATTTCAAACAGGACCGGGTGCAGGTGCTGGTCGCCACCGATATCGCCGCCCGCGGCCTCGATATCCGGGAGTTGCCCCATGTGGTGAACTACGAACTGCCGAACATCCCGGCGGATTACGTCCACCGTATCGGCCGCACGGGCCGGGCCGGGGCCGTCGGCGAAGCGGTGTCCCTGGTATCCGAGGACGAGAAAGAACTGCTCAGGGATATCGAGCGCCTGCTGGGACGCAGACTCCCGGCGCAAGTGGCGATGGCGGAAAAAAGCCCCGGCCATCCGTCCGGCGAAGCACCGCCGCCGTACCGGAGCCGCCCGCGCGGCCCCCATCCCGAGCGGCGCTCCACGGGACGCCGCGGGACGCATGGGCCGCGCCGTCGCGCCCTTTGAGCCAGGGAGCCGTTCCGGTCCCAAGGCTGGGCTTGGCGGCAACAACCGCACGGGGATTCAAGCGGGGAAATCTCCCGCCGATACCCTGGCGATGGAATTGAGGAATAAGCCACCACGCATGGCCTCGGGCCGTGCGTTGTCGGAAACCTCCGCGAGGGAAATGCGGAGGATGGCCCAGGGCATGAAACCCCTGGCCGGTAGGGAGCGGTAAAACAAGTCTCCACGGGATTCGGGAATATCCATAGGGATAGGCACCTACAGAATCCCGGACGGAAACATTGTTTATTTATGGGTGAATCGGCGAGCTCGTCACAAGTTGCTCGGTCGGGTCTGGTTCGTGAGTTATGTTCTATCTGTCTTTAGGAGTTTTCTGTGAGTAAGAAATTGTACGTCGGCAACTTGAGCTATTCCGTCAACAATAGCGAACTGGAGCAAATGTTCGCCCCGCACGGCACGGTGGAATCCGCGCACGTCATCACCGACCGCGATACCGGCCGTTCCAAGGGTTTCGGCTTCGTGGAAATGGGTTCCGACCAGCAGGCACAAGCGGCCATCGCCGCCCTGCATGGTAAGGAAGTCGGTGGCCGCAGCCTGACCGTCAACGAAGCCCGGCCCCGCGAAGACCGCGGCGAGGGCGGCGGCGGTGGCTTCGGCGGCAAGCGGGGTGGCGGATTCGGTGGCGGTCGCCGCTTCTAATCCCTTTCTTGCGGCGGGCCGGTCCCACCGGGACCGGCCCGCCGTCTCGATGCCCGGCCCCGCCAGGGCGGAAAAATCTTCCCTTACCCCGCCGGTTCGGAACGGATTCCACAGCCACAGGCCAACCCGTTCCCTATCCCCACGACGCGATCACCCGGAAACAGCACGGGCCGGGGAAGTCTCGATCAAAGCATCCGCGCCATCACCAAGGCGTCTTCGCGGCCCTTGCGGGCGGGATAATAATCGCGGCGGGTGCCGATCTCGTTGAACCCCATCCTCTGGTAGAGCCGGATCGCGGCATGGTTGGAGGGACGGACTTCAAGGAACATGCTCTCGGCGCGATGGCCCTGCGCCACCTCGATCAGCTTGCCCAGCATCAGCGCCCCGAAGCCCCGGCCCTGGCTCTGCGGCGACACGCAGAGGTTCAGCACGTGCGATTCCCCCGCCCCCACCGAACAAATGCCATAGGCCAAGACCTGCCCGCCCTTTTCCCCGACCCAACAGCAATAGCCCACGTTGAAACAATCCTTGAAGGTGGCGGGTTCCCAGGGGAACTCGTAGGCGGATTGCTCGATGGCGCAGACGGTTTTCAGATCGGATTTACGCATGGGCCGCAGCACCATTTCGGCGGACTCCGCGAGGCTGGGAAAATGTTTGCAATAGAATTCGGTTTCGGCGTCGTAGCTGATCCAGCGTTTGAGGGCATCGAGTAGCTCGGACATGTGCGGGGCTTATTGTTGTTGTCGTTGGCGGAAGGTGCGGAGAGCCAGTTTCAAATCGTCCCAGGCCCGGCGCTTCTCGGTCTGGGAGCGCAGCAGGTAGGCCGGATGGAAAGTCACCACCAGCGGGATTTCCTGGTAGGCATACACCTGACCGCGTAGTTTACCGATGGGCGTGGCGGTTTTTAACAGATTCTGGGCGGCGATGCGGCCCACGGCGACGATGATATCGGGCCGCACCAGCGCCAACTGGGCCTTGAGGTAGTTTTCGCAGGCGGCGGCTTCCTCGGGGGCGGGATCGCGGTTCTTGGGCGGACGGCATTTCAAGATATTGGCGATGTAGACCTCTTCCCGCTTGAGCCCGATGGCCCGGATCATCTCGTTGAGCAATTGCCCGGCCCGGCCCACGAAGGGTTCGCCCTGCAAATCCTCCTGCTCGCCGGGCGCCTCGCCGATGAACATCCACCGCGCCTCGCGGTCGCCCACGCCGAACACGGTCTGGGTGCGGGTCAGGTGCAGGGGGCAGGCGGTGCAGGCCACGACCTGGGCGGCGAGATCGTCCCAGTTGTGCGGGCACGGGATACCAGGCGGAGGCATTGCAACAGGATTCGGGACGGGCGGAAGGATCGGCGGCGGCGGCTCCGGTTCTGGAACAAACTGCGGTTGCGGTTGAGGAAACGGGACCGGCGCGGGTGTTTCCACGGCGGGAATCACGTCAGCGGGGATGGGCGGCACGGTGGCTTCCTCCGGTGTCCCCGCGATGGGAACTTCGAGGGTTTGATCGGCATAGGGAATGAAAACAGCCACGGGCGCATAGGGCGCGGCAATACGCGGCACCCAAGCATCGATGCCCATAGCTTTGAGATAGTCGAGACGGCGTTGATCTGGCGACATGGCGCGGACGGGGACGGCGCGGAGCCGTCCCCTCAAGCCCGGTAAGGGTTAAACATCGCCCGCCACTTGCGGATGCATCCGCTCGCGCGGCAGCAGCAGCTTGTTGACGGCGTTGATATACGCCTTGGCCGAGGCGATCACAATATCGGTGTCCGCGCCCTGACCGTTGACGATGCGCCCGGCCTTTTCCAGGCGGACGGTGACTTCGCCCTGGGCGTCGGTGCCGGTGGTGATGCTGTTGACCGAATACAGCACCAGATGCGACCGGGTATCGACCAGGGACTCGATAGCCTTGAGGCTGGCATCGACCGCCCCGCCGCCGGTGCCGGTGCCGGTCACTTCCTGGTGGTCGAAACGCAGGGTCACGCGGGCGCAGGGTACTTCGCCGGTTTCCGAACACACTTTGAGCGACACCAAACGCACCCGCTCGTCCTCGGCCTCGGTGGCGGCCTCGGTGATGAGCGCCTGCAAATCCTCGTCGAAAATCTCGTGTTTCTTGTCGGCCAGTTCCTTGAAGCGCTGGAAGGCGTCGTTCAATTCGGCCTCGGAGGCGAATTCGATGCCGAGTTCCTGCACGCGGGTTTTAAAGGCGTTGCGCCCGGAATGCTTGCCCAAGACCATGCGGTTGGCGCTCCAGCCCACATCCTCGGCCCGCATGATTTCATAGGTCTCGCGGTGCTTCAGCACGCCGTCCTGGTGGATGCCGGATTCATGGGCGAAGGCGTTGGCCCCGACGATGGCCTTGTTGGGCTGCACCGGAAAGCCGGTGATGCTCGACACCAGCTTGGAACACACCACGATCTCGTGGGTATCGATGTCCACATGGCAGGGGAACACGTCCTTGCGGGTCTTCACCGCCATGACGATTTCTTCCAAGGCGGCATTGCCGGCCCGTTCGCCCAAGCCGTTGATGGTGCATTCGACCTGCCGCGCCCCATTGATGACCGCCGACAGCGAATTCGCCACCGCCAAGCCCAAATCGTTATGGCAATGCACCGAGAACACCGCCTTATCGGAATTGGGGATGCGCTCGCGCAAACGGCGGATCGTGGCCCCGAATTGCTCGGGCAGGCTATAACCCACGGTATCCGGGATATTCAGGGTGGTGGCCCCGGCGTCGATGACGGCTTCCAGGATGCGGCAAAGGAAATCCTCCTCCGAGCGCCCGGCGTCCTCCGGCGAGAATTCCACATTGTCGGTATATTGCAGCGCTCGTTTCACGGCGCGGACCGCATGTTCGACCACCTGGTCCGGCTCCATCCTGAGCTTGCGCTGCATGTGGATGGGCGAAGTGGCAATGAAGGTATGGATGCGCGCCCGCTTGGCGTCTTTCAGCGCCTCGCCGGCCTGGTCGATGTCGCGATCAAGGGCGCGGGCCAAACCGCACACCACCGATTCCTTCACGGCGCGGGCCACCGCCTGCACCGCCTCGAAATCCCCCGGACTCGCCGCCGGGAAACCGGCCTCGATCACATCCACCCGCATCCGCTCCAAAGCCTTGGCGATGCGGACCTTTTCGTCGCGGGTCATGGACGCGCCCGGACTCTGCTCGCCGTCGCGTAAAGTCGTATCGAAAATAATGAGTTTGTCGCTCATGGAAATCCCCGTGAATCTAAAGCCTTCCCCCGGTGCGGGGGCCGAAAATACGTGCGCTGGAATGAGGAAAGGTATGGATGACTGCCCCTCAGGGCAGCAGCAGGGCGAGCGTAAGCAGACGCGGGGCGGCGCGGCTGGCGGTGTCGGCGATGGGCGGGCGGTGCTGGAACATGGCGGCCTTGGCTGAAGCAAGGCGGACACTATAAAGGCCGGGGGCTTCGGAGACAAGCCATTCCATCCCAACCGGATTGGCCGGAATCCGCCCCAGCCGGATAATATCCACTCCCAGCCCACCCGAGGATTCCCCGATGACCACAACGCCCGATGCTCCCGCCGTTTCCAGTATGCCCGGAATCCTCTACGGCACGGCCTGGAAAAAAGAACGCACCGCCGAACTGGTGGAACTCGCGATCCGGCAAGGCTTCCGGGGCATCGACACCGCCTGCCAGCCCAAGCATTACCACGAACCCGGCGTCGGCGAGGGCTTGGCGGCCTGCCTGGGCGCGGGCTTGCGGCGCGACGACTTTTACCTGCAAACCAAGTTCACGCCGCTCGACGGCCAAGACCCGGCGCGGGTTCCCTACGACCCCAAGGCTCCGCTGGCCGAACAGGTCCGGCAATCGTTCGCGGTGTCCTTGGAGAATCTACGCACCGATTATCTCGATGGTTTGGTGCTGCATTCGCCCTTGCGACAGGAACGGGAAACCCTGGAAGTGTGGCGGTCCATGGAAGACTTGCACGATAGCGGCGCGGTCAAGCGCTTGGGCATCAGCAATTGCTACCAGCCGCAGCTGTTGGAAAACCTCCACCGCGCGGCCCGCATCAAACCGGCGGTGGTGCAAAACCGCTTCTATGCCGAAACCGGCTACGACCGCGAAATCCGCGAATTCTGCCGACAGCATGGCATGGTCTACCAAAGCTTCTGGACCCTCACCGCCAATCCCAAGCTGCTGGAACACGCCACGGTGAAACAACTCGCCGCCCAATACCGACGCACCCCGGCACAAATCCTGTTCCGCTACCTGACCCAGATCGGCATCGTGCCCCTGACCGGGACCGGCTCGGCGGAGCATATGCGGGAGGATTTGGGGATATTCGGGTTCGAGTTGGGCGAGAAGCAATGCGGGGCGGTCGGGCGGTTAATCCGGAGTTGACGCCTACGGCCTCCCGCAATAAGCCGGATTATTTTTTGCTCCTTACCTCGCGCCAAGGCGCTTGTTGGAACAGGAGCATCAACGTATCGTACAGGTTGGAAGGTTGGGGGCATCGCGGGTTCATCCTTGGGTCTGGATGTCCCATTTGCCCCACCTTCCGCCGCGCCGCACGACTTGTGTCAGCCCATCGGCGCTGGACCTCGCCGATATTGATGCCCAAGTCGCTTTCCCCCAACCCCAAGGAATCCGCATGAATAGCTTCCGCCGCCCGGCCCCGTGGTTATTGCTCCTGGCCGTGTTGGCCACGGCCACGGCCCAAGCCGCCCCCGAACTCCCGGAAACCACCCGCTCCCAACTGGAAACCGCGTTCCAGGCGGTGGACGCGGCCACCCTCAAAGGACCGACCGATGTCGCCATCGCCGGGCAGGCGGTGTTGCAACTGCCCTCGGGCTATCACTTCGTGCCCGCCGAACCCGCCCGCCAATTGTTGGTGGCCATGGGCAATCCCGGCGCGGACCCTGTGCAGGGCATGATCTTCCCCGCCCGCGAGCAGGACGCCCCCTGGTTCATCGTGGTGAGTTTCAACCCGGCGGGCTATATCAAGGACGACGAGGCCAAGGATTGGAAGGCCGACGCCCTCTTGGAAGAAATCCGTAAGGGCACGGCCAGCGCCAACGAGGAACGGCGGACGCGGGGCTTGCCGGAAATTACTGTCGCCGGTTGGGTGGAAGCCCCCCAGTACGATCCCGAAACCCACCGGCTGGTGTGGTCGCTATCGAGCCAACTGGCCGGTAGCGACCAACCCAGCGGGGTGAATTACAACACCCTGATGTTGGGCCGCGAGGGCTATATCAGCCTCAACCTCGTGACCGACCTCGCCAGTATCGAGCGGCTCAAGCCCGTCTCCCGCAATATGCTGGCCTCGCTGGACTTCGACGCGGGCAAGCGCTATGCCGATTTCCAGCCCGACACCGATAAGGTCGCGGAATACGGCCTCGCCGCCCTGGTGGCGGGGGTCGCGGCCAAGAAGTTGGGGTTGTTGGCGCTGGCGGGGTTATTCTTCGCCAAGTTCGCCAAGATCATCCTGGCCGGGGCGGTGGTAGCAATGGGCGGCTTGGCGCGGGTGTTCGGCGGGAAGAAGAAGCCGGAAGCGTAAGCGGGGCCATCAGGCATGGGAAACCGTCTTGGAGAAATTGAGGACGACGACGCCCGCCACGATCAATAGCAAACCGATCATGGCGGGAATATCGAGCGCCTGCCCCAGGCAAGCCCATCCGATCAACACCACCAGCGCGGTTCCCACACCGGACCAAACGGCGTAGGCCACGCCCACCGGAAGGGTTTTCAGCGTGAGCGACAGGAAGAAAAAAGCCAGCACGTATCCAAAGGCCACGATCAACGAAGGCCATAAACGGGTGAAGCCCTCGGTGGCCTTGAGCGCCGAGGTGGCGACCACTTCGCTAACGATGGCCACTGCCAGGAAAATCCATTGCTGCATGGGCATAGCTCCCGATGTTCAAACATATATTATCCAGACCCGATCACACGGCTTGATAAAATCCAGCGCGTTTTCGGTTGGGGTATACGGCGAATTCCAAGCGCCAGAGCCCGCTTATCGCTCAGCGCAATGCCTTCTCCCACCGACTCACCACCGCCGCCGCCACGCTATTCCCCAGCACATTGGTGGCGCTGCGCCCCATGTCCAACAACTGGTCGATCCCGAGCAGGAGCAACACCCCCGCCTCGGGAATATGGAACATCGACAGCGTGGCCGAAATCACGATCAAGGACGCCCTCGGCACCCCCGCCACGCCCTTGCTGGTGAACAACAGCACCAGCAGCATCAACAACTGGTCGGCCAGCGGCATCTCGATCCCATAAGCCCCGGCGATGAACAAGACCGCGAAGGTCATGTACATCATGCTGCCGTCCAGGTTGAAGGAATAACCCAGGGGCAGCACGAAGCCGCACACCCGCTCCTCGCAGCCGAAGCGCTCCAGCTGCCGCAGCAGCATGGGATAGGCCGCCTCGCTGCTGGCGGTGCCGAAGGCCAACAGCATCGGCTCGCGGATATGCCGCACCAAGGACAGCACCCGCCGCCCCAGGCATAGATATCCCGCCAAGCCCAGCACGCCCCACAGCAAAAACAAACCGAGATAGAACTCGCCGATCAACAAGCCATAGGTCGCCAACACCCCCAAGCCCTGTTTGGCGATGACGGCGACCATGGCGGCGAACACCGCCACCGGCGCGAAGCGCATCACATAGCCGGTCATCTTGAGCATGATATGGCCCAGGGCGTCCAGGGTCTTGACCATGGGCAGGGCCAGTTCCTCCAACTGGGCGGCGGCCACCCCGAAAAACACCGAGAACACCACGATTTGCAAGATTTCGTTCTGGGCCATGGCCTCGGCGATGCTCTTGGGGAAGATATGGGCGACGAAATTGCCGAAGCTCGGCGCGGTCTTGGCCAAGCCGGTGTCGGTCCCGGCGGGCGGCGGCTCCAAATGCAAGGCCGCGCCCGGATCGAACAGGTTCACCAACATCATCCCCAGCACCAGGCTGAGCAAGGAAGCCGAGAAGAACCATAGGATAGCCTTACCGCCGATGCGCCCGACCGCCTTGCCATCGCCCATCTTCGCCATACCCACCACCAGGGTGGCGAACACCAGGGGCGCAATGATCATCTTGATGAGCCGCATGAAAATATCGGTGACGACCCCGCAGCCGCCGACGAGGGCGGCGAGCGCGGGACTGTCCGCGCCCAGGCCCAGGTTGAGGATTTCGCCCGCCACCACCCCCAGCAGCAAGGCCACGAGGACATAGAGGGTTTGGCGGTTGGGCGGATGGGCGTGCGGGTTCGGGGAGATATCCATGCGGGGTTCCGGGTCGGGTTCGGTGGAAAAGCCGCCCGGATCGTAGGCGTTCGGGGACAACAGGGCAAGGCAACACGGGACAGCGGCATAAAAAAAGCCCCGCCCATCGAAGACGGGCGGGGCCAACACAGCGAAACTCAGTGGCCGGGCATTTCGTGGCAGGTATTGCAAGCCACGGCCTGGCCCTTGGCGATCTTGACCGTGCGATCTTCCACTTTCAGGGTCCGCTCGGCCTGGGCCTTGGACAAGGCCGTGCCCTTGAGGTCGGTGCCATGGCAGGCCCGGCACTCGTTGAGATGATGCTCGGCGTAATCCTCGTGCCCGCCCTGGACGAAGCGGCTCGCACCCACCGGGTGCATCCCATGCGGCCCATTCAAGGTGATGCCGAGGTCGTTCTTATGGCAGGTCGAGCATTCGACGATAGGCCCGGTATGACCTTGCAACTGGGCCGAGGGCACATCGTCGTTGTCATTGAGCGCGGTGTTCGACCACTCGGCATGGGTGCTGCCATGGCAACCCTGGCAATAGACGCCGCCATGGCCGGTACTGAAGCGGTACAACATCGGCTTCGCGCCCAGGGCGGTCGCAGCCACCGGCTCGGCGAAGCGCTTATTGCCGTTGACGCCGACCACGCCCAGGGCATCGTTGCCCGGCACGATGGGTTTGGCGGAGGCGTCCCCGACCCGGTAGGCCTGGGCCAGATTGATGCCGTCGGCGGATTTCACCGTATCCGCGGCCTTGGCGAGGTTGCTGAGCGCGTCGCCGGTATGGCAGGACCCGCAACCGGGTTCGTCGGCCCAGGGCACGCGCAGGCTCCCATCCAGCGTGAACGCGCCCGGATGGCTGCGCGACACTCCTTTCGAGAAATCCTCGCCGATCTGCGCCATGCCGCCGTGGCAATCCTGGCAGACCACGTTGTTCTCGGCCATGACCCCGCGCAGGCATTTGGTGTTATTACCCGGATGGCAGGTATAGCAGGTCTGTTGCAGCAAAGCCTGGGTTTGCTGGGGGGTGCGCTGGCCGGGCGCGGGCATGTCGGGGATGAGTTTGGCCCCGTGGCCGTCGGCCAGGGCACCGTGGAAACCGTGCATCACCCGCGACATGGATTCATGCAGCGTTTGTTGGCGACCGTTGGCGCTGGCACCCGGTCCCAGCGGGCCGACCTGGGCCAGGTCCAGGGCGGGGGTGTAATGACAGGTCTGGCAGGCGACCGGGGTCTTTTTAATCAAGCAATTGCCCGGATGCGCGGCATCGCAGGGCGCGGCTTTGCCGGTGGCCGAATTGATGTATTTCGCGCCTTCGCGCTGGTCATGCAGGCTGACGATATTCTTGTCGGCGGCATATTCCACGCTGACGGCCAGGGGCAGTTTGCCGAACTTGGGGTCGTCGGCGGCGCTGAACACCTGGGCCAAGCCCACGGTGGCGACGCCATTGCCGCCCAGGCCGCCATTGGCCGCCGCCCCGTCGGTATGGCAACTCCGGCAATTGGCCTCGCCCGACACCGGGGCGACGGTATCCAGGCTCGCCAGCAGGTTGGCCGCGTCGGTAGGCAAAGCGCCCTTGGCCACGGCCTGCACCCGCAGCAGCGGATAGGCGTTGAGCCGCCCACCATCGTCCCAGTTGGTGATAGGAATACCCTCCGCCGAGAACCAACCCGGCTGGGCGACATAGCCGAACGGGAAATCCTTGAACACCGGATAGCTCTGGTTATAACGGCCAAACTTCTGTGGCGCGTTGGCCGTCATCGGCCCGCTTTGCCCCGGCATCGCCGATTGGTCCGCCGTCAATTGGCCATCGCCCAGATAGAGCCGCTCGACATCCGGCGTGGGTAGGCCGTAATCCGGCATCAGCTTGAACAGGCCCAGGATGCCCACCGGATAGAACGGGTTATAGGCTTTGTAGGCATTGGTGGCGGTCGCGGCGCAAGTAGCCGCGCCCGATTGACAGGCCCAGAAATTACCCTTGAACACCGCCGTAGTCCCGGCCGGGGGATTCTCGTAACCCGGCGGCGGGGTGTACGCACCGCCCGCCAGCAAGGGTTCCTGGGGATTGGCCACTGCCGAGTAATACAGGTCGATGGCGGTGGCGTCGAGCAACCGGGGTGGGCTGGCGCTGGAACTGCCGATGCGCACGACCTGCGAATGCACCGAGTTGTAGGGCGGCAGGATGGCCGCGATCCGGTAATCGAGATCGGAGCAATGCATCCCCAGATCATTGGTCGCCAACACCCGGTAGCCCTTGCTGCCATTGATGAGCTGGGCGGCCTGGGGCACGGCGTTGAGCTTCTTGGGCTTGTTCTGGCTGGTCGAGTTGATGGAAGTGGTCGCCGTCGCCGCCGCCGTGGCGACCTGCGCGAACCAAGGACCACAGAGCAAAAATCCCAGCGCGGCCAGGGCCGGGCCGCGCCGTGGGCGTAATAATCCTAGGCTGTTCATGGGTTTATACCGTCGGGAAGTAATGTGGTGACGTGGACGGCCGGTGGATTTCCGCGCCGGTCCGGCCGGACATCGGGCAAATCGACGCGATACCCACCGCCCCCGCATCTCCTTGCCCATGCCCTGGAATCCAGGGTATTAGTAAATACTAATTATCTCAAGCGATATAAACCGGAATTAACGTGATGGAATTGGCAATGCCGACCATTGGCCCGGCAGGCACGCTTCCCGGCACCACCGGACCAGGGCGGCGTTATAATGCGGGCTTCGTTCCCATCCCATTCCCCACCCATGCCACTGACCTTGGAACACAAACCGCCCGGCTTCATGTTGGTCCGGGCCTCCGGCACGGTGACGCGCAGCGAAGCCGACGCGACCAAGCGCCAAGTGATCGCCGCCCTGCCGCCGCTGGGCAAAGCCAACGTCCTCGTGGTCCTCGAACCCGGCTTCACCCACCTGGACAGCCTCGCGGCTTGGGACGACGACCCCGACGACGAACGCCTCCAGCGCCGCATGAACCGGCTGGCCATCGTCGGCGACCTGAAATGGCGGGATGGTGCTTTGCTGTTCTTCCTCAAAGGCTTGCTGCCCTTCCCCATCGAATTCTTCAAGACCGGACAGGAAGCCTTCGCCGAGGCTTGGTTGCTCCATCCCTAGGCCGGACCCCACCCGCCTGTGCTAAAGTCTACTAAAATACTAGGTTATGCCATGCCCATCGACACCCTCCTGAGCGCGCGCTGGATCATCCCCGTGGAACCCGACGGCCTGGTACTGGAACACCACAGCCTGGGGCTGGCCGGAGGCCGCATCGCCGCCCTTCTGCCCACCGCCGAGGCCCGCGCCCGCTATCCCGACGCCGCCGCCGAGGAATTCCCCCACCACGCCCTGATCCCCGGCTTCGTCAACGCCCATACCCACGCCGCCATGTCCCTGCTGCGGGGCGTCGCCGACGACCGCCCCTTGATGGAATGGCTGACCGAGCATATCTGGCCGCTGGAACAGCGCTGGGTGGACGAGGATTTCGTGCGCGACGGCACCGATTTGGCCCTGGCCGAGATGATCCGGGGCGGGATCACCTGCTTCAACGACATGTATTTCTTCCCGGAAATCACGGCGCGGCAAGCCTCGCTTTGCGGGATGCGGGCGGTGGTGGGGCTGATCGTGGTGGATTTCCCCAGCGCCTGGGCCACGGAACCGGACGAATATCTGAGCAAGGGCTTGGAATTGCTTGAAGCCTTGAACGGCGATCCACTGGTCAGCGTGGCCTTCGCGCCCCACGCGCCCTATTCCGTCTCCGACGAACCCTTGTCCCGGCTGCGCCGGCTCGCCGCGGAATTGGAACGGCCCATCCATATGCATGTCCACGAGACCGCCGGGGAAATCGAGGAAAGCCTCCAGCGCCACGGGGTGCGCCCGCTGGAAAGATTGGCCGCGCTGGACCTGCCCGGCCCCGGTTTCGTCGCCGTGCATATGACCCAACTCACCGACGCGGAGATCGACCTCCTCGCCCGCAGCGGGACCAGCGTGGCGCATTGCCCGGAATCCAACCTCAAGCTGGCGAGCGGCTTCTGCCCGGTGGCGAAGCTGGTGGCGGCCGGGGTCAATGTCGCCATCGGCACCGACGGCGCGGCCAGCAACAACGACCTGGATGTAATGGGCGAAATGCGGATGGCGGCGCTGCTGGGCAAGGCCGTGGCCGGCGACGCCAGCGCGGTCCCGGCCCCGACCGCGCTGAGGATGGCGACCCTGAACGGGGCCAGGGCGCTGGGACTCGATGGCGAAACCGGCTCCCTGGAACTGGGCAAGGCCGCCGATATCACCGCGATCCGCTTGGACGGCATCGAAACCCAACCGCTGTACAATCCCATTTCCGACCTGGTCTACGCCGCCAGCCGCCATCAGGTGACGGATGTCTGGGTGGCGGGCAAACGGCTATTGCACAAGCGGGAGTTGACCACGCTGGATGCCGTCGAGATTTGCCGCCGCGCCCAGGACTGGCGGCAAAAACTGATGCCGTAGGCGTCGCCCTCCAAGCCTCAAGGAAACCCCATGACCCCGACCGACAACGTACACGAACATGAAATCCACAAATTCGGCGCACTGGCCGAACGCTGGTGGGATGCCACCGGCGAATTCAAAACCCTGCACGCGGTGAACCCGCTGCGCCTGCAATTCATCCGTTCCCAGGCCGAACTCGCTGGGCGGCGCGTGGTGGACGTGGGCTGCGGCGGCGGCATCCTGACCGAAGGCTTGGCGCGGGCCGGGGCCGAAGCGCTAGGCATCGACCTGGGCGAAGCGCTTTTGGCGGTGGCGGCCCAACACGCCCAGGCCGCCGGGCTAGCCGTGGACTACCGCCACATCAGCGCCGAGGCGCTGGCCGGGGAGCAGCCGGGCGGTTTCGACCACGTCACTTGCATGGAGATGCTGGAACATGTGCCCGATCCCGCCGCCATCGTGCGCTCCTGCGCCGATCTGGTGAAACCGGGCGGGCGGGTGTTCTTCTCCACCCTCAACCGCAACTTGAAAGCCTATCTGCTCGCCATCGTCGGTGCCGAATACCTGCTCAAGATGATCCCCAAAGGTACCCATGATTTCTCCACCTTCATCAAGCCGTCGGAACTCGGGCGCTGGGCGCGGGAAGCGGGGCTGGACCTTTTAGGACTCGAAGGCATCGTCTACAACCCGCTGACCCGGCAATTCAACCTGAGCCGCCGCGACATTGGCGTGAACTATCTGGCGGCCTTCGCCAAGCCGGAAGCATGAGACCGATGAACGCCGCGCCGGGGATCGCCGCCGTGCTGTTCGACCTGGACGGCACCTTGCTGGATACCGCACCCGACCTGGTGTTCGCCCTCAATACCACCCTGGCCGAGGCCGGTTTGCCACCTTGCGCGGCGGCGGCGGTGAAACCCTATATTTCGGGCGGGGCGCGGGCCATGCTGGGCCATGCCCTGGGCCGTCCGGTGGCGACAGCGGGAGAACCCTTGCTACAGCGGATGCTGGACCTTTATCAAACCCATTTGGCCGACCGGACCGGATTGTTCGAGGGCATGGATACCGTGCTGGCCGAATTGGACGCCCGCGGCCTGCCCTGGGGCATCGTCACCAACAAGCGCCGCCGCTTCACCGACCCGTTGGCGGCGGCGCTCCGGCTCACGGCGCGGACCGCCTGCATCGTCAGCGGCGACACCACCGCCGAATGCAAGCCCCATCCCCTGCCCCTGCTGGAAGCCAGCCGCCGCCTGGGACAGGCGCCGGAACGCTGTGTCTATATCGGCGATGCCGCCAAAGATATGGAAGCGGGCCGCCGCGCCGGGATGACCACCTTGGTGGCCTGGTACGGCTATATCGCGGTGGACGACGACCCCCTGGGCTGGGGAGCCGATGGCCATATCCACCGGCCCCTGG
Organism: Methylomagnum ishizawai; assembly: GCF_900155475.1. Classification (NCBI taxonomy): domain Bacteria; kingdom Pseudomonadati; phylum Pseudomonadota; class Gammaproteobacteria; order Methylococcales; family Methylococcaceae; genus Methylomagnum; species Methylomagnum ishizawai. The sequence continues at coordinate 2,451,495 of NZ_FXAM01000001.1, read as the reverse complement.
ACCTGCTCGCTTGGTTGGACGGAGGAACACAGCCATGACCACGATCCTGCACAACCGCGTCGTCCTCGTCACCGGGGCCACCGGCGCCCTGGGTTCGGCGACCGCCCAGGCTTGCGCCCGCGCCGGCGCGACCGTGGTGCTACTGAGCCGCGCCATCCCCCGGTTGGAAAAGCTCTACGACGCCATCGTCGCCGCCGGTGGTCCCCAACCCGCCCTCTATCCGCTGGACCTGGCCGGAGCCACCGAAAAGGACTACGCCGACCTGGCCGACACCTTGGAACGCGAACTCGGGGCTTTGCACGGACTGGTGCATTGCGCCGCCGAACTCGGCAGCCTCGGCCCCCTGGCCGATGTCACCGGCGAACGCTGGCAACGCCTGCTCCATGTCAACCTGACCGCCCCCGCCATCATGACCCGCGAACTGTTGCCCCTGCTCAAAGCCAGCGCGGGGACGGCGGTCTTCGTGGGCGATTCGGCGGTGGGCGCGGGCAAAGCCTATTGGGGCGGCTATGGCGTAGCGAAAATCGGCCTCGAAGGCTACGCCCGCATCCTCGCCGACGAAACCGAGGGCCACGGAATCAAGGTCCATTATTTCACCCCCGGCCCGCTCCACAGCCCGATCCGGCGCTCGGCCTATCCCGCCGAACACCCGGAAGCGCTGGCGCAGCCGGACACCGCCGCCGGGCGCATCCTCGCCCTGCTGGCCCCGAATCCGTAAAAAACATCGAGAGCAACGCTTATGTACGGTCACACCCATGGCTACGGGCGCGAGAGTATCGCGCTGCAACGCGAAGTGAACGTGGTCAACATCCCCGAAGGCACGCCCGGCACCCTGCCCGCCGGGCACATCGTCACGCTTTACCAATCCCTGGGCGGCAATTTCACGGTGACGACGGAATGGGGCTATATGGTCCGCATCGCCGGCGAGGACGCCGACGCCCTGGGCAAGGAACCGCCCGCCCTCGGCAACCTCGCCAACGGCACCGACCCCGGAACCGTGGAGCGCAACGCCTGGGAAATCCTCAAGACCATCTTCGACCCGGAAATCCCGGTCAATATCGTGGACCTGGGCTTGGTCTACCACTGCGGTGTGCGGCCACGGGAAGACGGGCTGAACGACGTGCATATCCTCATGACCCTGACCGCGCCGGGCTGCGGCATGGGGCCGGTCCTGCAATACGACGCCGAGGCGGCGGTGAAGAACCTGCCGGGCGTGGGCGATGTGCGGGTGGAAGTGGTGTTCGACCCGCCGTGGAGCCGCGACAGAATGTCGGAAGTGGCGAAATTGCAGTTGGGGATGATTTGAGGCACCCTTGAACCCGGCCCAACGGCCATCCCCCTCAACGGACCCCCAGGAAACCTCCCATGTTCGAAGAATTCAAAAAATTCATCCTGAAAGGCAATGTCGTCGACCTCTCCACCGGCGTCATCATCGGGGCCGCCTTCACCGGCATCGTGACGGCGTTCACCAAGGGCATCGTCGAACCCATCCTGGCCCTGGCCGGGGGCGGTCCCCAGCCCAGGCTGAGCATCCCGATCATGAACAAGCTGGTCGAGGTCACGGAAAAGAACGCGGCGGGCGAACCCGTCACCCGCACCGTGAACAAGCTGATCGAACTGGATATCGGCAGCATCATCGGGGCCGGCGTCAGCTTCCTGATCACCGCGTCCGTGGTGTTCTTCATCATCGTCAAGCCGATGAACAAGTTGGCGGAACTGGCCTCCCGCAAAAAAGCCAGCGAAGAATCGGAAGCCCCGCCGCCTGTGCCCGCCGATATTCAACTGCTGACCGAGATTCGGGATTTGTTGAAGGATAAATAGCGTTCCGCCACCCGTGGTTTTGATGAGTGGTATAAACCCGCCCCAAAGCTGCTGAAAATACCAACCCCGAAACCCTCCGGATTTTGAGATGTTCGTTAACCATGTAGCTTTGAAAAACTGGAGGAACTTCAAAAACGCCGAAGCGTATCTGCGGGACAAAACCTATATCATCGGCCCTAACGCCTCCGGCAAATCCAATTTCCTGGATGTGTTCCGGTTTCTCAGGGATATCAGCAAGCCCGAAGGCGGTGGCTTGCAAAAGGCGATCCGGGACCGGGGTGGCATCTCGAAATTACGCTGTCTGCACCACCGCCAAGATAGCGAAGTCCGCATAGAAGTCGCTTTGGGCGATTCCCCCGACCCAGCATCGCCCACATGGCGTTACATCCTCGGATTTAAGAGCGAAGGCAAAGGTTCGCAAAGGCCCGCCATCACCACCGAGCAGGTATGGCGCGGTTCGGAAGACAAACCGCTGATCAGCCGCCCCGACGCCAAAGATAAAAAAGACTCGGCACGGCTCACCCAAACCTTCCTTGAGCAAATCAACGCCAACCGCGATTTCCGAGAAATCGCAGATTTTTTCGGCGCGGTGAATTATTTGCACCTTGTACCGCAATTACTCAAACATGCCGACAAGATCGGAGGCAACCGTCTGGAGGATGATCCTTTCGGCCAAGGCTTCTTGGAACGCATCGCCAAATGCCAAGCCAAGGCCCGCGATTCCAGGTTGGCGAAGATCGGCAAAGCCTTGCAAGCGGCCGTGCCCCACTTTGCGGAAATCCGCTACACGCCGGATGAAATCACGGGAAGGCCACACCTCGAAGCCCGCTACGAACACCACCGCCCCAACGCCGGATGGCAACGCGAAGACCAGTTTTCAGACGGCACCTTGCGGCTCCTGGCCCTGTTATGGTCGCTGTTCGAGGGGGATTCCCTGCTGTTATTGGAAGAGCCCGAACTTTCCTTGAACAGCGCCATCGTGGAACGGATTCCCTTGATCTTCCAAAAGATTCAGCGCTCCGCCAAATACCGGCGGCAGATTCTTATCAGCACCCACAGCGAAGCCTTGTTGAGCAATCCGGGCATCGACGGCAGGGGGGTTTTGTTATTGGCCCAAGATGCGGAAGGATCGAGCATCCGTCCGCCCGACCCACGGGAATTGAAGCTCATCAAAAGCGGGTTATCCATCGCCGAGGTATTACTGCCGAAGGCGCACCCCCCCAAGGCGGAGCAATTGGAGCTGTTCTGAAATGCCGGGGATTTATCTCGCCGCCGAGGATCAGTTATCCATCGCTGTCGCCGAAAAACTCCTGCTGAGCATCGATCCCGCATTTGAAATCGAACAGCCTTTCCCCCTTCGCGGCAACCAAGAACTCAAACGGCGGATGGCGGCATTCAACAACATCGCCCGCTCCACATTGCCCGTGTTGGTCCTGACCGACCTGGACGCCCATCCCTGCCCTTCCGCTTTGGTCCAAGCTTGGCGCGGAAAGGAACGCTTCTCCCCGAATCTGCTATTCCGTATCGCGGTGCGCGAAACCGAAGCATGGCTGCTCGCCGACCGCGAATCCTTCTCGGCCTATACCGGCATCCCCATCGACAAGATCACCCAAACCCCGGAAGACGAATCCGACCCCAAAGGGGAGTTATTGAGGCTGATCCGACGCCATTGCAAAAACCGCGAACTCAAGGCCGCCCTACTGCCCACGCCCGGTGCCGCCGCCAAGGTCGGGCTGGGCTACAACGACGCCTTATGCCGGTACGTCCGCGGACACTGGTCCCCGCAATCCGCAGCCGCCCTCGCCCCTAGTTTGGTCCGGGCGCAACGACGCATCGGCGAACTAGCCTCCCGCCTGCGCCAAGCCTAGGCCACGCTCCGCCCCACCCTAGGCCAAGCCACCCCCAAAGCCAGCAAACAACACCCCGCCGCCGCCGTATACACCCCCCGCGGTCCCCAATCCTCCCAGCCATAACCGCTGAGGAAACTGCCCAGCGCCCCGCCCAACCCGAAGCTCAGGCTGCTATAGAGCGCCTGCCCCTTGCCATGGTGCGGCCCCCGGAAATAGCCATGCACCAAATGGATGGCGACCGCGTGGACCGCCCCGAAACTGGCCGCGTGCAACACCTGGGCGATGAGCAACCAAGCCAGATGGTCCACGCCCCAGGCGATCATCAGCCACCGCGCCGCGCTCAGGGCGAGGCTGCCCAGCAGGATGGCGCGGGGACTGGCGAGGCGCAGCAGCCGGTGGAACCCGGCGAACAGGACGATTTCGGCGAACACCCCCAAGGCCCACAACTGGCCGATCCCGGCCCCGTCGAAGCCGTGTTCCTCCAGGTAGACCGAGAAGAACACGTAATACGGTCCATGGGCGACCTGCAACAGCATATTGGCCACGAAGAAGGCGATGACATCCGGGCGCTTCAAGATACCGGCCAAACTGCCCTGGCCTTCGCCGTGGTTCTCGCGCCCGGAAGACGGCACCACCAGGGTATTCAGCCACAGCGCCCCGAACAGCAGCGCCACCGCCTGCGGCAAACACGCGACCGGGAACGGCCCGTCCAGCCCCTTGCCCAGCGCCGCCACCCAGGCGATGAAACCGATGGAACCCCACATCCGAATGCCGCTGTAACGCTGCGCCTGCCCGTGGAGATGGCCCAGGGTGATGGTCTCGAACAAAGGCAGGATGGCGTTCCAAAAGAAGCTGAAGCCCAGCATTACCCCAACTACCCCGGCATAATCGCGCACCCAGAATACGGCGCAGAACGCCACGAAAGTGGAAAACGCGGCCCAACGGATCAAGCGCAGGGTCCGACCCGTATGGTCGGCCAGCCAGCCCCAGAGGTTGGGGGAAACGATCTTGGTGGCGGCGGGAATCGCCATGATCTGGCCGATCTGGATGGGATCGAAACCGATGCCTTCCAGATACAGCGGCCAGTAGGGCAGGAACGCGCCCAAGGCGGAGAAATAGAAGAAATAGATGCCGGACAGCCGGACGTAGGGCAGGCCCGGCCCGGCGGTGGCGGGAGCGTCTATGGGGCTTGCGGCGGGATGAGCCGCAGTCCGGGCGTGACATCGCCATTCTGGGCGCGGTGCCGCAAGTAGTGATCCATCAGCACCAAGGCCACCATGGCCTCGGCGATGGGCGTGGCGCGGATACCGACGCAAGGATCGTGGCGGCCGGTGGTGACGACCTCGACCGGCTCGCCCCGCACATTCACCGAACGCCCCGGCAAGCGCAGGCTGGACGTCGGCTTCAAGGCGATGCTGGCGAGAATCTCCTGCCCGGAGGAAATCCCGCCCAGGATGCCGCCCGCGTGATTGCTGAGAAAGCCTTCCGGCGTGATCTCGTCGCGGAACTGGGTACCCTTGGCTTCGACGCAGCCGAAGCCGCCGCCGATCTCCACGCCCTTCACCGCGTTGATGCTCATCAGGGCGTAGGCCAGTTCGGCATCCAGCCGGTCGAAAACGGGTTCGCCCCAGCCGGGCGGCACGCCGGTCGCCACCACGTTGATGCGGGCACCGATGGAATCGCCCTCCTTGCGCAGGGCGTCCATGTAGTTTTCCAGCGCCTCGACTTGGTCCGGGTCCGGGCAGAAGAACGGGTTGTTACCGATCTCTTCCCAGACGATGCGCCCCATCTTGATGGGACCGAGTTGGGCCAGATAACCCCGGATTTCGACGCCCAAGCGCTCCCGCAGATATTTCTTGGCGATGGCCCCCGCCGCCACCCGCAGGGCGGTTTCCCGCGCCGAGGACCGCCCACCGCCCCGGTAATCGCGGAAGCCGTATTTCATGTGGTAGGTGTAATCGGCGTGGGCGGGCCGGAATTGCTCGGCGATATTGCCGTAATCCTTGGAACGCTGGTCCACGTTCTCGATCAAGAGGCCGATGGGCGTACCGGTGGTCTTGCCCTCGAACACGCCGGAGAGGATTTTCACTGCGTCCGGTTCGCGGCGCTGGGTGGTGTGGCGCGAAGTACCGGGTTTGCGGCGGTCGAGTTCGACCTGCAAATCGGCCTCCGACAGCGGCAGGCCGGGCGGACAGCCATCGACGATGCAGCCGAGGGCGGGACCGTGGCTTTCGCCGAAGCTGGTGACGGTGAAGAGTTGGCCTAGGGTGTTGCCTGACATATGGACTATTCCTGGATACCTTTATAAAACGCTTGGGCTTCGACCACGCCGGAATACGTGCGAATCAACATCCCGCACATACGATTAAATCGCCCCCGCCGCCTTCAAACGCCCCGCCACCGCCTCCGCCAACAACTTATAACCCGCCGCGTTGGGATGCACCGAATCCGACTTGAGGCCCGGATCGCGGATGATCCGGCTCAGGGTATCGGTTTCGATAGGCAAGCCCAATTCCCCGGCGATGCGTTCGTAGAGATCGGGCGGCGACAAGGTCAGCCCGAAGCTGGGCACCGCGATCAACACCACATCGACGCCACGCTCCCGCGCCAGCTTGACCATGGCCCTCACATTGTCCTCCGCGCCCTTTTCGCCCAGGTTGCGGAGGAAATCGTTGCCGCCATGGCAGAGGAGCAATAGCGCGGGCTGGTATTCGTCCAGGAGTTCCGGCAGGCGGGCCAAGCCCTCGGCGCTGGTTTCGCCCGGAATCCCGGCATTGATGATATCGCGACCGATCATCCCCCCCAACACATCGGGATAACTCTGGCCGGAACCGGCCCCCGTGCCATAGGTCAGGCTATCGCCGAAAGCCAGCACCTTGGCTTCGCCCGGCAAGGGCGGCAGCTTGGCGGATGGACCGCAACCCCACAGGCACAGCAGGAACAGGCAAAGGCCGATGTTCAAAAACCCGCGCATGGCAGCCGCCCGGCCTTATCGGAACAATTCGTGGTATTCCCCGACTTGCTCGGCGGTCAGCAAGAACACGCCATCCCCGCCGCGCTCGAAATCCAACCAGCAGAACGGCACCTCCGGGTAAGCCTCAGCCAAGGCTTCGGCGGAACTCCCGACCTCCACCACCAAAATACCGTCCGGCTTGAGATGGCGATGGGCATCCTTGAGGATGCGCCGCACACAATCCAGGCCATCCTCGCCGCTTTCGAGACCCAGTTTGGGTTCGGCGTGGAATTCGGGCGGCAAGGCTTGCCATTCGGCCCGGTTCACATAGGGCGGATTGCTGACGATGATGTCGTAGCATTTGCCGTCCAACCCGGAATAAACATCGGACTCGACCACCCGCACATGGTCTTCCATCTCGTGCCGGGCGATGTTGACCTGGGCCACTTCCAGCGCGTCCAGGGAAATATCGGCGGCATCGACCGCCGCTTGGTGGAAGGCGTGGGCGCAGGCGATGGCGATGCAGCCGCTGCCGGTGCAAAGATCGAGGATATCGGTCACGGCGTCCGGCTCTTCCAGCCAGGGCGCGAAGTGGTTTTCGATCAACTCGGCGATGGGCGAACGCGGCACCAACACCCGTTCGTCCACATAGAACGACAGCCCAGCGAACGGCGCTTCGTGGGTCAGGTAGGCCAGGGGCTTGCGTTCGTTGATGCGCCGCTGGATCAAGGCATAGACCCGTTCCCGCTCCTCGGGAATCAAGCGGGCCTCGAAATAGCCGCCGGGCAAGTCGTAGGGCAAGCGCAAGGCGTGCAACACCAAGGCGGCGGCTTCGTCCAAAGGTCCGGCGGTGCCGTGGCCGAAGAACAGGCCCGCCTCGGCGAAGCGGCTGGCGGCGTAGCGGACGTAATCGCGCAGGGTGGAGAGGGTTTCTAGGGTGGTTTGGCGGTTCATGGACAGGCGGAGATGATTGAGGAATAAGCAACACAGCGGAGCAAATATTATGAGCCCCGCAACCCGCCCCATAGGGACGGAACGAAATTGAATGCTGGAATTATCCCGGATTTGGGCAGGACTTTCAGGTTCAGGGATATAAACCCACCGCCCACAAGCCCGCCGTCTCGGCCAAGCCGAACATCAGGTTCATATTCTGCACCGCCTGCCCCGCCGCGCCCTTCACCAGATTATCGATGACCGACAACACCACGACGGTATTCCCGCCCAAAGGCCGATGCACCGCGATCTGGCAACGGTTGACGCCGCGCACGTTGCGGGTGTCGGGATGGGAACCCTGGGGCAACACATCAACGAACGGCTCGTCCCGATAACGCGCCTCGAACAAGGCTTGCCAATCGCCCGCATCGCCCTTGAGGTCGGCGTACAGCGTGGCATGGATGCCGCGGATCATGGGAACCAAATGCGGCACGAAGGTCAGGCCAACGGTGGTCCCGGCCATTAGCGCCAAACCCTGCTTGATTTCCGGCCAATGGCGGTGGCCCTGGACCGCATAGGCTTTGAAACTCTCGCCGGTTTCGCTCATCAGGATGGGGATTTCGGCCTTGCGCCCAGCCCCGCTGACCCCGGATTTCACATCGGCGATGATACGGCCCGGATCGATCACACCGGCTTCCAGCAAGGGCAGCAAGCCCAGTTGCACCGCAGTCGGATAACAGCCAGGACAGGCGATCAAGCGGGCTTCCCGGATCGCCGCGCGGTTGACTTCAGGCAGGCCGTAGACGGCGTCCGCCAATAACTCGGGACAGGCGTGCGGCTCGCCATACCAATGCGCCCAGACAGCGGGGTCTTGCAAGCGGAAATCGGCGGCGAGGTCGATGACCTTGACGCCACGGGCCAGGAGTTCCGGGGCCATCCGCATGGCCGTGCCGTTCGGGGTGGCGAAGAACACCACATCGCACCCGGCCAGGGCTTCGGCACCCGGCTCGACGAACGCCGCGTCCACGAAGCCGCGCAGATTGGGGTAGGCCGCGTCCACCCGCTTGCCCACATCGGAACGCGAGGTCACGGCTTCGATCTTGACTTCGGGATGGGTCGCCAGGATGCGCAGCAATTCCACGCCGGTATAACCAGTGCCGCCCACGATGCCCGCTCGGATCATATGCCTACCTCCGCTATTCCACGCCGGAAGGCGCGGACAAAAAAAGTGGCGAGTGACCGGGATGAGCGTTTCCATGGGAAACCATCGCCGACCCCCCGCCACCCCGTGATGATTCAGCCCGCGACTTCCTGGCCCCGGTTCAGTTCCTCGAACGCCTCGACCTTGACCTTGAGCTTCTGGCCCGGCTTGAAAGTGACCACGCGGCGGGCGGTGATGGGGATTTCCTCGCCGGTCTTGGGATTGCGACCGGGACGCTGGTTCTTGTCGCGGAGGTCGAAATTGCCGAAGCCCGACAGTTTGACCGAACGACCCTGCGCCAAGGCGGCTTTGACTTCCTCAAAAAATTGATCGACCAGGTCTTTGGCGTCTTTCTTGTTCATACCGAGTTCGGTGGACAAATGTTCCACCATATCCGCTTTGGTGAGCGCCATGATTCAGTCCCTCAATTTGGCTTCATGGGCGATAGCGAGGGCTTCCACCACCGTGGCAACAGCGGCATCGACCTTGGCATCGGTCAGGGTTTCGGCGTCGTCGCGCCAGATCAAGGCCAAGGCCACGCTTTTCTTACCGGGTTCCACGCCCTGGCCCCGGTACACGTCGAACACCGAAACTTCGCGCAGCAAATCGCCGCCGTGGGTTTGGGCGCAATCCACTAAGCGGTCCACCGGCAAACCGGCCTCGACAATCAAGGCGATATCGCGGCGGGTCTGCGGGAATCTCGACAGCGGCTTGAACTTGGGCACGGTGCGTTGGAGCAGGATGTCCTGGTCCAGTTGGAACAGGAATACGTTCTGCTCGAAACCGAGTTGTTTTTCCAAGCGGGGATGCAACATGCCGATCCAACCCAGGCATTCACCATCCAGCTTGATTTCGGCGGTTTGGCCGGGATGCAGGGCCGGATGACTGCCCGCCGCGAAGCTCAAAGCCTCGGAGCGGCCCGTCAAGCGGACCAGCGCCTCGACATCGGCCTTGAGATCGTAAAAATCGACCGGCTGGGTCTTTTCACCCCATTGCTCGGCGTTCACCGTGCCCATGACCAGGGCGGCGATGGATTTGCGTTGGTCGAGTCCTTCGGGGCGCTGGATGAACCTTAGGCCGGTCTCGAACAAACGGACGCGGGTTTGCTGGCGGTTGGCGTTCTTGAGCGCCGCGTCCAACAAACCGACCCAGAGGCCGGTGCGCATCACGCCCAGTTCGGCGGAAATCGGATTTTTGAGCGGGAGGCCGGGCAGTTCGGGCTCGACGAACTTTTGCAGGGCGTCATCGACGAAGCTATAGGTGATAGCTTCCTGGAAGCCGCGATCCACCAACACGTCCTTGACCCGGTCCAGTGCCAAGCTATGTTCGGACACCGGGCGCATCGCGGCCGGGATGACCGGCTGGCGGCGCGGCAAAGCATCGTAGCCGTAGACGCGGCCCAGTTCCTCGATCAAATCGGCTTCGATGGCGATATCGAAGCGGAAACCGGGCGGCGTGACCGACCAGCCTTCCGCCGTGTCCTGCGGGTTCAGACCCAGGCGGGATAGGATGTCCTTGACCCTGGGCGGTTCGATGGTGAGCCCCAGCAAGCGGCTGATCCGTGCGGAGCGCAGGGCGATGGGTTCGCGCTTCGGCAGGTGTTCGGAACCGGAAGCCTCGACCACCGGACCGGCTTCACCGCCCGCAATATCGAGGATCAAGCGGGTGGCGCGTTCGATGGCGCGGGCTTGCATCTCGAAATCGACGCCGCGCTCGAAGCGGTGCGAGGAATCGGTCGCCAACCCATAACGGCGGGCCTTGCCCATGATCAGCGCGGGCGAGAAGAAGGCGCATTCGAGGAAGATATCGACCGTGGTCTCGCCCACGGCGGATTCGCTGCCGCCCATGATGCCAGCCAAAGCCAACGCCTTGCGGTCGTCGGCGATGACCAGGGTATCGGCGTGCAATTCAACTGTTTGGCCGTTGAGGAGGCTCAGCTTTTCGCCCGGTTGGGCATAGCGGGCCTGGATACCACCTTCAAGCTTGGCCGCATCGAAAGCGTGGAGCGGCTGGCCCAGTTCCAGCAGAATGTAATTGGTGACATCGACCACAGCATCGAGCGAACGCAAGCCCGAGCGGCGCAGGCGTTCTTTCATCCACAACGGGGTTTCCGCCGAGCGGGACACGCCTTTAATCATACGGCCCAGGTAACGCGGACAGGCTTCCGGCGCGGGCAAGCTGACAGGCAGCGTGTCGCCAATGGTCACGGGAACCGGGGCGGTTTCCGGCGGAGTCAGGTCCAGGCCGTTGAGCAGGGCGACTTCGCGGGCGATACCTTCGACGCTGAGGCAATCGGCACGGTTGGGCGTCAGATCGACTTCGATCAGGGTGTCGTCGAGTTGCAGATACTCGCGGAGGCTGGTGCCAACCGGGGCATCGGCGGGCAACTCCAGAAGTCCGGCGGCGTTTTCGTCGATGCCCAATTCCTTGGCCGAGCACATCATGCCGCAGGATTCAACGCCGCGCAGGGCGGAACGCTTGATCTTGAGGCCACCCGGCAATTCCGCGCCTTCCATTGCTAGCGGGGCCCGCAACCCGGCCCGCGCATTCGGGGCACCGCAAACGATTTGCAGGGGTTCGGGCAAACCCGCCGCCACAATGCACACCTTCAGGCGGTCGGCCTGGGGATGGGGCGAGGTTTCCAGGATTTCGGCCACCACCACGCCGGAAAAAGTACCGGCGGCGGGTTCGGCGCTATCGACTTCCAAACCGGCCATGGTCAATTGATGGACCAGTTGCGCGGTATCGAGGGGGGGATTGACGTAGGCCCGGAGCCAGGCTTCGCTGAAACGCATAGAGCCGTATCCTTAATTCTTCTTAGAAAGCCGCGAACTGTCCGAGGAACTTGAGATCGTTCTCGAAAAACAGCCGTAGGTCGTTGATGCCGTAGCGCAGCATGGCCATGCGCTCCACGCCCAACCCGAAGGCGAAGCCGGTGTAGCGTTCCGGGTCGATACGCACGAAATCGAACACCTTGGGATGGATCATGCCGCAGCCCATCACTTCCAGCCAGCCCGTCTGTCCGCACACCCGGCAACCGGAACCGCCGCACATCACGCACTCGATATCGACCTCGGCGGACGGTTCGGTGAATGGGAAATAGGACGGGCGGAAACGGACCTCTACATCCTTCTCGAAGAACAGGGTGAGGAAGTCGTACAGGATGCCGCGCAAATCGGCGAAGCTGACGTTCTCATCGACCAGGAAGCCCTCGACCTGATGGAACATCGGGGTATGGGTCAAATCGGAATCGCAGCGGTAAACCCGCCCTGGGGCGATCACCCGGAGCGGCGGCTGGCGCGATTCCATGATCCGCACCTGCACCGGCGAGGTGTGGGTGCGCAGCAGGGTATGCTCGTCGAAATAGAAGGTATCGTGCATCGCCCGCGCTGGATGGGAAGCGGGGATGTTGAGCGCCTCGAAGTTATGGTAATCGTCCTCGACTTCCGGGCCTTCGACGATTTCAAAACCCACCTGTGCGAATAATTCGGAAATGCGGCGCAGGGTCAAAGTGACCGGATGCAGACCGCCGGTATGCTGGCCGCGACCTGGGAGGGTCACGTCGATGGTTTCGCGGGCGAGGCGTTGCTCAAGTTCGCGAAGTTCCAACCAGGATTTATGGGCTTCCAGTTCGGCGACAAAACCATCCTTGGCGCGGTTGATCTGGGCACCGGCCTCCTTGCGTTGGTCGGGCGGGATACCGCCGAGAGCCTTCATGCGCTCGGTGAACAAGCCCTTCTTGCCGAGATAATGCACCCGCACTTGATCCAGCTTGACGAGGGTATCGGCCTCGGCCAAGTCCTTGCGCGCCTGCGCGAGAACATCTTCGAGAGGGGTCATCACGGCGCCTTGCTCAGTACTTGTGGGGGATAAACGAGCGCGGGAGAGAGCGTATGGCAACGCCCTTCCCGCCGGGGAACGCTGGGGTATTAACCCTTGGCGATCTTGGCCAACTCGCCGAACGCTTCTTTGTCGCGCACGGCCAAATCCGCCAACACTTTGCGGTCGATTTCGACGGAAGCCTTTTTCAGGCCGTCGATGAAGCGGCTGTAGGACAGGCCGAACTCGCGGGCCGCCGCGTTGATGCGGACGATCCACAGGGCGCGGAACTGACGCTTTCTCTGTCTGCGGTCGCGGTAGGCATATTGGCCGGCCTTGATGACGGCTTGCTTGGCGATGCGATAAACGCGGCTACGGGCGCCGTAGTAACCCTTGGCTTGCTTGAGCACCTTCTTATGGCGGGCTCTAGCGGTTACCCCCCGTTTTACTCTAGGCATGGAGACCTCTTACTCTCGAATCGTAGTGGAATCAGCTATGTGGCAACAGACGGGCCACGCCGCGGACATCGGAATCGTGGACCATATTGGCCCCCCGCAATTGGCGTTTACGCTTGGTGCTTTTCTTGGTGAGGATGTGGCGGCGGTGCGAGTGATTGCACTTGAAACCGCCGGAAGCGGTTTTCTTGAAGCGTTTGGCCGCGCCGCGATTGGTTTTCAATTTTGGCATGATAGTCTCCAGGTTGAAGTCGGGTTATTTTTTGCGTTTGGGCGCAAGCGTCATACTCAACTGCTTGCCTTCCATTTTCGGGAACTGCTCGACCACCGCATGCTCCACCAAATCGGTTTCGATCCGTTTGAGCAGGTCCATACCCAAATCTTTATGGCTTAATTCGCGCCCGCGGAACCTGACGGTTACCTTGGCCTTATCGCCTTCGGTCAAGAAACGCACGAGATTGCGTAATTTGACCTGATAGTCGCCTTCGTCGGTACCGGGGCGGAATTTAACTTCCTTGACCTGAATTTGCTTCTGCTTTTTCTTCGCGGCTTGCAGCTTTTTATTCTGCTCGAAGCGAAACTTGCCGTAATCCATGATGCGGCAAACGGGAGGCTCGGCTCCGGGTGAAATTTCCACCAGGTCCAATTCGGCCTCATAAGCCATTTGCTTGGCTTCCCTGATCGATACGACCCCGACTTGGTTGCCTTCCGAGTCGATCAAACGGACACTGGGGACCATGATCTCGTCGTTCAGGCGCGGTTCTTTTCTTTCGGCAGTGATATCCTAATCCTCCACAGACGATTATTGAGCGACAGCGCGGGTCGCCGCCTCTTCGGTGAGCAAACGGATAAGCTCCGGCCACTCGAAGCTGCCGAGGTCCTTGCCTTTTTGGGTACGCAGGGAAACGGTGCGGGACTCGACTTCCTTATCGCCGACAATGAGAAGATAAGGGACGCGCTGCATGGAATGCTCGCGGATTTTAAAGCCGATCTTCTCATTTCTCAAGTCGGTTTCAACCCGGAAGCCGTGCCGGGCCAATTCACCCGCCAATGCCTCGACATACCCGGCTTGGCTATCGGTGATATTCATGACCACCGCTTGGACGGGCGCGAGCCATAGGGGAAAATATCCCGCGAAATGCTCGATCAAAATACCGATGAAACGCTCCATCGAACCCAAAATCGCCCGATGCAGCATCACGGGGGTATGTTTGGCACCGTCTTCGGCCACATAGGCCGCGCCCAGGCGTTCCGGCATGGAGAAATCGACCTGGATGGTGCCGCACTGCCACACCCGGTCCAGGCAATCGCTCAAGGAGAATTCGATCTTCGGCCCATAGAAAGCGCCTTCGCCCGGCTGCAATTGGAAGGCGATACCCTTGCTGTTCAAGGCGGTTTCCAGCGCGGCCTCGGCTTTGTCCCAAACTTCGTCGGAACCGACACGCTTGGCGGGACGGGTCGAGAGTTTCACCAACACCTTGTCGAAGCCGAAATCGGCATAGACCTTGTGCAATAGGTCGATGAAGCGGGACACCTCGTCCTGGATTTGCGTCTCGGCGCAGAAGATATGGGCGTCGTCCTGGGTGAAGCCGCGCACGCGCATGAGGCCGTGCAGCACGCCGGACAACTCGTTGCGGTGGCAAGCGCCGAACTCGGCCAAGCGCAGGGGCAGATCGCGGTAGCTCTTCAAGCCTTGGTTGTACACCTGGATATGGCAGGGGCAGTTCATGGGCTTGATGGCGTAGTCGCGCTCTTCCGAGTTCGTGGTGAACATCTCGGATTGGAACTTGTCCCAGTGGCCGGATTTTTCCCACAGGGTGCGGGACACGACCAGGGGCGTGCGGATTTCCTCGTAGCCGTTGGTGCGGAACACCGAGCGCATGTATTGCTCGACCACCTGCCACAGCACCCAGCCCTTGGGATGCCAGAACACCATGCCCGGCGCTTCTTCCTGCAAGTGGAACAAGTCGAGGGTCTTGCCGATCTTGCGATGGTCGCGGCGCTCGGCTTCTTCCAGGCGGTGCAGGTAATCCTTGAGGTCTTTCTTGTCGGCCCAGGCCGTGCCGTAGATGCGTTGCAGCATCTCGTTCTTGGGATCGCCGCGCCAATAGGCTCCGGCGATCTTCATCAGCTTGAAGGCTTTGAGTTTGCCGGTATCCGGCACATGGGGACCGCGGCACAGATCGATGAAATCGCCCTGGCCGTAGAGCGAAATATCCTGGTCCGCAGGAATATCGCGGATGATCTCGGCTTTGTAAGCCTCGCCCTGCTTCAGGAAGAATTCGGCGGCTTCGTCACGCGGCATCACTTGGCGCCGCACCGGCAGGGCTTGGGCGGCCAGTGCCTCCATCTCCTTTTCGATGGCGACCAGGTCTTCGGGGGTGAAGGGGCGCTCGTAGGCGAAGTCGTAGTAGAAACCGTTATCGACCACAGGGCCGATGGTGACTTGCGCGGTGGGGAACAGCGCTTTGACCGCCTGGGCCAGGAGGTGGGCGGTGGAATGGCGGATGACTTCGAGGCCATCGGCGTCTTTACCGGTCACGAGAGCGACTTGGGCGTCGTTCTCGATCACACGGGACAGATCGACCAACTTGCCATCGATGCGTCCGGCCAAGGCCGCCTTGGCGAGACCGGGGCCGATGGATTCGGCGACTTCCAATAGCGTGACGGCGCGGTCGTAGTGCCGGGTCGAGCCATCGGGCAGCGTAATCACGGGCATCGTTTCATCACCTCGCTAATAAAAAAAGCATCGCTTTGCGATGCTTTTTTCTGGGTTTGGTAGGCGCGATTGGACTCGAACCAACGACCCCCACCATGTCAAGGTGGTGCTCTAACCAACTGAGCTACGCGCCTGCAATCAAGAGCGCTTATTATAACGGGATTTCATGGGAGCGCAAGCCTTTTCTTGCGGATGCCGACATAAGTCGTGCCAACCGCGTCCGGGATAGCCTTGCCGGTGGGCGGTCTAAACTATCGCCCAGGATGAAACCGCTCTTTAAGTTTCTTTTCTATCCATCATCGAGGACCGCGACATGGACATCCACCCGACCCATCTGCCCTGGTTCTTGCTGCCCCTCCTCCTGGTGGGGTGCAGCGCCAGCCCCATCTCCAAGCCGCTGCGGCAGGCGGCGGAACAACAACCCGCGTTCAGCGCCATCGCCGTCCAACCCGAGCGCTTCAAAGGCCAGGCGGTCGTGCTGGGCGGCAGCGTGATCCAAACCACCAACCAGCCGAAAACCACCGAAATCGAGGTCTTGCAGAAACCCCTCAGCCGCTACAACGACAGCCCCGAGGACAACGACCGCAGCGCCGGGCGGTTCCTGGTGCGCTGTCCCGGCTTCCTGGATTCGGCGCTCTATGCCAAGGGGCGGGACATCACGGTGGCGGGTCCGGTCGAGGGCGCGGAAACCCGGCCCCTCGACCAAATCCACTACACCTATCCGGTGATCGGCTGCCAGCAAATCCACCTCTGGCCGACCCAGCCGCAAGCGGCCTATTACTATCCGGCCTATCCCTATGGCTACGGAATGGGCTGGGGCGGCTGGGCGGGATATTACCCTTATTGGTATCCGTACTGATGCGATGGAACCGCCTGGCCCGGCATGGGTTGCACCTCGGACTCTGCTGGGCGCTCTGGCACCTGGGCGGCTGCGCCACGGCGCTGTCCGGCACCGCCATGGATGGAGTGACGCCGGGCATCACGCCCGGCGCGGTACTGGACGACCCCCGGAGCCACATCGGACAAGTCGTGCTGCTGGCCGGTCCCATCCTGGGGTTGGAAAACCGCAGGGACGGCGCGATGCTCGAAATCCTCGGCTATCCCACCACGGCGCGGGGCTTCCCCGATACCAGCGAACCGGCCTTGGGGCGCTTCTTGCTGCGCCATCCCGCCGCTTTGGACCCCAAAGCATATTGGCCGGGACGTTCCATCGCCGCCGCGGCGCGGGTCGAAGGCGAGCGCGAAACGACCCTCGGCGGCACCGTACAGCGCCGCCCCGTGCTGCGCTCCCTGGAATTGAAACTGCTGCCGGAACCCGCCTTGTACGATTCGCCCATCCTGATCGGTATCGGAGTGATGGGCGGGTTCTAATGCTGCTTCAACGGGATTTTGGATTCTGGCTTAGAGCGCTTGAGCGCTCCTACCCCGCTGGCCCCAACAAAAAGGGCGTCCCGCAGGACGCCCCCGATGACCCACTCACGGGTTTCCAATTCCTCAAGGCTGTGGCGGCAAGCCATAGGCCCGCAAACTTCCATTGGTATCGCTGGCATAAAGCTTCCCATCCACCACCTGGAGCGAATAGGCCATAGAATCGCTGCCGCCCAGGGGTCGGCTGGTGTAGACCGGCATCAAACTGAAGAAGTCCAGGGCGAACAAGGTATGGATGGCCCCCGGCCCGAAGCTGTCCAAGGTCAGGTAGACCACGTTGTTGGCGACCACGATGTCGGAACTGAGCCGGGCCGCGCTGATGCGGAATTCGCGGAGCGGTTTGCCGGTCTTGCCCTCGAAGGCGGCGACCCCGCCGGGTGCCGGGAACAGCACGGTCCCCCCGGCCACGGCGGGCGACAAGAACAACCAGCCGCTAGCCTTCTTGGGCAGGCTCCAGACCTCGGCACCGGTCTTGGCGTCCAAAGCGGTGGCCCGACCGCTCTCCTCGCCGAAGTAAACCAAACCGTCCGCCACCGCGACCGGGACATATAAAGTGCTGCGGATGACACTCCATAGCTGGGTTCCGGTGATGGCGTCGAAGGCGGTGATCC
The DNA here is from genome assembly GCF_900155475.1 of Methylomagnum ishizawai. Lineage (NCBI taxonomy): Bacteria > Pseudomonadati > Pseudomonadota > Gammaproteobacteria > Methylococcales > Methylococcaceae > Methylomagnum > Methylomagnum ishizawai. Next base: position 2,433,705 of record NZ_FXAM01000001.1, on the reverse strand, counting down.
GCCCCCTCCCCTTGGGCTTGGGCACCCAATCGTGGTCCGAAAGATAGACCACGCCATCGGCCACGCTCACGCCATTGTCATAGAAGATGGTCTTATCGGCGGGTGCCTGCCCCTGCCACAAAACCACCCCGGTTTTGGCGTCCAGGGCGTACACCGAGGGCGGCGCGATGTTCTGGAAACCATAGGAAACACTGACATAGACCACTCCATTGGCCACGGTGGGCGCAGAAATATGCTCGCCGGCGAAAGTCTGCCGCCACACCTTGGCCCCCGCCTTGTTCTTGTTATAGGCACCGACCTCCACCATCGAATGGCCGGAAACCGCGCTGCCCAATACAAGGTTGCCCACCAGGGCCGGGGCCGTACCGCAGCCGGGCACACTCCACAGCACAACACCGGTGGTGGGATCGTGGGCGGTGAGGTTGGAGCCGCATTGGTACACCACGCCATCGGCTTCGGCGATGGGAGCGGTGCGGTAGAACGCCGTTTCCGCCGACCACACCGGACGCAACCGGGCCACGGTATTGCTGTTCAACTGGCTTTCATTGGGGTTGTAACGGGTTTGGGCGGCGTCGTAGCCGCTCTGCCGCCAAGCCTGGACGGGGGCCGCCTGGGCGGCGAGGCCGACCCCGCACAACAAGGCGCAGGCGGCGATCTTCAGGGAAAAACGCGCTTTGGACATATCGGGTCTCCTGGAAGGCAATGGGTCCGGTCGCCGGGATGGCAGACCACCATGAATCAATACCGCGACCCATCCTCGTCCAAGCTATCGGACAGGTCAACCCGGATCGGACAACCCATGTCCAAACGATAAGTCAAGCCCACCCGACAGGATTAGCCCGCGCTCCGGGTGGGCACACCACCCCTACTCCGATCCCGGACTGGTCACGTTGATAATCGACATCATGCCGTTGTCCTCGTGCGCCAGGATATGGCAATGGAACACATAGGGACCGACGAAGCGGCTGAAGCGGGTCCGTATCACCACCTCGCCCGGCGTCCGGTGGCCCGCCGCGTCCGTGGTCGCATAGGGAATCGGCACGGTATCCACCAAGGACCGCGCCTGCTGCGGAACGCCGTTGACGCTCACCACCTGGATATCGTTGACGTGGAAATGGATCGGATGCAGTTCATCCGTGTTGTTCTGGAACACCCATTCCTCGACCGTGCCGGTCTCCGGCGTGGCATCGACCCGGTTGGCCCCGAAAGTGCGGTGATTGATGAAAAAACGATTGGTGTTCTGGTTCTCGGACAGCACGAACACGCGCTGCTTGGCAATGGCCGCATCGCTCAGATCGTCGAAGCCCTTGAGCCGCTTGGGCAGGGCGGTGGGTTCCGCAACCTTGCCGGTCACGTTCAAGGTCGCCAGCAGGGCCAAGGGGTACGTGTCGCCCGCCGGGCCGGTATCCATCGGCGCGGTGAGGAGGGAATAGCTACCCGGCGTCCTGGCCTGCACCAGCACATCGAAGCGCTTGGCCGGGGGCATCAGCAATTGCGTGGTGGTCCAAGGGCGGCCGAGGATATTGCCATCCTCGCCGATCACGGTGAAGCTCAGCCCGGACAGTTCCAGCGTATACCAGATATCGGCCCCGAGATTGCCGAGATGCCAAAGCTGGGTCTCGCCCGCCCGCAGTGCCAGGGTCGGCTGGACCAAACCGTTCACCGTGCGATGGGTGGCGGCGTTGGAATCGATATTGGTCGCCGGGATCGTGTTCCCGCCGTCGTACTGGAAATCCTTGAGTTGCAGGAAGCGCTGCTTAATATCCTGCAAATCCTGGGGCAAAAAAGACTCCTGCCCACGCACATAAATAAACCCGGACAACCCCCCGAACACCTGTTCCTCGACCAAGGGATGTAAATGCGGATGATACCAATACGAACCCGGCGATATACCCTTGGGCAAATCATAACTGTAGAGGAATTTGGAGCCGCTGGGCAAATCCACGAAGATATTATCCTGATTCCCCATCGGCGACACGAAGAAGCCATGGGTATGCAGGTTGGTGGGTTCGCCCAGTTGGTTATTGAGGGTCACTTGCAGATTATCGCCGGGGTCCACCACCAAGGTCGGCGGGGCGAACGCGGGCGGATAGCTCTGCCCGTAAGCGCTGGCGGCATAGACGCGGGCGTTGACCAGCTTGCCGCTGATCCGCACCGGGGTCGCCATGGCGGTCAACTCCACTTTCAGCACGCCTTGGCGGCTGCGGATCACCGGCGGTTCGGCCAAGGGCAGGCCGGTCAGGATATCGCCGGATACGCTGTTGGGAATCCGGGGCGGCGGCGCAGCCGGGGCCACCTCGGCATCCATACGATGCCCGGCATGGACCGCGCCGGACTGCACCGCCGCTGCGTCCCCCGGCCCGTCGGCCCCCCAGGCCACTCCCATCAGCAACGCAATCGCTCCCGCCACCACAGATTTATTCAAAGCATGCATAGCCACCTCTTATCGGTTTTAGTTATCGTTTATTCATGTATCGGCCCGGTCCGCGCCCGCCCACGGCGGACCCGGCGGGACCGAACCGGAATATAGCCCAGGATAGGGCCATCCACCGGATCGAGCGCCGATCCCACGCCGACGCCATGGGCTGTGAACTTTCATTCCCCACGACTAACGCCTACACTCGCCCCGGATCGACGCCCCGCCCGTCCACAACGCCGCCCGCAACAAATCCAAGCTAGGATGCGCCTTGAACAGCGGCGGACGGCCCCCATCCTTCACAGCAACCCCCGCCCCGCGCAACGGCCGGAACCGGCAACTCCCCTGCGTTTTAAGGAGAACACCATGAACAAAGACCCCTCCCCCGCCAACCCTCTGCTCAAAACCCTCCGGGAATACTGGCAAAAGCTCGCCGACTCGCTCAAATCCGCCAACCCGCTCGGGAAGCCCGAGGTGGAAATCAATCCCCAAGGCGATGGCCAGCGCCGCCGCAACCTGTTGTTCTTCTATGCTCTGCTGTTCTTCGCCACGCTCTACCTGTGGCAGGGCTACCAGGAAGTCCGCCAGGACGAAATCCCCTACAGCGATTTCCTCAAATACGTGCAGGAACAGCGCATCGAGGACGCCGTCGTCACCGACCAAGTCATCACCGGCACCCTGAAACCCAAGAATGGCGAAGAGCGCCGCCGCTTCATCACCGTGCCCCTGTGGAACCAAGACCTCGCCAAAGACTTGGAAGCCAAGGGCGTCAAATACAGCGTGCGCTACGGCAGCAATTGGCTGGGCAATTTCATCTTCAACTGGTTATTGCCCATCGCCATCATGATCGCGTTGTGGAGTTGGATGGCCCGGCGCATGACCGGCGGGGCGGGCCGCGGCTTCCTCAGCATTGGCCGCAACCGGGTCAGGATCAACGCCGATATCTCGGTCAACGTCACCTTCCAGGACGTGGCCGGGGCCGAGGAAGCCAAGCAGGAACTGCGGGAAACCATCGAATTCCTGCGCGACCCCAGCCAAATCCAGCGCCTGGGAGGACGCATGCCCAAGGGCGTGTTGCTGGTGGGTTCGCCCGGCACCGGCAAGACCCTGTTGGCGCGGGCCGTGGCTGGCGAGGCGGGCGTGCCGTTCTTCAACATCAGCGGGGCGGAATTTATCGAGATGTTCGTCGGCGTCGGCGCGGCTAGGATGCGCGATTTGTTCGAACAGGCCCGCCAGAAAGCGCCTTGCATGATCTTCATCGACGAACTCGACGCCATAGGCCGCGCCCGGGGCGGTCCCGTGGTCATGGGCGGCCACGACGAACGCGAACAGACATTGAATCAACTGCTGACCGAGATGGACGGCTTCGACCCGTCGGTGGGCGTGGTGGTGATGGCCGCGACCAACCGCCCGGAAATCCTCGACAAAGCCCTGCTGCGGGCGGGCCGCTTCGACCGCCAGATCGTGGTGGACAAACCCGGCCTTGAAGACCGCCTCGCCATCCTCAAGCTCCACACCGCCAAGATCACCTTGGCGCCGGGCGTGAACCTGCGCATCGTGGCCCAGCGCACGCCGGGGCTGGTCGGCGCGGACCTCGCCAACATCTGCAACGAAGCCGCCATCATCGCCGTCAGGAAAAACCAGAACGCGGTGGACCTGGAAGATTTCGAAGCGGCGATAGACCGGGTCATCGCCGGTCCCGAGAAGAAATCCCGCACCCTCAACGAAGCCGAGAAGCGCCGGGTGGCCTACCACGAATCCGGCCATGCCCTGGTCGCCGAGATCGTGCCGACCGGCGAGCCAGTGCATAAGGTATCGATCATCCCGCGGGGCGCGGCGGCGCTGGGCTATACCCTGCAACTGCCGGTGGAGGAAAAATTCCTCTCGACCGAGGCCGAATTGCGCGACCAGATCGCCATCCTCCTGGGCGGGCGCACGGCGGAGGAGCTGGTGTTCGGCGATGTGTCGAGCGGGGCGCAGAACGATTTGGAAAAGGCGTCGGAAATCGCCCGCGCCATGGTCTGCCAACTGGGCATGAGCCAGCGGCTCGGTCCCCTGACCTATGGCCGTCGCCAGCGCTTGGCCTATCTCGCCACCGAAGGCATGGAGGAGCGCAATTTCAGCGAGGAAACCGCGAAGCTGATCGATGCCGAAGTACGCGGCTTGGTGGAGGAAGGCCAGCGCCGGGCGCGGGAAATCCTTGGCGAGCGGCGCGGAATCCTGGACGTGATCGCCCAGCTGCTTCAGGATAAGGAAGTCGTCGGCGGAGAAGAAATCAAGGAAGTCATCCACGGCGGCTGAACCCAGGGGCGCGGGCCGGGAATCCGCAACGCCACCGGCCCGCGCCCCCCTTGATTCCCCATCCCCAAACATCACAATGACCCCGAGCATCGTCCGACAATTGCCCTTGGTCCTCGCCCTCTTATGTGCGCTCGGCCCCGCCGCCGCCGCCGAAAAACACCCCGGCAAGGCCAAACCCCAACCCGGTAAAGCCACCGCCCCCGTCCCGGCCAAGGCGGCGCAACCGGCCAAAACCACCGGACCTAAACACCCTCATCCAGCTCCCGTGGCCGCGAAGACGCCACCCCAGCCCCCATCGGCACCGGAACCGAAGCTTGCCATCCCGGAAATCCAAGCCAGCCCTGCCACTGCCCCGACGGAACCGGCACCCCACCCCAAAACCCGCCACGCGCCCGCCAGCGCACCCGCACCAGCCGCCCCGGCCAGCGAAGCCGACTACCTCGCCGAAATGGAAGCCTGGCGCAGCTATCAAACCGAAATGGCGCGGGCCTGGAAGCAATACCAAGCCCGGACCATCACCCGCGCAGCCTATGACGCCGAAGTCAAGCGCAGTTGGACGGCCTATGCCGCCGTCGCCGGGAATGGCGCAGCCACCGGCACCGCCCTGGGCAACAAAGACGCCGCGCTGGATCAACTCCGGCTATGGCTGGACCTGGACTTCTGCAACACCGACCAAGCCGCCGCCGCCATCCGCCGCCATTACGGCATCAGCGGCCCGACCGAGGACAGCGGCCCGGTGTTCGCGGGGCTGTTGCACCGCTTCGTGCAGACGGCCTCGCCCGAAACCCAGCAGCGCATCGAACGCGAAATCGCCGACTACCGCCGCCAATCCGCCGACGATATCCAAGACCGGGTCGAGCGCATCCAGGCCAATCTCGGCACCCGCGATATCCGCAAGGCCTATCGCGGTTCCTGGTGCGGCAGGACTTGAAGGTCCATGCGCGTCCTGTTCGTCCACCAGAATTTCCCCGGCCAATACCAGCGCCTCGCGCCCCGGTTGGCGGCCGATCCTGGAAATCAAGTGGTGGTCCTCTGCGCCCACCGCCGCCCCTTGCCCCCCGGCCTCCAAGCCCTGCGCTACACGGTGCGACCGGACTTCGCCAGCGGCCTCCACCCCTGGCTGGAAACTACCGAAACCCGCGTCCTCATGGGCGAGGCGGCGGCGCGGGCGGCCTTGGAACTCAAGCGCGGCGGCTTCACCCCCGATGCGATCTGCGCCCATCCCGGTTGGGGCGAAGCCCTGTTCCTCAAGGACGTGTGGCCGGACGCGCCGCTCTTGTGCTATCTGGAATTTTTCTTCCAGCGGGGCAACCACTTCGGGGCGTTCGATCCCGCATACCCGGAGCGCGGCTTCGAGGCGGAATGCGCCTGGCGGATGAAGAACAGCTTCGCCCTGCATGGACTCGACGCCATGGACTTCGGCGTCAGCCCCACCCAGTGGCAGGCCGCGCAGTTCCCGGATTACCACCGCCCGCGCATCCAAGTCATCCATGACGGCATCGACACCCACGCCGCCCGGCCCGACCCGGATGCCTTTATCCAACTCGCGGCCCATGGTCTCACCCTGCGCCCCGGCGACCCGGTGGTGACTTTCGCGGGCCGCAGCCTGGAACCGGCCCGCGGTTTCCCGAGCTTCATGCGCGCCCTGCCCTTGATCCAGCGGGCCTGTCCCCAGGCGCGGGCGATCATCGTCGGCAGCGCAACCGCCAGCTATAGCCCGGCGCTGCCCGCCGGCGACAGCTACAAGCAACGCGCCCTGGCCGAGGTCGGCGCCCAACTGGACATGGGCCGGGTGCACTTCGTCGGCACCCTGCCCCACCCTTTGCTGCTGACGCTGTTCCAGGTGTCCGCCGCCCATGTCTATCTGAGCTATCCCTATGTGCTGTCCTGGTCGATGCTGGAAGCGATGGCGGCGGGCTGCTTGGTGGTGGGTTCCCGCACGCCGCCGGTCGAGGAAGTAATCGAGGACGGGATGAACGGGCTGTTGGTGGATTTCTTCTCGCCCGAGTCCATCGCCGGGGCGGTGATACGGGCGCTGCAACAGCCGGAACAGCTACGGGATTTGCGGGCCAACGCCCGCCGTACCGTGGTCGAGCGCTACGACCTGGAACGCCTGTGCCTGCCCCGGCAGATGGCCTTGGTGCGTACCGTGGCGGAAAGGCGCTATCCCGGCGGGCACCTTCCCCTGGCCCCATACCCTTGACTGGTTTGCCATGCCCAGACCCCGATCCCGGTCGATAGCGCTGTTATTGGTGGTTTTGTCCGCCTGCGCCTCGCCCCCCGCCACCGAACCCGGCGTGGTCGAAGCCCCGCGCCTACATGCCCAATGGTGGCGCGGCGAATTCTACGGCTACGACGAAGCGGCCTACCGCCTGCGCCACACGGCGGCGGGGGACGCACTCGTCGTGGATTTGCGCTATGGGGCCGCCAGCGCCGATTTTCGCGCCATCGACTGGCCGGGACTGGGCATCCAGCCTTTGCGGGTGTTGGAGCATTCGGCGGAGCGTTGCCAGGTGTTCGGCAGCCTGCAATCGCGCTGCATTTATCACGATGTGCTGGACCTCGACCCGCCGCCAGGCGCTTTGGAGCGGGCGCGGGCCGAGGGGGTGGAATTGGCTTTGCTCGGGAAAGCGGGCGGGCGGCGGGCGCTGGCTTTGCCGGGCGGCTATATCGGGGAATTCTTGCGGGCGCGGGATGCGGTTGCCTGGCAGGACGGGCCGCAACCCGCCCCACACCACTAATCCACCTCAAAAATCGTGCGTCGCGATCTCCACCGCCCGCCGGCAAATCTCCCGCCCATAATCGGTCCACTGGCCCTGCCCCCAATAACGGTAGCAACTGGTCTGCGCCGTCATCAGATGGAACAGCGCGTTGCGGTAGCGCCTATCGCTGGTGGACGCACCGGACTTCAGCACCTTCTGGTAAAACGCCGAACTGGCCTCCTCCATCGGTCCCAGCACGTTGTCATAGCCGCGCACCCAGGAAATATCGTTGGTCCAACTGCCGCCCTCCATGTGGAAACGGTGATCCTCCTTGCGGATATCCTCGATCACGGTTTCCAGCTTGGCGGGGCCCTCGCCCGGCGTGTAACGGTCCCAAATCTTCTTCTGGAACAAGGGCTGGACCACCGGCAAATCGCTTTCTTTAATGCCCATGGCGAACAGGAATTCCAGGTATTCGGTGGCGTTCATCAAGGGGGAACGGCTGCCGCTGGCTTCCCGCACCGCGTCCATGAACTTGCCAGGGAATTCGTTCATCATCACCCCGCCGTTCTCGCCGTCGGCGATCTGCGTCACCAGGGGCGGAACCGAACGCCCCGCCAAGGTCCAGCGCGACAACCCCTTGGCCTCGTAGAACGGCTGCATCTGCGCCACCAGCTTGGTGTCGCTGCCCTGGGTCTTGATGATGGCGATGATATCGACGCGCTCGCCCGCCGAATTGGTGCAGACCAGCCGGTGCGGCAGATGCTTGAGTTCCGGGCCATGGCCGCTTTCAGGAAGCTCGACCGTGTGTTCCTGCACCAAGAGCCAGGTGAAACCGCAGTCGCGCAGGGTCTTGATATATTCGTAGGCCACGTCGGGATGGTTGGGCAGGGCCATTTCCGAAGGCGAGAAGCCGCGCACCCGCTCCAGCGCCTCCAGGCCGAAAATAGCGGCGAAATGGTGCTGCCACGCCTTGACGTGCAGGCGGTAATCCTGCGCCGGGGTCGAAGGCGCGACCGCGTGGCCCCAGGGCGCGCCCAGCCATTCCACGCCCTGGCGGTAATCCGGGTTGCAGGTCACATTGCGCAAGGTGTCGAACACATCGTGCAGGCCCATCTTGCGCAGCCCGTGGAACAGCGTGCCGGAATATTCCAGCATCACCCGGGGGCTTTTGCCCTCGTGGAACAACTGCGGCACGAATTCGCCGATGCGCTTATAGCACCAGTGGAATACCGGGGCGTTGTGGTTGTCGCCGACGCCCTGGTTCCACATCATATATTGCAGGTTACTGATGATATCGGCGCTGCGGAGGTCGCCGCCGCCCGCCGGGATCAAGGGCTGGTGCATGTGCAGGGCGATGGCGCAGGCGCTGTCGATCTGGTCGAAATGGATGGGGCTGGCGGGCTTGTACACCTCGGCGGGACGGTTCCGCAGGGTGGCTTCGATCAAGGCTTCGGAACCGGAGATATTGGGCAGCTCGTCGATGTATTCGGGAAGATGTTCCATGGCAGGCTCCTCTAAACTGTGGAGGGGTTGGTTCGGCACCGGACCCACGGGGACCGGCCCGCCGCGACGGCCCGAGTGTACACGAATCCCCGGACCCGGCAGTCCGGCCTTGATGCAACTTATCCGCCATGAACCGCCTATCCCGCTCCGCTTCCATTCCGCGCCGCCGTGGAGTCCGAGCCCTCTGGCCCGGCTGGCCGCTACTACTGGCGATGGCCGCGCCGCTGGCGGCCCCCGAACCGCCAGCGGCACCTGCGAATCCACCGGCCACCCCGCCCGCGTCCGAGCCACCCACCACGGCTCCACCCGCCGCGCCCGACGGTACGCCCGCGCCACCCAGCACACCGGCTTCGCCCCCCCCAGCGCCCCGACGCCCGCGACCACCAACGCCCCGGCGCCAACCCCGCCCGCCGCGCCAGCGAAACCCAAGCCCCCAGAAGCCAGCGACCTGTTCCCACCCAGCGAAGTGGTCAAACTGACGGCGGACGGCACGTCCTTCGAGGGCTTGTTCCGCGAAACCCCGGCGCGGCGAATCCGGGGCGCGATCCTCCTGATGCATGGCCGGAGTTCGGCGGCGAACGATCAAGCCATCGTCGATCCGCTCCGGGTCCGGCTGCCGGAACGCGGCTGGTCCAGCCTGTCCCTGGCCTTGCCGGATACGCCGCCGGGCCAAACCCAAGCCGGGGCACGGATCAAAGCGGGCGTGGACTTCCTCAAGGGCAAAAACTTCAAGTCGCTGATCCTGCTGGGACACGACCAGGGCGCACGGACCTTGCTCGACTACCTGTTGCAACAGGAGACCGATCCCGCGGTCAAGGCCGCCGTGGTGATCGACCCGGTGCCGGGCATATTCGCGCCGGGCATGGGGATCGGCAACGAACAGGCGGCGCGGCTGCGGCTCCCGGTCCTGGACCTCCGCACCGGGCGGGATATCGCGGTCCTGGGGGAAGAGGCGCGCCTATGGCGGGTGGCGTTCCGGGGCGATCCCGGCTACCGGCAATCGGTCCTGAACGACCCCCATCCCGATTGGAAGGATATGGAGGAATTCGTGGAAAACCGCGTCCATGGCTGGCTGGTGCGGCTGCAACAAAGCGCCGATCCCGACTCGGCACCGGTCCGGGATGCCTCTGGTCTCCCCTGAAATCCCATGCACCCTGAATATCACTCCATGGCGGGGACTACGTAGTTCCTCGTAGATAGCGACGGAATCTACTAATTTACCGATAAACGAAGCCGCGGTTAAATAGGCACCAAGTCTGGCGGAAACATTTTGCATCGGTGTTCCGTTTCGGACTGGGGGACTGAAACCCGGCCGCAAGGTCGGGTTTCCGTTTTTTTGGCCCCCCGGAAATCCCGCTTCCCGCCCCTTCCTTCCCCACCGCGCCGCCTCATGGCGAGGCATAAACGCGCCAAAACAGGGCAAACCCTTCTCCCCCCCACACGCCCGGCCCAGTCCCGCATCCCTTGCGCAAGGGGGTAAATGCCGGACTTGCGCAAATGGCTTAATTTCTGCCTAATGTGCCGACCCGTGCCGCGCCCCCTGGCCGATTCCCCGGAACCCCTGCCGCACGGCGGCCCAAGACCTAGCATTCAAGAATTAAAAAGACCTTCAGGACCCGGATAGCCATGACTTACTGCCTTTCGATCAACGTAGACCGCGGCTTGATTTTCTGCTCCGACTCCCGCACCAACGCCGGGATGGACAATATCGGCAGCTACTCGAAAATGCATACTTTCATCTGGCCGGGCGACCGGGTGTTCGTCCTGTTGTCGGCGGGCAATCTGGCGACTACCCAGGCCGTGGTGAAAAAACTCAACCACGATATCGACCAGACGCTGGTCCCCAACCTGCTCTCGGTGGGCAGTATCAGCGAAGCCGCCGATTACGTGGGCATGATCAGCACCCAAATCCAGCGCCAACAGGCCACCCGCGACACGGCCAACACCAATTTCGAGGCCACCTTCATCTTCGGGGGACAGTTGGGGACGGCGACCCCGGAGACCTTCATGGTCTATCCGCAGGGCAACTACATCCACGAGTCCAGCGAACACCCGTTCCTGCAAATCGGCGAGACCAAATACGGCAAACCCATCCTGGATCGAACCATCAAGCGCGAGATCGACCTCGAACGCGCCGCCCGCGTGGCATTGGTGTCGATGAACTCCACCATCCGCAGCAATGTGACCGTCGGCCCGCCGGTGGAACTCCTGATCTATGAGCGAGACAGCCTCAGCGGAGGCCGTCGGCTGTTCCTCACCGATGACGATCCCTTCGCCCACGAACTGTCCGAACGCTGGAACAAGGGGCTGATCCTGGCCCTGGAAAGCCTCCCGGTATTTTCCTGGGAGGACAAGCTCGACAAAAAACCGTCCCCGTCCTAAGGCCGACGGTCCCTGCGGAGGGACTCGCCATCCACCGCGAATCGGCGCAGGATATAGGCCCAGCCACGCCGCTACCCGGCGTGGGCACCCGCCCCCCCGGAAGCCGGACGACGCGCCGTTTCCGGGACCGGCCCCGCCTTACCGGCTCCCCCGCAGGAGGTCCGCCATGCACCGCCTACTCAACGAACTGCACCAAGACCATGTCAACCTCGGCAGGGTCTTGCGTATCCTGGAGAACCAGCTCGGCCTGCTCCGCGCCGGCGCGGACGCGGACATCCACGTCCTGGGCGAAATCATCGACTATGTGCAGAGCTATCCCGACCTCGTCCACCATCCCCGCGAGGACATGATCTTCGCGGCCTACCGGGCGCGGGCGCTGCCGGGGATCGACGTGATCGAGCGCCTGATGGCGGAGCATCGAACCCTACTGGACAGCACCGCCCAGCTCAAGGTCTCGCTGGAGCAATGGCATTGCGATTCGCCGATGCCACGGGAACAGGTCGCCGGGCAGATCGACGACTACCTGCGCCTGCAATGGGAACACCTGAACCTGGAGGAAGGCTCGATCTACGGGATGCTGGCCGAAGGGCTGGGGGAAGAGGATTGGGCGGGGATCGAGGCGGGCCTGCCGCCGGGGTCCGATCCCTTGTTCACGGATCAGATGCGGCGGCGCTATCAGAACATCTACGAGCGGGTGGTGGAATCGGCCTATTAAGCCGGTCCCGGCGGGCGGGGGCCGGGGACCGGCCCCCGCCACGCCCTCAACCGGCGGCGACCTGCCGGAGCGGCTCGGTCCTGAGGGCATGATGGGCGGAGGGCACGGCCTCGACGGGCCACTCCGAATCCAGATGGCCCGGCAGATGGCCGCCGAACCCCGCGCCCTGGGCCAAGCGCGCGACGAAGGCGCGGGCCGCGCCGATATCCCGCAACACCACCACCGCCCCCGCCGCCTCCGCCCCGATCCGTAAGGGATAGGCGGCGAACTCGGCGAGGAAATGGGTGCCGTCGGAACGCAGCAAGGTTTCGTCGAAGCGGGCCGGCACCCCGTCCCGCAAGGTGCGCCGCAAGGGGCAGGGTTCGGCGGCCACCTCCTCCCGGCAATGGCAGAGGAACCCCAGCAAATCCTGCCCCACCGGCTCCCAACCGTCCTCGCAGCCGAGCAAATCCCGCGCCGCCCGGTTGATGAAGGTGCAGCGGCCCTGCCGGTCCATGCCCAGGATGCCCTCCCCCACCGATTCCAACAACAGCCGGAACCGCGCCTCGCTGGCCCGGAGCTTGGCCTCGGCCTGTTTGCGGTGGCATAGCTCCAGGTCCATCCGCTGGTTGGCGGCCAGGAGCAGGCTGCCCTGCCGCTCCAACTGCTCGGTGCGCTGGGCCACCAAATCCTCCAGCCGGTGGCGGTAATACTCCAGGTCGCGCTCGTTCTCCTTGTCCTCGGTAATATCGACCAACAGCCCTTGCACGAACAAAGGACGGCCCAGTTCGTCCCGCACCACCCGCGCCTCGTCCAGCATCCAGCGGACGCGGCCATCGCGCTTGAGCATCCGGTATTCGGCCCGCAGGGGCGCATGGTCCTCCCAGGTCCGCGCCCACAGCCCGGCCAACCGGGGCCGGTCCTCGGGATGCACCGCGCCAAGCAGCCCGTCCCGCGCCTCCCGCCAACGCTCGGCGGGATAACCCAGGCAGTCGGCGATGCGGGGGCTGAGATACAAGAGCCGCCCCGGCGGTTCCAAGGCGGCGAGGTAGACGATGGCCGGCATCTGCTCCACCAAGCCCCGGTACTGCGCCCGCACGGCCCCGAGTTCGGCCAAGGCCGCGCGGCCCACGCGGCGGGCCGCGCTCTCCCGCAAAGCCTTGAAAATCGCGGCGGGCAGCCATTCCAGGCCAGCGGCGGTCGCGACCACATAATCGGCGGCACCCGATTCCAGCGCCCGCAGCCCGACCCCAGCGTCCTCGGCCCCGGCCAGCACCACCACGGGCACATCGGCCCTTTCGCAAGCCCCGGCCAATTCCGCGAGCCGCTCCCAATCGGGCCGCCGCTGCTCCAAAAGCACGCAATCGCAGCCATCATCCCGCACCAAAGCGATGCCTTGCGCGACGCTCCCGGCTTCGCTGAGGACGAACTCGCCGCCGGATCGCGCCAAGACCCGCCGACAAGCCGCGCTATCGACGGGATCACTGGCGATGAGCAACAGGCGGATCGGGGGGGTGTGGGGCTGCGGGTTCATGCTGGGACTCCTTGGACTGGCCGGGACAATGGACGACACAGGGCAAAAGACACCACGGCGGGAGAACGCGGTCGGACAGGGGAACCCGATAGGGTAGACGCTATCGAACAAAGGTCGCGGGTATTATGGTGATACTGTCGTGTCCGGTTTTGTGAAAAAATCCGCGTAAACCGCTATGTGGCAGAAATTCTCGGGGACCGCACCTGCATGGGATGGGCCACCCTCCGTCCGCCGATGGAAGCCCGGACCAATATACAGAAACCTGCAAGTAGGGAAATAAGTATTAATGCTTAGGAAAATCCGGTCGCGCCGCCGGTGTGTCTGGGGACAATCCGCTGATAACGCTATAGCCGCGCCACAAGGATGTGGCGGACCGCACCTGTGTCACAGGCCCGCCGCCCGGTTGTACCCAATAGGAAGGCCAACCGCAGCGGGGGCCGCCATGGCGATGGCCCCCGGATTTTAATCGTGATAGGCCATTTCGCCATGTTCGGACAAATCCAGACCCTCCCGTTCCGCATCGGCGGCAACGCGTAGGCCCAGGGTCATATCCACCAGCTTGAAAGCCAGAAAGGCCACCACGCCGGACCAAACCAAGGCTACCCCGGTCCCCCAAACCTGGCTGAGCAATTGCGAACCCAGGCTATACTCGCCGAACCCATTGGCGACGTAATCATAGACCCCGGTGCCGCCCAAGGCCGGGGCGGCCACGAAAGCGGTCCCCAGGGAACCGATGATGCCGCCGACGCCATGCACGCCAAACACGTCCAGCGAATCGTCGTAGCCGAAATGGCCCTTCAAGCCGGTGACGGCCCAGAAACAGCCCGCCCCTGCCACCAGCCCCAACAGGATCGCCCCCATGGGACCGGCCCAGCCACAGGCCGGAGTCACCGCCACCAAGCCCGCCACCGCCCCGGAAGCCGCGCCCAGCACGGAAGGCATCCCCCGCGCCAGCCATTCGGCGGACATCCAGGCCAGGGTCGCCGCCGCCGTGGCCAGCAAGGTGTTGGCGAACACCAGCCCCGCCGCGCCGTTGGCCTCCAGGTTGGAACCCACGTTGAAACCGAACCAGCCCACCCACAACAGGCAGGCGCCGGTCATGGTCATCGGCATATTGTGCGGGGCCATGGGTTCGCGCCCGAAACCGATACGCTGGCCGACCAGCAGGCTGCCCACCAAACCGGCCACCCCGGCGTTGACATGCACCACCGTCCCGCCCGCGAAATCCAGCGCCCCCTTCTGGAAGATGAACCCGGCGGTGGCGGCCGCAGCCTCGGCGGCCTGGGCGTCGGTATAGGCGTCGGGACCGGCCCAGTACCACACCATATGGGCGATGGGCAGATAGGAGAAGGTGAACCACAGGAAGATGAACAACAGCACTGCCGAAAATTTCATGCGCTCGGCGAAAGCGCCCACGATCAAGGCCGGGGTGATGGCGGCGAAAGTAAGCTGGAACATCGCGTACACATATTCCGGCACATATACGCCCTTGCTGAAGGTGGCCGCGACCGAATCCACCGTGATGCCCCCCAGGAAGCTCTTGCCGAAGCCGCCGATGATGGCATTGCCCTCGGTGAAGGCGAGGCTATAGCCATAGACGGCCCACAGCAGCGCGACCAGGCAAAAGACCACGAACACCTGCATCAGGACCGACAGCACGTTCTTGGCGCGGACCATGCCGCCATAGAACAAGGCCAGCCCCGGCACGGTCATCAGGATCACCAACACGGTGGCGACCAGCAGCCAAGCGGTGTCGGGCTTGCTGGCCACGGGTTCGGCGGCCATCGCGCCGCCGGACAGGAGCAATAAAGCGAGCGAGGTCGATGGTTTAATCATGGACTCCCCTAAACGGTTGTTTCTGAAAGATTGTTTTCGTCAAAAATCACCCCATCCAGCCAAATCGCGATCCGTCCCTTCCCAAATGGGCGGATCGGGCCTTGGCCGTTCCACCGCCGTCCGCAGGCGGCGGCACATGGCGATGGGCCGCTGTATCCGGCCCCGGCCGACGGGATGCGTGGTCCCCGCCCCCCAGGCCGGTGTATTGCAATGAGCGGAATGCGTCCTAGCATTAAAAATGCCAAACATACGGGACAACCCGCGTGGGAGTGGTGGTGGCGGAACGAAACCCGCCCCAGACCCCCGGCCCCACCGCGCCACGCCTCCCGCCGACACCGGCCTTGTTTAGGCGATACCGACGCGCACCACGAACCAACCAAGTTCACGGCCAAGCTCAATAATGGTGCATATCCATACGCCGCATAGGGCCATAGCCCCAACGGACCCAGGCCATGGCGGCGTCACAAGCCCCGGTTAATTTCGGCTACACCCGACGCGGCGAACCCACGGGAGGTTTGGCACATAACCTGCTGGCCACCTGGAACATGCGGGACGCCCCCGCGACCACGCCGCCCCGCTCCGCTTGCCCCACTTCCCCGGTGAACGATCATGCCACTAGCGACAGAAGGCCAATTCAACCCCTCGTTCCACTTCCTTGGACTGATCCAGAAAGCCCTTTCGGACGGCATCCCCCGGCGTTGTTCGATGCCGGCCTGCCCCGAGGTCTATATCGTGCCCACCGACAAGGCCTACTACACGACAGCCCCCAACGTCCAGGCGCTGCGTGAACTCTGCCTGGCCGCGCCTTTCGACCTAATGGTGGAACCGGTGCCGGACTGGCGGCCCGACGGCGGCAAGGAAGCGGTGCAGGCGGGCCGGCTCTGGATGCGCAAACCCAAAGCCGAAACCGCCGCCCCCAGCCTGCCCGCCCGTCCCCTGCAAGAACTCCTGTGGTACGCCAGCCTCAGCGCCTCGCACGGGCAATTGCTGCACGGCTGCCGGGCCGACGATCTGGTGCGGCTCAAGCGCTGCCCGGATTTTTCGATCCTGCCCCACTCCGAACACGACATGACCCTGGCGGTATTCATGATGGAGGAGAGCGGCGACCTCCTGACCGTGGCCGAGGCCACCGGCATCCCGCTGGCCAAGGTGTTCGACTTCCACAACGCCTGCGCCGCCCTGGGCCTGATCGAGCGCGGCAACGCCTTCGACCCTGGTGAATACCTGGCCGGCGCGATCCAGCGGGCGCTGGTCGACCGGCAGATGCGGCGCTGCGAACTGCCGGGCCGCGCCCCTTTGTTCCTGGCCCCCGCCGAAGGCAAGTACTACACCCAGGGCGACGCCGCCACGGTCGCGGCCTATGCCACGGCCTCGCTGGCGGAAATGGACATCGGCATCGCCGACGGCCTCGGCACCCAGGCCGGGGAGGAGGAAGAACTGGTGCAGATCGGGCGGATGTGGGTACGCCGCAAGAAAGAAGTGCAAGTGGCCGCGCCGCCGGCCTATCCGCTGACGCAACTGCTATTCCGGGCCACGCTGGACACCTCGCGCGGACGGTTGGTGGCGGGTAGCTCCCTGGGCGACACCGTGCGCCTGACCCGCTGGCCGGAGGCCCACTGCCTGGAACTGGACCGGCGGTTTTTCGCGCTGGCGGCGTTCATGTCGGCCAATACCGCCTCGGTGGCGAAGATTTCCGAATACACCGGCATCTCGCTGGGGCGGGTGGCGGAATTCCACAACGCCTGCGCGGCGCTGGGCCTGATCGAGACCGGCGGGACCGAGAGCATCAAGGCCAAGCCGGTGGCGGAAGGCCAGCGCGAAATCTACCGGAAGATATCCAAGGCCCTGGAGACCATGAAGGCGGGCGCGCAGCATGAGCCAACCTCCTAAGGGCAATCCGCAGATCAAGCTGGTGTTCACCGGCAGCGTGGGGGCGGGCAAGACCACGGCGATTTCGGTCATCAGCGAGGTGCCACCGATCATGACCGAGGCCCGTCCCAGCGACGACGTGGCGTTCCGCAAGAGCAGCACCACGGTGGCGATGGACTACGGCGAACTGACCCTGGAAGGCGGGATCAAGCTGAACCTGTACGGGACGCCGGGCCAGCGCCGTTTCGATTTCATGTGCCATATCCTGACCAAGGGCGCGTTGGGGCTGATCGTCCTCATCAACAACGCCCATCCCACGCCCTTGGATGAGTTGGACTACTACCTCAACCTCAACGCCGATTTCCTCAAGGACCGGCCCGCCGTGATCGGCGTGACCCACCTCGACGAAGCCGCCACGCCCAGCATCGAGGAGTATTACCAATGCCTGGCCGAGCGCGGGGAATATTGGCCCGTGCTGAAGGCCGACGCCCGCAGCCGGGACGATGTGACGATCCTGGTGAACGCGCTGCTGTCGGTGCTGGAGTTCGGCTGAGGCTGCCCTTCCGCCCAGGTGGAGTGGGGTGGAATCCGTGACGACCCGGTCGCTTGGGGGTCACGGATTCCACCGGGTTCCGGTTGGGCGGGTTTCCTTCCTCAACATCCTCTGGCCCGGCGGGTTGTAGCATTGGGCGGTTTAACGCCGTTTCGCCCCCACCGGGATATACGCCAGGAGTCGGATGCGTCCTGCCATTGGTCTTGGGCCGGCGCCAGGATGAAGTTGGCGAGCAGCGGATTTCCAAGCCCAAGGCTTTCAACCGATTCCACCCACCGCCAATGGCGCATCCACGCCGGATTTTGAAATTCCCCCGGATTCCGCCGCCCGCCACCCGCGACTTAGCACAAAACGGCGTATCCATTACACTACGCCCCCTCCCACCATCACCGAGCGCTCCCATGCCCGACCTCGACGACTGGATCACCCGCCAATCCCTAGCCGAATACGCCGGCCCCAAGGTTTTCCAACGCGGCCTCGATTATTTCCAAGCCAGCAGTGTCACCCGGCTGCGCGACATCGGCCACCGGGTCAGCGCCCGAGTTTCGGGTTCCGAGGACTACGAGGTCGAGTTGTGGACCGACGGCGAGGAATTCGAATACGCCTGCACCTGCCCCCACGCCGCCGAAGGCAATTTCTGCAAGCACTGCGTCGCGGCCGGGCTGGCCTTCCTGGACGGGCGGCGCGGCATGGAACATCTGGCCCCGGCGGACACCCCGCAAGGCGTCTGGAAGCGGCTTGGGGAATACCTCCCGCTCCAACCGGTGGAAACCCTGGTGGACTGGCTGCTCGAAGCCGCCGGACGCGACGAAACCACCTACCGGACCTTGCGGCTGGCCATGGAAAAGGTCGGCGGCTCGCTGCACCAGATCAAAGCCCTGCGCCGGGAAATCGACCAAATCGCCCGTTATTGCAACCCGGACGACTGGGATTCCCTGCTCGACAGCCTCGAAGAACTGTTGGACACCGAACCCGCCGCCGTGGTCGAAGTGGCCGAATACGCCGTCGAGCGGGTGGAGGCGGCCATTCCCGAACTCGAATACGACGAGGGCGAGGCCATCGATATCCTGGACCGGTTGGGCGAACTCCACCGCCAAGCCTGCTTGTCGGCCCGGCCCGACCCGGTGGCCCTGGCGGAACGGCTGTTCCGCTACGACACGACCGGCGAAGGCAATGCCTTCCACAACAGCCTGCCCGACTACCGGGAAGCGCTGGGCGAAGCCGGGACGCGGCGCTACCGGGAACTCGCCGAAGCCGCTTGGCGCGAAAACCCTGGCCGTAATTACCGGATCAGCTCGATCATGGAAAACCTGGCGCGGGAATCCGGCAATATCGAAGCCCTGGTCGCCGTCAAGGCCCACGACCTGTCGTCCGCCCATCGTTTCCTGGACATCGCCGAAATCTACCAGGAGGCCCGGCAACCGGACCAAGCCTTGAAGTGGGCCGAACTCGGCCTGGAAGCCTTTCCCGAACGCCCAGACTCCCGGCTGCGGGATTTCCTGGCGGAGTTGTATCTGGAACTCGGGCGGAACGACGAGGCGCTGGCACTGGCCTGGGCGCAATTCGCCGAAGACCCAAGCCTCCGCACCTATCAAAAGCTGCGCGACCTGGCGGAACGCTTGGGCAGGTGGCCCGAACAACGGGAACGGGCCTTGGCCGAAGTGGAACGCGCGGCCCAACATCCCAAGCGCTGGGCCACCCAGAACCAAACCCCGGATACGTCGTTGCGGGTGGAAATCGCCCTGTGGGAGGAAGACCCCGAGGCGGGTTGGGAAGCGGCGCAGCGGGGCTATTGCCAACCGGGACTCAAGACGCGGCTGGCCGAAAAACTCGAAGAACCGCGCCCGGCGGAAGCCCTGGCGCTCTATCTGCCGATGATCCCGGCGCAGGTCGCCCAGGGCAAGAACGAAGCCTACCAGCGGGCGGTGGAGTTGATCGGGATCGTCGGGGAATTGCTACAGCGCCTGGACCGGGAGGATGAATTCCAGGGGCTGCTGGCCGGGTGGCGGGCGGCGTTCAAGGCCAAGCGCAATTTCATGAAGCTGCTGGATGAAATGGGCTGGGATTTGTAGGCGCGCGGAATCAACCCGCCCCATAAACCGCCAGGGCATAGGCCGCCAAAGCTTCCTCTATGAAGCCCGTCAGGCTGCCCCCATAGCGTGGATTGATCTCGAAGAGATAAAGGCGGTCGTTCACGACTTTATAATCGAAGCAACAAATCCCTTGATAATCCATCGCCCCTAGGATTTTCTCGAATATCCCTTGGTATTTTCCATGATCGATCCACCGCGCCTTGGCCGGGGTCTTGTCGATGCCCTTGACATAAACATCGGTATCGAATTCAAATTCGATGGTTTTGAAAAAAACGATCCGCCTGTCCTTCATGATAATATGGGTCGCATATTCGCGTCCGCCCGCGATGTATTCCTGCTTGAAATACTTGCCAGACTTGAGCTTATCTGCACTCCCCGGCTCATCTTTCGGGTCCATGATAATGCTTGTGCCAATCCCCCATTCCCCGATTTTCGGCTTCAGTATATAAGGTGGCGGCAACTGCTGGTCGATTTTGGGGACCGCATCGCCAAGCCCCAAACCTTGCAAAAAAACATAAAGCGCGGTTTTGTCATTGCAAAGCCCCATGCAATATTCCGAAGGACTCAGGCGGGCCAGCGGCTTGTGCGCAGCCATTTCGTTGAGATATCTTTGGTCGCTTAAATTCAGCGGGATAATGAGATCGAAAGCGCCCAGATCGACGGCGCGAAAATCACCGAAAGTTACATTGTAACCGGATAACCTATTTTGCAGGGCGGGTTTCCAACCCTGCTTATTTGAAAACAAAATAGAAAACCCCGTGTCTTTCAAGTTGACCGGGCAGAAATTCCGCATAACCATAAGCCCGCCGCGCCATCCCCCTTTGCGATCATCCGGCACAAAACCACCCGACACAGGAGCTTCCCATGCGAATCACCGCCTTCCACCACGCCTCCATCATGGTCAGCGATATGGCCCTGGCCCGCCCCTTCTACGAGGGCATCCTGGGGCTGGTCCCCAATCCCAAGCGCCCCAATTTCGACTTCGACGGCGCGTGGTACGACATCGGCGACCAACAAATCCACCTGCTCGCCCTGCCCAGCCCCGAATTCGGCCTTGCAAAACCCGAACACGGCGGGCGCGACCGCCATACCGCCCTGCGGGTGGCCGACCTCGACGCCCTCAAAGCCGACCTGGAACAAGCGGGCATCCCCTACACCCTCAGCCGCTCGGGCCGTCCCGCCCTGTTCTGCCGCGACCCCGACGGCAACGCCTTCGAGTTGATCGGCCAGTGACGGCCCCTCGCCAAAGCGTTTTCATATTTTCTGTAGGGTGGGCATGGGGACATGCCCACCTACGCTGAGGACCGTACACCCGTTCCGAAAATGTCCTAGCGGGTGTTGTACAACTCCCAGCTATTGCTATACGAAGTTTCCGTGCCGAAATCGCGCCATACCACATCCGGCGTAACCATGGGCTTGGTCGGGATCATGAAGGTGAACATATCCGCCATCCCCAGGAACATCCTGCCGAAGGTGTTCGCCATGCCCTTGAACAGGCCCAGGGTCAGGCCCGACAACACGCCGTCCTGCATCGAGGACACATACATGGTCTTGGGGATTTCCACCCAACCCAAGCCCATATTGGTGACGCCGGTCCCGAACTTCTCGGCAATGGTGCCGGTATAGCCCCGATAGGCCGGGGCCGGTTCGCGCTGCGCGTGGCAGGCCGGGGCGCTGGCTAGGCCGAGGCACACCACCGCGACGGCCATATAATTGATTTTCTTCATAAAACTCCACTTCATCGCGGATAGGGGGATCGATGCCGGCTCGGGCACGTCCCGCTGGAAAAACGTCGGCCCCGTTCACCCCCGGCCCTATGGAACGTTAAACTGTGCCGCGGTTTCCCCGGCCACAATCCCACTAGATTCCAAGGACACGACATGAGCGAACAGAGGCATTTTTACCGGAAAAAGCTGACATCGACCGGATACCTGATTCTACCATCCGGCGAAGAGCGGAAATTCTCCCTGCTGGATTTGTCCCTGCGGGGACTGCAAGCCGAATTCGACCACAATCCCGGCTTGCAACCTGAACAAATCCTCAGGATCGAGTTGCCGGACCAAAGCGTCGAAGGTCTAGTCACGGTGGTACGCATCACCCCACAACCGGAAGGCACCTGCCATATCGGCTTCCAGATCAACCGCATGGATGGGGTGGGCGACAACACCTACCGCTTCCGGGACGACGACGAATAACGGCGACTACGCCCATGATCGCCCCGCGCTCCCGCACCTTCGCGGTGTGGTTCCTGCTCTGCACCGGCTCCGCCCTGGCCGGTCCCGGCCCGGCCACGCCGCGTCTCCAAGTCCAGCCCCCCCGCGATTTCGGCTACGCCATGGGCGATATCCTCGAACAAACCTTCACCGTCTCGGTCCCGGCGGGCTATGCGCTCGAAACCGGATATCTGCCCCAAACCGGGGCGCTGGACGAATACCTCGAAGTGCGCGGTAGCAAATGGCATCTGGAACAACGGGACGATACCTCGGTTTACCAAGTCCGCGTCGCCTACCAAGTTTTCAAAGGGGTTCGCGCCATCGAAACGGCGACGGTCCCCGCCCTGCCCTTACGCTTCCAGGGACCCGGTCCGCTGACCGCCACCCTGCCCGAATGGCGCTTCACCGTCGCGCCGCTGATCGCGCCCGACCTCGCCGACGAACAAGTGACGACCCGGGAAGCACAGCCCCCCGTGGCGCTGCCGACCCGACCCCACGCCACGCGCCTCGTGGGCTATCTCGGCCTCGGCGCGGCCCTGTTCGGCCTCATGGCTTGGCGGCGGCATGGTTCCAGACCCCACCCGTTCGCCCGCGCCTACCGTGAATTACGGCGGCAAACCTGGCGCGGTGCCACGCCGGAAAGCTACCGCGCGGCGGTCCAGCGCCTACACCAAGCTTTGAACGAAACCGCGGGCCACAGCCTGTTCGCCGAGCAACTCGGCGGCTTCTGCGCGGCGCATCCCGCCTTCGCCGAATTGCGGGAAGAATTGGCCGGATTCTTCAGGCTGTCGCGGCGCGTGTTCTTCGCCGCGCCCGACGCTCCCCTCCCGCCCGATTATCCCGCCACCCGGCTGCAAGCACTCTGCCGCCGCTGCGCCCAGGCCGAACGGAGGCAGGCTTGAACCTGGAACTCGCCGAACCCTGGGCCTTGCTGCTAGGACTCGGGGCGATCCTGCCTTGGCTGGCGCGTCCCCCGGCCCTGCTCTATTCCGCCCTGGCCCTGGTGCCAGACGATCCCGTCTCCACCGGGCTGGACCGGCTGCTCAAATGCGCGGGTTCGGCGGCGGCGCTGTGCCTGGCCCTGGCCCTGGCCGGTCCTTATCTGCGCGAGCAATGGGTGGAAAAAACCGGCACCGGCGCCCACATCGTGCTGTTGCTCGACCGCAGCAGCAGCATGAACGAGAACTTCACCGGCAAATATCTGGGGGCCAAGACCAGCGAATCCAAAAGCGCCGTGGCCCGCCAACTCCTGGGCGAGTTCGTGGCCCGGCGCGAGCATGATTTGTTCGCCATGGTGGATTTCGCGGCGGCCCCGGTCTATGTGCTGCCACTGACCGAGGACCGGGCGGCGGTCGAAGCCGCCATCGCGGCGGCGGGCGGGCGCG
The DNA here is from genome assembly GCF_900155475.1 of Methylomagnum ishizawai. Taxonomy (NCBI): domain Bacteria; kingdom Pseudomonadati; phylum Pseudomonadota; class Gammaproteobacteria; order Methylococcales; family Methylococcaceae; genus Methylomagnum; species Methylomagnum ishizawai. The sequence goes on along the minus strand of NZ_FXAM01000001.1, from coordinate 2,410,221 downwards.
GCCACGGCATCACCCACATCGCGCCGGGGCTGGCGATGGCGCTGGATTTTTTCGCAGGACGCCCCCCGACCGGCTCGCGCATCGTGTTACTGGTTTCCGACGGCGCGGCCCGCATCGACGAGGAAACCCGCGACCGCCTGCGCCAAAGCTTCCAGGAGACCCGGACCGGCCTGTATTGGATTTACCTACGCAATCCCAACAGCGGACGGCTGGCCGACAAACCCGCCAACCCCAACGAAAGCACCACCCCGGAATATTTCCTCGACCAATATTTCCAAAGCCTGGGGATTCCCTACCGGGCTTTCGAGGCCGACAACCCGGCGGCGATGCGGGCCGCCATCGCCGAGGTGGAACGCTTGGAAAACCTGCCCCTGCGCTACCGCGAAAAACTACCACGGCAGGATTTATCCGGCTGGTGCTATGGCGCGGCCCTGCCCTGGCTGCTCTTGCTCATCGCCGCCAAAACCCTGGAGATCGAAACATGGCACGCCTGAACCTCGCGCTCCGGGCCGCGCTGGCCTTGGCGCTGGCGGGAGCCGCCCACGAAGGCTGGCACCTATGGCGGGCAAACCGCGATAACGCGCTGATCGCCGCGCCCGGACGCATCCAGGTCGATCCCGCCACGCCACCGGCCTTGGTCTTCGCCAAGGCCCACGACCTGGCCCGCCACGGCGATACCCAGGAAGCCCTCCGGCTCTATGGCACGCTCACCCAGACCGGGGATGCGGCTTTCCAGGCGCGGGTGTATTACAACCTGGGGACGCTCTACCTGGGCGACGCGGCCCGGCTCTGGAACGCCCGCGGCGTGCTGGAATATGTGCGGGTGAATACCCTGGTGTCCGCCGCCAAAGAAAACCTCAGGGCGGCCCTGCGGCTCTCCCCCGAAAACTGGGACGCCCGCTACAACCTGGAATACGCCTACCGCATCACCCCGCCGCCCAAGGAAAAGCCCAAATCGGATTTCAAAGCCTCCAAGGGCAGCGTCTACGCCACCCTGCCCAGCCTGCCGGGAGGCGGGCCATGAGCAGCCGGTTCCGGGCCGATGGCCGCAAATTCGCCCTGTGGCTGGCGGCGGGCTTGCTGGCCTGGACTTTGTTCCAGCCGCGGCTCGCCCTGCCTAGGCCGGTCTACCGCTATTGGTTCGTGCTGGACATCACCCAGAGCATGAACACCCGCGACTACCACGCCGAGGGGCTGCCCCCGGAACGCCTGGAATACGCCAAGGCCGCGATCCGCCGGGTACTGGCCGAACTGCCTTGCGGCTCGGAGGCGGGGCTGGGCCTCTTCACCACCCAGAATGTGCAATTCCTGTTCGAGCCTTTGGAGGTGTGCGGGCATTTCCCGGTGATCGACGACGCGCTGGCCCATATCGATTGGCGCATGGCCTGGTCGGCCAACACCTTCGTCGAGCAAGGGCTGTACGCGGCGCTGCGCGAGATCGGCAAGCGCGATCCGTCGATCCGGCTGGCCTTCTTCACCGACGGCCAGGAAACCCCGCCGCCCAGCGTCCGCGCCTTGTTCCAGGGCCAGCCCGGCGCGGTCCGGGGCGTGATCGTCGGCACCGGCGGCACCCAGCCCACCGCGGTGCCGCGCTACGACCGCGACAACCGCTTCCTCGGCTATTGGGAAAACGCCGATATCGAAGCCCCGCCGGTCCTGACCGCCACCTATACCCAAGCCCAGGCACAAGTCCCGGCCTTGCCTAGGACCGGACTGTTCCTGTCCTGGCTGGACGAGACCCACCTACAGGAACTGGCCGCCATCACCGGGCTGCGCTACCACCGGCTGCAAGACCCGGCGGACCTGGGCCGCTTGCTGCGGGCACCGGAATTCGCCGCCCGCCGCACGGTCGATACCGATATGCGGCCCGTCCTGGGACTCGCGGCTTGGGTTTTGTTATTGGCGGCGCACTGGCCGGCGGCCCGCCGCGGAAAACGGAGGACCGAAGAATGGATTGGGGAAAAGGCTTGATCGGGCTGGGTCTGGCCCTGGTCTTGGCCGGGTTGGCGCTGTCCTATGCGCCGGGCTTGCTGGGCTAGTTCGGGAAACTGCCGGGCGATATCCACATCCAGGACGGCAAGCGCGTCATCTTCGTCCCCATCACCAGCATGATCGTGGTCAGCGCGGCGTTGACGCTGCTCGCCAACCTGTGGTTCCGGCGCTGAGGCCATTCATTGCAGGGCGATCATGGCGAACCGGCTGAACGAGGCCGCGTTCTTGAGCAAGGTATAGGCACGGAACAAGCGGCTCCCCTCCCCGGTCCTTTGGCGCACCATGCCGCCGGGGTGGGTTTTCCCAGGGAGGGCCAACAATTCCGGTTCGCCCCGGAATCCCGGTTCGGGCGGCAACAACAAGCCCCTGGCCATCGGTTGCATATCCTGGTCCAGCAATTCGACCACCTCGGCGCACAGGGTCAGCCGTTCCACGCCGAAGCGCACCCGGCCCTCGCCACAATGCAACCAGCGGATCACACCGATGAACAAAGGCTGGCCGGGTTCGCTCACGCCGATCACCTCGCCGACCTTGATCTCAGCCACCTGGTCCAGGGGCCATACGATGCAGTAATCGTTCACCCCGACATTGGCGATCCGGCCCTCGACCCTGGCCCGGTCCCCGGCGGTTTCGGGTTCTTCCTCCCGCCGTGCCGTCCAAATCTCGTCCCGGCTCAGCCCTCCCTTGCGCATCAGCCTGGGCAGGGTGATTTCGCTACGCAGGTCGGCATCCTCGTTATCCAAATCCCGCCCCAGGATCAAACCGAGCCGCCGGGCCAGCTTGGCGGATGGGTCCGATTCGACTGGGATGGCGGCTTCCGCGGCGTCGGAGCCGGACGGGGCAAGCGCGGCGATCAGTTTGTTCAGACCCACGACGCAATGGCAGGCGCGATCACGCACCTTGCGGTCCGCCCTGCGCTTCTGAATGCCTTCCAGGTTGCGGGCCACGCTCGATAGCACAGACTCGTCGATGGGATGCCGGTCCCCGGACAGGCCGGTTCCGGCCTCCTCGGCCAGTTCCGCCATCACCCGGGCCAAGCCCAGGGTATAGAGGAAATAGATACCGCGCAGTTGCGGGGCACCGCCCGGCAGGCTGCGCGAGGGCGGGCAATCGCCGTCGAGATAGACCATGAATTCGGCGGAATGCCAACCCTGGGAAGCTTCCGGCCTCCATTCGGCATGGTCGGCCCATTGGCCCAGCAAGTCGTAGATGCGGGCCATGTCGCGTTGGCGCAGGTGGCGGGTGCCGGCCAGATAGAACAACAGGCCGCGCTTGAAAAGTCCGAGCGGGGTTTTGCAGGCGTCGGGCTCGCCAGGGGAATCGAAACGGCTTAGCAAAAGCTTGTGGGCTTCGGCGTGGCGGTAGAGGCGGAACCAAGTCCCCCAATAATCCATCGGCAGGCTCAGGTATTGCTGGGCCACCCGCAATTGCGCCAAGCCCAGGTGCTGCAAAGCCCGGTGTACCGCTTTCAAGGTTTGCTGGCCACCGTGGCCGAACCAACCTTGGGCCGGCTTGAGATCGGCCGCGGCCAGGGCGTAGGCCATCCCCAAACCATATTGCAGGCGGAAAGCCACCCCGGCATAGAATTCGGCCTTGGGATGATAAGGCAGGGCGGCGTCCATGAAATGCCCCTCGCATTGCCCGACCAACAGGGCCACCTTGGGATTCAACAGTTCGGCCATTTCCAGGCGGGCCGCGCCGGGAATGGCGGTTTCGCCGTTGAAATATTCCAGCACCGCCTCCACGGCATCGAAGCAATGGAACAGGTTCGCCAACGGCAATTCATCCAGCCAAGCGGCGAGCGCCTTGGTCTTGGCCTCGGGAAGTTCGATTTGATATCGAACCCGCCGGGGACTTCCGAAATTGGATACTGATTCTGTCATCGAGGGTTCCCCCTTGGAATGGCCGCCGCCGGGCACCCACCCGAGACCACGGCTATCGCCGGACCGATATTACAGTTTATGTCAGGGCCGCGAAAGCCGCCGCCCACCGCCCTAGCCGACAATCGCCCGACTTTAAAGGCATTCCGCCAACCCCACCGACCCCACCATTTCACGGCCCCGGCGGAATTAGTTCCCTTGACAGCCGCGAAATCCCCCACAGCCTCCCCCAGGCGGCGGGATTACGCAATAATCCCCCGCCGTGGGAGCGGCCAAAACAACACGCGGCGCCGCCGATTCCCGCAAAACCACTCTAAACTTGATATGCCCCAGCCCCAGAGGAACCCCATCATGAAGCGATCCTTTTTTGTCCTGGCCCTAGCGCTCAATACCTTCCCGTGCCACGCCGACCCCGCCGCCGCGCCCCCGGCCCCGAACGGCATCACCCTGCCCAAGGATTACCAGAACTGGCGCTTGCTGGGCGTGTCCCAGCGCACCGAGAACGGCACCCTGCGGGCCATCTTGGGCAACGACAAGGCCATCGAGGCCGCCCGTTCCGGGCAAACCCATCCCTGGCCGGACGGGGCCATGCTCGCCAAGGTCGCCTGGAAACAGAAAAGCCACGATAAATTCGCCACCGCCGTGGTGCCCGGCGAATATGTGCATACCGATCTGATGGTGAAGGACGCCGCCAAATACGCGGCGACCGGGGGCTGGGGCTTCGCCCGCTGGCTCGGGGACAAATTCACCCCCTATGGGCAGGACGCCCAATTCGCCCAAGAATGCCTGGGCTGCCATGGCGCGGCCAAGGACGCCGATTGGGTCTTCACCACGCCGGCCAAACTGCCCTGAACCCCATGAACCACTCCCCGTCCTCGCGCATCCAGGCCGATCCCCCGGCTCCTTCCCAGGCTCCCGAACTGGCCGAACTGGTCCAGGGCGCCCACCGGGTGGTCTCGCTGCCGGAAGTCTATTACCGCGTGCAGGAATTGATCGACGACCCCCGGCACAATTCGGCGACGCTGGCGCGGCTGATCGAAAGCGACAGCGGCCTCACCGCGCGCCTGCTCAAGGCGGTGAATAGCCCCTTGTACGGCCTGGGACGGCGGGTGGACCGGGTTTCCCAGGCGGTGGGCCTGTTGGGCGGGCACATCCTGCGGGATATCGTGCTGGCCACGACCATCGTGCGGACCTTCGGCAAACTGCCGCCGCAAGCGGTGGATTTATCCACTTTCTGGCACCATAGCATCTATTGCGCCCTGGCCGCCCAACAACTGGCCCGGCGCTGCCACGTCCTGCACAGCGAGCGCATGGCGGTGGCGGGCATCCTCCACGATATCGGCCAGCTGGTGCTATACCGGTTCCAGCCCGCCGCCTCCGCCCAGGCCCTAGTCCTGGCCGAACCCGCCGACGATGGCGCATACCGGGCCGAACGGCGGGTGTTCGGCTACACCCATGCCGAGGTGGGCGCGGAATTGCTCAAGGCTTGGGGGCTGCCGGAAAGCCTACAGGCGGTCGCCCTCCACCATCACGAACCCCTGGCGGAATCCCCGCACGCCCTGGACATCGCCATCGTCCATCTCGCCAACGCCATCGCCAACCGGCTGGAACCGGGCCGCAACCTCCCCCGTTGCGAATCCCGCATCTCCCCCCTGGCCTGGGAAATCACGGGGCTGGGCGAGGGTGTGATCGAGCCGGTCCTGGCGGAAGCCAACAGCCGTTTCCTGGAAACCCTGGACCTGTTGCTACCGGGCCGGGCCCCCCGCTGAACGGGATTCTCCCTTGCTTGCCGGGTTTGGGAAATGACCGGGCTACATGTAAAATGGCGCGCGGTTCGCGCCTTATGCCCGCGATTAAAACAGCAGATAGGACCCTGAAATGAGTTTCGTAGTTACCGAAAACTGCATCAAGTGCAAATATACCGATTGCGTCGACGTGTGCCCGGTCGATTGCTTCCACGAAGGACCGAATTTCCTGGTGATCGACCCGGACGAATGCATCGATTGCACCCTGTGCGAACCCGAATGCCCGGCCAACGCGATCTACTCCGAAGACGAAGTACCCGCCGACCAGAAAGACTTCATCAAGCTGAACGCCGACCTGGCCAAGGTTTGGCCCAGCATCACCGAGGTCAAGCCCGCCACCGCCGATGCCGACGCCTGGAAGGGCAAGCCCGGCAAGCGCGATTTGCTGGAAAAATAAGCGCCGGGAACCCGGCCCCGTTCCCCGTCACCCAGGGTTCGCGCATCGCCCCGGCGCGGCCACCCCATCTCCGCACCGGCCCCCGCCCCACCCATTGGAAGCCAACCGCCGCCCGCCCAGGCACGGCGGCTGGCCGCGGGCATTCCCTCCGCCCCGTCCCGGCGGGACAGCGCCATTCAGACCAGAATGCTATAATGGCTCCGGCTTTATCAATGATTTTGGAATAAAACCGGGGTGCCATGAAGCTCCAGCAATTACGCTACATCTGGGAAATCGCGCAGCACGAACTCAATGTCTCGGCCACCGCCGACAGCCTCTACACTTCCCAGCCCGGCATCAGCAAGCAGGTCCGGCTGCTGGAGGACGAATTGGGCGTGCCCATCTTCGCCCGCAACGGCAAGCACCTGACCGAAGTCACCGCCGCCGGCCAGGAAATCGTCGCCATCGCCGGGGAAATCCTGGGCCGGGTCCAGGACATCAAGCACATCGCCCAGGAACACCGCGACAACAAGGTGGGTTCGCTGGCCATCGCCACCACCCACACCCAGGCCCGCTACGCCCTGCCCCCGGTGGTCAAGAACTTCATGCAGCGCTATCCGGGCATCAAGCTCCACATCAACCAGGGAACGCCGATGCAGATTTCGGAGTTGGCCTCGCGGGGGCTGGTCGATATGGCCATCGCCACCGAAGCCCTGGAGTTGTTCGAGAATTTGGTGATGCTGCCCTGCTACCGCTGGAACCGCTGCATCCTGGTCCCGAGGGGCCATCCGCTGACCCGGCTGGAACGCATCGAACTCCAGGATTTGGCCGAATACCCCATCGTCACCTACACCTTCGGCTTCACCGGGCGCTCGCAACTGGATCAAGCCTTCGACAAGGCCGGGCTGCATCCGCAACTGGCCCTGACCGCCGTGGACGCCGATGTCATCAAGACCTATGTGCGGCTGGAACTGGGCGTGGGCATCCTAGCCAAGATGGCCTACGACCCGGTGGTGGATGTCGATCTGGTGCCGCTGGACGCCAGCCATTTGTTCGGGGCCAGCACCACCAAGATCGGTCTGCGGCGGGATATGTTCATCCGCGGCTTCATCTATCAGTTCATCGAGACCTTCGCCCCGCACCTGACCCGCGACCTGATCGACCAAGCCATGGAGACCCGCGAGAAGCGGGAACTCGACGCCCTGTTCAAGAACGTCGAGCTACCCGTGCATTGATCGAGGGGCGCGGGGTTCAGCGCACCCACTGGGAGATGGTTTTGAACTCGGGATGGGCAGCGTCGCGCAACCATTCGAACAGCACCGACTCCACATTGGTGACGACGGCCCCGGCCTCCCGCAACCGGGCCAGGGCGTTGTGCTTATGGCCCTGGGCGCGGGAACACACCCCGTCCTCGACCACGAACACCCGGAAACCCAGGGCCAGCAATTCCAGCGCGGTCTGCAACACGCAGACATGGACCTCCTGGCCGACCAGGACCACCTGCCCCCGGCCCGACGCCTTCAAGGCGGACAGGAACCCCTCGGCAGCGCAGCAGGAAAACGCGGTCTTCTCGAAACAGAGCGCCATGGCCGGCAAGCGTTCGACCAGGGCGGGCACGGTCGGACCCAGGCCCTTGGGATATTGCTCGGTATAAAGCACCGGGATTTCCAGCGCCCCGGCCGCTTGCAGCAGGGTTTCGGTATGCTTGACCAAATGGGCGCGATCGGCTTCGGCCATGGCGGCCAACAGGCGGATTTGCAGGTCCACCACCACCAACACGCTGTCGTCGGCGGAACAAAGCGAAGGGATATTCATGGGACCGCGCCTCTCGGGAATGCCGGGTTGTTGGGTGGAAGAAACCGCCGGACGCCCCCTTGGGAAAGCGCCCGGCGTCGGCGTCATAACTCGCTGACCAGACGGATATCGGTGGCGTTCAGCTTGTCCGGTCCGCGCTCGGACGCCGCCAGCCTGAACTCGAAGATGAAATCGCGGCTGGGCAGCCGGTTGGTGAGGGATTCGTCCTGGAGCTTGGAGAAATGGAAAAACGAAGTCTCGAACGGGGAATCCGGGTATTTGCGCTTATCGGTCAACCAGAGGTTTTTATCGATACGGGAAAGGTACCGCATGAACCCGATACCCTTGGTGTCGTCGTAATAATAGCACCAGCCCCGCACCCAGGAACCCACCTGCCCCCATTCCGGCGCGGGGGTCGGCGTGGGAATCAGATTGGGGATGAGATACCCCGACATGAAGGAATCGGCCTCCTGCCTGAGGGCCGAGGACACATTGTCCAGCGCCACCACCTCGACCCGGCAGCCCTTGTTCTGCAAAGCCCTCACCACCTGCACGAAATCGCCGTCGCCGCTGGCGAGCAATACCCGGTCCAGGTTCTCCGACTGCAACAAGGCATCCACCGCCAAATCCAAATCGGCATTGGCCTTGGGCACCAGGGTCATCTTGCCTTCCTCGTCGATATCCTCATACCATTTGACTTCCTTGATGATGACCTTGAACCCTATATCACGCAGCACCGAGTGGAAACCTTCCGCTTTTTTCCGGTAATCATAATCCACCTTGGCGCGGCGGGCGTCGTATGAAACATAGGCATTGAGTCTGACCGGGTCGCTATGATCCCGGCAGGCGTATTCGCGCAGCACGTCGTATTGCATCCTGGCCCCGCCATTCCGGTACATATTGGCGGAGTCCACGAAAATCCCGACCTTGGAACTCGATGTATGGTTTTTTATCGCAGAATTCATGTGTTCTTTTCTAAAAAAATCTAGCAGTTATATCCTTGAGTAACTTCCGAAACTATCTCACAACAACCGTACCCTCCTCTCGCGACCTCCAAGAACAACGGACCCAATATTACTTTCCCCAAGACCCACAGTTATTCAATTTCAACGCGGCTTGCCCGCCAATAACAGCTCCAATTTATTCCACACCTGTTCCAGCAATAACGGCTGGGCCTCCCGGTTCGGATGGATGCCGTCGGCCTGCATATAGACCTCCACCCCGCCCACGCCATCCAACAGGAACGGCACCAGCGCCACCCCATCGCGCCCGGCCAGATCGGTATAGACCTTCTGGAACATTTCGGTATAACGCTTGCCATAGTTGGGCGGAATCTTCATGCCCAAGAGCAAGACCTGGACCCCCGCCGCCCCGGCCCGGTCGATGATGCCGCCCAGGTTGGCCGCCATCTGGCCGGGCGGCAAACCCCTCAGGCCATCGTTGCCCCCGAGTTCCAGGATCAGCACGGCGGGATGGTGTTGGGCGAGCAAAGCATCGATGCGGGAAAGCCCTCCCGCGCTGGTATCCCCGGAAATGCTGGCATTGACGACTATCATACCGCGTGGCCGGAGTTTTTCCGCCAGCAGGGAAACCCAGCCCTGGTCGATTTTTTCCAAGCCATAACCGGCGCTGATACTATCTCCCAACACCACGAGGGTTGCCGCGCCAACCTCACCGGACATTGCCCACAAAATGAACGACAGCAGTAAATTACGCATGGATTCCAACACATTGGAGAAAAACAGCCCCGCGATCTCCGGGGATATCATCCGGACGGAAAATCTCGGCAAACGGGTGCCCACGGCGGATGGCTGGCTGGATATCTTGTCATCAGTCGATGTTTCGATCAAACCGGGGGAAACCTTGGCCGTGGTCGGGGCTTCGGGTTCGGGGAAATCCACCCTGCTGGGATTGCTGGCCGGCCTGGACCGCTCGACCGAGGGCAAGGTTTGGCTGGCCGATACCTGCCTCACCGCACTGGACGAGGATGGCCGGGCGCGGTTGCGGGCGCTGCATGTCGGCTTCGTGTTCCAGTCCTTCCAATTGCTGCCGCACCTGACCGCGCTGGAAAACACGATGCTGCCGCTGGAACTCGTCGGCAGCGCCGAGGCCCGTGGCCGGGCGCTCGACATGCTGGCGCGGGTGGGCTTGGAACACCGGGTGAAGCATTACCCCAAACAGCTTTCCGGCGGCGAACAGCAGCGCGTGGCCCTGGCACGGGCCTTCGTGACCGAGCCGCGCATCCTGTTCGCTGACGAACCCACCGGCAACCTGGACAGCAAGACCGGCCAGACGGTGATCGACCTGTTGTTCGCCCTCAACCGCGAACGCAACACCACCCTGGTATTGGTGACCCACGACGAGGCGCTGGCGGCACGGTGCGGACGCACGGTCCGGCTGGAAGCCGGACGCGTGGTGGACGGCTAAAAGCGGGAGACCGACATGGGTAACAGCTTCAAATTGGCGTTCAAATTGGTGGGCCGCGATTTCCGCAGCGGCGAACTGACATTGCTGCTGGCGGCGCTGGTGGTCGCCGTGGCCGCGTCCACCGCCGTCAGCCTGCTGGGCGACCGGCTGAACCGCACCATGGCTTTGCAAGCGGCGGAATTCCTGGGAGCGGATTTATCGGTGGCGAGCCACGGCCCGCCCGATCCGGCCTGGACCGTGGAAGCCGAGCGCCTGGGACTCGAACATTCGGCCACGGCGGAATTCCCCAGTGTGCTGATGGAGAACGGCGAAATCCTGCTGGCGGGCGTAAAATCGGTGGCGGTGGGCTATCCCCTACGCGGCGCGGTGAAAACCACCCTGGACGATCCCACCGCCGCCGAGGCCACCCACGCCATTCCCGCGCCGGGCGAGGTCTGGATCGAACCACGGGTATTGTCCACCCTGCATTTGAAGCTGGGCGACACGCTGACGGTGGGCGAACAGCCCTTGCGGACCACCCGCATCATCACCCACGAACCCGACCGCCGCGGCGATCTCTACAGTCTGTCGCCCCGCATCATCATCAATGCCGCCGACCTCGACGCCACCCGCATCGTGCAGCCCGGTAGCCACGTCCATTATTTTGCTCTGTACGCAGGCGACGAAACCGCCCTGCGCGGCTTCAAACGCTGGCTCCAGCCGCGTTTGCATCCAGGCGAGCGCATCTCCGATATCCACGAGGACCGCCCGGAACTCGGCAATGCCCTGAACCGGGCCGAGCGCTATCTGGGCTTGACCAGCATCGCCGTAGTGTTGATAGCGGGCGTCGCCATCGCCATGAGCGCCCGCCGCTATACCGAACGCCATTTCGATCTGGCCGCCCTGCTGAAAACCCTGGGGGCGCGGGAACGCGATGTATTGCGGCTGCACCTCTGGCAATTCAGCTTGATCGGATTGGCCGGTAGCTCGGCGGGTTGCGCCCTGGGCTATGGCTTGCAAGCCGGGGTGGCGCATTTCCTGGGGGCGTTGCTACCGCGCCAACTGGCCAGTCCCAGCCTGTTCGCCCTGTTGTTCGGCACCGGCGCGGGCTTGCCGATCCTGTTCGGCTTCGCCCTGCCGCCGATCCTCCGGCTCAAGCGCCTGCCGCCGCTGCGGGTCTTGCGCCGCGACCTGGAACCCCTGCCGTCCAGCGCTTGGCTGGTCTATGGCTGCGCCGCCCTGGTCCTGGGCGCGTTGATGTGGCGCTATACCCAGGATTGGCTGATGACCGTCACCGTGCTGGCCGCGAGCGGCGCGGCGGTGGCGGGATTCGGCCTGTTGGGCTTGTTCCTGCTCAACCTGGGCAAACTGCCGATCCCGCATGTGGGCCTGGCCTGGCGCTTCGGCCTGCAACACCTGACCCGGCGGCCCCAACTGGGCGTCGGCCAAATCCTGGCCTTCGGCATCACCCTGGCGGCGATGCTGTTGAGCCTCCTGGTCCGCACCGAGCTATTGCAGGAATGGCAGCGGCAATTGCCGGACAACACCCCCAACCATTTCGCCCTGAACCTGTTCGACGCCGACCTCGACCGCTTCCGCGATTTCCTGGCGCGGGAGCAAATCGCCAGCAGCCGGTTCTATCCCATCGTCCGGGGCCGTTTGACCCTGGTGAACGGCCAGGACGTATTCCAGGTCATCGGCAAGAATTCGCGGGCGGAAGGAGCCATCAACCGCGACCTCAGCCTGACCTGGGGGGCCGAACCGCCGCCCGACAATCCCATCGTCGAGGGCGAATGGTGGCGCGAAGGCCAAGCCCCCACCGAACCCCTGGTCTCGGTGGAAAAGGAATTGGCCAAGAACCTGGGCATCAAGCCGGGCGATCAGCTCGGCTTCAACATCGCCGGGCAGGAACTCACCGCCACGGTCGCCAACACCCGTGGCGTGCGCTGGGACACCATGGCCCCCAACTTCTTCATGATCTTCCCGCCGGGCGTGCTGGATTCGCAGCCCCACACCTGGCTGACCAGTTTCTATCTGCCCCCGGCGGCGAAACCGGCCTTGGCGCGGCTGGTCAAGGCGTTCCCCGGCGTGACGATCCTGGAAGTGGACGCCCTGCTCAAGCAATTCCAGAGCATCCTGGCCCAGATCACCCGCGCCATCGAGTTCGTGCTGGTGCTGGCCTTGGCGGCGGGCTTCACCGTGCTGTTCGCCTCGGTGCGGGCCACCCTGGACGAACGCTTGCGCGAGGACGCGCTATTACGCGCCCTGGGCGCGGAACGGGGTTTGCTGCGGCGGGCGCAATGGGTGGAATTCTGCGCCCTGGGCTTCCTGGCGGGGTTGTTGGCGGCGGGCATCGCCGAGAGCGTGGCCTGGGTCTTGTTCAGCCGGGTGTTCGATTTGGCGCACCGGATGCACTGGGAAGCTTGGCTGGCGACGCCGCTGGTGGGCGCCGTGGCGGTGGGCCTGGCGGGTTATTGGAATACCCGGCCCGTGGTGAGAAACAGCCCGATGCGGGTGTTGCGGGAACTCTAACGGCACTGGACGCGGCGATGGGCCAAGGGGACGCTCATCGCCGCCCCGCGCGATTAACCGGCCTTGATATTGATTTTGGAAGTCCAGCCGGACTTGCCCTGGCAATCGCCTTCCAGCATCTTGACCTTCACATAGGCCAACAGGCCCGCGATCTGCTCTTCTTCGATGGTACCCTTGGCGGCCCCCTTGACCAAGCACACGTTCTGCTCGGTATCCTCGGGATCGGCCGCGCCCATCATGCCCGGCGCGAGGGTCAGTTGGGAATTGCCGCCGTTGGGATTCTCCACCGTCACCGTCTGGCCGATGGCCACCGCCGCCGTATTGACCTTGGTCACTTCGTCGCCACCGCCCATGAAGCTGGCGAGGAACACCACCACGACCGCGCCGCCCAGCGCGTATTGGGCATTGCGGTTGGTCTTCAAGGTTTCCAGGAGACCTTGGGCGGCGGGAGCGGGAGCGGCGGCAGCAGCGGGCTTCTCGGCGGCGGCGGGTTGTTCGGCGGCGGGAGCCGGGGTTTCCGGGGCGGCGCTGTCTTTATTCTCTTCGGACATTCTGATACCTCCTCTAGTGGATTTTTTTGCTCTAGCCCCGGCGACCGGGCCGGGGCTGCTTGGGGCACGCGCAAATTATCATGTCGTCCATCCGATGCAAACAGATAATTTGACCGGTGGCCACCGTCGAAGGGAGTCGCCACCGGGCAGGTTTACGACCCAGGAATCCGGTCCGAGTTCAGCGGTACGGGCTGAATGCGCCGCGAACGGCGGAAACCATCACAGGCCCGGCGGTTAGCCCTCAAAAAGCCACGCAGGCTATGGACCGCACCCGCAACACCGCCTCCTGCCGGAATTCCACCTTATAGCGCTCGGCCAGAGCGGCCACGGCCCCGCTTTCGGCAAGCGTATCGCCATGGACGACGCGGAGGATATAGGTGGATTCGCGCTGGATATCGCCCCGGACCGTCCGCCATTGCCCTTCGCCCAACCACCAGGTGAACCCGCCGGGAAAGCGAGGCGTCACCTCGGCATCGACGAAGCCGCGCCAAGCGGCGGCGGCGACCACGCCCTCCGGCTGCCGCGTACCGAAATAAAGGGTATCGACCTGCATGGAACGTTCGCCCGCGGGGCATGGACTGGGCGGGTGCGGAACGCAAGCGGCCAAAGCCCCGGCCAGACACAGGGCGGCGAATCCAAGTTTCAAGCGATGCCTCCGGGATGCGGGGATGCGGATCATAACCGCAAAGCCGAAGGGCCATGCGAAACTATGCGCCCCTTTCCCTGCGAGACCGCCCGATCATGACCTCCCCCCGATCCATCCTCATCACCGGCTGTTCGTCCGGCATCGGCCTATGCGTGGCGCGTGGCCTCAAGCAACGCGGCTACCGGGTATTCGCCACCGCCCGTGCCCGAGCCGATGTGGAAACACTTCACGCCGAAGGTTTCGAGGCTTTCCAACTGGACCTCGCCGATTCGGACTCGATTCGCGCCGCCGTGGCGGCGGTATTGGTGGCCAGCGGCGGCGGGCTCGATGCGCTGTTCAACAACGGTGCCTATGGACAACCGGGCGCGGTGGAAGATGTGCGGCGGGAAGTGCTGCGCGAGCAGTTCGAAACCAACCTGTTCGGCACCCACGAACTGACCAACCTGATCATCCCGGTCATGCGGCGGCAGGGTTATGGCCGGATCGTCCAGAACAGTTCGGTGCTGGGCTTCGCCGCCATGCGATATCGCGGTGCCTACAATGCCAGCAAATACGCGCTGGAAGGTTTGTCGGACACCTTGCGGCTGGAATTGAAAGGCAGCGGCATCGAGGTGTGTTTGATCGAGCCCGGCCCCATCCTCAGCCGGTTCCGCGACAACGCCTTCGCCATGTACCGGAAGCACATACAGCCCGAACACAGCCCGCACCGCCAGACCTATGCGGCGATGGAAACCCGCCTGCAAAAGGAAGGCCCGGCGGCGCCGTTCACCCTGGGACCGGAAGCGGTGTTGGGAAAGGTGATCCTGGCCTTGGAATCCCAGCGGCCCCGCGCCCGCTATTACGTGACGTTCCCGACCTATCTGTTCGCCTATTTGAAAAGGCTACTGCCGACGCGGGCCTTGGATTGGCTCCTGGGCCGGGTAGGATAGGCCGGGATCAGCATTCGCCGCGCTGTCGGCGCTTTTCGCCGCAGCCGCGATGATGTTCGCCGCCGCCGTTCCATTGTGGTTGCGGCTGGGGCGGATGCTGGGCTTGATGCTCCTGTACCCGCGCCTGCCAATGCGCCTGCTGCCGCGCCAAACGGGCCTGTTCTTCGGCCTCGCGCTGGCGTAGATGGTCCTGCTTGGCCTCGAACCGCTGTTCGAGTCTTTGGGTCGCGGAATCCCGATGCTGCTGGAATTGCTGGCGCTCGGCCTCGAACGCCGCCGGGTTGGCGTGGTGATGCTCCAGATAGCCCAATCTCCGCTGTTCGGTCCGGTCCAGCCGGTGATCCAAGTGCTGTTCCCGCTGCTGTCGGCGCTGGTCGAGATGCTGGCTTTGCTGCTGGTATTGCCCCTGGTCGTGGCGCATCTCGCGTTCCACGGCCTTGAGCCTTTGCCAGGGTGTCGGTGGCTGGGGCGCCGGGGGCGGCGGTGGTGTCCGATGCCATCCATGTCCGTCGTGGTGGTGGTGGTCGTGGTCGCCGTAGTACCGCCTTTCCTCATAATATCCGGCGTTAGGATAGGCATATCCCGCCGGGGCTGAATAACCCGGATATCCGGAATAAGCCGGATAGGTTTGGGTTTCATAATAGCCCCCCGGATAAGCCCGCCGCATCCCATAGCCACCCCCGGCATACTCGGCGCAACCGGAAGCCATCCAGGCCAACACGGGCAGGACCAGGCAATACACGACCGAGGATTTCATGAGGACCGCTCTCGCTATGCGTAGTGGAAACATGTGGGGGCGGCAACCCCGCGTATCTATTTATACTTTTCCTGGCTGAACCCCAGCTGAAGGCTGCCCATGACAACAAGCCCAAGGTCCTGCACACCATCCCTTTGCTTGGCGCTCGTCCTTCCGCTCGTGGCGGCGGCCTGCCATGCCGACGGCGGCCTGACACCCGCCGAAATCGAACATCTGCGGCAGCGTGCCCGATCCGCCATAGCCACGACCCTCAGCGTGGATATCCCGGAGCAGCGCATCCGCCTGGAACAACCCAGCCGACCCATCGCGCCGGACAATCCGGCATTGTCCGCCTTGCTCGCCGATATGCGCGGCACGGTCCGAGCCATGCACGGCCTGGGCTTGGCGGCGGTCCAGATCGGCGTTCCGGTGCGGGTCGCATTATTGCGGCGCGAGGCCGGCGGGGAATTCCAAGCCTTCCTCAATCCCCAGCGCGTCGCCGCCTCGACGCAGCGTCTTGGCTCTTGGGAGCGTTGCCTGTCGGTGCCCTGGGGTTATCGCTATACCGAAAGACCGGCCCATCTCACGATCCGCTATCAAACCCCGGACGGCGCGGAACGCCGCGAAACCCTCTCCGGCACCGAGGCCGTGGTGTTCCAACAAGAACTCGACCATCTCGACGGCACGCTGTTGAGCAGCGGTCACGATCCACGTTGGTTCATCCCGAAGGACGGGATGGCCGGTTTCCTGGCCGAGGTGGGCTGTGCCGACCTGGAAAACGCCGATTGCCAGGCGCGGGCCCGAGCGCATTGGCAAGCGCGGGCCAAAGCGGCCCGGCCTTGAGGGCTGCGTCCCCCGCCGCGCCAACCCATGGCCACCCCCATAAAAAACAAACCACTTCCGCTCCAGCCCAGTAGAATGGGCATGTCCCCATGCCCTAGGGAGGAAAAAACCCCGATTTCCTGCTGTTTATGGCAACGCGGCAAGCGTAGCGGCCATAGCGCCGCGATGGGCCATACCAGAGTCAAACCACCTTTTCAAAGCCCGGCCCGATCATCGGGCCAATCCTTCGACCCCCCGAGCATTCCATGTTTATTAGAATCGGTTTCGATATCGCCTATTCGTTCCCCCAGCCCACGGAAATGATCCTGATGCTCTACACGCATCCCGAGCGGGCGTCATTGTTAATGATGCCCGAGCGCTTGAGCAGTGATCCCGCCATCACCATCGAGGAATTCACAGACATCTATGGCAATCGGTGCGCACGGGCCTTCTGTCCCGGCGGGCGCTTGCACCTCAAGAACGATACCATCGTGGTGGATGGCGGTTTACCGGATATCCTGAAACCGGACGCCCGCCAACATACCATCCACGAACTCCCGAGCGATACCCTGCTTTATCTGTTGGGCAGCCGTTATTGCGAGATCGAGAAATTGTCGGATGTCGCCTGGGAACTTTTCGGGCACGGGCCGACGGGATGGGGGCGGGTGCAGGCCATTTGCGACTGGGTACATCACCACGTCACTTTCGCCCATGAAGCCGCCCGCTGCGACCGTACCGCCTACGATACCTTCCGAGACCAGAGGGGGGTATGTCGGGATTATACCCATCTCGCCATCACGCTTTGCCGGTGCATGGGCATTCCCGCGCGTTATGCCACGGGATATCTGGGCGATATTCAGGTGCCGGTGATACCTCCCATGGATTTCAGCGCCTGGTTCGAGGTGTTTCTGGAAGGGGAATGGCATACTTTCGATTCCCGCAACAATATCCCCCGCGTAGGGCGCGTTTTGATGGCCCGCGGTCGGGATGCCGCCGATGTCGCCCTGACCACGAGCTTTGGTAAACACGTTCTGGAAAAGTTCGACATCTGGACTTATGAACTCTCCCGCCCGGAAGTCGCGCAAACCCTCAAGCAGCGCTCCACGCTGTAGCCATAGCCCGGCGGGCAGGCATCCACGCCCACTATCGCCCCAATCCCACCTCCCCCAACCCGCCCGCTTTTGCTTTAAAATGCCCGCCTTCCTTGTACCGGACCGTTACGCCCGAACCTCCATGACCACACCCCAAAGCCGCGCCGCCTTCACCGCCGCCCTCGGCCTCTCGGCCCTGCTGGCCCAAGGCTGCGGACAAAAAGGGCCGCTCTATCTGGAGCGTCCGCCGCCGCGCCAGCCCGTGGCCGCCACCAAAAAGAAAACCACACCCAACCCCGCTCCGGCCACGACCCCCAAACCGGATCAATCGGATCAAGTAGAACAATCCTTCCCGCAACAAGAACCATTCTGATGGACCATTTCGAATACCGCGACGGCGAACTCCACGCCGAATCCGTGCCGCTCCGCGCCATCGCCGAGCGTTTCGGCACCCCCTGTTACATCTACTCCCGCGCCACCTTGGAACGCCACTGGTGGGCCTTCGACCGGGCTTTCGGCGAACGTCCGCACCTGGTGTGCTACGCGGTCAAGGCCAATTCCAACCTCGCCGTGCTGAACGTGCTGGCGAAGCTGGGTTCCGGCTTCGATATCGTCTCGGTCGGCGAATTGGAACGGGTGTTGGCGGCGGGCGGCGACCCGGCCAAGGTGGTGTTTTCCGGCGTGGGTAAGCGCGAGGACGAATTGCGCCGGGCGCTGCAAGTGGGCATCCGCTGCTTCAATGTCGAAGTACCGGGCGAACTCGACCGCCTCGACCGCATCGCCGGGGAACTGGGCGTGAAAGCCCCGGTTTCCCTGCGCGTCAACCCGGACGTGGACGCCAAAACCCATCCCTATATCTCCACCGGACTCAAGGAAAACAAATTCGGCATCGATATCGACGCGGCCCGCGACTGCTACCGCCACGCCGCCGGCCTGCCGAATCTCGCGGTGGTCGGCATTGATTGCCATATCGGCTCGCAATTGACCGAGGTCGAACCCTTCATCGACGCCTTGGCGCGGGTACTCAAGCTGGCCGAACACTTGCGCGAGGATGGCATCGCCATCCATCACCTGGATATGGGCGGTGGCCTGGGCATCCGTTATAGCGACGAGTTCCCCCCGGAACCTTCCGACTACGCTTCCGCCCTGTCCGAACTGCTGGCCGGGACCGATTATGAAATCCTGATGGAACCGGGCCGCGCCATCGTCGGCAATGCCGGCGTGTTGCTGACCAAGGTGGAATATCTCAAGTCCAACCGCCTGAAAAACTTCGCCATCGTCGATGCGGCCATGAACGATTTGATCCGCCCGGCCCTCTACGACGCCTATCAAACCATCCTGCCGGTAAAACCATCGGATACGGTCCCGGCCCAGGTCTACGACATCGTGGGCCCGGTCTGCGAAACCGGCGATTTCCTGGGCAAGGAGCGCGAACTGGCGATCCGGGAAGGCGATTTGCTGGCGGTGCGCTCGGCGGGGGCGTATGGCTCCAGCATGGGTTCCAATTACAACTCGCGGCCCCGCCCGCCCGAAGTGCTGGTCGATGGCGAACAAATCCTCCTGGTCCGCCAGCGGGAAACCTTGGCCGATTTGTTCCGCGATGAAATCCTGCCCGGCTGAAGCGAACCCTATGAAATTCACCAAAATGCAGGGTTTGGGCAACGACTTCGTGGTGATCGACGCCGTGCGCCAAGCCGTGGACCTCTCGCCCGCACGGATACGCTTCCTAGCCGACCGCCATTTCGGTATCGGCTGCGACCAAATCCTCATCGTCGAACCGGCCCAGGATTCCGACGCCGATTTCCGCTACCGCATCTTCAACGCCGATGGCGGCGAAGTTGCCCAATGCGGCAACGGGGCGCGGTGCTTCGCCCGCTTCGTGCGGGATCATGGCCTGTGCGACCAGGACGAAATCCGGGTCGATACCCAGGCGGGCCGCTTGATCCTGCGCCCGCGCCCGGATGGCTCGGTCACGGTGGACATGGGCGTGCCGCGCCACGCCCCGGCCCAAATCCCGTTGCTAGCGGAAGCCGAAGCTTTGGCTTACCCGGTCGAGATCGACGGCGCGGCCTGGGAGTTCGGCGCGGTGTCGATGGGCAATCCCCATGCCGTATTGCGGGTGGAAAATGTGGACAGCGCCCCGGTCGCGGCCTTGGGTCCGCGCCTGGAAAGCCATCCCCTGTTCCCGGAACGGGCCAATATCGGCTTCATGGAAATCGTGGACCGGAACCATATCCGCCTGCGGGTGTTCGAGCGCGGCTCCGGCGAAACCCTGGCCTGCGGCAGCGGTGCCTGCGGCGCCGTGGTGGTCGGCGTGGAACGCGGTTGGCTGGACAGCCCGGTGCGGGTCGATCTTCCCGGCGGGAGGTTGGATATCGCCTGGGCGGGCCGGGGTTCTCCGGTGCTGATGAGCGGCCCGGCGGTCAGCGTGTTCGAGGGGGAAATCCCCGCATGAGCGCCGAAACCGCCAAGCGCAAGGAAAGAACCCGGACCACCGCCCGCGAGGTGGAAGCCTATCTCCAAAAGCATCCCGAGTTCTTCAAGCACCATCTGGCCTTGTTGGAAACCCTGACCATCCCCCATCCTTGCGGGGACGCCGTGTCCTTAATCACCCGGCATATCCAAATCCTGCGGGAACGCGACCAGCGCTTGCAGCAGCAAATGGCCGAAATCCTCCAGGTCGCCCGCGACAACGAGGCTTTGCGCGAACGCCTCCACCATTTGACCCTGACCCTGATCGACGCCCGCAGCCTGGAAGACGCCCTGGCCGGGCTGAAATGGGGTTTGCACGAATATTTCCAGGCCGATTTCGTGGCGGTGCGCATCGCCGAGCCGATGTTCGACAGCCCCATCGCCAATCTCGCGCTCTCCGGCGACACGCCCCTATGGGGCCTCGCGCTAGCGGATGGCGACCCCCATTGCCTCAGCCTCGCGCCGCACGAGGGTGGATCGTTGTTCGGCGCCCATGGCGGGGAAGCGGCCTCCTGCGCCTTCGTACCCTTGCGCCACGCCGGTTTCAAGGGCGTGCTGGCCATCGGCAGCCGCAATCCCAAGCGCTACCAACCCGGCCTGGGTTCGTTCTTCCTGGCCCAGATGGGCGAGATCGTCTCGGCCCGGCTGGCCGCTTTGATCCCGGACTGACCTCCCCATGGACGCCCTGGCGGATCGGCAAGTCGCGGCCTTCCTCGATAACCTGAGGTGCCAGCGCCGCGCCTCGCCGCACACGGTCGAGGGCTATGCCCACGACCTCGCGCGCCTCCGGGAATTCTGCGCGGGCAAGGACATCGCCGACTGGACCCGGTTGGAACCCGCCCAGCTCCGCGAGCATATCGCACTGCGCCACCGCGATAAGATCGCCAGCCGCAGCCTGCAACGGGAACTGTCGGCGATCCGGGGCTTCTTCGCCTTTCTGGTCAAACGCGGCGAAGCCCAACGCAACCCGGCCCAGGGCGTCCGCGCCCCCAAAACCCCCAAGACGCTCCCCAAGCCCTTGGACGTGGACCAACTCGCCGGACTCCTAGACGCGCCCGCCGAGGACGCGCTGGATATCCGCGATCTGGCGATCTGGGAATTGTTCTATTCCTCCGGCCTGCGCCTGTCCGAATTGACCGGGCTGGACTTGTACGATGTAGACCGGCACGCGGGCCAAGTGCTGATCCGGCATGGCAAGGGCGACAAATCGCGGATGGTGCCGGTGGGCGGTCCGGCCCTCGCCGCCCTGGAACGCTGGCTGGACCTCCGCCCCGCCTATGCCGATGCCAAAGCGACCGCCTTGTTCGTCAGCCGGTTGGGGCGGCGCATCTCGGTGCGCACGATCCAGGTCCGCCTGGACCGATGGCAGCTCCGGCAAGGGTTTCCCGAACACCTGCATCCGCACCGCCTGCGCCATTCCTTCGCCAGCCATCTATTGGAAGCCAGCGGCGATTTGCGGGCGGTGCAGGAATTGCTCGGCCACGCCAATCTCGCCACCACCCAGGTCTATACCCACCTCGATTTCCAGCATTTGGCCAAGGTCTACGACAACGCCCACCCCCGCGCCCGCAAGAAAAACCGTGCCAAGGACGGCCAGGGCTAACGGACCCCGCCTGCTTTTAAGCTATAATCGCCGCCTTCGGGAAACCGCAACCAGGACGCCACCATGTCAGCGCCAGCAGAGCATGTCGATCACCAGCCTTCCCCCACCCCTTCCGCCACCCCCGGCACCAAGGGTATCTTCGGCACCAAGAGCTTCCGCGAGCGGGGCACGGCCTGGAAGGTTGGCATCTTTTTCGGCGTGGTGGGTCTCGCCATGCTGGCCATCTCCTGGTATTGGAGCCGCGAACCGGCCCGGTTCGACGTGGTCGAGGTCGCGGCCGAATCGGCCAATATCAAGAATCCCAAGGAACTGCCCCTGGGCTATACCTATGCCACCGCCTTGATCGAGAGCGCCGACACCCTATTGCACAAGCCGGGCGGCTTCCTGACCAACGACGTGTTTCCTCCCAGCGTGATGCTGGACAATATCCCCAATTGGGAACTGGGCGCCCTGATCGCCCTGCGCGACGCCACCACCGCCCTGCGTAACAATATCTCCCGTTCCCAAACCCAATCGCGCGAAGACCCCGACCTCGCCAAGGGCGAACCATTCTTCTATTTCGACCACAAATCCTGGCAATTGCCGTCCTCGGAGTCGGAATACGAAAAAGGCGTGGAAGCCTTGGAAGGCTACCGGGAACGGCTGATGAAACGCGACGCCAATTTCTACGCCCGCGCCGACAACCTGCGCCAATATCTGGAAATCCTGGAAAAACGTATGGGCGACTACTCCAACCGCCTCAGCGCCAGCACCGCCGACGCCCCCGGCACCACCGAGGAACGCCGCCCCGGACTCACCAAGACCCCCTGGCTCAAGATCGACGACGTGTTCTTCGAGGCCCGCGGCTATTCCTGGGTCGCCATGCATGTGCTGAAGGCCATCGAATTCGACTTCCGCGATATCCTGAGCAACAAGACCGCCCTGGTCTCCTTGCAGCAGATCATCCGCGAACTGGAAAACAGCCAAGCCAGCTATCTCAGCCCCGTCATCCTGAACGGCAGCGGTTTCGGCCTGTTCGCCAATTATTCGCTGACCCTGGCGAATTACATCGCCCGCGCCAACGCCGCCACCATCGACCTGCGTAGCCTGCTGCAACAAGGTTGATAGCACCCGGCCCACACGGCGAAGGCACCCCGGAAGGGGTGCCTTTTTTCATGCCCGGCCCCGGATTCCGGCATTCCACGACAATCCCGGTATGCGGCCCCGCGTAAAAAGGCCGTGGTGGCTTCCGGGCCGTGCTTTCCGATCTTTCTGATATACTCAATCCAGAGGATTCCGGGCATAGGCCCGGGTCTTCATGAAAATATTATCCCCCTACCCCGCGGGCACGCCCTGCCATGAAAGCGCGTCATAGCCCACCATCGCAACCCGCCGGGTTGGGTCGGTACCCATCCAGCCCGCGATAATCCACTATCGCGGCCTGTCAAAACCCTCGACCACGCTCCAAACCAAAAGGCTCCCAGCATGTCCGAAGATACCCGAGAACCCAAGCAAGCCCTGCCATCCCAAGAAGAATTGCTGAAGCAGATATTGCAGCAAATCACCACTCTCAACGTACAGCAGAAATATCTGGCCATGGGACCGGAAAAGGTCCATGAATTCCTCTATTCCGACCAGATATTCAAAATGTATCTCCCGTTCGCGAATATCGATTTCATCCAGAACTTCATCCTGATGCGGAATACGTTCTACGAATTCCACCTGCTGCGTAAAGCCCAGGCCATGATCCCGCCTGGGGCCATCATCGCCGATGTCGGCACCAATATCGGCAACCACACGGTCTATTTTTCCAAGGTTTGCCGGGCCGAACGGGTCTATTCCTTCGAACCCTTGCACGAGACCTTCCGCATACTCCAACGCAATATCGCCCTCAACGAGATTACCAACGTCATAGCCACCAACGCGGCCGTCGGGGAACGGCCCTGCCGTACCAACCTCGGCCGATACAACGCGGTCAATACCGGCGCCTCCTCGTTCCAGGTCGGCGACGACGGGGAATACGCGATGACCTCCCTCGACACCATGAACCTGGAACGCCTGGATTTCCTGAAAATGGACGTGGAAGGGGGGCATGTGGCGGCGCTCATGGGGGCCAAGGAAACCTTGGCGCGGTGCCGCCCCATCATCTGGGTCGAACTCAGGAAACCCCTGAACGAATTCCCCTCCGGCGAGGCCGCCATGAACGCGCTGGGCTATCGTTTCGATCAATCCTTGAGCCCGAACGACCATATTTTCCTGCCGGAATAAACCCGGCCAGATCGCGAAGCCCCGCCTTCCCCCCAAGACGGCAGCCGGGCCGCCATCGGCCCGGCCCCCCGTCAAGGCCGGACCCGGAGCCACGCGAAATGTTGCATTGCCCTGGCGATCCCCCCGGAAATCCCAGGGCAGGCCATAATCCCCGTTCTCAGGTTCCCAACATGAGGACGCTTTATGCTCATCGCCAAACCCTATCTCCTCTTCCTGGGCGACGCCCCCGACCCCTTGGCCGCCAAAACCGCCTATGGCGTGGCGCGTTGGCGTCCCGAGGATTGCGTGGGACAGTTCAGGCTGCCGGGCTGCCAAGCCGACACCGGATTGCCGGAAGTTTCGATAGACACGGCGGCCGCGCTCGGAGCGCGAACCCTGATCGTCGGGGTCGCCAACCGGGGCGGCAAGCTGGCGGCGGCGTGGATACCCGAGTTGCTGGCGGCCCTGCAAGCCGGTCTGGACCTCGCCAACGGCCTGCACCAGCGGCTCGCCGATCTCCCGGAACTGGCGGCGACGGCGGACAGCCTGGGCCGCCGCTTGATCGATGTGCGCCACCCCGCCGGAAGCTTCGAGGTCGGCACCGGCCAGAAACGTCCCGGCCAACGCCTACTGACCGTGGGCACCGATTGCTCCACCGGCAAGATGTACACCACCCTGGCCCTGGAACGGGAAATGCGCGGGCGCGGCTTCGACGCCGATTTCCGCGCCACCGGGCAGACCGGCATCCTGATCGCGGGGGCCGGGGTCTGCGTGGACGCGGTGGTGGCGGATTTCATCTCCGGCGCGGTCGAGGCGCTGTGTCCCGCCAATGCGCCGGACCACTGGGACTTGATCGAGGGCCAGGGCTCGCTGTTCCATCCTTCGTTCGCCGGAGTCAGCCTGGGACTGCTGCACGGGGCGCAGCCGGACGCGCTGGTGCTATGCCACGAACCCACCCGCCCGCATCTGCGCGGCGTGCCGGGTTATCCACTGCCGGATTTGGCCGAATGCATCGCCGCCAACGAAGCCGCCGCCCGCCTCACCAACCCCAAGGCCCGCTGCATCGGGGTTTCCATCAACACCGCCCAACTCTCCGCCACCGAGGCCGGGCGATGGCTGGAAGACACCCAGAATCGGCTGGGCCTGCCCTGCGTCGATCCCCTGCGCACCGGGGTCGCCGCCCTGGTGGACCGCATCGCCGGGCTGGGCTGAGCCATGCGCCAAATCACGATCCAGCGCGAAACCTGGCCCTTGCGCGGCGTGTTCCGCATCGCGCGCGGAGGCAATAGCGAAATCACCGTGGTGGTGGTCGAAATCCGCGAAGGCGCGGTCCGGGGCCGGGGCGAATGCCGCCCCTATCCCCGCTATGGCGAGACGCCCGCAGCCGTGATCGGAGCCATCACGGCCCTGGTGCCGGCCTTGGCGGCGGGCTTGGAACGGGAAGAACTCTTGACACGGATACCGCCCGGCGCGGCCCGCAACGCCATCGATTGCGCCCTGTGGGATTTGGCCGCGCAACGGGCGGGCCAACCCGTGTGGCGCCTGGCCGGTTTACCCCCACCCGCACCCTTGACCACGGCCTACACCCTGAGCGTGGACACGCCGGAACAGGTGGCGGCGACGGCCCGCGCCCAGGCCGCGCGGCCCTTGCTCAAGCTAAAGCTGGCGGGCGGGGACGACCTGGAACGGGTGGCGGCGGTACGGACCCACGCTCCTGCCGCCCGCTTGATCGTCGATGCCAACGAAGCCTGGACCCTGGCCGATTATCACCGCTTCATGCCGGAACTAGCACGGCTGGGCGTGGAACTGGTGGAACAGCCCTTCCCCGCCGGAGCCGACGCGGCGCTGGCGGACTTGCCGAGGCCGGTGCCGGTCTGCGCCGACGAATCCTGCCACGACAGCGCCAGCCTCGCCCAGCTACGCGGACGCTACGATGTGCTGAATATCAAGCTGGACAAGACCGGCGGGCTGACCGAAGCCCTAGGGATGCAAGCCCTGGCGCGGGCGGAGGGTTTCAAGATCATGGTCGGCTGCATGGTGGCGACTTCCTTGGCGATGGCCCCGGCCCTGTTATTGGCGCAGGGCGCGGATTATGTGGATTTGGATGGGCCGTTGCTGTTGGCAAAAGACCGGGAACCGGGATTGCGCTACGAAGGCAGCCGGGTATTTCCGGCAGAAGCAGCGGTATGGGGATAACGGATAAACCAAGCCATGGCTAAAACCTTCCGCCTCGACCACCCCAAGCAACGCGCCGACCTCTACATCCAGCTCGCCGCCCTGGAACGGGCCGGCATCGCTCCGATCCAGGCCTTGGCGATGCTCGATCCACCCAAGACGGAAGACTCGGATCAATTGCTCCAACTCCTGCGGTCCCGGCTGGAACGCGGGGCCGATTGGGTAGAAACCGGGCGGCGCTACGGGCTGTTCACCGAATTCGACGCCGCCTTGCTGGGCGCAGCGGCGACGACCGGCAGCCTAGCCCGCACCTATCAGCAGTTGTCCGAGCATTACGACGCCCAGGCGCGGCGACGCGGCCAAATCCGGGCACGGCTGGCTTTGCCGGTCGCGGTGCTGGTGTTGGCAGGTTTGATCCAACCCGTGCCGGAACTGGTGTTGGGGCGGGTCGATGGCCTGGGCTATCTCAAACTGGCCTTGCTGCCCTTGTTGCCGATGGGCCTGGGCGCTTATGCCCTGTTCAGACTCCCGGCTTGGTTCCGGGGCGGGGCTTTGTCGCCGTTCCGGGCCGGATTCGACGCACTGCTACTACGCCTGCCCACGCTGGGCCGCTACCAGATGCGGCGCAATCTGCGGGATTTCTGGTCCAGCCTGGCCTTGCTGCTGGAAGCGGGCGTGCCGATGCTGGACGCCTTCCCCAAGGCGCTGGGCACGGTCGATAACCTCGTCCTCCGCGCCCAACTGGCCCCCGCCGAACGCGCATTGAAACGCGGCGGCGACCTCGCCTCGGCCCTCCGCGCCCTGCCCTGGCCGGGACCGCCGGAAGCCCTGTCCTTCGTCGCCACCGGCGAGGCCAGCGGCGAACTCCCCGCCTTGTTGCGCCGCTACGCCGGACAGGAAGCCGAGCGCATCGCCCGCTTCGACGATGCCCTGGCCGAATGGCTGCCGCGTCTGGTCTATGGCGCGGTCCTCGCCCTGATGGCCGCGTCCATCCTGGGGAGCGGCGCGTTCATGCCCAGCGCCGCCCTTTCCGCCCTTTGATTTCCAGCCGTTCCGGTCCCCGCTGGGTATCGGCGATTCCGGCTATAATGCCCGGCTTCGTTCAACCACCCGCAAGCTTCAAGGGGCCAGCGTGAACACCCAAAAATACGATGTATCCACTTTCCAGGGCTTGATCCTGGCGCTCCAGGATTACTGGGCCGCGCAGGGTTGCGTGATCCTCCAGCCGCTCGACCTCGAAGTCGGCGCGGGCACCTTCCATCCCGCGACCTTCCTGCGCTCCATCGGTCCCGAGCCTTGGAACACCGCCTATGTCCAGCCTTCGCGCCGCCCCACCGACGGGCGCTACGGCGAGAACCCCAACCGGCTCCAGCATTATTACCAGTTCCAGGTCATCATGAAGCCGTCCCCGGCCCATTTCCAGGAACTCTACCTGGGTTCGCTGGCCTTTCTGGGTTTCGACCTGTTGGAACACGATGTGCGCTTCGTCGAGGACAACTGGGAATCGCCGACCCTGGGCGCGTGGGGCTTGGGCTGGGAAGTCTGGTTGAACGGCATGGAAGTGACCCAGTTCACCTATTTCCAGCAGGTCGGCGGCATCGATTGCCGCCCCGTCAGCGGCGAAATCACCTATGGGCTCGAACGCATCGCCATGTACCTGCAAGGCGTGTCCAGCGTGTTCGATCTGATTTGGGCGCGGGGACCGCAGGGCGAGGTGACCTATGGCGATGTCTACCACCAGAACGAGGTGGAGATGTCGGCCTTCAATTTCGAACACGCCGACACCGGCTTCCATTTCGACGCCTTCGACACCTACGAGCGCGAATGCAAGAAACTGATCGCGCTCGACCTGCCCCTGCCCGCCTATGAAATGGTGCTGAAAGCCTCCCACGCCTTCAACCTGCTGGACGCCCGCCGCGCCATTTCCGTGACCGAGCGCCAGCGCTTCATCCTCCGGGTGCGCGATCTGGCCAAGGCCGTGGCCGAAGCCTATTACCAACGCCGGGAGAAACTCGGCTTCCCGCTGCTGAACGCTAGGAGCGCCAAAGATGACTGAGACCCGCGATTTGCTGTTTGAATTGGGCACCGAGGAATTGCCGCCCAAATCCCTGTCGACCCTGAGCCTGGCCCTGAAAGCCAATGTCGAGGCCGGTTTGAACAAGGCGGGCCTGGGCTATGGCGAAGTGCTACCCTACGCCACGCCGCGCCGCTTGGCCCTCGTCATCCACGGTTTGAGCGTGGCCCAGCCCGACCGCGAGGAAGAACGCCGCGGCCCCGCCCTGAACGCCGCCTATCAAGCCGACGGCTCACCCAGCAAAGCCTTGCAAGGCTTCCTGAAAAGCTGCGGCGCGACTCCCGAGCAACTCATCACCCTCCGCACCGACAAGGGCGAATGGGTGGCCTTCCGCCAAACCGTGCAAGGCGGCTACACCGCCGATTTGATTCCCGATATCCTGCGGCAAGCCCTGGCCGGTTTGCCCATCGCCAAGCGGATGCGCTGGGGCAACGGCAGCGCCGAATTCGTGAGGCCGGCGCATTGGGCCGTGCTGCTGTTCGGGCGGGAAATCATCGACACCGAAATCCTGGGCGTCCGCACCGGACGCGAAAGCCGGGGCCACCGTTTCCATCATCCTTCGCGCCTGATCCTGGAAAAACCCGCCGACTACGCCGACACCCTGCTGGACCCCGGCCATGTGGTCGCCGAATTCGCCGCCCGCAAGCAGAAAATCCAGGCGTTGGCGGAGGAAGCCGCCGCCAGGGTCGGTGGCAAGGCCCATATCGAGCCGGATTTGCTGGACGAGGTCGCCGCCCTGGTGGAATGGCCGGTGCCGGTGCTGGGCGGTTTCGACGCCCGCTATCTGGCCCTGCCGCCGGAAGTCCTCATCACCACCATGCAGGCCAACCAGAAATATTTCCCGGTCAAGGACAAGCACGGCGGTTTGCTGCCCTATTTCATCACCTTCGCCAATGTGGCCAGCACCGCGCTGGATACGGTCAGGGCCGGTAACGAGCGCGTGGTGCGCCCACGTTTATCGGACGCCGAATTCTTCTGGAACCAGGACCGCAAACGCTCCCTGGAAAGCCGCGCCGAAGAACTGGCCCAGATCACCTTCCAGAAAACCCTGGGCTCGATGCTGGCCAAAACCCAAAGGGTGCGATCCCTGGCCGCCTATATCGCCGGTAAGCTCGACAGCGAAACCGCCTGGGTGGAACGCGCCGCCCTGCTCGCCAAGGCCGATTTGCTGACCAGCATGGTCGGCGAATTCCCGGAACTGCAAGGCACCATGGGCCGCTACTACGCCCTGGCCGAAGGCGAACCCGAGGACATCGCCAATGCCATCGAGGAGCAATATTTGCCCAAGGTGTCGGGTGGTCCCCTGCCCGAGAGCCGCACCGGCCTGATGCTGGCCCTGGCCGAGAAGATCGACACCTTGACCGGCATTTTCAGCGCCGGGCTGATTCCGACCGGCGACAAAGACCCCTACGCCCTGCGCCGCGCCGCCCTGGGCGCGATCCGCATCCTGATCGAGGCCAAGCTGGATTTGGATGTGCCGGATTTGCTGGATTTCGCGCTGGATCAATTCACCCACGACTTCGAGACCGAAAAAGCACGGGAGAACGTCCACGGCTTCATGATCGAGCGTTTGCGCGGCTATTTCCTGGACCGGGGCATCAAGCACGACGAATTCGAGGCGGTGCTGGCGGTATGGCCGTCGAGCTTGTTGGATTTCGAGCGACGCTTGCAGGCCGTGCGCGAATTCCGCCGCCTGCCGGAAGCCGAGAGCCTCGCCGCCGCCAACAAGCGTATCCGCAACATCCTCAGGAAGGCCGAGGAAGAAACCGCCGCCAGCGTGGACGACCACGCCTTGGCCGAACCCGCCGAGAAGCGCCTGTTGGAAGCCGCCCGCCTCGCCAAGGAAGATGTGCTGCCACTGCTGCGCGGACGCGACTACACCGGGGCGCTACGGCGGCTGGCCCAATTGCGGGAAACGGTGGATGCTTTCTTCGATGGCGTGATGGTGATGGCGGAAGACACCGA
Source organism: Methylomagnum ishizawai (assembly GCF_900155475.1). Taxonomy (NCBI): domain Bacteria; kingdom Pseudomonadati; phylum Pseudomonadota; class Gammaproteobacteria; order Methylococcales; family Methylococcaceae; genus Methylomagnum; species Methylomagnum ishizawai. The sequence continues at coordinate 2,380,146 of NZ_FXAM01000001.1, read as the reverse complement.
GTTGCGGCGGAACCGTTTGGGGTTGCTGGGTATCGTCGAGGGTTTATTCTTGAATATCGCGGATATCTCTAAATTACAGGGATAAGCTGCGAAAACCATGCTGCCTTTCGAATACCTCATCGAAAAGCGTCCTGTTTCTTTACAGACCAGGAATAGGGAAAACCTCCAAGCTTGGAAAACTTTCGTGCGCTGCGAAGTCGCCAAGGCTTGGAGGGACAAGCCCCCGCTCGCAGCGATGGCTTTAAGGTTCACGCTGGTTTATCTATGCGATGACTCGCCCGCCGATACCGATAACATCATCAAGCCCATCCAAGACGCTTTGGTGGGCTTGGTATTCAAAGATGATAATTTGATTTCCGATGTGGACAGCCATCGCCGCTTTATCAGCGAAGGAATCGACATTAGCGTCTTGCCACCGTTATTGCAGCGGGGTGTCGCGAGCGGCATGGAGTGCGTTTATATCAAAGTCAGCCTTGCCCAACCGTTGGAGATTTATCTATGAATACCACTGCGCAAGCCTTCCATCATGAGTATGAACAAATCCGGTCCCTAGCGGAACAGTATACTGAGGCGGGCTTCCAAGTATCGATTGAACCCGATACCGGCGCGATTCCCTTCGATCTTGGCGATTATCGACCGGATTTTATCGCTGTCAAAGGCGGGACCGGGATTATCGTCGAAGTCAAGCCGAGTTCGGCCCGGATTTCCGTGGAAAGATTCCACGCCTTGGCCGAAGAAGTGGCTAGGCATCCTGGCTGGCGCTTTGTATTGGTCACGCCCGACGATGTGGAATCGGATTCCGTGCCGGGATTGGCGGCGGATTTACCCGCTTGGCAGAAACTTATCGAAGGTGTTGGCCGATCCCGGCATTTGATCGATGCCGGGGAGTACGAACCCGCTTTGTTATATCTGTGGGGTATTTTCGAGGGGGGTTTGCGTAAACGCGCCATGGAGGCGGCCATCCCCGTGGAAAGGTTTCCGGTGCGGCGGGCGGTTGACCATATGTATTCGCTGGGGGAAATCTCGGTGAAGGATTATGACTTGGTTTTGGCCGCGCTTGCGGCCCGGAACCGGCTGAGCCATGGCGCTATCGCCGGATCGGATAACCAAATAGTCCACGCACGGCTTGCGGAGGATTTCGGCCTTCTGGTTTCCAGGTTATTGGAAACCTGGCGGCAACCGGCGCATTGAAACCGCCCTCGACTATCCCCACCCCAGCGCCAACCTATCCCTTCACATTCCCGGCATGAAGCCCACATTCCTTCTTGCCGGCGTCCTCCCACCACCAACGCCCCTCGCGTTCGTGCTGATTCGGCAAGATCGGGCGGGTGCAGGGTTCGCAGCCGATGCTGACATAGCCCCGGCGGTGCAGTTCGTTGAGCGGGACGTCGTGGGCCTCGATGTAATCCCAGACCTGGGACGAGGACCAATTCGCCAGCGGGTTGAACTTGACCAGCCGCCGTTCCGGCCCCGAGAAGGCGGCGTCGATCTCCACCTCGGCCAATTCCTGGCGGGTTTGGTTCTGGTCGCGGCGCTGGCCGGTGACCCAGGCATCCAGGGTTTCCAGTTTGCGGCGCAACGGGGCGACCTTGCGGATGCCACAGCATTCGTGGTGGCCGTCCTTATAGAAACTGAACAGCCCCTTGTCCTTGACCATCTGCCAGAGGGCTTGGCAATCGGGGAACAGCACCTCCAAGCGGAGGCTGGGATAGCGCTCGCGGACGGCTTCGATGAGGCGGTAGGTTTCGGGGTGGAGACGGCCCGTGTCCAGGGTGAACACGGCGATGTCGGGCCTGATCTTATGGGCCATATCGACCAGCACCACATCCTCGGCACCACTGAAGGACACGGCGATGTTGTCGAACAAGGCGAGCGCGGTCTTGAGGATGGTGCGGGGATTTTTGCCGACCAGGTCGGCGTGGAGGCTGGCGATGTCGGAAGTCTCGAAGCTCATGGGCATCAATGGGCGGGATTGCAAAGGAGGCTTACCTTACCATAAGCCAGGAAGCGGAGAAATTCGTTTATGCGCTATGGATATTCGACGCTCATCCATATCGGGCAGTTCAAGGTGCGGAATATCTAAGGTTATTTGCGTACGCAAGTGGCAACCGCCCGCCACAAGCCGTCGCCAGCGCTGGGCGTAGCGCCCCAGGTGCCTTCAAATCGATTGACCGTCTTGGCATTGCCGATGGTTTCGTCGGTATAATTGCCTTTCCAAAAGTATTGCTTCCCATTCAACTCGCCGCTGTGGTAAACCTGGGTTAATTTGCATGTATGGTCATTGCAATTGCCATCCAGCAACGATCTGCCATAGCGATCCGTATATTCACCATTGATTTCCCATCCGGCTCCGGCTTTGCTTTTCCAAAATACATTCCAAGTAAACTTGCCTTTATTATTACTGCCGAATGTTGACCAACTGCCATCATAATCGCAAACCCATATTTCAGCCCGTACCGGAAGCGCCAGCATCAAGCCCAACAGCATTGTTATATTTGCCAATTTTTTTCGCATAATGATTTCCCTCATCGATCATATAATCGTAACTTATTTATATTGCCCAACTTGTGACCAGGCGTTATCACAGCGCGCAACACCATCGAGCTTAGCACAAGTCTTAATACCAGCCCTTTCAAAGTGACTACTTCTTACCCGTAAGCAATTGATAAGTCGAGACATGGGGCTGTTTTGGATCGTAAGGCGGCTTGGATTTTGGCTGTTTGGGGCCCCTCGAATGCTTCCTCAGGGCGCGGAGATTGACGTTGCGGGCGGTTTCGCGCAGCCAGGCGGCGAATTCGGGCGGGGCGCAGGCGGCGACGAACCGCCAATCCAAGCCTTCGCCCAGTTGGATGAGCGCGAGGAAGGTGGCGGCGATCTCGTGGGCGATATAATACCCGGAGATATCCTTGGACACGGGTTTTTGATGGGCGCAGTCCAGCGCCGAGATCATCACCGAGGAAATGTTATAGGCCACCAGGGCCAGGGCGAATCCGAACAGGGCGGCCTTGGGATAGGCCAGGGTTTCGATCTCGGAATTGAAATGTCTTTCGACGTGTTGGAACGCGGTTTCCAGGGTCCACCTTCGGCGGTAAAGGTCGGCGATGGTGGTGGCGGGAATGTCGGCGGGCAGATCGGTGATCATATCGATGAATAGGTCGCCATCGCGGGTGGGTTTTTCAAGTTCGACGCGCACCAGGCGATACCCCCTCCCGGCCACCGTCACCGGCTTTTCCAGTATCCGCCGCCCTTGGCTTTCCTCGACGGGGGAAAACAGGGTCTCTTCGGTGAGGGGCAGGTTCCGGTGCAGGCGTATCAAGGCATAGGCCCCGTGGTGGCGGAGCTGGTTGAGAAAGCCCTCCGTGCAGAAGTTGCGGTCGGCGATCCACAGTTCCCCGGCCCGGATGGCGCGGGCCACGGCGCCGAGCAGGCGGCGTTCCTGGGCGTGGCCGTCCTCGCAGGGGAACACGTCCCGCATCAGGCGGCGCTCCGGGTCGAACACCACCAGCGACTTGCCCGGCAATGCGCCGCCGCCGACCTCCCGGTGGACCGCGAGGCGCTTCTCGCTCGCCGCCAGGCAGTTGCCATCGAGGACGCGGACCGGGTATCCCGGCAACCAGGGGTCGGGGATGAAACCCAAGGCATCGAGAATATCCGACAAGTCTTCCGAGGTATCGCGCAACAAGGCCTGGGATACGGGCAATTCCACGCCCTTGAGTTTCTCGTACAGCGCGGATACCGTCACCCCCAGGGGTTCCGGGTGTTTTTGATAAGCCGCGTTGATCGAGGGATGGACCTTGAGGACCACGCTCAGCATGAGGTCGCATACCGTCGAGAACAGGATTTCGCGGGTGTATTGTTCTTTCGCGTTCTCCAGGAAAATCCGGTCCAGCCTCTCCGCCGAAAAACAGCGTTCGAGCAGGCCGTACAACAGGCACGACAGGGGCATTTTCTGGCGGAATAGCTCTAGCATGGCTCTCGACTCGCAGTAGGGGTATTTATGAATTGGATAAGGTTATTGATCATTCCAGTTTGAAAGGGCTGGTCTTAATACCCACCAGGCTTGCCAAGCTGGTTCCATGCCTTGGCCCGCGTAGGGAAGAGTGACGTATTCCGCCGAAGTACCGGCCATTTCGCCCTACGGGCTACGGGCCAAATTGGTTGCCCGCTGTTTTTGGCTTTGCTTATTTTTCTAAAAAAGCCTATTCTGCGAAGGGGATATGGGTTTTCCATGTCTCCTTATTTTTCAAGGAACCCCACATGAAATTCAAAACCGCGATCAGGTTGTTATTGGTCTCCCTGCTGGCCTCTGCCAGCGCCGTCCACGCGGCGGGCGGCCCAATGAACGAAGACCTGTCGGCCATCGCCCCCTACGCCCAGAAAGCACTGGACGCGGGCAAGCAAGGCGATTCCGCCGCGTTCGTCAAAGCCAGCCAAGACGCCTTGATCCAGGCCCAATCCAAGCCTTTTTCCGCCGCCACCCAAAGGATGGTGAGACAGTTGAAATCCGCCGTCACTTTGGGCAAGGAAGGCAAGGTCGACGAGGGTATGAAGGCGGTCGAGGAAGCCATGACCGATATGAAGAAGATCGGCGGCTAACCGGTTATCTCAGAACCTCCGCTGGGCGGGAATCCGGCGTTAGCCAGTGGATATAAAAAAGCGCGTGTGGCTTTGGACCATACGCGCTTTTTTGTGTCTAATACGTGGAAATTGGGTAGCGGGTGTATCCACCACGGGCTAAAAATCCATCTGTTTCCTGATCTCCAGCGCTGCCGCCTGCCAAGCCTTATCGTCGCCATTATAATTTTCAGGATTCTCCTCCAGAATGACCAAAGTGCTGAGCCTTTCCGAAGAATGACTAATACTCAGCACCAGCTTCTTACCACTCTCGACCTGTTCCTTATAAATGGATTGTATATAGTAAATCCTGAAATCCAGCTCTGGATATTTATCCGATAACAGACTTTCCAGCATAAATATATTATCATCCTCAATAATAGATTCCACCATACTTTTTCCCGGGCCTTTTTGATCTGGTTTTGTATATAACCCAGAGCCTATCCACCTGATAAATACCATCCTACGGTTTTCCTGGCATAGACCGTCGAACTTGGTATAGGTGTGCCGGAACCTGCCGATGGCGTTCAGGTATATCTCGCTATTCAACAATTCAGCACTTGGGTTTGGATTATGAGCCAGTAGCCCCTTACGGAAGGGTCGCAGTTTTTCTTTGGCCAAGGCATGGGCAAATTGCAGGCCGGAATAGTCGCATACCACCTTATGAGCCGGCAGGAATTTTATATATTGCGGAAGCAGCACCCGCTCCGGAGCGAACCCCCCAGAGAATACTGTTTTAAGAGAATGAAATGGGGTGACCGTCCAATCAAAGGGACCGCTTTGGAAATGCTCGGGAAATAGACGCCGCATCTGATAAGCCGGGCGGCAAGCCGCCCCCAATGAATAACAGTGATGGGTTTCATATTATAGGAGATCGCCTGCGTACAGGAAGGAATAGCATAACATGTGAATCCACTGGATATGGAACCACAACCACAGATGGAATAGGCCGGGATACCGCCTATTCCACCCAACGAGATTATAGCTTACTGACAAGCCTCACAAGTAGGATCATCCAACGAACACACCTTGCCCCCTTCCACCGGCTTGATATCCTCCGCCGCCGCGTCCAGCACCAGCCCCTTCACCGCGTTCAGCTTGCCGTCGAACGCCGTGCTTTTCTCGACATGGGTCGCGCCCAGTGTCCTGAGGTAATACGTGGTCTTGAGGCCGCGAATCCAGGCCAGTTTATACAGGTTATCCAGCTTCTTGCCGGAAGGCTCGGCCATGTACAGGTTCAAGGATTGCGCCTGGTCGATCCACTTCTGCCGCCGCGAACCGGCCTCGATCAACCAACGGGCGTCCAACTCGAACGCGGTCGCGTACATCCGCTTCACCGCCTCCGGCACCCGCTCGATCTTCTGCACGCTGCCGTCGTAATACTTCAAGTCGTTAATCATCACCGCATCCCACAGGCCGTGCTTTTTCAACTCGGCCACCAAATACGGATTGACCACGGTAAATTCCCCCGACAAATTCGATTTCACGAATAGGTTTTGATAGGTCGGCTCGATGGACTGCGATACTCCGCAGATATTGGAAATCGTGGCCGTCGGCGCGATGGCCATGGTATTACTGTTCCGCATACCCACCGTCTTGACCCGCTCGCGCAGCGCCGCCCAATCCAGCGTGGACGAGCGATCCATTTGCAGATAGCCACCCCGCGCCTCTTCCACCAACGCGATGGAATCGATGGGCAGGATGCCTTTGCTCCACAAGGAACCTTCGAAGCTGCAATAACGGCCCCGCTCCTCGGCCAGATCGGTGGAGGCTTTGATGGCATGGTAACTCACCCGTTCCATACTGCGGTCGGCGAATTCCACGGCTTCCGGCGAGGCGTAGGCGATGCCGAGCTTATACAGCGCATCCTGGAAACCCATGATCCCCAAGCCCACCGGGCGGTGGCGCAGGTTGGAGCGGCGGGCTTGCGGCACGCTGTAATAGTTGACGTCGATGACGTTATCGAGCATCCGCATGGCGGTGGAAATGGTTCGTTCCAGCTTGGCGGCGTCGAGGGCACCGTCGGCGGTGATATGCGCGGCCAGATTCACCGAACCCAGGTTGCAGACGGCGATTTCGCTGTCATTGGTGTGCAGGGTGATTTCGGTGCAAAGATTGGAGCTATGCACCGCCCCGGTATGGCGGTTGGTATACCGCAAATTGCACGGGTCTTTGAACGTGACCCAAGGATGCCCCGTCTCGAACAGCATCGACAGCATCTTGCGCCACAACTGCGCGGCGGGTAGGCGCTTGAAGAGGGAAATTTCGCCCCGGTCCACCTTGGCCTCGTATTCGGTATAGCGCCGCTCGAATTCCGCGCCGGTCAGGTCGTGGAGGTCCGGGGTATCGCTGGGGCTGAACAAGGTCCATTGGCCTTCCTCGGCCACCCGCTTCATGAACAAGTCCGGCACCCAGTTGGCGGTGTTCATGTCGTGGGTACGGCGGCGGTCGTCGCCGGTGTTCTTGCGGAGGTCGAGGAATTCTTCGATATCGAGGTGCCAGGTTTCGAGATAGGCACAGACCGCGCCCAACCGCTTCCCGCCTTGGTTGACCGCCACGGCGGTATCGTTCGCCACTTTCAAGAACGGCACCACGCCCTGCGATTTCCCATTCGTGCCCTTGATATGCGCCCCCAAGCCCCGCACGCGGGTCCAGTCGTTGCCCAAACCGCCGGCGTATTTGGACAGCAAGGCATTGTCCTTGATGGCCCCATAGATGCCTTCCAGATCGTCCGGCACCGTGGTCAGGTAGCAGGACGACAACTGCGGGCGCAGCGTGCCCGAGTTGAACAGGGTCGGCGTCGAACTCATGAAATCGAAGCTCGACAACAGGCCGTAGAATTCGATGGCCTTGGCCTCGCGGTCGATCTCATTCAGGGCCAAGCCCATGGCGACACGCATGAAAAAGGCTTGCGGCAACTCGAACCGGATATTCCCGTGATGGATGAAATAACGGTCGTACAGGGTTTGCAGCCCGAGGTAGTTGAACAGCAGGTCGCGTTCCGGCTGGAGCGCCGCGCCCAGGCGCTTGAGGTCGTAGCGGGTCAATTCCGGCGACAGCAGTTCCAGTTCCGCGCCGCGCTTGATGAAGTCGGCGAAATATTCCGGGTAGCGTTCCGCCATCTCATCCTGGGTGGCTTCGGACGCGCCCTGGTCCAGGAAGCCCAAAGCCTCGCGGCGCAAGGTGTCGAGCAACAGCCGCGCCGTGACCTGGGAATAATTCGGCTCCTGCTCGATGCGGGTCCGCGCCGCCATCAACAAAGCCGCGGCCACGTCTTTTTCCGGCACGCCGTCGAACAGGTTGCGGCGGGTCTCCTCCAGGATCCACGCGCCATCGACATCGGCCAATCCACGGCAGGCTTCATCGACGATACGGCCCAAGCGCACGCCATCCAGCGGTTTCTGGCTGCCATCGGCCAGGGTGACGCGCAGCGCATCCTCGGCGGGCGGCTGCGCGTTGGACTGCTCGGCGCGGAGCCGGGCGTGTTCCTCGCGGTACAGCACATAGGCGCGGGCCACCTTGTGATGCTCGCCACGCATCAGGGCCAGTTCGACCTGGTCCTGGATGTCCTCGATATGGAGGGTGCCACCGGACGGATGGCGCCGCGACAAGGCGGCGGCCACCTGGGCGGTGAGGTCCTCCACCACTTCGTGGATGCGGCGGCTGGCGGCAGCGCTACCGCCCTCGACCGCGAGGAAAGCCTTGGTGATGGCGACGCCGATCTTGCCGGCGTCGAATTGGGTCACTTTGCCGTTGCGGCGGATGACGCGCAGCGCACCGGGGTCGGTGGCTTGGAGTTCAGGGTGGATGGCTGGGGCTTCGGGCGGGAGGGCATGGGCGGACGGGGGATTCAGGCGGGTTTCGGGCTGCATGGACGACTCCTGGGTCTTATTGAGGGTCGCCACTATAGAGTGTGGTAAAACCTAGAGTCAAGCACCATATCCTGTGGTCTATTGCGCGAAAAAATCCATATCCGACCCATCCCCCGGCAGTCGGCGGCGTCCGGGGGATCATCGAGCTGATCCCCCGGATCGATACCCAGGCAGCGGCAGCGGGGCTTAGTTCTGGGTGTAGATGGGCACCAAATCGATATCGATGCGCCGGTTCTCGGCCCGCCCCGACGCGGTGCTGTTATCGCCTTCGGGCTGGTACTGGCCATGGCCGGCCGCCGTCATCCGGCTGGGATCGATGCCCTTGCGTTGCAGGTATTCGACCACGCCGGCGGCACGGGCGGAGGAGAGTTCCCAATTGGTTTTGTACTTGCCCTTGAGGTGATGGCCGACGGGCACATCGTCGGTATAGCCTTCGACTTCGATGCGATGGTCGGTGGCCTGCTGGAGGGTGGGGGCCAACTTGTCGAGCAAGGCCCGCCCTTCCCGGCTGAGATCGGCCCGGCCGGAAGGATAGAGGATGCTGTCCTCGATGGTGATCCGCAGCCGGTCCTTGAGTTGCTGTATTTGCACCTGCTCCGACTGTAGCTCCGATTCGAGCTGTTGGTTCAACTGGTGTTCGCGGTCGTAGGTTTGTTGCATCACGCAAGCGCCGAGGAATAGGGACGCAAGCAATACGGCTGGCAAACGCATAGGGTGGCTCCTGTGTCAGTAGTGATTGGGCCGGAAGGCCATTGGAGCCTCCGCCATTCCCCGCCGGACGCGGGCATGCGCCTTCGGAGCGGCAGAGGCCGCGTTATGTTATCGTTGCGACGGATAAAAGTCGGCCAGTGGGCGGAAATGGGGGTCCGCGAACCGCCCGCGACGGGACCGGCGGAATCCATCGCCGACCACCCCGCCCCATCGAAAAATATAAACAAGGCTTCCACGCGGGTTTTCCACACCGCCCCCCGTCACCACCCCCCGGAATGGAAGCCACGACAACAATAAGAAATACCGCTATGCAAACCCTGAGCGAATGGACCCACGATTGGATTAAGAAAGTGCTGCCCAATACCCAGGCGATTTCACTCGCGCTACTGCTGGCCCTGGGCTTCGGGCTGGTGATCGGGCTGGGCAAGATGCTGATGCCGGTGTTCGCCGCCGGCGTGATCGCCTATCTCCTGGAAGGCATCGTCAAGGCGGGCGAGCGCCGCAAGCTGCCGCGGCTGGCCGCCGTGCTGGTGGTCTACCTGCTGTTCCTGGCCTTCGTGCTGTTCCTGCTGGTGGCGCTGCTGCCCCTGCTCTACCAGCAAAGCATGCAATTCATCACCCAGCTACCGGCCTGGGCCAACAGCGCCCAAACCTTGATCATGGAATTGCCGCAACGCTATCCCGGCTTCATCACCGAGACGCAACTGGTCGAGATTACCGCCACCATGCGCAAGGATTTACTGAGTTGGGGCCAATCGATGCTGACCTACTCCTATTCCTCCCTGGTCAGCATCATCACCTTGATCGTCTACCTGATCCTGATGCCGTTCCTGGTGTTCTTCTTCCTCAAGGACAAGGAGCGCATCCTGGCCTGGTTCATCCAATACCTGCCCAGGGACCGCCACCTATCGGGCAAGGTCTGGGACGAGGTGGACATGCAGATCGGGAACTATGTGCGCGGCAAGTTCATCGAGGTGTTGGCGCTGTTGATCGCGAGCCTCGCCACCTTCGCCCTGATGGGGCTGAACTATCCGCTGTTGCTGGCGGTGTTGATCGGACTGTCGGCCATCATCCCCTATGTGGGCGCGACCCTGGTGACTTTCCCGGTGGTGATCGTGGCCTTCTTCCAATGGGGCATGGGCGACGAATTCTGGTATTTGATCCTGGCCTATTCCATCATCCAGGCCTTGGACGCGGTGGTGTTGATCCCTTTGCTGTTCTCGGAAGTGGTGAACCTGCATCCGGTGGCGATCATCGTCGCCATCCTGTTTTTCGGGGGGATTTGGGGATTCTGGGGGGTGTTCTTCGCGATTCCCCTGGCGACCCTGGTCAAGGCCGTGCTGAACGCCTGGCCACGGTTGGGGGAAGAGGAGAACGGGGAGGCCCCTGAGATTCCAGCGGCGATGTTGAAGGGGCCGGATGCCTGGATGGGGCGGCAGCAGTATTGAGGCGGGGATTATCGAACTCGGCGGCGGAGACTTTGCGCCGGGGCGCTCCCAGTCCTCCCCGCCAAATCCGACGGCTACGCGATAGCTCGACCCTGGCGAACATCAAACCCCTGAAACCGCCCAAGTGATCCCCGTCCACGGACCTCCGGGGCGCGAAGCTCCGGGGGCCGTCAAACCGCCAAACCGACCGCGGTTTCCACTCGCCCGATCCCCAAACCATGGAAATCCAAACCGTATTTCATTTGCGGGCCGCTTTACCCACCAGATAAACCTCCGGGCTCCGGTCCCGCGAAGCCTTGGGCTTCCTGACCGTGACCTTGGCGAACACCTCCCGCGCCGCCTTGACATAGGCGTCGAAATCCGGCCCCTGGAACAGCTTCACCACGAAACCGCCGCCGGGTTTCAGGGTTTCGCGGGCGGTGTCGAGCGCCAATTCTGCCAGGACCATGGAGCGGGCTTGATCGACCGCGTTGACGCCGGTGGTGTTCGGAGCCATGTCGGACAACACCAGGTCGGCCAACTGCCCCGAGAGTTCAGCCCGCAGTTGTTCCAACACCGCCTCCTCGCGGAAATCGCCCTGGATGAACACCACCCCCGGCATCGCTTCCACGGGCAGGAGGTCGAGGGCTATAATTTTGCCGCTTTTGCCGATCCGCTCCGCCGCGTACTGCGACCAGCCGCCGGGGGCCGCGCCCAGGTCGATCACCGCCATGCCGGGCTTGAACAAGCGCTCCCGCTCGTCCAATTCCTTCAGCTTGAACACCGCCCGCGACCGATAACCCTGGGCCTGGGCCAGCTTCACATATTCGTCGGAAAAATGCTCGGACAACCAGCGTCCGCTGCTACGGCTACGCGCCATGGCGGCACCTGCCATCGTTTGAATCGTACATCGAGGATCACAACTTGAAATCGGATTTGAAAAAATTCCTGAAAGCCAAGGCCCACGCCCTGAAACCCGTGGTCATCACCGGCCACAACGGCATCACCCCGCCGGTGCTGAATGAAATCAACCTGGCCCTGGACCACCACGAACTCATCAAGGTGCGGGTCAATGCCGCCGACCGGGAAGAGCGGCAAATCATGGTGTCGGGGATATTGGAACAAACCGGCGCGACCTTGATCCAGGCCGTCGGCCATGTGATCGTGCTGTACCGGAAGAATCCCGCCAAGCCCTGAGGCACCGCCCCCGAGCCGTCATGGGCCGTGGAACCGGCCCAGTTCCTCCTGCAACGCCAAGCGGGTCGCGGCGTACAGTTCCTGGAACCGCGACAACACCGCGTCGGAAGCTTCCCACCGGCCCGCGCGGGCGTCGTTTTCCACCGCCAGGCAGATTTCGGCCAATTGTACCGCCCCCACCTGGGCACTGGTGGATTTGAGGTTATGCGCCGCAAACCGGACCGCTTCGGTATCGCCCGCCGCCCAGCCCCGTTCCAAGTCGCGCAGGAGGGTCTGCGAATTCTCCAGATAAAGCGCGACGATCCGACGGACGAAACGCTCCCCCCCGCTAGACCGCATCCCCCGCAACCTGAGCAAAGCCGCCGCATCCACCAAACCCAAGCCGTCACTCCGCGCCTCAGCGACCGCCGGGCTTTCCACCGGAAGATGCCTTTCCGACGACGGGGATGGTGGAATCCACTTTTCGAGCATCCGGTACAAGCCTTCCGTCGTGAACGGCTTGGCCAGATAGTCGTCCATACCCATGGCGAGGCAATGTTCACGGTCGCCCTCGACCGCGTTCGCCGTGATCGCGACGACCGGAAAGCCCGGTAGACGGCCCTCGGCCTGGCGGCGGCGGATTTCCATGGTCGCGGCGTAGCCGTCCATTTCGGGCATCATGCAATCCATCAAGACCACGTCGTAAACGCCCCGTTCGAGCGCGGCGAGAGCCTCCAGGCCGTTGCCGGCCACATCGACCGCGCAGCCGAACTTTTCCAGCATGGTCAAGGCGACCTCCTTGTTGATCTGGTTGTCCTCGGCCAACAGGACACGGGCATCGAGCCGCGGCAGCGGCACCGTCCGGTATTCCGGCACCTTGCGGACCGACCGGGGCGAGGTGGCCGGTTCGGTCGCGAGCGCCTGGACCAGGCTAAGGCGCAGGCCGCCCTTGCGGATGGGCTTGCAAAGATAGGCGGCAAAGCCGATCCGGCGCGCTTCCGCCGCCTCCCCTTGGCGCGTGGCCGAACTCAGCATCACCAGCGGCAGCGCGGCCAGGGCCGGATAGGCCTTGATATAGCGCCCCAGTTCGAGGCCGTTCATCTTCGGCATGACCATATCGACCACGGCCAGGTCGAAGGGATGCCCGGTTGCGGCGGCCTCCTGCAAAAGATCGATGGCCTGGAAACCGTCGGCGGCCAAACCCGCCTCCATGCCCCAGGATTCGACATAGCGCTTGAGGATATCCCGGTGGGTCGCGTTGTCCTCGGCGATCAACACCCGCCGCCCCTGCAATTCCATGGGCTGGGCCGGGACGCCCGCCCCGGCGGGCTCGGCGCGGACCAAGGGCACGCTGAACCCAAAGGCGGCACCCCGCCCCAGGCGGCTCTCGACCTCAAGCCCCCCGCCCATGAGTTCCACCAATTGCTTGCATATGGTGAGCCCCAGCCCCGTGCCACCATACCGCCGCGTGGTGGAACCATCCGCCTGGGTGAACGCCTGGAACAAGCGCGGCAGCACGTCCTCGGCGATCCCGACCCCCGTGTCGCTCACCACGAAACGGACCGGCAACAAATCGGCACCGGCCCGTCCCTCGGCCTTCCCACCGGATGCGGCCACCCCGCCTCCCGCCACAACGCCCGGCCCGTCCGCGCAAGCCGCCTCGATGACCACTTCGCCACGCTCGGTGAATTTCAAGGCGTTGCCGATCAGGTTGCTGAGCACCTGCCGCAACCGGGTGGGATCGCCCACCATCCGCTCGGGCAGGTCCGGGGAAATCCGGCAGATCAGTTCCAGCGACTTGTTCTCGGCGCGTTCGGCGAACAGCTCGGCCACCTCTTCGACCAGGCCGGGCAGGTCGAAGACCACCCGTTCCAGTTCCAAGCGGCCCGCCTCGATCTTGGAGAAGTCGAGGATGTCGTTGATGATGGACAACAAGCTTTCGCCGGATTTATGGATGATCTCCGCGTTGCGCCGCTGGGTCTCGGTCAACTCGGTATCGAGCAGGAGTTCGGTCATACCCAGGATGCCATTCATCGGCGTGCGGATTTCATGGCTCATATTGGCCAGGAACTGGGATTTGGCGATATTGGCGGCTTCCGCCGCCTCCTTGGCGATCCGCAGGTCGGCGGTGCGGTTATCCACTTCCCGCTCCAGGTTGGCACGGTGGGCGGCCAACAACTGGTCGCGCTCCTGGATTTGATCCAGCATCCGGTTGAAGTCCTCGACCAATATCCCCAGTTCGTCTTCGCCCTGCTTCGGCACCCGTAGCGAATACTCGCAAGTCAAGGTGATGTTGCGGGTGGTTTCCACCAAACGGTCGATGGGTTCGGTGATCTGCCGCCGCAGCCGGAAAATCAAGGCCAAGGCCGTGCCGAAGGAACCCGCCGTGGCCAGGGCCAACACCCCCAATTGCTGGACCAGGCTGAGCCACATGTCCACCAAGCTGGCGCGGACCCGGATCGAGCCGATCACCTCGCCCCCCAGGGTGATCTGCCGCTCCAGGTCCAACTCCGGCGACAGCCAGCCGCCACTGAGCGGCTCCAGTGCGTCCAGGACGGCGGCGACCGTGACGACGGCCTGCCCCGCCGCCGCCGGGGCGTGGTCGTAGCGGGCGAATTCCCGGCCCTCGCGGTCCAGTATCCACGCACTCACGATATTGGGCTTGGCGCTCAGGGCGCGCAAGGTCTCGGCCGCGCCATGGGAATCCTGGAACGACAGCACCGCCTGGCTATTGGCGGCGATCACCTCGGCCAGGGTCGTGACTTCCTGGCGGGTGGCCTGCCGCTCGCGCTGCACCACGATGACCGCGAAGGTGAAGAACACCAAGGTCAAAGCGATGGCCGTGGACAAGACCACGATGCTCCGGATTTTCGCGGCGATGGAGACGGATCGGGTCATGCTCAACACTCTCCCATGACATAACGTATGCGCTTGGGCCACCGGGCCGATTAGCACGGCGGCCGAATATCGTCCGGCCCCATCGGGACCGGCAGCGGAGGCGGGGACCGGCCCGGATTCAGCCGGATAGTTCGCGTCCGCACGGAGGATGTCCCCCGGTTTAGAACCGCCACTCCATTTGCAAATAAACGCTCCTGGGAACCTGGGTCGGCTCCGGCCCGAATCCTTCCTGGATGAATTCGACATGGCGGTTTTCGAGCAGATTCTGCCCCACCAAGGCCAGCTCCACCGCCTTCCAGGGTTTCCACGCCAAGCGGGCGTCCAAGGTGGCATAGGCATCGACCGGCTGGGCCATGCGGAGGTCGGGGAAGCCCGCGGTGATCCGGTCGACATAGCGGAACCAGAAATCGAGCGAAACCCCGCGCGGCAAAGCCACGCCGGAGCGCAGCGTCAGCTGCTGTTGCGGGCTGCTCCGGGCTATCGCGGGCGGGCCATAGGGATCGGCACCGTGCAGGTTCAACTTGAGGAGGGTATATCCGAGTTGCACTTGCCAAAAATCCAGGGGCTTCCAGTCCAACGCCAATTCCGCGCCGTAGGATTCGCCCCCGTATTGGTTGGCGAAGATTTCTTCATTGTCGATGACACCCCTGGCGAAATCCGGCGTGATGCGGGTGGTGGTGGAGCGGAGCCGGTCATAGTTGTTGTAGAACAGCGCCAAGTCGGCGGTGAACGCCGGACTGGGCAGGAAACGATAACCCAGTTCATAGGCCATCAACACCTCGGCCTGCATATGCTGATTGCCCAGCGTCCGCACCACGATGGGCAAACCGAAGGTTTCCGGCACGCCCGGTTCCACCAGGATCGTGATCCTCCCGTCGTTCTCGGCCCGCGTGGGAATCCTGACCGCGCGCGAAACCGCCCCCCACAGGGTATGCTGGTCGTTGGGGGTCCAGGCCAAGCGGATATTCGGCTGGCCCTCGAAGCCGGTGAATTCGTTATGCTCGAACTTGGAGCCGAAGGTCAGCTTGAGTTCGCGCCCGGCCAGGGCGATCTCGTCCTGGACGAAAGCGCTGAAGAGTTGGCGGTCCTGGCTGGGGGAGCCGAAGACCACCGGGAACCGGTCCGAGAAATGGTCATGGTTCAGGCGGTAACCCAATCCCCACACCACATCGTGCCCCGCCGCCGGAACGAAGCGATGTTGCAATTCGAGATCGTACATATCCCGCTGCTGCACCACATAGCTTTCGTTGCGGTAGGCGTGGTCGTAATAAGCCTGGACGGTGAGTTCGGAGTCCGGTCCCAACGGCTTACGCCAGCGCCCCAAGAGGTTGAACCCGGATATCCTCCCATAGTCCTGCCCATAGACCATCCTGGGGGGGGCCAGGCCGGGCTGGGAGATGCGCTGATCGACATTCCCGGCGTAGGCGTCCCCTTGCAGGGTGGCACCGCCGCCGTCCTCGGATTTGCGGTCCACGCGGAACCCGGCCTGCCCGCGGTTCCATTGGTCGCCGCTATCGGTCCCCTCGATGGTGGTGAAGCTGGCGCGGTTGAAACCCTTGCCATAGACCCGGCCATAGGTTCCCTCGCCCAATTTGCCCCCGTAGCGGACCGCGCCGAAGCCCTGCTCGATGGAACCCCCGCCCAGGCTGAGCAAGCCGCCCTGGGTGTCCCCGGCCTCCTTGGTCATGATGTTGATGACGCCGTTCACGGCGTTCGCGCCCCACAAAGTCGCCCCCGGTCCCCGAATCACCTCGATGCGCTCGACATCCTCCAGCATCACATCCTGCATATCCCAATAAACCCCTGAAAATGAAGGGGAATAGACCGTCCGGCCATCGACCAGCACCAGCAGCTTGTTGGCGAAATGCCCGTTGAAACCACGGGCGGAGACCGCCCATTTGTTGGAATCGATGCGGGCCACCTCCAAACCAGGCACCATCCGCAGGATGTCCGGCAGGCTGGTCGCGCCACTGCGGCGGATATCGTCCTGGCGCACCACGAAAATGGCGGCGGGGGACTGGGATTGGCGCTGGGGTTTTTTGCCGACGCTGGTGACTTCGAGCTTTATCAACTGTTCCAAGCTCATGTCCAAAAGCTCGCTGGTCTCCACCGCGGACGAGGTTCCACCCGACAACATCAGCGCGAAGGGCAGCGCAGAAACCAGCATCCTCTTGCAGGTCAATTTCATATCGCCCCAGAACTCCCCCATCCCCCGGCGGATAGGCGGTGCGCCTCCCGCCCGCGGAAGCGATTGCCTGGGATATGAACCCAGGCACGGCTTTTTCCGCACCAGGGCGGCGAAGCCAAGGCAATCCGTCTTCCATAATAGCCCGGCTGGCGGCTTTTGCTTAGCGGACATCTTTCGCCAACTTGAGCATCTGGGCGCTCAGTGAAAGGTTGGCACCGCGGGCGGCGGTGAGGTTGATACTGAAACTGACGCCATTGGGTTCCACCTCGAACACGACCATCACGCCCTTCCGCCAAGCATCCGGGCTTTCGCTCACCGTGAGGACGGGCGCGGACGCCAAGATGTCGATCCAATGGGCAAACTGTTTGGCATCCGGGAAATTGAGATAGGCGAGTTGGCAGCCACGGGCCGCTTCCGGGGTGGCCGGATAGGTGATCTTCAAAGGCTTGTCGTGGAGTTTTTTCCCCACCAAGGCATCCAAATCCTCCCCGAACCGGTTTTCGCCCAAGATGCAGAAATCGAACGCCTCGTCGGCCAGGGCGGGCCAAACCGTGAATTGGGCGAACTTATAGAGCAGCGCGACCTTCAACTGGCTCTCGGTCAAGGCCGCGACCCCCTTGGAAAGGTCCGTCACCACGAACAGCAGACTCAACACCGACGCGCATAAGCGCTTGGCGAACGGCTTCATCAGAACCGCACCGTCAGTTTGAGGCGGAAACCGCGG
Organism: Methylomagnum ishizawai; assembly: GCF_900155475.1. Taxonomy (NCBI): domain Bacteria; kingdom Pseudomonadati; phylum Pseudomonadota; class Gammaproteobacteria; order Methylococcales; family Methylococcaceae; genus Methylomagnum; species Methylomagnum ishizawai. Next base: position 2,362,536 of record NZ_FXAM01000001.1, on the reverse strand, counting down.
CCATCCTGGGGGATGCTGTCCTGTATGAAATCCTCGCCGACCGGGTCGGCGTAGTGGGTGTTCCACAGGTTGTAGAGACTGAAGGAAAGCGCCACGTCCTTGAAGGGTTCCGCTAGCGCCGTGAGGTTGGTCAGCACATAGCCATCGACCTTGCCGGACTTGGTATAGCGCTGGCCGAAATAAAGGGTTTCCAAGCCCATCCGGTAGCCGTCGTCCCACAGCGGCGCGGAGATATGCAGCTTCGCCATGTGTTCGGGGGAATTCATCAGGGTCCGGCCCTGGCTTTCCACATGCTGCAAGGAATAGCCGAGGGTGCCCCGGATACCGTTGGCGAAGCGCTGCTCGGCCTCCAGTTCCATCCCCAGCCCCTCGATGCCCTGAACATTCCGATACACCAGCAAGCCATCGGCCGGATCGGTCACCTGGCCGATCAAGCCATCGATACGGTATCGGTAGAACGCCGCGCCCAAGCGGGTGGAAGGCGTCAGATAATGCTCCAGATCGAGTTCCAAGGTGCCGGTGCGCTCCGGCCCCAGGTTGGGATTGCCCTTCTGGGTGAGATCGCCATCGTTATAGAAGCGCTCGTACACATTGGGGGCGCGGAAAGCCGTGCCGTACAGCAGCTTCAGCGTGGTGGTATCCAAGGCTTGCCAGGCCAGCGCAACCCTGGGATTGGCGCTGTGGCCGAAGGGGGTATGGTCGTAGCGGGCGCCGACCTGCAAGGTCAGCGCATCCCACAGAGCGAACTCGTCCAGCAAGAAAAATCCATAGCGGACGCTGGAATAGTCCTTATCCAGGTAAACCGGGCCACCGGCATCGAAATTGCGCTGCGATTGCAGGAAGTTGTCCTGGAGTTCCAGGCCGCCCATGATCCGGTGCCCCTGGAAGCCGGTATGGGTCAGGCGGAGTTCGCCATCCCACCAATCGCCCTCGCCGCGGTCCACGTTCAGGACATACGGGTCGGCATAGGGATAATGCCCGACATAGCCATAGCGGTTATAGCCCAGCCGGGCATGGACCCCCCAATCCTCCGCGATCTCGTCGTCGAACTGTAGCGAGGCGAAAATACGTTGATCGTCGGTGAAACTGGCCGGATCGTTGAAACGCTGGCCGAACGACCCGGTGGGAATACCCTTGGTGCGGCTGACATAACCCGCCTCCAGGGACAGCGCCTTATAGGACGCTTTGGCGAAGGCGTTCTGGCCGCGGTCGTAATCCTGGCCGGCGGCCTTGCCGTGGTTCCGGTCGGGGGTATCGAACTCGGGATAATAAAGGTGGTCCGGCCCTTCCCAATCGAAGCCGGTGGCGGATAGCAAGACCTCGGCACCGTTGTCGAAACGCTTGCCGAAACTGCCCCTGGCCTTGTAGGCATCGAAGCTGCCATAGCTGCCGGACAGTTCGGCACCGTCCAGCGCGTTGCCGCGCTTGGTGATGACGTTGATCACGCCGAGGAAGGCGTTGCTGCCGTAGACCACGGAGCCGGGCCCGGACGCGAATTCGATACGCTCGACCAAGTCGATATCGAGGACGAAGTCGTTGGCGAACAACGCGCTATCGTAGATGCTGTCGTTGATGCGCTCGCCATCGACCAAAAGGAGGATGCGGGAGTTGTAGTCGCCGGGCCGGTTGAAGCCCCGCACGCCCAGGTAGCTGTAGTTGCGGTCGTTGGTGAGGTAGGTGCCGGGCAGCATCCGCAGGGCTTCGCCCAAGGTCCTGAAGCCGTAGGTCTTGATATCCTCGGCGGTGACGATGTGGACCGAACCCGGCGCGGTCGCGGCCTTTTGGGAATATTTCGAGGCCGTCGATACCCGCACACCCTTAGGGGCGGTCGAAAGCCCCGTACCGCTCAGTTCCTCCAGGCTGCGGTCCAGCGCGTCCCCGGATGGAGCCTGGGCCTGGGCCGTCCCGCCCAGGCACAGCGCCAGCCCGAACAGCCAGCGCCCTCCCCAGCGTAAACACGGAGCGGCCATTGCCGCAAGCGCCCCCCCAATCGGCATCCGCACAGGACTCTCCCATACCCGCTCGCGCCATCATCCACTCAGCGCCTCGCCGGTGGCCACGGGGCAAACCCCGCCATGCCGGACGCCCCGCAATACCGCCTATAAAACACACGCCAAACCAGCCTCAAATATAGCGCACGGCGACGATATCGAATTCCCGCGTCCCGCCCGGTGCCTGCACCACGGCCAGATCGCCCTCTTTCTTGCCGATCAGGGCGCGGGCGATGGGCGAGGTCACCGAGATCATCCCGGCCTTGATATCGGCCTCGTCCTCGCCAACGATCTGGTAGGTCACTTCGTCGCCGGTGTCGGCGTCGGCCAGATCGACCGTGGCCCCGAACACCACCTTGCCATGCGCGTTGAGAGAGGTCACGTCGATGATCTGGCAATTCGACAGCTTGGCCTCGATCTCCTTGATGCGGCCCTCGGTGAAGCTCTGCTGCTCGCGGGCGGCGTGGTATTCGGCGTTTTCCTTGAGATCGCCATGGGCGCGGGCCTCGGCGATGGCCTGGGTGATCCTGGGGCGCAGCACGGATTTGAGATGGGTCAATTCTTCGCGCAGCTTCTCGGCCCCGCGCAGGGTCAGGGGTACTTTTTGCATAGTCTATTCCTAAGTGAATTACAGAGGACTCAGCCTTTGGAGGGCCAAGATAAGGCTTGTAGCGTCATATCGTTATAAGTCAATCCACCCTGCTCGATTTTGACAGCGGCGAAACTCAACAACGATTTTAAAACCTCGTCGGCCATTTTTTCATCGCCGCCAAATTTGGCTTTGATGCTGCTGCGGAGCGTGGTTTCCTTAGCGGGCCGGGTTTTGGGGTGCGCCAACAGGTGCGCGCAATAGACGCCAATAGGATTCGAGGTTTCGTGGGCAGCGATACCCTGCTCTTTTTCTTCCGTCGGCTCGACCGCCTTACCGACACGCTCGGCGGTACGTCCTTGGCTTATCAACAGGTTCACGGCATGGTCCAAGTCGGTATCATTGGACACAATCACGAAATGGGTATCCGCAGGCAACTCTTGCATCAGCATTCCCGCGAAGAAACTAATGCCGAAATCCGCCGCGTTCTTACCACCATTCTGCATTTTAACGACGCGCAGCCTATCGGCATTCACCGCCTTGGCCAGAGGCACCAACCAGTCCAAGGGAATCCGCGGAACACCATTGGCATAGCAAATGACAACCCGCGAGAAGGCTTCCATGTCACCTTGAAGCTGCTTGATCTGGCCGGGGCAGTTTTCCAGATCGACCAACAACACTTTCTGGACCGGAAGCACCGCCTCGGACACGTTCCGTCTACCCTAACAATTGCCGGTGCAAATCCTGCAAGGCGTTCACATCCCCGGCGTCGAGTTCGCTCAAAGCGTAGCAAGTCGCCCGCGCCCCGGAAATGGTGGTGGTGTAAGTCACCTGTTGTTGCAAGGCTTGACGGCGGATGGTGAAGGAATCGGCGATGGCCTTCTTGCCTTCCGTGGTGTTGATGATGAACTGCAATTCGCCGTTCTTGATCATGTCCACGATATGGGGACGGCCTTCATAGACCTTGTTGGCGACGGCGCAGGGAATCCCGGCCTCTTCCAAAGCCTTGGCCGTGCCACGGGTGGCGACCAGTTGGAAGCCTTGGGCCAGGAGGTCCAAGGCGATGGAAGTCACCTTGGGCCGATCGCTTTCGCGGATGCTGATGAGGACGTTGCCGCCACGGGGCAGCTTGTTGCTGGCGGCGCGTTGGGCCTTGGCGTAAGCCTCGCCGAAGGTCGCGCCGACACCCATCACTTCGCCGGTGGATTTCATTTCCGGCCCGAGCAGCGGGTCCACGCCGGGGAATTTGATGAACGGGAACACCGCTTCCTTGACCGAGTAGTAGTCCGGAATCCGCTCCACGGTCACGCCCTGGGCCTCCAGGGTTTTACCGACCATGCAGCGGGCGGCGATCTTGGCCAAGGGATAGCCGGTGGCCTTGGACACGAAAGGCACGGTGCGGGAAGCGCGGGGGTTCACTTCCAGGATGAAGATTTCCTCGCCCTGAATGGCGAACTGGGTGTTCATCAGGCCGACCACGCCCAGGGCTTCGGCCAGTTTGGTGACTTGTTGGCGCAATTGCTGCTGGAGGGTGTCGGCGAGATCGTAGGGCGGGATGGAACAGGCCGAGTCGCCAGAATGCACCCCGGCCTGCTCGATATGCTGCATCAAACCGCCGATCACCACCCGCTGGCCATCGCAGACAGCGTCCACGTCCATTTCGATGGCATCGTCGAGGAAGCGGTCGAGCAAGACCGGCGATTCGTTGGACACGCTGACCGCTTCCCGCATATAGCGCTTGAGGTCTTCGTCGTTGAACACGATTTCCATGGCCCGCCCCCCCAGCACGTAGGACGGACGCACCACCAAGGGATAACCGATTTCCTTGGCCGAGCGCAGGGCTTCGTCGAGGGAACGGGCGGTGCGGTTGGGGGGCTGCTTGATACCGAGACGGTCCACCAGCTTTTGGAAACGCTCGCGGTCCTCGGCCAAATCGATGGAATCCGGCGAGGTGCCGATGATCGGCGCACCCGCCGCTTCCAGAGCGCGGGCCAGCTTGAGCGGGGTTTGGCCGCCGTACTGCACGATCACGCCCATGGGCTTTTCCAGGTGGATGATTTCCAGCACGTCCTCCAGGGTCAGCGGCTCGAAGAACAGCCGGTCGGAGGTATCGAAGTCGGTCGAAACCGTCTCCGGGTTGCAGTTGATCATGATGGTTTCGTAGCCATCTTCCCGCAGCGCCATGGCGGCATGGACGCAGCAATAATCGAACTCGATGCCCTGGCCGATGCGGTTCGGCCCGCCACCCAGCACGATGATCTTCTGGCGGTCGGTGGGCGCGGCCTCGCATTCCTCCTCGTAGGTGGAATAAAGGTAGGCCGTGGCGGTGGCGAATTCCGCCGCGCAGGAATCGATGCGCTTGTAGACCGGCCTCACGCCCAGCCGGTGGCGGGCGGCGCGGACTTCGGCCTCGCGGGTGTCGAGGATGCGGGCCAGCCGCGAATCGGAAAAACCCTTGCGCTTCAAGGCGAACAACTCGTCTGCCGTCAGCGTGCCCAAGACCCGCCCGGACAGGCGCTTTTCCTCGGCGATCAAATCCTCGATCTGGGCCAGGAACCAGGGATCGATGGCGCTATGCTCGAACACTTGCTCCAAAGGCCAACCCGCCCGGAAGGCATCGGCCACGTAGAGGATGCGGCTGGGGCCGGGATGGCGCAGTTCGCGGATCAGGCTGCCGGTGGCGTCCTCCTCGCTGGCGTCGAGTTTCTCGGCCAAACCGTCGATACCGATCTCCAGGCTACGCAGGGCTTTTTGCAGGGATTCCTGGAAAGTACGGCCTATCGCCATAGCTTCGCCCACCGATTTCATCTGGGTGGTGAGGCGGTCGTCGGCCTGGGGGAATTTCTCGAAGGTGAAGCGCGGCACCTTGGTGACGACGTAATCAATGGTCGGCTCGAACGAGGCCGGGGTCGCGCCGCCGGTGATCTCGTTGCGGAGTTCGTCCAGGGTGTAGCCCACGGCCAGTTTCGCGGCCACCTTGGCGATGGGGAAGCCGGTGGCTTTCGAGGCCAGCGCCGACGAGCGCGACACGCGGGGATTCATCTCAATCACGATCATCCGCCCGTCCGTGGGATTGATGGCGAATTGCACATTGGAACCGCCGGTATCGACCCCGATCTCGCGCAGCACCGCGATGGAGGCATCGCGCATGATCTGGTATTCCTTGTCGGTCAAGGTCTGGGCCGGGGCCACGGTGATGGAATCGCCGGTATGCACGCCCATCGGGTCGAAATTCTCGATGGAGCAAACAATGATGCAATTGTCCTGGCGGTCGCGCACCACCTCCATTTCGTATTCCTTCCAACCCAGCACCGATTCCTCGATCAAGAGTTCGTGGGTCGGCGACAGGTCGAGGCCGCGCTCGCAGATGGCGACGAATTCCTCGCGGTTGTAGGCGATGCCACCGCCGGAACCGCCCAGGGTGAACGAAGGCCGGATGATGGCGGGATAGCCGGTGTGTTCGAGACAGGCCAAGGCTTGTTCCAGGGTATGGGCGATACCGGAACGGGCCGAACCCAGGCCGATTTGGGTCATGGCCTCCTTGAACTTCTGGCGGTCCTCGGCCTTGTCGATGGCATCTTTCGAGGCGCCGATCATCTGCACGCCGAATTTCTCCAGGACGCCGTGATGGTCGAGGTCGAGGGCGCAGTTGAGCGCGGTCTGTCCGCCCATGGTGGGCAACAGGGCGTCGGGGCGTTCCTTCTCGATGATCTTGGCGACGGTCTGCCAATCGATGGGCTCGATATAGGTGGCGTCGGCCATGTCCGGGTCGGTCATGATCGTGGCCGGGTTGGAATTGACCAGGATCACCCGGTAGCCCTCTTCTTTCAGGGCTTTGCAGGCTTGGGCACCGGAGTAGTCGAATTCGCAGGCTTGGCCGATGACGATGGGGCCGGCGCCGAGGAGGAGGATGCTTTTAATGTCGGTACGTTTTGGCATAGTGGTCTGTGTGCTGTTTTCCACAGGGATAGTGGAAGCGGACTCGGGAAATCCAGGGTTTATTTCTGGATAAGTAACTTGGTGCTGTTCAAACTATCAAGCGTCGCGGCATTCGCGCTGGAATGCCACCGGGTCGGCTATCGGCCAATCCACCTTACCGGCGAATTCCATGAGTTTATCGGCTTGGCCTTTGGTGGCTAGTTGGGTATCCGCCGCATCGTCCAGCAGAACGATAACCCGCGCCTTGGCACCGAAGCTGAACCTATACCGCTCCGGCAAATGCAAGGTTCCGTCTTCGCCTATGGTGGTTTCTAGTTCGATGGCTTGCATGAGGGTTTCCCGTTGTCTACAAAAGAGCGTTGGGGCCGGCGCCTAGGAGGAGGATGCTTTGGAGGTCGGTACGCTTTGGCATAACAGTTTTTCAAAATCAGGGCAGGGATTTATGACTATTTATTCGGATACTGAAGGAATTAGCGCATAGTCTTTCAACCAAACAATGCTCTTGCCGGGCGTTGGCCAACTATAGCAACCCTTAACTTTCCCCCAATCTTCTGGATACTCCCAACCCTCGGTTCCGCCGATAGTTAAGTTTTCAAGCGCCCACCGCAAAAAATCATCGTGAGGAAATAAATACCATATAGCTTGATAGCAAAAACATATCCAAATATCTTTACCCTTGTATTTAGTATCTACAGTAAGCCGCCCTTTGAGCTGAACCTTCAGGAAGACTTCCCCATTGACGTGATGGGCAATAAAATCCGCGCCTTGCCAGTCATCGTTTAAGCGGATGGTTACAAAGCCATAATCCGCAAGCACCGCCGATACCTTCTGGAAATTAAAATTTTCCTTCTGGCGCGAATTCAAGTCCGAATAAGAAATTCGCTCGAATTTCATATGATTGAGAAATAGCTATGAAAATCAGAACAATAAAATGCGAAACGCATTTAGTCGTCGCGAAAAGCATGAACCCACTTCACAAGGTTCGCCCAGGAATCGCTGCCAAAATCGCCCGCAACGCCTTATTCGTCCCGCAAATACAGTTCCACCGTAGCCGTGGTCCAAGTCGCGACAGCGGCCCCGAAGAAATCCCTATCCTCGGTCCATACGGGGCAATCCAGAATCAGGGCCACCGCCACGGCGGGCCAATCGTTCGGATCGCGTCCACCGATCCGCGCCCTGGCCCTATCCTCAAACCCGGCCAATGAGCTATCGGGAACGATTTGGACGGTATTTAGCACCCCGTCGAAGACTGAGCGCCAATCCGCCTCGTCCAAATTCCGCTTTTGCGCGAGTGAGTGGGAAAGATAAAACCCGGCTTCCTTTAAATTCGCCTCGGCGATATAAAACGCCACGGAATCGCCGTAATGGTTGATGAGCCACCTAACCCGGTTGCCCAAAACGGCGCGGATCAGGATATTGGCATCAATGACCAGGAACTTGTCAGGCATTTCCCCGTTGCCGCCGCCATTGCTTGAAATCCTCCAGCAACTCATCCTCCCCAAGTCCCAACCCCCTAAGCTTTGCATCAAGCCGTTCCCCTGCTTGATGCAATGACTCGCGTTGCGCCAGCGTGGTTTTTTTGGGAAACGGAATTGCCTCTTGCACCCTTTGTTTCGCTACCGTATCCAGCCGTCCAGAGAGAATATCTTCCTCGACCTGCTTATCCCATTGCTCCGCTTTAAACTCATCGAACCACTGGGAGAACTGCTTAAGTTCGGGTGCAGGCAATTGGGATATTTCGCGTTCAAGCTCTTCCACGTTCATATCTACTTACCTCCATCCCGCCAAAAACATCAGGAATATATCAACTAACCCATCATCCGAATGAACCGATCAAACAAGGGCTTCAAATCATGCGGGCCGGGGCTCGCCTCCGGGTGGCCCTGGAAACTGAACGCGGGCCGGTCGGTCAATTCGATGCCTTGCAAACTGCCGTCGAACAACGAGCGGTAGGTCGGGCGGACGTTGGCGGGCAAAGTCCCCTCGTCCACCGCGAAACCATGGTTTTGGCTGGTGATCAGCACGCGGCCCGTGTCGAGTTCCTGCACCGGATGGTTGGCCCCGTGATGGCCGAATTTCATCTTGGCGGTGCGAGCGCCCGCTGCCAGTCCCAACAACTGATGTCCCAGGCAGATGCCGAACACCGGGATTTTGAGTTCCAGGAAAGTGCGGATGGCGCGGATGGCGTAATCGCAGGGCTCGGGATCGCCGGGACCGTTGGAGAGGAACACGCCGTCCGGTTCGAGCGCCAACACGGCCTCGGCGGAAGTTTGGGCGGGCACCACGGTCAAGCGGCAGCCCCGGTCGGTCAAAAGCCGCAGGATGTTGCGCTTGACCCCGAAATCGTAGGCCACCACATGGAAGCGCGCTTCGGCGGGCCGGGTATAGCCCTCGCCCAAGCGCCAGGAACCCTCGGTCCAGGGATAGCTTTCCCTGGCGCTGACTTCCTTGGCGAGGTCCATGCCTTGTAGCCCCGGAAACGCCCGCGCCTCGGCCAGCGCGGCCTCGGCGTCGATATCGGGTCCGGCCACGATGCAGCCGCGCTGCGCCCCTTTGTCACGCAGGATACGGGTCAGCTTGCGGGTATCCAAGCCCGCGATGCCGACCACGTTGTGGGCCTTGAGGTAATCCGCGAGGCTCTGCCCCGCGCGGAAATTGCTGAGCCGGAGGGGCACATCGCGCACCACCAGCCCGCTGGCGAACACGCCGGTCGATTCCACATCCTCGGCGTTGACGCCGACATTGCCGATATGGGGATAGGTCAGGGTGACGATCTGGCGGGCATAGGAAGGATCGGTGAGGATTTCCTGATAGCCGGTGATGGCGGTGTTGAAAACCACCTCGCCGACCGACCGACCAACCGCGCCGATGGCGGTGCCCCGGAACAAAGTACCGTCTTCCAGGGCCAAGAGTGCTTGAGTATTCATGATGCTGTGGGGTCGCCTTAAACATACAAAACGGGAGGACCCCTTGAGGTTCCTCCCGTCGATGTTGTTCTTGTAAAGTTCCGTAGGTCGCGAAATTTTAAAGGAAACCCCGGAATTCTGTCTATGCGGGCAAAGGTCGCCGCCCAGGATGGCGGGCGGTTTTACCGAAATCCCAGGGCCAACGGAAGGTCTGGGCGGCGGGAATCGGCATTTTTCCAGGCGGGCCGATACAATATCACACACCCAACCAGCGCGATGCCAGGGCAGCGGGCCACCGCGCCCCCCCCTGGACCGAGGAAGTCACCCATGCAGCCCTCCGGCACATCTCCCACGGGAACGGCGACCGAAATCGTCCTGCCGCTCCCCACGCCCCAAACCGTCGCGGATTGGCTCGCGGAACTGCCGCTCGCCCACCCGGAGCGCTGCCTGGACGCCCTCCTGGCCTTGCTGCGGGCGCTCAACGCCAAGCCGGACCTGTCCGGCCCGGCCCGGCTGGTCCTGGCCGATACGATCCGCCCCCGCGCCGCCCAGTTGGCGGGGCAAATCGACACCCACAGCCTCGACGCCGCCCTGCCCTACCCGCCGGAACTCGCCCAGCGCATCGAGACCACCAGCCAACTGCGCCGCGAACTCGGCAATCTCTACGCCTATGCCTGCCCGGCCAGCCGCTCGGCGAATAGCCTATGGCTGGGCGACGCCGACCCCAGCTTGGTCGCGCTGTACCGGGCCTTCCAGCACTGGGGGTTGGCCTTGTTGGACACGGCGCGGCTTTATCGCGAACCCGACCCGGCGTTCTGGCCCGACCTCTACCGCGCCTACCGTTTGGCCGAGGCCCAGGGCGCAGCGTCGGCGCGATTCGGCGACCCCGGCGAACCCCCGGCCTGCCGCACGCCACTGGGGCAATTCAAGCGCATCCTATTGTTCGCCATGGCCGATTATGGCCGCTACCGCCAGCGCGACATGCGCCTGATCTACCGGATGCTGGGGGAATGGGCCGACCACGCGGCCTGGGAAGCCCGGCCCGTGATCGGGGAACAACTGGCCCGGTTCCGCCTCGACCTCGACAGCGAACACGGCCCCTACCGCATCCGCGATGACTGGATGCCCGCCCCTTCCTGCCGGTTCCTGTTCATCGGGCGGCTGATCGAACGCCTGCTGGACAAATCGCCGGAACAACGCGCCAAACTCGCCACCCTGGGCCTGAACGGACACCGGTTGCCGACCCTGTTGGCGAAAAGCCTGTTCGGCCCGGCGCAACGGCGCTCGGAACGCCTGCCACTGCACCAGCCCTGCCAATTGTTCATCGGCTTCCAGGAACTGGTCGCCGCCCTCGATCCCCGGCCCACCCACACCAAGCCCCGGCTCAAACCCGTCAACGCGGGCCGGGCCGATTGGCTCAAAGCCGCCTCCCGCCTGGAATTGCTGCCGATGGAACACGAGGTCGCCGAGCATCCGCGCCAGGACGAGCGGGCTTTGCGGGCCGACGCCGTGATCGAGCGCCTGCTGCTGGATAGCTCGGGTTGCCCCAGGGATGAAATCTGGGGCGCGGCGGCGGCGGACCGGACCGGGGCCGATCCGGGCACTGCGGGGGAATTGCTCAATACCGACCCGCACGGCTATTGCGTGCTACTGTGCGACGGCGGCGACCCCAAGCTCCAGGCCGGTTCCCTGGTCGGCATCGCCGAAGCGCCGCACCCGCCGCATATCAGCGTGATCCGCTGGCTGGCGCAGCGGGAAACCGGGCTGCGCTTCGGGGTGGAACTGCTGTCTCCCAGCGCCGAATCCGTGGCCCTTTGGGACGAACTCGGCCATCCCCAAGGCAAGGGTTTGTTGCTCCCGCCCATAGCGGCGGTCCGCGCCGAACCGGAAATCCTGCTGCCGCCCACCGGGTTCCATGCCGGCGTCCTGTTGCGCCTGTCGGGCAAAACCACCCATGCCGGTTTCCACCTGGGCCGCCTCCAGGAAGCCACCGCCTCGTTCAGCCGTTTCAAGCTGATTCCCGCCCCCTTGGAACTGGCCTTGTGAAACGGGCGGCGCGGCCCCTGCCTCCCGGATTGGCAAACCGCCGACCTACCGCTACACTCAGCCCCCGGCACCCCAGCGTTTTCCCTGAGGTATTTCGCATAGGTTGTAGGGACAGATGAATGCTCCGACCCGCATCTCCAACCGAAAACGCCCCAGCCCCGGATAACGGCCCCCACGGGTAGCGGCGGTTCCGCCCGCCCCGCCATCGATCCCCCAAAACCAAAAAAGGCTTTTCAATGAACCATCGTATGAAACCCTGGCTGCTCGGCGGCCCCACGGCCCTCGTGGCCGGTTCGCTCCTGATCGGCTGCGCCCACCAAGCCCCCGCCCCGGCCCCCGCGGTCGATCCGACCCCGGCGGCGCAACTCGCCCCCGCCGCCGCCCCGGCCGCGGAAGACAAACCGGGCGGCATCGAGGGCGAATTGGTCGTCGTAACCGCTAAGGTCAAAGCCATCGACAAGAAGCACCGGGTCGTCACTCTGAAATACCCCGACGGCAAGCAAGCCAAGGTCAAATGCGGCCCCGAAGTCCGCAACTTCGCGCAAATCCGGGTCGGCGACGATGTGACGGCGGAATTCCTGGAAACCATCGAGTTGTTCGTCACCGCCCCCGAGGACAAGCCGGAACCGGGCGGGGCCACCGTGGTGGAACGCGCGCCCAAGGGGGCCAAGCCGGGCATGGCCGCCATGGAAACGGTCGAGGTCGCGGCCACGGTCAAGGCCATCGATTACGACAGCCGCCTGGTCACCCTGGAAAGATCGGACGGCAAACTGCTGAAGGTGAAGGCCGGTCCCGAGATCAAGCGCCTCAACGAGGTGAAACCCGGCGATGCCGTGGTCGCCCGCTACACCGAAGCCATGTCGATCACGGTCACTTCGCCGCAGCAATAGCAGCAATAAGGGTTTGGCCGCAAATAACGTAAGCGTGTGGCGAACCCCTTGGCCTAAGCGAAGGCGGCCCGATGGCCGAGGATTCAGGCGGAGATCGACTGGGGCTGCCAGCGATGCGGGAGCAGTTCCCCGATGCGCTGGGCGGGCTGGGTGGGCAGGCGGTCCATGACGTCCTTGGAGTAGGCGTAGGGATCGTGGCCGTTGAGCTTGGCCGACTGGATCAGGCTCATAAGCACGGCGGCGTGCTGGCCCGCGCACAAACTCCCGGCGAACAGCCAGTTGCGGCAGCCCAGGGCGACCGGGCGGATGCGGTTCTCGAGGTGGTGGTTGTCCACAGGGCACGCCCGGATCGTCGAAGAACCGGGTGAGCGGACCCCAGCGCCTCAAGGAATAGTCGATAGTCTTGGCTATGGCGGAGCCGTCGGGCACTTGGCTGCATTTCCCGGCCAGCCAGGCATGCATGGCCTCGGCCAGGGGGCGGGCCTGCTCCTGCCGGAGCCGTGACCGGGCTTCGGGATCGAGACCGGCGGCCTCGCGCTCGACGCAGTAGAGCTTCTGGAAGCACCCGAGCGCCTCGGTGGCGACCGGGCTTTGGTGCAGGGTGCCGCGCCATAGGCCAAGGGGTTCGCCACGCGCTTACCTCAGAGCATCTCTGATCCATTTCGCATCAGGATTTATCTCTATGGCCCTCAGCAGGTCTTCTCTGGCCTTATCAAATACCCCGAGTCTTTGCTGTAGCTGTCCACGTTTCGCCAAGAAACGCGCCGGTACCCGGTCGCCTAATCCTTCGATCGCCCGGTCGAAAGCCGCTAAGGCATGATCCAGCTCACCTAACTCAGCGAGGCATTCCCCCTTGTACCCGTAAAACACGAACCGATGGGGTGCCCGCTTGAGTACGGCGTCACAAAGGCTCAATGTTTTTTTAACGTCATGGTCTATATGAAGGGTGTAATGGACTAGCAAACGTAGCACCGCAGGCTCATTGGGCAGCCGTTCCACCAGATCGGTGATCAGCAATTTAGCTTCCGCCAACATGCCCCGTCCAACCATTTTCCAAATGATCTGCACTACCGGGGCGAATTGGTCAGGACGTAGCGCGATCAGCTTATGAACCGTTGCGACTACGGCATCTGGCTCGTTCGATTGCAATTGCACCTGGGCCACCAGGGCAAGCAATTCCGTATCCTGAGGGGTTTGTTTCAGTGCGCGGTTAACTAAAGCAGCCACCTCGGCGATCCCCTCATGCGCGGATTGCGCCAACTCGAACAGTGGTGTCAACGCCTCCACCGGACGCATCAGGCCTCTCTCGCATGCCGTTTTATAGGCGTTCACGGCCTCATTCGAGTTGCCAATCGCTTGGCAACTCAGCGCCAGTCCCAGCCATAAACGACCGTCATTCTGGTTGAGCGCCAGGGCCTGACGCCAAGCTCGCTCGGCCTCATCATAGCGATGTTGACGGTGGAAAGACTCCGCCAGGGCCGGTAGCAAGCGGTTGACCCGGTCCAGAGCCGGATTCAGCTGTTCGATGGCGCGATCATATTCTCCCCGTTGGAATGCAATCAGTCCTGCATCGTAGAGGTCTGACTGAGCGGGTAACGATGGGATTCCGTCAACTGGCTTTCCGCCATCCAGATAGTCAAAGCGCGCCAATCCTTCCCGCCCGGCGTGTTCGACCTGTATTAGCCAGTCCTTTGCCTGCTGTCGCCAGCGACCGATACCGGGACTCGGTTGTACCTGTTTGGCCAACGCCTCGGCATCTCCCTCCAGACCGAGAAATTTCATCAGGCGTTCGATCTCCACCCTGGGCTGAGCGCACAGGTCCTCGTAGCGTATACGCAAGTATTGTCCCGGCATCTTGGCCTCGGCGTACTCAGCCAACCGCAGATTAAGGCGATCCCACAGGCGAATACTGCGTTGCGCCTTGTCCAGCAACAGTTCATCGCTCTGCAGGACCACGGGGCCCAGGTAGTTCAACTGCTTCTGGTTATGAGACAGCGCCATGTCACGCCCGTCCCGCACCACATGGATGCAACGCATGCCCGGCCAGAGCCGATGCCAGAAGGGTGCGAAAAAGACCGTCGGCGGCAATTTCCACCCCCACTGGCTGTGCTTCGCCACGCCATCCAGAAATACCGCGAGCTTCGCGCCCAGGGCATGGACAATGGCGGATTCGATCTCGATGGGGGGTTCTGCCTTCCAATAGGGCAACAACCGCGCCCACCACTCGCCCAGCAACTCGATGCTGTCGTCGGAGGGATTTAACTGCGTCCCCAGATGCACGCCGAGTTGTTGCAGAATTCGGGATATGACACGGGTGCCTGATCCGCCGGTTCCTCCAATGAGGATCGGGGGGCTATATTGGTTTCCCAACTGCGCCACCGACGCCACGGTTGCTTCAGTGTTTGGAGCGATTTGAACCGATAGTTGCAGTGGCTCATAATCGTGCCTTAACCAAGTAAACACGCCCTCTTCCACCACTTTCAACCGTAGCTGAAGGGCCTCCGATGTCTTCGGAGCGCAAATGGGTAGCCATTGCACCGTCTCCTCGCCACTGGCCAAGGCTGGCAGGGGGATGCCCCCGTCCTTGAGCATCAAAGGCTTGCCATCGCCTTTACACCATTGGTTGACCAGGAACAACCCCAATTCCCTGCCGCCCGGCCAGGAAAGCGGGCTGGTATTGGTAACCCGTACCACAATCAGGCGTCGTTCTCCCGGCCACATCCGCAGTGGCGGTTCATCAACGGCTATCGTAGCCTTCCTGCCTTCGGCTGGCAGTAGATTCAAAGGGATATTCTGCGCATCATCGATCAAGCGTGAGACCACCCCCGCCAAGCTCTGCACATTGGGCTCACGGAAGAGTTCACCGTATGCGCCAGGGATAAATTCGACCCGATGCCGGGGCCAAGCCCGCTGCCACATCAATTCTGGTTGCCGGAAATGGCGATATGGATTGGTGACATCGCTTTCGCGCCCGAAGATCAGCCCCACTGGGCCGGCATAGGGTTGCGCCGAAAAGGTCCATTCCATGAGGATAAGCAACAGCACATAGCGTTCCCGGCGCATCAGGTGCTGGGCAATAGCCATGGTAATCAGGGTTCCCTGGCAGTTACCCCCCAGGACCAGTGCCCCGCAAGGGCGCAGCGCCTGGATCTCCCGCACATAATCGAGCGCCAGGGCTTGAATATTGTCCTCGGTATAATCCATGACCAGGTGCCCGGAGCGCATACCATAGAGGGGTTGATCCACGCCCAGGTAATGGCCAAGTTGGGCAAATTCCTCTTGGCCTTGAAAGACCCAAAACAGCGGCGGGCGGGTGCCTTCCAGATTACGCCCAACAATCAGGCTTTCCGGACTGGCCCGTTCGCCCTGCCAACTCATCGCATAGCTTTGTAATTGATGCCAAATAACTGGATCGAGCAACCTGCGTACTCCAGGGCGCAGATGTTGTTCTGCTTCCCCGATCCCATCCCCGTTGGCGGGCTGTTTTAGCAGCTCAGCCAGATTGGCAATTGTCGGCGACTGAAAGAAATCCCGCAGGGACAAGGCCAGACCAAAGCCAGTCTTGATGCGGCTGACCAGTCTCGCGGATAACAACGAGTGGCCCCCTAGGTCAAAGAAGTTGTCGTGTATCCCCGGCAACTCATTGAGCATCAGGATTTCCTGCCACAGTTCTGCCAGGGTCTCTTCTATCGGGTTACGCGGCGCGACATAGGCAGTGCCGAGCGCCGCTCGATCAATCTCCGGTGCCGGCAGGGCCGCACGGTCTAGCTTGCCATTCGGTGTCAATGGCAGGCTGTCCAAAGGCACAATGGCGACTGGAATCATGTAGTCCGGCAACTGTTCCGCCAAGGCACCGCGCAGATCTGGCCCGATTGGATCGCTTTCCTGGTCGAGAACGACGTAAGCGACCAGTCGTCGCTCATCTGGATGATCCTCTCGAACCATCACCACGCATTCCTTGATTCCCGACAAAGAGACCAGTGTCGCTTCGATCTCGCCCAGTTCGATGCGGTAGCCGCGCAGCTTGATCTGGTGGTCCAGCCGTCCTAGGAACAGCAATTGTCCGTCCTCCCGCCAGTGTACCCGGTCGCCCGTGCGGTACAGCCGCTGCCGCTGGCCAAACACTTCCAGTTCGACGAAGCGCTCCGCCGTCAGCTCAGGACGGTTCAGGTATCCCCGCGCCAAGCCCATTCCACCAATGTACAACTCGCCGGGAACTCCGATGGGCACGGGCTGACCCTGTGGGTCGAGGACGTAAATCTGGGTGTTGGCGATAGGTCGACCTATGGGCGGAAAGTTTGCCCAACCATCTGGAATGCCCTCCAATGCATATGCGGTGACAACATGGGTTTCTGATGGGCCATAGTGATTCCAGAAATGACAATATGGTAGCGCGGAAAAGAATTGCTGTATTGATGGAGTGATGCGTAATTGCTCACCGGCCGTGATTACGGCGACAAGACTGCTGGGAGGAGTTTTTGCGGCAGTTTCCGTTAGCTGCATCAAGCCCGCGTAGGGCAAAAAAAGCCGCTCGATTCGATGTGCTTCCAGGTAACCGCACAGTAATTGGCTATCCCGCCGTGTAGCTTCATCGATCAATACCAAACAGCCTCCGGTATCGAACGTGGAGAAGATTTCCTGTAAGGAAACATCGAAGCTCAACGATGTCTGCTGTAGCGTTCTATAGGCTTCCCCAAGTCCAGGCTGTTGACGACTATAGGCTATGAGATTGGCTAATGCGCCATGAGGCAGCATGACACCCTTGGGCCGTCCAGTGGAGCCGGAGGTATAGATCACGTAGGCCAGATCATCCAGTCCGGCCCGACTGACGGGATTTTCCACCGAGGCCGGCCATTCCTCCGTTCCATCCAGGCACAAGGCTTCTACGCCCTCACCCTGCGGGATTCGGTCCCGCAGGCCCCGCTGGGTCAGCAATATCCGCGCCCCGCTGTCTTCCAGCAGATATTCGATCCGCGCCTGCGGATAGTCCGAATCGATGGGCACATAGGCCCCTCCGGCCTTGAGGATGCCCAGCAGGCCCACAATCAGCTCAATCGAGCGTGCGCAGACTAGGCCTACCAGGACATCGGAACCTACGCCCCGGGCCATCAGTCCATGGGCTACGCGGTTGGCCGCCTCGTTCAGTTCGCGGTAGCTGAGCCGCCGTTCGCCAAACTCCACAGCCGGGGCCTCGGGACGACCTGCCGCTTGTGCCTCGAACAGCCCTACCACGGTCTGTTGCAGGGGAACGGTGCAAGGACCCTGGCCCCAGGCATGTAATTGCGTCACTTCAGATTCGGGCACCAGGGAAATCCGGTCGAGCGTGCGCCTCGGTTGCTTAGCAACGGCCTCCAGCAGATGTAACAGATGGCTTTGTATAGCCGCCCGCTGTTGATCGTCGAAGTAGGCCCGATTCGTGACAAAATCCCAACGCGCATCCGAGTGGACGTAGTAATCGCGAAAAGCAAGCACCAATGGAATTTGCTCCGCATCATTCAGCATGCCTTCTGTGTAGCTAACGATCTCCCCAAAAGATGTGTCGTAGTCCTGCCGTTCATAGGACAGAACGATGTCGAACAGTTGCCGGTGGGCCGTGACTGGCCGGATATCATGGTAGATGGCGCTGATGGGATAGCGCTGATAGCGGTAGCATTGCAAGAGCTGCTTGGCAATCCGCTGTAAAAAAACATCAAAAGATTCCCTAAGATCGACCCGCAAGCTGAAGGGGAAGACCCAGGTAAAAAGCCCTGCGGTTTGCTTGAATTGGACACTGGACCGATTCTGCATCGGAAGACCGATCACCAGTGTATCCACGCCTCTGGTACGCGAGAAATAGAGTGCCAGGACAGCGATCAAAACATGAAAAAAACTCCCCTGATAAGCCTTGGCCAAGGTCTCGAGTCGTTGGATCAGCGCTCTCGGCACCTGCGGGCTGCGACAATCGCTGGGTGCTGGTAAATGGCTTCCCGACTTGGGTATCAACAGGGGTTCGGGTGGGTAGGTGAATTGCCCTTTCCAGAATTCTCCATGCTTCCGGTATCTCTCGGAACGTCTGTACTCTTGTTCGTTGGCGATAAAATCGAGGTAGGATGGACTCCATAGGTCAGGTGTCTCTCCGCGAACCAAGGCCGTATAGAGTCCCCCAAGTGAGCGGACCAACAGGGAACTACCCCAACCGTCCGTGATCAGGTGGTGATATTGCATCAGCCAGTAGTAGTCGGCCTCGGCTACCCGGACCAGGTCGTAGCGGAACAATGGAAAACCATCGAGCACGAATGGTTCCATAAAACGTCGCTGCATCCACTGCGTTGCGGCAATCAGGGGATCTGCCTCTTCCCGAAAATCGTGCAGGATCACCTCGGGTTCGAAGGGCTGAACAATGGTCTGTTGGGGGACTCCGTTTTCATCCCGACTTTGGGTTAATTGAATACGCAGGCAGTCGTGTTTCAATACCAGTAAGCGGACAGCCTCCCGAAATCGCGCAATATCCACTGCCCCGGGCAGATGTATCTTTGCGCCGATGTTGTACAGTGGCAGCCCCTCATGCAATATCTGATTGAACCAGATTTCTTGCTGGGTCTGCGTCAAGGGATAAAGCGGCGCGGGGCTAGGATGAACTACAGTTTCGGGTACAGAATTACTGCCCATAAATTTAGTCAGATGTTCATTAGGATAGAACAGAATATCCGAAAGCTTCTGCTGGCTCAGTCCAGGGTATCCCAGTTTCTAATATTCAATTTGCACCAGGTCTCATAGACCTCCAGCCATCTATCGAATTGGTCAATGCTGTCAAGATGGTTATGAAATTCGCCCATGATCTTACTGTAATTAGCAACATAGTGGCGGCAGGTGGCGCAATCGGTATTAGGAATACAGCAATCGGCGTCATCCCAGGTTAGATCGGTTCTATATTCACGATGATGAGCGGAATTGAGTATGGCGCAATTCGTCGCAACACCCGTTTGGGAATCAATATTGAAAAGGACATCAGGGCTATTGATGCGCTCGTTGTAATAAGATGAATAAATCAGGGTATCCGGATAACGGATAAGCAGCTCCCGTATGTGACCTCTTATGATGTTCAGGTCTTCGAGGCGTAAAGCAAGCTGGTCGTCAGGGCCACTGAAACGTCCCTTACCTCTGAAACGTATTTCGTTGGGCATCTCAGTGCCTGACGATCCGTACCAGCGCGTAGGACTATAATGATTGAACGAGAGTTTAGTCCCATGCTGGGCGCAGATATCTGTCACCTCCGCCATTTCACCGATATTTTGACGGTTTATGGTAAAGATAAAAACCGCCCGCGCATCCCGAGAGAAGTTATCGAGCGCACTTCTGAAGGCATGTTTCCCTCTCAGGCGCGCATCCGTTTCCTCCGCCCCCCAAAGCGAGATATGCAGCATAAAGGGCAGATCCGGCGCGATGGGCAAGGTGCCATTCGTATAGATAACGCCTCGATTCCAGTACTTGGCAGCCAATGCGAGCCGCTCCGGAACTTTTGCCGGTTCTGCACCGGCAAAATGGGGCATGGTCACACCACGCTTGACTTCACTGGCAAAAAAAGCGTCGAACTCATCCAGGGTCCGGTCATCATTGAAGTTGGAGGAGCGTTCGCCTTCAAAGAAGTAGCACCCTTTGCAGCGGAGATTGCATCGATTGGTAATGTCATAGCCTGAAATAATCAGACGATTGACATGCTTCTTGATTTTCTTATAGCGCCTTTGCAGGGATGGATTGTCCAAAAGGTAATGATCGAGACGGCTTCTTTGCATTTTCAATTGTACCTAACACGTTGTTTTGCGACATCACAATGAACGCCCGAGCAATATATTTATCTGGAGCCGCTTAACTAGCCAGCTTGAGGCAACTTAAAACTCTGGATACCCAGTGTCTCGACAAAGTCTGTGATATCTTCCTTATATTTATCCGCAAACTCTTTCTGGAAGTAAGGCTGCCAGAAGTCATCCTGTAACTCGCTGTAGTCGTGCTGGATGCGATAAGCGAGGCGACCCGATACATTTCCAAGACGCCGATGCAGCGTGATCGAGTTGTCAAACAACAGAAGGTCGCCGTCATTTTTGTACCAATGATCGTAAATATAGTAATCGACGAACAAATGTTCGTTGATTTCTGCGAAGAGGCTATCGCTTTCGGCCTTACTCATTCCACGAACCCCATAAACCGTATTTAATGGGTAGTGCAACCCCTTAATGCCTCCAGGACTCATGATGACCATCGGAATCTCGGCACCATCCACTGGACACATGTTGGAACGACCGAGATTGTCATTGAGGATCGGGTTTATCTTTCCCTCTGTATAGCGGTGAGTCAAAACCATCTCATCCAGCTCCGAACGGAACGACTCACTGACTGATTCATAATAATCTGCGGTTTGCAAAAAACCCGTTGACGAACCCACCATGCACTTTCCACCCAGCAACGCCACGCCGGGGACAAAGGTCAGGGTGGCCGCTTCATTAGAATGCCAAAGCAATTCACCATCATTAAATAGTCCGGTCGACAGTCCTTTGTCATTTTTGATCCCACTAACCCGCGCGATACCTGCGCCTTCGGAAGTCGATTGCTGATATCTAATGTGTTCCCGTATCACACCCTTGTCTTCTGCGTCAATACCGCTGGTATCGCTCAAACCCAGTCGAACAAGTAACCCCATCGATGTAATACCGTATTTCTTCATTAGCCTGTAGTACAAGCCATGTCTGGGTTCGCCAAGCTTCCTTATCCATCCAAGCTGGTTCTCGCAGGTTAGATTGCAGTCACGAATAATGGTGACCAGGCTCTTCATGTGGATATGGCCGATCTCTCTCCACTGCTCGTCGGTGAGATGTTCAAAATCCACGCCATCTATATAGACGCCATAGCTACCCATTCCATCAATGCTAGTAACCTTCATCGGAATATCCTTAGATTGTGTTGACGACCAGTTGCAAGGTGCTGCATGTTATGCGAAACCAGAATTGCGTTGAAAATCCTCCTTCAGGCTGCATATTTTCTCAATACGACTACCGCATTATGTCCGCCAAATCCAAAGGCGTTAGAGAGGGCATATTCCACAGAGGAATGATGACCACGAAGTGGCGTGTAATCAAGATCACACTCAGGGTCGGGATCATGCAGATTGATTGTGGGCGGGATAAAACCTGTCAGCAGGGTTTGGGTACATAAAATGGCTTCCAGGGCACTGGCGGCGCCTAACCAATGCCCGGTTGTCGATTTGGTCGAACTGATGGCAACCTGTTCAGCGGCTTTACCCAAGGCGCGGCGGATGACCCGGGTTTCTGTCTTGTCGTTGGCGGGCGTAGATGTGCCGTGGGCATTGATGTAGTTGATCGCGCTGGGGACGATACCAGCGTCCGCGAGGGCATCCGTTATCGCCTTGGCGGCCATCTCACCACCCGGGGCGGGCGAGGTGATGTGATAGCCATCAGCGGTCATACCAAAGCCGACGACTTCAGCCAAGATGGGGCGGCCAAGGCGTTTGGCGTATTCAAGCTCCTCCAAAAGCAAGATCCCCGCTCCTTCTGATAACACAAAACCGTCTCGGTTTCGATCAAAAGGGCAGCTCGCTGTAGCAGGCGCATGGTTTCTTACCGAGAGTGCATTCATGCGGTCAAAGCCGGCCATCATCGTCTCCGTGATGGGAGCATCCCCTGCACCGACCACGACGGCGTCCGCCTCGCCATACTGGATACTACGAAACCCCAGGCCGATGCTGTGATTGCCGGTTGCGCAGGCGGAGAGGGGGGCGAAGTTAGGGCCAGTATGCCCATGCCTGACCGCGATCTCACCTGCGGCCATATTGGCGATCATCATGGGAATCAGGGTGCTGCTGATGTGGCGGTGGTCGCCTTGCAAGAACTTTTGATGATTTTGGTCAAGGGATCCTATGCCACCCGCTGCCGAGCCCACATAGACCCCGGTGCGTTGGGGCGTCGGCGGTGCAGTGTGCCAGCCAGCCTGTCTGGCCGCCTCCTGATAGGCGACAAGCACAAGCTGAGTGTAGCGATCGAGTCTTAATCGATCTCTTTTTGAAAAGTGCCGCGAGAAATCGAAGTCACGAACCTCTCCGGCAATCTTCGAAGAGAACGGGGCGGGATCAATCAAGGTCAGCGAGCCGATACCACTGACCCCTTGGGCCACATTGTCCCAGATCATCGGGACCGAGTGCCCGTTGGGGCCAATCGCTCCCACACCGGTAATGACCACCCTGCGTTTCATACGTTGGTTGGAATGCCGTGATAATCGATGGATGCCAGATAGCTCTCCATGAATTCGGCGAGCTTGGCGGGCGTACTTAGGAGTGCGATCGTGTCGTCCTCAAACCGGACGCCCAGTTTATCTTCAATACTGACCAGAATCTCCGTCATTTCCAGGGAATCGGCACCCATATCTTCAATGAGATCGGTGTCATCACTAATCGCATCGAGTGGTTTTTCAAAGCGATCAGCGATTTCTTGCTTAATAAAAGAAGTTAATTCAGATTTCGTCATGATGCTCTCTGAGTGGGGTAGGAATGTGCCAGGTTTTGTTGATATAGCAAATAAACATCATTGCAAAAAATATCAATGACTCGACTTTGGCCTTTTACGCCGTGGCAGCGGGTTGACTTAACAGAACCATGCAATCGCGTGGCGATAATTCCAACCGCTCGCCGCCGGATTCGGAGTTGATGATATGCTTGAGTGCCCATATGGCGCGGCGGACGAAGGCCCGCATGTCAGAAAAAGCCGCGTCGGTCTTTGGGTGCCAAGCGGCCTGCCGGACCGGCAGGGTTCCATTTTCCACCAGGCCATCAGGCAGACCAGGGGAAACAAGCCCATCAAGGCGGACGTAGTCCGGGCAATGGCGAGCCACTGCCGCTGGGCTTCCACGCCAAGGTGACGACGGCTCTCTTCGAAAGTGACCTCCACGATCCACTCGGGCGTCAGCCCGGTGTCGGTGGCGAAGGCAGGCCTGGGGCCGGGTTTCGCCGGTGGTGGGGTCCACGACCAGGACTCAGCGCAGGCGGATTGGGTCTTCGCCGGGCGTGTGCCAGAGGGCCACCCCGCCGGGCAACCGGACCACCTTGGGTTCGCCTCCGTACCAAGCCACCCCGGTTTCCCGCCAGGGTTCGCCCGGTTGGTCCGTCTTGGGCTTGCGCCTCCGCCGACCCAGCTACTACGTTTCCGGGAAGCCGAACAGGCATGGGCCAGGACCACGCGGGCATATAGGCACGGTCGCCCACCACCGTGAACGCCGCAGTCTCCAGCCACCGCTTTCAGTTGCGGAATCGAAAATGACCAAAGTCGAATCAATGATAAAGCTTAGGCGATATCTAAAAAAGGTCATACCTGGGTGGCGGGCCGGATCATCAAGTTGATGGACACCCTCGACACCCAAGAAGCTGCCGACTTGCTCCGGGTCTCCGTGCCGCTCATCCGCGAAATGGCAAACAGGGGAGAAGTGCCCGCATTTTTTTAGCGGGGCAATGGTTGTTTTTTAAAAGCCACACAGGATACAATACGCGGATGAAAGGGCGCGGAACACGAACAACGCTACCGGCACGAACAAGCCAAAGCGGCCAAGTCGCAAACTCCGCCCGATCCAGCGCCCAAAGGGTGTGGGAGGCCTAGGAAAGTGGTTAAGCGCATGGCTAACGCGCTCTAACCCAAAGAAATCAACGGATCAAATGGCCTGCAAAGCCGTGTACGCCGGTTCGATTCCGACCTCAGCCTCCATCTATCTATAAGCGGGAATAGCTCAGTTGGTAGAGCACAACCTTGCCAAGGTTGGGGTCGCGAGTTCGAGTCTCGTTTCCCGCTCCAAATCCTCCCCTCCCTAATATGTCCCAGACGGTTTCCCCTTCCTGGGGCCATGTCCGTAGCACGCCATTATCTCTCCTTGCGCCGGTCCATCTCCTCGGCCTGCAATTCCCTCAAACGCTCGTCCAGCACCGAATTCAAATAGAAGTTATCCCCGGCGAATTTCTTCGCCAAGCGCAATTGCAGGATAGCGGTGCGGGTCTGGCCATCGGCGTAATAGGCCTCGCCCAGATAGCGGTGCGATTCGGCCTCGTTGCCCAGCTTGCTATAGGTCTCCGCCATCAGTTCGTAGACTTCCGGCGTGATCGCGTGGAAGCGGGTGTAATCGTGCAATAGCTTTCCCGCCTGCATCGCCTTGCCGGTCATCAACAACACGCGGACATAATTCAGGGTCAAGGCCCGGTTGCCGGGGAAACGCTGCAAGGCCGAATCGAACAACTGCCCCGCCTTGGCATAATCCTTGGTGTCCAGGTGCGCCTCCGCCAGCGCGTTGACGAATTGCGATTGGTCGGGATAGGCCTGCATCAGTTTTTGCAGCGCGGGCTTGGCCTCCTCGCCACGGGAAGCCTTGATCAGGGCCAAGGCCAGGCCATAGCTGTTGATATCCTGCTGGACCTTGGTGCCCTGCCCGCTCATCGCCTTGAAATAATCCAAGGCCACTTTGGGGTTGACGGCGGTCTCGACCCGGAGTTTGGCGCGGACGATGCGGTAGGCCAGGGAATCCGGGTATTGCTTGTACGGGAACTGCTCGGCCCGGCCACGGGTATCGGAGATACGCGAGACGGTCACGGGATGGGTCAGCAGGAATTCCGGCATCTTGCTGCCCGCGAAACGGGTGGATTGCTGCATCCTTTCGAAGAAGTCCGGCATAGCCCTGGGATCGAATTCCGATTTGGACAGGATTTGCATCCCCACCCGGTCGGCCTCGGCCTCGTTGTCGCGGGTGAAATTGATCTGGTATTGCAAATTGGCGGCCTGGGCCGCCATCATCGCGCCCATGCCCGCCTGTCCGCCGCCCCTGGCCCCGAGCAAGGCTCCCGCCAACATCGCCACGGCGGTGGGGATCGCCATGCGGCTCGCGGCCTGGAACGCCTGGTAAAGATGGCGCTGGGTGACGTGGGAAATTTCGTGGGCCAGCACCGAGGCCAGTTCGCTCTCGGCCTCGGTCAAAAGGATCAACCCGGAATTGACGCCGATATAGCCGCCCGGACCGGCGAAGGCGTTGATGGCGACTTCATCGACCACGAAGAAATGGAAGGGCTGGGCCGGATTGTCGCTCTCGCCCGCCAGTTTTTGGCCGATGGATTGAATATAATCCAGCACTTCCGGGTCTTGGCTGATCTGCAACTGGCTGTGCAGGTTGCGGTAGAACGCCTCGCCCAATTCCGCCTCCTGCTGCGGCGTCATCAAGGTGCCGGTGGAGTCGCCGATATCGGGCAGTTCGATTTTCTTTTCCTCCGCCTCGGCCAGGACCGGGGACGGGAACGACAGGGCGAGTTGGGCGGGGATGAGCAGGGCGAGCAGGGTTTTCTGGAGTTTCATAGGTGGCAGCGCCCTCGAAGGGCATGGATACGACGGGCGGCGGAGGCGATGGATGAAATACGCGATCCAGGTACACGGCGGGCCGGGGCAAACCCCTGCGGCCCATACCGCCTACCAGTTTATCAAAGCGGCGTTGGCGGAAGGCCACGAAATCGTGAGGATTTTTTTCTACCACGATGGCGTGCAGCAGGGTTTCGGACCGGGCGGCACCGACACACCCAGGCTCTTCCCGGACTGGCCGGGCCTGGCCGGGGCGCATGGGCTCGACCTGGTGCTATGCGCCTCGGCGGCGGCCCGGCGGGGTTTGTTGCCGCCGGAAGAAAACGATTGGCCGGAATCCCCAGCCATCGCCCCCGGTTTCCGGGCCGGGGGTTTGGGGCAATGGATGGAAGCCTGCCTCAAGGCCGACCGGGTTTTGGTGTTCGGGGGCTGAAATGGGGAAGAAACTGTTGTTCGTCCTGCGCCGCCCGCCCCACGCCGGATTCCGCCTGCGCGAAAGCCTGGATATGATCCTCACCGCCGCCGCCTTCGACCAAGCCGTCGCCCTGTTATGCCTGGATGATGGCGTCTACCCGCTCAAGCGCGGCCAGCATCCTGAAACCGCCGGTTTGCCGCCGGTGGCGCAGCTGTTCGAGGCGCTGGAATTGTACGATGTGGACGAGGTGTGGGTGGAACGCGAATCCCTGGCCGAGCGGGGCTTGGAACCCGCCGATTTGATCATCCCGGTCCGCCTGTTGGACCGCGCCGCCGTGGCCGGGCTGACGGCGGCGCAGGATATCGTGGTGGCCTGCTGATGGCGGTTTTACATCTGGTGGGCCACTCTCCCCATGAAAACCGGGCCTGGGCGGATTGCCTGCTCCGGGCGGGCGCGGGCGATGCGGTCTTGTTGATCGAGGCAGGCGTCTACGCGGCGGTCGGGAACGTGGGTACGGAAACCACGCGGCTCGCCGCCGGGCGGGTGGCCCTGTATGCCCTGGCCCCGGACCTTGCGGCGCGTGGACTCGCGACCTCCGACCTCGCCGCGGGCATCGTCCCGGTCGATTACACCGGCTTCGTCGCCCTGACCACCACCCACAACCCCATCCAATCCTGGTTCTGATGCCCATACTCGAGATCGACAGCCAGCAGCTCGCCACCACCGACGGCGGTTTCCTGGTGGATAGCTCCGCCTGGAACGAACGGGTCGCCCTGGCCCTGGCCGCGACCCTTCCCATCGAATTGACCGCGGCCCATTGGGAAATCGTGCTATTCATCCGCGGCTACCACCAGCGCTTCCAACACCTGCCGAATACCCGCATGTTCGTGAAAGCCGTGCAAAAGGAACTGGGCGGGGACAAGGGGAATTCGCGTTACCTGCACCGGCTGTTCCCGGACAGCCCTTTGAAATACGCCTGCCTGGTGGCCGGTTTACCCAAGCCGCCCGGCTGCGTTTGAAAGCTTCCTTCACCCATACCGAGGACCGTTCCCCATGGCCAGACCCGTCACGCCCCTGATCGCCGCCGACGCCATCATCGAACTCATCGACCTGCCGGGCCGCCCCATCGTCCTGATCGAGCGGCTATATCCCCCGGCGGGCTGGGCCATCCCCGGCGGCTTCGTCGATGTGGGGGAAAGCCTGGAACACGCCGCCGTGCGGGAAGCCCGCGAGGAAACCGGGCTGGACGTGAAACTCCTCGCCCTGCTTGGGCTGTATTCCAACCCGGAGCGCGATCCCCGCGGCCACACCGTCACGGCGGTCTATGTGGCCGAGGCCCACGGCAGCCCGGTCGCCGACGACGACGCCAAGACCGTCCGCGTTTCCAGCTTGGACGATTTGCCCCAGCCCTTGGCTTTCGACCATGCCCTGGTGTTGGCGGATTACCGGCGTTTTAGAGAGGCGGGCGCGGTCGCGCCCTTGCGCTGACCTCCGGCATCGGCACGGGTTCCCAAGCGGCACTTGGGAAGCGGCAGCCTTGTCGCGAACCCGACAAACCCGCCCTCCCCGGTGCCTTAACCAACATTGCGGACACTGGGGAATCTCCCGCCACCCCTTCCAAGATCATACACTTAGCCTCCGCCATGGGCTGGCATGGCGTTTGCGGAGTGCTTGCCGGGCGCGGACCTCCATACCGCGCAGCCTAGCCCCCACAACGATTTGGAGACCGCCGCCATGAACCCCGATTACCGCGAACCCCAAGAGTCCAGCCCCGCCGCCGGCCTCGCCGCCACGCCCCGCGACAGCGGACTCCCCGAAGACGAATGCTTCTACCGCATCCCGGCCCCGCCCGTGCCCGGCAAAATCGCTTGGAGCCTGAACCCATGGCTGCCGGAATAAGCCTCGTACCCCCCACCCCGGCCCCCACCTCGCTGTGGGCGCAATGGCGGGAAGACGTGTCCTGCGTGTTCGCCCGCGATCCGGCGGCGCGTAGCTTCCTGGAGGTGATCTTCCTGTATCCCGGCGTCCACGCGATCATGCTGCACCGGATCAGCCACCGGCTATGGCGGCGCGGCTGGAAATTCCCCGCCCGTTTGCTGGCCTTCCTGACCCGCTGGCTGACCAATGTGGACATCCATCCCGGCGCGACCATCGGTCGCCGCTTGTTCATCGACCATGGCGCGGGCGTGGTGATCGGCGAAACCGCCGAGGTCGGCGACGACGTGACCCTGTACCATGGCACCACGCTGGGCGGCACCTCCTGGCACAAGACCAAGCGCCATCCGACCTTGGGCAACGGGGTGTTGGTCGGGGCCGGGGCCAAGATTCTCGGTCCCATCGTGCTGGGCGATAAAGTGCGGGTGGGCGCGAATTCCATCGTCATCAAGGATGTGCCGGCCTGCTGCACGGTGATCGGCATTCCGGGCAAAATCGTGCAACGGAAAGACACATCCACCGAGAATTCGTTCGGGATCGACCTGGACCATCATTTGATTCCCGACCCGGTGGGCAAGGCTATGGCCTGTTTGATGGAGCGCATCGAGGTGTTGGAAGCCAAGCTGGCGGTCCACGAGAAAATCGAGGAATGCGCCTCCTGCCACGCCGAAACCGTTTGCCATCTTCCCGCGTCACAGGATCGACCCGAGTTGGCCGACGCGGCCTGATTTCCCTCAGCAAGAGCAACCGCCGGGAACTGGGGTAGCGCTGGCGGCCATACCGCTCCCACCACCGGGCGACGCTATCGCAGCAAAGTTCACTGGTGTCGTGGCTGGTGTTGAGGTGGATGTACCCCTCGTTCCGCCCCAGGTCGTAAAGGCCGGGCGGGATCAACTTGCCCTCCCCGGCGCTGGGGAAGTCGTGGTCCAGCACTGCCACCGGCACCTGGGTATGGGTGTGGCCCCCGCGGGCGAAGTTGCCGATCAATTCCTTCTTCTTGGTGTCGATGCTCAGCACCGGGTCGCCCGCCGTCTCGATGGCTTCGCCGTAACCCATCATCCCCGCTCATCCCTCAATCCGCCAAGGCCTCCATTATCCACCGGCTCGCTTGTTCCGGGGGGAAAACGGGAAGTTATTTCCGGCCAGATACTAAATTAGATGGTTAAGTTTTTTGTCATGTACTCAGGCGGCTTGATTTGGACAAAGTCGAGCTAAAGAAGCGGGGCTTTTCGCGGAAACCCGGTAAAATCACGTCTCCATCCCCATCCCGCCTCCGCCGCATCCCCAACCGCATGAACCCACAAGCTTCCGCCGCGACCGGCCCCCAAGGCCGCCGCCCCTTGTTCGCGGTCATCGACCGCATGGTCGCCTCCGAACTCGCCAAAACCCTGTTCGCCATCCTGCTGGTGCTGGTGGTCATCATCGTCAGCCGCAAATTCCTCAACATCCTCGCCAAGGCCATTGAGGGCGAGGTTTCGGGCGATACCTTGTTCCAACTGCTGGGGCTCAAGACCCTCAGCGCTACCGCCGTGCTGCTGCCGCCCGCCACCTTCATGGCGATCCTGACCGTGATCGGCCGCATGTACCGCGACCATGAAATGGCGATCCTGGCTTCGGCCGGCGTCGGGGCGTCGCGCCTATACCGGGCCTTGGCCTGGATGGCGGTGCCGGTGTTCCTGTTGTCGGGTTATTTGGCGCTGGACGTGATGCCCTGGAGCGAGCAAAAAGCCCAAGCCCTGATGAAAAAGGACGAGGAAAGCGCCGATATCCGCGGCATCAAGCCGGGGCGCTTCAACGAATTCAGCTCCGGCGACACGGTGCTGTATGCCGAGTCCATGGACGACGACAACCTCATGACCAACATGTTCGTCCAGCGCCGCCTGGACAATGGCACCGAAGTCACCATCGCCGACCATGGCCATTTGCAGCACACCGGGTTGGACGAATATTTCGTGGTGCTGAACGACGGGCGGCGCTACCAAGGCAAACCCGGCCAGGCCGATTACATCGTCAGCGAGTTCGGGGAATATGCCGTGAGGATTCCGGGACCGGAGGAAGAAGCGGCGGAACTCAAGCGCGAGGCCAAAAGCACCCTGGAACTGATCCGCGAATGGACCCCCAAGGAATTGGCGGAACTCCAGAAACGGCTGGCGGTGCCCTTGGGCGTGGTGTTCCTGACCTTGCTGGCGGTGCCGCTGGCACGGGTCGCGCCCCGCCGCGGGCCTTATGGCAATGTGTTCACCGCCTTCCTGATCTATGTGGTCTACGAGAACCTTCAGAAGATTTCCCAGGGCATGTTGATGACCGGGAAGATTCCGCTGTGGCTGAGCTATTCCGGCATCTATACCGTGCTGACGGCGATCACCCTGGGCTTGTTCCTGAAGAACCTGGGATTCCGCTGGTTCATCCATTTATTCAAGAGGAGCGCCTGAATGTTGAGGACACTGGACCGTTATGTCGCCAAGGAAGTCATCAAGGGTGCCTTGATCGCCGTCACCGTGCTGTTGGCGCTGCTGAACTTCTTCACCTTCGCCGACGAACTGGGCGATTTGGGCGAAGGGGATTACGGGATGAAGCAGATTTTCGGCTATCTGGCGCTGACTTCGCCCAGGGCGTTCTATGAACTCATGCCCTCCGCCGCCCTGGTCGGGGGCTTGGTGACGCTGGGTGGCCTCGCCAATAACCGCGAACTGATGGCGATGCAGGCGGCGGGGGCGTCCAGGGCGCGGATCATCCGGGCGGTATTGAGTGGCGGCTTGGTGTTGCTGGCGATTTCGGTGGCCGTGGGCGAACTGGTCGCGCCGGGGGCCGAGCGCGAGGCCAACGCGCTGAAATCCACGGCGCTCAAAAAACAAGTCGCCTCGCGCACCAAGTACGGGTTCTGGGTGCGCGACGGCAACATCTTCATCAACATCCGCCGGGTCGATCAGCCGGAAAACCTGGGCGATATCAATATCTACGAGGTCTCGCCGGACAAGCGGCTGTTGCTGGCGAGCCATGCCAACAAAGCCATCTACGACGGTGCCAAGTGGGGCTTGGTCAAGATACGGGCCAGTTATTTCCGGCCTGGGGAAGTCACCGCCGACTTGAAACCGGCCATGGATTGGTCCTCGGTGCTGGCCCCGGACCTCCTCAACGCCTTCGTGATCCGGCCCGAGAACCTCTCGGCCTGGGAACTGGACCGCTATATCGACTACCTCCGGGAGAACGGCCAGAACCCGCTGCCGGTGGAACAGGCGTTCTGGGGCCGGATCGTGCAACCGGCGGTCACTTTGGTGATGTTGCTGGTGGCGGTGCCCTTCGTGCTGACCATCAAGCGCGAAGTCGGGATGGGCCAACGCATCGTGGTGGGGGTGGTGATCGGGCTGGGCTTCTATCTGTTCGACCGGATGTTCAGCCATTTCGGCCTGATCTACGAGATGAACCCGATCTTCGCGGCCTCGTTCCCGACCGGGCTGGCCTTGGTGGGGGCGATGATTGGATTGATGCGGATGCGGGCGGGGTGATTTTTACCATCCCTGAAAAAGCCCACTCGATAATCGCCCACACGGTAGCGCCAATATGCGCCCAACGGCCCCGTAAGTGCCTTGCCGACGCTGTCCCATTGCATCATCACCCCGGCAAAAACAACCACCCCGCCCCATCGACATCCACCAATCCCGTCCTTCCGAGCGCGGCCCGGATCACCGCGCCCAAGCCTGCCACCAAGTCGTAAGTCTCCAATTCCGCCAAATCCACCCACCGCGCATCGGTCACATCGCTGGCCGGAACCGGCTCTGGCACAGGTTCGGCAACCGCCAACTCCGCCAGGAAATCCACAATCACATAATGGAACCCCTCCAGCCGCCGCTCGGCCAAGGCCACGATAGGGCCGGGTTCGACCGCAAGGCCGGTTTCCTCCCGGAG
Organism: Methylomagnum ishizawai; assembly: GCF_900155475.1. NCBI lineage: Bacteria > Pseudomonadati > Pseudomonadota > Gammaproteobacteria > Methylococcales > Methylococcaceae > Methylomagnum > Methylomagnum ishizawai. The sequence continues at coordinate 2,330,555 of NZ_FXAM01000001.1, read as the reverse complement.
TTCGCGGCGGCAGCATTCGCGCAGGGTTTCGCCCGCTTCCTGCTTGCCGCCGGGCAGGGACCAACAGCCCAGGGCAGGCGGCTGGCCCCGCCGCACCAGCAACACCCGGCCCAGGCCGTCGAACACCACGGCACCGACGCCGATGGCGGGTTGGGGAGGAAGATTTTGGGTCATGGTCGGGGCGGCTGTCGCTGGCGGTGAAAGGCCCATTGTAGCGCCCGGCTATTGAAAACGCGGTGGACAGCCCTATAGTGGAAACTTGTTTTCCCCTTCCACTTTAAGAGGTTATCCCCATGCCTATCTACGAATACCAATGCAAAGCCTGCGGTCACGAACTGGAAGCCATCCAGAAAATCTCCGACGACCCGCTGAAGGAATGCCCGGCCTGCGGCGACCTGGAATTGACCAAGCTGATTTCGGCGGCGGGCTTCCGGCTCAAGGGCGGCGGCTGGTACGAAACCGACTTCAAGGGCGGCAAGGACAAGAAAAAGAATCTGGCCGGGGAAGGCGCCGCCAAAACGGAAGCCAAACCCGCCGCCGCCGATGCCTCATGAGCTTGTGCCACGGACGACCGCCCCGTAAGATTCCCGCCTTTTTACTCACGGGAGACCCAGGCCATGCGTAGCCACCGATGTGGAGAATTGACCGAAAGCCAGTTGGATCAAGAAGTTGATCTCTGTGGCTGGACCCACCGCCGCCGCGACCACGGCGGCGTCATTTTCATCGACCTGCGCGACCGGGAAGGCTTGGTCCAGGTCGTGTTCGATCCCGATTACGCCGACGCCTTCAAGCTGGCGGAAAGCGTCCGCAGCGAGTATGTGCTGAAGGTCCACGGCAAGGTGCGCTCCCGCCCCGCCGGCACCGAAAACCCCAACCTGGGCACCGGCAAGGTCGAGGTGTTGGCGACCCAGTTGGAAATCCTCAACAAGGCCGAAACCCCGCCCTTCCCGTTGGAAAGCGAGGTCGAGGTCAGCGAGGAAACCCGCTTGCGCTACCGCTACATCGACCTGCGCCGCCCGGCCATGCAGCAAAAGCTCAGGATGCGCCGCGACATCACCCGCTCCCTGCGCGGCTTCATGGATGCCAACGGCTTTTGGGAAATCGAGACGCCGTTCCTGACCAAGGCCACCCCGGAAGGCGCCCGCGATTATCTGGTGCCGAGCCGCACCCACCCGAACCATTTCTTCGCCCTGCCGCAATCGCCCCAGCTCTACAAGCAATTGCTGATGGTGTCCGGCCTGGACCGCTATTATCAAGTGGTGCGCTGCTTCCGCGACGAAGACCTCCGCGCCGACCGCCAGCCGGAATTCACCCAACTCGATATCGAAACCTCGTTCATGGACCAGGACGCCATCACCGACCTGATGGAGGAGATGATCCGCGCCCTGTTCAAAGAGGTGCTGGACGCGGAACTGCCCAACCCGTTCCCGCGCATGACCTATGCAGAAGCCATGCGCGACTACGGTTCGGACAAGCCGGATTTGCGCGTGCCCTTCAAGCTGGTGGACGTGGCCGATTTGCTGACCACCTGCGAATTCAAGGTATTCGCGGGCGCGGCCAAAGACCCGGAAGGCCGGGTCGCTGCCCTGCGCCTACCCAAGGGCGCGGAACTGTCGCGCAAGGAACTGGATGATCTGGCCGCCTTCGTCGCCATCTACGGCGCCAAGGGCTTGGCCTATATCAAAGTCACCGACCGCGCCACCGGGATCGAGGGTTTGCAATCGCCCATCGTGAAATTCCTGCCGCCCGAAGCCGTGCTGGCGATCCTGGACCGGGTCGGCGCGGAAACCGGCGACGTGGTGTTCTTCGGGGCCGACAAGGCCAAGATCGTCAGCGAGGCCTTGGGCGCGTTGCGCATCAAACTGGGTCATGAGCGCGGCTTCGCGGAAGGCGAGTGGAAGCCCCTATGGGTGGTGGATTTCCCGATGTTCGAATGGGACGACAAGGACGGGCGCTGGTTCGCGATGCACCATCCTTTCACCGCGCCCAAGTGCGGCGTGGAGGAACTCAAGGCCGATCCCGGCAAGGCGCTGTCGAAGGGCTACGACATGGTGCTGAACGGCACCGAGATCGGCGGCGGTTCGGTGCGTATCCATCGCCAGGACATGCAGGATGTGGTGTTCAAGCTGCTCGGTATCGAGGACGAGGAGGCCCAGCAGAAGTTCGGCTTCCTGCTGACCGCGCTGAAATACGGCGCTCCGCCGCATGGCGGTATCGCCTTCGGCCTGGACCGCTTGGTGATGCTGATGAGCGGGGCCAACTCAATCCGCGAAGTGATGGCCTTCCCCAAGACCCAATCGGCGTGGTGTCCGATGATCGATGCGCCCGCGCCAGTCACGGATATGCAGTTGCGGGAGTTGGGGATCAAGCTCAGGAAGCCGCCGGAGGCGAAGGGCGAGGCCAATTAAAATTTGGCGCGGGGCCGGTTAAACCGGCCCTTTTTTGGTTTTTCGCGGTTGTTCGGAAAAGCCAAGCCGGAAAGCTCATGGCGCGCCACGGAATCCGGGCCACGCGGGAACGGCAAAGGCGGCGCATCATCGCGCCGCCCCTCCCATGAACCCTCAAGCCAAAAACACCCGCTCCAACGCCCCCCGCGCCACATTCCCGCATTTATCCTCGGCCTCGATGTAATACCTCACCTCCCCCGCCCCGACCGGCAATGCGGCGGTGAAATACTCCGCCGTCACCCTGGCCCCGGTTTCGGAAGGATAAGCCCCATGGCTCCGCATCTTCAGCCGGGTTTCCCCACCCGCCGTCCGCAACACCAAATCCACCCGCTCCAGCCCCGACACATCGGACACGAAGCTATGCACCACGCCCTCGCGCGGCGCGTCCAGCAGGCCCCCATTGCCCCAGCGCTTCCCGCCCGGATTCTCCGGCGTGACCCAGGGCGCGAAAAGGGTCGGCCCGGTACGGTCGCGGCCCGCCCGCACCACCGCCTCCACCGCGCCCTGGATGAGTCCATAAGCCAGATTGGCGGCATTCGTCACCTGCTGATCCCACACCCGCTGCCCGGTCCAGTACCAATAGCAACTGGTCTCGGCGGTCAGCAGCAGGCGCACCGCCTCGGCCAGGGCGGGCGATTCGGCCCCCGCCTCCTCCAGCGTATAAACCCTGTTCTGCAAGGCGGTCAGCACCGCCCAGGAGTTGAGATCGGGCGAATAAGGCTGGTCGTAGCGGCTGAACCACTTCATGAACTGGGGATCGCCGTTGTCGGCCCCGCTCCACGAACCCGGCTCGACATGCACCACATGCTTGGGATCGGGCGGGAAGCGCCGCAGATAATCCTCGACCGTGGTCAGTTCGAAGCGCGGATCGTTTTGGAGCCAGCGCACCAGGGCTCCGGTGTTGTGGCGGTAATAGCTGTCGGCCCCGCCGCCGTGGTTATCGCCGTCGGAATGCAGCAGGAAGAACGGCGGATGCGCGGGATCGAAACTTCCGGTTTCCACCACCCGGTCGTAGACCTGCCCCAACACATCGGGATATTGCAAGGCACCGAAACCGCCACGGGCGTCCTCGTTGCCGATATAACGCTCGGCGGGCACGGCGATGATGGTGTGGAGCCGCCCGTCCGGGTCTTCGTAGCCGACATATTCGGGCCGCAGCAGGCTGGGCGAAATCTTCGAGCCGGCCCAAATGTTGCGCAATTGCAGCCAATCGTCCACCGGCGGATTGGCCTGTTCCGCCGGATTGGGCGGCAATAGACCCCCCCCCGGCCCGGCATAGGGATAATCGCGGCAGGCGCGGTAGCGGTGGATGGAGTCGTAGATCACCGCCTCGATCCCGGCCTCCAGCAAGGCCGGGATCATCCGCACATGGAAGGCGGTTTCCGGCGGGAACAGCACCCGCGACGCCTCGGCCCCAAAGACGGCGCGGACGATGCCCCGGTGCCATTCGATCTGGCGCACGATGTCGCGGTGCGGAATCAAGGCCATCAGCGGATGGAAAAACCCAAAGGCCGAGAACGACAGCCGGGGATTCCCCAGCGCGGTCTTGGCCTCCGCCATGTCGCGCAACGCCCCGTTCCAGCCGGAAAAACCGCCGCCGCACCAGCCCCGCTCGGCGCAGCGGTCCAGTTGCTCGATCAAGGAACCGCTCCAACTGGTGGAAAGCCCCCCATGCGGCAAACCGCCGTCGATGTATTGCCGCACCGCCTCAGGCACGAAGCCGGTATAGTTGCCGACCCGCGAGCCGAAGATGCCGTCCTTCTCACCGTCCCAATAATCGCGGTCGGTGGTGTTGTAGTACGGCTGGTGCATGTGCTTATGGATGCCGAAATACACCTTGACCGGCCCGCCGCCCGCCACCGACACCCGGACTTCCGGCTTGGGCCGGGTCGGCAGGCTCATCTTGAGCGTGCGGTATACCTTGATCCAATCGCCACCGCCCGCCTGTCCCAAATCGGCCGTGCGGCAGCCTTCAATTTGCAGGCTGATTTCGCCCGCCAGCAATAAACCGGCGGGCACGGTGGCGGCATAGGTCCACACGCCGTCCGCGCTCTCCCCTAACAAGCGGATGGCCGCGCCGTTGACGAGCTTTTGCTGGCCTTGGCCGTGCAGGATCACCTGCGGGAACGGAATCGCGCCATCGGCGGCGAACCGGACCTCGAACTCGGGATTTTTGCCGGTCGTGGCCCCGTCGAGCCGCTCGGGAATTTCGATCTTCACGAACCTGGAAAACACTGTCATGGCTTGCCCCATTCAACACACAGGAAGGATGCGCCGGACCAAACCCGGTGCGGCGTTGCGCGGATTATGCTTGAGATTGGCGGCGGCGGGCGCGGCGCTTTTGGCCTGGGGCGCGGCGGAGGCCGGGGATTGGTCGGGCCGGGTGCTGCGGGTGCATGACGGGGATACGCTGACGCTGCTACGGGCGGGCCGCGAAGTCACGGTACGCCTGAACGAGATCGACGCCCCGGAACTGGACCAACCCCACGGCGAGGCGGCCCGGCGGGCGCTGGTGGGCCTGTGCCTCAACCGCGATGCCAGTATCCACGACCAGGGCGTGGACAAATACGACCGGACCTTGGGCCGGGTCAGCTGCGGCGGCACCGATGCCAACGCCGAGCAGGTGAAGGCGGGCCATGCTTGGTTCTACGCCCAATACAGCCAGGACGCGGCGTTGCGCGGCTACGAGGCGGAAGCGCGGCGGCGGCGGATCGGCCTGTGGTCGGCGCGGAACCCCCAGCCGCCTTGGGAATTCCGCCACATGGACGGCGGCACACACCGCGAGGCCCAACGCGGCGGCCTCTGCGGGGCCAAGCGTACTTGCGGCGAGATGGTGGATTGCGGCGAGGCGCTGTTCTATCTCCAGCGCTGCGGGGTCAAGCGCCTGGACAGCGACAAGGACGGCGTGCCTTGCGAATCCTTATGCCAGGGCGCATCCCCCTCCTGGCCGTGAGGCCGATGCGTCGGCGCAAAGCCGGTCTTGGACTCCAAACACCCGGAATCTTCCGCACCCCCACGCGCTAGCGGGGACGGTAACCCGAACGGTCTTGGGGGTACGAGGGATACGGGTCGGAACGCTCCTGGTTGCGGTCCATGGCATAGCCAATCGCCCCGCCCGCCACAGCGCCCAGCGCCCCTCCGGTCACAGCCCCGTTGCCGCGCCCCCCGTCGGCGGCGTAGCCCAGCAGGGCACCCCCCGCCGCCCCCACGGCGGCCCCGGTCAGCGCCCCGCGATAGCCGGGCTGGCTATAACCATAGTTGCCGGGCGCGGCGCAGGCGGATAGGATCGCGACGCAAGCCAGGACGCTCAAGATACGGTTCGGGATGTTCATGGCGTTTTTCCTCTGTGATCGAACGAGCCGGGACAGAGTATCGGCCTGGGCCGGTGAATGGGGACTGAACGGCCCGGAACCCGCCTCCTTCATTCCACCCAATCGAACGTCCGCGTCACCGCCTTTTTCCAATCCGCGTACAAGCATTCGCGGGTTGCGGGGGCCATCGTGGGCGACCACACCCGGTCGCGCCGCCACAGTCCGCGCAATTCGTCCACATCGCGCCAGAATCCGACCGCCAAACCGGCGGCATAGGCCGCGCCCAGCGCCGTGGTTTCGGCGATGGCCGGACGCACCACCGGCATACCCAACAGGTCGGCCTGGAAGCCCATCAATAAATCGTTCGCCACCATGCCGCCATCGACCTTGAGTTCCGCCAGGGCCTGGCCGGTTTCATCGCGCATGGCGTCGAGGATTTCACGGGTCTGGTAGGCGGCGGCTTCCAGGGCGGCGCGGGCGAAATGGCCCTTGTTGACATAGCGGGTCAAGCCGACGATGGCCCCGCGGGCGTCGCCGCGCCAATAGGGCGCGAACAGCCCGGAAAAGGCCGGCACGATGTAGATGCCGCCATTGTCCGCGACGGTCGCGGCCAGGGTCTCGACCTCGGCGGCGCTGTCGATCAGCCCCAGATTGTCCCGGAGCCATTGCACCAGCGCTCCCGTCACCGCCACCGAACCTTCCAGGGCATAGACCGGCGGTTCCGATCCCAGGCGGTAGGCCACCGTGGTCAATAAGCCTTGGCGCGACACCACCGGCTCCCGTCCGGTATTCAGCAGCATGAAGCAGCCGGTGCCATAGGTGTTCTTGGCCTCGCCCGGCGCAAAACAGCCCTGCCCGAACAAAGCCGCTTGCTGGTCGCCCAAATCCCCGGCCAGGGGCACGCCGCTCAAGCTTCCCGCGCATACGCCGTAAACCTCAGAGGAAGCATGGATTTCCGGGAGCAGCGGGCGCGGGATCGCCATGGCCTCCAATAACCCGGCATCCCACTCCAGCCGGGCCAAATCCATCAACAGGGTACGCGAGGCATTGCTGGGATCGGTGATATGGACGCCGCCCCTGGGACCGCCGCTCAGATTCCAAATCAACCAGGTGTCGATGGTGCCGCACAGCAGTTCGCCGCGCTCCGCCCTGGCCCGCGCCCCCTCCACATGGTCCAGCAGCCAACCCAGTTTGGGGCCGGAAAAATAGGTCGCGATAGGCAGGCCGGTCCGCGCCCGGAACCGATCCTGGCCGAATTCCCCGGCCAGCCGCCCGCACAACTCGGCGGTGCGGGTATCCTGCCAGACGATGGCGTTATGGACTGGCCGCCCGGTTTCCCGCTCCCACAACACCACCGTCTCGCGCTGGTTGGCGATGCCGACGGCGGCGAGTTGGGACGGGCCCAGGCCCGCCCGTTCCAGCGCCCCCGCCACCACGGCCTGGGTCTGGGCGAGGATTTCCAAGGGATCGTGTTCAACCCAGCCGGGCCGGGGATAGAATTGGCGGTGTTCGCGTTGGGCGCGTGCGATTTCACGGCCTTGGCGGTCGAAAATAAGGCAACGGGTACTGGTAGTACCCTGGTCTATGGCGGCGAGGTATGGGTTCATCGTTGGATGGCTCATAGGGTGGGGAGTTTGCGGCTACGATTATCGCAAAACCACGCCGGCCCATAGGGAGTTCGGTCCGTTTTGCAAGTGACTTATATTGAATGATATGGCCGAATTACTGTCTTTCTCCCATTTCATGCCGCACGGCAATTGCTACCTCTGGCTACCCAGCGTGCTATGGTTGCATGTGGTCTCCGACGGCTTGATCGTCCTGTCGTATTACTCGATCCCCTTCGCCATCCTGGCCTTGGTGCGGCGGCGCACCGACCTCCAGTTCGACTGGATGCTCAGGCTGTTCGGGCTGTTCATCTTCCTGTGCGGCACCACCCACCTGCTGGCGATCTGGACCACCTGGGTGCCGGACTACTGGCTGTCCGGGCTGGTGAAGGCCGTCACCGCCCTGGCATCGATGGCGACCGCCGCCCTGATCTGGCCCTTGCTGCCCAAACTGGTGGCGATCCCCAGCGCCCGGCAATTGCTGGCGATCAACCAGGAACTGGCCGAAATCCTGGAAAAACACCGCGCCACCGAATGCGAATTGCGCACGCTGTCGCTGGCGATGGCGCATAGTTCCAGCATGGTCATCATCACCGACATCCAAGGCGTGATCGAATATTGCAACCCGGCGTTCTGCCAGGGCACGGGCTACGAGGAACGCGAACTCCTGGGCCACAAGGTCTCGATCCTGGGTTCCGGCTTCACCGATCCGGCCATCTACCAGGATTTATGGCGCACCCTCTCGGAGGGCCGCTCCTGGCAGGGCGAACTCCTGGACCGCAAGAAGAACGGCGATTTGTACTGGTCGATGCTCTACATCGCCCCGGTCAAGGACGGCGACGGGGCCATCACCCATTACGTGGCGGTCTCCCACGATATCAGTGAACTCAAGAACTCGGAGGAAACCATCCGGCGGTTGGCGTTCTACGATCCCCTCACCGAACTGCCCAACCGCGCCCTGTTCAAGGAGCGCCTGGAGCAGGCGCTGCTCCGCGCCCGCCGCGACAACCGGATGTTCGCCCTGCTGTACATCGACCTCGACCGCTTCAAGCACATCAACGACAGCCTGGGCCATATCGTCGGCGACAAGCTATTGATCGAGGTGGGCCAGCGCCTCAAGCGGCAATTGCGCGGCACCGACACCGTGGCCCGGCTGGGCGGCGACGAGTTCGCCGTCATCCTGGGCGATCTGGCCGACCCCGGAATGGCGGCGGAAATCGGCCATGCGCTGTGCGTGGCGGTCGATTCGCCCTATTCCATCGATGGCCACGCGCTATCGGTCTCGGCCAGCATCGGCATCAGCCTCTATCCCGAGGACCACATCGATATCGAGGAATTGATCCGCATGGCCGACAACGCCCTCTACCGGGCCAAGGACGCCGGGCGCAACCAATTCGCCTATTACAGCAAGGCACCCGACCCCGTCCGCCTGGAATGGCCAACCCCGGAGACGGGCCGGACCCAAGCGCACACCAACCGCATGGCGGCGTCGGCACCAGCCCAGATGGGAGGTAGATCATGAGTTTATTGGGAAATTTGCTGTGGCTGCTATTCGGCGGCTTCATCGCCGGGCTGGGCTATCTCCTGGGCGGGCTGGCCCTGTGCCTGACCGTGGTGGGGATTCCCTTCGGGTTGCAATCGATCAAGCTGGGCTTGGCGGTGTTCGCGCCGTTCGGCAAGGACGTGGTGGAACTGCCCGACGCCAACAGCGTCCTGCGGGTGGTCTTCAACCTGCTGTGGATATTGCTGTTCGGCTGGCCCATCGCGGTGGCGCACCTGACCAGCGCGGGCATACTGGCCCTGACCATCATCGGCATTCCCTTCGCCGTGCAGCATATCAAGCTGATCCCGCTGTCGCTGCTGCCGTTCGGGCGCGACCTGCGCTGATTCCAAAGCCCTGGGAGTCCCCGCCTTACCGCCTGTGGCCAGGGAGCTTGGGAACCAGCGAACGGGCTTGCGCCGTCGCGCCCGGCCCTAACCAGCCCCGCCTAAGCGGGCGGCACCGAGCCGATCCGGTCCACCAGCCACACCAACTCGCCCTCGGCGTCCCCGCTGAAACCCACCGCCTCCATCATGTCGTAGGGCAGCGAGAGCCAGGCGTTGGTCTGCTTGGCGCTCCACACCACGCTGGATTGGACATCCTCGATGGCGAGCCGGACCTTGCCGATGGCCTGGGCCGCGAGCCGCGCCGCCACCCGCTGCTCGAACGGGGCGGCGGGCGTGACCGAGCGCTCGATCTCCTCGCGCAGCGCCGCCAAAGGATTCAGCACGCCGCCGATCAAACCGCCGCCCGCGGGATCGGCCCCACGCCGCAAACGCTGCTCGGCCAGCCAATCATTGGCGATGCCGCACAGGTCGAGCATATTGAGGATGAACCAGGACTTGGCATTGCGCTCCTCGGTGGGCAAGGGCTCGGGCGAGGACAGCACCGAAGCCACCTGGGCTTCCATCAAAGCGCCGATGGCCTTGCGGTCGCGGTACTTGGCGGCGAAAGCGGCCACACCCTCGACATCGTTGGAATCCGGAGCCTGGATGGCCTTGATGGCCCGGTCGAACTCGTTGCGGGCCAGGCAATTACCCAAGGCCGCCCGCACCGGACCCCAACCGTTCTGCTTGTCGAGGATACGCACATGCCAATCGGCGAGGCGGGCCGACAACTGGGCACGGGCGCTACGCTCATCGCCGGCGGGGAGTTTCCGCAACACCTCCAAACCCAGAGAACCGTCGCTGCCGAACAAGCGCAGCAATTGCTCCAAGCGCTGGCGGAAACCTTCCCCGAACCCATGGCCGGCGTATTCCACCAAGGCCGGCGCCTGGGTATGGCTCCCGCCGAACAGCGCCGGCTGGAAACTGGCCACGAACAGCAAATAGGGCACCGCCGGGCCGCCGGGCCGCCGGGCGCAGAGTTCGTCGATCAAGGGCGGGGACAGGAAATTGAGCAAGCGTTGGGAAGTGGCGAGGGCTTCATCCTCCCGCGACCACACATGCATCCCGAAATACGCCGCCTTGAACAAATCCGGGACCAACAGGCTGGGAATGGGCAAGTGGCTGAACTGGGCCGATTTCAAGGTGGTGTAGGCCACGTTGACATAGCCCCGGTCGATCCAATGGAAAGCCACGTTCTCGATGGCCACGCCCAAATCCGGCGATTTGTCGCGATAGGCCGCGATGAAGCGCTGGACGGCGGTTTCGCAATCCTCGGCATAGGCGGGCGGGGCGGATTCCGGCTCCGGGACGGGTTCGGCGGGCGGCGGCGGGACCACGGCCTGTGCCTCGGCGGACACCGCCGCCGGGACGGGTTCCGCTTCGGGAGCCGGGGCGGACGGCGTTTCCTCTTCCGTGAACAAGGTCCGGTACCACGCTTCCTCGTGCGGTTCCGGCGGCGCTTCGGCGACCCCATCCAAAGCGATTTCCTCGACCGGCACCGGGTCCGGGACGGGTTCCGGGGCGAATGGCTCGGCCATCGAGTTGAGCGGGCGGACTTCCTCGTAGGGCGGCGCGTCCGGCCAGGCGAACAGCGCGGCGACGGCGGAAGCATGGAATTTTTCCGGCACGAAGGCCAAGGGCGGCGGATCGGCGGTGAGCGCCGCGTAATCCACGCCGGGCGGCAACAGGATTTCCAGGGCGCTCATTTCCTCCAGGGCGATGCCGCGCTCGGCCTCGCCCTGCTGGCTTTTGAGGGCGACCAGCGCGTTGAGCAACTCCCGGCGCTGCTTGAAACCGGCCCCGCCCAGCGCGGCTTCCTGCTCGGCGATCTGATAGGCCAATTCCTGGCGCTGGCGGCGCAGCCGGGCCAGCACGCCCGCGCTTTCCTTGCAGCGCCCGGCCATGTCGGCCAGCGTCCTGGCGAAATAGCCGCGCTCCACCGGATGCCGCAAGTGGCGGTCCAGATGGCTGCCCCAGGCGTGGCCGAACGCGCCCAGGAAGGCTTCGTCCTCGAAATCGCCGATGGGGATGCGCTTACCCAGGTCGGCGATGGTGGCGACGAACTCCAGGAGTTTCTGGCTTTCCTGTTGCACCAGTTTGGCCTTGAGTTCGGCGAGATGGTGGCCGACCAGGGCTTCGATACGCCCGGCGATGGCGAGGTCGTAGGGCTGATCGCGGCCCTGGGCGGCCAGGGCGTGGAGTTCTTGGTACAGCGCCTTCAAGGAGGCCGGTTCGGCATGGGCTGGGATGGTTGGGCTCACTGGGGATTTCCTTCGGCAGATGACGGGCGGATGGACCCCTGCAAGTTTAGTCCGGGCAGGGGTCCGAAGTCGCATCGCGAAAACGGTTGGCTTTTTGGAAGGGTTTCCCTATAATACGCGGCTCTTAACGCCGGAGTGGCGAAACTGGTAGACGCGCCAGACTCAAAATCTGGTTTGGGAAACCAAGTGTCGGTTCGATTCCGACCTCCGGCACCAATAAATTCAAAGACTTGCGTAGATCGAACAGACGGCACCGGCAAGATGCCAAAATCGTGTAAACGCAATGTAGACGGACCGAGCGGGATAACCCGCACCCAAAGACCCGCTTCGAGCGGGTTTTTTTATTCCACCGCGCACCACACGAAAAGAGCGGCATCCCGGCGGTTCAGTCGGGAACCTGGGCGCACCTGCACATGGATTGGCGGGGGCGACCTTTCTTTTCCGGCCCCGGAAACTTCTAACCATGTACAGCAAGTACAGGAAGTACAACAGCCGGAACCGGCCCGGCCTGCCCTGGTGAAGAAGCTGTTCGGACGAAACCGAGGGTTCCGGTAGGATAGATGGTTATTTCCCGCCCGGCCCTTCGCCCGCTTGCCGCCATGGATGGGGGACTGGGCGCGGCCCGCCCTGGTCGTGCCTTCGTCCAGCCGGGCCGGGTCGATGCTGCCGTCGTCCAGGAGCGCCAGGAAGCCCTGGACGCGCCAATTCCGCAGGGTCTTTTCATCTACCCCAAGGCGGCGGGCGGCTTCGCGGATCGATATTCCCTGTTTCGGCATGGAGTGCGGACCAAGTTGCGGACCAAGTTGCGGACCAAGTGCGGACCAAGTTTCGCCCAAGCGGTTGTTTTTCTGGCGTTATTCCCGCACTTGCTCCGCGGATTTCCGCGGAATGCGGACCAAGTTTTACGGTGCGCGGCTAGCCAAATATCGGGGGCGTCCTACCCGTATCCAGCCTTCCCGCTGGAAGAACCTACCCCACCCCAGGCCGACAGCCTTGACCAGGGACAATCGGCCCAGAACCCGCCCTATCATTCCACCGCTACGGTCCCGGCGTTGCCAAGCCGCCAGGGCTTGGCCTGGGTCATGGCGGTGGGTCCAGCCCGCGCCGCCGCCTATTCCAACCGGGTCAGCAACCCCAACTCGAACGGCAATTCCTCCATCTCGGCGGCGCTCAGCGCCCGGTTTTCCGGCAGGCGCTCCAATAACCGCAGCACCAGCGCCCGGTCGCCCGGTTGTAGTTCCACCCGGACGCGGTTCACCGGGATTCCGAGGCCCAGCCGGGCCGACAGGAACCGCGCCGCGCCTGCGTGGCCCAGCGCCGACACGAAACCCCCGGCCAGCAGCTCGCGGGCGGCGGATTCCGCCAGCGGTCCCTCGAACCGCCACAGGCCATAGCCGGTCAGCACCGGGGAATTGATGACGTAAATCAAGGCCATGGGGTGTGTCCTCCTGGGGCGGGTCCGCCCGGTTTCCGTCGCCTATATCCCATAACTCACATCGTAGACCCTGACACCGTAATCGTGGGTGCTGACGTATTGGATGCGCCGCCCCTCGGCCAGGGCGACGGCGGAACCGACGATGCTGGTGGTTTTCTGGCCTCCGGTGATGTCGATCAGGATGTCCTTGGCTTGCAGGCCATGGCCGCGCAGGTAGTCGTAGGCGTCGTCGGTGGCCGCCGCCAGCCGTTCCGAATCCCCCTCGAAATCCAGACCGCCCCGGTAGTCGCCGTCCGCCGAATGGCCGGGCGGGATTTGCCCGATGTCCACGCGCCGGAACCCGGCGGCGGGGAATAGCTCGGCCAGCAGTTCCCGGAACCGCGGCAGTTGTTCCGCGCTGCCCTTCGCGCCCTGCGAGGGGATGACCACCACATAGTCCAGCCGCCCGGCATGGTGGGCTATCGCTTCCACCGGCATCCGCCAACTGGCGCGTTCGTAGCGTTGGCGGAAGCCCGCCAAGTCCAGCTTTTCCCGTGCGGGGTCGGCCAGTTTGGCGGCGTGGTCGGCGTGCAGCACGCTGAGGTAGAGGATGAGTCCCCGGACGGGTTGGGGGCGTTCTTCCGTGACCACGGGCCGCAGCCGTTGCCGGGCCTTGCGGGCGGCCCGGATCAGCCAGCAAAGCAGGACCGGGAAGGCCAGGAATCCCAAGCCGAGGTGTATCCAGCCCAGCGCGTGCCGGTCGTCGAGCCAGGCCGTCAGCTCGAACAGGCTGCTGGCGAACAGGTTGAGGGCGGTCATGACCAGGGCGACCAGCACCACCGGCCAGGGCCGCCCGGAGGCGAACAGCTGGGACAGGATTTTGTGGGCCAGTTCGTCCCATAGGCCGGGGGCCGCGCTGGGGCGCTTTTGAGTTGCGGGCGTCATTGAAAACTCCGTGGATGAGGGAGGGAGCAAAACCGCCCAGCGCCGGTCGGTGGCGGTGGGCGGGGACGCGGCCAGTATAGGGACGGCACGCGGAGGGGGTGGGTTTCCCCAAGCTTGTGGTGCGGGAGTTTTTCTAGAGAGGTTTCTGTACGGAATCCGGCAAGGAATTCTGTTGTTTCAAACCCTTAGGCAAAGGGTCAATTCGGAAACGTGGTTTTCTTTGGTCTGGCAATCCATGGTCTGTTTCAAACCCTTCGACAAAGGGTCAATTCGGAAACAGGCAAATGATTTTGGATGTCCGGTATATGCAAGTTTCAAACCCTTCGACAAAGGGTCAATTCGGAAACCCATGAACTTGCAGCGACTCAAGGATTTGAGCGTTTCAAACCCTTCGACAAAGGGTCAATTCGGAAACAGTTGAGCAAGCAATTTTCCCAGCGGTACACCCCGTTTCAAACCCTTCGACAAAGGGTCAATTCGGAAACCGAGCAAAGCTGTTCCAGCACTGGGTATGAGTTTGTTTCAAACCCTTCGACAAAGGGTCAATTCGGAAACGAAAAGCATCACCGACCCGGAGATGGCGCGGAAGTTTCAAACCCTTAGACAAAGGGTCAATTCGGAAACGCGAAGCGAATCTATGGTCGCGTTTACTGTTCCGTTTCAAACCCTTCGACAAAGGGTCAATTCGGAAACTGCCGCCCCTGGAAGCCGCGCCGGGCGTGGCTTCCAGGGGCCGTTTGCGGCGCGGGCCGGGCATTTCCAGCCCCAAGTCCGCGCCGAATGGGCAAAATAGCCATTTTTCCCAATGGAATCAATCTTCTGCGCGGTTTCATAAAATCCGGTACTCCGCCGTCTCCAACAGGCCCGCCCCTCAAGAAATCGCCAGCCACGCGGCATAAGCCTTGATATCGATCATGGGCACGGTGGCGCTGGATTGTAGGCGGGAAATCAACTCGAACAGAAACGCCGTCGCGGGTTTTTCCTGGGGGGTCAGGTGATAGGCAGAGTCCTCCCGCCGGTAATCGAAGATGCCATGCGCGGCAACGCATCCCATATCCAGGCGCGAATCGGTGTCAGCCCTATCCAGCGCGGCGAGCAGCGGTTGGTCCAAGGCGGGTTTCCAATCGCTTTCAAACGCCAAGATACCCCCCAGGATCGGCACCAACGGCTTGGGCGGATAAGTGCCGCCCGCATGGGGTATGGGCAGGCTGGTCCGATGCAGGCGGCGGACGCTAGCGACTTTGGCTTGGGCATATTCGACGGTTTCGGCCTTGAGAATTTGTTTGGCTTCAAATACCCCATAAACGCTTTCCGCCGGGATGATTTTCTGTCCTTGATAATTGAAGATGAACGGCGAATATTGCCTATCGAAAACCACCACGTCTATTTGTTCGCTGAATTTCCCTTGACTATCGACGACATGGGCGCTAGCGGCTTGATAGCGCTGTGGCAAATAGGTTTGGAATAGCTCCAGCCAGATACTTTCGCTCGCATCCCCTTTGGCGACTGGATGGGCTAGCGAATCTCGGGATATGGCAAGACGGTTTTGTATATCTCGATGTAGGTTGGATAACAGTGCGGGTAGGGACCAATGGCTCATTTTTTACTCCGGTTTTTATAAAGCCTTATGGGATGGCTGGATTAGGCGGGTATGCCTACCGGCCCACTGTACTGGGCTGGCCCAGCCGCCGCAACACCGCCACCCGCCCATAGTGTGGAAACCAGCCCTCGGCCAGGAAGCGCCGCCCCTCCGGGCAGTCCCGCGCCGTGGCCGTGAGCAGGTAGTGGGGTGCCCGCCGGTATTCGTAACCGGCCAGCAGGCCCAGCCGGTCCAGGGTTTGGCCGAACTGGCAGAGGATGCCGATGTCCGCCGCCGGGTGTTGCCCGAGGTCCAGCCGGATCGCCGCGCCGGGCGGGCTGGCCAGGACCGCATCGAGCAAGGGCGCGATGGCATCGTGGTGTTCGCCCAGCATGAAGCCGGTGGTGGCCAGCAGCCGGGCGCTGTCGGAACCCCGCGCTTCCAGCACGACCCCATAGTCACCGAGCCGCCCGGCCAGCGCCTCGAAGGGCGTGGTCCGGGGTTCGGTCGGCGGGTTGGCGGTGGAGTCCGGCCCGGTCGTCGCTTCGGGTTCGGGGGTATGGGTGGGCGGGCGGAAGTAGGACGCGATTTTTTCGAGGGCGCTCAGAACGGCCATGGGGGGTTCTCCGTCGTTGGGAAAGGACGGAACCAGCCTATCCCAACGCCGGTGGCGTTTGCGGGTTCACAAGCTTGTGGTGGGGAAATTTCCCCTCCCGGACGCGGCGGGAGGGGATGGGAGCTTGAAAAGGTTAGGGTTTCAAACCCTTCAACAAAGGGCGAATCCGTCAACTCATCCTGACCGAATCCCTCGTGTTCGCCTCTGGTTTCAAACCCTTCGACAAAGGGCGAATCCGTCAACTTTTGACTACGGACGGCAAGATCATCGGTCCGTGTTTCAAACCCTTCGACAAAGGGCGAATCCGTCAACTTTTGACTACGGACGGCAAGATCATCGGTCCGTGTTTCAAACCCTTCGACAAAGGGCGAATCCGTCAACCTGGGGTTATTGCCGAACAAGTCCCCTGCGGAGTTTCAAACCCTTCGACAAAGGGCGAATCCGTCAACCCCTTGGAGTCATTATTCAATGGATTAACCAAGTTTCAAACCCTTCGACAAAGGGCGAATCCGTCAACGGAGGTTGCCAATCAACAAGCCGCGTTGCGTAGTTTCAAACCCTTCGACAAAGGGCGAATCCGTCAACAGTTTCGCGCATCGCGTTGCGATGTGCTCGGAGGTTTCAAACCCTTCGACAAAGGGCGAATCCGTCAACTCGTCAGAAGCTTGCTGACCAAATCACGCAGGAAGTGTTTCAAACCCTTCGACAAAGGGCGAATCCGTCAACGCGGAGGCGACGGGCGGCGCAAATCAATAAGGAAGTTTCAAACCCTTCGACAAAGGGCGAATCCGTCAACAAGATGATTTTTTTCCTACCGAAGATGGTTCAAAGTTTCAAACCCTTCGACAAAGGGCGAATCCGTCAACTTATCAACGATCCCGCTTCTGTGGCGGTAATCGTGTTTCAAACCCTTCGACAAAGGGCGAATCCGTCAACTGCCGCCCCTGGAAACCGCGCCGGGCGTGGCTTCCAGGGGCCGTTTGCGGCGCGAGCCGGGCATTTCCAGCCCCGGACCCGCGCCGGAGGGTCAAAATAGCCATTTTTCCCAATGGAATCAAGCTTCTGCGCTCTCTTCAAATCGGCCATAGCCCACGGCGGTTTTCGCCCCCGCGCCGACCCATTCCAACGCCCCGCGCAACCCATCGAACAGCGCTTTCAAGGCCTCGGCCTCCGGGACGTCCCCCGCCCCCCGGCGGCGCGGCGCGATGGCGAACAGCAACCGGATATCCCGCACCGCCAGGAACTTCACCGGCACCGGGTCGTGCCAGTCGGCGGGCACCCGCTCCGGCGGCAAGCGGCCTTTTTCGTCCAGTTCGATCTCCCCGCCTTCCTCATACCACTTGCCCATGTGCGGGGTCATCACATCCACCATCAGCGCGGGCGGCACCACCGGCACCGCGTCGAAAAACACGAATTCGCCCGCCGCCGCCTCGTCTTCCGGGCCGTCCAACTCCGGTCCGAACCAGCGTTCGATCAAACCGCCGTCCAAGTCCGTCCAGTGCGTGAAAAACCCCCGCAGCAAGCCCTTGACCCCGGCCCCGGCCAGATACGGCACGCCCAGCGTCGGATGCCACGCCAACCCATTTTCCAGGGGATGCGGCAGGCCCATCCCGGTCACGAAATTCCAGTCGGACCGGAACGCCTGGGTCCGTCCGCCCCGAGCCTTGACCAAGCGCTCCACACGGGCGCGATACGCCGCCAACCTCCGGGCCAAGGGTGCCGGATCGCGGGCGGAAGCCCGGACCAAGGCGTCCAACCATTGATCCTGCCGTGATTTCTCCCCTTTTTTGCCGCCGTTCTTGTCGATGGCGAGGACGCCTTCCCCGGCATCCCAGTGATAGGCGTTGAAAAAGCGGTCGAACCACAACCCGGCGTGGCCGTCGGGCCGTAATCCCGGCCTCGCTTCCGCCGCCTCCCGGTACAGCGGCAGGCCACCGATCAGGCTTATTCTTGGGGCGGGCATGGCGGTTCCTCCTCCCGTGGTTTGTCCTCGACCAGGAAGGCGTCGGCGAAGCGCTTGACCCAGCCCATATAGGCGATGGCCTCGGCCTGGGCCGACAGGTAGCGCTGCTGGTCGCCATCGACCAGCGCCGCCAGCAGCCGTTCCGGGGCGTTGTTCCCGTCGCCCTGGCCGTCGTGGCAGGGATTGCCCTCCGCCAACAGCCAAACCGCCAGCGTGCCGCAGAGGGCCCGGTAGCTGGGTTTCTCGCGCTTGCTCAGGTAGAAGGCGTAAGCCTGCCCCAACCCGTTGACGTGGATCATGTACGGCAAGCCCTGGGTATGGGCGCGGAACTCCTTGCGCTCCTTGGCGCCGAGTTTTGCCTGCGCGGCCCGGACCTGGGCCAGGGCGTGGCGGGCGCGTTGCTGTTGCATGGTTTGCATGGTCAACCCCGCCCGATGGTGACGACCCGGCACCAGCCCATGCCCACGGTCTCGTTGCCGCCGACCTGGAGGTATTCGTCGCCCGCGGGAAACAGGCTACGGGTGGCGTGGGCGAGGATATCCGCCGCCGTCAAGGTGGCCCCCTCCCGGCGCGAAGCCGCCGCCAGCAAACCCGTGTACAGCACGGTATCGGGCGGCAGGGTTTCCTCGTACCACAGGGCACCGTCGCGGACGGTCTTGCGTTCGCCCTCGATCCTGATATGCGCGGCCACGGCGGTGGCGAACCGCGCCAGATGGGTGAACAGGTCGTCGCCGACCACGGCCAGCCGTTGCCTTAAATCCGGCTTGGCCGGGTTGCCCCCCAGCAAGGGCGCGATGGCCCCGACCACCGGCTCCAACGTCTTGGATTCCGTCCGGGCCACGAAGCGGAATTCCTCCAGGAACAAGTCGCCGCCGTCCTGGCACACCACGGCTTCCAGCCGCTTCCCATCGTCCTTGGGCAGCGCTGCCTCCGCCAGCGCGAACGGTTCTTCGCCCAACAGCCGCCGCCGGTCCTGCCCGAAACGGCGCAACAGGGCCGGGCAAGTCACCCACTTGTAGAAGCCGGTGAGCGAGCGCACCGGCAACAGCAGCAAACGGGCGTCGGTGACGGCCAGGGCACCGCCATGATCGGACGGTTGCGGTGCCCCGTCCCCCTTCTCGGGCGTGGCTTCGGGACCGAACACATCGACGATCCAGCCGGTCCGGCGTTGATCCGGGTACAAATCCTCGGCGCGGGCACGCAACGCGCCCTTCATCGCCGAACCATACACGCAGGGCCAATCGGTATGGGCCTCGCGCTGGATGGGGAGGTCGATGAGGCCGAAGGTCTGGCCGGTCCCGGCGTGCAACGGGGTCTCGGCGAGTAGCCCAAGCAGGGCCGTGGTCTGGGGCATGGTTAGTTCTCCTGGGCGGTGGGATGGGACACAGGCAATGGGGACCGACGCCAGAGGCCGACCGCCAGTTCGCCGCGTCCGAGATGGATGTCTTCGCCAAGCTGGGCACCGTGCAGGGCGGAGATGGCGGCATTGAGCGAATCAATATTCTGGGAACCGGGCAAGGTGCAATACCACAGGCTCCCGGCGGGCAGCAGGCCGCGCACCCGGCGCGGGCGGTGCTTGGCCGGGTTCCAGCCGCCTTCGCGCTGGACCTTGCCGACCACCCCGGCATGGACGATCACCTCCATGCGGCCCGGCTTGCCGTGCTTCCAATAACGCAGCGTCCCGGCGGCCACGTCGCGGCCCTCGCGGGTCGCGAGCTTCAAACCCGGCGGCACCGGGGTGGGTCCGAATTGGCCGGGGGTCAGTAACAGCAGGATCAGGCCCAGGATTTGCCCGGCGGGTCCGTCCGCTTCCAACTCGGGCGACACGGCCTCGCCCGCCGCGATGGCGACCGGACCCAGCGGGGTGGGTGCCGTCCATTCCCGGACCTCGGCCAGCCGACCCTCGCCGCCCAGGCGCACCAATCCGCCCGGCCAAGGCGGGTCGCGGTCCGGGTCCGGCCAAGCCACCTCCATGAATAAACCGGCCCCGGCGTGCCGGGGGTCCGGGTCGGCGTGCAACCGGACATGGGTGCTGTTGTACAGAAGACCGTCGGCGGCGGTGCGCCGGGCGTTGTGGCGGGCCAATCCGATCCGGGGTTCCGGGGTGAACAGCGTCCCGGCCTGGAGGGGTTCGCCCGTCGGCAACCCGGTCCCGGCGAGGTAGGCCGCCAGTTGTTCCCCGGTCATCCAAGCCTGTTCCAACACCTTCGCCTCCCGGTCTTCGCGGGCGAGTTTGGGCAGGAATACTTGGCCCAGGTCGCAATGCACGGGCCGCAAAGGTAGGCTAAGGCGCACGAAGCGGCTTGCTTCCTTATGCCACAACAGGTCCAGCGGCATCGGATAAAGCTTCTGATAAGCCTGTTCCGGTTCCCCGTCTTGCGCCGCCGCCCGGTAGGCGAGATATGGCCCCCGGCACAGCGCCGCCATGAAGGGATCGTTCTCCCTGTCCGGGCTGCCCGCCTTGGCAGCTTCTGGATGCCGCGGCAGGAACCGGCGTTTTTCTGTTTGCAGATTGGGCACGTCCCCGTTCCGGGCCTGCCACAAGGCACCGGCCACGGTGCGGGCCGGGGGCGGGAACAGGCTACGCAGGTCGGTCCCGCCCACCGCGTCGAACGGCAGGGCGTCGCGGAAAAACCAGGTGTCCACCGGCTCGATGAGATAGGTCGTGGCGGTCATGCGGCGGCTCCCTGGCTGGCGAGGAAGCGCACCAGCAGCGCGGCGTCGGCGCGGGGGCTTCCAATGTCGATCAAACCTCCCTCCGGGCCGCGGGTTTGCGGCTGGCATTGCCGGAACAGGGCTTCGATGGCGGCACGGATCGCGGGCCGGGCTTCGCCGTCCCCGCGCAGGGCGGTATTGCCGCCCGAAGCCAGATAGTCCGCCATGAGCAAATCGACGATGGCCCTGTCGTCGAGGCCGAGGTCGGCCCGCTTGGGGCAATCGGGACCGTCCGGGTCCGGGGGTTCGGTCAGGAGGTCGAAAATATCCCGCATCCCGAACAGGAACTTGCTGCTAAGGCCGGTTGCCTGCGCCTGTTCCTGGGCGAAGCGCCGCGCCATGTGGCCGACCACCAAGCTTTCTTCCCCTTGTTCGTCCCGTGTCAGGGCCGTTTCCCAGGGCATGGCCCATTCCAAGGTCGCGCCGCCCGGCTTGACCACCCGCACCGCCAGGGCATCGCGCCCGCAACCGTCCTTGGCGATTTCATCAAGCAAATGATGGGCATCGCGCAAGACGCGGGTCAGGGGACAATGGACGTGGACGAATTGGATCGCCGCCGAAATCGAACAGGGAATGCGCTTTGCCGGATCGATCCCAAGCACCCGATGGGCTTCGCCGAAACATTCCAGGTAGTCCTGCCGAAGCTTGCGGGCGCATTCCAGGGCGCTGCGCACCGGCAGGAGCGCCAGCACATCGTCGCCGCCGGCGTAGACGAGGAAGCCATCATGCAAATCCACCGTGCCTTTATCGGGCAGGGCCACAGTGTCCACGGGCTTGTTGGAGCCAGAGACCCTAGCAGTGAACTTCTCCAGCGCCAAGGCGATTAGGCGCTCGCGCTTCTCGGCGGCTTGCCTCCTCGTTTTGGGATCGCCAGTCTCGGGCACGCCGTTGGAAAGAGACTTGCCCAGGTTGTCGCCGTCCATCAGCAGCAGGGCGTAGAACGGCGGCGGCGTACCCCGGCCCAGGCGGGCCAGGGCTTCGCGCATCGCGTTCTTCTCGGCGTCCCCCTTGCCCTTGAACTGGGAACCGTACAGGTCGGGGAAGAACACCGAGCCATCCAGGCGGGCCAGTTCCCACGCCTTGGACCCAGGGCGGGAGTCCAGGGCCGATTCGACGCAACGGATGCGGGTGCGCCATTCGTCGTGGTCGCCGGCCAGCGCCAAGCCATTTTCATAAAGCGCTTCCAACACCCCGTCCGCCACCTTGTCGTGATCGGCGATCAGGTCGGCGAGCCAAGGGACGGCGGCCATGAAGCCCACCGAAGGCACGCCGGTTTCGATACGCCAGCCGTACAGGGTCCAGCCACCGGGCATGGTGACACCTTGCAGCCGATGGAAATGGCGGTGGAAGCGCCGCTTGACGAAGGCGATGGCACAGAGCCGCTCGTCGTCCCGCAAGTCGCTGGTGCGGAGGTGGGCGCGGACCCTGGCCCAAAAATCCGGCCTTTCCCGCTCCGCTGCCGCCTGTTCCAAACCGTCCTTGGATTTGGGCGGCGGTTTGGCCCCGGAAAGCTCCTGCCACCCCTCCATCACGGCGCATTTGGCCCCGCTTTGCGGCGGCGGCAGGTAGGTCCGCCAATTCTTGCGCCGGTCCAGGAGGTCGCTTTCCAGGGGATCGCCGGTCAGGCACCAAGTCATCTCCCAGAATCCCCCGATCTGGTTGCGCCAGAGCCGTTCGATCTTGGGCCGGCCGGTTTTCGATTTCGAGCCGTCGTCGATTTTCCCCACCAATTCCGCCAAGTCTTCCCGCCACACGAGTTCCGCGAGCGCTTTCCAAGCCATCCACACCGCCACGTCAACCTGCTCCGGCGCGAATCCGGGGCCGACCTGGGCCTTGAAGCGGTTGGGCACACTGCCCTGCTGCGGCCCCCGTTGCTTCGCTCCACCCGTCAAGGCATCCCGGAACGCCAAGTCCAACCCCGGAAAGACAATCTTCCCGCCCTGCGCCTCGACCTCGCGCATCGCCACGGCGGACAGCCAGGACAAGAGGAACGACCCGGCCCAGAAGTCCCGCGTCCGCCGCGCCTGGGCGACGAAGGATTGCACCGGGCCTAGGGTGAAATGGAAATATTGAGCGTCTATCACTTGGGAAATCTCCACGGTGTGCCGAACCTATCGAGATAGTCTGTAATGCATTTCCAATCCGGCGTAGGTGTCACATTGCAAACCGCCCTTTTCTTGACGGAATATTCCAAGCGGTCCCCCGCAGGCAAAAAACAAGCAGGTATAACCATTTGTACCGCGCAGAATTTTCCAGCGCCGAACTTATGAATATGGATAAAAAACGGCGATGACCTCCGCGAACGGCCCTCCTTAGTCAGGACCATAATATGGTTCTTTTTGGAGTGTACTGGATTCAATTCAACGTTGGCGTTTACGCTGCTATAAAAATAATTGTGCGGCAACCCAAATACCATACGCCTAGGCGCTCGATATACTTTGTTGAGATTTGCGACTTTTAAAACCAGGTTATGGTCATCTTCAAAATTGCGCTTCGCTTTTTCTATCCTATAGCTTCTGTATAATTGGAAATCATCGCCAATGCGGCTTAGAGCATCCTGCCAACTCCTGGCACATCCCTTATAGCTCCCAGCGTGTATCGATATATCAACCCGGCTCTCCGGGCTAAACGCCGTAAATGGTGGAGATTCACCGTATGCTTTTCCAAATAGGCGTTCAACTTGTTTCATATAGCCATCCTCATCCGCAGGCACCATTTGTGGCTGTAATTCACCGTTAATTGCCAGCTTGCGGAGATTGACTGAACCTATCCCACGACGGGACCGACTGCCCAACCCTCCGAACATTCCGAGCGCACATAGGGAGTCTGCGATTTCCATCTGATATTTATCTGAACCTTTCTTGAACAGCAAATGGACATAAAAATTACCAAGTACCACGCCCCTCCGTATCCCCTCTTTTTGGAATAGACCCATCCCAAGCAGATATTGATAGCCCGGTGATATATTTTCATTTTCTGTAAACTTCAACGATTTTGGCCGTTGGGTGACTTTTATTAAAAACAATCCTTGGCCGTGATTTTGTTCGGAATCCATCGCTGCGCCAAACAACGCCGCTTCGGTTTGGTGCAATTCACGCAAAGCTTGAGCTTCGTTCCTCTCGCTGTTCCGGTAGAACTCTCCCCACCGCAAAGCCCGCCACCAGAACCGCAGCGCCCCTTTGATCGAAGGCGGGCGCAATTCGGCCCGGTCCTGGTCGGCACCGCCGATAAAGGCGGGCGTCACCAGCTCGAATTCGGCTTCGATGGTTTTCTTCTTGACCTCGAACATCTATTCCTCCCAATTGATACGGTCCATGGGCACCGCCAGCGCGTATTCGGACTCGCCGCGCTCGCCGGTCGCCAGGATGCCGTGGACCTGACGGGCCAGCGGTCCCAGGGCATCCTCAAGCTTGCCGTTGATCCGGCTACAGGTTTCATGGATGAATTTCCGGTCGAGCCGGGTCCGGCCCTCGAAGCGGTCCAGGACATCGTCGATGGCGAACTCGTCCCGGCCCAGCGCGCGCAACACCCGCGAATAGATGTCGAGGAACGCCCCGGCGTCGGCCTCGACGGCCCGCAGGGGAGGCTCGCCCGCCGCCTGCCGCTCGGCCAGCCAGCCATAGAACGCGAATTGGCGGGGTTCCAGGCGGACTTCCACCTCCCCGACCCGGACCGAACAACGGACGGGCAGGAGCGTCACCAAGGTGGGTAGCAGGTTGCGCTGGGTGGCCTCCACCACCTCGCCGAAACTGGCCCGGCCTTGGCGCAGCATCTTGGGAACCCCGTCCCGCAGGCGCACGAAGGGGATTTCGGCCAGCATGATGCGGGCCTCGTCGGTGCGGACCGGGCGCTGGTCGCGGGTGAAGATCACCCGTGGTTTGGGCGGGGGGTAATAGAATTCCTGGGTGGACTCGAAAGGATCGGACACGATGACATGCGACAGGCGATCCTGTGGCCGCCCGAACAGCGACAGCGCGTAGCCCGCATAGAACCCCATGGTCTTGCGCCCCCCGGCAATCGACACATGGAGCGAGCTGTCCGCGAATTCCGCCATCTGCCGTATCCGGTTGGCGATGAAATCCCCGGCCCCGTGGCTGTCCTCCTCAGTGGAAATATCCGGCAATGGCCGGTTGTCGCCGTCCGTGATGACATGGATATGTTCCCGCCCGAAATGGATTTGGCCGGTCAACCCATAGTCATCGCAGAACCGGTGGAAATATCCCTTGTCCGCGTCCAGCAAGGTCAGTTCCGCCCGCGACGCGCCTTCCCCTGTCGTCAACAAATGCACTTCGGTCGGGATGTACGGCACGGCACGCAGACGGGCCAGATAGTAGAGGGTTTCGGTCACCACCTGTGGCGTCAGGCCGGTGACCGCCAACAGGATGCGGCGGGGATAGGTTTCCGGCTGCGTGGGGGTCGCCTCGGTTGCGTTCATAACATGGCATCCTTCGTTTTCAAGTTGCCGTATTATGACCACAAACGAGACGCGGATGCAGGTCCACAAGCTTGTGGACCCGACGGGTTACAAGGACTGGACCGAACCGGGTGGACCGGTTTCCCCCCGCCTTGTCTTTGATTCCCATCCTCGTCTGGTTTGCCCGTTGGGCGGACAGTCGTTGCTCGCGGACGAGCAAGGCTTTCTCCCGGCGTAGCGAAACACCAGTCGTTCCCTTCGCCGTGCCGTGTTTTGAGGAAGCGGATGTAGCCCTTGATGGTGGGCACCAGGGCGTATTTGCCGTTCGCGCCCTTGGGGAAGTGCCCATCGTTCGCCAACTGCTGATGCGCCTGGGGGTCAGGTCGAACAGTTTGGCGAACACGTCCACCGGGTAGAGGTTTTCCGTCTGTCTCCCATGGCCTCAAGCGAAACGAAATGAAAAATCGGGAACCGGAATTTTCACGGACGACGGAGGCCGAACCACCCATATTCCGGGGTTCCGCCCTGAGAACCTACGCCTCCCACTCCCTGCCGCGCCTCTTTGCCCACGCGGAGTGTTAGTGCTGGGCAAGCCGGATTCACGGCTTATAGTTGGGTGGGTGCTTCCAGCTTCGCCATGGCGAGCCGCACGGCCTCCTCGAACACGGCGTCGGGGTCCATGCCCACGGCTTGCAGGTCGGCCTTCCAATCGCCGCCGCCCTCGACCTTGACCGCGATGGGTGTCCCCTCGCCCGTGAGGAGGCGTTCCTCCTGCATCGCCCGGAAGTACAGGTTCCAATCCCCGCCTTCCCGCGCCTTCGCCTTGACCTCGGCCAGTTCGGCCAGCATGGCACTCCGGTCGGGCTTCTTCGGGGGCGGGTCGGGCACATGCCCCAGGGCGGCACGCTCCACCCGCGTGGCCGTGTCCAGCAGCCTCGCGAGTTGGTAGGGCGTCAACGCCTCGGCGGCTTCCCGCAATGCTTCGGGGGTACTGGTCCAGGCTTGCAGCTTGGCGTTCACGACGGCGTGCATGGCCTGGGCGCTGTGGGCGTGGCGGCGTTCCATGGCCCGGATGGCCCGTTCCCTTTCCTGGCGGGCGATCCGGTCCAGGTGGTCAGCATAGGTGGCGGCGCGTTCCACCCATGAGAATTCCGCGCTCCAAACCTTGTGGCGGCGTACTTTCTGGGTACTTGCCTCCTCCCCCGCCGACTTGGCGATGCTCCTTTCCCCCACCTGCATGTCCCGATACCGGCAGAATGCAGCAAAGGCTCTCTCCGACTCGCCCGGCCGACGCTCCCAAGGATGCTGTGGTGTCGTGGGGTTCCTTTCCGTGGAACTCTTGGTTTCACTGGGTTTCGCGCCGTTTTTCATGTGGGGTTCGCTGTCGTGTAGTTCATGAAGGTTCCACTCCGTCTGTCTTATCGGTCCACGTTCCCGGCGACGGGCTGGAGATTACGTCGGCCATCGGGGCGGGAGGCCAGTTTTTCGGCGGTAAACCCGTTTAGTTTGCCGTTCAGTGCCGCGTTTACTTTCGCGCAACCGCTTGAATCCACAAGCCTATCCGCCCGCAGCGCAGGGTAGGCGCGGATGGTGATTCCGTAGCGCGGGCCGTTGGTGCCGGATCATGCCCCGCCCCCGTCCAATCGGTCATAAGCCGCTTTCACGCGGATGAAACGCTTGGTGTGAATTGATTTGGCCGAATCCAACGCCCGGACGGAGAGTACGGGGGCGCGGAAGACTCTGAATCCCATCTGGATTCGGAGCACGGCGATGATCGATTTCAAGACCTTCCTGACCGCCCTGTACGTCTTCGTCGAAGACTTCTGCAAAAGCCGGTGGGCACCGGAAAGATCGCGGGGCGCACCGGCGGGGTTGACGCGCAGCGAGGTGGTGACCCTGGCCATCGCGGGTCAGTGGGAATGCTTTGGGAGCGAACGCGGCTTCTACCGCTACGCGCAGCGGCACCTGCGAGGGGCTTTTCCCGGCTTGCCCGACCGCAGCCAGTTCAACCGGCTGATCCGCCTGGCCCAGGACGACATCGCCGCCAGTTTCCGCTGCCTGGCGGAGGTTTTGCGCGAACCCGCCGACCTGTTCGAGGCCCTGGACGGCACGGCGGCACCGACCCGCGACGCCAAGCGCCGGGGGTTGGGATGGCTTCCCGGCCTGGCGGACATCGGCTGGAGCAACCGCCTGGGGTGGTTCGAGGGGTTCCACCTGCTGCTGGCGGTCGGCCCGGCCGGCGTCGTCACCGGTTTCGGATTCGCCCCGGCCAGCGCCAAGGACCAGCCCATGGCGGAAACCTTCTTCGCGGCGCGCCACCGGGCCGACGCCCGCCTGCCGACGGTGGGCCTGTCCGCCGACATCCCCTACGTGACCGACAAGGGGTTCGAGGGCGAGGATTGGCACGCGCACTGGCGGGAGGACTATGGGGCGGAGGTAATCACCCCGCCCAAGCGGAACAGCCGCAAACCCTGGCCCCGCGCTTGGCGCCGTTGGTTGGCCGGGATTCGCCAGGTGGTCGAGACCGTGAATGGCAGTTTGCATCACATGTTCCGCCTGGACCGGGAACGGCCCCACGAACTCGGCGGGTTCGCCGCCAGGGTTACCGCCAAGATGGCGCTCCATAATTTCTGCATCTGGCTGAACCGGAAACTTGGAAGGCCTTCTTTGGCGTTCGTCAAATTGATCAGTTGGTGAAATTGAAATCACACCAAGCGTTCAAGTCCGACACACTCCTAGAAATAGCTGTGGTAATCGCGGGACCGGCGGCGGGCCGCTTGGTTGTAATCGGCCAGGACGTGGGATTTCAGCAGCCGCACCGCGTTCTTCTCGCCATGCCACTGGCCGGTGCAGGGGTCTTGCCATTCGATACGGTAGGAAACGCTATCGCGCTGCTTCCTGCGCTTCCAACCATATCCCCAAAGAGTGAGGGCTTTCAGGCTGCGCCTGATCCAGGTGTCTATCGATGGTGTGAGCATGGCAATAACCTCGCGGACTATGATGGGAGGGAAGCGGCCCTGTGGGCCGTAGGCATGGGTATAAGGCTGGCTCCGGTGGGATAACTTCCTTCACCAAGCGCGAACCATGCCAACCGCCCCGCGCGCCATCGCGACGCGGCAACCCGCGGCGGCATTAGCCGCTCCGGCCTCCGCCCCTGTTTATCCATCCCGCCGCCCTTGTCACCCTCCGGCCAATCCGGACCCGCCGGGTCGGAAAACCGACAGCGCCGCCCCAGAACGAACGGGCCGGCTTCCGGTGGGCGCACCGGGGCGGGGCGGAAGGCCGACCCGCTCGCGCCTCAAACCTTCAGGAAAAACTTGGCCCGGACCAGCTTTTCCTTGCGGTCGTCGAGCCCGTTGGTGCCGCCATTGATCCGCTTGGTGATGGTGAGGATGTCGTCCTTATCGGCGAATCCGTTGAGGTCGCGGGTGGTCCAGAACCAGCAGGACACATCCACAGCCACAACGGGATCGGTGGCCAACAGTTTGGCGGTGGCGTCGGTGGTGTAATCCTTGCCCCGCGCCTCGCCATAGTGGGTGTAGTTGGTCCGCCCGGTCAATTGGATGAGTCCACGGCCCTTGAAGCGCTTGCCGTCGCCGGGCTGGGTGTTGCCCAAGTCTTTGCGGCCCTCGTAGGCCTCGCCGCTGGCGATCTCCTCCGAATAGCGCAATTCCCCGCTCTCATGGCCGACCTGGGCCAGGAAATGGGCTTGGCGCAAGGGGGTATCGATCCGGTTCCGGGCCATTTCATCGGCCAGGGGCTGGGCATATTTGTCGATGTGCGCCGCCGCCGCGTGGATCATGATGCCTTGCAGCGCATCCGCCGACAGCCCGCCGGTAAGGCCCGCCCGCAACCCGGCGAGGGTGCCGCCATCGGGATCGACGCGACCATCCGGCCTGGTCAGGCCCATGACCTGGCTTTGGAAAGCCTCGATGGCCGCGATGGTCTTCTGGCCGATCCCCCCGTCCACCACCAGCCGCGTTATGGGCGCGAGCTTGGCGATATTGATATTGAGCAAAAGCTGGATGGTTTTGACATCGCTGGATTCATTGGCGCCGCCGTTGCCGACGGATTTTTTAATACACATGGCCGGAACTCCTGGAACAAGGAAATTGGATAAAATCCTCCTTGAGGCGTATCCGCATCGTCCTAATGGCGGCCACATTGTCTTTTACATAGGGCAGCGCGTCCAATCATGGGCAGACAAAGCCGTTGGTTTTTTTAGCCTACCGGGCGGGCGGGCAGTTGCAGCATTGTGCAGTCAGCCCACCGCGCATCACGTCCCGCCACCGGGCTGGACACTCCTCCCCCGCTCCCGCCCGAACAGACAAAACCCGGTGTAGGGTTCGGTTCGCGCTTGACTCATCTTGGGATTCCCAGTAAATTTATCAACCATTTATCTTGTTTTTTCGCGGGGCGTCCAACGCCCTGATTCTTTTTCTGAGGTGGGTAAACCGTGGAGCTTAGCGGCGCTGAAATCATCGTCCGGTGCCTGAAGGACGAAGGGGTCGAGTATATTTTCGGCTATCCCGGCGGGTCGGTCCTGCATATCTACGACGCCCTGTTCAAGCAGGACGCTGTCAAGCACATCCTGGTACGTCACGAGCAAGGGGCGACCCACGCCGCCGACGGCTACGCCCGCGCCACCGGCAAACCCGGCGTGGTCCTGGTCACTTCCGGCCCCGGTGCCACCAATGCCGTCACCGGCATCGCCACCGCCTACATGGATTCCATCCCCATGGTCATCATCACCGGACAGGTGCCCCTGCCCGTGATCGGCAGCGACGCTTTCCAGGAATGCGACACCATCGGTATCACCCGCCCCTGCGTGAAGCATAATTTCCTGGTCAAAGACCCGCGCAAGCTGGCGGAAACCCTCAAGAAAGCCTTCTACATCGCCACCACCGGCAGGCCCGGCCCGGTGGTCGTCGATATCCCCAAGGATGTCACCGACCCCAGGGTCAAAGTGCCCTACGAATACCCGGATTCGGTGTCGATCCGCTCCTATAACCCGCATATCAAAGGCCACCGCTGGCAGATCAAGAAAGCGGTCGATCTGCTGCTGACCGCCAAGCGCCCCATGATCTACTCGGGCGGCGGCGTCGTGCTGGGCGAAGCTTCGGCGCAATTGACCGAATTGACCCGGATGCTCGGTTTCCCCATCACCAACACCCTGATGGGCCTGGGGGCTTATCCCGCCACCGACCCGCAATTCGTCGGCATGTTGGGGATGCACGGCACTTACGAAGCCAACATGGCGATGCACGAATGCGATGTGCTGCTGGCCGTGGGTGCCCGCTTCGACGACCGCGTCACCGGCAAACTGGCCGAATTCTGCCCGCACGCCAAGATCGTCCATATCGATATCGACCCGGCCTCGATTTCCAAGACCGTCCGCGTCGATATCCCCATCGTCGGCGAAGTCGCGGGGGTTTTGACCGATATGATCGACATCCTGGCCGCGAGCGGTCAGCGCCCCGATATTGCGGCGTGGTGGGAAAAAATCTCCGGCTGGCGCTCGCTGGATTCCATGCGCTACGACCGCGCCGCCCAGGTCATCAAGCCGCAATACGTCATCGAACAACTTTGGGAAGCCACCCGTGGCGAGGCTTTCGTCACCTCCGACGTGGGCCAGCACCAGATGTGGGCGGCGCAGTTCTATAAGTTCGACCAGCCCCGGCGCTGGATCAACTCGGGCGGACTCGGCACCATGGGGTTCGGGATGCCCGCCGCCATCGGCGTGAAACTGGCCCATCCCGATGCCGATGTCGCCTGCATCACCGGCGAAGCCAGCATCCAGATGTGCATCCAGGAACTGGCCACCGCCCTGCAATACCGCACCCCCATCAAGATCGTGAACCTCAACAACGGCTATATGGGCATGGTCCGGCAGTGGCAGGAATTCACCTACGAAAGCCGCTATTCCCATTCCTACCTCGAAACCATCCCGGATTTCGTCAAACTGGCCGAAGCCTACGGCCATGTCGGCATGAGGATCGACAAACCCGCCGATGTGCGCCCGGCCCTGGAAGAAGCCCTGAAACTCAAAGATCGTACCGTGTTCATGGATTTCCTGACCGACCCCACTGAGAACGTTTACCCCATGATCGAGGCCGGCAAAGCCCATCACGACATGCGCCTCGCCCCCGGCACTCCCACCGAGCGGGAGTTGGCCTGATGCGTCACATCATCTCCATCCTGATCGAGAACGAATCAGGCGCTTTGTCCCGCGTGGCCGGTTTGTTTTCCGCCCGTGGCTATAACATCGAATCCCTCACCGTCGCCCCGACCGAAGACGCCTCGCTGTCGCGCATGACCTTGGTCACTTCCGGCAGCGACGAGATCATCGAGCAGATCACCAAGCAGCTTAACAAGCTGATCGACGTGGTGAAGCTAATCGATATCTCCGGCTCCGGCTCCACCCACATCGAGCGCGAGTTGATGATGGTCAAAACCCGCGCCGTGGACGGAATGCGCGATGAAATCAAACGCCTGACCGATATCTTCCGCGGCAACATCCTCGACGTGACCGCCACCACCTACGTCATCGAAATCACCGGAGAAAAGTCCAAGCTGGACGCCTTCCTGCAAACGGTGGGCGCGGAACACATCATCGAAGTGGTGCGTTCCGGCACCACCGGCATCCTGCGTGGCGAACGGGGTTTGGCGGTTTAACACGATGGATTGGGACCATGTCTGGACCGACGCCCTACTCTCCGACCTGCCTTTCAAAGTCGAACTCGATCAATGGGGGCAAATCGTCATGAACCCGATGAAAGTGCGCCATGTGCTGATGCGCAACATCATCTCCGACCAACTCAAGCAAGTCATCGCGGGCTACGGCAAGACCTTGCAATGCCTGCCGGTCATGACCCCGGAGAACGTCAAGATGCCCGATGTGGTCTGGTTCTCCCCCGAGCGCTACGAACAGATGATGCACAGCGAAATCAGCCCCATCATGCCGGAAGTCTGTGTGGAAGTACTGGCACCGGGCGAAAACGTCGAACGCCTGCTCCATAAGAAGGATTTATATCTCAGGGGCGGCGCGGTCGAATTCTGGCTGTGCGACGACACCGGCAAGCTGAGCTTCTACGATGATCTCGATGTATTGGAATATTCGCGCTTGATACCGGCGTTTCCGCACCGGGTCGAGCCGGATTGAGTACGTACGGGACGGCCAGCCCCGTCCCACTTTTGAATCGATATTGCGCCAAGAAAATAGAGGAACCTAAATGCAGGTCTATTACGATAAAGACGCCGACCTTTCCATCATCCAAGGCAAGAAGGTCGCCATCGTCGGCTACGGCTCCCAGGGCCACGCCCATGCCAACAATCTCAAGGAGTCCGGCGTCTCCGTGGTCGTCGCGCTGCGTCCGGGTTCCGCCTCCGCCCTCAAGGCCCAGAACGCCGGGCTGGAAGTCATGGACATCGCCGACGCGGTCAAGGCCGCCGACGTGGTCATGATCCTGGCCCCGGACGAACATCAGGCCAGGCTCTACAGCGACAAGATCGAGCCGAACATCAAGCAGGGCGCGGCCCTGGCCTTCGCCCACGGCTTCAACATCCACTTTGAGCAAATCCAGCCCCGCGCCGACCTCGACGTGATCATGGTCGCCCCCAAGGGTCCGGGCCATCTGGTGCGCTCCACCTACACCCAGGGCGGCGGCGTGCCCTCCTTGATCGCAGTGTTCCAGGACGCTTCCGGCATGGCCAAGGAAATCGCCCTGTCCTACGCCTCCGCCAATGGCGGTGGCCGGGCCGGCATCATCGAGACCAGCTTCCGCGAAGAAACCGAAACCGATTTGTTCGGCGAGCAGGCCGTCTTGTGCGGCGGCGCGACCGCCCTGGTGCAGGCGGGTTTCGAAACCCTGGTCGAAGCCGGCTACGCCCCGGAAATGGCCTACTTCGAGTGCCTGCACGAACTCAAGCTGATCGTGGACCTGATGTACGAGGGCGGCATCGCCAACATGCGCTACTCCATCTCTAACACGGCGGAATACGGCGACCTGACCCGCGGCCCCCGCGTCGTCACCGAGGCCACCAAGCTGGAGATGAAGAAAATCCTCAAGGAAATCCAGACCGGCGAATTCGCCCGCGAATTCATCCTGGAGAACCAAGCCGGTGCCGCCACCCTCAAGGCCAAGCGCCGCCTGGGCCGCGAACACCAGATCGAGCAGGTCGGCGCGAAACTGCGCGACATGATGCCCTGGATCAAGGCCAACAAGATCGTCGATAAGAGCAAGAACTGATCGACCCGCCGGGCGGACCCTAGCGTCCGCCCTTCCGTGCGGGCGGGGTTCCGCCCGTTCTATGCCGCCCTTGCACGAGCCGACGATGGAACGCAACCACACCCCCCCTGGCAAACCCCGGCGCGGCGTCTACCTGCTGCCCAACCTGTTCACCACGGCGGCCCTGTTCGCCGGTTTCTACGCCATCACCGCCGCCTTCGACCATCGCTTCGAGACCGCCGCCATCGCGATCTTCATCGCCATGGTGCTGGACGGGTTGGATGGCCGCGTCGCCCGCCTAACCAACACCCAGAGCGCCTTCGGGGCCGAATACGACAGCATGGCCGACATGGTCTCGTTCGGCGCGGCCCCGGCCCTGGCGATGTACGTCTGGTCGCTGGCGGGCCTCGGCAAATTCGGCTGGGTCGCGGCCTTCGTCCACGCGGCGGGCGCGGCCCTGCGCCTGGCCCGCTTCAACACCCAGGTCGCCACCGCCGACAAGCGCTACTTCCAAGGGCTGCCCAGCCCCTCCGCCGCCGCCATCCTGGCGGGCTTCCTATGGTTCAGCGAGAGCCATGGGATCCAGGCCGAATCGGTGAGCTATGTCGCCGCCGGGCTGGCCCTGGCCACCGGACTCCTGATGGTCAGCAACTTCCGTTACTACAGCTTCAAGGATTTCGACCTGCGGGGCCGGGTGCCCTTCCTGTGGGCCATCCTCATCATGCTGGTGTTCGCCCTGGTGTTCACCAACCCGCCCTTGATGCTGTTCGTGATCTTCGGCGGCTACGCGGTGTCGGGCCCGGCCCTGACCCTGGTCCGGTTGCGCAAGATGCGGAGCGAGCGCAAGGTCTAGGGCTTTTCCCAACCACCGGGCATAAAAAAGCCCCGCCGGACCGGCGGGGCTTTTTATTGTCCGGCCTATTCGGCGGCGGCGGCGCGGCCCGCCCGCTTGCGGTCGTTCTCGGACAACAGCTTCTTGCGGATGCGGATGGACTTCGGCGTCACCTCGACCAGTTCGTCGTCGTCGATGAATTCCAGCGCCTGCTCCAGGCTGAACTTGATCGGCGGCGTCAGCAGGATGTTTTCATCGCTGCCGGCGGCGCGGATATTGGTCAATTGCTTGGCCTTGGTCGGGTTGACCACCAAATCGTTGGAGCGGGAATGGATGCCGAGGATCATGCCTTCATAGACCTCGGTGCCATGCTCGATGAACAGCCGCCCGCGCTCCTGTAGGTTGAACAGCGCGTAACCCAGCGCCTTGCCCGCCACCATCGACACCAACACACCGTTGATACGCTGGCCGATATCGCCCTTCTTCATCGGGCCATAGTGGTCGAAAACATGGTAGAGCAGCCCGGTGCCGGAAGTCGCGGTCATGAACTCGGTCTGGAAGCCAATCAAGCCACGCGAGGGCATCATGTATTCGAGGCGCACCCGGCCCTGGCCGTCCGGCACCATGTTGAGGAGGTCGCCCTTGCGCTCGCCCAGTTTCTCCATCACCGCGCCCTGGTTGGCCTCTTCCACCTCGATGGTGACGGATTCGTAAGGCTCGCAAGCCTCGCCATCGATTTCCCGGACGATGACCTCGGGGCGCGACACGCCCAGTTCATAGCCTTCGCGGCGCATGTTCTCGATCAGGATGGAGAGGTGCAGTTCGCCGCGGCCCGAGACCTTGAACTTGTCGGGGTCGGCGGTATCCTCCACCCGCAGCGCCACGTTATGCAGCAATTCGCGCTGCAAGCGCTCGCGGATCTGGCGGGAAGTCACGAACTTGCCCTCCTTGCCCGCGAACGGCGAATTGTTGACCTGGAAGGTCATGGTCACGGTGGGCTCGTCCACGGTCAAGGGCGGCAACATCTCCACCGCGTCGGGGGCGCAGATGGTGTCGGAGATTTCCAGGGCGTCGATGCCGGTGAAGGCGATAATATCGCCCGCGCTGGCCTCCGGCACCTCGACCCGTTCCAAGCCTTTGAAACCGAACACCTGCAACACGCGGGCGGTGCGCTGCTTGCCGTCGCGGCTCACCACCACCACCGGGGTATTGGTTTTGACCGCGCCGCGCTGGATGCGCCCGATGCCGATCACGCCGACATAGGAGTTGTAGTCCAACTGGCTGATCTGCATCTGGAAGCCGCCCTCCTCCTTGACCAGGGGCGGATGCACCTTGTCGACGATGGTTTGGAACAAGGGGTCCATGCTGCCCTCGCGGATGTCGGGATTATCCCCGGCATAACCGTTGAGGGCGGAGGCGTAGACCACCGGGAAATCCAGTTGCGCCTCGGTCGCGCCGAGCTTATCGAACAGGTCGAAGGTCTGGTCCAGCACCCAATGGGCGCGGGCGCCGGGCCGGTCGATCTTGTTGATGACCACGATGGGGTGCAGGCCCAGGGCGAACGCCTTCTGGGTCACGAAGCGGGTTTGCGGCATGGGGCCGTCCACCGCGTCCACCAGCAGCAACACCGAATCCACCATCGACAGCACCCGTTCCACCTCGCCGCCGAAATCGGCGTGGCCGGGAGTGTCCACGATGTTGATGTGGTAGCCGTTCCAATCGATGGCGGTGTTCTTCGCCAGGATGGTGATGCCGCGCTCCTTCTCCAGGGCGTTGGAATCCATGACCCGTTCCTCCACCTTCTCGTGGGCGGCGAAGGTGCCGGATTGCTGTAGGAGCTTGTCCACCAGGGTGGTTTTGCCATGGTCGACATGGGCGATGATGGCGATGTTGCGTAATTTTTCGATCATGATGGGAAAAATAACCCGGATTCGGGCGGGGATGGGAAAAGCCAGGGATTCTAACAGAGTCGGGCTGCGATCCGTCAGGCGCGGCTTAGCGCATTCCATGCCAAGCTCCGCCCAAGGCGAAACACAGCGTCCACCCGATGGCCTATGCGCCCCGTGGAGCGGGATTCACAACACCACCTGGGTGCCGAGTTCGATCACCCGGTCGGAGGGAATCCTGAAATAGCTGGCGGCGCTGCTGGTGTTGCGGG
This sequence comes from Methylomagnum ishizawai, assembly GCF_900155475.1. NCBI lineage: Bacteria > Pseudomonadati > Pseudomonadota > Gammaproteobacteria > Methylococcales > Methylococcaceae > Methylomagnum > Methylomagnum ishizawai. The sequence continues at coordinate 2,294,142 of NZ_FXAM01000001.1, read as the reverse complement.
CCAGCCCGATGAACAGCTTCATGCGCCACAGCGCCATCCTGGGGTTCGGCGATGGCAGCAGGGTTTCGCGGCTGAGAAAAAACGTCGTGTCGGCGGGATCGATATCGAATTCGCGGCTGCTCGATTTCAGTACGCGGGGAATGTTCGGGGTTTCCATGAAGCCATAACGCAACACGATCCTGAACATGCCGTCGGCCAGCTTGGTCACTTCCCGCCGCCGTTCCGCCGCCACCCAGGGCAAAGGCTCGGTCAGCACGGTCATGACCACCACGGTCTGGTGCAAGACCTTATTGTGCTTGAGATTGTTGAGCAGGGCGAAGGGCACGCCGAACTGGCTCCCAGTCATGAACACGGCGGTCCCCGGCACCCGCACCGGCGGTTGCTCGGCGACGCGGGCCAGGAACACATTGATCGGCATCGCTTCCTCCTTCAAGCGCTCCATCAGCAAATCACGGCCCCGCTTCCAGGTCGTCAGCACCGTGAACACGGTCAGGCCGATGGCGAGCGGAAACCAGCCGCCCTCCGGTATCTTCAGCGAATTGGCCCCGAAGAACGCCAGATCGACCAGCAGGAACAGGAACGCCACCACGCCGCTGAGATAGGGATTCCATTTCCATAGGCTATAGACCACCACGAAGGCCAGCAGGGTATCGATGGCCATGGTGCCGGTCACGGCGATGCCATAGGCGGCGGCCAGGTTCGAGGACGAGCGGAAACCCAGCACCAGGGCGACGATGCCGATCATCAGCGCCCAGTTGATCCAGGGGATATAGATTTGCCCCATCTCCTCCTCGGAGGTGTACTGCACGTTCAAACGGGGCAGGAAGCTCAGGTGCATGGCCTGCGAAGTCAGCGAGAACGCCCCGGAAATCACCGCCTGCGAGGCGATGATGGTGGCGAGGGTGGCAAGGCCGATCATCAGGGCCAGCCATTCGTTGGGCACCAGCAGGTAGAAGGGATTCTGCACCGCCGTGGCATCCTGGATGAGCAAGGCGCCCTGGCCGAAATAATTCAGCAGCAAGGCCGGCAACACCATGTAGAACCAGGCCTTGCGGATCGGCGCGGCTCCGAAATGGCCCATGTCGGCATAGAGCGCCTCGCCCCCCGTCACCGCCAACACCACCGAACCCAGCACCAAAATCCCATGCCAACCATGCGCGGCGAAGAAATGCGCGGCGTGCCAAGGATTGAGCGCCGCCAACACCCCGGGCGCGCCGGCCAGGCTATGGATGCCGAACCCGGCCAAGGCCAGGAACCACAGCACCATGATCGGCCCGAACAACGCCCCGACCACCGCCGTCCCGCTGCGCTGCACCCCGAACAAGGCGATCAATACCGTCAGCGCGATGGGGATGACGTAGGCGTGTAGCTCCGGCTTCAAGACCCCCAGGCCCTCGACCGCGCTCAACACCGAGATCGCCGGGGTGATGATGCCGTCGCCATAGAACAGCGAAGCCCCCGCCAGCCCCAGCATCATCAGCGCGGCGCGCCAGGATGGGGCGATCCGCGCCTTCTGGGTGATGAGGGACATCAAGGCCATGATGCCGCCCTCGCCCTTGTTGTCGGCCCGCATGATGAAGACCACGTACTTGAGCGAGATCACGATCAGGATGGCCCAGAAGATCAGGGACAAGACCCCCAGGATATTGTCCGGGGTCGGTTCCACCGCGTGGGCACCTCCGAAACATTCGCGCATCGTGTAAAGTGGGCTGGTACCGATGTCCCCGAACACCACGCCCAGGGCGGCGATCACCAGGTTTTTCTGATCTTTGGGTTGAATGGAAGCGTAAAGGGTGGAGGGCATCGTGGACCGTGTGGAAGGTGAATGGAAACACCCCGTCCCAGGGGATCGGATCAGGCGGGCGGGACACCGGGAAGGATCGACCAAAGGTACGCATCGGAAATTTATTATTATCTTTAAAACAGCCTCGGACCCGGCCATGGCGGCCCGGTATCCGCTCCCTCGGACCCATAAAAAAAAACGGCTCGATCCATGAACCCACCGAAATGGCTCTTCCTATGCTTGGGGCTGGCCTTATTGGCCGGCTGCGCGGCTTTCGTGGCGAAACAGGATTTTTCGGTCCTGTACGGACCCGCCCACCCCAAACCACGCTGGCTAACCGGCGAACAATATACACATCGCCTTGCCGAGGGCAAGGTTTCGTTCGGGCGCGATGTGAAACCCATCCTCGATTCGCGCTGCGTGGTCTGCCATGGCTGCTACGACGCCCCTTGCCAATTGAAATTGGAATCCGCCGAAGGTTTGGACCGGGGCGCGTCCAAGACCCTGGTCTACGATGGCGCCCGCATGAAGGCCGCGCCCCCCACCCGGCTGTTCATCGATGCCCAGGACACGGCGGCTTGGCGGGACAAGGGCTTCTTCCCGGTGCTGAACGAGCGCATGGAGTCCGAGCAGGCTAATACCGACAACGCCCTGCTCTACCAAATGCTGCTGCTCAAAAAACAGCATCCCCTACCGACCGGCGGACGCTTGCCGGACACGTTCGAGTTCGGCCTGGACCGCGAGTTGCATTGCCCGGCCCGCGAGGAATTCCAAGGCTTCGCCCGCGAACACCCGGACTGGGGGATGCCCTATGGCCTCCCCGGCCTGCGCCCGCAGGAATTCGACACGATTACCCTGTGGCTCAAGCAAGGCGCGATGGTGCCACCACCCGCCCCGGTGTCCGCCCGCGCCCAGGCCGAGGTGAAACAATGGGAAAGCTTCCTCAACCAGGACACGCCCAAGCAACAACTGGTCTCGCGCTACCTCTACGAACATTTGTTCGCGGGGCATCTGCACTTCAAAGGCTATACCGAGCGCGAATTCTTCCGGCTGGTGCGCTCCACCACCCCGCCCGGCGCGGAAGTCAAAGAAATCGCCACGCCCAAGCCCTACGACGATCCCGGCACCGGGCGGGTCTATTACCGCCTGTTGCCATTGCGGGAAACCGTGGTGGACAAAAGCCACCTGGTCTACGAACTGGGCGCGGCGCGGCTGCGGCGCTTCCAGCAATTGTTCATCGAACCCGGCTACGAGGTGAGGGAAATGCCCGGCTACGCGCCCGAGATCGCCGCCAATCCCTTCAAGGCTTTCGCCGCCATCCCGCCGCGCTCGCGCTACCAGTTCATGCTGGACGACGCCTATTTCTTCGTGGCGGGCTATATGAAAGGGCCGGTGTGCCGGGGACAGGTGGCGCTGAACGTGATCCGCGACCGCTTCTGGGTAGCGTTCTTCGACCCGGAACAGGACGCCATCAGCAACGACGCGGCCTTCCTGGCCGAGCAGGGCGAACGGCTGCGCATCCCCAGTGAAAAGAACAACGATATCGAACTGGGCGACGCCTGGTCGGGCTATGCCGATATCCAAAAGTCCTACCTCAAGGCCAAGCACGAATACCTGAACCGCTTGGACGGCCATCCACGCAACTCGCTGGCGGCGATCTGGGACGGCGGCGGACGCAACCGTGACGCGCTGCTGACCGCCTTCCGCCATTTCGACAGCGCCTCGCTGGAGCGGGGCTTCATCGGCGACGCGCCCCTGACCGGCTGGCTGTTGGACTATCCGCTATTGGAGCGCATCCATTACCTGTTGGTGGCGGGCTTCAACGTGTTCGGCAACGTCAAGCACCAGCTCGCGACCCGGACCTTCATGGACATGATGCGGCTGGAGGGCGAGAACAATCTCCTGAGCCTGTTGCCGGCGCGGGAACGCAAAGCCATACACGACCAATGGAACCGGGGCGCCCTGGGCCAGTTGCACGCGGCGATCTACAACCCCTATTACGGCTACGGGCCGGATTCGGCGGTGGCGTTCCAAACCGCCGACCCTAAGCGCGAGTTGTTCGAACTGATCCGGGCCAAGGTGGCGGAAGCCCGGCCCACGCCCGCCGGATTCGATAGCTGTCCGGGCCGGGAATGCGGCCCGCGCCCGCTCACGGCCTTGGAACAAAGCGTGGCGGCGGCGCTCAAGCCCTTGGACGAATTGCAAGGCGGCGGCATCCAATACCTCCCGGAACTCTCGTACCTCCGCGTCCACGACGGCCCGGCCAAGACCGAGGCCAGCCCGGTATTCAGCCTGGTCAAGAACGAGGCGCTCACGAACGTGTCGCTGCTGTTCATGGAAAACCTCCGGCGGCTACCGGGCGAGGATACCCTGACCGTGGTGCCGGATTTGGTCGGCAGCTATCCCAATTTCTTCTTCGACCTCGACCGCCGCGACCTGCCGGAATTCGTGGGCCGGGTGACTGCGATCAAGGGCGCGGACGATGTCGCGGCCTTGGTGGAACGCTTCGGCGTCCGCCGCGCCGACCCTAGGTTCTGGGAATTCTCGGACTTCTTCAACCAGCGCCACCACAACCGCCATCCGGTCACGGCGGGTTGGTTCGACCTGAACCGTTACGATAACCTTTAAGGGGCAAGCCATGCCCTGGAAACGATGCAAATGAATATAAAACGCCTCCCCAAAGCAACCCAATGGAATAGCCACGCGCTATTCAAGCGACGCCCGCTTGATTTTCAAGCTATGCGGCCCACCTCATGACCTCAAATTGTTGCGTCAAATAACACAATAAATATTGTATATAACGCATACCATCCATTGTTTGGAATTGGGGGATGTGAACCGCCGTCCGATTCCCGGAATGATTTTCATTTGGCACGAAACTCGAATAGAATCGAACTTTTACCCTCGACTAGAACCGTGTTTTTAAGCGATTCCAACGGAAGCCCCGGCAGCGCCGCGAACCGGACAGGCATGGACCCGGACCACCAGCCCCCACGTCCAGCCCCTTTCATCGCGTGGATCATGGACGGGGAAGAACATCCCACCCGGCTCTGGAGCTTGCTGGCCGTCCTGGTGGTTTCCCTACATTTCCTGGCGCTGGTGTGGCTGAAACAAGCCCATGTGCCCATCCAGGAAAAACCGCCGGTCCCCCCTCCCATGGATGTGGCCCTGGTCGCCGCCGAAATCCCGCAGCCCCAAGCCGCCCCGGAGCCGGTGCCGCAACCCCCCGCGCCGCCACCTCCGCCACAAAAGGTCGAGCCGCCACCCCCCAAACCCAAACCTGTGGTCAAGCCTCCGCCGCCCAAGCCGGTAGTGAAAAAAGTGGTCAAACCGGCACCCAAGCCGGTGCAGAAAAGCCCCGATGCCCCGCCGCGTCCCGAACCCACGCCCGAACGCGACAGCGCCCCGCCGGAACCCCCCCGCGAGTCCGCGCACGCCGTGGAAGCCCCGGTCCCGCCGAGGGCCGCGCCCGTGGTCAAAGCGCCGACCCCGGTCTCGGTCGCCCACGGCAGGCTGTTGAGCCGGCCCGAACCGCACTACCCGGCATCGGCCAAATCGCGGGGCTTGACCGGCCATGTGAAAGTGAAGATTTGGGTATCGGCCAGCGCCGAGGTGGAAAAAGTGGCGGTCGTCCAAAGTTCCGGCCATGAAATCCTCGACGAGGCGGCGGTGGAAACCGTGCGGGACCGCTGGCGGTTCTCCGCTTCGATGAAAGGCGATACCCCCGTTTCCGACACCTACGAAGTCGTCATCAAGTTCACCCTCAAGCAAGCAGACTAGGAGAACCATGTCCCAAATCCCGGCCACCGCCATCGTCGATGGCACGCTCTACACCCTGACCGCGTTTTCCGTGGCGACCTGGACCATCATCCTGTTCAAAAGCGTCCAAATCTGGCGCAGCGGACGGCAGAACCGGACCTTCCATACCTCGTTCTGGGACACGCCCGACCTGGAAACGGCGGAACGGCTATCCGCCGACCCGGAAGCCGGACCCAAGGCCCGCATCGCCCGCGCCGGTTTCCTCTGGCTCAAGGAACTCAGGAGCGACACCACGGGACGCCTGAAATACCGCGGCACCCCGGAAGAATTGCTGGAACGCGCCCTGCAACGCCAACTGCGGAAAGAGCAGCACGCCATGGAACGCGGACTCACCCCGCTCGCCAGCATGGGCAGCACCGCGCCTTTCGTCGGGCTGTTCGGCACCGTGGTCGGCATCATGCACGCCCTGCACGAGGTCAGCAAAGCCGGCACCGCGACCCTGGACGTGGTGGCCGGTCCCATCGGCGAAGCCCTGATCGCCACCGCCATCGGCATCGCCGTGGCCGTGCCCGCCGTTCTGGCCTACAACTTCTTCCTGCGCCGGGCCAAGTTGCAGCGGCTGGGATTGGAAAGCTTCGGACGCGATTTCCTACATCTGGTCCTCAACCCCGACACCGCCAACGGAGGCCGCTGACATGGCGTTCCAAGCCCAATCCGAAGAACAGGAAGCGATGAGCGAGATCAACGTCACGCCCTTGGTGGACGTGATGTTGGTGCTGATGGTGGTGTTTCTGGTCACGGCCCCGCTGCTGACCCAATCGGTCAAGGTCAGCCTGCCCAAGACCGCCAGCACCGACCAAAGCGACAAGGACCAGCCCATGAAGCTGGGCATCGACGCCCAGGGCGGCGTCACCCTGAACACGCAGCCGGTCGCCGACCTCGCCGCGCTGGAAACCACGCTGAAGACCGAGGTCCAAAGCAATCCTGAACTGGCCGTGCACCTCTACGCCGACCAGGCCGTGAACTACGCCCAGGTCGCCAAGGTCATGGCCGCCGTGCAACGGGCCGGCATCGGCAAGATGGCCTTCGTCAGCACCGAAGGCCAGCCATAGGCCATAAAAAAATCCCCGCGCCGCCCAATCCGGTGGTCGCGGGGATTCCCATCCGTCCAACCCCGTCAGCTTTGCTCCCAAGGCAGGCCATGGCAGCGCCAACCGCCCACCGCGCCGCGGTGTTTCTGCCCATCCAGCGGCCCCTCGAATCCTTCCTCGATATTCGCCAGATTGCGGTAGCCCGCCGCCGCCAGCGCGTTGGCGGCGTCCCAGGAGCGCTGTCCGCTGCGGCACAGCAGGAACACCGGGGTTTCCGGGTCCGGGGCCAACTGCCGGGCGCGTTCCAGGAATTCGGGGTTGGGCCGCCAATCCGGCGCGAATTTCCAGGGCAGGTTGACCGCCCCCAGCGGATGGCCGATGAACGAATATTCCAAAGGATCGCGCACATCCAGCAACAGGGCGGCCGCCCCGGCTTGCAACGCGGCGTAGGCTTCGGGAGGGGTCAAACGTTTAATCGCAGTCATGGGATTGCTCCATCGAAGGTGGGCGCGGCCAAGGCCGCGGCAAAAAATCAGCGTCTTTGGGCAACCAGCCGGGCTTGGTCCCCGTCTTCGCAATAGGCCAGCGGTTCCAATGCCCCGAACAGCAGGCGCAATTCGCCGGGCCGCAGCAAATAGGCCGGATTGGACGGCCCCGTTGCACTTCCGACGGTGTAGGTCTGGTAGAACAACACGCCGCCGGGCCGCAGCGCCGCCATCAGGGCCGGGACCAAATCCCGGTCCAGGAACCGGCTGACCACCACCACATCGAAGCCGTCCGCCGCCGGGGGCCGCGCCACCACATCCCTGGCCTCGACCGCGACCGCCAAGCCTTCCGCCCTGGCGGATTCCGCCAAGCGCTCCAGGGCGACCGGGGAAATATCGTAGGCCGTCGTAGCCAAGCCACGGCGGGCCAGGAACAGCGCATTGCCACCCAGGCCGCAGGCCAAATCCAGCGCCGCCCCGCCCAAGGGCAGATGGGCGGCATGTTCCGCCAACACCCGCGCCGGTTCCGGCACCGCGCCCGCCACCCGGACCCGGTAAATCCGGTCCCATTTCTCCCGCGCCGCCCGCCCGTCCCGCGTCATGGCCGGTCCTCGCCCTCGCCCTGGAAAATCTGCTCCACGGCGGGAATCAGCTTCTTGTCGATCAGGAACATGATGACATGGTCGCCCTCCTCGATCACGGTGTCGTGGTGGAACTGGATCACCTCCTCGCCGCGCACCAGCGCCCCCATCACCACACCGGGGGGAATCTTGATCTTGCCGAGCGGGAGGCCCACCACCTTGGAAAAACCGGGACGGCCATGGGCCACGGCCTCGATGGCCTCGGACGCCCCATGCCGCAGCGAATACACCTGCACGATATCGCCGCGCCGGACATAGCGCAGCAAGGCGCCGATGGTGGCCTGGTGCGGTGAAATCACCAAATCCACCTGGGCGTTATCGACGATATCGGCGTAGGCGCTCTTGTTGATGAGGCTGATGACCCGCCGCGCCCCCAGCCGCTTGGCCAGCATGGCCGAGAGGATATTGGCCTCGTCGTCGTTGGTGATGGCGCAGAACACATCGGTGTTCTCGATGTTCTCGTTCAGCAGCAACTCCTTGTCGGAGGCATCGCCCGCCAACACCACGGTATTGGCCAGTTCGCTGGCGATCTTCTTAGCCCTTTTCCGGTCCTTCTCGATCACCTTGACCTGGTAGCGCGATTCCAGCGCCAAGGCCACCCGCTTGCCGATATGGCCGCCGCCCGCGAAGATCAGGCGCTTATAGGGCTTTTCGGTCTTGCGCAATTCGCCCATCACGTCCTTGATCTCCTCGGCGGACGCCAGGAAGAACACCTCGTCGCCGTCCTCGATGATAGTGCGGCCATTGGGCACGATGGCCTTGCCCTTGCGGAAGATCGCGGTGATGCGGGCATGGACGTTGGGCATGTGCTGATGCAATTCGCGGATTTCGTGGCCGACCAGGGGACCGCCCTCGCGGGCGCTGACCGAAACCAGGCGCACCTTGCCTTCGGCGAAATCCAAGACCTGGGACGCGCCGGGATATTCCAGCAGGCGCTCGATGAACTGGGTGATGATGCGTTCCGGGCTGATGACCACATCGATGGGGATGGCTTCCGGCGAGAACATGCCGGGATAGGTGAAATATTCCAAGGCGCGGACGCGGGCGATCTTGCGCGGCACCTTGAAGAGGACATCGGCGATGGAACAGGCCAGCATATTGGTCTCGTCGTCGCTGGTAACGGCGATGAGCATATCGGCTTCGGCGGCCCCGGCCCGTTGCAGCACGGTGGGATGGGCGGCGTTGCCCTGGACCGTGCCAATATCAAAGCGGTCCTGCAAATCCTTCAAGAGGCCGGGCTGGCTATCGACCATGACGATATCGTTGGCCTCGCTGGCGAGGCTGCCGAGGACGCTGCTGCCAACCTGGCCCGCGCCTAGGATGATGATTTTCATGTTGGGTTTGGCTTGATGGGAGGGATTGCCGGTAGGCCGTCCCAGGGGCGGCCTGCGCCGGGCGGGCATTTTAACAGGGTTCGGGGATGGGCAAGCCGCCGTTCCGGGAGAGCGGGGATGCGCCAATCACCCCCCAGCAGGCGGACCGCCACAACGCAGGCCAATATCCACAAAACCACCCCAAGCACACACCTTGACAAGGCCGCCGCCGTAACGACTGGCCTTGACCGTGCAGGGTCGCCAAAGATTCACCACAAACGGTTTTGCGATGACACTTATTTCGGGCCGGTGGAAACAATCAGGCAACGCATCCATCCCATACCGATGGAGGCGGTTCATTTACTTGCCTCCATCCGCCATCGCGAGCGGATTATCGCAATCCACCAATACCGTGAATTTCCGATCCTGGGTATAAGCGGCTACGGACAGCTTATAGCCCTGCAATTGCTTCCAAAACGCATCGTTACCCGCCGGAGCCGGGCAGATTTCACCCTTGAGCCGCGCCTGCTGTGCCTCGGGCGGGCCGGGGATAGCCTCCTTCACTAGGATATCCGCGACCAACTCCTGATCGCCGAAGCCATGGGTGACTTTGACGAATTGCCAGCCGGTTTCCATTTTCTCCCCGGCGAACTGCTTTTGCAGCGCGGCCTGGAGTTCCGGTGGTATTTTCCTGCCACAAGACACCAAAGCCAAAACCGCGACCAATAGTATTATTATTCTCATAGTCTCCTCCTCTGGGTGTTATACCCGTCCTTGTTTATAGGAATGGCAGGCAATGCCGGACCGGGGTATCCGATACTAGAATCATCCCAACGCGATCCGCTGCCGGCCGCCATTATAAGCCCGCCACTGGCGTTTCATGCCGGGCCGGACAGAGCCGCCCCAGCCCTGGTTCCCGGTGGCTGGAACGGACGATCCTGAACCCAAGCTGAATCCGGCCCGGCCCGCGCTAAAACCGGTTTTGCCATATGCTTGATTTAAAAGGACAATCGGACATGCCTAACAGGCTTAAGAAAAAAGTGTGGACACTGAATTTTTTTTCTTTAGACTGTCGCGCAGCTTCAGGGAAGAAGCCAACTTTGAGAGTCGTCAAAGAGGAGGAAGCCCGGTTGGGCTATATACAACAACAAAAAAGCACTACGCACGGACCGCCCCCAGCGGCGTCCATACAGTAAAAAAAACAATAAAAAATCAGCCCGCCAGAGTCGCGGGCTTTTTTTTGGGCAAAAAAAAGCGACCGCCGAGGGTCGCCAAGAGGAGGAGAACTTTTGGCCCGGCGCACCCGAGGGAACGAAAGTGGCCCACCGCGAAAGTCCTGTTGAGGTAGGCATAAATTCTACAGGCTATTTGCCCGTGTCCCTATCAGAGGTTCTTATGCCATGGATAACGGCGGATAGAGGATATGCGGATTGACACACCGGCTCCGGCTTTTGCCGCACAGTCCCGCTATCCGGGAAACAGGCTATTCCGGTGTGCCTTCCGCACCCGCCCAGAGCTTCCCCGCTCCCGGAAACCGGGTCGCCGGAACGCATGGACGGGCCTTTTTCCGGCTTACGCCCGCGCCGGGAGGCCGTTTCCCACCGGGCAATCCAGGTTCGACTTTCCCTAGGTGGGGCATTATTATTCGGGCACCCCCCCGCCCCGAGCGCTGTTTTTTAAATTCTTAAAAAAATTCCCCCTATCGTTCCAGACATGACTCCCGGAGGTTTGACCAGTTATGGAACCCTCGCTGCCCGAACTATTGCTCTCAGGCGCCAAGCTCATGTTAATCGGCATGGGCATCGTGTACCTCTTCCTGGCTCTGCTGGTCTGGATCATCGGCATGACGCACAAGCTGCTCAACCGCTATACCCCGGAACCCGGCCCGGCCCGTTCCAGCCTGGGGCTGGGCGAAGCCGAAGAGGATGAGGTCGTCGCCGTCATCGGCGCGGCGCTCCACCGTTACCGGCACCCGTGAAACCCCACAACAATAAGGAGCTTGTTCAATGGCTACTCCCTTAGGCATCACCGATGTCGTGCTGCGCGACGCGCACCAGTCCCTGCTGGCGACCCGCCTACGCATCGAGGACATGTTGCCGATCTGCGGAAAACTGGACCAAGTCGGTTTTTGGTCGCTGGAAAGCTGGGGCGGGGCGACCTTCGACGCTTGTATCCGCTATCTCGGCGAAGACCCCTGGGAACGCCTCCGCACCCTCAAGCAAGCGCTGCCGAAGACGCCGCTGCAAATGCTGCTGCGCGCCCAGAATCTCCTAGGGTATCGGCATTACGCCGACGACGTGGTCGATCAATTCGTGGAACGCTGCGCCGTCAACGGGGTGGATGTGTTCCGCATCTTCGACGCCATGAACGACCCCCGCAATTTCGAACGGGCCATCCGCGCCACCCTGGCCGTCGGCAAGCACGCCCAGGGCACGATTTCCTATACCGTCAGCCCGGTCCACACCATCGAGATGTGGGTGGACCTCGCCAAGCGCCTGGAGGACATGGGTTCCCATTCCATCGCCATCAAGGACATGGCCGGGCTGCTGAAACCCTATGTGGCCTACGAACTGGTCGGCCGCCTGAAACAAGCGGTCAGCGTGCCCATCCACATGCAATCCCACGCCACCACGGGTTTAAGCACCGCCACCATCCTCAAATGCGCGGAAGCCGGCATCGACAACGTCGATACCGCGATTTCCTCGATGAGCATGACCTACGGCCACAGTGCCACCGAGGCCGTGGTCGCCGCGCTCGAAGGCCAGGACCGCGACACCGGCCTGAACCTCAAGCTGTTGGAAGAAATCGCCGCCTATTTCCGCGAGGTGCGGAAAAAATACGCCAAGTTCGAGGGGAGCCTTAGGGGCGTCGATAGCCGCATCCTGGTGGCCCAGGTGCCGGGCGGCATGTTGACCAACATGGAAAGCCAATTGAAGGAACAAGGCGCTTTGGACCAATTCGACGCCGTGCTGGAAGAAATCCCCCGCGTGCGCGAAGACCTGGGTTTCATCCCGCTGGTGACGCCCACCTCCCAAATCGTCGGCACCCAGGCGGTGATGAACGTCCTGATGGGCGAGCGCTACAAATCCATCGCCAAGGAAACCCAAGGCATCCTGAAAGGCGAATACGGGTCCACGCCCGCCCCGGTCAACGCCGAATTGCGGGAGCGGGTGCTGCAAGGGGCCGAACCCATCGTTTGCCGACCCGCCGACCTGCTGGAACCCGAGATGGACAAGCTCACGGCGGAACTCCACAAGCTCGCCGCCGAACAAGGCTTCAAACTGGCCGGGGACGCCATCGACGATGTGCTGACCTATGCCCTGTTCCCGCAGATCGGCCTCAAATTCCTGCAAAACCGCGGCAAGCCCGAAGCCTTCGAGCCACCGCCCAGCGCCGAAAAAACGGCATCGCAGGCCACCGCGTTCGACGTGACCGTGAATGGCCGGGTCTACCGGGTCGATGCGGGCAGCGGCGAAGTGCTGTCGGTCAATGGCCGCGATTACAAGGTCGCCGTGGCTCCGGCGGCGGGCGCGGTGCCGGCGGCACGGCCCGTCAGCGGCGGCGGTGGTGAAACCGTCAAAGCCCCGATGGCCGGCCATATCCTGCGCATCCAGGTCAAGGAGGGCCAGCACGCCGAACCCAACAAGGTGGTGATCGTGATGGAAGCCATGAAGATGGAAACCGAAATCCGCACCCGCAACGGCGGCCTGGTCGCGAACATCGCCGTCAAGGTCGGCGATACCGTCGCGGCCCAGGACGTTCTGATGACCCTGGAGTGAGGTGGACGATGGAAGGTTTCATCCAACTCTGGGAAAGCACCGGGCTGTCCAATTTCCAGCCCGGACAGGCGATGATGATGGCGGTGGGCTTCCTGCTGCTGTACCTCGCTATCAAGAAGGAATTCGAGCCGCTGCTGCTGTTGCCCATCGGCTTCGGCGCGGTGTTGAGCAACATCCCCGTCGCGGGCATCGCCGAGGAAGGCGGCATCCTGTCCTATCTCTATCTCGGCATCAAATCGGGCGTGTTCCCCTTGTTGATCTTCATGGGCGTGGGGGCGATGACCGATTTCGGCCCGATGCTGGCCAATCCCAAAACTCTGCTGCTAGGGGCGGCGGCGCAGTTCGGCATCTTCGGCACCCTGCTCGGAGCCTTGGCCTTGAACCTGGTGCCAGGACTCCACTTCAGCTTCCAGGACGCCGCCGCCATCGCCATCATCGGCGGCGCGGACGGTCCGACCTCGATCTATGTCGCCTCCAAGTTGGCCCCGGACCTGCTCGGGGCCATCGCCGTGGCGGCCTATTCCTATATGGCCCTGGTGCCCCTGATCCAACCACCCATCATGCGTGCCCTCACCACGCCGGAAGAGCGTTTGATCGAAATGGCCCAGCTCCGCCGGGTGTCCCGCGTCGAGAAAGTGGTATTCCCCATGGTGCTGCTGATGTTGAGCGCCATGCTGCTGCCCTCGGCGACTCCCTTGATCGGCATGTTCTGCCTGGGGAATCTGCTGCGCGAATCCGGCGTAGTGGACCGCCTTAGCAAGACCTCGCAGAACGAACTCATCAACATCGTGACCATCTTCCTGGGGCTGTCGGTGGGTTCCAAGCTCAGCGCCGGGCAGTTCCTCAGGCCCGAAACCCTAGGGATTTTGGTGCTGGGGGCCTTGGCCTTCAGCTTCGGCACGGCTTCGGGCGTCCTGATGGCGAAGGTGATGAACCTCATCACGCCGAACAACAAGGTCAATCCCTTGATCGGGGCCGCCGGGGTGTCCGCCGTGCCGATGTCGGCCCGCGTCGCCAACAAGGTGGGCCAGGAAAGCAACCCGCACAACTTCCTGTTGATGCACGCCATGGGACCGAACGTGGCGGGGGTGATTGGGTCGGCGGTGGCGGCGGGGGTGTTGCTGGCCTTGGTGCGCTGAGACGCGCCGCCAGCGGATTGATCGATGATGGGCGGAACCTCGCACCCAGGCGCGGAGGTTTCCATATGCTTCCGCCTCTTGGCGCGCTTTGCGCCTTCGCGTGAAGCGGCGTCATGCCATGCCCGCCGCCAAGGATCGGACACCTCCAAGCCTACGGCACTTGGGCATCCCTCCTGGGCGCGGTAGGATAAACCCAGGGCGACGGCGACCCGTCCATGGGTTCCGCCGCGCCCACGGTCCCCAACCAGTTCCATCCCAACTTCCTATGCAATCGAGCTTCATCGGCATCTTCGACTCGGGCGTCGGCGGCTTGGCCGTCCACCGCGCCGCCCGCGAACTACTTCCGCACCAAGCCTTCATCTACGTCGCCGACTCCGGCTTCGCGCCCTACGGCGACCGCGAACCCGCCTACATCGCCCACCGGGTCGCGGCCATCGCCGACGCCCTGGTCGAGCGCGGCGCGCAAGCCCTGGTCATCGCCTGCAACACCGCCACCGTGACCGCCGTGGCCGCGCTCCGGGCCAAGCATCCCATCCCCATCGTCGGCATCGAACCCGCCATCAAACCCGCCGCCGCCTTGAGCCGGGGCGGCCGGGTCATCGTGCTGGCGACCCAGAGGACCACTCAAAGCGAAGCCGTCGCCCGACTCTGTGTCCGCTACGGAGCCGGTGCCCAGATCATACTGCAAGCCTGCCCTGGACTCGCCGATTTGGTCGAAGCCGGCCACATCGACGGGGAAGCCGTCACCAACCTGCTCAAACGCTACCTCACTCCCGTGGCCGCGCGGGCGGGGGATGTCATCGTGCTGGGCTGCACCCATTTCACCTTCCTGGCCGACCGGATCCGCGGCCTGGTCGGTCCCGATGTCGTCCTCATCGAACCCTCGGCAGCCGTAGCCCGGCAATTGGCGCGGCAACTCCCCGCCGACCCGGTCCCAGCCCACAGCGGCCCCGCCAGCGAGACCTTCTACACCACCGCCGCCACGCCGCCCGCCATCGGCGCGGTCATGTCCAAACTGCTGGGCCGCCGCGTCGAGGCGCTGGCAGCCCATGGGCTCGGCCTCGCCATGCGCTGATCCACCCGCTATTCCGCCGCCTTGAGCCGCGCAAACGCCGCCAAAGCCCGCTCCCGGCTGGATTTCAAATCCACGATGGGCAAGGGATAGGTTTCCCCGAGCCGCACGCCCGCCCCCCGCAACACGGCGGGCGCGGCTTCCCAAGGTCGATGGATGACATCGTTCGGCAAGCCCGCCAACTCCGGTACCCAGCGCCGCACATAAGCCCCGTCGGGGTCGAAGCGCTGCCCTTGCAACACCGGATTGAACACCCGGAAATAGGGCGCGGCATCGGCCCCGCAACCGGCGGTCCATTGCCAACCCAGGGTGTTGTTGGCGAGATCGGCATCGACCAAGGTCTCCCAGAACCACCGCGCCCCTTCCCGCCACGGCACCAGCAGGTTCTTGGTCAGGAACGACGCCACCCCCATCCGCACCCGGTTGTGCATCCAGCCGGTGCGCCATAGCTCGCGCATCCCGGCATCGACCAAGGGGTAGCCGGTCCGGCCATCTTGCCAAGCCGTGAGCGCCGCCTGGTCATCCATGGCCCAGGGAAACGCCTCGAACTTGGCGTCCAAGGGCGCGTCGGTGGTCTCGGGAAAATGAGAAAGCAGATGATGGGCGAATTCCCGCCACGCCAGTTCGCGGAGATAGGCTTCGGCCCCAGCCTCGACCTCGGGCGACAACGCCCGCCGCACGGCGTGGACGATCTGGCGCGGGCCGATCTCGCCGAAATGGAGATGGGGCGACAAACGCGAGATCCCCGGCAAATCGGGCCGGTCGCGCAGCTCGTGATAAGCCGCCAAGCCGGAATCGACGAATGCGGCCAAGCGCCGCGCCGCGCCCGCCTCCCCCGGTTGCCAACTTCCATAGAAACCGTCATCCCAAGGAATCCGGGGCAACAATCCCAAATCCCCGACGGCCAAGCCCCACAACTCGTCGGCCACCGGCGGCAAGGCTGTCGGCGCGGCTCCGGGCAGGCAATCCAGCCCGCGTTTCTGCATCGCCTTCCAGAACGGCGTGAACACCCGGTAGGGTTGTCCGCCCTCGCGCAGCAATTCCCCAGGCTCGTATAACAGGCCGCTGTTATGGCTCTCGACCGTGAAATAACCCTCGTTGCGCAGCACCCGCTCGATTTCGGCGTCGCGGGCGATGGCGGAAGGTTCGTAGCAGCGGTTCCAATAAACGGCGGTCGCGCCGGTCTCGGCCAACAGCCCAGCCAGCACCTGGAAACTCGCCCCGCGCCGCAGCACCAGCCTCGAACCCAGACGGCGCAAATCGGCATCGAGCGCCGTGAGGCTATGATGCAGCCACCAACGGGACGCCGACCCCAGGGGCCAAGTCCCGCCGCTGACCGGGGCGTGGATATAGACCGGCACCACCCGCTCGGCGGCGGCGAGCGCGGCCCGCAGCGCGGGGTTGTCGGCGAGGCGCAGGTCTTGGCGGAACCAAACCATCGCGGTCTTCATGCGCCGCCCGTCCCGCACACGCCCTCGCGGCAACGCTTGGCGAAGTGCCAGCCCGCGAAATGGCGATAAGCCCAATCCAGCACGGGTTCCAAGCGCAAGGCCCGGCACCCGCGGGCTAGCCAACGGTAGCGCGGCAAGATCGCCCACAACGCCAGGAACCCTCGCGCCCCTTTATGCGGCTGCCCGGCGGGGTCGATGACATGGAACACCCGTAGCGCTTCCAGGCGCGACACGCCATAGGCGGCGGGGTCGGCGGCGAGCGGGGCGATATCCACCCAATCGATGGGGGCCGCCGCGCCCGCGATGCGGCGGTAATGGGCGATTTCGCGGCTGCACAGCGGGCAACCACCATCGTATAAAACAGTGTGGTTCGGTTCGGACATGGGAGGCTCCTGATGGGTTAGGGTTCGGGATTTTGGAAGGGGACGGCTCGGCCACATCGCCCGCCGGGTTAGGATAAGCGCCCTCCCCCAACTTCCGCCGCCGTCATGAAAGTTTATCGTTTACACCGCGTCCAACGCCTGCCCGTCAGTCTGGAACAAGCTTGGCCGTTCTTCTCCACCCCGCGCAATCTGGAACGCATCACGCCGGGTTTCCTCCATTTCGCGATCACCTCCGACCCGCCGGAGGATATCTACCCGGGACTCATCATCACCTACCGGATCGCCGCCGTGGCCGGGATACCGATGACCTGGGCGACGGAAATCAAGCATGTGGAACCGCTACGCCGTTTCGTGGACGAGCAGCGGATCGGGCCGTTCCGGTTCTGGTATCACGAACACAGTTTCCGGGCGGTCGAGGGCGGCATCGAAATGGAAGACACCGTGCATTACGTCATGCCTTGGGGCTGGTTCGGACGGCTGGTCCATGCCGTGTTCATCGGGGCGCGGCTCAGGGCGATTTTCGACTTCCGGCGGGAGTATCTGGCCGGGTTGTGGAAAAACGCCGGACCCCTCAATCCTTCACCGCCACCAGCATGTAATTGATGCCCTCGTACCGGGTCAGCCGGAACGTCCGACGCCAAGGATTCATGCCGACCCCGGTCCGCTCCACCACGCGCATCCCGTCCCGTTCCAACAAAGCCCGGAGTTCCTCGGGGCTAGGGAATTTCCGCCACTGGTGGGTGCCCTTGGGCAACCAGCGCAGCACATATTCCGCCCCGAGGATCGCCCCCAGGAACGAGGCCCAAGTCCGGTTAATCGTGGCGACCACCATCATCCCGCCCGGCCTCACCAACCCGGCGCAAGTCCGCATGAACAAGGGCAAATCGGCCACATGCTCCACCACTTCCATATTCAGGACCGCGTCGTAGCTTGCGCCCCGCGCCAGCAAGTCCTCCGCCCCGGTCCATTCGTAGCGGATGGCGAGCCCGGAGGCCTGGGCGTGGCGCTCGGCGATGCGGATGTTCTTCTCCACCCCATCCACCCCATGCACCTCGGCCCCCAGCCGCGCCATGGCCTCGCTCAGCAAACCGCCACCGCAGCCGATATCCAGCAGCCCGAGTCCCGCCAGCGGCGCCCCGGCGGTGGCGGCGCGGTTGAAATGCCCCGCCAGCCGGTCGCGGATATAGCCCACCCGCAACCCGTTCAGCCGGTGCAAAGGCCAGAACGGCCCGTCCGCCTGCCACCAGAGTTGGGCCAGCTTCTCGAAACGGGCGGCTTCGGCGGGGTCGAGGGTCGGGGTGGACGGGTTCATGGGGGTCGCTCCTGGGGAATTTCGGTAGGCGGGTTTTATAACCCAGGCCCGCCACCACCGAAACCCATCCTTATTGTTTGCCGCCAATATGAATCAGGTAAAATCGCCGTTTTTTCTTGCGAGAGCGCGGAGCAATGGTAGAAATCGGCATCGTCATGGGCAGCACCAGCGACTGGGAAGTCATGCGGCACGCGGCCCGGCAATTGAAGGACTTGGGCGTCGGCTACGAAACCCAGGTGGTTTCCGCCCACAGGACACCGGACTTGCTGTTCCAATACGCGGAAACGGCCCAGGCGCGGGGACTCAAGGCCATCATCGCCGGAGCCGGGGGCGCGGCCCATCTACCGGGGATGCTGGCGGCCAAAACCACGCTGCCGATCCTGGGCGTGCCGGTGCCCAGCAAATATCTCAAGGGCTTGGATTCGCTGTATTCCATCGTGCAAATGCCCAAGGGCATCCCGGTCGCCACCTTCGCCATCGGCGAAGCGGGCGCGGTCAACGCCGGGCTGTTCGCCGCCGCCCTGCTCGCCCACCACGATCCCGCCCTCCAAGCCCGGCTGGCCGAATTCCGCCGGAAACAAACTGAAAGCGTCCTCGCCGCCGCATTGCCAGAACTGGATTGAATCCGCATCCTCTCCCTTCCCGAGCAAGAGGCTCCGTTATGAAACACATCCTGCCGAATGCCATGCTGGGCATGTTGGGCGGCGGCCAACTGGGCCGCATGTTCACTATCGCGGCGCGGGCCATGGGCTACCGCGTCACCGTCCTCGACCCGGACCCGGAAAGCCCGGCGGGCGGCTTGGCCGATGTCCACCTCCGCGCCGCCTACGACGACCCGGCGGCCCTGGACGAACTGGCCGCGACCTGCGCCGCCGTCACCACCGAATTCGAGAACGTGCCCGCCGAAAGCCTGCGCCGTCTGGCCGAACGCACCCGCGTCAGCCCCTCGGCGGACAGCGTCTCCATCGCCCAGGACCGCATCGCCGAAAAACGCTATATCGCCGGAGCCGGTCTCGCGGTGGCCCCGTTCCTCGCCATCGAAACCGCCCAGGATTTGGAACAGGACTTGAGCGGCCATCTGCCCGGCATCCTCAAGCTGGCCCGCCTGGGCTACGACGGCAAGGGGCAAATCCGGGTCGCGACGGTCGAGGAAACCCAGGCCGCGTTCGCGCAACTGGGCCAAAAGCCCTGTGTACTGGAACGGCGCTTGAACCTCAAGACCGAGGTCTCGGTGATCGTGGCCCGCACCGGCCCCGGCGAAACCACCACCTTCCCGGTGGCCGAGAACCAACACGAAGCCGGCATCCTCGATATCAGCATCGTCCCGGCCAGGGTTGCCCCCGCCGTGGCGCAACGGGCGCGGGACATGGCTTTGCAACTGGCCGAAGCCATGGATTACCGGGGCGTGCTGGCGGTGGAATTCTTCGTGCTGGGTGGCGACGAACTGGTCATCAACGAAATCGCCCCGCGCCCCCATAACAGCGGCCATTACACCCTCGACGCCTGCATCAACGACCAATTCGAGCAGCAGGTGCGGACCTTGTGCGGCCTGCCGCCCGGTTCCACCCGCTTGCTCAGCCCGGTGGTGATGGTCAACCTGTTGGGCGATATCTGGCGCGACGACGAACCGGCCTGGGACAAGCTCCTCAGCCTGCCCAACGCCAAGCTCCACCTCTACGGCAAGAAAACCGCCCGCATCGGCCGCAAGATGGGGCATTTCAACGTGCTGGGCGACGCGGTGGACAGCACCTTGGCGCAGGCTTTGGAATTGAAGCGGATGTTGCAGAATCCGTAGCCCGGACGGAGCGTAGCGGAATCCGGGGCGTCCCGCCGCCCTGGATTCCAGTTCCACCCCGGCTCAATCCCCCGGCACCTCGAACCGCCCGCGATAGCCGAAAGTCCGCCCGAACCAGGGATGGCGAATCTCGAACGCCAAAGGGCGCACTGGTTCAAGCCCCATCCCCGCTGGTTCATTTTGACCACGCCCCCGCCGGAATTCCCGGCCCATCCGCTCCAAGTCATTGATTCACCAATCACCATAAAATGGCGCGAATCATGCTATGCGGTCGCCAAGACCCAGGCCCATGGGTTTACATCCCCCGCCTGGCATCAGGAGCCTCCCCCTTCCCCACCCCGGAGGCGTCCTTTCCCCTACCTTGGTTCAAAGCCCATGTACAGAGCAAGCTACGACGCGGAATCGGTGGCCATCACGGGCGGCACCCCGGCCCACCGATTCAGCTTGGATTCCGCGATAGACCATATCGCCCATTGGCTACCCACCCAACAGCCCATCAAGGATTTCGTCCACCACAACACCTTGCACGCGGTGCAGGACCGTCCCTTCCACGAAGGCGTGGCGCTGGCGGCGAAAATCTTCGGCGCCCATAGCTACCTGCCCCTGGCCGATTACCAAGCCCGCCACCGTGCGGGCCGGATCGGGACGTTCGCCATCGACTGGGCCGTCGCCCGCGCCGAATCCGACCCCGTCAAGCGCGACGCCCTGCGCCGCTCGCTGTTCGAGCCGGACCAGACCGTGCATTACCCGCCGGTTTCGCTCGCCAACCACGGCATCCGGGAGCGCTGGCTCACCCATATCGGCGTGAACCTGAACGCCCTGGTCCAACCCATATTGTTCCGCCTGACCGCGAATTTCCTGGACCAGGGCATCAGCCGCTGGACCGTCGCCCAGGCCGGGGAAAGCTTCTGGGATTGCGTGTGGCGGCTGGTGGAAGGCGGCTTCATCCCGCTGTACCCGTTCCAGGAACCCGAGGCCCGCGCCGCCATCAACCAAACCCCGGATGCGGCCATCCGCGCCTGCCTCGCCCGCATCGTGGGCGATGAAAGCTTGTACGAGCAATATCTGTTGGAAATGCTGCTGGCCCACCCGGGTTGGGCCGGGATGGTGCGGGTGATCGAGACCGCGCCGGACGCCCTCCTGGCCCGCCGCCGCATCACGCTGAAAGAGTTCATCGCCCTGGAACTGGCGCTGGAACTGGCCTTCCTGCGCGGCAAGCGCGGGGCGGATTGCATCCCGGTCGCCGCGACACCGCGCCTCGACCAAGTGGACCGGCTGGCCGACGCCCTGGCCCGGCCCGTGGTGCCGCTGCGGCTCAAGGTCTGGCACGAAGCCATGGAGTTCTCCCTGTACGCGGAATTGCTGCGGGCGCTGCCCGCAACAGGCGGCGCGGCCAAAACGCCGACCGCCACCGCCCAGGCGCTGTTCTGCCTCGACGACCGCGAATGCTCCTTGCGCCGCCATTTGGAAGAACTCGATCCGCGCATCGCCACCTATGGCGCGGCGGGTTTCTTCGGCATCGATTTCCTGTACAAGGGCATCGACGACGCCTATCCAGTGGCGCAATGCCCGGTGGTGGTGACGCCGCGCCATCTGGTGGTGGAATCGGCGGTCGGTTCCACCGATGGCAAGAAAAAGCCGATCCAACCCGATTTTTCCAAGCTGCACCTCAAATCGAATTCGGCGCTGCGGGGCTGGATTTTCACCCAAGCCTTGGGCCTGGGCTATGCCGCCCGCTTGGCGTTCGAGGTGTTCCGGCCCGGCTCCAAACTGCCCAAGATCAAGCACCTCGGCGAGATCGACGCCCATACCGAATTGCACCTCCTGCGCGAGAGCGACGAACCGGACGAACAAGGCCGCTTCCTGGGCTTTTCCTACGGCGAGATGGCCGACAAGCTGGAAGGCATCCTCCGCACCATCGGCTTGACCCATGATTTCGCGCCGCTGGTGGTGGTGGTGGCGCACGGGTCCAGCAGCGTCAACAACCCGCATTTCGCCGCCTACGATTGCGGCGCCTGCGCCGGCAAGCCGGGTGCGCCCAATGCCCGCGCCTTCGCCCAGATGGCGAACGATGGCATCGTGCGGGGCTTGTTGCGGGAACGCGGCATCGACATCCCGGACGCCACCCGGTTCGTGGCGGCGCTGCACAACACCAGCCGCGACGAAATCCAATATTTCGACCAGCACACCTGGGAACGGGAACCCCAAGGCTGGGCGGCGTTCCAGGCCGCCATGGCCGCAGCGCTACGCCGCAATGCCCACGAACGTTGCCGCTGGTTCGAGTTGGGACCGCAAGGTACGGACCCGGAACTCTCGCACCAGCATGTGCAATCGCGGGCGACCTCGATCTTCGAGCCGCGGCCCGAGTTGAACCATTCCAACAACTTGTATTGCGTGGTCGGACGCCGCCGCCTGACCGCCGACCTGTTCCTGGACCGCCGGGCCTTCCTGCATTCCTACGACCCGGATTCCGACCCGGAGGGTGATATCCTGCTGCGCATCCTCAACGCCATCATCCCGGTCTGTGGCGGCATCAACCTGGAATATCTGTTCTCGCGGGTGGATAACTCGGTCTACGGCGCGGGCACCAAGCTGCCGCACAACGTCATCGGGCTGCTGGGGGTCGCCAATGGCGTGGACGGCGATTTGAGGACCGGCCTGCCCTCGCAGATGATCGAGGTCCACGAACCGGCCCGGCTGCTCATCGTCATCGAGCAAAGCCCCAGGGTGATCCACGCCGCCTACCAGCGGCTGGGGGCGCTCCAGGAATGGCTGGATAACGAATGGGTGCGGCTGGTGTCCTGCCATCCCGACACGTGGGAAACCCTGCTCTACACCCCGCATGGCTGGGAACCCTTGGACCTGCCCACCGACATCCCGGTGCCGCAAGCCGCCTGCTCGCTCGATATCTTCCCCGGCCATACCCGCACCATCCCGGTCCACCGCCTCGTCAAGGAGTCCGTATGAACAGCTTGCTTGTGGCTTGCCAATTCCTGCCGCTGTTGGGTTGGCTGCTGATTTTCGTCCTGGGTTCGAGCGAACGGCGGGTCGCCAATATCAGTTTCTGGGCCACCCATGCCATGGGCGCGGCGATCCTGGGACTGTTGGCGACCTGGGCGTTCGAGGGCTTCCCGGCCCATGAATATCTGTGGGTCACGCTGTACGAACAGGCCGAATACCATTTCCATATCCTGTTCTACCTGGACCCGGTGGGCGCGGCCTATTTGTTCTGCACCTGGGTGATTTTCTCGGTCATCGTGCGCTATTGCCGGTATTACCTGCACCGCGAGCTGGGATATAAGCGCTTCTTCCTGACCATCTTCGGCTTCGTGTTCGGGCTGAACATGGTGATTTTGTCGGGTTCGCTGGATATGTTGTTCGCGGGCTGGGAAATCGTCGGCATCGCCTCGTTCCTCCTGATCGCGTTCTACCGGCACCGGGCGCAGCCGATCCGCAACGCCTTGCGGGCCTATACCGTCTACCGCTTCTGCGACCTGGGGCTGTTGCTGGGTGCCCTGCTGATGGATTTATTCCTGCACGGCAGCAACCATTTCAGCCAATTAGGCGCGGTCTTCGGCCAGGGCGCGGTGCCACCGGGCGGGACCTTGGGTTTGTTCGCGCTGTCACTGTGCCTGGTGATCGCGGCCTCGGGGAAATCGGCCCAGTTCCCGTTCTGCTTCTGGCTGCCCCGCGCCATGGAGGGACCGACGCCGTCGAGCGCGATTTTCTACGGGGCCTTGTCGGTACATCTGGGCGTGTTCCTGCTGCTGCGGACCTTGCCGATTTGGGGCTTCGAGTTCTTGTCGCGGGCGCTGGTGCTGACCATCGGACTCTTGACCGTGATCGTCGCCAGCGTGGCGGAAAAGGCCCAATCCAATATCAAGGGCCAGATCGCCTACGCCTCCATCGCCCAGGTGGGCTTCATGTTCATGGAACTGGCGCTGGGCTTGGAATCCCTGGTCTTGCTGCATTTCATGGGCAATACCTTCCTGCGCTGCTATCAACTGTTGGTGTCGCCCTCCATCGTCGCCCATTTGCTCAGGGTCGAAGGGGCCGCCAACACCGGCTTCGATATCAAGCACAGCGCCTTCGCCCGGCATCTGCCGCGCTCCCTGCGTAGCAGCCTGCCCGAGGCGCTGGAAACCACCCTGCAAGTCCTCGCCCTACAGGAGTTCAACCTGGAAACCGGGGTGAGGGCCGTGCTGTGGGAACCTTTGAAACGGACGGGCGCGGCGATCAACGCCGTCGATCCCTGGCGTAAGCTCGGGGTGGCCTTGGGCGTGATCGGGTTGGGCTGGCTGGGACTCGAAAGCGGGCTGTTGCCCCGGCCTTATCTGGCGATTCCGGCGGCGCTGGCGATGCTCGTCGCTTCCCTGGGCGCGTTCGCGGAAAAGCGCGATGTGTTCCGGGTGTGGAACCTGGTGGGTTTCAGCGGCCTTTTGAGCGGCGGCGTGGCCTGGTTGGCGGGCGACAACGCGGCTGACCATGTCGAGCTATTCCTGAGCGGCCTCCTGCCGGCCTGGTGCCTGGGGTTGGGACTCCTCGCCCTATTGCTCAAAGGGGACGACTTCGCCGCCGCGCCCTATGCCTACCGGGCCATGGCCGAGCGCAAGCCCGCGCTGTCGATCCTGCTGTTCCTGTGCTTCCTGGGGCTGGTCAGCTTCCCGGTCACGCCCGCCTTCATCGGCGAGGATTTGCTGCTCTACCATGTCAGCGAACACTTCCCCTGGTTGGTGGCCTTGATCGCGCTCTCGTTCGTGCTGAACGGCATCGCGGCGGCGGGCGTGTTCCAGCGGCTGTGCCTGGGCCGGCCGGTCGAGGTGCGCGACCCGGCGGCGGGCAGCGAACCGGTGGCAGCTTGGCGGCCGGGCCTGGCCGGGCCGGGGTTCCTCCCGGAAAAATAAGCGCCCCTTCCGCCAACAGCCAAAGCCGGTTCCCCGGCTTTGGCTTTTTCATGGCCGGGGGTGGGTGTTCGCGCCCGGAGCGCCATGCGTTCAATGCGCCTCGTCCCAATTCCCGCCGACGCCCACCTCCACCAACAACGGCACCGCCAATTCCGCCGCCGCGCACATCAAGACGCGGATTTCGGCGCGGGTCCGCGCCACGAGGTCTTCCCGCACCTCGAACACCAGTTCGTCGTGGACCTGCATGATCATCTTGACCGCGCCGGGTTCGGGCTGGCCTTGAATCCAGCCATCCACCGCGATCATCGCCCGCTTGATGATGTCCGCCGCCGTCCCTTGCATGGGCGCGTTGATAGCGGTGCGCTCGGCGTATTGGCGGCGCTGGGCGTTGCGGGAATCGATCTCCGGGATATAGAGCCTGCGCCCGAACAGGGTTTCCACGTAGCCGTTGGCCTTGGCGGATTCGCGGGTCTGGTCCATGAAGGCCTTGACGCCGGGATAGCGCCGGAAATAGGCGTCGATATAAGCCTGGGCCAAACCTCGCTCGATGCCCAATTGCTGGGCGAGGCCGAAGGCCGACATGCCATAGATCAAGCCGAAATTGATGGCCTTGGCCGAACGGCGCTGATCCGGGGTCACTTGGTCGGGGGCCACGCCGAACACTTCGGCGGCGGTGTGGCGGTGGACATCGGCGTTATCGGCGAAGGCGGCGCAAAGGTTCGGGTCGCCCGAAAAATGGGCCATGATCCGTAGCTCGATCTGGGAATAATCCGCCGCCACCATGCGATAACCGTCCGGGGCCACGAAAGCCTGGCGGATACGGCGGCCTGCTTCGGTGCGGACCGGGATGTTCTGCAAATTGGGATCGGACGACGACAGCCGCCCGGTCGCCGCCACGGCTTGGTGATACGAGGTATGCACCCGGCCCGTGCTAGGGTCGATCATCTGCGGCAGCTTGTCGGTGTAGGTGGATTTCAGCTTGGCGACCGAGCGGTGGTCGAGGATCAAGCGTGGCAGTTCATAGCCCTTGTCAGCCAGATCGGCCAGCACCGATTCATCGGTCGAGGGCTGGCCTTTGGGGGTTTTCTTGAAAACCGGCAGGTTCTGCTTGTCGTAGAGGATGGCCTGGATTTGCTTGGGCGAACCCAGGTTGAAGGGCTGTCCGGCGACGACGTGGGCTTCCCGTTCGATCTCGGCCAGGCGCCGTTCCAATTCGCGGCTTTGTTCGCCCAGCTTGAACACATCCACCAACACCCCGGTCCGCTCGATCCGCGACAACACCGGCACCAGCGGAATCTCCACGCTGTCGTAAAGGCCGCGCAGGCGGTCCTTGGCCTCCACCAGCGGCCACAAATGTTGGTGCAGGCGCAAGGTGATATCGGCATCCTCGGCGGCGTAGCGGGTGGCTTCTTCGATACCAACCTGCTCGAACGGGATTTGCTTGGCCCCTTTGCCGGCCACGTCCTCGTAGCCGAGGGTGTGGTACTGGAGATAATGCAGGGCCAGGGAATCCATATCGTGGCGGCTGGCAGTGCTGTCCAGCACATAGGATTGCAACATGGTGTCGTGGCGGATGCCTGCGAGGGCGATGCCATGATTGACCAGCACATTGGCGTCGTATTTGAGGTTCTGGCCCAGCTTGGCGCGGTGGGGGTCTTCCAGCAGGGGCTTGAACCGGGCCAGCACGGCGGCGCGGTCGAGTTGGTCGGGCACGCCGGGGTAGTTGTGGGCCAGGGGCACGTAGGCCGCATGGCCCGGTTGCACCGCGAACGATAGCCCGACGATCTCGGCCCGCATGTAATCCAGGCTGGTGGTTTCGGTGTCGAAAGCGAACAGTTCGGCTTGTTGCAAACGGTCGAGCCAAATATCCAAGTCCGCCAGGGTCAGCACGGTCTCATAGCGGGCTTCGATCCGGGGAGCTTGCGGCTTGGCTTCCGGCAGCGGGGCGTCGCCGGCGGCGTCCAGTTGCTTGAGCCAGGAACCGAATTCCAATTCGACCAGCAAGCCGCGCAGGGCAGCGCGGTCGGGTTCGGCGCAGACCAGATCGTCCGGCCCTAACTCCAGCGGCACATCGCAGCGGAGGGTGGCGAGTTGGCGCGACAGCGGAATCTTATCCAGCGCGGCCCTAAGGTTCTCGCCGACTTTGCCGGAGATGGCGGCGGCGTTCTCGATCAGGGCGTCGAGCGAGCCATATTGCCGCAACCACTTGGCCGCAGTCTTCGGCCCGACCTTGTCCACGCCGGGGATGTTGTCGGCGCTGTCGCCGACCAGGGCCAGATAATCGACAATGCATTCCGGCGGCACCCCGAACTTCTCGATCACACCTGCACGGTCCAGGGTCTTGTCGAACAGGGTGTTTTCCAGCGTCACCCGGTCGCAGACCAATTGCGCCATGTCCTTGTCGCCGGTCGAAATCACCACCCGGTAGCCCAGCCCCGCAGCCTGGGTCGCCAGCGTGCCGATCACGTCGTCGGCCTCCACCCCGTGTTCCACCAACAACGGCAAGCCCAGCGCCCGGATAATGGCCCGCAAGGGTTCGATCTGGACGCGGAGTTCGTCCGGCATCGGTGGGCGGTGGGCCTTGTAATGCTCGAACAACTGGTCGCGGAAGGTCTTGCCCGGTGCGTCGAACACCACGCCGATATGGCGGGTGGCGTGGGTGGCGACCAGTTTCCTGAGCATATTGGCGACGCCCAGCACCGCGCCGGTGGGCTGGCCCTTGGAATTGGTCAGGGGCGGCAGGGCGTGGAAGGCGCGGTACAGGAAGGAGGAGCCATCGACGAGGACCAGGGTTTTGGGGATGGTTGCGGACATGGGGGGTGTTCGGGGAAGGATGGATGGGAAGGCGGGATTTTAACAGCCCGCCCGGTCCTGGGCGGCGCGGATCGTCCTGCCATCATTGCATAACCGTTCCTACATCGACCTGACATACCGCCTTGTTAGCTTGCGCGGCGTTTTTATCCGCCCATCGCTTAACGAGGCCAATACCACCATGTCACAATTCGACCGTCGCGACTTCTTGAAAATCATGGGCTTGGGAGCCACCAGCTCGATGCTCCCGGACAACATCGCCCGCGCCCTGGAAATCCCGGCCTCCAGCCCCACCGGCACGCTCAAGGATGTCCAACACATCGTCATCCTGACCCAGGAAAACCGCTCCTTCGACCATTATTTCGGCGCGTTGCGGGGCGTGCGCGGCTTCAACGACCCCCGCGCCGCGAAGCTGCCCAATGGCAAGCCGGTCTGGGTCCAGCCCAATGGCGCGGGCGAATTGCTGCCGTTCCGGCCCGATGTGGAGAGCGTGGGCCAGATGTTCCTGAGCGACCCGCCGCATAGCTGGAACAACACCCATGGCGCGTGGAACTGGGGCAAGTACAACGATTGGATCGCCAACAAGGGCCAGGTCGCCATGACCTACCACACCCGCAAGGATATTCCCTACCACTACGCCCTGGCCGACGCCTTCACCGTGTGCGACGCCTATTACTGCTCGGTGATGGGCGGCACCGACACCAACCGCTACCACCTGTGGACCGGCTGGTGCGGCAACGACGGCCAAGGCGGCGGCCCGGTGATCTTCAACGACGAGGCGGGCTACGCTTGGCACACCTTCCCGGAACGCCTGCAAAGCGCGGGCATCACCTGGAAGGTCTACCAAGATATCGGCGACGGACTCGACGCCGACAATGGCCATTGGTGGGGCTGGACCGGCGACGCCTTCATCGGCAACTACGGCGATAATTCCCTGCTGTACTTCCACCAGTACCAGAACGCCCAGCCCGGCGACCCGCTCTACGACAACGCCCGCACCGGCACCGAGATCAAAGCCCAGGGCCGCGACCCGCACAAGCTGCTGGAAGATTTCCGCGCCGACGTGCTGAACGGCACCCTGCCGCAAATCTCCTATATCGCCGCGCCCGAAGCCTACACCGAACATCCGAACTGGCCGGCCAATTGGGGCGCTTGGTATGTGTCCCAGGTGATGGACGCCTTGGTCGCCAATCCCGAGGTGTGGAGCAAGACCGTCCTGTTCATCAATTTCGACGAGGAAGGCGGCTTCTTCGACCACATGGTCCCGCCCACCCCGCCAATGGATGCCACCCAAGGCGGTTCGACGGTCGATACCCGCAATGAAATCTATCCGGGCAATCCGCAAG
The DNA here is from genome assembly GCF_900155475.1 of Methylomagnum ishizawai. Lineage (NCBI taxonomy): Bacteria > Pseudomonadati > Pseudomonadota > Gammaproteobacteria > Methylococcales > Methylococcaceae > Methylomagnum > Methylomagnum ishizawai. The sequence goes on along the minus strand of NZ_FXAM01000001.1, from coordinate 2,265,078 downwards.
ACCCCCGCCAGCCGGTGCCCGCCCCCTATGGACTCGGCATCCGCGTGCCGATGCTGGTGGTGTCGCCCTGGAGCAAGGGCGGCTGGGTGAATTCGCAGGTGTTCGACCACACCTCGGTGATCCACTTCATCGAAGCGCGTTTCGGCGACGAGCATCCCGGCCTGGCCGAAACCAATATCACCCCGTGGCGGCGGGCGGTGGTGGGCGATCTCACCAGCGCCTTCGATTTCTCCAAGGCCAACGCCCGCAAGGTCAAGTTGCCCAAGGCGGCGTCCTACCTGCCCACCGACTTGGTACCCCATCCCAACGATCCGTTGGTGCCGCCCACCCTGCCGCTGATGCCGCACCAGGAAACCGGCGTACGTCCGGCCCGCGCCCTGCCCTACACCCTGCACGCCCACGGCAGCGTGCAAACCGCGAAGCAATCCTTCGCCATCGACTTCGACAACATCGGCCAGGCCACCGCCGTGTTCCAGGTCCGCTCGGGCCATGAGTTGGACGCGCCCCGCTGCTACACGGTGGAACCGGGCAAGCAGCTCGAAGGCGTCTGGAACATCGCCGCGGGCGGCACCACCGAATACGACCTGTCGGTCTATGGTCCCAATGGCTTCTACCGGGGCTTCAAGGGCGGGGTCGAGGGCCATGGCCGGGCCAACCTGGACGTGCAAGCGAGCTACGACCAACAGAAGGGCAATATCGCGCTGAATATCGTTAACCTGACCGGGCGCAAGCTGCGGGTATCGGTCCTGGACCAATACACCGGCAAGGTCTTCCAAAAGGCGATTCCGGCCTTGGAAGCGGTGTCGCGCTCCTGGTCGCTGCGCAGCCAATATGGCTGGTATGACTTGGTGGTCACGGTGGCCGAGGACGCCGGTTTCGAGCACCACCTGGCCGGCCATGTCGAGAACGGCAAGGACAGCCTCTCCGATCCGGCCATGGGCGGGCTGCTCTAAACCCCGCCGCCACGCAAAAGCCGCCCCCGGCATGGCCGGGGGCGGCTTTATATTTCTCCCGGCCACGCTGACGGGATAATTGGGACCCGGGCCACGCAGCCGGAAACCTATCCCCGCCGCATCCTGTTGGCGGTCACCGGTCTGACGCCACAAGTGGTGACCGAACTGGCCCGTCTGCGTGCCGTGCCGTACATCCCGACCGAAGTGCATTTGTTGACGACCGGGGAAGGCGCGTCGCGGGCGGAACTGACCTTGCTAGACGCGGACAAGGGATATTTCCACCGGTTCTGCGATGACTATGGGTTGACCAGGGCGTTGGTGCGTAAATAACGGTATGGTCGCTTTTTCCCTTGCCCCTGCAAGTTCAGGGCGCAGTAACGCCTAGACGAACCGAAACCGGCATGCCGAGGGCGGTCATGGTGTTCATGGCGGCGACCCGCGCGTGGACTTCCGTCACCTACCTTTCGAAGATCCGCGAGGCCAGGCGATCCCCGAACAGTTGCTTGAAACGGTAGAAGGCGTTCTCGACCAGGCTCCGACGGTGGTAACCCGTCGCTTGCTTCCAGCCCGGCAGGGACTGCCGACGATGTCGGCCAGCGCCTGCATGCGGGGATGGCCTTCCTCCCAGGGCACCGCGTTCCCCCTCGGCGGCACCACCACCGCCGCGTCCCGCGCCATCCCCGCCTCGTAGACCCCGCAGATATCGTAAGCGCCATCGCCGTCCACTTGCCCGATCCAGCCCTCGATCTGGTCGAGCAACCCCTCGAACACCCCACAGTCCGACCATTCCACCGTGGTCACCTCCACCCCGATCACCCCGTCAAATCCCGATTAGGGCAGAACCATCACGGAATACCCCGACGACTACGACGAATAACCTCACTCGGATAGCCGTGCCCGGATGGAGCGTAGCGGAACACGGCACGTGTCACCCTCAGGCCCACTGCCCTTTGCTAGAATGCCCCGCCCCATCCCGAGACCACGCCTTTGACCACCCGCAGCCCGCTGTTCGCCCGCCCGCCCGTTTGGCGTCCCGTCCGCCCCGGCCAAAGCCACCACATCCCGCCCGGTGCCGAATCCTGGCTATTCGAGCAAGGCTCGCTAACCCTGCGGCTCCGCGCCCTGTGCGGCGAAAAATTCCGGGTGCGGCTGCTACGGCAAAACTGGGCACAGCCCTATGCCGACGAAGCGCGGGCGCTCGGACTCCCCCAGCTACGGCGGGTGGTGGTGCGCGAAGTCCTATTGCAATGCGGCGACCGGCCCTTGGTCGCGGCCCGTAGCGTCATCCCGGCGGACACCCTGCGCGGGGCCGGGCACGCGCTGGCCCGCCTGGGCACCCGCCCCCTCGGGGAAATCCTATTCCGCGACCCCCGCCTGGAACGCACCCATCTGGAACTCACGGCCCTCGAACCCCGGCTCTGGCGGCGCGAATTGGCGGCAAGCCTCAATCTCACTGGGAAAATCCGGGGCCGCCGTTCCTGCTACCGCATCGGTCCGGGCTGTCTGCTGGTCGCCGAATTCTTCCTGCCCGCCCTGTTCGCCCTGGAGCAAAACCCATGATGACGCCCATCCCCGCCGCCCGTTTCGACGCCTATTGGCGCTTGATGCGCTTCGACAAACCTATCGGTATCCTGCTGTTGCTCTGGCCGGGGCTATGGGCCTTGTGGATCGCAGGGCAAGGCCATCCCTCGCCTTACGTGGTGTTCGTGATCGTCCTGGGCACGGTGTTGATGCGGGCCGCCGGTTGCGTCATCAACGACTACGCCGACCGCGATTTCGACCCGCATGTCGAGCGCACCAAGCTCCGGCCCATCGCGGCGGGGGAAATCGCGCCCAAGTCGGCCCTATGGCTGTTCGTGGCGCTGTGCCTGGTTGCCTTCGCCCTGGTATTGACCCTGAATGGGCTCACCATCGCTTTGTCGGTGCCGGGGGCGCTGTTGGCGGCGTCCTACCCCTTCATGAAGCGCTACACCCATTGGCCGCAGGCATATCTGGGGCTGGCGTTCGGCTGGGCGGTGCCGATGAGCTTCGCGGCGGAAACCGGCGGCGTCCCCTTCATCGCCTGGGAAATCTACGCCGCCACCATCCTTTGGGCGCTGATCTACGACACCATGTACGCCATGGTGGACCGCGACGACGATATCAGGATCGGGGTGAAATCCACCGCCATCCTGTTTGGGCGGCACGACCGGCTGATCCTGACCCTGTTGCAGGCGCTGATGCTGGCGATCTTGGGCGCGGTGGGATGGCAGGCGGATTTGGGCGGGGCGTATTACGCCGGGCTGGCGGTGGCGGCAGGGCTGGCGGGCTATCAGCAAGGACTGATCCGGGAGCGGGGCAAGCCCGAGTGCTTCCGGGCCTTCCTCAATAACAATTGGTTCGGGCTGGCGGTGTTCGCGGGATTGGCGCTGGATTACGCGCTACGCTGAGGCCGCCGCCCGCAAGGATCAAGCGTAGTCGTCGAACAAGGTGCCGACCATGCCGTCCTGGGCCTTGACGGCTTTGACGCCCGCCTGGGTTTGCGCCGAGGACTCCTTCATCTCGACCAAGGATTGGGTGGCGCTGTTGCCGCTGCTGGCGGCTTCGGTTTTGGGATGGGCGGCGGTAGTGGAATCGCGGGCGATCCGGGAAGCCGCGTCGTTCATGTGCTTATAGGCTTGCTGTAGGGCTTGGGAGCCGGAGCCGCCGACCGGATAAGCGCTCATATCTTCCTCCAAGGGCGTGCTGGGTATGCCCTACTCCCAGTTTAGCGCGTACCGCCATCCGCCATCGGCTCCGTCCTCCAATTTTTTGCGTTTTTGCCGCCCGGTTCACAAAAAGCGGCGATAAAAACCGCTAGTCCAGGCCGGGCCGGTTGTCCTTGCTGGCGAGGCTAAGCGCCCGCCTGCGCCGGGTATTGGCGAGTATGGCGGCGCGTTCCGTGTCATCGGCCTGGGACCAGCGCATGATTTCTTCGAGGGCGCGGAAGCAACCCAGGCAGATATTGTGTTGGTCTAGGCAGCAGTTGCGGACGCAGGGGGATTCTATGGCGCGGTTCGGGTTCAAGAAAAACCGCCCTCCTCGGGCCAATTGAAAGCGGTTCGTATGATAGCGCCGATTTTGGGGGTGGGATCGGGTCCGTTTTGCCGTCGATAAGAATCTGGCCGGAAATAGCTTCCCGTTTTCCCCCCGGAACAAGTGGGCTGGTGGATAATGGAGGCCTTGGCCGATTGAGGGATGAGCGGGGATGATGGGTTACATCGCTGGGAGCCCATCCCGACCGGGACGCGCAGTTCCGCAACGTGCCAACAAAAAGGCCGACCTGGTTTCCCCGGTCGGCCTCGGCTTCCATTGGCTATCCCCTTGCCCTTCGACGCATCCTTTGCGCTTCCTTGCCCTTGCGGCGATATATTCCTAGCCTCGGCGGGCGCGGACCATACGCAAGAACACCTATAACCCCAACATCCCGAGCGCGGCCTCGGCCCGCCGCCGGGCCTGGCCCTGCACGGCGGACAGGCTTTTGCCGGACGCCACCGCCCTGAACTTGGCATAGGCTGGCAAGGCGTCGATGCTGGGCAACTCCCAATCCGCGCCGGATTCGCTGGCGGCCAGCCAATGGGCCAGTGCCACCAGATCGGTCGGGGCCAGGGTTCCGTCCCTTTGAGGCCGGGTCCATTCGCTGGCCCGCAGCGGCAGGACGGTCCATTCCTTGGGGAAGTTCCAGCGTTCCAGCAAGAACGCCCCGAGCGTCCCGCCGACCCAGTGCGACACCAGGGTGATATCGTCTTCCTGCCATAATTCGCGGGAAACCTGGGCCACCAGGTCCAGGCAGACACCGCCGCCAACGGCGGAGAGCAAACCCGCCAGACCCGCCCGGTCCGGGTCGGTGCCGGGACATTGGGCCGCCAACTCCCAGCACAGGGCCGAGCGGTAGAGGCTATCGCGCCACCAGCGCTGGCGCAGGCGGACCAGCAACGGATCGGCCCCGCCTTCCGGCTCCGGGCGGTACAAGGCGGCCAATAGCACACGGATGGCCTTCGGCCCCAGGCGTTCGACCGCGGCTTGCCCATTCAAGAAAGCGCCATCGGCGGCAAAGAACAAGGGACTATTGGCGATGGCGACCAGCTTGGTGGCGATGGCGGGATCGGTCAGGGCGATGGCGGCGATTTCCGGGGCTTCGGCCTGGCGGCCCACGGCGGCTTGCAGGCAGGCCAGCACCTGGGGCTGGACCGGGAGGCTCAAATGCCGGCGCGGATAGATATCGCGCAACGCCCGGAGCAGCGGATTGCCGCGCAACCCGGCGGGCAGCTTGGGATCGCCACCCCATTCCCTGGGCTTGCGCAGGGCGCTGTGGGCCATGAGGGACGGGGAAACCCTCAGCATCCACACCGGCGTCAGGGCGGTCGCCGTGACGCCTTCCTCGCGGTTGGCGCACAGCGGGAAGTTGGCCTTCACATCATCCGTCCCCAGTTCGTAGGCCGACCCGGTCTTGGGGGTGACGCGCACCCGGCCCTCCAACAGGTACCACAACGCCCGGTCGGGGTCGCCGATCCGGCACAAAACCCGACCGGACTCGTAAAACTCGGCTTCGCGCCCGGCCTGGAAGGCGGCCAGTTCATCCTCGGCGAGATGGCGGATCGGGAACAACCGCCTGAGCATGGGCAGGGTGATGGGCATGGACTCGGACCCCGGCTTTCCCGTCCTGGCCGATTCTTCCGCTCCCAACCCGACGCTTTCCGACCAACTCAACAGGGATTCCGACCACCGGCTTTTTATGCGTGAGATCAAACGCATCGTGTTTCCTCGATGGTGAATTAAAGTTTTGCTTTTTTAAATAATATTAAACCAATTTGGCAAAATTTATAATCCGATCCATCCAGGCCACCGCTTCCCCGGCCCACTGCCGCCGACTCCCCCACGGGGCATCCCACTCCGCAAGCATAGTCCAGCCCTCGGCCTCGCAGCCCAAGCCGGGCCTGGCAACGGGCCAAGCCCACAGCATCGCTGGACGCCCGCCCGTGTCCTGGCAACCGAACACTCTTTAGAGCGCGGGACGCCATCGAGCTATCGAACAGAGACAAGACGGTATCCAACTGGCATTTCCGCGCCCGCGCCCCATCCCAGCGGCAAGTCATCGGCACGGCCCCGCCAGACCTACCCGCTGCATAGGTAGCGGAAACCAAGCGATACCTCCCACCCACGCCCAGCAAACCGATACAGCCATGTCACGTCCTCACAGATCGGTTCTAGCGGGAGCCATGCCGACTGTTGGGCATCCACCTCCTTTAAAGAGACAAGAATCGCCCAGCATGCGCCCATCCCCCGGACACCCCATATCGGATCACGACAAACCGGATCGACCGATAAACCACACGTTCGCCACCGGAAGACCGGTGGCCCTGCTATTTTTTACGCTGGGGCCATCTGGTATCTTCCAAGCCCTATACCGCGCAAAATCGCGCCCCCGGACGAACAACCATGCCATACCGCCGACACGAGACCCAACCATGAGCGCCGCTCCCCGGTCGATCCTGATCATCGACGCCGACCCGGACCGCCGCGCCGAGTTGGGCCGCCGTCTGCTGCAGGGCCCGCACCCCTACCACATCGCCGAAGCCGAGACCTGGACCGGGGGACTGGCCCTCAGCCGCGGAACCCCGCCCGATTGCGTCTTGCTCGGCCCCGCCACGGCGGCGGACGGCACGGAAACGCCGCCCTACCCGCTGGTCAGGATCGCCGTCGAGGACTATGGGGACGCGTGGGACGCGGCGGACCCCACCTGGCTGAGCAGCGCCATCGAGCGCGCCATCGAGCGCCACGCCCTGGCCGATCCGGGCCGCGCGGCCCAGCCAACCCCGGCAGCGGCGGACGAACCCTGGCTGCAAGACCTGCGCGACCTGGACCGCCGGGCCGAGGATTTGCCGGAGCGGGACATCCTGGAACTGGGCCTCGCCATCGCGGCCCGCGCCACCGGCAGCGCGGTCGGCTATGCCCGCCTGGGTGGGAGCGACCACGAAACCATCGCGCTATATCCCCAGGACTCCAGCGCCGACCCGGCCTGGAACCCCCTCACGCCCCCGCATCAACTGGAAGCGCCGGTCATCGAGGACGGCCAAACCCGGCTGTTGCTGCGGGTGGGCCACAAGGCTGACGACTACGACGAGGCCGACCAAACCCGCCTGCGCCGGCTCGGGGATGAACTCCAGGCCATCCTGCGCCGCCGCCAAGTCCTGGACCGGCTGGCGCGGGCGCGGGCAGCGGCGGAAGCCGATAGCCAGGCCAAGAGCGCCCTCCTCGCCCAGGCCGGCCAGGACATCCAAACCCCGCTCAACAGCCTGCTGGACTGGGTCGAACGGCTGCGGCGGGAAGGCGTGGCCGAACGCCAAACCGAGCCGCTCGACCGGATCGAAGCCCTGGCCCGGCATGCGCTGCGCCTGGCCGGGGATTGGCTCGGCCCCACCGCCGTCGAAGCGGAGGGATCGGCACCGGTGGCAACCCCGTTCAACCTCAGCGAACTGATCCGCGCCACCCTGGACGGACTCGGCACCCGCGCCCAGGCCAAGGGGCTTTCGCTGCGGGTCAACCTGGCCCAGGTGCCGCGCCAACTCGAAGGCGACGCCCCCCGGCTCGGCCAAGCGTTAACGCACTATCTGGACAACGCCATCGAGTCCACCGAACGCGGCCACGTCACGCTGTCGGCCCGGATGGCCGGGGAAACCGCCGGGGATTGCCTGATCCGCTTCGAGGTCGCCGACAGCGGCGCCGCCACCTCCCCCGAGCGGCGGCTCGCCATCGTCCGGCGGTTGGCGGAGCCGATGGGCGGCGGGGCCGGGTCCGGGAACACCCCGGACGGCGGCAACCTGTTCTGGTTCACGGCGCGGCTCCGCAAGGGCCACCCCGCCCCGCCCCAGGCGGCCGATCCCCCGGAAGCCCGGCTCCGGCGCGACCACCGGGGCACCCGCATCCTGTTGGTCGAGGACGATATCATCAGCCAGGAAGTGGCCCTGATGCTGTTGGAGGAAACCGGACTCTCCGCCGACCTGGCCGCGAATGGCAGGGAAGCGCTACGGCTGCTGGCGCAAGGCGGCTACGCCCTGATCCTGATGGACATGCAGATGCCGGAAATGGACGGCCTGGAAACCACCCGCCACATCCGCCGGCAGCCCGGTTTCCAGGACGTCCCCATCGTGGCCCTGACCGCCAACGCCTTCCAAGAAGACCGTAATGCCTGCTTCGCGGCCGGCATGGACGACTTCATCGCCAAGCCGGTGGACCCCGGCATGTTGTTCGCCACCCTGCTCAAATGGCTGGAACGCGGCCACAAAGACACCCCGCCCGCCGCCTGAACACGGCCCGGACCCAACCCCCAGGGCCAACCGCCCAAAATACCGCTAAAAACGCTCATACCGTCACGATCAGCCGATTATCGATTACCATGATAAGGCGCGGGCACGATGACACAAGAAACCCACTCCGCCAGCTTCGACCATGCCTCGCCACAGGCTCAAGCCAGGGCATGGGTCCGGCCCGCACCGGCCCAGCGCCTCCCCGGCGGTGCAGCCCGCACCGGCGGATCGGACCTGGCCTGAACCAGTGCTTGCCAAAGGAGATTCCCTATGACGGAACCGGACGACTTCCCCCCATGGTTCACGCCCGGGCCGCCCCCGCGCCCCGCCTTGGAGTCGCCGGAGCCGACGTGGAAAATCCTTTTGGTGGACGCCGACCCGGACATCCACGCCGCGCTGCGCCGGACGCTGGGCGGGGAGCGGGTCGAGGGACGGCGGCTCGAACTGCTGGACGCCGACTCCGCGGCGGCGGCACCCACCCTCCTCGTCCAACACCCCGACACCGCCCTGCTCCTGCTCGATATCGCGCAGGACACCGAACCGGCCGGACTGGACCTCCTGCGCCACATCCGCCAAGGCCTCGGCAACCAAACCCTACAGGTCGTGCTGCTCTCCGGCCAGACCGACTACGTCCCCGGACGCCAGACCGTGCGCGACTACAGCATCCACGGCTACCGGCTCAAGTCGGAGCTGGCCACCGACCGGGTGTTCCTCGCGGTCCACGCCGCCCTCCGCACCCACCACCTCCTCCGCGAACTGCACGCGCTCAAACTGGGACTCGAAACCCAGGTGCGCGAGCGCACGGCGGCGCTCGAAGCCAGCAACCAACGCCTGAGCGAAACCCAGTTCGCCATGGACCGGATCGGCATCGCCATCCGCTGGGCCGACGCCGAGGGCCGCCTCCTCTACGTCAACGACGCGGCCTGCGCCATGCTGGGCTATAGCCGTGGGGAACTGCTGGGAATGAAGGTGCCGGATATCGATCCCAGCTTCGCCGGGGAAGGCTTCCCGGAACGGACCCGGCCCATCCAGGAGCGCGGCTACGGCCATTTCGAGTCGGTCAACCTCCACAAGGACGGCCATCCGATCCCGGTCGAGGTCAAGCTGTACTACCGGGAAACCGCACCGGGGCTGGGCGGTTTCATCGCCTTCGTGACCGATATCAGCGAGCGCCACGCCGCCGAGGAAGCCCTTCTGCACGCCAAGCAGGCCGCCGAACAGGCCAGCCAGTCCAAGAGCGCCTTCCTGGCCAATATGAGCCACGAACTGCGCACCCCGATGAACGCCATCGTCGGACTCACCCACCTGCTCCAGAACAGCGTCCAGGGACCGGACCAGCGCGACAAGCTACGCAAGATTTCCGAATCGGCCCGCCACCTGCTCGCGGTCATCAACGCCATCCTGGATTTCTCCAAGATCGAGGCCGGGAAGTTCAGCCTGGACGCCACCGATTTCGAATTCGAACCGATCCTGGGCCGGGTCGCCGCCCTGGTCCTGGAGAACGCCCGCGCCAAAGGGCTGAACCTGGTGGTCGATATCGACCCCAAGCTGTGCCGGGGCTTCCGGGGCGACCCCACCCGGTTGACCCAGGCCCTGCTCAACTACGCCGGCAACGCGGTGAAATTCACCGACCAAGGCACCATCGTCCTGCACGCCCGCCTGCTGGAGGAAACCGTCCAGGACGCCCTGATCCACTGCGAGGTGCGCGACACCGGCATCGGCATCGCCCCCGAGATCGCCGGACGCCTGTTCCAGGCCTTCGAGCAGGCCGATGCCGGCACCACCCGCCGCCACGGCGGCACCGGGCTGGGACTCGCCATCACCCGGCGGCTGGCGGAAATGATGGGCGGGAGCGTCGGCGTCGCCAGCGAACCCGGCCGGGGCAGCACCTTCTGGCTCACGGCGCGGCTGGAAAAAGCCGCCCCCCCGGCCCCGGCCACGCCCCGGCCCTATTCGGCGGGACTGAGCGTGCTGGTGGCCGACGACCTGCCGGAAGCCCGGCTGGTGCTGGCCGAATTGCTGGCGGCGCTGGGCTTCCGCGCCGAAACCACCGGCAACGGCGCGCTGGCGCTGGACCTGTTGCAACGGGCCGACCGGGCCGGGGAACCCTTCGACCTGGTGGTCCTGGATTGGCGGATGCCGGGGCTGGACGGCATCGAAACCGCCCGCTGCCTGCGCGGCCTGGCCCTGTCGCGCCCACCGGCCCGGCTGCTGGTCACCGCCTACGACGAGCCGGGACTCAAGGAACTGGCGGGCGAGGCCGGATTCGACGTGGTGCTGGACAAGCCGGTCACGCCCTCGGCCCTGCATAACAGCCTGATGCGCATCCTGGGCGGCGAACCCCACCTCCCCGCCCCGCCCCACGCCACCGCCCCCAGTTGCCTGCCCAAGGGACTGCGGGTGCTGCTCTGCGAGGACAACCCCATCAACCGCGATGTGGCCTTGGAACTGCTGCGGGAAGCCGGGCTCGTGGTCGATGTGGCGGAAAACGGGGCCGAGGCGCTGGACAAAGCGGGACGCCAGGACTACGCCTTGATCTTCATGGACGTGCAGATGCCGGTGATGGACGGCCTGGAGGCCACCCGCGCCATCCGCGCCCTGCCGGGTCGCCAGCAAGTGCCGATCCTCGCCATGACCGCCAACGCCTTCAGCGAGGACCGCCAGCGCTGCCTGGAAGCCGGGATGAACGATTATGTCGCCAAGCCGGTGGACCCGGACCTGTTGTTCGCCACCCTGGAGAAATGGCTGAGGCGGCCCGCCCCGCCCACCGTCCCCGGACCGGAGCGCCGCCCGCCGTTCCCATTCCAGATCGCCGGTCTCGATGTCGAGACCGGATGCCGGAGGACCGGCGGCAAGCCGGAGCGCTACCTGCAACTCTTGCGGATGTTCCTGGACCACCACGTGGCGGACATGGCGCTCCTGCGCGAGCGGCTGGACGCGGGCGACCGCGCCGGGGCGGAACGGCTGGCCCATAACCTCAAGGGCGCGGCGGGCACGCTGGGCGCGACCCGGTTGCACCACCTCGTCAGCGAGATCAACCAGGACATCCTCGCACCCTCGGACCCCGGCCAACCCGGGAGGCGCATCGCCGAGTGCGAGCGGGAACTGGCCCAACTCGCGGTCCAGGTCCGCGCCTTGCCCAACCTGGCCGAAGTGGCCCGGCCCATCGATCCCACGCAAGCCCTGGCCGCCGCCCAACGCCTGGAAGCTCTGCTCGCCGACGACGATATCCAGGCCGGGACGGCGCTGCGGGAAGCCGGCCCCGCATTACGCGCGATCTACGGTCCCGGCATCGAGGAAATCGAACGGCTGGTCGGCAACTACGACTATCAACCCGCCCTGGAAGCCCTGCGTGCCTTGCTGGCGCGCTGACCGCCACCCCGGATTCAAAACCACGGGGTCCCCTGCCCGAGACCGCGCTACACCAGGACGCGGGGAAGCGACGGTGACTCACGGCCTGGGCTTGGTGCTAACATTCGCCATCCATGAACCGAGACCAGGAGACCTTCCACCATGCCGCGCATCCCCCTCAAGCAAGACCCGTCCGCGACCGAGAAACCCGCCCGCCGCCGCGCCGTCGCCCTCAAAAAAAAGCCGCAGAGCGTGGCGACCGACCAGTTCTTCTATTTCTTCCTCAGGCTCAGGAAGGGCGAGATCCGCCGCGTGGTGCAGCGCGTGCAATCCCTCTACCCGGACGAAAGCACCGAACAACTGGCCCGCCGCCTGATCTTGGCCCAATGCTCGCTGTCCCTGGTGGGCGGCGCCCTCCTGCACCTGCCGCAGTTGTTCCCCGGCGCGGGGAACATCCTGAAACTGGCCGGCTTCGTGGGCGGCGCGTCGATGATGGCCCGCATGAACCTGTATCTGATCCTGGAGGTCGCCCTGCTCTACGGCCAGGACATCGACGACCAGGCGCGGGTCGGGGAAATGATGGCGGTGGTGGCGGCCTCGGGCGCGTCCGCCGCGATGCCCTTGCTGGTCAACGCCCTGGAATGGGCCCCGGTGGCGGCGATCCCGGCCTCGGGAATCAGCGCCAGCGCCGTGTCCAAGCTGGTCGGGGAAGCGGCCATCGCCTTCTACAAATCCCGCCGCGACGCCCAGGTGGCGGCGCAGGAAGCGATGCCCGCCCTGGCCGGCTAGGGCATTTTCATATTTTCCGCAGGGTGGGCGCGTATTCCGTGCCCACCCCGGCGGCCCGGACACCCAAACCGAAAAGGTCCCAGGCCGAGGATAAACCGCCCACCTCCACCAGTCCGGGGTTCATCGCCTTGGCCCCCGGCGATCCACCTCGGCGGAATGGATCAACACCAGGACGATGAACGCCACCACCAGCCCGCCTGCGGCCAATATCGTCGTTATTCCCATCGCCCACCTCCCGCCTAAGCCTCGGCGTATTGGTAGATCGGATTCACCAAACTGCCCGGCGGCAAGCTGATGAGCGGCGCGATGATCCCATCGTCCAGGCCGTAGACCCAACCATGCAGGGCGGGACGGCGCTTGCGCTTCCAGGCCTGCTGCACCAGCGAGGTATGGGCGAGGTTGTACACCTGCTCGACGACATTCAACTCCACCAGCCGGTGGGCGCGTTCTTCCTCGCCGGGCAGGGCTTCGAGTTCGGCCTGGTGCAGGCGGTAGACATCCTTGATGTGCTTCAGCCATTTGTTGAGGATGGGCAGGGCCGGGTTCTGCCGCTTCAAAGCCGCCCGGATGCCGCCGCAGTTGTAGTGGCCGCAGACGATGATATGCCCGACCTCCAGCACGTCCACGGCGTATTGCAACACGCCCAGGCTGCTGAAATCGGTGGTGATGACCTGATTGGCGATATTACGGTGGACGAACATCTCGCCCGGCTGGGCGTTGACGATGATCTCGGCGGGCACCCGGCTGTCGGCGCAGCCGATCCACAGGAACTCGGGCCGCTGCCCGCCCGCCAGATGCTCGAAATAATGCGGCTCCTTGGCGCTTTTTTCCCCGGCCCAGGCGCGGTTTTCCAACAAGAGTCTTTCGAAGGGTTGCATAGTATCTCCCCGGATGGCTGTAAAAGGCGGAACCGGCGCGGGAACCCACATCCCGCCGCGAGGGGGTAAGCGGCCAGGACACACCCCCGCGCCGGTCCCGGAATCGTCAATGTGGTAGCGGAAGGGCGGCGGCGTGCCCGGCGCGCCGCCGGAACGGAACCACCGGCTTGGACTCCGGCGCGTCCCCGACCCGCAAGCCCCGGACGTTCCGTAATTCCACCGTGATGCCATCGTCCGGCGCGGCCTTGAGGAAATCGCGCAGGGTTTCCAACACGTCGTGGTCGATGAAATCGGCGTGGGTGCCGTCGATCAGCACATCGCCCCCGGCCTCGACCCGGCCCAGGGCTTCCCGCACCAGCGCCTTGTTGAGGAAGGACACATCCTTGCGCAGGCGCAGCAAATAATGGTCGCCGTTGCGGGTCAGGCTCACCGCCGCCTGGAAATTGGCCCGGATCACATAGAACAACCCGCAGGCGATGCCAACCATGATGCCCTTGAGCAGATCGGTGGTCAGGATCGCCGCCACGGTGACGGCGTAGGGCACGAATTGGTCGGTGCCCTTGCGGTACATCTCCACCACCAAGCCGGGCTTGGCCAGCTTATAGCCGGTCAGCAACAGGATCGCCGCCAGGGCCGCCAGGGGCACATAATTCAGGTAGCGCGACAGGAACCCCACGCTGAACAACAGCAACAGGCCATGGACGAAGCAGGACAGCTTGGTCCGGCCACCCGCGTTGACATTGGCCGAGCTCCGCACGATCACGGCGGTCATCGGCAAACCGCCCAACAGGCCGCTGGCGAGGTTGCCCAAACCCTGCGCCTTCAATTCGCGGTTGGTGGGGGCGATCCGGCGCAAGGGATCGAGCTTGTCCACGGCTTCCAGGCTCAACAGGGTTTCGAGGCTGGCGATGACGGCGATGGTGGCCGCCATGGTGTACACCGCCGGGTTGGCGAGCTGGGCGAAATCCGGGAACACCAAATGCCCGGCGAAATCGCCCAAGCCCTGCAAATCCGGCAAGGCCACCCGGTGGACCTCGGCGATGGCGAAAGCCGTGCCCTGGCTCAACAGGTTGAACGCCACCCCGAAGGCCACCGCGACCAGCGGGCCGGGTATCCAGGCCAGCGGCTTGAACCAGCGGGTTTCCCACAGCACCATGATGACGAGCGCCCCCAGGCTGACCAGGGCCGCGCCGGGGGAAATGGCGTCGAAGGCGAGGAAGATTTCATCGAGGGTGCCGCCGGGCGTCTGGGGGATGTAGGTCTCCTCGCCCGACAGGTCCGCGCCGTAACCCACGGCATGGGGCAATTGCTTCATGATGAGGATCAAGCCGATGGCGGATAGCATCCCCTTGATGACCGAGGACGGGAAATAAGCCCCGATCATCCCGGCCCGCAGGAAGCCCAGCGCCAATTGCAACAACCCCGCCAGCACCACCGCCACCAGGAAGGCGGGAAAGCCGCCCAGGTGGTCGATGCCCTGGGCCACGATCACCGTCAGCCCCGCCGCCGGTCCCGACACGCTCAGTTGCGAACCGCTGGCCCAGGTCACGATCAAGCCCCCGACCACGCCGGCCACGACGCCCGATAACAAGGGCGCACCCGAGGCCAGCGCGATCCCCAGGCACAGGGGCAGCGCGACCAGGAACACCACGATCCCGGCCGGAATATCCCGGCCAAGATATCGCCAATAATAGGAAAACTGTCTACGGATCATGGGGTTGTCCTCCTGGAGGATACGATGCCGGGGATGGGTCCGGGCGTTGCGGGTCGCCGTCCAATAGTTTCGATGCGAAACTATTAAACCAGACTGTAGAGGGCGACGCAACAGCTTAGGTTTAAATAAACCGTACCATTGGCTTTTTTAAACCGCAACGGGTTATTTGAACCGTAACGAGGGATGGGGTTCCACTAGGCGGTGGATTTAGGATCTGGCCAGAAATAACTTCCCGGCTTCCCGCCGGAACAAGCGGGCCGGTGGATAATGAAGGCCTTGGCGGATTGAGGGACGAGTGGGGATGATGGGTTACGACGAAGCCATCGAGACGAAGATGCGGCGGCTGTTCGAGAGGCTGTCGGAGAAGGACCGGCGGAGGTACGCGGGGATCGAGACGGCCAAGTTTCCCTCATCGGGAAATCATGGCTCGATATCTCGCTGAAATCGCTTGGGAAACCAAGGTATGGGTAGCGGATGCCCCTCCATTTCAATGGCGAGCGCTTCCTTGGGCCACATGATCCACCTTAACCACCGACAAACAGGATTGAACCGGCGCACGGCACGTCCACACGCCGGTCCCAAACCCGCTTACTCCAGCCCGTCCAGATACTTCTCCGCATCCAAGGCCGCCATACAGCCCGACCCCGCCGAAGTCACCGCCTGCCGGTAGACCGAATCCGCCACATCGCCCGCCGCGAACACGCCCGGCACGCTGGTCGCCGTGGCGTTCCCGCCCAGGCCGCTCTTGACCACGATATAGCCATCCCGCATTTCCAACTGCCCGGCGAAGATTTCAGTGTTCGGGCTATGGCCGATGGCGACGAACACGCCGTCCAGCTTGATATCCTGGGTGCTGCCTTCCCGCACATGCTTGATGCGGAGCCCGGTCACGCCCGCGTCGTCGCCCAAAACCTCGCCCATCACATGGTTCCAGGCGATGCTGACCTTGCCCTCGCGCTCGCGTTCGAGCAACTTGTCGGCCAGGATTTTCTCGGAACGGAACTTGTCGCGGCGATGCACCACGGTCACATGGGAGGCGATGTTGGCGAGGTAAAGCGCTTCTTCCACCGCCGTATTGCCACCGCCGATCACGGCCACCGGCTTGTTGCGGTAGAAAAAACCGTCGCAAGTGGCGCAGGCCGACACGCCCCGGCCCTTGTAGGCTTCCTCGGAATCCAGCCCCAGATAACGGGCCGAAGCCCCGGTGGCGATAATCAAGGCATCGCAAGTGTAGGTGGCGGAATCGCCCATCAGCTTGAACGGGCGGGCCGATAAATCGGTGGTATGGATATGGTCGAAGATGATCTCGGCCTCGAAGCGCTCGGCATGGCGCTTCATGCGCTCCATCAGTTCCGGTCCCTGCACGCCCTCGGCGTCGCCCGGCCAGTTGTCCACTTCGGTGGTGGTGGTGAGTTGCCCGCCCATTTGCAGGCCGGTCACCAGCACCGGCTTCAGATTGGCCCGCGCCGCATAGACGGCGGCGGTATAGCCCGCCGGTCCCGAGCCCAAAATCAGCAAGCGGCAATGTCTCTGTTCAGTCATCGAATTCCTCGGTGTTGGGAGTGGCACAAAAAACCAAGTATGACGGTGTGGGATTTGAGCGTAAAGGTTCCGGTCCGCGTCTTGGGGGCGTTGCCGGAAACCTTGTGGAAGCAGGCTATTTCAGGGTGGCGCTTGGCGTGATTGGCCACCCCCGGAGCGCGGACTTTGGCTTGCGTGCCGGGTCGGCCCATGCAAACTCAAAATTCGCGCTCCAGTTTGCCCGGCCCTGTCCGATGGCGCGACCGTGAACGGGCGCTCTTGAACTCTCCCCCCCAATCCCGAACAATAGCGCCCGCATCGTTTATTCCTTTGATTTGGTGGGCATTTTGGCTGATTTCCATAAAAAGCTGCTCGACGGCCAAGACCTGGGCGCGGTCCTGGTGCGGGGCTTGCGCGAATCGGTGTTCCTGGTCTATCTGGCGGTCTCCTTGTTCCTGCTGGTCGCGCTCATCACCTTCAACGCCGACGATCCCGGTTGGAGCCATATCGGCACCGGCAAGACCATCGCCAACGCCGGCGGCGCGGTCGGCGCCTGGGTGGCCGATTTCTTCCTAACCCTGTTCGGCGTCACCGCCTTCCTGTTCCCGTTCCTGCTGGCGGGCTATGGCTACATCATCTTCCAGGGCCGTCTCGCCGCCCCGGCCAATCCCATCGACAGCGCCCTGCGCTGGACCGGCTTCGGCGCGGCCATCGCGGCGGCGGCGGGACTCACCGACCTCCACGTCATCCATCCGCCCTTGGCCTTGCCCGGCACCAGCGGCGGCATCCTGGGCGGGGAAACCGCCGAGTTGCTCGCGGGTTCGTTTGGCCGGGCGGGGTCGAGCATCTTGCTCCTGACCGTATTCGTGGCCGGGATTTCGCTGTTCACCGGGCTGTCCTGGCTGGGTTCGTCGCTGGGCTTGATCGACCTCGTGGGCCGCGCCGCCTTGATCGCCATCGACGCCGTGTTGTCGCTGTTCCAACCGTTCAAGCCCGCGCCCGCCGCTGGGCCGGAAGTCGAAGCCGAGTCCGAACCCGGCACCGCGCCGCCCCTGGAACCCGCGCCCACCAAGGCCAAGCCCCAACCCAAGCGGGTGGCCGAACCCCCCGGTGCCGAAACCCCGGAACCGCCCGCCGAAGCCGCCGTGCCCGTCGCCCGTCCCAAAGCTCTGGTGGAAGCACCTCCCGCAGTTCACAATCCCACCGCGCCCACACCCACCCAAGCCGCGCCGCCACAGCCGCCGAAACCCCGCGCCCCCCTGTCCAAACCCGCCCTGGACCTGCCGCCGGTCAAGCCCGGCACCCTGCCCCCGCTGGAATTGCTCAGCGACACCACGCCCAAGATCAAGGGCTATTCCGAAGCCGCCTTGGAGGACATGTCGCGGCAGGTGGAAAGCATCCTCGATGATTTCAATGTCGAGGTGCAGGTGACGGACGTACTGCCCGGCCCGGTCATCACCCGCTTTGAAATCCAGCCCGCACCGGGGGTCAAGGTCAGCCGGATCAGCGGGCTGGCCAAGGACTTGGCCCGCGCCCTGTCCGTGACCAGCGTGCGCGTGGTGGAGATCATCCCCGGCAAATCGGTGATCGGCCTGGAAATCCCCAACGAAGAGCGCGAGATGGTGCTATTGCACTCGGTGCTGGCCTCCGACGCCTACCAGCACAGCCCTTCGCCCCTGACCCTGGTGCTGGGCAAGGACATCAGCGGCCAGCCGGTGGTCGCCAACCTGGCGCGGATGCCGCATCTCCTGGTGGCGGGCACCACCGGCTCGGGCAAGTCGGTGGCGGTCAATGTGATGATCCTCAGCATGTTGTTCAAGGCCCGGCCCGAGGAAGTGCGCCTCATCATGATCGATCCCAAGATGCTGGAATTGTCGATCTACGAGGGCATCCCGCATCTGCTGACGCCCGTCGTCACCGATATGAAGGAAGCCGCCAACGCCCTGCGCTGGTGCGTGGCCGAAATGGAACGCCGCTACAAGCTGATGTCGCTGTTGGGCGTCAGGAATCTGGCCGGCTTCAACCAGAAATTGGCCGAAGTGGCGGCGGATGGTGAATACATCGCCGATCCCCTGTGGTCCGCCGCCGACGCCCTGGACGGCGAGGAACCGCCCGCGCTGGAACCCCTGCCCTATATCGTCATCGTCATCGACGAATTGGCCGACATGATGATGATCGTGGGCAAGAAGGTGGAAGAACTCATCGCCCGCCTGGCCCAGAAGGCCCGCGCCGCCGGGCTGCATTTGATCCTGGCGACCCAGAGGCCGTCGGTGGATGTCATCACCGGCCTCATCAAGGCCAACATCCCCACCCGCATCGGCTTCCAGGTCTCCTCCAAGATCGATTCCCGCACCATCCTCGACCAAGGCGGCGCGGAATCCCTGCTCGGCAACGGCGACATGCTCTACCTGCCACCCGGTACCGGTTTGCCGATGCGGGCACATGGGGCTTTTGTCTCAGACCAGGAGGTCCACAATGTGGTGGAATTCCTCAAACGCACCGGCCCCGCCAACTATATCCACGAGATCACCAAGTTCTCGGAAGAGGCGGAGGCCGGGAGCTTCAAGGGCGGCGCGGGCGGCGGCGAAGGTGGCGAGGAAACCGACCCGCTCTACGACGAGGCGGTACGCTTCGTCACCGAATCGCGCAAGGCGTCCATCTCCAGCGTGCAGCGCAAGCTCAAGGTGGGCTATAACCGGGCCGCCCGCATGATCGAGGACATGGAGCGGGTCGGCATCGTCGGCCCCGCCGAGACCAATGGTAGCCGCGAAGTGCTGGCCCCGCCCCCGCCGCCGGACTGAACCCGCACCCAACCCCGGCCCTCCGTTGAACATCCCGGAACCCCCGGTCATCGGCGCACCGTCCCGGATCGATCCCGAACGGCTACACTTAATAGCCATTCGCCCGACCCGACCAGGCCAGACCGGGACGCACGGTGCCTCATCGGGTGGGTCCGATTCCAATCACTTCCTGCTTGGGGACATCCAATGCGTTATCAATCTATCTTGGCGTCAACACTGGTCTTTTTGGGAACACAGTCCCAGGCCTCGGTGAGTGAACAAGAACCCAATTCCAAAATCTCGGGTTCCGCCATCTACCAGCCTTCCGACCCACTGGTCAGGTACGTCCTCGAAACCGATCTGAACGGGAATTTCGATTTCGATGGCTCGGCCAATCTGGACCCCAGCCTCGCGACGCCGTTTTCCTTGACCGATGAAATCGTCGGCCAATTGCAAAGCCCCCGCGACTACGACTGGTTCTACGTGGATGTCCCCGATTCCAGCCGCCCGGTGACGCCGGTCTATTTCGGCTGCGACAAGACACTGGGCTATTATGTGGAAAGCATGATATCGCTCACCATCGATCCCGAAAAAGACCTCACCTGGCGGATCGAATACTTTTACGACGCCGACCCCACCACGGCGGGCGGGGTCGAGAAACAAAGCAGCTACGTAGTTCCCCCCAGCGATTGCAAACGCGGCACGGCGGATACCAAAGGTCCGATGCGCTTCCAAATGAACACCCAGCGCCCAGGCCGTTATTACGTGCGGGTCTGGGGCAGGATGATCGCCGCCAACGTGATATTGGAAGACCAGATCACCATCGGCACCGAACAAAAAACCCGCAAAACCTTCTACGACCAGATCGTCACCCCGACCGCCGACTATGCCCTGAGGCTCTATACCTCCCGCATCGCCGGACAGCAGGAACCCAACGACGGCATCGTGGAAGCGGTGCCCCTGGTTTCGGGCACCACCGCCACCGCGCAACTCGCCTCCATGTACGACCAGGATTGGTTCTATATCGACAACGACAGCACCAAGAACAAAACCGGCAAGATTCCGTTTTATTTCAGCTGCAAGAGCCAGTCCGATACCTACTACATCCTTTCTTCCTATGACGAGAAGGGTGTGGAGCAAACCAGCTACGAAATCCCCTCCAGCCAATGCTCGGCGGCGGGTGGCTACCTATTCACCATCGATGCGCCGGTTTCCGCCCGGTATTATTTCGTGGTCACCTCGCCGCCCTCCGGCGAACCGGACAGCTTCACCCAGGCCGACTACACCGTGCTGGCCATCGCCAGCAATAGCGGCGTATCCGGTCCCACCGTGCGCCTGCCCGGCGAGTTGGAGCCCAACGACACCCCGGTCAACGCCTATCCCCTGTCCAACACCGTGCCGGTGACCGCCCAGTTGTCCTCGATCACCGACCTCGATTACTACGTCTACCACAACGACACCGGCACCAACCCCAACAACACGGTGCCGATCACCTTCCGCTGCCAAGACACGGGCGAGGTCTACACCCTGTCGTATTTCAACACCCAAGGTTTCCTGCAACAGGCTTACACGGTGACGGCGGGCCAATGCGCCTCGACCGACGGCTTCCAGTTCACCATCAACACCCCGGCCACGGCAGACTATTACATCCTGGTCTCGGGACCGCCCGGCAGCGATACCGCCCTGTTCGGCAGCGGCGACTACACCCTGACCGCCTACGTGAACAACAACACGGGCACGGCCAACGCCACCGGCAGCTTGGTCAAAGGCCAACTCGTCGATAGCGCCAAGTCGGGCAAGGATTCGTTCGCGTTCAACGTGAAGGGCTGTGGTGGCAACAAGGGCACGGTCAAACTGACCGGCAACAAGCTGAACATGACCAAACCGAGCATCAACACCCAGGTCAAGGTGGAAATCGGCGGCTGGTCCTGCGTGAGCGACGCCAAGAACTTCACCCAGACCAACAGCGCCCCGCAAACCCTGGTCTACCCGAAACCGGCCACCACCCCCGCCAAGCAGACAAACAGTCTGTCCGGCACCAACTGACCCCGCAGACAGGCCGGACCCCACGGGGTCCGGCCCCCATCCTACCCCGCCGCCGTCAGGCAACCCCGCAAGAACAAATCCACCGCTTGCCGCGACCGGGTCTCGATCTCGGCCTCGCCGGGCGTCGCCGCCAAGCCGTATTGCAGCCGGTGGAACCACTCCCCACGCAAACAACCTATGAACTGCCCCGCCAGGAAATCGGGATCGAGGGCGGCGATCCGCCCCGTTTTTTGATGCACCGCGAAAAACTGCGCTAGCCGCCGCAGGGTGCGTTCCGGCCCTTGGCTGTAGAACTCGGCGGCGAGGCAGGGAAATTGACGGGTTTCTCCCTGCATCTGGGTACACAGCCGGATCATCTCGGGCCGGGTTAGCCGGAACAGATATTCCCTGGCGAAATCGACCAGGATGTCCTCGATGGGCTTGGCTTGGGCCGGGTCCAGCGGCAGGGTCGCGACGAACAAATCACTGAAATGGCGGATGACCGCGCCGAACAACTCGGCCTTGCCACCGAACTGGCGGTAGATGGTCCGCAAGGACACCCGCGCCTCGCGGGCGATGGTTTCAAGGCTCAGGTTGCTATAGCCATGTTCGGCGAACAAGCGCACGGCGTGTTCCAGCAGTTGCTCGCGGCGTCTGGCTTCCTCGCCCTTCTTGGGACGGCCTAGGCACATCATAAAAATTGACTCGTGTTTGTAGTGGACTCCGCCGTTTATTTTAACGAAAATAATGAAAAGGAAGATTACCTTTTCCAGGCGCGTCAGACGCTCCCCCAACCCCCCCCGGTCCAGCCTATGAATATCGCTGCCTCCCACTCCTCAACGCCGCGCTGGTTCGCGGCCCTGCTGCCGCTGCTCCTGCTGTCGGGCTGCGGCCAACCCCCAACGCCCGCGGCGGCGCCCGGCCCCCCGCAAATGCCGCCGGTCCCGGTCAAAACCGCCCTGCCCCTGCACAAGCCCGTGGCGGAATGGGACGAATACACCGGGCGCATCGAAGCCGCCGAGGCGGTCGAGGTGAAGGCGCGGGTCTATGGCTATCTGGACAAGGTCAATGTCAAGGATGGCGATGTGGTGCGCAAGGGCGACCTGTTGTTCGTGATCGACCCCCGGCCCTACCGCGCCGAACTGGACCGGGCCGAGGGCGCTTTGGAACAAACCCGCACCCGCCTCGACCTCGCCCGCAACGACCTGGGCCGCGCCGAACGGCTGCACCAGTCGAAGGCGATTTCCGAGGAGGAATACGACGCCAGGACCAAGGCCGTGCGCGAATCCACGGCGGCGGTGCGCTCCTTGGAAGCCGCCTTGCAAACCGCCCGGCTCAATCTGGAATTCACCGAGGTACGCTCGCCGATCTCGGGCCGGATCAGCCGCGAACTCCTGACCGTGGGCAACATGGTCAAGGCCGACGAGACGCCACTAGCCCGGATCGTGTCCATCGACCCCGTCTATGTCTACCTCGACGCCGACGAACGGGCGGTCTTGAAATACCGCCGCCTGGCCCAGGCCAGCAAAGGCACAGGCACCGGCATCCCGGTCGAATTGGCCCTGATGGACGAAACCGGCTTCCCCCACCACGGCGTCATCGACTACCTGGAGCCGCGGCTCGACGCCAATACCGGCACCTTGCGCATCCGCGGCGTGTTCCACAACCCGGACGAAATCCTCAGTCCCGGCTTCTTCGCCAGGGTCAGGATTCCGGGCGGCACGCCCCATGACGCCCTGCTGCTGCCCGACCGCGCCATCGGCACCGACCAGGGCCAGAAATTCGTCTGGATCGCCAAGCCCGACGGTGGCGTCGAATACCGCAAGATCACGCCCGGCGCCTTGTTCGGCAGCCTCAGGGACATCGCCGCGGGCTTGACCCCGGAAGATCAAGTCGTGATCGAGGGCATCCAGAAGCTCCGTCCCGGTGCCAAGATCAAGCCGGAAACCACCCTCCTGTCGGAATCGGCGCTCGAACGGCATAACACGACGGCCCAACCATGACACGACTCACCCATTTCTTCATCGATAGGCCGATCTTCGCCTCGGTCCTGTCCATCCTCATCGTGCTGGTCGGTGGGCTGTCGTTGATCGGCATGCCCATCGCCCAATACCCGGAAATCGCCCCGCCCAGCGTGCAGATCAAGGCCACCTATCCAGGTGCCAACGCCGAGGTGCTGGCGGAAACTGTGGCGACGCCCATCGAGCAGGAGGTCAACGGCGTCGAGGACATGCTGTACATGTCCTCGCAGTCCACCAACGACGGCGTGATGCAGCTCACCGTCACCTTCAAGCAGGGCACCAACCTGGACAAGGCCCAGGTGCTGGTGCAGAACCGCGTCACCCTGGCCGAGCCGCGCCTGCCGGAAGAGGTCCGCCGCCAAGGCATCAGCGTCCGCAAGCGCAGCCCGGACCTGAGCCTGGTGGTGAACCTGGTTTCCCCCAACCAGCGCTACGACTCGGTCTACCTCAGCAACTACGCCCTGTTGCAAGTGCGCGACGCCCTGGCCCGTTTGCCCGGCGTGGGCGATGTGTTCCTGTTCGGGGGCCGCGAATACAGCATGCGGGTGTGGCTGGACCCCGAGAAGATCGCCGCCCGCAACCTCACCGCCAGCGATGTGGTGAACGCCGTCCGCGAACAGAACATCCAGGTCGCGGCGGGCGTATTGGGGCAACCGCCGGTACCCAGGGGCCAGGAATTCCAATTCACCCTCACCACCCAAGGCCGCTTGTCCGACGAGCATCAATTCGGCGAGATCATCGTCAAGAACGGCGCGGACGGCCAAATCACCCGGCTCAAGGACGTGGCCCGCATCGAACTCGGGGCCAAGGATTACGCCTCGCAATTGCGCCTCGACGGCCAGGAAACCGTCGGCCTCGCCATCTTCCAGATGCCCGGCACCAATGCCATCGAGACCAAGGAGGCCGTGGTCCAAACCATGGAGGCGCTCAAGCAACGCTTCCCGGAAGGCGTGGATTACGTGCTGGTCTACGACACCGTGGTGTTCGTGCAGCAATCCATCGAAAAAGTGGTGATGACCTTGTTCGAGGCCATCGCCCTGGTGGTGCTGGTGGTCTTGGTGTTCCTGCAAAACTGGCGGGCGACCATCATCCCCCTGCTGGCGGTGCCGGTGTCCTTGATCGGGACGTTCGGGATCATGGCGGCCCTGGGGCTGTCGCTCAACACGCTGTCGCTGTTCGGACTGGTGCTGGCCATCGGCATCGTGGTGGACGACGCCATCGTGGTGGTGGAGAACGTCGAGCGCAACATCGCGCTGGGACTCCACGCCCGCGACGCCACCCGCCGCGCCATGGACGAAGTGGTCGGCCCCATCATCGCCACGGCCTTGGTGCTGGTGGCGGTGTTCGTGCCCACGGCCTTCATCACCGGCGTGACCGGGGCGTTCTATAAGCAATTCGCCCTGACCATCTCGGTCTCGACCCTGATTTCCGCCTTCAACTCGCTGACCCTTAGCCCGGCCCTGTGCGCCCTGATGCTGGACCGTGCCCACGACCACAGTCATAAGCAAGACCCGCTGACCCGGCTGCTGGATTTCCTGTTCGGCTGGTTCTTCCGGGGATTCAACGCCGTGTTCGGGGCGTTCAGCGAAGGCTATGCCCGCTTGGTCCGGCGCTTGATCCGGTTCGGCGCGGTGATGTTGATCCTCTACGCCGGGCTGAACGGCTTGAATTTCCTGGCCTTCGACAAGGTGCCGACCGGCTTCATCCCCCAGACCGACCAGGGCTATCTCATCATCTACGCGCAACTGCCGGACGCCGCCTCGTTCGAGCGCTCCGACGCCGTGGTGAAGGAAGCCAGCGAAATCATCACCCAGATTCCCGGCGTGGCCCATGTCAACGCCTACGCCGGCTTCTCGATCCTGACCTTCGGGGCGCAATCCAACGCCGCGACCTTGTTCGCCCGGCTGGGGCCGTTCGAGGAGCGTGCCCTCCACCCCGAGCAATCCGCCGATGCCATCATGGGCCAAATCCAGCAGCGCATGTTCGGCATCCGCGACGCCTATGTCGCCGTGTTCGCGCCGCCGCCGATCCGGGGCATGAGTTCGGTGGGCGGCTTCAAGCTGCAATTGCAGGACCGCGCCAACCTCGGCCCCACCGAGTTGGAAAAAGCCGCCAACGACATCATCGCCAAGGCCAACCAGCAGCCGGGCATGGCCCGCGTGTTCACCACCTTCCGCGCCAACGTGCCGCAAATGCACTTGGATGTGGATCGCACCAAGGCCAAATCCATGGGCCTGCCCCTGGCCGAGGTGTTCGAGACTTTGCAGATTTATCTGGGGTCGCTGTATATCAACGATTTCAGCCGGTTCGGGCGCAGCTATCAGGTGGTGGCCCAGGCCGACGCCCAGCACCGCGTGACCCCGGAGGATATCGCCCAACTCAAAACCCGCAACCTCGCGGGCGAGATGGTCCCGCTCGGCACCCTGGTCAAGACCGAGGAATCCAGCGGCCCCGACCGCATCAACCATTACAACCTGTTCCCGGCGGCGGAAATCAACGGCATGACCCTGCCTTCCTTAAGTTCGGGCCAAGCCATCGCGGTGATGGAAAATATCCTGAAAGCCGACCTACCCGCCGGCGTGGGCTACGAATGGACCGAACTCAGCCTCCAGCAAATCCTGGCCGGGAACACCGCCATTATCGTGTTCCCGCTGAGCGTGATCTTCGTGTTCCTGGCCCTGGCGGCGCAGTATGAAAGCTGGTCGCTGCCGTTCGCGGTGATCTTGATCGTGCCGATGTGCCTGTTGAGTTCGATGGCGGGCGTGTGGCTGCGGGGGATGGACAACAACATCTTCACCCAGGTCGGGTTCATCGTCCTGGTCGGCCTCGCCAGCAAGAACGCCATCCTGATCGTGGAATTCGCCCGCAAGCGCCAAGATCAAGGCTTGGACCGCAAGACCGCCGCCATCGAGGCGGCGCGGCTCCGGCTCCGACCCATCCTGATGACCTCGTTCGCCTTCGTGATGGGGGTGTTCCCCTTAATGGTCTCGACCGGGGCGGGAGCCGAGGCGCGGCAGATTTTGGGAACGGCGGTATTCAGCGGGATGCTGGGGGTGACCTTTTTCGGACTGCTGTTGACGCCGGTGTTCTATGTGACGATCCGGGCCTGGGTGGAGCGTCGCGCCCCCCAACCCCAAGCCACGGCAGTGGAAGGACAACATCCATGAAGAAACACAACAACTTCCGCAAACCCATCCTGCCCACCCTGCTGGCGGTTCAGCTCGCGGGCTGCATGGTCGGGCCGGATTACCAAAAGCCCAAGACCGACCCCGGTCCCGGCTTCGCCAACGCCCAACAGCCCGAGTTCCAAACCCAAGGCATCGAAGGCGCGTGGTGGAAGCAGTTCAAAGACCCGCGCCTGGTCAAGCTGATCGAACTCGCGGTCCTCAACAACCGCGACCTCAAAGCCGCCGAGGCCAACCTCAGGCAGGCGCGGGCGCTGTTCCTGGATGCCGGGCTGGACCTGTTCCCCCACATCACCACCCATGCCAATTACACCGACCAGCACCGCAGCTTCGATTCATTGAACCGGCGCAACTTCGTGCCCCGCGATTTGAAGCTGTACAACACCGGCTTCGACGCCGCCTGGGAAGTCGATATCTTTGGCCGCATCCGCCGCAACATCGAAGCCCAGGAAGCCAATATCGAAGCCGCCGAGGCCGACCGCCGGGCGCTCTTGGTCAGCGTGGTATCGGAAGTGGCCCGCAACTATTTCGAGTTGCGCGGCCATCAGAACCAACTCTACGTCGCCCAGAAGAACGCCGAGAACCAAACCCACACCGTGGAACTGACCCAGGAACGGCTGGACGCCGGCGTCGGCACCAGCCTCGACACCGCCCGCGCCAAGGCCCAGCTCAATACCACGCTGGCGACCGTCCCGCCCATCGACAGCCTGATCCATCAGGACGTACACCGCATCGGCGTGTTGACCGGGCAATTGCCCGCCGCCCTGGCCGACGAACTGCTGAAACCCGAGCCGATCCCGCCGATCCCCGATCTGGTGCAAATCGGCAAGCCCGCCGAACTCTTGCGCCGCCGCCCGGATATCCGCGCCGCCGAGCGCCAACTGGCCTCGGCCACCGCCAGCATCGGCGTCATCACCGCCGATTTGTTCCCCAGGGTCAGTTTCAACGGCACCTTCGCGCTGGAAGCGCAATCCTTCACCGGCTTGGGTTCCGCCGGTTCGGGCGCTTATTCCTTCGGCCCGCGCATCACCTGGGCCGCGCTCAACCTGGGACAGGTCTACGCCCGCATCCGCGCCGCCGACGCCAGCGCCGAAGCGTCCCTGGCCCAGTACGAACAAACGGTGCTGAGCGCCCTGGAGGAAACCGAAAACGCCCTGGTGAACTACAACCGGGTGCGCGAACGCCAAGTCCTGTTGACCTCGGCGGCGGCGGAAAGCTTGGAAGCCTACCGGCTGGCGCATCTGCGCTTCGACGACGGGGTCGAAAACTTCCTCACCGTGCTGGATACCGAGAAGCGCCTGCTGGAAGACCAGCGCGACCTGGCGCAAAGCCAGACCGCGACGGCGACCACCCTGGTGGCTTTGTACAAGGCTTTGGGCGGGGGTTGGGAAGAATTCGGGATACCCCAGGCGGATTTGCCCGAGGCGGAGCGGCTGTTCAGTCCGTAAGGCTTGACGCCCTTCCGGGGGCGACTTAGGGTTGCCCGCACTTCCGAACACAGCACCACAACGACATGGCTTTTTCATCGCTAGAAATATGCGCCGGCGCGGGCGGGCAAGCCTTGGGCCTGGAACAGGCTGGTTTCCGGCACGAATCCCTGGTCGAGATCGATGCCGCGGCTTGCCAAACCCTCAAACTCAACCGCGCCCACTGGCGGGTGGTCGAAGGCGACCTGCGCGATTATTCGGCCAGCGCGTGGCGGGGCATCGAACTTTTGGCCGGCGGGGTGCCCTGCCCGCCGTTCTCCAAAGCGGGCAAGCAGCTTGGGCGCGAAGACGAGCGCGACCTGTTCCCCGAAGCCCTGCGCCTCATCGCCGAGAGCCAGCCCCGCGCCGTCATGCTGGAAAACGTCCGCGGCCTCCTCGACGCCGTGTTCGACGACTACCGGGCGAAGCTGGTCCGGGATTTGAAAAAGCTGGGCTACCACGCCGAATGGCGCTTGCTGAACGCCAGCGATTTCGGGGTGCCGCAGCTACGGCCCAGGGTGGTGTGCGTGGCGCTGGAAAAGAACGCGGCGCGGTATTTCGATTGGCCCACGCCCCGCGATACGCCGCCCCTGACCGTGGGCGAAGCGCTTTACGACCTCATGGCCGAGAACGGCTGGCACGGTGCCCAGGAATGGCGGGAACGGGCCTGCGATATCGCGCCCACCCTGGTCGGCGGCAGCAAGAAGCACGGCGGCCCCGACCTCGGCCCCACCCGCGCCAAGAAAGCCTGGGCCGCGCTGGGGGTGGACGGGATGGGTATCCTGGATTCCGCGCCGCAGCGCGATTTCGTGGGGATGCCGCGGTTGACAGTGCGCATGGCGGCGCGGATTCAAGGTTTCCCGGACGATTGGCTTTTCAGCGGCAAGAAAACGGCGGCTTATCGCCAAGTCGGGAATGCGTTTCCCCCGCCGGTGGCGCGGGTGGTTGGAATTCAGATATGGACGGCTTTGGAATCGGAAGCAAGATCGAAATTACAAAAAAGAGCGTGAGACATGGCCGAGGATAAAAATTCAAAAGGGGGAGTCCGTGCCAAACTGAGGGCATATTTCCTAGCCAATATCGGCAGGATTATGGATTCTGAGGAGTTGCGCACTGTCGCCGATAATCAATCGGAATGGGCCAGAAGGGTTAGGGAATTGCGCAACGAAGAGGGTTATCAAATCCTGACCCATAACGACCGGAGCCACCTCAAACCCGGCCAATACTTGTTGGAATCCGATAAACCCCTGCCCGCCTTCGAGCGGGCCATCTCGAAAGAAACCCGCGCCTATATCCTCGACCGGAACGGGTTTACCTGCCAGATGTGCGGCGCGGTAGCCGGGGAGCCCCACCCTTTCGACTCAACGCGAAAAACCCGGCTCCATATCGGACATATCATCGATAAGAGCAAAGGAGGGAGCGATGATCATGGGAATCTCCGCGCCATTTGCTCGGTTTGCAACGAAGGCGCACAAAATGCCACTTTGATCCGTCCCGACCTGAAGCAGCTTCTTATCCAAATCCGTCGCGCTACCGCTTTGGATCAACTTGAAGCATTGAAATGGCTTATCAAAAAATTCCCTAAACAAGCAGTTGAAGCGCTTGCCGACACCGCGAAACCCGTCTTAGCTAAGGATCGCGACTAAAACGTCATCAGCACCAATGAACCGGATACCCAGACCCCAGAGTCGATGATTCAACCACACTCCAAGCGCCGCCTATCTCCCTCCATCTGCCTGGCCCTGCTCCTGGCCGCGCCAATCGGCCACGCCGCCCCGCCCGCCGCCAAAACCCCGCCCTCCCCGCTCGAAACCCTCTTGGCGACCGAACCCAGCGCGGATGCCAATCTCACCAAACTCTACCGCACCAAGGGTTTCAAGCCGTTCTGGATCGCGGGCGGCGAACCTTCGGCGCGAGCCAAGGTCTTGCGCCGCTTCCTGGACGACGCGGGCGCGGAAGGTCTGCACCCCGAGGATTACGGGACCGAGGCCATTGGCCGGCTCTGGCTGAAAGCCGACCCCGACAGCCTAGCCCGACTGGAACTCTTGTTGACCCAGGGTTATCTCCGCTACGCCGCCGACCTGGGCCGGGGCCGGGACGCGGCCCGCCGCCTCGAAGAACAACCCCAGGCCACCCCATCCGCCGCCCTACGGAAAGGACTGGAAATTCCCGGCCTCGCCCTTTTCCTCGAACACCTCGCGCCGCAACACCCCGAATACACCGCCCTCAAACAAGCCCTCAAGGACTACCGCGCCCTGGCCCAGCAAGGCGGCTGGCCGACCATCCCCTCCGGCCCCACCCTGCAACCGGGCATGAGCGACCCGCGCATCCCCTTGATCCGCCAGCGCCTCGCCCTCACCGATGCCGCCGAACCCGGCCACGGCAAGACCTACGACGAAGCGCTCGCCGCCGCCGTCAAGCGCTTCCAAAAGCGCCACGCCCTGCCCCCGCAAGGCGTCATCGGCCCGGAAACCCTCGCCGCCCTCAACGTGCCGGTGGAGCAGCGCATCCGCCAAATCATCGTCAACCTGGAACGCTGGCGCTGGCTGTCCGCCGACCGCGCCGGGCGGCAAATCTGGGTCAACATCCCGAGTTTCACCCTGTGGGGACTGCAAGACGGGGCGGTGGAAATCACCATGCCGGTGGTGGTGGGCAAACTCGACCAACCGACCCCGGCCTTCGACGAGCGCTTGGAGTATCTGGAATTCAACCCGGATTGGCATGTGCCCCACGATATCGCTGTCAACGAGTACCTGCCGGAATTGCGCAAAAACCCGGCCAGCCTCAAGCCAAAGCACATCCGCTTCTTTTCCGGCGGGGCCAAGGACGCCGCCGAGATCGACCCCCGCGGCATCGATTGGAACCTGACGACCCCGGCGGCGATGGAGCGCTACGTGCTGCGCCAAGACCCCGGCCCCTGGAACGCCCTGGGCACGGTGAAATTCATGTTCCCCAACAAATACAACGTCTATCTGCACGACACCTCGGAGCCACGCTTCTTCGCCAAGAGCCGCCGCACTTACAGCCATGGCTGCGTGCGGGTGGGCCAGCCCTATGAACTGGCGGCCTGGGTGTTGGCGAAGGAAAATCCGCCCTGGACCTTGGAGCGGGTCCAGGCCACCATCGCCAGCGGCGAACACACCAGTGTGGCGCTAGCCAAGGCCATGCCAGTGCATTTGATCTACCGCACGGCCTTGATCGAGGGAGACGGGGTGCATTTCGCGCCGGACATTTATAACCGGGATGGAGCGTTGGAGCGGGTGTTGTTTGGGGGGTGAGATTTTCGTAGACCTACGATATGGATTCAGATTCATGCTCGCCTTACATAATTAACTCATGCCGCCACACGGCTCCAACAAGGGCGACACGCGCTCCCACAGTCGACGCCCACGAAGGCTTGAGGGCGGCTATTCAGCAGGTGTTCCCGGCCAGTTGGCAACGGTGCCGGGTCCACTTCACCAGCCCGCTATCCCGGTATGACCTTTTTCAGAAATAGCCTTACTCCCTTCAAAGCGAAAGAACACCCAATCGCTTTTTTATGCAAACCATTGAATTTAATGGCAACCTTCGATCTTGAGGCTAGGCGTTCTTTGGTCGGCAAGGGAGTAATCGCCGAGTTGCCCTCCCACCTTACCAGCATGGCGCTTTTTGCGGTGCATACAGGCTGCCGAGATTCGGAAATCTGCGGCCTGTGCTGGAAAGAGGAAATTCAACTGGATGACGGGTCAGTGTTCCTGCTCGAAGGCGAGCGCACGAAAAACGGCAGAAATCGCATCATCGTGCTGAACAGTGTTGCGCAAGCAGTAGTAGACGCTCAGCGTGGAAGACATGACGAGTATGTCTTTTCCCTATGTACAGGACAAAACCCGCAATGCCCAGGCGAACTCATCGGACTTCTCGGTTGGGTTCAGGACGGTGTTGCGAAGGAAGTCGAGTCCGTGGCGGAAGAGGGACTTGAGGGGGCGCGACAGCGTTTTTTTTGACGGACGGGGCTGGGGCCGTCGTGGAGCAGTTCGCCGGTGCGGTAGGACCAGGCGAAGGCCAGGGCAAGCAGGCCCATGAGCTTGGCGAGGCGCTTGGGGTCGGTGAGGTGGGTATCCTCCAAGTTGAAGCCCCTGGATTTCAAAGCGCCGAACAGGGTTTCCACTTGCCAGCGGTCGGCGTAGGCGTCGATGGCCCCGGCCTGTGGGGTGCCGGAGGAGGCGATGAACAGGAAGCCGCCGTCGTCGAGGCGCAGGGCGGAGAGGTGGACGAAGCAGCCCCACACCGGACGGCGCCCGACCAGGCGGTGGGTCTCGCCGGGCCGGAGCGAGCCGAACAATTGGTCCAAGCGCATCATCCGGTTCCAACTGTTGGGAACGCGGGTGTCGCGCTTGAGGCGCTGGTGGAAGGGAATGCCCTTCTGTTGCAGCCAGCGGAACCAGTCCTCGCCGATGAACTCGCGGTCGGCCAGCAGGGCGGCGATCCGGGCGGTGCCGAAGACCTTCAGGAAGCGCTCCATCAACGCGATGCGCTCGGCGGTGTCGGAGTTCCCCGCTTTGCCGAGGACGCTCCAGAACACCGGCACGGCCATCCCCCGGTGGGCGATCCCCAGGACCAGGAAGTTGATCTCGGCCAGGCCGAACTTCCAGTTCGTGCGGTCCAGGGTCAGCCGCCAGGGGCCGTCGCCGACCGGGACCAGCCGCACCAACAGGCGGGCGAGGACGTCCTGGTCCAACTCGAACGCGCGGAAGAAGCGCTGGAGCCGCTTGTAGTGGGACTCCACCTTGGCCGGACCGCCGAAGCCGGTGGCGAGTTCCGCCAGGTTGACGCTGCGCACCTTGAGCAGGGCCAGCAGGAAATGCGCGAGGAAGCCGATCCGGGCCCCGTGCCACGGCAGGTGCTCGGACAGGACGGCCTTGAGGTCTTGATGAGGGTCAGCCATCGGAGGTAAAAGCCGGATAGTTTACGCCTTTGGCAATCAAGCAGTTAGGTTTTTGTCCTGTACTTAGAGGATTTTGTACGTGCTCAAAACTGGTTGCCAATGGAATTGCCTGCCGCCCTGCTATGGCTCGAAGAGCGCGGTCCACGAACACTTCCAGCGATGGGCCGCTGCGGGCGTGTTCACGGAGATGTTCCGCTGGTCGGCGGCGGATTATGAGGAGCTTGAGGGTTTTGAACTGGCCTGGCAGTCGATGGACGGCAGCCTGGTGCAGGCCCCGGTGCGCCAAGCCCACTGCCGGAAGGACGAGGGGCTGGGGCGCAATCCCACGGATCGCGGGCGTAGTGGCGGCAAGATCCACCTCCAGGTGGATGGGAAAGGGATGCCCTTTGCCGTCGTGCAAGCCGGG
This sequence comes from Methylomagnum ishizawai, assembly GCF_900155475.1. Taxonomy (NCBI): domain Bacteria; kingdom Pseudomonadati; phylum Pseudomonadota; class Gammaproteobacteria; order Methylococcales; family Methylococcaceae; genus Methylomagnum; species Methylomagnum ishizawai. Next base: position 2,231,740 of record NZ_FXAM01000001.1, on the reverse strand, counting down.
GCCAACGTACACGACAGCCGCTTGGTGACTGTCACGGTCGAGGCGGCCGTGATCGCGGCACCCGCCGGCACCCAGCAAGGACCCCGGCATCTTTGCCTGGACAAGGGTTATGGGTACGAGCGGGTTGAGCGGGAGGTTGCGGGATTGGGCTACGTTCCCCACATTCGCAAGATCGGCGAGGAAAAACGCCCCGGCTCCGCGGAAACACACCCCGCTCGGCGGTGGGTGGTGGAGCGGACATTCGCTTGGCTCAAGGGCTTCCGGGCCATCCGAACCCGCTACACCTGCCGTGGAGCCAATTATTTGGCCCTTCTTCAATTCGCCTGCGCCCTAATCCTTGAAAGACGGATCAAGGCCAACTCCGCGTAAGCAGCTTATGTGCCGGATATCCTCTTAGGTCTTTTCCTTCCGTGGCAAGCCGGTAACTCGTATGAACAACTCGGCTTGGCAGAACGCTAGGGAAAAAGTCGGGTTGCCATCAGTGCGTGTGCATGATCTACGGCACACGTTCGGTAGCAGGTTACGTGCGGCAGGCGTAAGCCTCGAAGATCGCCAAGACTTGCTCGGCCATCATGCCGGAAGAGTGACTACGCACTACAGCGCTGCGGAAATCGGGAAATTGCGGGGGGCGGTAAATGCCATCTCAGAACCGGATTCCCGCAAAGGTTCCCGCACGACGGTTCTGAGATTGGCAAAATAGCGTCTAAGCTATTGAAAGTATTGGAGCCGATGATAGGAATCGAACCTACGACCCGCACATTACGAATGTGCTGCTCTACCGACTGAGCTACACCGGCATCGGTTGGACGGCAGATTATAGGAAACACTGCCCCTGGGCACAAGGCGGACCCGAAGGGCCAGGTCCGGGCTACCCCCCTCCGCTAGAAATATTCCATGGGATTCAAATCCACTAGGTGCGGCTCGATAACGCCGTGTTCCACCAATTCCTCGTACAGGCATACTTGGTTGCGGCCATTCTGCTTGGCGTAATAAAGCGCCCGGTCGGCCATGTCGAGCAGGGTGGGCGTGAGCGCATCGGGCATGATCTGGACCACCCCGATGCTGATGGTGACTTCGCCGATCTGTGGAAAGGGGTGGCCGGCCACGGAGGCGCGGAGGCGGTCGAAGGCGCTTTTCGCCCCTTCTTGGTCGGCCCCGGCGATGATCGCCACGAACTCCTCGCCGCCATAGCGGAATAACAAATCCCCACCCCGGAAATGGCGTTGCATGAGTTGCGCGACCAGGAGCAAAACCTCGTCGCCGTAGAGGTGGCCGAAAGTGTCGTTGATGCTCTTGAAACGGTCGATATCGATGATCCCCAGCCAATACGAGGTCGCCCGGTCCGAGGTGGCGGCGGGCAGCGGGCGGTGTGGGATCAGGCCCAGGACTTTGTTGATGCTGTCCTCGAAGGTCTTGCGGTTGGGCAGTCCGGTCAGCGGGTCGCGCTGGGACTCGTCGAGCAGGGCGCAGAAGTTCTGGTAGATTTGCAAGAAGCAGGTGTATAGGCGCTTGGTGTCGTTGGCGGGTGGGTGGTCGGTGGTCGCCAGCAGGTAGCTGTCGGCGGTTTGCGATTCGGCCCCCAGGTAGATCGTCAGGAAATTGCCGTCTTCGCCGCGTCGACTGTGGGGTTTGCGCGTGCGTTTCACCACCGGGAGCAAGTCCACGACCTCGGCCGGAAGCTCGATATCGCCGAAGTCGACTTCGTGCCGCCCTTCGCGCCGATAGCGCAGCATAGAGGTCGGATGGTCGTTTTTGTCGAGGCGGAGCAGGCTGATCGCCGTGGGCTGGGTCACTTCGCTCAGGGTTTTCAGCAGGCTGAATTCCAGGAGTTCGATATCCCGCATTCCGGTCAGCAGGGCGATTTGATCGAGCAGGCGGGGTGTATATGGCATGTTGGGCGGCCCGGTTTTGAGGATGGTTTTCAGAGGTCGCGGGTCCGGCGGAAGGAAGCTGGAAGTGCGGTGCTGATTAAATTAATAGCAGGATTTACAGGATGCTCCTGTGGATTTGTCCGCACAGGGAGGATGGGGCCGGGAAGCGCGGACCTTATACTATGCTGCCCGGCCCGTGCCGCCCCGTTCCTCGCCCGGATGTTGATCGCCATGTCCGTTATCGTTTTGCAGCCCCATCCCGCCACGCCCTGTGCCGCCATCCATCGTTTCCAGGTCCGGGCCGGACTCGATCCCTCTGGACGCTTGGCGCTGGGATACGCCGTCGAGGGCGATATCGACGGACTCTTGATCCCCGCGCCCGCCGCTCCGGGCCGGGCCGATGGCCTGTGGCGGCAGACCTGCTGCGAGGCGTTCCTGGCCCGGCCTGGCCTGCCTGGGTATCTCGAATTCAATTTCTCGCCTTGCGGGGCCTGGGCGGCCTACCGTTTCCGGGCCTACCGCGCGGGCATGGCGGTGGCGGAACCCGCCCAGCCGCCGCTGGTCCAGGTCCACCGCACGCCTTATCGGCTCGCATTGAGCGCCACCGTCGAGTTGCGGGGGCTGGTGCCCGAGCCCGCCGGGACCGGCTACCGCATGGCCCTGTCCGCCGTGGTGGAGGACCGGGACGGCGGGTTGTCCTACTGGGCCTTGGCCCATCCGCCGGGCCGACCGGATTTCCACCACGACCACGGCTTCGCCCTGGTCTTGTCCCCTTCCCATCCCTAGCTTCCAAGGAGAGACCCGATGCGATTCGGCATAGACCGCCTGCTCGAAGACGCCACCCTGCGCGCGCCCTTGGAGGGGCGGCGGGTGGCTTTGCTGGCCCATCCGGCTTCGGTGACGGCGGAGGGCGTCCATAGCCTGGACGCCCTGGCGGCACTGGACGATATCTACCTGAGCGCCGCTTTCGGACCCCAGCACGGGCTGCGCGGCGACAAGCAGGACAATATGGTCGAATCGCCCAATTTCCGCGATCCGGTCCACGGCATCCCGGTGTATAGCCTGTATGGCGCGGTGCGCCGTCCCACGCCGGCGATGATGGACGACTTCGATGTGCTGCTGGTGGATTTGCAGGATTTGGGGTGCCGCATCTACACCTTCATCACCACCTTGCGCTATGTGTTGGAAGAGGCCGCCCGCCATGGCAAGGCGGTGTGGGTGCTGGACCGGCCCAATCCGGTGGGGCGTCCGGTCGAGGGCTCGATCCTCAAGCCGGGCTGGGAGAGCTTCGTCGGCGCGGGTCCGCTGCCGATGCGGCATGGCTTGACCCTGGGCGAACTGGGCCATTGGTTCGTGACCAGGTTGGGCCTGGAGGTGGATTATCGGGTGGTGGCGATGACGGGCTGGGCACCGGAGCGGGCGCCCGGCTATGGCTGGCCGCTGGGCGTGCGGGCCTGGATCAACCCCAGCCCCAACGCGCCCAACCTGTGGATGGCGCGGTGCTATGCGGGCACGGTGATGCTGGAAGGCACCACGCTATCGGAAGGCCGCGGCACCACCCGCCCGCTGGAAGGCTTCGGCGCCCCCGATCTGGACGCGGAGCGGTTGGTCGCCACCATGCGCGGTTTGGCCCCGGAGTGGCTGCGTGGCTGCCGGTTGCGGACCTGCTGGTTCGAGCCGACCTTCCACAAGCATGTGGGGCGGCTGTGCGCCGGGGTGCAAATCCAGGTCGAGGACGCCGCCTACGACCACGCCGCTTTCCGGCCTTGGCGGTTGCAGGCGCTGGCGTTCAAGGCGCTGCGGAAGCTCGATCCCGATTATCCCTTGTGGCGGGATTTCCCCTACGAATACGAATATGGCCGGCTCGCCATCGATCTCATCAACGGCGGCGAAGACTTACGCCTGTGGGTGGACGACGCCGCGGCGGAGCCGGGCGACCTCGAAACCTGGGCCGGGCCGGACGAGGCGGCGTGGTTGGCGGAGCGGGAGGCGGTGTTGCTGTATCGCTGAGCCGTGGCGGCGGCGGCCTGGCTACTTGGTCGCCCGCTGCACCACGCTGTCGATCTTGTTGGCGCGGAGGTATTGCCGCACCTTGTCGGCGTCGGCGAGGCTGGCGTAGGGACCGACCTTGACCCGGAACCAGGCGGTGTTTTCCAGCTTGATCATCTCCAGCTTGGCCTTGATCTTGAGCAGGCCGAGCTGGGCCTTCAGTTTCTCGGCGTCCTGCTGGTGGGTGAAGGAACCGGCCTGCACCATATAGATGCCGTTCTGCCCCGGTTTGCCGAAGCTTTCTTCCTCGCGCTTGAGGGTCTTGATCTCGTTCTCGGGGATGATGACTTCCTTTTCCGGCAATACCTTGTAGAAGCTGAAGCGCGGTTCGACCGGCGCGGTCGGTACCGGGGCGGGTTCCGGGGGCTTGCCGGGCTTGGTGGTGGTGGGCTGGCCCTGGCCCGGTGTGGTCGGCGGCTTCTTGCCCTCGCCCGGCTTGGCCTGGGGCGGCATGGGCATGTCCGTGGTTTCCGCCGCCGCCGTCGGTTCCGCGCCGCGCTCCCCGAACAGATGCATGCCCAAGGTTGTCAACCCCCCGAGGCCGAGGACCGCCGCCCCGGCCCAGCCCCAGGCCCGCGCCGGGCTTTTGCGCTGGTTTTCGCGGCGATAGGCGGGGATGCGGTTTTTGTAGTCCTTGGACATGCGTGGTTCTCGCGGTTACATGGCTTCGGGGGCCGATACGTCCAGTAGGCCCAGGCCGTTGGCGATCACCTGCCGGATGGCGGCGATCAGGTTCAAGCGGGCGTCGCGCAGGGCGGCGTCCTCCACCAGGAACTTGTGGGCGAAATAGTAGGCGTGGAATTCCGCCGCCAACTCGCGGAGATAGTGCAGGAGATGGTGCGGGGCGTGTTGCAGGGCCGATTGCTCCACCACTTCCGGGTAGCGCGATAAGGTGCCGACCAGGGCGGTTTCGTGGGGTTCGACCAGTTTATTCAAATGCGCCATGCCCAGCGCCAAATCGCGGGCCCAGCCTTTCTCGTCCAACTCGCGGAATACGCTGCATACGCGGGCGTGGGCGTATTGCACGTAGTAGACCGGGTTTTCGTTGCTGCGGGAAGTCGCCAGCTTGAGGTCGAAATCCATGTGCTGGTCGGATTTACGCATCACGTAGAAGAACCGGGCCGCGTCCTTGCCGACTTCGTTGCGGAGTTGCCGGAGAGTCACGAACTCGCCGGAGCGGGTGGACATCTGCACTTTTTCCTCGCCCCGGTACAGCACGGCGAATTGCACCAGCAGCACATCCAGCTTATTGGGGTCGCCGCCCAAAGCCTGGATGGCGGCTTTCACCCTGGGGATATAACCGTGGTGGTCCGCGCCCCAGATGTTGATGATCCGGTCGAAGCCGCGGTCCAGTTTGTCCATGTGATAGGCGATGTCGGAGGCGAAATAGGTCATCTGGCCGTTTTCACGCACCACCACCCGGTCTTTCTCGTCGCCCAGGCGGCTGGACGCGAACCAGGTCGCGCCGTCTTTTTGATAGAGATGGCCCGCCGCTTCCAGCTTTCGCAGGGCGCGTTCCACCGCCTGGGTTTCGGTCAGGCCGCGTTCGGAGAACCATTGGTCGTAGCGGACGCCGAATTCTTCCAAGTCCTGGCGGATATCGCCGAGGATGCTGTCGAGTCCGGCATCGAACACCGTGCGATAGCCTTCCGGCCCGAGCAGGGCTTTGGCGCGGGCGACCAGGGCGTCGATATGGATTTCCTTGTCGCCGCCTTGTGGCTCGTCGGCGGGGATGTCGGCAAACACCGCGGCGGCGGGATGGCGGAAGCCCTCGCCGTGGCGCTGGTGCAGCTCCCTGGAAACGTCCCGCACATATTCGCCGCGGTAGCCATTGCTGGGAAAGACCAGGACTTCGCCGCATTCCTCCAGATAGCGCAGCCACACGCTGGCGGCGAGGATGTCCATCTGCCGCCCGGCGTCGTTCACATAGTATTCGCGGTGGACCTCGAAACCCGCCGCCGCCAACAGATTCGCCACCACCGCGCCATAGGCCGCGCCGCGCCCGTGCCCGACATGCAAGGGGCCGGTGGGATTGGCCGAGACGAATTCCACCTGGACCTTCATTCCGGCCCCGGCCCGGCCCAGCCCATAACCGCGCCCGGCGTCATGGATGGCGCGGATCACGCCGAACTGCGCCTGCGGGTCGAGGAAGAAATTGATGAAGCCCGGCCCGGCGATCTCCACCTTGACCACAGTGGCATCGGGTTCGAGCGCGGCGACCAGTTTCTCCGCCAGTTGTTTGGGGTTGGCGCGGGCCGGTTTGGCCAGGGCCAGGGCGAGATTGGTGGCGAAATCGCCGTGTTGGGCGTCGCGGGTGCGCTCCACCAGGACGGTAGGCTCCAAATCGGCGGGCAATGCGCCCTCGGTTTGCAAACGGGCGACCGCGCCCCGCAACAGGGTTTCCAGGCGTTTTTTCATGGGGGTGGGACAAGGGGGAAAATTAAGGCCCGCCATTATCCTAAAATCGCCGCCGCGCTGGCAATGCGGCGTGGAACTTGGCCTCGGGCCGGGCGCGGAGCGGATAAGGCGCGGCGGGCTGGGTGGGTGATTCGGGGTATGTCCGCCGCCGGGCCGGGGAATTGGTGGGCGGGGAAATAGGTTATTTCGTGGGTGACGAAATGTCCGGGATATGCCTGCGGGCGGGTTACAGGATAGGGTTATCGAAACATGCCCGCCGGGTTTGCGACAAACCTGGATACGGCGGCGGACAAGCTTGCCGGACTGTCTCGCGGGAAAGGCTGTGTCCGGTTTTGGAGCATCCAGGCCGCCGGATTCAGGCCGCCGATGGGGTTTCCTCCTGGGCGAGGCGTTTTTCCACCCAAGCCAATTCGCCTTGCAGGCTGTTATCCTCGGGCACCAGTTCGGCCCAGAGCGCGGCCCCGGCCCGCGCCTTGCGGTAATACCCCAGGGCGGTGGGAATATCCCCGGTCTGGTCGCACAACAGGCCCAGCTTGGCGTAGTTGACCGCGATTTCCCGCTGTAGCGCGGCATCGGGACTGCCTTGTGGCATCAAGCGCTTCAGTAGGTTGGTGCGGGCGCGGTAGTGTTTGATGGCCGCTTCCGGTTGGGATTGCGCCACCGAGATTTCGCCCGCCCACCGATGGCATTGGGCTAGTTGGCGCTTCCATTCCAGATTGGCGGAATCCTGGCCCGAGAGCTGGGTATAGGCGGCGATGGCCTGCCGGTAATGTTCCAGGGCGGGCTGGATTTCGCCGCGTTCGCGCAGGATTTCGGCGAGCTGGCCGTGGACCCGCGCCGGGGCGGCGGCGGATTTGGGGTTCGCGGGGGTTTGTCCGGCCAGTTTTTGGTAAATCTCCAAGGCCGGACCCAAGGCGTCCAGGGCCGCGCCGACCTGTTTCTGCTTGCGATACAGCCCGGCCAGCCGTTCGAAAGCCGCCGCCAGGGCGTATTCCCGCTCGCCATCGGCCAGGGCCGCCGAGGGGAGGGCCGAGCGCTGGGTCAGCCCGGCCCGGTAGCTGTTGCGGGCCTTGTCCAGGTCGCCGCCCTGGGCCAGGGCTTCCCCGGCCTTGAGATAAAGGCTCCATTGCCCGAGCTGCCAATCTTCCCGGCCAGGGTCTTGCGCGGTCAGGCGCTTGCGGATGCGGAGGCTTTTCAGATAGGTGTCGAGCGCGCCCGCCGCGTCGCCCCGCGCCGCCAGGATGTCGCCGGTGCGTTCCCGTATCCGCGCCAGTTCGGCCAGCCAATCCCAGGCTTCGGCGTCCGCCGCCACCGCCCGCGCCAAGCCCGCCCCGGCATGGCGATACATGTCCAGGGCGCGTTGTGGCAGGCCATGCGCCATGTCCATATCGCCCAGGAACGCGGCCAGCCGGGCGCGACAGGCGAGGTCGGCCTGGGTTTCCTGGGCGCTGTGTTCGCGGGGGTCCGCCGTCAGGGCGCGGGCGTGGGGGGCCAGCGCCGCCAAGCGCCGCCAATCGTCCGCCGCCGCGCAGGTCGCGGCCAAATCGTGCAGCACGCTGACCGCCGCCCGGTGCAGCGCCGCCAACCGGCGCAGGTCGTGGTTGGCGATCCGCATGGTGTGTACGGTGAGGGAATGTAGGTGTAGATGACCACCGGTGGCTTCGCCCAGGCCGAGCCGGTCCAGCACGGCGATAGCCGTCCCGGCGTGGCGCTGGGCCAGTTCGGCGGCGCTGGGCCGTGGTATTCCCAGGAGTTCGAGGCAACGCGCCCGCAGCGGATGTTGGCGCTGTTGTTCCCCGCACAGACCGCTGGCCGCGAGACAGTCCACCACGAAATCCAGCGGCAGGGGCGCGTCGGCCAGGTTCGCCGCCAGCCGTAGCACATCGTGGCCCGCTTCCCCCATCGCGCTCATGGCCGCGAGCAAGGCACCGGCCAGGGCGGTTTCCTGGGCCTTGGGCAGGCCGCTGTGCAGATTGGCGGCGACGATCACGGCCCCATAGGCTGGATCGCCCAGCCGCCGCCGCAACGCGGTGTAAGGGGCGTTGCGCTGGCGGCGGTTGCCGCGGGCGGCGGCGTTGCCCGCCGTGATCGCCAGGGGTTGGCGGCCCAGTTCGTCCAGCAACCGGGCGGTCGCGGCCCGTTCGGGACCGCTGGTGGGCGGTAGGTTCCAGGTCAGCAAGCGCCACGCGGTTTCCTCGTCCAGGGGGGGAAGGTGGATGCATTCGAGCTGTTCGTCGTAGCGTTGGCCGCGGGTGGTGAGCAGGGTGCGGCCCAGGTGGCCCGCCGGGGCCAACCATTGCCGGAGCGCCGGGCCGTTCAGTCCTTCGGGCAGGTCGTCCACGATCCACAGGAACGGCTGTCCGGCCTGGGCCAGGCGGCTGCCCAGCCGTTCCAGCAGGGCGGGGGTGTCGGCGGCGGGTGGGGTCGGGTCTTGCGGCGACAAGGTGTGCAGGAAGGCCAGGAGCTGCATCTTGAGCGGCGGATTCTCGGCCAGCTCGGCCACGCTGGCGGTGGGCTTGGCCTCCCGCGCCGTCAGCCAGAAGATGCCGCCGGGGAAGGCCGGGCCGAAACGGTGGACGTATTCCCGCGCCAGGGTGGATTTGCCCTGGCCTTCGAGGCCCGCCACAGCCACCACCGGGCCGGGTTCCGTATCGGCGGACGGGGCGGGGTCCGGGCTTAGCCAGGCGTGGATATCCCAGAGTTCCCGTTCGCGCCGCAGGAAGATCAAGGTCGGTTCGGGCCGTTCCTGATGGGCCGCGTGCCAGGGCGGCGGAACCCAGGGCCGGGCCTGGGCCAAGCAACCGACCAGGGCCGCGCAATGGGTGTGGAGGGATGCGGCCAGCGCGGCATGGCCGGGTGCGTCCTGGATATCCGGCGCGGCGGCATAGCGCCAGTCCCGGAGTCGCACCGGATAGATATGCCGGGTTCCGGTCCCGGCGTTAACGAGTAGCAGGCGGCGGGCGGGCGGGGCGGTGGCGTGGTCTTGGGCGGAAAAAACCGCCGCCAAGTGGGTTTGAGCGGCGCGGGATTGGAAATAATCTTCCGAAGCCCAGATCAAGCAGGCTTTGGCTAGGCCGAATCCGGCGGGCAGGTCGGGGCATTCGTGGGCGGGTGCGGTGCGGTAGGAAACGCCCCGTTGGCGCAGGGCTTCGAGCAGCGGGCGCACGGCGGGGCCGTGGGCGGGGGTGTGGCTGATGAGCAGGTCGTAGCTGGGGGAGTCTGGCACGGTGGGGGTCGGGGTGGGGTTGGGGTGGCATCATTGTAGCGGGGTTCCGGGCTGGGTCGCAGGCTTCGTTGGGTGGCGGCTTGTCCATTGGGGAGCTTGCGCCACCCCCGCCCACCGCCCGCCGATTCCGCGGCATAATCCGCTCCATCTTCACTCTCCGAGGCAATCCCCCATGTTCACCGGCATCATCCTGGCGGTAGGCACCTTATCCCGCATCGAACCCCAGGGCGGCGACTGCCGCCTCACCATCGACACCGGCAAGCTCCCCCTGGCCGATGTGAAACTCGGCGACAGCATCGCCGTCGGCGGCGTGTGCCTGACCGCCGTCGAACTCGGCCCCCGCCATTTCTGCGCCGATGTGTCGAGGGAAACCCTGTCCCGCACCACCCTGGGCGAGGCCAGGACCGGCGCGCAGGTCAATCTGGAACTGGCCTTGCTGCCGACCACGCGGCTGGGCGGGCATCTGGTCAGCGGCCATGTCGATGGCGTGGGCGTGGTGGTGGATAAGCACGCCGATGCCCGCTCGGTGCGCTTCACCGTCGAAGCCCCCGCGCCGCTGGCCAAATACATCGCCGAAAAAGGTTCGATCTGCGTCGATGGCATCAGCCTCACCGTCAACGCGGTGGATGGGGCGCGGTTCGGTCTCAACATCGTGCCCCACACCCTCAAGGAAACCACGCTGGGCAGCACCGAAACCGGGCGGCGGGTCAATCTGGAGGTCGATCTCCTGGCCCGCTATACCGAGCGCCTATTGCTGGGCGACAAGGCGGCGGAGGGTGGTTCCGGCGTGACGATGGCATTGCTGCGGACTTCGGGTTTCGTGGCCTGATCCGAGGTTCCCGCCCTGCGGACCCGACCGGCCCCCGGATGGTGTAAGCTACCGCCCCCCATTCCACCGACGACGGCAATGAACACCAGCGAAGAAATCATCGAGGATATCCGCCAAGGCAAAATGGTGATCCTCATGGACGACGAGGACCGCGAGAACGAGGGCGATTTGGTGATGGCGGCGGTCCACACCCGGCCCGAGGATATCAATTTCATGGCCCGCTATGGCCGTGGCCTGATCTGCCTGACCCTGACCCGCGAGCGTTGCCAGCAGCTCCGCCTGCCCTTGATGGTCAACGAGAACAAAACCCCGCATTCCACCAATTTCACCGTGTCCATCGAGGCCGCGACCGGGGTCACCACCGGCATTTCGGCGGCGGACCGCGCCCGCACCATCCAATGCGCCGTGTCGGCCTACGCCAAGCCGGACGATCTGGTCCAGCCCGGCCATGTGTTCCCGCTGATGGCCCAGCCCGGCGGCGTCCTCAACCGGGCCGGCCACACCGAGGCCGGTTGCGATCTGGCGCGGCTGGCCGGGCTGGAACCCGCCGCTGTGATCGTCGAAATCCTCAACGAGGACGGCAGCATGGCCCGCCGCGCCGACCTCGAACAATTCGCCGAATTGCACGGGCTCAAGATCGGCACCATCGCCGACCTGATCCATTACCGCATACAGAACGAAAAGACCGTGGAACGCATCTGCGAATGCGAATTCCCCACCGAGTACGCCAAGTTCCGCCTCTACGCCTATCAAGACCAGGTGGACCAGCGCCTGCATCTGGCCCTGACCCTGGGCCAGGTGTCGGGACCGGAGCCGGTGCTGGTGCGGGTGCATGGGCGGAACCTGCTGCGGGATTTGCTCTGCGGCCGCCGCGGCGATGGCGGGCTGACCCTGAAACGCGCCATGCAGCGCCTCGCCGAGGAAGGCCGGGGCATCCTGGTGGTGATCCGCCGCGAGGAGGACGATAAATCCCTGGTCGAGCGTATCCACCATTACCAGATGCAAGACCACGGCATCGCCATCGCCCCGCCCGAGGAACATTCCGAGGACTGGCGCACCACCGGCACCGGGGCGCAAATCCTGGCCGATTTGGGCGTACACAAGCTGCGGGTGCTGGGGAGTTCGCCCAAGAAATACCTGGGGCTGTCGGGCTACGGGCTCGAAGTGGTCGAGTATGTCGCCGCGGAGTAGCGCCGCAGCACAGCCTCCATCCCCGGAATCCAAAGCTTGCTTCGGATGCGGCCCAAAGCGGGCTTTGGACGCCATAACCCGATTTTCCCCAAGATTCACGACCCAAGGAAAACTCCCATGAACGACATCAAAACCTACGAAGGCCAACTCCTCATCCATGGCGCGAAGTTCTGCATCGTGGCCTCGCGCTTCAATAGTTTCATCGTCGATCAACTGGTCGGCGGCGCGGTGGACGCCTTGCTGCGCCACGGGGCCAAGCACGCCGATATCGATCTGGTCAAAGCCCCCGGTGCCTATGAACTGCCGCTGGCGGTGCAGAAAGTCGCCGAAACCGGGCGCTACCACGCCATCGTCGCCGTGGGCGCGGTGATCCGGGGTTCGACCCCGCATTTCGACTACGTGGCGGGCGAATGCGTGAAGGGCATGGCGACCGTGTCCCTCAAGCACGGCCTGCCGGTGGCCTTCGGTGTCCTGACCGTCGATACCATCGAACAGGCCATCGAGCGGGCCGGCACCAAGGCCGGCAACAAAGGGGCCGAGGCGGCGCTGTCCGCCGTGGAAATGGTCAACCTACTGCGCGAGATCGACGCCGGATGAGCAACCCACGCACCCTGGCCCGGCGCTGCGCCACCCAGGCCTTGTATCAATGGCAGATGGCCCAGGGCAATCTGGCCGACATCGAGGCGCAATTCCTGGAGGAACTGGCGGTGGCGCGGGAACTGTCGCGCCGTTTCCGCGCCGGGCAGGTCTTGACCGTGGCCGAGCGCGACATGCTGGAAGAGTCCTTGGAAAAATATTGCCGCTCCCGGCCCGAGGAAGAAGGCGAGGGCGACGCCCTGGAATCCATCGCCCTGGAAGCCCTGCTGCCCCAATGCTGCACCCCGGATATCCACGAAGGCTATTTCAAGGAATTGCTGCACGAGGTGCCGGCCCGGATCGATGTCATCGATGCCGCGATAGGCGAATTCTCCGACCGCCCGGTCCACGAACTCGGTCCGGTGGAACGGGCCATCCTGCGGCTGGGCGCGTATGAGCTGATGTTCAAGCCTGAGTTGCCCTACCGGGTGGCGGTCAACGAAGGCATCAACCTTGCCAAGCAATTCGGGGCCAGCCAGAGCCACAAATTCGTGAACGGCCTGATGGACAAGCTGGCCCGCAAGCATCGGGCGGCGGAATTCGGTCGCCGGGTGCAACGCTAGTGGCCTTGGGCGAATTCGATCTGATCCGGCGGTTTTTCACCCGGCAGCCGGTCCGCCACGCGGGTACGGCGCTGGGCGTCGGCGACGATTGCGCCTTGCTGCGCTGCGAAGCGGGCGGGGCGTTGGCGGTGACAGTGGATACCCTGGTGTCCGGGGTGCATTTCCTGCCCGAGGTCGAACCGGACAGCCTGGGTCACAAGGCGCTGGCGGTGAGCCTCAGCGATTTGGCGGCGATGGGCGCGGAACCGCGCTGGGCCACCTTGGCGCTGACCTTGCCGGAGGTTGACGCGGACTGGTTGGAAGCTTTTGCCCGCGGCCTGTTCGCCTTGGCCGAACGGCATGGCGTCGAGATCATCGGCGGCGACACCACCCGCGGTCCCTTGTCGATCACCCTCCAGGCCATGGGCTGGGTGCCGGAAGGGCGGGCCTTGTGCCGCTCCGGGGCGCGGCCCGGCGATGGCATCTATGTGAGCGGGCCTATCGGCTCGGCAGGGTTGGGCCTCAAACAGCGCCTGGGTCAGACCGACCTTCAAGACGCTGCGGCCCTGGCCCGCTTGGAACGGCCCGAACCACGAGTCGCGCTGGGCTTCCAACTGCGCGGGCTGGCTTCGGCCTGCATCGATGTCTCCGACGGGCTCGCCGCCGACCTGGGCCATATCCTCGCGGCCAGCGGTGTGGGCGCGGCGCTCGACTGCGCCGCCCTGCCGCTAACCGATGGGGTGGCGCGGTATATCGCCGCGACCGGCGATTGGGCTATGCCCTGGCATGCAGGCGACGATTACGAATTGTGTTTCACCGTCTCCGAGGACAAGCGGGACGAACTGGCGCGGCGTCTGGCCGGGACCGGCCTGGCCGCGTTCCCCATCGGGCGCATCGAAGCGGAACCGGGCTTGCGGCTCCTGAAGGAGGGCCGCCTGATCGACCTGAACCCGAGTGGCTATGAACACTTCTCCCACGCCTAACGCCTCCAAGGCCAAATCTCGCCTACGTATCCCGGCCCGCCGGGTATTCGGCGATCCTTATTGCTTCCTGGCGTTCGGCTTCGGTTCGGGGCTGGCCCCGGTCGCGCCCGGAACCTTCGGCACCTTGGCGGCGGTCCCGGTCTACGCGCTGGTGGCGGGGCTGGCATTCCCGGTTTATGCGGGGCTGGTGCTGGGCTTGTTCGCGGCGGGCGTGCCGATTTGTCAGCGCTGTGAACGGCGCTTGGGGATACACGATCATTCCGGCATCGTCTGGGACGAGATCGTGGGCTTTTTGATCACCATGGCGGGCGTGCCATTTTCGTGGCCGGCGGTGGTGTTGGGTTTCGCACTGTTCCGGTTGTTCGATGTGTTGAAACCTTGGCCGATTTCACGGCTGGACCGGGACGTGGCGGGCGGGTTCGGGGTGATGCTGGACGACGCGCTGGCCGGGGTGTTCGCGGCTTGCGGTTTGCACCTGCTTTTGCCCTACGTAAGTGCTTGAAGCGGAAAGATTTAGCGGATTTGTAAAATAAGGCTTGCTTAATTCCGAAGGGTTCTGGTATAGTATATGCAGTTGACGCGGGGTGGAGCAGTCTGGTAGCTCGTCGGGCTCATAACCCGAAGGTCGTAGGTTCAAATCCTGCCCCCGCTACCAAATAAAACAAAGGCTTACAGATGAAAATCTGTGAGCCTTTTTGTTTTTGGCGGTTCATGTAGCCCCAGTGTAGCTCGCAACGATCCATCCCAATCATCACTTCCCGGCGAATCACCGCCATCATCAACAGAGATCGTCCTCGATTTGCCGCCGGAATTGATCCTGCTTCCGCAGTTCGCGGCTAAGCGCCCTCAAGGTGGGCCTCACGCCGCCCTTGAATGCATTGTTGGCGACCTTGGCTTTGCCCGCCTGCGTTCTTGGCCCGGTCGAGTTCAACCATGGGCGCGATTGGCGGCATAGTGCCGATTGCCGCGCCCGTTCCTCTGCCGTCCAGTGTCTCGCCATTCTTCGGCTCCGTTATCAGTTTGTTTTGCGCAACTTGGGAATGATTCGACCCGGTGTTTTTTGCCGGGCGCGTGCGTGGGGGCGTGGATGTCGCCGTGCCGTTGTTCACTTGCTGGTGCCCTTGCGCGATGTTGGCTTGTTGGGCGATGACCACGGATGGGTTTTTCATCGTCGCCAAGGCTTCCAGGGTCCGTGCGCATTGATTTTGGGCGCGGAACGCCAGTTTCAGATAGGTTTCGGTGGTTCCCAGGTTCTTGCCCATGTTCAGGGCGGCGCGTTCGGCCAGGGCGTGGAACATAGCATCCAGGCTATGCGCTTGGGTATTCAACATCGCTTCAAGCTGGCGTAAATCCCCATCCCACACCTCGTCGTTCCGGGCCTGTAGTTCGCGGGTGATTTCCGCCATATCCAGGCTTCCGGGCGGGGCTTTCGAGTATAAATAGTCGGTATAAGCCGCCCGGAAGGTGGGCCAAATCGCCGTTTTGGTATGCCCTTTTTTGGCTCCCGTATCGGCTTTATCGGGAATGCCGGGCTTTTCCGGTAAGGGTTTGTCTGTTTCCTGCTTCGTCATCTTGGAGCCTCACTCGAAGGGTTTTATGAGTCGGATCAGTTCGCTGTTACCTGTCGCCAAAGCCAAGGTTAGGCAATTGCCCGATTCCTCGAATTCCAAGCCAAGGCAGTGGGTGTTTTCGTAGCCATAATATTCCGCGTTGACGTTTGCGCCTTGCTCGATCAGGAACACGGCGGTTTCGACATGACCATTCAATAGCGCTTCGGTCAGGGCGGTTCCACGGCGGAAATCATCGGGCTCGCCTATTTCAAATTCGTCGTTTATATCTACGAATCGTTGCGCAAGGATGTATTTCAATAGTTCCGTGCGTCCCAGTTTAGCGGCTTCGTGCATAGGACTCCAAGAATAGCCGCCAGATTCGATATGGGCTGAGAATTCTTTCAGTCTTTCCAAAGCATTATCCCGGATGGCATCGAAAGCATCATATTGGATCATGCTTTACCCTTCATGCGTTTTTGATAATCTGAATCTGCGGTGCGTAAAGGTCAAAGTTTTCGTCCGCCGATATGATGGGGATATTTTCGCTCAGGGCTGTGGCTAGCAATATCCTGTCGAATGGATCGCGGTGGTTTGGATATAGCGGAATAGTGCCATAGGTATCGATATGGCGGGTTTGCAGCATAAGCAGATTGAAGCCGTCTTGTTCCGCACGGGTGGTTAAAGCGGCTATGGATAAATCCAATTCTGGCAATTTGCCTATCTTCTGCTTTATGGCTATCTCAAGGAACGAGATTTGACTGACGAAAATCTCGTTATTTTGCAGTAGGTCTATTGTCTGCGCGGTCAGCTTTTCGGGGCTGATTATCGTCCAAATCAGGATTTGGGTATCTATTAGATGGCGCATGTTATTGATACTCGCTCAGGTCTTCCAGCGGCTCGTTAAAGCTATCGGGAATGGCATAACCTTTACCGGCCAAGCTGCCTATCTTGACGCCTTTGCGCGGGCTTTCTGTGGGCTTCACGTCATCGGCGAGAAACATCACCACAACCTTGGTTTTCCGCAAGGTTGGCGGGGCTTCTTCAAGTGTTACCTTGCCGTTTTCATAGATACCTTTAATCGCGGTGTACATGGGGGTTGGCTCTTGAGTGGTTAATGGGGTGGGGTTTGGCGGGACTGTAGTTCAAACGCCGCAGGCCATCAATCCGGGGTTTTCGGCTTTGCTTTTTTGGTGCGCTTGGGGGCGGGTTCCGCCGACGGTGCTTCATGGTCCTGGGGATCGGCGTCTTCGTCCGGTTCGCCCTCGGTTGTGCTTGGGGTCGCGGCTTGGTTTTTCGCCCGTTCCAGGTTCAGCGCTAACAGGCGGCTCAGTATGTCTTCGTCGGTCCATTCTGGGCCGTAATCCTTCCAGCCATAGGCGGCGGCGACGGCTTTATCCAAGATTTGGTGGGTATTAATAAGCCAGGCAGGTGGTTTGTTGTACAGATTCGTCAGCGTGAGTTTTTTAACATCGGCCTCGAAGCCGGGCTTGGCAACGGGGCGTTTGGGAAAACCGGCGGCGGCTTCTTCCGGGGTTTGGACCCAATCCACCCAGATTTCCGGGTTCAGCCAGTTTTCGCGGAGTTGATTCAGGTTTTTGGCGGCTGCGGCGATTTCCGGGAAACGGGCGTCCGGGTCGGGATCGGTCAATACGCCTTCGGGGAAAGGAAAGGTCTCAAAAGTGGTGGCCGGGGTGTAGCGTGGCCTGTCTTCAAGGCTTGTGCCCATGCGTAATGACCAAAGCTCATGGAAACGGGAATGAAGAATCCCAAAAACAGAGCTATCTGATCGTGCTATAACTACAATCTGGCAGTCAGGCAATATGCAATCAACTAACCAAACAAAAAGGCGATGTTTGGATATTCTTGGAGTGGCAATATAACGTTTTATTCCCGTGATTGCTTTTCTCATGCCTGGGCGAGCTTCTGCGTGTATCCACCATTTTGTTTTGTAGGCTTCTCTACGATTTGTAGAGCGAAATTTTTCCACGAGTTCTTTAATATGAGAAAATGGCTTTTCATACAAAGTTGCATCACTGAATGACATATTAACCCCAAAATCAATTATCCATGTATCTGACTGTCTTCTAGTAATATCTAGTCCATTAGCCCATGGGCGCAATACATCACGATTTGATTTGCTATTTGGATTTGGTAAATTTATCCATTTTCTTGCTATATATCCTGGAATATCAAAAGAGCCGTTTTTTTGCGTCCCTATAAATGCAATTCCTAAATTAATTGATAACCGTTTTGCCTTGGTAAGGTCTGAGAATTTTTTATTATTAGAGGTTAAGTTGGAATTTATTGTTTCCGCATTTTTTCCATCTAAAGAACTAGACGGGTTTTGAGATTTGGCTGAGAACCCTATCAGACTTACTCTAACTGCTGCTCCATCATTAACCCACTCCTCATCGCTCCAAGCCTCAAATATCCGCCCACTTTCGCAAATCCTTTCCAACACCTTCCGGCTCGCCCCGCCGCGAATGCTATTCGTCGCCACCAATCCGGCCCGCTGCAATTTCCCGCCCGCAATCTGCGCCCGCGCTTTCTCGAACCAATAAGTCACCAAATCCGCCCCGCCCGGAACCCGGCCCTTATAAAGCTTCCGCAACCGGGAAACATAATCCTCCCCCAATTCCCCGATCATTTTCTTATCGCCCAAAAACGGCGGATTCCCCACGATCACATCCGCCACCGGCCATTCCGCCTCTCCGCCATCCTCGTTCATCAAGGCATCGCGGTTTTCGATATGTTCGAGGTTTTGCAAAACCGGGTTCTCCCGCACCGGATACCCGTTTTCCCTCAGCCATTGGATTTCGCCGATCCATACCGTCACCCGTGCCAATTCCGCCGCATAAGGCTCGATTTCGATGCCCATCACATTGGCGGGCGAGGTTTCGGTTTGCGTCTGCCGGGTGAAACCGCAATTCCAGTTTTCGGCCTCGCGCCCGACCTCGTGTTCCAAATTCTTGAGGTCGCGCAAGGCCAGATACAGGAAATTGCCCGAACCACAGGCCGGGTCCAACACCCGGAACCCGTTCAAGCGCTTGAGCATGGCCTGTATGGCTTGCAAAGCGCTTTTGCGGGCCGCGTTCAGGGCTTTCTCGGCCTTGCCCAAGCGTTTGCGCAAGGCTTCCATTTCCACTTTGGCCCCCGCCGTGTCGGCTTGCGCGGCCTTGAGGATGGCTTTCTCGCGCTTCTTGGCTTCCTTTTGGGCCGCGTCCAATTCGGCCCGTGCGGCCAGCAAAGGCGCTTCGACCTTGTCTTTAAGCGCCTGCCATTCGGCCCGCAAAGGAGCGATCACCACCGGCTGGATGATTTTGCCAATGGTCTTGGGATCGGTGTAATGAGCGCCGCGCTCGGCGCGGTTCTCCAAGCCGTTCTCAAACAAGGTGCCGAAAATCGAAGGTTCGATGGCGTTCCAATTCTCGGCGGCGGCTTGGCCAAGCGCCGCGATTTCGGCGGGCAACAAGGGCAGCGGTGGGGCGTTGTCGTTGAATAGGCCACCGTTGAACCACTTGATGCCATCGGCCCCGAAGGTTCCGCCTTTCTTCATGGCGCGGAACAACTCTTTCAGGAAGCCGCCGAACCGGGCCGGGTCGCCCTGGCTATTGGCGATAATCCGGGCGAACAACCCGGCGGGTAACAGGCCGCAATCCTCGGCGAACAGGCAGAACACGATGCGGATCAGGAAATGGGAAACCGTCGGCTTGGGATGACCCCGCTTAATCAACGCCGTGGCGATGCCGCCTATATCGCGGGCGACCGCTTGGGTGACATCCAGCGTGGTGGCCTTGGGGCGGAAGGTTTCGACCCCATCCTCGGAAAAGAGGTTGCGGAGCTTTTGTAGATTCTCCGGGCGTCCGATTTCTTCGATGGGAATGTGGTGGGTCTGGCTCGGATGGCCGTTGAAGCGGGTTTTGATACGGATCATTTCCCGGTCGCAGACCACCAGCAACGGCGGGTTATCCAGCCTATCGGCATACCGGGTGACTTGTTCCAGGGCTTTGTCCAAATCCACGCCGGGCGCTTTGTTCTCCCAGGCGAAGCAGCCTTTTTTCCAGACATCGGCCCACCAGGTTTCTTTGCCATTTTGCCCGGTTTGTTTGCCACGCTCGAAGCAGTAACTGTCCGGGTCGAGGGGTTCGGGAACATCGAGCAAGCGGCATAAATGGATAAAGTGCAATTGCGCACCGGCCCGCTCGTTGAGCTTGTTGTCTTTCCATTTGGCAATGAATTCTTGCGGGGTCATGGCTTTCCTTATGAAGCAGATTAGAAACGTGATCGGATTGTTATGGGCGGAATTGTCCCATGTATCACTGTGCCGGTCATGGGGCATTATTTGCCGTTTTGCCGTCCAATCCCGGCCAACGCTCCCGCCCCTGTCGCCCATCGGGATCATCCGGCTTAGGCACATAGCCCGCGCAACGCCGGGGCAAACCGGGAACCGGCGCATAATGCCGCGCTGCCACGATCTCGCCCCGCCATGCCGCCAGACAGCGCCCCGCCGGGGTCAAATTCGCGCATTGAGCGCAACATCGCCGGTCATCCTCGACCACCACCGGAACCAGGTTCTCTCCGGCCCGGTTCAGGAAATAAGCCAACGGCTCAGCACATCGCCGACGATGGCGGCATCGGTTTCGCCGATATGGGCCAGCCAAGCCCGAACGCGGGCCAGTTCCGCGATAACCGGCTCGCGTTTCACTGCTTTGATTTCAGCCAATGGCCCACTTGGGCTACCGCAAAAACTGTAAAAAGGGCTTTTTGCGGTTTTTGCAGTAGCCGCCATGGGCGTATCGGACCCGGCGGGCGGCGGATTTGGGGGCGGGCCGTCGGCGCAACATTCGGCTTTCAGCCGCTCCAAATAACCCATCATCCCAAGCCCCGCGGGTTAACCTCATAGACCCCGCGGGGACGCCCGCCGGTTTCCTGCTGCCGACAAACCAGCCAATCGAGTTCGACCAACAGGCGTAAGGCATCGGCCACTTGCTCGCGGTCGGACAGCAACGCCCAACCCGGTCGCCAGACTTCCCAGCTTGCGAAAGTGCCGGGCAAATCGCCCTTGCGGATGCGTTGCAGGATGGCCTTGGCCGCCGACACTTCGGGCGTGGCGACACTGGCATAGGCGCGTTGCGCGTGGGTTTCCAAGTATTCGGCCCAAGCCAGGGCTTGCAACGTCGCCGCATGGTCCACCGGCCCGGTACGGTTATCGGCCAAATGCAGCGCCAAAGCCAAGCTCGGAACCAGCTTCCGATATTTGGAAAGATGCGATTCCATGGCCGGATGCAGATCGCCGCCGCGCACTTTGGCCTCAAGGTCGGCTCGCCACTCCCGGAATAGCGCCAGCCCATCAACATCGAAACGAAGGTAGGGCAGGCCATCGGGCTTGCCGGTAGCGGTGTCGGTGTCTTGCACCGCGCCGACGGCTGCCGGGTCCAGGCTATCCAGACGCCCGAAAACCCGATGGGCCTCGCGGCTGGCGGCGCTATCCGGCCAGCGGTCCACGTCCCGCCAATCGCCGCCGATGTCGGGCCACACCAGCAACCCGAAGCGCTGAATCAACCCATCGTCGGCGGAACCGCCGCGCACCGCCGCCCGGATGTATTCGGCAATCCGGCCCGGTTGTGTCGAACCCAGCAAGGACAGGCACACCGCCGGGATATGTAGGTTCATGCCCCGCGTGATGCGGTCGAACGTGTAGGGACTGTCGCCATTCCAGCCGGTCAGATAGAAACCCCGCGCTTCGGACTGGTCTTCCCGGTCAAGGCTCTTCAACAGGGATACCAGTTCATCCCGGAACACCATCAAGCCGTTCGGATTCTGCCGGTGAAGCTCGCCCAAGGCTTCCGCCGTGGAATTGTTGGCGATGTACCGCCGCAAGACCGGCGCTTCCGGTTCCGCGCTACCGAGCCAAGCCGAAAGGTCCGCCTCGGCAGAGTTCTTCAGGGCTTTACGTGCCGCCTTCTCTCCTTCTTCGGCCCGTAGCTTGGCAACTTTCAGTGCCAGCCGGTATTCGTCCGTGGCCGCCGCGTGGCACTCGGTGGCTTGCGCCGCCAGCCGTTTCAGCGGCGACAATGCGGCTTCCATGGCCGGTGATTTCAGCACACCGGGACGCCCGACCAACAAAGCCCATTGGTTCGGTGCCACCGTCCAATCGGTTTGCGCTTGCGGACGGATGCCTAGCTTACGGCCAATCACCGTGCCCAATCCGGCCATGATCGTCGCGGCCACATAATCCGGCGGGCATTGGACGCGCTCGCAAATATCGCGTGCCCAGGGTCGCAAGGTTTCCGGCAACAGGGCGTAATCGAATGCCGCCACGGGTGGCAAGCCTTGGGGCAAAGGTTTGGGTTCCGGCCAGTCGCCCGCGCCGGAAACATCCGGGGTCTGCGCTGGCGGGTCCGGTGGTGGGCTGGCGGCACGGGCCAGGGCTTCGCGCACCGCGTCCGCGCCGCGCTCATGCCATACATCCCAGAAATCGCACTTGCGCCCGTCCAGTTGGGGAATCGCCACCCGACCGCCTATTTCACGCGCCGCCGCCAGGGCGGCAGACAAGCCGGGATTGCCGCCATTCGGCTTGAGGTCGTTGTCGGCGATAAACACGATTTCGGCATCCGGGGCCAGTTCGCGCACCGCCCGCGCCACGGGCAGCAGACCGTCCTTGTCCATGGCCGCAGCGGCTGGCGGGCTATCCGCCGCCACCACCGCCGCCACTGTTGCCAGTCCCTCGCCGATGAACACCCGGCTTGCGCCGCGAATCCGGCCAAACGGGTAAAACCCACCGCGCTTCTTGCCAGCCTTGAGATAGTCCTTGTCGCCATCGGCATTGATAGCTTCGAGAGTCCATACCCGACCATCGGTGTGATAAATCGGGATCAACAAGGCATCCGTCCAACCCCGTTGCGGCCATGCGCCGCGCTTCACCATCGGCCCCAAGGCAAGGCATTTCTTGATGGCATAAGCATGTCCTGCCGGATCGGCATTCGCCCCCGCCAGAATATCGGCAGCCACTTGCGCCGCCTCCTCATGTTGCCGACGTTCCTCGATTGCGGCTTGACGCTTGGCTTCGGCGATTTGGCGCTTGAAGGCTTCGCGTTCCGCCGACGAATAACGCCGGTCGGATTCAGCCTGCCAATGCTCGGATAGGCCGGAACTGAAATCGCCGAATACCCCGCCGCGTCCGTCGGGAAACAGCTTGCACCACCCGGCGTCATCGCCCCGGCCCTTGTCGATGCCGGGGAAGCGGTGGAATTTCCCCGGCTCGATCAAGTCCGGCGGGTTCAATCCGGCGGATAGCATCGCCGCCCTGAATGGCTCGGTTGCGCCGCGCATCATCCACCTCCCAGCGCCGGAAAACGGCGTCTTGGGGTAGAAGCGGGTGGGTTATGATAGGCCGTTCGATTCTGATGAGCCCCGTACCCGGTGCCAGCCGGGGCGGGGTTTTTGCTGTCCATCATCGCCGCCCCCTATGCGCCTTCGGGCTTGTCGCCCATTTGCAGGAGGCGCTCCGAAGCATCGGACGGCCAGAGGAGCCGACCATTCGGCAGCTTTTTGGGAAGGATGCCGAAATAGCTCCCGGTGCGGCATACCCGCGCCCGGATCGATTGCGGCTTGATGTTGAGTTGGGAAGCGAAGGCTTCCGTCGAAAGATTGAATTGCATGTGGATACATCCGAATAAACCCGCTTGCGCGGTATGGACGTATCCTCAACCCTTGGGATGGGCTAAATCGGGGGGTTTTCCGCAACTACCACGCTATTTTTGTTGTGGGGATGCAACGCAGGTCATCGCGGTTTGCGCTTGAGGCGCTTATTCCACTCCTTCCAATAAGACAGCGCCGCGTCATATCGGCTTGCTGGCCCTGCCTATCACACCATGCCAGCAATACGGGAGGGTTTTTCCGGGAAGGCTTATCAAGCTACCACCCGTAAACCCGGCTTGGCTTGCTCCGCGTCGAACGGCAAACCCGCTTGTTCCAACATCCAAGCCTCGATCTTGGAATGCCACATGCGCAGTAGATCGAGGGGGCGAACCCGGTAATGCTTCTCTGCGGTCGCGGATGGCTTATGTCCCATGATTTGTGCCACGATGCCCGCCGGGCATTCGATCCATTCCGCCAAGCTACCGAACGAACGGCGCAACCCGTGCAAGGTCAGGTCTTCTATCCCCGCCTTGGCGAGCGCCCGGTTATGGGGAATGCGGGGTTCCTGTAGCCGACCGGATGCGGCGGCGGGGCTGGAAAACACCCACTCGTTGCGGCGGGGCAGGGCGGCGAGAAGTTGGGCCACGTAGGGGGTTAAGGGAATGGTTCGCTCTCCTTCCACCTTGTCGCGGATGGTCATGGCGTTCCATTTGAAATCCAGGTTATCCCAGGTCAGCCCGGCCAGTTCCTCGCGCCGTGCGCCGGTCAACAGCAGGGCTTGGAGATAGGCCGAAATCACCGGGTTATCGAGCCCCCGGACAGCGGCGAACCAATCGGCAAGCTGTTCCCGCTGTAGCACATCGCGCTTGGCTTGTTTTTTCGGCAGGTTTTGGCGGGCCACACGGCTTTCGCAAGCTTCGCGTTGCGCGAGCCCCGCATATTCCGGGGTATCGCCGCACCAGTTCAAGAAGCCGCGTAGCGCACCGAACCCGAGCCGGGCTTGCGCGGGTCGTTTGGCGGTTTCATCGCGCAGCCATGCCTTTACCCGCGCCGCGTCGATTTCCATCAACCGCAACGGCATCAAGGATGCCAGCGCACCGGGCAATTTCTTGCGGTTTCCTCGTTTGGCCGGATCGCCGCCCTGATAGGACAGGTTGATGTGGTCGGTAAGATGGCGCTCGCTCCATTTGTGGCGGCGGGCCTCGATATAGACCGCCCAGGCTTCGGCCATGGTCACTTCGCGGCGAATCAATTCTTCGCGTTTCGCATGGCTCGCGGCGGTCTTTTCGGCCTTGGCGACACGCGGGTCTATGCCTTGGTCAACCAAGGTTTGCAGGTGGCGGGCTTCGGCGCGGGCGTCATCGATCAGCCAGTCGGACACCGAGCCAATCGTCACCCTGATTGACGTGCCGGCGAGTTTGCCCCCGAAGATGAAGGACTTGGCTCCGGCCCCCGTTGCCCGCACAGCGAGTCGCGGTACATCGGTATCCCAAAGAAAATCCTGTCCTTTGCCGGACTCGCAGGTAAAGGCGGTTATCCGCTGTAAGGTGAGCCGTTGACGATTCATGGCGTTGCTCCGAAGGTTGATGGGGCTGGCTACATTGGATTTTATGCAGCCCTTATGTAGCCCGATTCTATCAATCCCGATCAACGCCAAGCAACCGAAATGGCTATATGTTTTTCACCTTTTCAAAGACTTATGTGTTTTTTGGAATCCAGATCAACGCCGAAAAATGCTTAGTTTTTCGGGCTCATAACCCGAAGGTCGTAGGTTCAAATCCTGCCCCCGCTACCATTACCAGAAACGCCCCGTCGGCCGAACTCAGTAGGCTGGCGGGGCTTTCTTTTATCTGCGCGTAAATTCCTTCCTGGTCGGCTTCCAGCCGAACTTCCTTCAGATACTCCTTCAAAATCATCCTGGCGTTGGTCGGGGATTTGGATAGCGTCGTCCGCAAATCCAGAATCCGGCGGCGGTATTGCGCCATCACATCTTATCCACCAGCCACTTTCAAAGTGGTTTACCCGGTTGGCGAAATCGGGTTATGTAAGTCCCTGATTTTGCTGTGGCCCATGTCGCCGTTGGTGGCGTCCTACGCTTCGACACAGAAAAACGGCCTTTTCAACCCATTGATTTAGAAGGGCTATTTTTACACTTTGAAAGGGCTGATCTTATCCACTTAACCGGCTGTTCAAATTTCCGGAGCCACTTCTCTCAACCCGCCCGCATCAATTCCAACAAATCCTCCGCCCCGATCTTGGCACTGATCTCGCCGCCCTCCAAGAGGCTGTCGGCCAATTCCCGCTTATGCCGGTGCAGGGAGACGATTTGCTCCTCGATGGTGCCCTTCGCCACCAGCCGGTAGACCGTGACCGGGCGGTTCTGGCCGATGCGGTGGGCGCGGTCGGAGGCTTGGTCCTCGACCGCCGGGTTCCACCAAGGGTCGAGGTGGATCACATAATCGGCGGCGGTCAGGTTCAGCCCGGTCCCACCCGCCTTGAGACTAATCAAAAACACCTCGCCCTCCCCGGCTTGGAAAGCTTCCACCCGCGTCTTGCGTTCGGGCGCGGGGGTCTGGCCGTCCAAATATTGGTAGGCGATGCCCTTGCGGTCCAGCAATTCACGGACCAGGGCGAGATGGTCCACGAACTGGCTGAACACCAGCGCCTTGTGGTGGTTCTCCAATAGCTCGCCCAACACATCGCCCAGCAGGTCCAGCTTGCTGCTGGAAAGACCCAGTTCCGGCGCGACCAGGTTGGGATTGCAGCAAGCGCGGCGCAGCTTGGTGATGGCCGCCAACACCCGGAAGCGCTGGTCCTGGATCGGGCCTTCGGTCTCGTCGAGTTCGTCCAGGAGCTTCCGGCGCAATGCCTCGTAGAACGCCGCTTCCTTTTCGCCCAGTTCCACCCGTAGCTCGATCTCGGTGCGCGGCGGCAATTCGTCCAACACCTGGGCCTTGGTGCGGCGCAGGAGATAGGGTTGGATCAAGCGTTTGAGCCGCTGGCGGGCCTCGCGGTCCTGGTCGCGCTCGATGGGACCGGCGAAGCGCTCGTTGAAGCTGGCCAGGGAGCCCAACAAGCCGGGGTTGATGAAGCGGAACAAATTCCACAACTCGCCCAGATGGTTCTCGACCGGGGTGCCGGTGGTGATGAGCTTGAAATCGGCCTGCAAAGCCATGGCCTGCTGGGAACGGCGGGTGGCAGCGTTCTTGATGGCCTGGGCCTCGTCCAGGACCAGGGTGCGCCAGCGCACCTTAGCGAGCAACTCGCCCACGGCTTCCTGCTGTAACAGCCCGTAGCTGCAAATCAACAGGTCGTAGGGGCCGAGTCCATCGATCAGGGATTGGCGGTCGCCGCCGGTCAGGCTTCTGGGCTTGAGGGTGGGTGCGAACCGGCCCACTTCGTTATGCCAGTTGAACCCCACCGAGGTCGGCGCGATCACCAGGGACGGGCCTTCGGCGGCGCGGCTGAGGATCAAGGCGATGGCCTGCACGGTCTTGCCGAGGCCCATGTCGTCGGCGAGGCAAGCCCCCACGCCCCAAGCCGCCAAGCGGGCCAGCCAGACGTAACCATCGCGCTGGTAATCGCGCAGTTCGGCTTGCAAGGTGCCGGGCAACTGTGGCTGGAACCGCTCGGCCTCGCGCAATTGCTCGATGCGCCGCTTCCAGGCTTGATCGGTCTTGACCTGGCCCAGACCCTCGGTCAGTTCCTCCATCACCGGCAAGGCCAGGGGATGGACCCGCCGCCCCTGGCCATGTTGCTCGGTATAGCTCCGCAAGTCTGCCAGCCGCTTGCGGAAGGCATCGGTCAAGGCCAGGAAGCGGTCGCCGTCCAGGCGCAGGAACCGGCCCGGACTGGCATCCAGCAAGGCCAGCAGGGTTTGCATCTGGATCACTTCGCCGTTGTCCAGCTTGAGTTGGCCATCGACCGCGAACCAATCGCGCTGCTGGCGGAATTGCACACTCATCTGGCCCGAATCAGCCTGTCCCAAGACCTTGAACTTCTCGCCCTGCGGCCATTCGACCACGGCCTTGTCGGCGCCCGCCGCGCCCAGTTCCAGCAAGAATTGCAGGCTGCTTTCGGTATCTTCCATGAACCATTGGCAGGGCTGGTCCGGGTCGGCGGATTCTTCCAAGGCGGGGCAGGCCACGATCAATTGCGCCACCCGGCGGCGTTCCTCGCGCAAATTGCGCTCGGTCTGCAAGCGGCGGCCCCCGAGTTCGGCGATCAAACCGGCCCCGCCCTTGCCCGGTATGAAATAAGCACCTTGCTCGCCGAAAGGACGCACCAGCACCGCCACCCGCAAGCCCTCGCCTTCCGGCAGCAATTGCACCCTGGGGCAGTTGTCGGCCACCACGGTCTCGGCGGTGGCGGATTCCACCGTGCCGATATCGGAATGGATGGCGACCAGGGAGGACACCGCGCCCAAGCCTTCCAGGATTTGCGTCTGGGCCGAGGCCGGTGCCTCGAAACCTTCGCCGATGATGCGGACCAGGCGGTGATGCTCGGGTTTCAACTCGGTCAGCTTGAGCCGGGTCAGCCCTTCCTTGGTGATGACCAGGGTGCGGTCTTCCCGGCCGGGCTGGGGCCAGAACTCGATCCAGACCTGGCTGTCCTTCAAGCGGCGGACCCGGAGTTCGGGCGGTGCCAACACCAATTCCGCCGCCACCCCGCTGGGTTCCCAGAACACCGCCGGATGACCGGCCAGTGCCAGCCAACCCCGGTCCGACAGCCGGTAGCCGCGGGTGTAGGGGTCGATGGTGACACAAGCGGCGACCCGGCGGTCCTGTTCGGTCAGATAAGGGCGGGTGAACACGTTTTCCTGCAAGCTTTTCAGGGAGACCGTCTTGCCCTTGGTCCAGCTTTTGCCGCTGCGCTTTTGTTCGCGGGCCTCCAAGGAAAAAGTATCGGAATAGTCTTCCGCGACCAACCACGCCAGCCGTAATTCGCCGCCGGTTTCGGCGGATTCGGGCCGGGCGGTGGGTGCCGACGGGGCGCTGTTGCGGATGGCGTTGAGCATCCGTTCCCAGGACGCTTGGAAGCGGACCCGGTCCACGACCAAGCCCAGGCCGGTACGCTGTTTGAAGGCGGCGGCGGCTTCGGCCAGCCCGGCTTTATGCGGCTGCAAGCGGGCTTGCAACTGGGCCAGTTCGGCGGCGGGCCAGGCCAGTTCCAGGCGTTCCGCCCGCTCCCGCAATGGATCGAGTTGGGACAGGTAGGGGGCGAAGGACTGCGTCTTATCGTCGTAGCGGTGCAGGAGGAGCAAGCCGATCCACAGGGTCCAGGGACTGGCCGGGGCGGCTTTTTTCAGGGCGTGTTCCAATTGCTGCCGGTAAGGGTCGAGGTGCTTGGCGTCGCTCTCTATCGGCAGGCCGCGCTTGAACAGCCAATGGATATCGGTGAACGGCGAGTTCACGAAAGGCTGCTCCAGCAAGCCCTGGGCTTTTTCAATATCCTTGCCCTGGTTGCGCAGGCTCAGGGCCAGGAGATAGAACACCCCGCCCAGGCCCGGCATGAAGGCTTTGCGCTGGCCGCTTTCCCGGCGGTAGTGGCGCAGGGCTTCCTCGAAACTTTTGATGGCCGCGTCGTCCTGGCCGTGCAACAGGCTCAAGATACCTTGGACGCTGGCGGTTTCGACCCCCGGCTTCAGCCCTTCCAACCAGCTCTGCGCCGCTTGTGGCTCGCCGCGCAGCACAGCGGCCAGGGCC
Organism: Methylomagnum ishizawai; assembly: GCF_900155475.1. Lineage (NCBI taxonomy): Bacteria > Pseudomonadati > Pseudomonadota > Gammaproteobacteria > Methylococcales > Methylococcaceae > Methylomagnum > Methylomagnum ishizawai. The sequence goes on along the minus strand of NZ_FXAM01000001.1, from coordinate 2,203,099 downwards.
ATGATCGGGCCGGCCCCGCCCAACTCCCGGTTTTGCTCGGCCAGCATGTGGTAGGCCGCCGGGTCCATCTGCCAGTCCATGGTGAGTTGATAGGCCGTACCGGGCAGGGCCAGCTTGCGGACGTTGGCCGACAAGCCCCGGAACCAATCGCCGTCGAAAGGATTGGCGCAAATCATGGCGTACACCACCTGCGGATGCTCGAACAAACCCCATTCCGGGCCGTAATAGCTATAGCGGGTCCGCCGCAACATGGCGCACATGCGCTCGCTATACGCCTCGTCGTTCAGATAAAGCCCGATCCGCACTTCGCGGATCAATTGCTCGGGGCTCTCGAACAGGAAGTCCCCCGGCTCGGCCCGGAATCCGGTCAGGCTCCGCCCGAACGGCCAGGCCTTACGGGCGCGCTGGGCGAAAGACTCAAACCGCCCCGCGGCGGCCAGATACCGGGCCACCCGCTCGACCAGGGCCGGGGCACACTTGAGCAGGTGGCCGGTGCTGGCGCTGGGCATCCGGCCCCGCACCCGCACCAAAAATCCCTGGCGCTCGCAAGCCTCGGTACTCAGTCGGGTTTTGGAAACGATGCCCAAACTGTTCTTGATTTGGGAAACCGACAGCGGTCCCCAATTCACCGCCAGCAGATTGATGGCCTCGCGCTCTTTCTCGGGCAAGGCCAGATATTTCGCCATCCAATCGTCGGCGACACCTTCATCAACAGCCATCCAAATTCGCCTCGTCAACACAACAATAGGGAAATTTTCGCATAAACCGGGAAACGGCGTCCCGGCTCAGGGGCGGGGAAACCGGAACTTTTGGCCTTCCCATTCCAGCACTAAACAATCGGCCCGAATATCCAGCAACAAGGCCTCGCCCGGAATACGGTCGCCCACCCGGTATTTACGCATATCGATGATGGCGAAGCGTTCTTCCGGCAGGCTGGAGTAGGCGAAGATATTGATCTTGAACTGCGGCAACCGCTGGCGGAATTCGCCCGGCAAGGCGCTGAGCCAAGGAATCGGGTCGTGGGCCAGGCGCTCCGCTTGGGGCGCGGGTTGATCCGCCTCGTCCCCCCGATCTTCCTCAGCGGGCCGGGGCGGCGGTGGACGCAGGGCAGGACGCAGCTTCGGCCTCGCCAGAACCGGAGACGCGGCCTCGCCGTCTTCCGTCCAGGCCAGCTCGGGCGTGTCTGCCTCCGTCAGTGGCGCGGGCTTGGCTGGTTTCGCCGTATGCGGCTTGACAGTGTGGACGGCGGGCTTGGCGGGCGCTTTGGCCTCGGTGGACAGGTGCGCGGGCTTCGGGACGGTGGATGGGGCGACGGGCGGCGGGTTCAGGCTGACGACGGCATTGGGCGCGGCGTCGGCGGATGCCTTGGGCGTGACGGGCGCCACTGGCGGGGCCGGTGGCGAGGCAACGGGCGCATCCGGCTGGCTCCGGCCCCGGTCGTAGAGAGCCAGCCAAGCCAGCCCCAGGCCGTTCACCACCAACAACCCGGCCAGCAACCAGCCTATCCAATGCGGACGCCGCGGCGGCGGCTGGTTGAGCAAATGCGGCAAGGTGGGCGTCTGGGCCGCTTGGCGGTCGCGCTCGGATTTGCGTAGGGCTTCGAGGATATAGGACATGGACGCGCTTCCAACTTCAATGGGGAGGAACGGCTTCGAGCCGCGGAACCGCCGGATCACCGCCCAGCGCCTCCAGATAAATCAGGGTCTGCGTTCCCACCTTGCCATCGGGCACCAAGCCGTGTTCGGTCTGGAAGGCGACGACGCGGGCCTTCAAATCGGCATCGAATTCTTCTTCCCCGCCCAGCGACGCAGGAAGCCGCAACCGCTCCCGGACCCAACGCACCAGCGGCGTCCGCTCGCCGGGCACCAGGGTCGCGGTCCCGCCCAAGGGCGGCTGCCAGAGCAAGACCGCATCGCCCTTCCACAATGGCAGCAATTCCGCCAGATCGTAGCCATGGACGCCCGCGCCCCAATCCAGTTCGACCCGGCCAGCGGCCACGGCGGTCAAGGCGGCATAGCCCCGCCCGCCGCCGGGCAAGACCAGTTCCAACAGCGCCGGATGGTCGAAGCTCCGCAGTTTGAACCACGTTCCATGCCAGGACAGGCAACGCAGGCCGTGTTGCCCGGCATAGGTACAGGGGTCTTCGCTGGCGGCAGGCGGTTCCCGTTGCCACAGCGCCAACAAGCGGGCGAACGCCGCCGCACGGGTCGGTGCCGGATCGGCCAGGGCTTGGGCGAGCGGCACGGCGGCGGGCGGCTCCGGCGGCTGGGTGGCCGGGGCCTGGATTGGAACCGGGGTGGCGGGCGTGGCGTTGGCGGTCGGGGACGGCGGAGCGGGAGGCTGGGTCGGCGCTTGGGCCGGGACCGGCGGCGGCAATGGGGCCACCGCTGCGGATGGCTTGGGCGCTTCGCCGACGACGGTCTTCCGCGCCGCGCCGAGCCAAGCCGCGAAATCCGGCCCAGGCACGGGCCGAAAATACGCCAGCCCGGCCAAAGCCCCCAAACCCAAAGCCACCCCGGCGGCAGCGGCCCACCACGGCCAGCGCGGCGGGGTCCGCTCCGCCCGCAGTTCCCGAACCGATTTGCGGACGATGCCCCGGTCCACCTTGCGCCGCCCCAGGCTGTACGCGCCCAGCAAGGCACGGTCGCACAACACGTTGATCAAGCGCGGCACGCCCTGGGTGCGGCGATGGATTTCGGCCAGCGCGGCGCGACTGAAAATGGTTTCCTCCGTGCCGCCCACCGCCAAACGGTGGCGCACATAGTCGGCGGTTTCCGGGCGGGACAAGGGATCGAGGTGGTAACGCGCCGTGATCCTTTGCGCCAACTGGCGCAAATCCCGCCGCGCCAGCAATTGCCCGAGTTCGGGCTGGCCCACCAGGATGATTTGCAACAGCTTGGCCTGATGGGTCTCCAGGTTGGTCAGCAGGCGGATTTGCTCCAACACCTCGAAACTCAGGTTCTGGGCCTCGTCGATCAGGACGATGGTGCGGCGGCCCTGGGCGTGAGCGTCCAGCAAATGCCGGTTCAAAGCGTCGATCAAGGGCTTGAGGCTGGCCCCGGCGGGATGGGCGATATGCAGTTCGTCGCACAGGCTCTCGACCAACTCCCTGGAATCCAAGCGGGGATTGAAGATCAAGGCGATATCCACGTCTTCCGGCAACTGCTCCAACAGGCAGCGGCACAGCGTGGTCTTGCCGGTGCCGACCTCGCCGGTCAAGGCCACGAAGCCGCCGCCGACGCCGATGCCGTACAGGAGATGGGCCAGGGCTTCCTTGTGTTGGGGGCTGAGATAGAGATAGCGCGGATTGGGCGCGATGGAGAACGGCGGTTCGGCGAACTTAAAAAACTGGGTGTACATCGGGTTTCAGTCGGGATCGCCGGGATATTCGAGGCTTTGCACCGTCCATGCTGCCGCCCCGCCGGGGTTCAGGGCGCGGCAAAGATAGGGCCGGACCGCGCCGTCCCCCGCCCCGACCTTGACCAGATAGCGGTCGAAACCCAAATCCCAGGCGGTGTAATCGGCGGGCGGGTGGGCGGCGTGGGCGGCCTTGGCGCATTGGGCATGGGCTTCGGCGGTCTTGGCGTTCTTGACCGCCACCGCCGAGCCGCCGAGATCGGGATCGCCCCGGAAGAATTCGCTATCCACCACCTGGAACACCAAGAACAGCGCGAGAAAGAAGCCGCCGAACGCGGCCAACAAAATCAAAGGTCCAGAGAGCTTGGGCATGGGCTGATCCTCCTGGGCTGGATTCTACCCGATCCGGCCCAAGGCCATGGCCCGCCCCACGCGGGATTGACGGATAACCCGGCTTCTGTTGGAGTCCAAACGCCCGGTCACTGCACCACGACATCCAACAGAGGAGAACCGATATGCGCACGATCATCATGACGGCATGGCTGGCGGCTGCGCTCTATGGCGGCGGGGTTTGGGCTTATGGCGGCGGCGGGGGCGGCGGGGCGGCCTGCGCCGAACCCAGCTTCCAGGAAGCCAAGCCCGAAGGTCCCGTGGCCGCGCTGTCCGAATTCGGCTTCATCGCTTCCGACAACACCGACATCGACAGCCTCGGCATCGAAATCGGCACCGGCAAAATCACCCCCACCATCACCCAACGCCGCAACGGCGACTACGAGGTCAAAGCCAGCCTGCCCCAGCCCATCGCCCAGCCGGGCAAGGTGCGGGTGGCGGTCGAGGCCAAGAGCAAGGAAGGCTGCTGGGGATCGTTGATCCGTTTCGTGGAGGTGAAGCCCTGACGGGCCGGGGCGGGGCCGATGGCCCCGCCCTTTTCCAGGCGGGTCAGGCGGGTCCGGGCGGCGACGGGGCCTCGTCGCTGGCGTATTCGACCAGCGCCCGCTCGACGATGTCGCGGCACCGCAGCAAGCGCTGGTACTCGGCCTTGTCCACCTGGACCGTCTCCCCGCAAGGCGCGGCACCATCGGGCGGGGCGACCGCTTTCACCGCCTCGAACAAAGCCTCTTCCAGCCGGAAAATCCGCTCCGCCGCCCGCTCCAGATAGGGCAAGGGATTGGCCTGGATATTGGATTCGTGCGAAGGTTCCAGGGACAGGCGCTCGCGGAAATCCCGCACCACCTGCCGCGCCTTCTTGCCGAAATCGTGTTCGATGATCTTCATTGCAGTACCTCGCTTTCAATGCCCCGCACCAGCCCGTATCCACAGGGCCGATCCGCGCCAAATCCACAGTATCCGGCATTTCCGAAGCCAGAGGCCAGGACCCGGTGGCTTGGCTCGGGTTCCAAGCTTAACGCCACGGTAACAAGCACCGGCCAGAATGCCACGCCTTTTGTCGATTGCGACCGAAGCGCCTTCCCCCTTCCAACTTCATGGACTCCGTAACGATGCTTAAAACCCAGCTTTGCCGCGTGTTACCGCTGCTGTTCGCGGCCAGCGCCGCCCAGGCCCAGATCGACCTGATCGCCATCGGCCAGATCGACGGCAATTACCAAGACCTCTCCACCCGCACCGCCACCCCGCTGGAAAACGGCGTGGCCGGCAACCGCCTCGGCGGCATCGGCTCCGGCCTGGCCTATGCGGGCGGCAACATCTTCCTGGGCCTGCCCGACCGCGGTCCCAACGCCGTGGCCTACAACGCCAACGTGGACGACACCACCAGCTATATCCCGCGCTTCCAGACCCTCCATCTGTCGCTCGCGCCCAACCCCGATTACACCGTCGGCACCGTGGGCTCCCTGCCTTATATCCTCTCGCCCGCCCTCAGCGCGACCACCCTGCTGTCCAGCGGCCTGCCCCTGGTGTACGCCACCGGCGGCGCGCCGGGTCTCAACAGCCCGACCCAGTTTTATTTCTCCGGGCGCTCGGATAATTTCAACGCCGCCAAGCCCAGCACCCACGCCTTCGATGGCCGCTTCGATCCCGAGGGCATCCGGGTATCGAACGATGGCAAATTCGTCTATATCAGCGATGAATACGGCCCCTACATCTACAAATTCAACCGGGTCAACGGCAGGCGGATCAAAGTCTTCAACCCGCCCAAATATTACGCGGTCGCCAAGCCCAGCAGCATGGGCAAGAACGAGGAAAAACCCTACAACACCGTGGGCCGCATCGACAACAAAGGCATGGAAGGGCTGGCCATCACCCCCGACGGCAAGACCCTGGTCGGCATCATGCAGCAGAATCTGTTGCAGGACACCAAGAAATACCTGCGCCTCTTCACCATCGACACCGAAACCGGCACGACCCACGAATACGCCTATCTGCTGACCGACGGCAGCGGCGTCAGCGAAATCGTCGCCATCAACGACCATGAATTCCTGGTCGATGAGCGCGACGGGGCCGGCCTGGGCGATGGCTCCAGCGCGGTGGTGAAAAAACTGTACAAGATCGATATTAGCGGCGCGACCGATATTTCCGGCCAGTCCGTCCTCAATACCGCCACCACCACCCTGGTCGCCAAGACCCCGTTCCTGGACCTGGTCGCCCTGCTCGGGAGCAACGGCGTCCCCGCCGACCAAGTCCCGGCCAAGATCGAAGGCGTGGCTTTCGGTCCCGACCTCAGCGTCGGCGGCGTGACCAAGCACACCTTGTTCATCGCCAACGACAACGATTTCCTGCCCGCCGTGGCCGGTCCCAACAAGTTCTTCGTGTTCACCTTCGAAGACGCCGACCTGCCCAACTACCAGCCCCAGACGGTCGCGCCCTTCTCGCTCGACAAGAGCGACCGCGGCTAACCCGCTCCCGCCTCTTCCTAATCCGCCGGTTCCCAAGCCCCGTCCGGGAACCGGCGCCGTCCCCCGGCGGCTCCCGCCAGACGGAATATCCCCACCGCAAACCGGTAATATTCACCGCCCGTTTCCCCTCCCCATCGCTAGGCTTATTCACAACTCCGGTACAGCTTCCCCGCGACAGCCGGAGCCCGAATCCAAGGACGGGCCGACCCGGCCCGTCCACCCCAGCGACCCCAGCCCCGACCGGCCCGACCGGACGGCGATCCTTCAGGAGAGGAGCCATGCGCCAACAACCATCCACCTATCCGGCCCGGCGTACCCCCGCCCGGCCCCGCGCCGCGCTGGCGCTGTTACCCGCCCTGGGCCTGTTGCTGGGTGGCACCGCCCATGCCGCCGCCACCGGCAAATTGACCAGTTTGGCGGTGCCCAACCTCAGCCCGGCCTTCAATCCCAACATCAAGAAGTACACCGTGCCCAAGGTGGCCGGTAGCTGCGGCGTTGCCATCACCGCCACGGCGCAAGGACTGGACAGCAAGAGCCAGTTCTACATCGCCAACAACCCGGCCAAGAACGGCCAGACCGTCAACGCCTATATCTGCAACGCCACCGGCCAGGCCGATATCGTCATCTACCAGAATTGGGTGGAGAAAGGTCGTTATACCATCACTGCGGTCGATGCCGCCCCACCACCGCCCCCCGTGCCCCCGGTCAGCGGCAAGCTGACCTCCCTCAATGTCGCCGGTCTCAGCCCGGCCTTCGATCCCAACGTGACCCAATACACCTTGCCGCAACCGGCCAATTGCGCGGCCCCGGTCACGGCCACGGTCCCGGCCCAGGACGCCGCCAATCCCAATCTCAAGCTGTATATATCCAGCAACCCGGCCAGCAGCGGCGGCACCGTGAACGCCTGGCTGTGCGATGGCAAGACCCAGATCGACGTGGTGATCTACGACGTGTGGAACGAGGTCGGCCATTACACCATCACCTCGACCGGACAAGTGGCCCAGGGCGGCGGTTCCGATCCGGGCACGGGTTCGGGCAGCGGCTCGGGTTCCGGCGGCTCCGGTGGTTCTGGCAGCGGTACGCCCGCCACCGAAGCCAACCCCAGCCCCTCGCCCGCGCCGCAACCGCCCGCCCTGCCCGCCAGCATGATCCCGGTGAGCAAAGCCGACGCCGTGCGTTTCTTGGGCCAGGCCAGCTTCGGCCCGACATCGGCCAGCGTCGCCACCGTGCAAACCGAGGGACTCCAATACTGGATGGCGCAACAGGCCAACCTGCCGGAAACCGCCCTCCCCGACGGCCTCAACGCCAACGAGGTGGTGACCCAGACCTTCTACAACATGGCGAACGGCCCGGACTCGCTGCGCCAGCGCATGATCTACGCCCTCAGCCAAATCCTGGTGGTCTCGACCAACAAGAACGTCAACGGGGAAGAACTGATCCCCTGGGTGCGGCTGTTATCGAAACATGCCTTCGGCAATTACCGCGCCCTGCTGCGCGATGTGACCCTCAGCCCCACCATGGGCAAATACCTGGACCTCGCCAATAGCATGAAGGCCGGTGCCAGCACCTCGCCCAACGAGAACTATGCGCGGGAGGTGATGCAGCTCTTCAGCATCGGCCTGAAACAACTGAACCCGGACGGCAGCCTCAAGTTGGACGGCCAGGGCCAATCGATCCTGACCTACGACCAGAACACCCTGCGGGAAGTGGCCCGCGCCCTGACCGGCTGGACCTATCCCACCGCCCCCGGCAACACCCCGCAATCCAACAATTGGGAATATTTCGTCGGCCTGATGGAACCACGCCCGCAGAACCACGACACCGGCAGCAAGACCCTGTTGAACGGCACGGTGATTCCCGCCGGACAGACCGTCACCCAGGATTTGGAAGCGGTCATCGACAACCTGTTCAACCACCCCAATACCGCGCCCTTCATCGCCACCCGCTTGATCCGCAGCCTCGTCACCAGCAATCCCAGCCCCGGCTATATCCAGCGGGTGGCCGAGGTGTTCCAGGACAACGGACAAGGCGTGCGCGGCGACCTGTGGGCGGTGCTGACCGCCATCCTCACCGACGGCGAAGCCACCCATCCGGTCTCGCTGGACACCGGGCATTTGAAAGACCCCATGCTGCATGTGGTGGGCCTGGGCCGGGCCTTGGGGATGCAATTCAACGATCCCAACATGTACGCCTATGTGTTCCGCAACCTGGGGAATCTGGTGTTGTCGCCCAACACCGTGTTCAGCTTCTATTCGCCGCTGGCCCCCTTGCCGGGCCATCCGGGGATGTCCGGGCCGGAATTCCAAATCTACGGACCGGGCCTTTCCATTCAACGCGCCAATTTCATCTACCAAATCCTGACCGGGCAATTAGGTAGCTCGCTGGTCTTCGATCTATCGCCCTTCGTGGCGGTGGCGGGGAATTCCGCCACCCTGGCCGAGAAAATCAACCAGACGCTGTTCTTCGGCCAGATGTCGAACGAACTGCGCCAAATCCTGGTGGCGCTGGGCAACACCGCCCCCGACAACCAGAGCCGCGCCCTGGGCGCCCTGTACCTCGCCGCGATTTCCAGCGAGTACGCGGTGCAACGCTAACCCTCTTCCCGGAGCATCCGACCATGACACACGCACACAACCCCCACCGCCGCGGCTTCCTGAAACTCAGCGCCGGCCTGGCTTCCCTCGGCTTGATGAGCCTGGGGCTAGGCATCCGCGGAGCCCAGGCCGCGGTCAGCGATTACAAGGCGCTGGTCTGCATCTACCTCTACGGCGGCAACGACGGCAACAACCTGATCGTCCCCGTGGACAACGCCCGCTATGCCCAATACCAGGGCATCCGGGGCAATCTGGCCCTGGGCGCGGGCAAGCTGCTCTCGCCCATCAGCGACGGCTATGGCAATCCCTACGCCCTGCATTACGGCCTCCCGGAGTTGAACGCGCTGTTCAACCAAGGACACATGGCCGTGGTGCTGAACACCGGCATGTTGCAGCAACCCCTGACCCGCGCCCAATACCTCCAGGGCGCGAACGTGCCGACCAGCCTGTTCTCGCACCCGGACCAGACCATGCAGGCCCAGAACGGCCTGCCCGCCGGGAGCAGCAGCGGCTGGGGCGGGCGCTTGCTGGATCATTTGACCGCGAACGACAGCCTCGCGGCCATCTCGGTATCCTCGCCCGCGCCCTTGCTGCAAGGCAACCAGGTGGTCGGCAACGTGGTCACGCCCGGCACCGATTTGAGCCTGTCGGGCATGGACATGTGGCCGAGTTCCGCCGCCCTGGCCCGGCGGCAAGCCCTGAACCAAATCCTGGGCTTGGACGCCGGCAGCGCGGTGCGGCAGGCCGCCAACCAAGCCATGCTGGACGGTTTGCAACTGGCCGACGCGCTCAAATCCAACGCCAACCTCTCGCCCCTGAACACGGTGTTTCCCGGCACTGCGCTGGGCAACCAGCTCAAGGAGGTGATGCGCCTGATCCGGCTACGCTCGCAGCAGGGACCGGGACGGCAGGTGTTCTTCTGTTCGCTGGACGGCTTCGACACCCACGGCTCGCAGGATTGGCAGCAATGGGATTTGTTCATCCAGCTCTCGCAGGCGCTGGATGCCTTCTACCACGCTTGCGGCGAGGTCGGCTTGGCCCAGAACGTGACCGCGTTCACCCAATCGGAATTTGGCCGCACCCTGCAATCCAATGGCAGCGGCAGCGACCACGCCTGGGGCAACCATCACCTCGTGCTGGGCGGAGCGGTGAAAGGCGGGATTTATGGGCAGATGCCGCAGTTCGTGCTGAACGGGCCGGACGACGCCAATGGCCGGGGCGTGTGGATTCCCAAGATCGGCACGGCGCAATTCGGCGCGACCTTGGGCCACTGGTTCGGGGCGACCGATAGCGAACTGGCGCAGGTGTTCCCCAACCTGGGCTTGTTCCCGAGCGCCGACGTGGGATTCATGCTGTGAAGTGCGCCGGGTAAACCCGGCTGGTATGGCCCCGTCCGGCGGCGCACCGGGCGGGGCTTTTTTGCGGGCGGGATATTCCCGTTCCCGGAACGCCCGGCGGTTCGCATCCGGCGGGCAAGACGGCGGCTACAATTGACAGCCTCGCCAACCCCCGGAGTCACGCCATGACCTCCACCCTCATCTTCGCCCTCATCCTGCTCTCTGGCTTCCGCATCGCCAACGAATACGTGCGCGGCGTGGTGTTCCGGCTGGGACGCTACCGGTGCATCAAGGGACCGGGCCTGTATTGGCTGGTCCCGCTGATCGAATGGCAAACGCGCATCGATATCCGCACCCGCACGGTCACGGTCGAGCGCCAGGAGACCATCACCAAGGACAGCGTCACCGTGAAGGTGGACGCGGTGTTGTGGTACCGCATCGTCGATCCGGCCAAGGCGGTCATCGCCGTCGAGAACTACGCGGTCGCCGTGCATCAGATCGCCCTCACCAGCCTACGCAATATCATCGGCCAGCATGTGCTGGACGAGGTGTTGAAATCGCGCGATTCGATCAACCGGGCGCTCAAGGGCATCGTGGACGGGGCCACCGAGGCCTGGGGCATCCAGATCGAGATGGTGGAGATGAAGGATGTGGAGATTCCCGAGGCCATGCAGCGGGCCATGGCGCGGGAGGCGGAAGCAGTGCGCGAGAAGCGGGCGCGGATCATCAAGGCCGAGGCCGAACAGGAAGCCTCGCTCAAGCTCTCGGACGGCGCCCGCCAAATCGCCGAGAACCCCATCGCCCTGGAACTGCGGCGGATGCAGATGATCGCCGAGGTGGGCGCGGAGCAGAACACCACCACCATCGTGCTGCTGCCGTCGGATTTCGTGAATTTGGCGCGGGAATTCGCCGGGGCGCTGGCGCGGAAGGCGGATTGAGGCGGAATCGCCGCCGATCCCCGACCATGCCTAAGGATCGGGGGCATACGTCTGGATCGGGCCGGGCCAAACGCCCGCCCTACCCCGCCCCGCTCACACACCCCGCCAAGAACTCCAACACCTCCGCCTCGCACCCCCCGCAACCCGAACACACCCCGGTGGCCTGGGAAATCGCGTCGAGGTCGGTCACGCCCCGGTCGATCTGGCGCTGGATTTGTGCCGTGGTGGTGCCGCTGCATCGGCAGATCACTTCGGGTTTGGACTGGAGTTCGGTGGGATTCATCTGACGGCGGCCCGGCGTGGAAATCGGCTATTTTAGCGTCCGGCGTTCTCGGCAAGCGCGGCGGCTTCGATTATCCTTGGCCGCCCCCGCCAGAATCCGGGAGGCCCATTAAAAAACCAGCTCCCGTGGGCAACCGGGGTGCCCAGCTATGCATCGCTTCCCTTCCCTCCCGCCCGTCCTGGCCCTGCTGGCCGCGCTCGGCGCGCCTGCCTGGGCGGACGGCCCGGCCTTCAGCTTCAAGGGCTTCGGCACCCTCGGCGTGATCGGCACCGATACCGACCGTATCGGCTTCCGCCGCGATTTCACCCAAACCGGTGGCGCGACCTATCACGGCAACGCCGAAACCGTCGATATCGATTCCCGCCTGGGCCTCCAGGTGGACGCGGATTTCAACCGCGCCTTCCACGCCACGGTGCAATGGGTCGCCCGCAACCACGCCGGCGATTTCTTCGAGCAGAACCTGGAATGGGCCTTCCTGCGTTGGCGGCCCCGCGACGACCTGGATATCCGGGCGGGCCGCATCGGTGCCGACGCCTTCATGCTCTCGGACCACCGCAACCTGGGCTACGCCTACCCCTGGATGCGGCCCCCGCACGAGTTCTACGCCCTGCTGGTGCCCTACCATTTCAACGGGGCGGATATCACCCAGCGCTTCGCCTTGGGCGAGGGCTATCTCTCGGTCAAGGCCTATGGCGGCTACAGCCTCAACCAGATGTCGTCGCTGCTCCAACATACCCGCGATGCCAGCCTGCGCACCGTCCTCTACGGCGGCAACCTCGCCTACGAATCCGGCGACTGGCGGGCCCGCCTCGGCTATGCCCAGGTCGATACCCTGAACGACCTGGGCCAAAGCAGCCTGTACCAAACCCTGGAAGACCCCTGGGTGAACCTGCTCTGGCCCGGCGCGCAAAGCCTGATCCCGACGCTCAAGGTCGAACACAAGCAAATCCATTACGGCTCGGTCGGGCTGGCCTACGACGACGGCCTGTGGCAAATCCAGACCGAGGCCAGCTATGCCGGTTCCTCCAACATCCAGCAATTCCCCTCGCTGGTGAGCGGCTACCTGAGCCTGGGCCGCCGCTTCGGCCATGTCACCGTGTATGGCCTGTATGGCGTGGCGGAATCACTGAACGACCACAAGACCCTGCCCAAGACCGCGATCCCGTTGGCCTCGGTCGAAACCTTGCGGAGCTATGTCAACACCTTGCTCGACGGCATCCAGGCCGACCAGCAATCGGCCTCGCTGGGACTGCGCTGGGATGTCTATGAAAACATCGCCCTCAAGGCGCAATGGAGCCATTTCTGGCTGGGCCGGGACGGGGCGCTGTACTGGACCAACCCGGAGCCACCGATCCCCACGCAGGTCAATGTGTGGTCGGTGGGCGTGGATTTCGTGTTCTAGCCATGAAGACATCCTTCCTCGCCTTACTGTTAGGAGGATTCGCGTTGCCGGCCTTGGCCGATGTGGCGGTGATCGCGCATCCGGGGAACGATTTGGCGGCGCTGTCGGAGCGCGAGGCGCGGGATATTTTCCTGGGCCGTACCCGTTTGTTCCCCAACCAGCACTTCGCCCTGCCCCTCGACCAAGCCTCGCCGCTACGGGCCGAGTTCTACCAAAGGCTGACCGGACGGCCCATCGAGCAGATCGACGCCTATTGGGCGCGGCTGTTGTTCACCGGCCAATCCTCCCCCCCACCCCAATTGCCGGACGACGCGGCGATGTTGCAGACCGTCAGGGCAAACCAGGACGCGCTCGGCTATATCGACGCCACGCATGTGGATGGGACGGTCCGGGTATTGTTGATGTTGCGATAACCCGGTCGGGGCCTCTCCAGCCCACGTCGGAAAAATCAAAGGCGCGGCGGGATTCATTCGGCAGCGCCGGAAAAAATGGCGCTCTCCCCTGGTTTCCGCGCTATGTCCATAAAATTTGCGCCGTCGCCGTTTGTAACATTCCACCAATCGTATATGATGCATATCTCCCGCACCCGAGCCAAGTCCTGCGCCGGACCATACAAGAAATCCCGGCATATCCACACCCATGAAACCGCGTAACATGAGCTACACTAAACAGTACAGTTCTAACTATTAAGGAATTGACCATGAAAATCTTGACCCGGATCGCGGCTATCCTGGCGATGGCCGTAACGCATGGCGCTGCTATAGCCGAGACTCCGGCCACGGACCTCCCCTGGGCATATACCTTGCCGGATTGGCTGTTGGCGCTTGGGATAACCGCCCTTTCCGCCGGGGCGTTCCTGTTGTGCTGGTTGGCTTACCGCCGTGGGCGGCCCCAGGACGCGGCGGGCAGGTTCGCGCCCTTATACTGGGCCGCCACGGGTGCCCTCGTCGGCGTCCTGGCTTCCTGGGCGCTCGAAGAACCCTGGCAGCGGGCCGTGTTCGACAGGATCAATCAACTGCCCTCGTCGGCGGCGGGCGGCAGGGAAGTTGGGCTGGAATTATTCAGCGACGTGGCCGATAAAACGGCCCGCAGCGCCCTGGCCTCCCCCAGGGAAGCCACCCGCACCCGCCATGTCCGGGTCAATCTCCAAGGGCTGAACGCGGCCCAGCTCAAACAGGGCGACAGCCTGCCCCTGAACCTGTTCAACGACGCCGCCTTCAAAGCCAAGATCAAGCAGGTGGACAAACTTGGGCCGGATAAGACGGCCTATGTGGGCCGCTTGAGCGGTATCCAGCTCAGCACGGTGAACATGGTGGTCGAGGGCGATGTGATGATGGCCAACGTGGTCCATCCGGGCGGTGCCTACCAAATCCGCTACGTCGGCAACGGACTACACAGCATCCGCGAAATCGACCAATCCAGCCTGCCCCCCGAAGGCGACCCGCTCCCCGTCACCCTGCCAGAAACCCAGCCCAAGCCGGCGCGGGACCAGGCGCGGACGGGCATCGCCGCGCCGTCCGCCGACGAGACTGCCCCACCCAGCGACGACGGCTCGCAGATCGACGTGCTGGTGGTCTATGACGCGGCGGCGAAACAGGCGGCCGGCGGCGACCTGGCCATGCAGGCCCTGATCGACCTGGCCATCAGCGAAACCAACACCAACTACGCCAACAGCGGGATCAACCAGCGGATCAAGCTAGCCCACGCCGAAGAAATCGTCTACGACGAGACCGGTTTCGATTGGGTCAACACCCTCTACCGCCTCAGCAACAAGACCGACCAATACCTCGACAACGTCCCCATCCTGCGCGATACCTACAACGCCGACGCGACCGTGCTGCTGGTCGCCAACACCGCCTATTGCGGGATGTCCTGGCAAATGAGTTCGGTTTCCACCGGCTTCAGCGAATACGCCTATGCCCTGGTGAGCCAGGATTGCGCCACCGGCTACTATTCCTTCGGCCATGAACTCGGCCACATCATGGGAGCCACCCACGACTGGTTCGTGGACACCTCCAAGAATTCGCCCTACACCTACAACAAAGGCTACGTGAACCCCGAGGGCCGTTGGCGCACCGTGATGGCGTATAACAACGAATGCGCCAACAGCGGCTTCAATTGCACCCGCCTGCCCTATTGGTCCAACCCGCTCAAGACCTACAGCAACAAGCCGCTGGGCGCGGCGGAAGGCACCAACACTTCCTGCCAGTTCGGCAATCCGAGCAATCCCGACTGCGACGCCGACAACGCCCGCGTCCTCAACGACACCGCCTACACCGTAGCGAACTTCCGGGTCTCCACGAGTTGCAAGGTCTCCGTGACGCCCGCCGACCCGAGCGTACAGCCAGAAGGCGGCACCGGGCCGGTCCTGAACATCGCCGCGCCCAGCCAATGCGCCTGGACCGTCGCCAGCGATTCGCCCTGGCTGACCGTGTCGAGCGGTGCCAGCGGCCAGGGCAGCGGCACGGTGGAATACCAAATCGAACCGAATCCCGGCTTCGTCGCCCGCACCGCCAAGCTCACGGTCGGCGCGGACAACCAAGCCATCGCGACCCTCACCCAGGCGGGCTTCTCCGGGATCAGCGTCGGCAACGCCCAGGTCGCGGAAACCAGGGCGACCCCCAGCTACCTGTCGTTCCCGGTCAGCCTCAGCGCCAAGGCCACCCAGACCGTGACCGTCGATTACACCACCCAGGACGGCAGCGCGACGGCGGGTTCCGACTACGTCGCCCAGTCCGGCACCCTGACCTTCCTCCCCGGACAGATCACGCAGACGGTGCGGGTCCAAGTCCTCGGCGACAGCGTGCAGGAACCGACCGAAACCCTCAGCCTAGTGCTGAGCAACCCGAGCGCGGGCTATACCTTCAAGACCAACCCCGGCACCGGCAGCATCACCAACTTCGCGGTCGCCAGCACGTTCATCGCCACCGCCGCGTCGCTGACCGAAGGACCGACCGGCACCACCAATTACATGGCCTTCAAAGTCACCCTGAGCGTCCCCTCCACGGCCCCCACCACCGTCGATTTCGCCACCCAGGACGGCACCGCGACGGCGGGGCAAGACTATATCGCCCAATCCGGCACCCTGACCTTCGCCCCGAACCAGACCACCCAGACCGTGCAAATCGCGATCCTCGGCGACGCCCTGGTCGAACCCACGGAAACCTTCCAATTGCTGCTCAGCAACCCGGTCGGCAGCTATGCGGCCTATACGGCCAGGACTCCCAGCGTGACCGGCAGCATCCTGAACTTCGTCAACCCCACCCTCGGCATCGCCAACGGCGCGGTCAGCGAAAGCTACGCCGGCACCACCAGCACCCTGCCGTTCAAAATCACCCTGAGCAAGGCCCCGACCCAGGCCATCACGGTCGATTACGCCACCCAGGACGGCACCGCGGTGGCGGGGCAGGACTACGTCGCGCAATCCGGCACCCTGACCTTCGAGGCCGGCCAACTGACCCAGACGGTCCTGGTCACGGTGATCGGCGACAATATCGCGGAGGCGACGGAAACCTTCACCCTGGCCCTCGGCAACCCATCCTCGCCCTACCTCCTCAAACCCGCCACGGCCACCGGCAGCATCGCGAACTTCGTCAATCCCACCATCAGCGTCTCCAACGGCGCGGCCAGTGAAAGCTACGCCGGCACCACCAGCACCCTGCCGTTCAAAATCACCCTGAGCAAGGCCCCGACCCAGGCCATCACGGTCGATTACGCCACCCAGGACGGCACCGCAGTGGCGGGGCAGGACTACGTCGCGCAATCCGGCACCCTGACCTTCGAAGCCGGCCAACTGACCCAGACGGTCCTGGTCGAGGTGATCGGCGATAATATCGCGGAGGCGACGGAAACCTTCACCCTGGCCCTCGGCAACCCATCCTCGCCCTACATCCTCAGAACCGCCGTGGGCAAGGGCAGCATCGCGAACTTCATCAACCCCACCGTCAGCGTCTCCAACGGCGCGGCCAGCGAAAGCTACGCCGGCACCACCAGCACCCTGCCGTTCAAAATCACCCTGAGCAAGGCCCCGACCCAGGCCATCACGGTCGATTACGCCACCCAGGACGGCACCGCAGTGGCGGGGCAGGACTACGTCGCGCAATCCGGCACCCTGACCTTCGAGGCCGGCCAACTGACCCAGACGATCCTGGTCGAGGTGATCGGCGATAATATCGCGGAGGCGGCGGAAACCTTCACCCTGGCCCTCGGCAACCCATCCTCGCCCTACATCCTCAGAACCGCCGTGGGCAAGGGCAGCATCGCGAACTTCATCAACCCGACCCTCATCGTGGCCAATGGCTCGGTCAAGGAAGGCATGGACGGCACCACCAGTTCCCTGCCGTTCAAAGTCACCCTGAGCAAAGCCCCGACCGAAACCATCACGGTCGATTACGCCACCCAGGATGGCACCGCGACGGCGGATTCCGACTACACCGCCACCTCGGGCACCCTCAGCTTCCAGCCTGGGCAACTCACCCAAACCATCCTGGTCCCGGTGATCGGCGATAATGTCAGGGAGGCGACCGAGACCCTCGGCTTGATCTTGGGCAACCTCTCCTCGCCCTCGCCCTACATCCTGAAAATCGCCACGGCCACCGGCAGCATCATCAACGACGATTGAGGCGGGACACCGCCGCCCAAGGCCGCGGTGTTATCGTAGGAACCGCCGTCCGTGCCCAGGGCGCGGACGGCGGTCCCGGCTTGAGGGCCATGCGCGGTGTATTTCGATTGTCATGGCCCTTAAGCGCCGGAAATACATGACCCCATCCAAAACCACCGCGCTTATCGGTTGCCTGTTTTTGCTGATCACCGCCGGATTCGCGGCCACCCCACCCGACTGGCTCGGAACGGCCCAGGGTCTCCTGGCCGAGGTCGGGAAACGCTACGGCCCGGAAGCCCGTGGCCGGGTCGACGCTTGGCTGGGCTTGATCGCCCAGAACCAGGGCAAGCCCGAGCCGGAGCAAATCGCCCAGGTCAACGCCTTCTTCAACCGCCTCGAATTCGTGGGCGACGACGAACACTGGGGCCAGGCCGATTACTGGGCCACGCCGGTCGAGACGCTCGCCACCAACGGCGGCGATTGCGAGGATTTCTCCATCGCCAAATACTTCACCCTAAGATCGCTCGGGGTGCCGGAAGAGCGGCTGCGCTTGGTCTACGTCAAGGCGCTGAAGCTCGACCAGGCCCATATGGTGCTGACCTATACCGCCACGCCCGGTGCCGTGCCCTGGGTGCTGGACAACCTGGACCCGGCCATCAAACCCGCCACCCAAAGAACCGACCTCCAACCGATCTATAGTTTCAACGTCCAGGGCCTGTGGCTGGCGAAGGAACGGGTCGGCGGCCCCGAACGGATCGGACTGTGGCGCGGCTTGCTGGCGCGGATGGGCGTGCCGCCCGGCCAACCCCGATGACCGACGAGAACAAGCCATGACTTTATCCCGGCAGATGGTGTTCATCATCCTGGTGTCGTTCGTTTTCATCTTCATGGGAACCTTCGCCATCAGCCTCGAAAACGCCCGCCATTACCTGGCCCGGCAACTGGAATCCCACGCCCAGGACACCGCGACCGCGCTGGGCCTGTCTTTGTCGCCGGTCCTGGCGCGGAAGGACACGACCACCACGCGCTCCATGGTGGATGCCATCTTCGACCGGGGTTATTACCGCGAATTGGTGATCGAGGGCGTGGACGGCCAGCGGCTGCTGGAACGCAACAACCCGGCGGGCATCGCCGGGGTGCCGGCTTGGTTCGTCGAGCTGACTCCCCTGGAAACACCGCCCGGCACGGCACTGCTGGTCGATGGCTGGATGGAACTGGGCACGCTCCGGGTGACCAGCCATCCCGGCCTCGCCTATGCCGAACTCTGGCGCACCAGCGCCGACACCCTGCTGTGGCTGTCAGCCTGCACCGCCGCCGCCCTGGGGCTGGGCCTGGGACTGATCCATATCATCCTCAAACGCCTGCGCTCGGTGGAAGCGCAGGCCGAGGCCATTTGCGACGGGCGCTATCCGATCCAGGACGATATTCCTAAGACGCGGGAACTACGCCACATGGTGCTGGCCATGAACCGCATGTCGGCGCGGGTGAAGCAGGCGTTCGCGGACCAATCGGCCATCGCCGACGCCCTGCGTGCCCAGGTCTATGTGGACGAAGTGACCGGACTCGGCAACCGCCGCTATTTCGATGCCCAACTCGGGCAGTTGATCCAATACCCCGACGAATTCGCGGGCGGCGCGTTGTTGCTGATGGAACTGGCGGATTTCAAGGAGTTCAACAATCGCCACGGCTATGTCAGCGGCGACGAACTGCTCAGGAAGGCGGCGGCATCGATCCGCGCAGCCTGCCCCGCGGAAACCGGCTGCCTCTTGGCCCGCCTGGCCGGGGGCAGTTTCGGCGTGATCGTGACGCATGGCCAGAAGGAAACGGTGGAAGCCCTGGCCCAACGCCTGGCCGCGGGCTTGGTGCAATTGCGCGACCAGGGCGGACTGGACGGCCAGAGTCTGGGCCATATCGGCGTGGCGATGTACGCCACCGGGCAAACGGCCTCGGAACTGCTGGGCCACGCCGACCACGCCCTGCGCACGGCCCAGGCCCAGGGTGCCTGCGCTTGGCACCTCCACAGCCCGGCCCAACCACAAGACGTGCCCAGCGGCGCCCGGAACTGGCGCAAATTCCTGGAGGACTCGGTGCGCGAGGAACGGATCGAACTCAGTTTCCAGCCGGTGTTGCCCCTGGGCGCGGCTCCCGGCGAGGCGATGCACCGCGAAGTCCTGCTGCGCTTGCGCGGCGAGTCCGGCGAGATGCTGACGGCGGGGACGTTCCTGCCCATGGCCGAGCGGGTGGGGCTGGCCCCGGAATTCGACCGCATCGCGGTCCAGGCCGTGTTGGAGCGGATGGGCCGAACCCCCAGCCTCGCCAAAGCCTACGCGGTGAACCTCACGCCCGGTTCGCTGCGCGACGCCGGTTTCGTGGACTGGCTGTGCCAGCAATTGAAAGCCTTCCCCGAGCGGGCCAAGCGCCTCACCTTCGAAGTGCCCGAATACGGCGTGGTGGGCGATGTCGAAGCGGCCAAGCGCTTCGTCCAACGGCTGCGGCCCTTCGGCAGCCGCTTCTCCATCGACCATTTCGGGCGCAATTTCGCCTCTTTCGCCTATCTGCATTCCATCGGCGCGGCCTATATCAAGATCGACGGCAGCTTCGTCCGCAACCTCCACCTCGACCAGGACAACCAGTTCTTCCTGCGGGAACTGACGCGGACCGCCCACGAGATCGACATGAAGGTCATCGCCATGAGCGTCGAGACCGCCGAGGAGCGGGAAGCCTTGGCGGCGATCTTGGTGGACGGTATCCAGGGGTATTTGATCTGCAAGCCGGGCGAAACCGATTAGGCCCGGATCAATATTCCAGCGCCGCCAGCACGTCTTGGAACGCCGCCAGCAAGGCAGCCAATTCATCCCCGAGCGCGGCGCAACGCCGCCCGATTTCCGCCCTATCCACCCCGTGGCGGATGGCCTCGCTCAAGCCGCCCGCCAGTTCCTGCACCCGCTTCGCCCCCAAAGCCCCGGCCGATCCTTTCAAGGTATGGGCGAGCCGCCCGAGACCGGCGAGATCGCCCTGGGCCATATATCCGGCGCAGCGCTCCGGGTCGGCGCCATGATATTGCACGAACATCCCCAGCAGGCGGAGATACATACCGATGTTGCCCTGCACGCTGGCGAAGCCGAACCCGGCATCGAAACCCGGAATCGCCGCGAGCCGCCGCTCCAGGCCGTCCCGGTCCGGCGGAACGGCACCGCCAGCAGGCGCGGATACCGGCCTCGGGGCGGTGGGCGGCAGCCATTTGAGCAGGATGGCGTAGAGGATTTCCGGGTCCACGGGCTTGGCCACGAAGTCGTTCATCTTCGCGTCCAGGCAGTTGCGGCGGTGTTCGTCGAAGGCGTTGGCGGTCATGGCGACGATGGGAACCTCCCGGCGGTCGGGCATGGCGCGGATCGTGCGGGTCGCTTCCAAGCCATCCATTTCCGGCATCTGCATATCCATGAGGATGAGGTCGTAGGGATAGGCCTCCGCCTTCTCCACCGCTTGGCGTCCGTCGAGCGCGATATCCACCGCCAATCCGGCGCGTTGCAGCAGTTCGATGGCGACTTCGCGGTTGATGGCATTGTCCTCCGCCAGCAGCAATCTCGCGCCCAGGTGCTTCCTCCGCAATTCGGCCTCGGCTTGCTCCCAGGAAACCCTGGCATCCAAGGGCGCGTCTTCCCGCCCCCGTTCCAACCGGGCCGTGAACCAGAACCGGCTGCCCCGGCCCAACAGGCTTTCCGCGCCCGCTTCGCCGCCCATCAGCTGCGCCAAGCGCTGGGTGATGGCCAGCCCCAGGCCGGTCCCCCCGTGCTTGCGGGTGGTGGAGGCATCGGCCTGCTCGAACGCGCCGAACAACCTGGGCAAATCCTCCGGCGCGATGCCGATGCCGGTGTCCTCCACCTCGAAGCGCACCAGCAAATCCTGGGCGTCCTGCTCCAGGAGGACGGCCCGCAGGGCGATGGAACCCGTCTCGGTGAATTTGACCGCGTTCCCGGCGTAGTTGAGCAGGGCTTGGCGCAGCCGGGTCGGATCGCCCACCAACCACAACGGCACGCTGTCGCCATCCATCTTCAAATCCAGCCCCTTGGCCCGCGCTTGCTCGGCGATCAAGGAGCGCACATGCTCCAGGATGGCCCCCAGGGGGAAATCGACCTTCTCCAGTTGCAAGCGGCCCGCCTCGATCTTGGAAATGTCGAGGATATCGTTGATGACGCCGAGCAGATGGCGGGAGGCGGCATCGACCTTGCCCAGCCGTTCGGCCTGCCCGGGCGTGGGCTGATCGCGCCGCAAGGTATGGACCAGGCCCAGGATGGCGTTCAAGGGCGTGCGGATTTCGTGGCTCATGTTGGCCAGGAACACGCTCTTGGCCTGGTTGGCGACTTCGGCCTGCCGCCGCGCCTCTTCGAGCTGCGCGGTCCGCTCGGAAACAAGTTCCTCCAGCTTGCAGCGATAGCGTTCCAGCTCGTCGAGGGCGCGTTTTTTGTCGGTGATATCCTCCTTGACCGCCACATAATGGGTGATCTCCCCGTCGGCTTGACGGAGGGGCGCGATGACCACCGTTTCGGTGTATTCGACGCCATCCTTGCGCTTGTTGACGAATTCCCCGTGCCAGGACCGGCCTTGGCGCAGCACTTTCCACAGCGCCTCGAAATGCGCGCGGGGCGTCTTGCCCGACTGGAGGATGCGCGGGTTTTGGCCCAGGGCTTCCTCGCGGGCATAGCCGGTCACCTTGACGAAGGCTTCGTTGACGTACTCGATCTCGGCGCGGGTGTTGGTAATCACCACGCTGGCGGGACTTTGTTCCACCGCCAAGGACAGCTTCCGCAGCCCTTCCTCGGCCTGCTTGCGCCCGGTGATGTCGAGGCAGGTGCCGTACAGTTTGGCGGCCTTGCCGTCCTGCCGGACGATCCAGCCATTGGCCTGGACATGGATGACCGTCCCATCCTTGCGGATCAGGCGGTGTTCATGGGGGGCGAGGGCGTCCACGCCGAAAGCAATGCCCTCGTACAACCAGCGCGTCACCCGCGCCAAGTCGTCGGGATGGTGGATACTGGCGTTGACCTTGGCGTAGTCGATGGCTTCGCCGGGATCGTAGCCCAGCAGGTGGTACATGCCATCCGACCAGGCGATCTCGTTGCTGCCGATATCCCACTCGAAATCGCCCATCCCCGCGATGTACTGGGCCTGCAATAACTTGCGCTGGCTCGCCCGCAAAGACTCCTCCGCGAGTTTCCGGTCGGTGATGTCATCGCTGAAGATGATGATGCCCGCCGTCGCGCCGCTGCTCCGGCTCCAGGGCCGGACTTCCCAGCAGGACCACAGCGTCTTGCCGTCCCGGCGCAAAAAACGGTCCTCGTCGATACGGACCACCTCGCCCGCCAAACCGCGGCGATGGGCGGCCTTCCAGTGCTCGGGAAGGTCCGGGAAGATTTCGTAGTGGGACCGGCCCATGATGTCCCGCCCCCCCAAATCGTAATCCGCTATCCAGCGCTGGCTGGCGGCGATATAGCGCAATTCGCGGTCGAACATCGCCAGGGCGACCGGGCTATGCTCGATGAACAGGCGCAGCAGCGCCTCGCTCTCGGCCAGCGCCGCCTCGGCCCGCTTACGCTCGGTGATATCGCGGAGGATGCGGGAGAGTCCGACCACCTGCCCCTGGCCGTCCCGGATCGGCGAGAGGGTCTTGGAAATCTCGATCCGGCGCCCGCTTTTATGCAGCAGCGCGGTCTCGAAATTCTGGATGGTTTCCCCGGCGAGGATGCGCCGCGTGGTCTCGCCGTCCCAGTCGGCCCATTCGGGGGGAACCATCATCTGGAACGGCTGGCCGATGGCCTCCCCGGCGGCATAGCCGAAAATCCTTTCGGCGGCGGCATTCCAACTGGTGATGGCCCCGTCCAGGTCGATGCCGATGATGGCGTCGCCGGAGGATTCGACGATGGCGGCCATCCGCATGCGCTCCGCCGCGAGGCCGCGCTCCAGCAGCGCCTTGGCCTCCCTCAAGGCCGCCTCGGCCCGGCCCCGTTCGGCGACTTCCCGCCGGAGCCGCTCGTTGGCCTCCTGGAGGGCGAAGCGGCTGGGAAACTTGAGCAGTTGCGGCATCAAGGGCCACAGCATCCCGGCCGTCAAGGCGGAAACCACGGCGGTGATGGCCCGGAATAAAGCATCCAGCCAGTAGAACGGCTTCCACAAAACGACCGCCCCCATCAGATGGGTCATGCCGCAAGCCAGAATGAACGCCACGAATAGCCAAAGTAGCCGTGTATAGGGGAAATCGGCGCGGTGCCGGGCGAAATAACCCAGGGCGACCGGCAGGGACAGATAGGAGACGAAAATAACGGCGTCGCTCAACGCCATGGTCCATAGCAGCCACGGCGACCAGTTTAAGCAATAGCCATGCGGTATGAAGCCACCCAGGGAGAACGGATTGAAAATCGGGTCTGACATCTCTCGGTCCCGGAGATTATTGTTGATCCAGTGCGGCGACCCCCCCGGATACCGCCAGTCCTGCCATGGCGTAAGGCTTCGCAGGACGGCACCGCCCACCTTTTGCTGGCCTACGGCCCCGCCAGCCCATGCCACCCATGCGATTGCATTGGGTGCCCCTGGCTTCCAGCATAGGCGAGATGACCACGGAATGCTGGCGGGATCAGGCACCCCGCCCAAGTCAAACCCCCCGCTTGGCTTGCACCGGAAGCCGGGGAGCCGTTCCAGCCCGCCCCGCCGATAATTTTCTTTTAACACGGAAAAATATCCTGGATACCGGATTTATACACCCTATCTCCGCCCAGCCGATAAAGGGATTTATTATCCCATCCCGCCGGAATAAATAAGCGCCGAATTATTCTTTCCAGCAGGCTATGGGCTTTGCCATGATGACCGCCGATCCATCCCATCATCGGAGTATTCCCCCATGGCATCCAAACCCCCGTCCCATCCCTACAGGCCGACCCAGGACACCCTGTTCGACCATCTACAGCACGCCCTGCGCGGCATCGATTCCGGCACCCTCGAAGTGGTCGTCCACGAAGGCCGGGTGGTCCAAATCGAACGCAGGCAACGGCTCTATCCAGGCCGCGACGCCGTTTCCGGCCTGGGTCCGAAAATCGCGCCGTCCCCGACATAACCCCCGCCTCCGCGCTGTCGCCCGGCCCCGCCCGCCACTGTTCCCAGCTCAACAGCGGATCAACAGAACCCTGCTGCCAGGACAACAGCGTTCCTCCGGCAAAGCCTCGCAAGCCTCTGTTATCAAAGCCTTTTTATTTTGGCACGCTGTCTGCCCAGTAGTCCGTACCGTCCCCCCCGCTTCAGGAGCCTCCCCATGCAAACCCCCACCCCCACTTCTCCCGGCTCCAGCCCGATGCCGACGCTTACCGGCGGCGGGAGGCGGACTTGATGAAAGCCGCAGCCATAGGGCCGACCACCCCGGCGCGGACTCCTCCCGCCGCGGTGGCCGGCCAGGAAACCGAACTCGCCGGGGTAATCGGCGACAACCTACGCCGCTTCCGCAAGCAACGGGGCTGGTCCCTGGAGCAGTTCGGGCGGCTCGCCAAGGTGAGCCGGGCCATGCTGGGCCAGATCGAACTGAGCCGCAGCGTCCCCACCATCACCGTGCTGTGGAAGATCGCCCGCGCCCTGGACGTGCCGATCTCCGCCCTGCTCAACCGCGACATGCAGGAAGGCCCGCGCACCATCGCCGCCGGCCAGGCCCGCATCGTGTCCTCGCCTTCGGGATGGCTGCGCTCGCAGGCGCTGTTCACCCCGGACATGGCCGGCAAGGTCGAGTTCTACGAATCGACCCTGGACGCCTGGGCCAGCGAAGCGGCGGAACCCCATCCCCAGGGTTCCAGGGCCAATCTGGTGGTCTGCCAGGGCCAATTGGAATTGCTCATCGAACAAAAGCGGTATCCGCTCTCGGCCGGCGACGCGATCTGCTTCGCGGCGGACCTGCCGCGCAGCTATCGCAATCCCGGCCCGACCGAGACGCGGTTCTATCTGGTCATGGCCTATGCCGAACCCCGCTACCGCCCCCTACCCCCCGTATGAACGACCCTCAGGAAACACAGTGCGCCCGATGAATTTGCAGGCTTGGGCCTTGGCCGGATGCGTGGCGTTCGGCCAGGGCGCGACCGCCAACACCCTGAACGACGGCCTGGGCCTGGGCGTGTTCGGCAACCCCAACCCCGACACCCCCAGCCCCGGCACGGTGTTGTTGGCGATTTTCGACGCCGGGCCCGGCGATTCCCCCAACGCGGGCAAGACCCTGTTGGTGAACACCCGCTGGAGCTACGCCGACTTGGTGAACGGCGTGGCCGTGATCCCGCTGGACCTGGCGGCCCACCCGGATTTCCAGGCCATCCAGGGCGACGCCCTGCAATACAACGTGGTGGGGGCGTATGGACTCTACCTGGACCCCGACAGCGGCAAGGCCAACCTCGACCGGGACGGTGCCACCTTCCCCTTCGACGACGGGGTGCCGAACAACGCACCCTGGGGCGTCGTCGCCAGCGGCCACGACGAAGCCGCGTTCAGCCACGATGTCAACGATCTCAACAATTCACTGCTGAGCGGTGTCCAGACCTATTGGAACAACGTAAACGCCGATCTGGCCGGGGTCGGGGCCACCGAGAACTCGGGACCGGACACGGTCCTGGTCGATTCGGGCGACGCCGCCGATTGGGGAGCCAGTTGGAGCGGCAATTTCGGCGGCACGGGACTGGGACTGACCCCCGACGCCAGCACCGTCAACGGCGTCGGCGATATCGCCAAGCTGTATTGGATCACCAACCCCTCGCTCGACCCCGGCCATCCCAACGCGGTCGCCGTGCTGGGCACGCTGCAACTCTCGGCGGCGGGCGTCCTGAGCTATTCCGCCGCCGGTGCCAACCACGCCCCCACCGCCGACGCCGGCCCCGCGCAAACGGTGGACGAAGGCGCGGACGTGACCCTGGACGGCTCGGCCAGCAGCGACCCCGACAGCGGCCAGACGGCCCAGCTCGGCTATCAATGGACCGCCCCGGACGGCATCGCCCTCAGCGATCCCACCGCCCCAAAACCCCGCTTCACCGCCCCGGTGGCCGAGGCCGACCGGGTCTACACCTTCACCCTGGTCGTGACCGATCCCGCCGGCACCGCCAGCGCCCCGGCCACGGTCGCCATCACCGTCCAGCACCTCAGCAACCACGCGCCCACCGCCCAGATCGCCCAGCCCGCAGTGGCGAAGGAAGGCGATAGCGTGACCCTGGATGGCTCCGGCAGCAGCGACCCGGACCCCGGCCAGACCGCGACCCTGACCTATCAATGGACCGCCCCAGCGGGAATAACCCTCAGCGACCCCACGGCGCAGCAACCCAGCTTCACCGCCCCGACCGCCGACGCCGACCGGACCTATAACTTCACCCTGGTCGTCACCGACAGCCAAGGCGCGGCCAGCGCCCCGGCCACGGTGGCGGTCCTGGTGCGCCATATCAACCGCGCCCCCACCGCCAACGCCGGCAGCGCCCAGAGCGTCAACGAAGGCGATAGCGTGACCCTGGACGGCTCCGCCAGCAGCGACCCCGACACCGGCCAGACCGCCACCCTGACCTATCAATGGACCGCCCCGGCAGGACTAAGCCTCGGCGACCCCACGGCGCAGAAACCCAGCTTTACCGCCCCGACCGGCAACGCCGACGCCAGTTACCGCTTCACCCTGGTCGTCACCGACCGCCAAGGCGCGGCCAGCGCCCCCGCCAGCGTGGACATCGCCGTCAAACACCGCAACCGCGCCCCCACCGCCAACGCCGGCGGCACCCAGACCGTGGACGAAGGCGAGCGCGTGACCCTGGACGGCTCCGCCAGCAGCGATCCCGACAGCGGCCAGGCCGCCACCCTGGCCTATCGCTGGACCGCCCCGGACGGGATCAGCCTCAGCGATCCCACCGCGCAAAAACCCAGCTTCACCGCCCCGACCGCGCTGGGCGACCAAACCTATCGCTTCTCCCTGGTCGTAACCGATGCCGATAGCGCGCCCAGCGCGGCCGCGACGGTGGATATCCAGGTCAAGCACCGCAACCAAGCGCCCAGCGCCCATCCCGGCCCGGACCAAACCGTGAACCCCGGCGCAGTGGTGGCCTTGAACGGCGAGGCCAGCGCCGATCCCGAAGGCGATAACCTCAGCTACCACTGGAGCCAACTCTCCGGCCCGGTGGCCGTGAACCTGGGCGGGGCCGATGCCGCCACCGCCAGCTTCGGCGCCACGCAGCCGGGCGATTATGTCTTTCAACTCGCTGTCGCCGATCCGCAAGGACTGGCCGCGCTAGCCACGGTCAAGGTCACGGTGGACACCCCGGTCAACCACGCCCCGACCGCAGCCGCGACCGCCCCGACAACGGTCGAGGTCGGCGCGGTGGTGGCCCTGGACGGCAGCGCCAGCGCCGACCCGGACACGGGCGACCACCTCGCCTACCGCTGGACCCAGGTGTCGGGACCGGCCACCACCCTGAGCAGCGCCGACACCGACCGGCCCATCTTCATCGCGGGTGGCGCGGGCACCTATGCCTTCAAGCTGGCCGTCACCGACAGCGCGGGGCTGGCCTCCGAGGCCAGCGTGCAAGTCACGGCGACCCTGCCGGGGCCGGGCATCGCCTTCACCCAGGTGCCCACGGTCTGGCGGGTCGGCCAAGCCCAGACCGTGACGTTCCAAGGACTGGGCCTCAAGGGCCAAACCAAGGCTAAGCTGCGTTTCTCCAAGAACGGCGGACGTTTCCAAGTGCTGGGCAGCGCCACCGTGGCCAAAGGCCGCTACCGCTGGAAACCGGCCAAACAGCACATCGCCGCCCAGGGCATCCTCCAGGTCTGCGCCCCGCCCGGTGCCAAGCAACCCGTCTGCGACAGCGTGGACATCGAAGTCGCGGCGGCCCACCCATGAAATACCACTGGACCGGACTCCTGACCGGCGCGTTCTGCTGGACCCTGGCCGGGACCGCGACGGCCAGCACCTTGAACGATGGCGTCACCCTCGGCGGTTCCGGCATCCCGAGTCCGGGCGATACGCTGGTGGTCATCGTCGATACCGCCGCCGGCGCTTCCCCCAACCAAGGCAAAACCCTGCTGGTCAATACCCATTGGCGCTATTCCGATTTGGTGCAAGGCAACGCGGTCCCCCAGTTCGACCTGTCCGCCGATCCCAACTACCTCGCCATCAGCCAAGACCCGCTGACCTTCAACCTGGTCGCCGCCTACGCCCTCTACCAGAACCCGGACAACGGCAAGGCCAACCTCGACCAGAACGGCGTGGAACTGCCCTTCGACGATTCCATCGACGGCAACGCGCAATGGGGCCTGGTCGCGTCCGGCACGGCGGCCGACATCTTCAGCACCGATGTCAACGACCTCAACAACACCCTGAACAACGGCGTCCAGTCCTATTGGAACGCGGTGAACACCGCCCTGGCCGCGGCGGGAGCCACCCCCACCGCGGGCACGGACACCGTCCTGATCGGCCCGGACGACGCCGCCGCCTGGGATGCCGCCTCATGGAACAATCTGGGCGGTTCCGGGATCGTCGTGGGCAACGCCGACGGCACCGGCAACACCGCCATCGCGGGCGCGGGCACCGAGGGCCAGGTGTTCTGGATCACCAATCCCTCGCTCCAACCCGGCAACCCCAACGCCATCACCCCGCTCGGCACCATCCAACTGACCCAGGCCGGACAATTGGTCTACGTCCCGGCGGGCGGCGAACCCCCGCCCCCGCCGACCAACCACCCGCCCGAACCCAAGATCGCGGCCCCCGACACGGCGGTCACCGGCACCCCGGTCGCCCTGGACGGCAGCGCCAGCACCGACCCCGACCGCAACAACACCCTGAGCTATGCCTGGACCCAGACCGGCGGTCCCGCCACGGTCAACCTGGGTGGGGCGGACACCGCCACCGCCAGCTTCAAGGCCACGGCCATCGGCGATTACAGCTTCAGCCTGACCGTCACCGACAACCACGGGGCCAGCGCCTCGGCCAGCGTCACCGTGACCCTCACGCCCCCGGTCAACCATCCGCCGGTGGCAAACGCCACCCCCGCCCAGGCCACGGTCAACACCGGCACCCTGGTCACATTGGACGGCGGCACCAGCACCGACCCCGACGCGGGCGACAGCCTGGCCTACCGCTGGGAATGGGTTTCGGGACCGGCCACGCCGGTCTTGAACGGGGCCGATAGCGCCAGCGCCCGGTTCAAAGCCGAGGTGGTGGGCGCTTACGTCTTCAAGCTCACCGTCATCGACAACCACGGGGCCAGCGCCAGCGCCACCGCCACCATCACGGTGGACCCCAACCACGCCCCGGTGGCGCGGGCCAGCGCCGACGCCCGTGTCGGCCAAGGAGCCGCCGTGGTGCTGGACGGCAGCGGCAGCAGCGATCCCGACGGCGACGCCCTGGTCTACGCCTGGATTCCGCTCGCGGGCCCGACCACGGCCCGGCCCGATCCCGCCGATGCCGCCGTGGCCCGTTTCACCGCCGCCGCCCCCGGCATCTACCGCTTCAAGCTGATCGTGGCCGACGGGCTCGGAGCCGACGCCTCGACCGAAATCCAGGTGAAAGCCGGCCCCGGCGTGGTCCTGAACGCCCCGACCACCTGGCTGGCGGGCCGCGCCCAAACCATCGCCATCACCGGCTTCCAATTGGGGAACAAAGCCAAGGTGGCCTTGAGATTCTCCCCCGACGGACGGCGTTTCAAACCCTTGGCGCGGGTTTCCCTGAAAAAAGGCACCTACCTTTGGAAACCCGGCAAGCGCGATATTACCCGGCAAGGGGTGATCCAGGCGTGCCAGGATATTAAAAATCCCGCGAGTTGCGACGAGGTGTCGAATATCTCCGTGCAGGCCATACCCGGCGGCTAAACAACATCGCCCTTCAATTCCACGCGGGAATACAGGCCGGGACATTCCCGTGCCCCGCGATGCCGGGATTATCGAACAGGTTCGCGCAACGCTTTTACGTCACTCCGGCAGGGAACGCCGGAATCCAGGCCACGGACGGCAAGGTTTCGCGGTTCGCAGGGCGGCGCGGATCAAGCTATAGCGGTGGATTCGGCACGTTCGCCATCCCTGCCGAAATATCGGATTCAGATCGAACCGGGTGCGTAGATAATTTTATAGGCCCCGCGATGGGAATACCCTGGATAGCCCGGTACGCAATATCAATCCATTATATTGGATAGACGGACAATCAAACTGGATCACCCACCCAACCAACTATGTTTATAACCCGAAATTCTTGGCCGACTGGTTTTTAGGCTTTTATATTATAAACCGAGCCAAGACCCCAGCTCCGACTTGCAACGGTGGACCCTCTTGGCGGCTAACAGCGCTTTGAACAGGAAAAACATAAACCCATAAAAAGGTTTAAACAAGGGATTATCAATGAGCGGCAAGCTCCCCAATATTCCTGGGCGCATACTGATTGGTTCGACTTAATCGAGATATTGACGGCCCGGTAGCTTGGGCCTTGGAAAACATCGAGGAATCACTATGAAACAAAGCAACGGCCTGAAGCAATCGGCGGCGGCGGTGGGCCTTTGGGTGGGAGCGCAAAGCGCCCTCGCCCTGCCGCCCACCACCCCGCTACCCGACGCGGCCCACACCATCTACCTGGCCGGCGGGGCCGCGCAAGACCCCGCCCTGGACAAGCTCATCGCCGACAACCTCGCCGCCTCCGGCACCCTGGACATCTACTACGACAACGGCAACCCCAACGGCTCCAAATACCGCGCCTATTTCTTCACCACCAACACCAGCAAGGTGCCGGGCCTGTCCAGTGCCTCGGTCAACGTCCTCATCTACAAGCGTTCCAACGGCGGGGCCGGCTATGGCGTGATCCCCCTGATCCAAGACCCGCCCCCGACCGTGAAGCAATTGGATTTCACCCCGGCCAATTCCTGGACCTTCGACGCGACCAACAACCGCTACGTGGTCTCGGGCACCCAGACCGGCCAGTATGCCGACGCGGGCATCACTGGCGTGAACCCGAGCATCCTGACCGGCGGCAACTACCCGCAGCCGTCCGGCACCGGGGTGGGCGATGTGTTCAGCACCACGGAAACCGTGCCCAGCGAAGTGAGCGCGCGCCTCGCCGTCACCCCGGCGGGCGGCTTGACCTATGGCCTCGCCGTGACCAAAGATTTCTACAAGGTGTTGCAGGCGGCCCAGATTTATAGCGGCACCCTGCCTTCCACCACCCCCTTGGGCTCGTATAACCAAGCGGCCCGCATCCCGACCCTGACCCGCCAGTTCGCGGCCTCGCTCATCGCCGGCAAGATCAAGTCCTGGGATAGCGTGGTAGTGTTCAATTCGGCCGGGGTCGGGAAAACCCTGCCGGAGATCGCCTCGGCCAATGGCATCACCCTCCCCACCCAGGTCGGTAGCGGCTCCAGCGCCGTCTCCCCGGTCAGCATGGGCAACCGCAACAAGGGGGCCGCGGTCGGTGCCGCCTTCAGCGCCAAGCTCCTGAACTATCCCACCCTCGCCAGCGCCTTTCCGCCCGCCAGCCAACCGACCTTGTTGAACCCCTTGGCCCTGCCCTATGTCACCCAGGCACCGGGCGCTTCCCAGCAAGAACAGGTCTTGCTGGATTGGCAGAACGGCACCAACGTCAGCGGCCTGAACCCGCCCGCGGTTTCCGGCGGCACCCCGCCCAAGCGCTGGGGCGTGGCCGAGCAAAGCACCGACTGGAACCCGAGCTACGCCAAGGATTACCGCTACGTCCGCATCGACAGCTATGCCCCGACCCTGGCGAACATCCATATCGGCGGCTACCCGCTGTGGGCGGAACAAACCCTGCAATGGCGTAAAACCTATACCGGCGCGACCGCGACCTTCACCGGCCTAATCCCCACCGGCGACAAGTTGCTGATCCTCAAGAAACTGGCCGCCGTCCTGGGTTCGCCCAGCGCCGCCGCCCAGGTCAACGCCCAGTTGGGCAGTGTCATCGGCGCGACCGGCCTGTTCGGCGTCAGCACCGATTCCAGCGTCAAGACCCTCAGCGCGGCCTTCGATCCCAACAACCCGATCATCCCCTACACCCATGTCAATGGCGCGTTGAACGACTGGCTGCTGCCGGTCGTCAACGGCGGCAAGCTGGGCACGGTGAAGCTTCCCTAAGGAAACCCGCCCAAGGCAGGACCGGGGGGCGGGCTTCCGCCCCCCCACCCGCATCCCCATGGACCGCCGGTCCCCAGCACCGGCGACACCCCATCGATAACGGAAACCGAATGGCCCAGGCCAGCCGACGCCAGGTGAAAACGCGATGACGCGCAAGCACCTCCTACATCCCCTGTTCCCCGCCGCGCGGGTGAGTCCGCCGCTGCCCTTGGCCGTGGCCATCCGTGGCCTATTGGCGGGCGGTTTGTTGTTCGGCGGCGGGCCGCGCCCAGGCCGGGCGGAATTGCCGGTGCCCGCCGATATCCTGGTCGCGCCCGGCGCGGGCCAAGTCCAGGCTCCGGTGGTGCAGGGCAACACCATGACCATCCGCCAACTCTCCGACAAAGCCACCCTCGATTGGAAAAGCTTCAATATCGGCGTCGGCAACACGGTCAAATTCCAGCAACCCGCCGCCACCTCGGTGGCGCTCAACCACATCCACCAAGCCGACCCCAGCCGCATCTACGGCACCCTGACCGCCAACGGCCAAATCTACCTGGTCAACCAGAACGGCTTCGTGTTCGGCAAAAGCGCCCAGGTCAACGTCAATTCCCTGGTCGCCAGCACCTTGAACATCAGCGACTCGGTGTTGCAACTCGGCCTGGCCCAGGGTTTCGGCAAGGACGGCAGCGCCGCCCTCTCCGCCACCGACGCCCAGGGCCTGACCACCCAGCAGCTTTACCTCAAGGACGCCGCCGGGAATCCGGTGCTGGACCAGCACGGCCAGAAGGTCAAAATCCAGATTTTCGTGGACCAAGGGGCGACCATCGCCACCCACGCCGCCAATGGCCGCATCATCCTGGCCGCGCCCTCGATCACCAACCAAGGCGTTATCGAAGCCCCGGACGGCCAGGTCATCGTGGCCGCGTCCCAGGACAAGGTCTATCTGCAACAGGCCGACGCCGATTCCGGTATCCGCGGCCTCCTGGTCGAAGTCGGCACCGGCGGCGATGTCAACAACATCGGCAAGATCATCGCCCAGCACGGCAACGCCAGCCTGATCGGCTTCGCGGTGAACCAGAACGGCTTGGTCTCGGCCAGCACCTCGGTCAAGCTCAACGGCTCGGTGCGGCTGTTGGCGCGGGAAGGGGCGCAGGCCAACACCGAAGGGGCTTTGCAACCCCTCTCCACCCGCCGCGCCCTGGACGCGGGCGATGGCCTCGGGCTCAAAGCCCAGGTCACGCTCGGCCCCAACAGCCTGACCTCGGTCGAACTCGACGCCAACAAAGCGGAAACCGCCGTCGATGCCCAGACCCAGGGCCGCTCGCACATCGAAATCGCCGGACAGCGCATCCTGGCCCAGGCGCAGTCCAGCGTGCGAGCCTATTCCGGCGTGGTCGATCTGACCGCCAGCGACGACCCCAACAATGCCGCCGTCAAAGGCGACAGCCGCGTCTACCTGGACCGGGGCAGCCGCATCGATGTGTCCGGGAAGAATGTGGCCCTGCCCATGTCGCGCAACGTGGTCAAGGTCGAACTCCGTAACAACGAATTGCGCGACGCGCCCTTGCAGCGCGACGGCGTGCTGCACGGCAAAACCGTCGCGGTGGACCTCCGCGACGTGGACGCCGACGGCCATATCCCCATCGCCGATATTTCGGGCGCCCTGGCCCGCATCGCCCGCAACATCGACGAACGCAGCACCACGGGCGGCACCCTCAACATCGCCTCCAGCGGCGATTTGATCGCCCGCCCCGGCAGCGTGCTGGATGTCTCGGGCGGTTCGATGGCCTATCGTTCGGGCTACATTCAGACCACGCAGTTGATTTCGGGCCACCGCCTCTACGACATCGGCCAGGCCGATCCCAACCGCCATTACACCGGCATCCTTGGCGATATCGTGCGGGTCCACAGCAAATGGGGCGTCACCGAACGCTGGGCGCGGGCGGGCGTGGGCCTACAGCGCTACGAGCCGGGCTATGTGGAAGGCCAGGACGGCGGCAAGCTCAATCTCTCGGCCTATAACGCCATGTTGGACGGCTATCTCAAAGGCCAGACGGTCAACGGCAGGCTGCAACGCCAATCCGGCACGAGGACACCGGGGGCAGAATTGTCCATCGACCTGAACCAGGGCAATTTGCAGGGCCAGCAGGATGTGGTGTTCGCCAAGGCCACCCAAGCGGCGGCGAGCCTCGGCGCGGACGGGGTTTTCCCCACGGTCCCGGCGGCGGACGGCAGCGCCACCGCCGCCGCGTTGACCCTAAGCGCGGCGGCTTTGCGCGGCACCGGCTTCACCCAGGTCGCCATCGCGACCAATGGCAAACTCAGCCTGGAACGCGGCGCCCGGCTCGCCTTGCCCGGCGGCGGCAAGCTGGACCTCGCGGCGGGCGGCTTCGATATCGAAGGCAAGATCAGCGCTCCCGGCGGCGAGGTCGATCTGAAACCCATCGCCATCGAGGTCGATGGCAAACCCCTCCCGCAAGCCAGCGCCATCGTGCTGGGTCCGCAAGCGGCTATTTCGGTGGCAGGCCGCTGGGTGAACGACCTCGCCGACCCGGTGGGACAATCCCGCCAGCCCTGGACCGTGGATATCGCGGGCGGCAGCGTCAGCCTCGTCACTGAGCAGGGTGATTTGACCCTATTGCCGGGCAGCCGCATCGATGCCAGCGGCGGGGCGTGGCTGGCCGGGAATACCCAACTCACGGCGGGGCGAGGCGGGTCGATCCAACTCCGTGCCCAAACCCAGGTCCAGGGCGGCCCTCCCTCGAATTTGAGCCTGGGCGGCACGGTATCGGCCTGGGGACTCAAACAAGGCGGCAGCCTGGATTTGGCCTCGGGCGCGGTGTTCATCGGCGCGGACCGGGACGCGCCCCCGCCGCAAACACCGGGCGTGGTGCCCCTGGTGGTGTCGCCCGCCAGCTTCCGGCGCGGCGGCTTCGCCAATTACAGCCTCACGGCCAACCTCGACGGCCTGACCGTGGCCGATGGGCTGGAACTCCATCCGCTACAGCGGAATCTGGCCCTGCCCGATAACGCCACCGGCCTGCATTCCCTGGATCATCTGCCCGCCGGTACCCATGCCATCACCCTGCCCGACGACCTGCGCGGCGCGGCCAATCTGAGCCTGCAAGTCGCCCACAGCGCCGAGCAGAACCGCGACGGCGTGCTGAGCGTCGGCAAGAATGCCCAAATCGCGGTGGACCGGCTGGGCGCGGTCAAGCTGACCTCCGACACCTCGATCCATGTCGAGGGCGGCATCGACGCCCCCGCCGGGTCAATCGCGCTCGATCTGGTCAAGCCCACGGCGGGCGACCATGGTTTCTACGCGGCGCAGGCGATTTGGCTGGGCCGCGACAGCCGCTTGTCGGCGCGGGGCGTCTTCGCCCCGGCCCGCGACGCCACCGGACTCCGCACCGGCGAAGTCTTGCCGGGCGGCAGCGTG
Source organism: Methylomagnum ishizawai (assembly GCF_900155475.1). Taxonomy (NCBI): domain Bacteria; kingdom Pseudomonadati; phylum Pseudomonadota; class Gammaproteobacteria; order Methylococcales; family Methylococcaceae; genus Methylomagnum; species Methylomagnum ishizawai. Next base: position 2,167,201 of record NZ_FXAM01000001.1, on the reverse strand, counting down.
GACCTGACGGCGCGGCGCGGCTACATCGTGGCCGAAACGGGTTCGCGCATCGATGTCTCCGGCACCGCCGCCACCCTGCAATTCCGCGACGATCCCGACACCCCCCACATCGGCGAGCGCAGCATCCCCTCCGATGGCGGCAGCATCCACCTGACCGCGGGCGAAGGACTGGTGGCCGACGGCGCGTTCCTGGCCCAGGGCGGCGGAGCCGGAGCCAGCGGCGGCAGCCTCAAGCTGGAATTGAACGGCACCCTGCGCGGCAAACCCACCGATTTGATTCCGGGCGGTGTCTTCCCCGACGACCGCAACCCCGACGCCCCGCGCAGCTTGATCGTCGCGGCGGATGCCAGCCCGGCCCTGCCGTCCACCCTCAACTTCGGTCAGGACTTACCGACGGCGGATTTCAGCGGACTCGGCCAACTTTCCGCCGAGCGGATCGACGCGGCAGGCTTCGGCACCCTCACCCTGCGCACCGACGCCGTCAATATCAACAACGCCTATGTCGGCAGCATCCGCTTCCAGGGCGCGGCGCAACTGACCGCCGACCGGCAAATCACCCTGGATTCCCCGACCCTGGCCTGGTCGGCGGACAGCGGCGGCACGGTCGGGCTGGTCGCGCCCCTGGTCCAGCTCGGTTCGACCCAAAGCCGGGTCGATACCTTGTCCGGCTCCAGCGTGCTGGCGTCCAAACTGGCCCCGGACGCGGTCGCGGGCGCGGGCCGGTTGCAGGTTTCCGCCCAGGGCATCGACTTAGTGGGCGGGCTGAGTTTCGACGGCTTCGGCCAGGTCGCGCTCAATAGCGCGGGCGATATCCGCGCCATCGGCATCCGCCAAGCCAAGGAAGCCAAGGATTACCGGGGCGAATTGCATCTGGCCGGGGATTTGAGCCTCTTGGCCCAGCAGGTCTATCCCACCACCCTGAGCGACTACGCCCTGACCCTCACCGGCGACGCAGCCACCTTGTCGGTCCAAAGCTCGGGCGGCGAACGCGCCCCGGTCTATTCGGCGGGCGGCAGCCTGACCGTCAACGCGGGCAATATCGTCCAGGCCGGCGTGGTCGTGGCCCCCTTCGGCCAGATCAAGCTCAATGCCGCCAAGCTCTTGCAATTGTCCTCGGGCAGCCTGACCTCGGTGTCGGGCGCGGGGCTGACCGTGCCGTTCGGGCGCGGTTCGGGCGGGCTGAACTGGCTCTATCCGCTGGATTCCACCGGACTGATCAACCGGGCCATCGACACCCCGCCGGAAAAGCGCATCGCCCTGGACGGCCAGACCGTGCGCCTGCAACCCGACGCCATCGTGGACCTTGCGGGCGGCGGCGATTTGCTCGCCTACGAATTCATCACCGGGCCGGGCGGTTCCAACGATGTGCTGGACCCGACCGACGCCGCGTTCTCCGCCAAGTTCGCGGTGATTCCGGGCGTGCGGGGAATTTCCACGCCCTACGATCCTTTGGAATTCCCGGCTTCCGGCCTGCAAGTGGGCGATAGCGTGCATTTGAGCGGCGGCTCGGGCCTGCCCGCCGGGGATTACACCTTGCTGCCCGCGCACTATGCCCTGTTGCCCGGCGCCTATCTGGTAACGCCGGAAACCGGCACGCGGGACTTGAACCCCGGCCAATCCTACCAACTGGCGGACGGCTCCACCGTGGTGGCGGGCCGCTATCAAGTCGCCGACACCGGCCTGCGCGACGCCCGCTGGCAGGGCTTCGCGGTCGCGCCGGGTGCCACCGCCCGCCTCTATTCGGAATACCACGATTATTCGGCCAATAGCTTCTTCACCGCCCAGGCCGCGAAAAGCGACAACGGCACGGTGCCGCGCCTGCCCATGGACGCGGGCAGCCTCGCCTTGTCCGCCGCCACGGCCCTGACCCTGGACGCCAGCGTCTACGCCCCCGCCGCCGTGGGGGGCCGGGGCGGCGGGGTCGATATCAGCGCCGACCATCTGGCCGTGGTCGGCCAAGCCGCCGGGCTGACCCAACAGCCGCAAGGCACGGTGGCCGTGCTGGCCGACGATCTGGACCGGCTGGGCGTGGAAAGCCTGTTGCTGGGCGGTTTGCGCAGCCAGGAAGCGAAGGGCCAGCGCATCAGCGTGACGGCGGACAGCGTGACGGTTTCCGGCGATGCCGACCTCGCGGGCCGGGAAATCATCCTGGCCGCCAAGGACGAGGTGAAAATCGAAGCCGGGGCGGTGGTGGCCAGCACCGGCAGCACCGGCGGCAAGGCCGACACTCTGCTGGTATCGAACCGGGTCGCGGGCGACGCCCCGGCCAATAGCGACGGCGCTTTGCTGCGGGTGTCCTCCCTGGATCAAGTCGAAGTCGTCCGCGACCCCACCACCACCGGCGATACCGGCGTCCTCAGCGTCGCCCGCGGGGCGCGGTTGCAATCGGCAGGCTCCATCCTGCTCGATTCCACCCAGGACACCCGTTTCGCGGGCAGTTTCGCCATGCGGGGCGGGGCGCTCTCGCTCAAGTCCAGCCAGATCAGCCTGGGCGATGCCCCCGCCCATACCGGCGGCTTGGCGCTGTCCGGCACCCAGCTCGCCGTGGACGATTTACGCCTCATCAGCGCCGGGGCCATCAACCTCTATGGCGAGGTGTCGGTCTCGGCCAAAACCCTGAGCCTGGAGGCCGCCGCCCTCAATGGCTATGGCACAGGCAACACGGCCCACCTGAGCGCCGGAACCTTGGCGTGGAGCAACCCCGCCGCCGCCACCACCCACGCGACCGGCAGCGGCGACGGCAGCTTGAACCTCGACGCCGGACGCATCGAACTGGGCGGCGGCCAATACGCCATCACCGGCTTCGGCCAAGTCAACCTCAACGCCAACGAAGCCTTGCTGGCCCAAGCCGCTCCCCAGACCGCGGCGGGTAGCACCAGCACCGGCCCCACCGTAGGCCAGCTCGCGGTCGCGGGCGATTTGACCCTGAACGCCGGGCATATCAGCGGAGACAGCGGCGCGACCCTCGCCATCGACGCCAGCGGCCACAAGCTTACCCTGGGTGCGACCCCGGCCCCGACCGATGCGGCCCAAACCACCGGCCTGGGCGTCAGCCTCAAGCTCACGGCGGACAGCATCGCCGGAGCCGGGCGCTTCGACCTGCCTGCCGGCCTGCTGAACCTCACGGCCCGGAGCGGCGATTTAACCCTGGCTTCCGGCACGGCGATTGACGTTTCAGGGCGGGCGGTCGCCATCGGCAGCCAAACCCGCTATGTCCCGGCGGGCCAAGTTACCCTGAGCGCCACGCAGGGCAATATCGCCCTGGAGAGCGGGGCCAGTCTCAAGCTTGCGGGAGCCACGGTCGCGGCGGGCAGCGACCAGACCAGCGATGCGGGCAGCCTCGCCGTGCAAGCTCCGCAAGGCCGTTTCGATTGGAATGGAAACCTCAGCGCCAACGCTCCGGCGACGGGTTCGCGGGCGGGCCGGTTCACGCTGGATGTGGTGGCGACCGGCTCCACCGCCGACCAGGACAGCGGCGCGGCCTTGTCCGGCCTCAACGCCAAACTGGCGGCGGCGGGCTTCACCGACATGGTGTCGATCCGCCAGCGCACCGGCAATGTGATGTTGGCGGCGGGACAAACCCTGACCGCGCACCGCTTCGATCTCGCGGTGGACCAAGGCTCGGCCCGGATCGCGGGCCGCATCGACGCCTCGGGCGCGACCGCCGGGACGGTCTCGGTCCAGGCTGCCCAAGGCATCGCCCTCACCTCCGGCGCGGCCATCGACGCCCATGCCCATAGCGCCGGGGAAAAAGGCGGCAGCGTCACCCTGGACACCGTGGCGACCGGCCTGGACGACACCCATTCCGGGCGGCTAGACCTGGCGGCGGCTTCGACCCTCGATGTTTCCGGCGGCGCGGGTGGGGATGGCGGCTCGGTGCATCTACGCACCGGGCGCGACGAGGCGACGGGCGCGGTCAACGCCAGCGCCATCGACACCCGGATCACCGGCAGCGCCCGCACCGTGCTGGAAGCCACGCGGGTCTATACCGGCGTCGGCGTGATCGATGCCGCCGCCATCGCCCAATACCAAGCCGACACCGCCGCCTTCATGGCCCAGGCGCAAGCCCCGGCGGATCATTCCGGCGCGGGCGTGTTGCTGGCACCGGGCCTCGATATCCGCAATAGCGGCGACCTCGCGCTCAACAGCGTGTGGGATTTCATGGCGAAAGCCACCGACCCCGCCACCGGCACCCAAACGGCGCTATGGCGCTGGGACGGCGTGCCGGGTTATCTGCGCCTGGACGCGGGCGGCGACCTCAAGATCAACGCCGCCCTCAGCGACGGCTTCGCCATCGCGGCCCTGCCCGATCCGCTCAATATCGTCCTACCCGACCAGCCCGGCACCCTGCGCTTCCAGGATGTGATCCAGCCGGGCTATTCCTGGAGCTACCAGCTCCAGGCCGGGCGCGATGTGCTGCTGGCGAACCAGTATCAGGTGCCCAATTCGCTGGACGCCACCACGGCCCTGTCCAAGCAAGTGGTGGTGAGGACCGGCACCGGCGATATCGATATCCAGGCGGGCCGCGATATCACCTTCGTCGCCGACGCCCAGGATTCCACCAAGGCCGCCGCCGTCTACACGATGGGCCGTCCCGCCGATTATTCCTGGGGCGATTTGCTGCTGGGCAATATTCCCGGCGTGCCCAAGCCCGATCCCAATATGCAGCTCGCCGATTATCTGCGCGGCCTCGATTCCACCCAGATGGCGAGCTTGCTGCGCTGGGGCTATCTCAACGAATACCAAGTGGCCTGGGCCTTCCTGGCCGAATATCCCACCCACGGCGGCAATATCGACCTGAGCGCCGGGGGCGATATCCGCGGCATCCAGACCGGCCAGTTGAGCAGCGATTGGCTGGTGCGCTCCGGCACCTGGAACGACGACCCCAACGACACCGGCAAAACCCCCACCGCCTGGGGCATCAATATCAGCGGCACCACGGCCAATACCACCAATATCACGGTGGGCGACGACGGCCAGCCCAATTCCGATAGCACCGGCACGCCCATCACCGATGCCTCTGGCAATCCCATCACCGACGAACACGGCAACCCCATCGCGCTCAACGAGCAGGGCAACCGCTATTTCAACCAGAACGTCGGCGCCCTGGGCGGCGGCGATGTCACGGTGCGGGCGGGCGGCGACGTGGCGGATTTGTCGGTGATGATCCCCACCACCGGCAAGCCCATGGGCGTCCTCACCACCCCCGGCAACGGCGGCAAACCCAACACCGGACCCACTGCCGGGCTCGACAGCCAATGGCTGGAAAACGGCACCGTGGTCCAGGGCGGCGGCAACCTCGCCGTGCAAGCGGGCGGCGATATCCGGGGCGGCGAGTTCTATACCGGCCAGGGCGCGGGGCTGTTGGAAGCGGGCGGCTCGATCCGGGCGGCGGATTCCGGGCTGGCCAGCATCGTGGAACTGGGCGATGCCCGCTTCGACCTGAAGGCGCGGCAGGATGTGGTCCTGGGCACGGCCTTGAACCCCACCCTGCTCCCGCAGCGCGTCATCCCCGACGCCGCCAGCGGCCAGACCGCCGATTTCATCACCTACGACCCCACGAGCGCGGTGAACCTGTGGTCGGCGGCGGGCCATATCACCTTGCAAGGCGGTTTGGACGCCTGGAAGACCGTCAAGAATTATTCCCAGGACGAACTGGCCGAATTCAACCTGGCGCTGTACCCCGGCACGCTCAAAGCCGTGGCGGCGCGGGGCGATATCCGCATCGACGGTTCCATCAACCTCTATCCATCGCCCCAGGGCCAACTCGAACTCCTGGCCGGGAACGACCTCACCACCGACAACCCGGACGACAACGCCCTGACGGTAAACCTCTCGGACGCCGATCCGGCCAGTTTCCCCAGCGTGGCGCTCCCGGTCACGCAGTTGGTGGGCAACGCCGACAATCCCATCCTGCTGAACCAACGGCTGGACCCGTCCAACCCGGCCACCAGCGTGATCCACGCCGCCACCCCGGTGCATAGCGGCGATACCCCGCCGGCCCTGCTGGTGGCGGGCCAGGGCGATATCGCCGTGTCCGGCGGCAGCCGCATCCGCTTCTTCCTGTCCAAGCCCACCCAGGTCCAGGCCGGGCGCGATATCCGCAACGTCAGCTTCTACACCCAGAACCTTGCGGCGGGCGATATCAGCCTGATCCAAGCCCAGCGCGATATCGGCTTCGACACCAGCCTGGACAACAACGGCAATGTCAACGGCCTGGATCAACGCATCCAGCAATCCGGGCCGGGGCGGCTGCAAGTACTGGCCGGGCGCGATATCAACCTGGGCAGTTCGGTGGGCATCCTGAGCGTCGGCAACCTGTCCAACCCGGCCCTGTCCAGCACCGGCGCATCCATCGACATTCTGGCGGGACTCTCGGACCCGCTCGACCTCAAGAGCTTCTTCGACGCCTATCTCGCGCCGGACAGCGCTTATCTCAAGACGCTGGCGCTTCCGGGCGACGATACCTTCGCCCAGCTTTCCCCAGCGGACAAGCTGGCCTATCTCGAAAGCCTGCCCAACACCACCCAACTCGGCCTGGTCCAGAAAATCCTGTTCAGCGAGATCAAGCTCGCCGCCGCCGCCGCCGCCAAAGCGCCCGAAGGCCAGCGCAAGGCGCTCTATCAACGCGGCTTCGACGCCATCGCCAAGCTGTTCCCCGGCGACCAATACAGCGGCGATTTAGGCTTGGTGTTCAGCCAGATCAAGAGTTTCAGCGGCGGCGATATCAACCTCGCAACGCCCGGTGGCAAGGTGGACGTAGGGCTGGCGGGCAAGGTGGCGGGACTCCAGAAAAGCGCCGACCAACTCGGCATCGTGGTCCAGGGCCAGGGCGACCTCAACGCCTTCGCCAAGGGCGATTTCAACGTCAACCAATCACGGGTGTTCACCATGGGCGGCGGCGATATCGCCCTCTGGTCCTCGGCGGGCAGCATCGACGCGGGCAAGGGGGCCAAATCGGCCATCTCCGCCCCGCCGCCCACCACCACCCTCGACGACAAGGGCAACATCGTCACCCTCTTCCCGCCCATCGTCTCGGGCAGCGGCATCCAGGCCATCACCCCTGCCGATGGCAGCGGCAAGCAAGGCAATGTCTATCTGGCGGCCCCGGCGGGCGTGGTCAACGCGGGCGAGGCCGGCATCAGCGGCGGGCGGGTGGTAATCGCCGCCAGCGCGGTGATCGGCGCTTCCAACATCCAGGCGTCGGGCGGCACGGTGGGCGTACCCACGGCGGTCGCGCCCCCGGTGATACCCGGCGGCGTCGCGGGCGCGGCGGCGGGCGCGGCCAAGGCCGCGACCCAGTCGGGCGGGCTCGACGACCCAGGCAAGGCCCAGGCGGAGAACGAGAGCCTCGCCAAGGCCCAGGCCGTCGGCAACAGCCTGCTCAACGCCGATGTGGTGGGTTACGGCCAGTGCAGCGTGACCGATGTACGCAACGGCAAACCGGGCTGCGGCGGCGACCCCACGGCGACCAACTAGACCGTTTCCACATAAGGTATATAGCGTGGGCGCGTTTAGCGATACGCTAAAGCCGGTGGCGAAAAATCCCCGCCGCTCCCACCAACCGCCGATTCCCAAGCTCCGCCGGGGAATCCAAGGCCCGGAAATCCTATTGCGCGGCCACGCGTTGAAGTGGCGCTTCCAAGCCCGGTTTGAAAAATAGCTAAAAATAAACAAAGACTTGAAAAAACACGGCACTGCAAAATGACCAGAAAACAACTGCCCTTGGGGCTGGCCTTGCTCCTGATTCCGGCCTTGGCCTTGGGCTGGTGGAACGAAGAATGGACCTCGCGCCGCCAGCTCACGGTGGACGCCAGCGCCACCGGCGCGGACATCCAAAACACCTTGGCCGATTTCCCGCTGTTAATCCGTCTACATGGCGGCAACTTCGGCTATTTCGGGGAACTGGCCGAACAGGGCCGCGATATCCGTTTCCTCAAGGACGATAAGATCGCGCTCAAGCACCAAGTCGAAAAAATCGACGCCCTCAACGAAATGGGCTTGGTCTGGGTGAAGCTGCCGGAAGTGCGCGGCGGGGTGGCGACCGACGCCGTGTGGTTCTATTACGGCAACGCCAACGCGCCGGATGGCTCGGACAGCAAGGGGCTGTACGACGTGGCCCAAGGGCTGGCCTACCACTTCACCGAAGGCGAAACCCTGCCGCAGGACGCCACGGCCTACGCCACCCATGCGGCGGATTCCAAGGCCGGCATCGATCCGGGCGGCTGGATCGGCGCGGCGGCCCAATTCACCGGGGCGGGACCGATCACGGTCAATCCGGCCCCGCAACTGGCGGTGGACCCGGCCAAGGGCTGGACCTATTCGGCCTGGGTCAAATTCGACGCGCCGCCTGCCACCGCCAGCCTGCTCGAAGCCCGCGACGCCGCCAACGCCCTGGAACTCAATCTGGACGGCACGGCGCTCTCGGCCCGTTACCAAGGCATCGCCACCCCCGCCGCCAAGCTCACGCCTGGGCGTTGGCAGCATATCGCCCTCGTCGCCCGCCCGGACCAGTTGGAACTCTATGTGGATGGCGCACTGGCCGGGAGCGCGGCGATCAAGCTCGCGGCACTGAATCCCAGCCTCGCCATCGGCAAGGGTTTCACCGGCCTCCTGGACGAAGTCCAAATCGCCGCCACCGCCCGCCCCGCCGATTGGATCAAGCTCAGCTACCGCAGCCAAAGCCCGGATTTCGCGGTATTGGCCTATGGCCAGGACGAAGCCAACGCCAGCGAGGGCGGCGGCCATTTCAGGGTGATCGTTCAAAACGTCACCCTCGACGGCTGGGTCGTGATCGGCCTGACCGGGATCATGTTCGTGGTGGCGGTGCTGGTCATGGTGGTCAAGGGCGTGGTGATCTCCCGCATCGCCAAGGACAACCGGGCGTTCCTGGCCCGCTACCACAAGCTCGACGCCGCCCATCTCAGCGCCCTCGACCAGGAGGAAACCGAGGAAGAACAGGACATCGGCGATTCCGACCTCCTAACCGCCCTAATCGGCAAACACGACCATTTCCAAAGCTCCACGCTCTACCACCTGTACCACACCGGCATACGCGAACTGAAAATCTTCGTGGGCGATGCCGACGACCAGCCGGTGCCGCCCGAAGCCTGGAACCTGTTGCGGGTGCGGCTGGATTCGCAAGTGGTGCGGGAAAGCCAGCGTCTCAACAGCAATATGGTCTTGCTGACCATCGCCATCGCCGGCGGGCCGTTCCTGGGCCTGCTCGGCACGGTGATGGGCGTGATGATCACCTTCGCCACCATCGCCGCCACCGGCGACGTGAACATCAATTCCATCGCCCCCGGCATCGCGGCGGCCTTGCTGGCCACGGTGGCCGGGCTAGCGGTCGCGATCCCGGCCCTGTTTGCCTACAACTACCTGCTGACCCGCATCAAGGAAATCACCGCCGATATGCGGGTGTTCACCGACGAATTCCTGGCCCTGCTCGCCATGCGGGTGGCGGTACGGCAGCGCGGCGTCGGCATCGGCGGCGACGGGATATGAACGCCATTCCCAGGCCCAGCCATGACGCCACCACACCCAGGAGCGCCTCCCCATGAAAGTCGAATCCGAAGAGAAGGTCTACGACGACATCAACATCACGCCCATGCTGGACGTGGCCTATGTGCTGCTGTTGATCTTCATCATCATGACCACGGCCACGGTGCAGGGCATCACGGTCAACCTGCCCAAGGCCAGCAGCACGCCGAGCCTCTCCAAACCCAAGACCAAGGCGATTTCCATCACCCCGGACGGGACGATCTACCTCGACACCTACCCGGTGTCGATCCAGGAACTGGAAACCCGGCTGGCGCAATATAAGGCGGCGACGCCGGATTTGCCGGTGGTGCTGAAGGCCGACGCCTCCATCCAGTACGAAAAAGTCATACAGGTGCTGGACGTGGTGACGCGGCTCGAAATCAGCCAACTCGGGCTGGTCACACAAAAACTCGTGAAATAGGCCCGCCCGATGGACAAGAAAAAAACCTGGCTGCAGCGTCTGCCGCTCTTGATCGGGGTGGGCTTGAGCGTGTTGATCGCGGTCGGCGTGTTCCTGCTGAAAGACCTGTTCCAGAAAGGACCGCAAACCAAGCGCGTGGTCCAGCAAATCAGCGTGGTGCAACCGCCGCCCCCGCCGCCGCCCGAGCAAAAGCCGCCGGAACCCGAGGTGAAGGAGGAGAAGATCGAGGAGCCGGAACCCGAACCCGAAAAAGAACCCGAGCCCGCCCCGGAAGCAGACGCAGCCCCGCCCGGCGAGCAACTGGGCGTGGATGGCGAAGGCAGCGCCGGTTCCGACGCCTTCGGGCTGGCGGCCCGCAAGGGCGGGCGCTCGCTGCTGGGCGGCACGCCTGGCAGCTTGATCCATTGGTACGGTGGACAGGTTTCGCACCAGCTCGAAACCGAATTGCACGCGCTGTTGGAAGACACCCACGCCCGCAAAAGTAGCTACGCCGTGATGCTGGATATCTGGATCGGCCCGGATGGCCGCCTGAGCCGGGCCGAACTGACCCGCGGCAGCGGCAAGCCCGAGGTGGACCAGGCCATCCGCGACGCCCTCCCGAAGCTCAAGCTGGCCCTGCAAAAACCACCCCCCGAGAACATGCCGCAGCCGGTGAAGATCAGGCTGACCTCCCGGATTTAACACGCAATCTCCCCTAGCCCCCCGCCCGACCGGAGTCCAAAGCGGGCTTTGGACTCCGGTCGGGCGGGGGGCCGATAAGAACACCACAGGGCTATCCGATGAAAACCGCTAGAACCACCTTCGCCGCCCTTTTGGCGGGTTCCTCCCTTGCGGGCGTCCAGGCCGCCGAAGACCGCGAAGCCACCCTGGTCAACCGCAATATGACCGTCAACCTGATCGAAGCCCTGGTGCAAAAGGGCATCCTCGACCGCGCCAGCGCCGACGCCATGATCCAAGACGCCCAGGCCAAAGCGGTGAAGGAAGCCAAGGCGGAGCTGGCCCAGGAAGCGGCGCAAGCCAAAGCCCACCCACCGGAACCCGCCGCCCCGGCCCAGAACGTCAAGGGCAAGGATATCCACGTCGGCTACGTGCCCGAGTTCGTGAAGAAGGAAATCCACGACCAGGTGCGGGCCGAACTCAAGGACGAGGTGTTGAAGGATGTGAAAAAGACCGCCAAGGCCGAGCAATGGAATTTCGCCGATGCCATCCCGGACTGGGTCCACCGCATCAAGCCCTATATGGACGCCCGCCTCCGGTTTTCGGACGAATTCTTCCCCGCCGGCAACGCCCAGTTCTACGATTGGCAAGCCATCAACCGCGACGGCGGCATTTCCCAAGCCCTGGCCAAGAACGACGCCTATTTCAACAGCACCATCGACCGCGCCCGCATCAACGAGCGCTTCCGGGTGGGTTTCGACGCCCAGATCACCGAAGGGCTGAAAGCCGGGTTCCGCCTGACCACCACCAATATCTACAGCCCGGTCTCGACCAACCAAACCCTGGGCGATTACAACTCGGCCTGGATCGTGGCCCTGGACCGCGCCTTCCTGCAATACGACTACGTCGATGGCCAGGGCAACGATTGGCTGACGCTGTGGGGCGGGCGCATCCCCAATCCCTTCATGTCCACCGAGATGCTCTATAGCGCCATGCTCAGCTTCGAGGGGCTGGTCGGCACGGCGCGGTGGCGGTTCGGGCAGGACGACCCGACCGTGTCCTCCTACCATGCGCCCTTGGCGACCGGGCGCTATGGCATCAACCTGGGCCCGCAGACCCCCAATACCATTTTCGCCACGGCGGGCGTGCTGCCCTTGCAGGAGGTGAATTTCTCCTCCGCCGACAAGTGGCTGTTCGCGTTCCAGGCCGGGGCCGATTGGCTGCCGTTCCAGGATTCGCGCTTGAAGCTGGCGGCGGCCTATTACGATTTCAGCAACGTCCGCGCCGTCCGCAACAGCCTGGACAGCGACCAATACGACTGGACCGCGCCCCAATTCATGCAAAAGGGCAACACCCTGGTCGCCATCAACGACGCCAAGAACCAAACCGCCTGCAACACCGGGGCGCTGGGGGCGCAGAACGTATGCCTAGTGGGTTTGGCCTCGAACTTCCAGGTCATGGATATCACGGCGGCCTTCGATTACGCCGGATTCGCGCCCACCCACGTCCTCCTGACCGCCGACTACGCCAAGAACTTCGGCTTCGATTCGGCCTATATCGCCAGCGAATTCGGCGACAGCTATCAGCCGCACACCAACGCCTACATGGTACGGCTCGACGTGGGCCGCCCGGAACTCAAGCGTTTCAACGATTGGAACCTGTTCTTCAGCTACCGCTATATCGAAAGCGACGCGATCCTGGACGCCTTCAACGATCCGATCTTCCACGAGGGCGGCACCAACGCCAAGGGCTGGACGGTCGGCGCCCAGTACGGTCTGGCGACCAATACCTGGGTGGATTTACGCTGGTTGTCCAGCGACGCAGTGAGCGGCCCACCCTTGAGCATCGACACCCTCAACCTCGACCTGAACGCCAAGTTCTAAGGAGGGCATAGCGATGGAATTGGCTAACCAACACGGATCGCGGGCGGCGATGCTGGCCCTCTGCGCCGCGCTGCTGCTCGCGGGCGGCGCGGCTGGGGCCGCGCCCAAATCCCCATCCCAGGACGCGGGACTCAAGGAAGTGCTGCGTAAGGCCCAAGGCGTGCTGCATCAACTCAGTGCGGAAAAAGCCGCGCTCGAAGCCGAGAAAGCCAGCCTCCTCGGCGAAAAAGCCGCGCTGGAAACCCAGGTGAAAACCCTGGAGCAAGCCGTCCGCAAGCTGGAACCCCTGCCCGCCCAACTCGAACAGTGCAAGAAAACCGGGACCGAAGCCCTGCAAAGCGCCAAGGCCGATTTCGATAGCAGGATCGAGCAGGCCAAGGGCCGCGAACAAACCCTTATGGGCAGGCAACGCGATATCGTCGCCCAGGCCAAGGATATCCAGGCCGACAACCAGCTTTTGGTCGAGGCGGTGAAGGAACGCGAGCAATGGATCGCCCAATGCGGCGAGCGCAACCGCTCGCTCTTGAGCGCCAACCAGGAATTGGTGGAGAAGTACAAGGAAAAAGGCTTCTGGGACCAAGTGACCGACCTCGAACCCCTGACCGGGCTGGGTAAGGTCCAGACCGAGAACGCCGCCGAGGACTACCGCTACAAGCTCCACCAGCTCAAGGCCACGCCGTTCCAACCGGCGGTCGCGCCCCAGGAAAACCCGCCCGCGCCAGCGGCGGTGGAAGAAGAAGGCACGGGGGAACAGCCATGAAGCCGTACCGCATCCGGGCCATGGGCCTGTGCCTGGGCTTGAGCTTGGTGCATCCCCCGGCCTGGGCCGAGCCGACCGCCACCGCCGAACCGGCCCCCACCACAGCCGCGCCCACTTTCGACGTGTACGACTACCACGTCGAAGGCAACACCGTGCTGGACGTGGAAGCGGTGGAGCGGGCGGTCTACCCTTTCCTGGGTCCGGGCAAGACCATCGACGACGTGGAAAAAGCCCGCGCCGCCCTGGAAGCCAGCTACCGCGACAAAGGCTATCCCACCGTCGTGGTGGATATCCCGGAACAGGACGTGAACCAGAACACCGTGCGCCTGAAAGTGGTGGAAGGCAGCGTGGAAATCCTCAGGGTCACGGGAGCCCGCTATTACTCGCTGGGCAAGATACGCGAAGGCGTCCCGGCCCTGGCCGAGGGCCAAGTGCCCTACATGCCCGCCGTCCAGGAACAAATCGGCAAACTGGCCCAGGAATCCGCCGACCGCAGCGTGACGCCGGTATTCCGGGCCGGTTCGACCCCCGGCCAGATGGAGGTGGAACTCAAGGTCAAGGACGAACTGCCGGTGCATGGCAGCGTGGAACTCAATGGCCGCAACACCGAACACACCACCCGCACCCGCCTGATCGGCTCAATCCGCTACGACAACCTGTGGCAGCGGTTCCACAGCGCCTCGCTGCAATACCAGGTTTCCCCGGAGAACAGCGACGAGGTGGAAGTCTGGTCCGGCACCTACGTCCTCCCCACCGGCTGGGCCGATACCCGCTTGGCGCTGTACGGCATCGGCATCAGTTCCAACACCCAGCTCGGAGCCAGCGTGGGCGGCACGGCGGTCGTCGGCACCGGCTCGATCTACGGTGCCCGCCTGGTGAAACCCCTGCCCGCCCGCGACAGCTACACCCACAGCCTGACCTTCGGCTTCGACTACAAGGATTTCAACCAGGGCGTGACCCTGGTCGGCCAGGACACCGGCAACACGCCCATCCACTATATCCCCTTGATGCTGGGCTACGACGCCAGCTGGCGCGGCGGGGAATGGGCCACCAGCCTGAGCGCCGCCGGGCATTTCTCGATCCGGGGCATGGACAACAACGCCGAGGAATTCGAGAACAAGCGCTACAACGCCAAGCCGGATTTCTTCTATTTCACCGCCGACCTCAAACACCGCCAGGATTTGCCCTACGATCTGGTGATGCTGGCGCGGGCCTCGGGGCAGATTTCCGACCAGCCCTTGATCAGCAACGAGCAATTCGCGGTGGGCGGGATGCAGAGCGTGCGCGGCTATTACCAAACCCAGCAATTGGGCGACAGCGGGCTGAACCTGTCGGCGGAACTCTATAGCCCCAGGCTGTGGCCCGAAGGCGCGGACTATGTCCAGAACCTTAGGCTGCTGGCCTTCTACGACTGGGCCTATCTGTGGATACAGGACGCCTTGCCAGGGAATCCCAGCTATTACCAGCTGGCGGCGACCGGGGTGGGCTTACGGACCCAAATCCTCCGGCATTTCGTGGGCGAGTTGGATTGGGGCTATCCGTTCTACCGGCAGGGCACGGTGGATGTCGGGCAGCAGCGCATCGATTTCAGGGTGAGCTACGAGTTTTAGGGAAGCGCGGGGTTTCCATCCGTGGTCCCGGAATTTATCCTGTGGTTTTCCACCCCGGTACAAGCCCATGACCACAACCCAGCTCGCTATTCCACAGGATATCCTCGATTCGGCCCGTCTGTCCGTGGACGATCTCAAGTGTGAATTGGCCGTCGCGCTCTACGCCCAAAAGCGGCTCGCCATCGGCAAGGCCCGTGAACTCGCGGGCCTGTCCTTGTGGGAGTTCCGGCAACTGCTGGCCTCGCGGCGGATACCGCCCCATTACGACGTGGAGGATTTGCACGAAGATTGGGCCAGCCTGCTCGAATCCGGCGCAACACTGCCATGAGCCTGGTGGTCAGCGACACCTCGCCCTTGACCAATCTGGCCGCCATCGGCCAGTTCGGCGTGCTACGGGCGCTTTATGGCTCGCTGCATATCGCGGAAGCTGTTTGGGCGGAATTGAATTTCGCCGGGAAAATTTGGCCGGGCCGCCACGAGGTCGCGAATGCGGATTGGATTCAACGCCATACGCCGGGCAACCGCGCCTTGGTCGCGGCCCTCCGTCAAGACCTCGACCCCGGTGAGGCCGAAAGCATCGCCCTGGCTTTGGAACTCAAAGCTTCTTTGATCTTGCTGGACGAGCGGGACGGCAGGCATAAAGCCCTGGGCCTCGGTTTGAAGCCGGTGGGCGTCTTGGGAATCCTGCTCGCCGCCAAAGCCTGATCGCCGAAATCGGCCCTTGCCTGGATGCGCTACGCCATAAGGCCGGTTTTTATATCGGCGATGCGCTACACGCGGAAGCTTTGCGGCTGGCCCGCGAACAATCCAACCCAGGCCACCGCTAGCCGGGCGCTACACCTCCACCGGCTCCGCCTTCTCCGCCACCCCGATCAAACCATACCGCGCTAGCCGCGCCCGGAGGATATTGCGGCTGATATCCAGCAAGCGGGCGGTATGCACCTGGTTATGCTCGCAATAATCGTAGGCCGAGCGGATCAGGGTCTCCTGGATGGTTTCCATCAGATTGGGCGGGGCTTGCTCGAACAGGCGGAACAGCACCCGCCGCAATTCGCCGCTGTCGGCCTGGGGTTCCGCCAGCGGGGCCGGGCGCTGGAACGAGGTCGAGGAAAAATGCAGGTCCGTGGGTTTCAGCGCGGACCCGGCGCAAACCAACAGGGCATGGTGGATGACGTTCTCCAACTCGCGGATATTGCCCGGCCATTCGTATTCCTGGAGCCGCCGCGCCGCCTCCTGGGTCAAGGACACCCCGCTCCGCCCCAACCGCTCCGCATAGACCCGCAGGAAATGCAGGACCAAGGGCAGGATATCGCCCGGTCTTTCGCGCAGGGGCGGCAGGTCCAGCGGCGCGACATTGAGCCGGTAGAACAAATCTTCGCGGAAGGTACCGGCCCGGACCGCCTGTTCCAGGTTGACATGGGTGGCGGCGATCAAGCGCACGTCGATGGGCGTGGGCTGGCGCGAACCGACCCGCACGATCTCGCGCTCCTGCAACACCCGCAGCAGCTTGACTTGCACGCCCAGCGGCAAATCGCCGATCTCGTCCAGGAACAAGGTGCCGCCGTGGGCGGTCTCGAACCAGCCTGATTTGGCCTGCACCGCCCCGGTGAAGGCGCCCTTCTCGTGGCCGAACAACTCGCTTTCAATCAAGGTTTCCGGTAGGGCCGCGCAATTCACCGCCACGAACGGCCCACCGGCGCGGCGGCTCAGGGCGTGGACCTGGCGGGCCACCAGTTCCTTGCCGGTGCCGGTTTCGCCAATCACCAGGACGCTGGCCTCGCTGGGCGCGATGCGTTCGAGCCGGGCGAACAGCGCTTGCGAGCGCGGGTCTTCAAACACCAAGGCGGTAGCGCGGATGGATAGGCTCAAAGCCCTGGGTTCCGGGAAGGTCAGCACCGGCGGGGTGCGGTCATGCTCCGTAGAACCGCGGAACTCGTGGAACAAGGCTTCGGTGATGGGGGTGGAAAAGGCGTCTGTGGCTAGCATGTCCATGGTTTTGAGCGAGGGATTCCCAAAAAACAATCAACCGGCGGACAGGAAACCGACCGGGCCGGGCTTGCAGATGGCGACTATAGCAACAGCGATCCACATCAAAAATAATAAAAACGTCTTCTTTAATTCTCAAAGGTTATAAAAAATCAAGAGACCGTAGCCAGCCCCGATCCGGCAGAGTCGCTTTAATAACAAAAAAGAATTAAAGAATCATCTTTGATTCTTTCGCAGCATATAAAACTTCGATTAAAGTTTCCCCCGAAGCCGTCGGCGGTGCCCAGGATTCCCGAATCCCACCGCGCCGCCCTCCCTAGTGCTCTGTCACCCGTCGAATGTGGGGTAGAGCTTGCGGAGCTTGATGCGGGCGTCGGCGGTGGTGAATTGCCAATTGGCCTTGACCTGGGTTTGGTTGCGGCGCTCTGTCCAGGCGGCGACGTGGCGGACCAGGTCGTCCCGTTGGCCGACGCGCTCGGGCAGGTCGCGGGCCAGGGCGCTCAGTTCGATCTCGGCCATGTCCAGCCAACTGCCGTGCTTGGGCGTGTGGTGGATCTCCAAGCGCTCGGCGATCCGCCGGGCTTCCTCCGGCGGGAAGGCCTCGTACAGGCTGGCCGCCGAGTGCGTGTTCAACTGGTCCATGACCACCACGACCTTGTCCGCGTCCCGGTAGCGTCCATCGACCAGGTCCCGGACGATTCCGGCGAAGTCCTTGCGGGTCCGGCCCTCGGTGACCCGGGCCTCGCGCCATCCCGCCAGGGGCTCGAAGGCCATGAACAGGCTGCCCACCCCGTTGCGGACGTACTCGCTGTCGTAGCGCTCCGGCTGGCCGGGCCCCATCGGCAGGGGTTCGCGCACCTCGCCCACCAACTGGACGAAGGACTCGTCCAAGCAGACCACCGGCAGCCTGGGGTCGTAGGGCCGCCGGTAGACCTCCAGCACGTCCTCCATGTCGGCTACGAACTCGGCCGAGGCCTTGGGCGGGATGACCCACATCTTGCGGAGGTGGGGCTTGAGCTCGTTTTTTTGAGCGTGCGCCGCACGGTTTCGTAGGACACGGTTTCGGCGTAGTCCAGTTCGACCATCCGGTCCGCCAGCAACCGCAGCGTCCAGCGCGGCTTGCCCCCGGGCGGCTCGGAACAGGCCAGCGCGATCAGCCGCGCCTCCTGCTCCCCGTCCAGCAGGCGGGCGTACACCCGGTCGGTCGGTTTGGGCACCAAGGCGGCTTCAATGCCCTGCTCCACGAAACGTTGCCGTACCCGCTCCACCGTGCGGACGTCCACGTTCAACGCCTCCGCTATCCCGGCGTCGGTGCGGCCCGGACCGCCCTCGGCCTCGTCGGCCTGCAACAGGATGCGGGCATGGGCCAGCTTCCGCGCCGCGCCTTTGCCACTCCCGATCAACCCCTTCAAATCGCCCCGCTCCTCGGCGGTGAGCGTCACCCGGTATCGCTTCGCCATCTCACACCTCCGGTCCCTCGGTTTGGCAATGCCCGCCAAACCTTCAAGCCTTAGACCCGGCAACCTAGGCGTGATGCTGCACTAGTGCCGACCGGACCACCGGAAGCCAGCGTCTCCCGCCATGGAACGCTGGTTTTTTTTGGCCGCAACCGCACGCCCAGGCACCACGTCAACGGAGATCGCCATGCCGCACTGGTACGAAGACAACTCGCACGCCATCGGCCATACGCCCTTGGTCAGACTCAACCGCGTCACCGACGGGGCGCGGGCGACCGTGCTCGCCAAGATCGAAGGCCGCAATCCCGCCTATTCGGTGAAATGCCGGATCGGGGCCGCCATGGTCTGGGACGCCGAGCGGCGCGGCCTGTTGGGTCCGGGCAAGGCCCTGGTGGAACCGACCAGCGGCAATACCGGCATCGCCCTGGCCTTCGTGGCGGCGGCGCGGGGCATCCCCCTGACCCTGACCATGCCCGAAACCATGAGCCTGGAACGCCGCAAGCTCCTGATCGCCTACGGGGCCAAGCTGGTCCTGACCGAAGGGTCCAAAGGCATGGCCGGGGCCATCGCCAAGGCCGAGGAAATCGCCGCTTCCGACCCGGAGCGCTACGTATTACTGCAACAGTTCAAGAACCCGGCCAACCCGGCCATCCACGAAGCCACCACCGGCCCGGAAATCTGGGACGACACCGGGGGGGCCATCGATATTTTGGTGTCCGGGGTCGGCACCGGCGGCACCATCACCGGGGTGTCGCGCTACATCAAACACGCCAAGGGCAAGCCGATCCTGTCGGTGGCGGTGGAACCCGCCGCCAGCCCGGTCCTCAGCCAAAAGCGGGCCGGCGAGCCTTTGCAGCCCGCCCCCCACAAAATCCAGGGCATCGGCGCGGGCTTCGTGCCGGAGGTGTTGGATTTGGCGCTGGTGGACGCCGTGGAGCGGGTAAGCAACGAAGAAGCTATCGAGTTCGCCCGCCGCCTGACCCGCGAGGAAGGCATCCTCTCGGGGATTTCCTGCGGGGCCGCCGCCGCCGTGGCGGTGCGGCTGGCCCAGCGGCCCGAACACGCGGGCAAGACCATCGTCGTGGTGCTGCCGGATTCCGGCGAGCGTTATCTGAGTTCGGTGTTATTCGAGGGGGTGTTCGATGCTCACGGATTCGCGGCTTGATCCCTTGCACCAGCGGACCGCCCCCGTGTCCGAGTCCCCGTCCCAATTCGATATCGAGACCATCGTCGCCGAGTTGCGGGCCTTGCGCGAGCTTTCCCTGGAAAGCCGCCGGCGCGAGCGCCGCCCGCCCCAATTGCCCTCGCGCAAGGTCTTGGTGGAGATCGTGGACGGCCTCGCCACCGCCCTGTTCCCCAACCGGCTGGGTCATGGCGACCTGTCCTTGGAAGGGGTGGATTATTTCGTGGGCCACACCCTGGACGCCCATCTCCGGGCCTTGCTGGGCCAGGTGCGGCGGGAATTGCGCTTCGCCGCCGAACAAGCGGGCACCGTGGACGCCGACGGCGATGCCCGCGCCCTGGACATCGTCCGCCGCTTCGCCGCCCGTTTGCCCCCGGTCCGCGCCCTGCTGGAAAGCGACCTGGAAGCGGCCTACCAAGGCGACCCCGCCGCCCGCAGCGTGGACGAGGTCTTGGTGTGCTATCCCGGCATCGCCGCCGTCACCTGCCACCGGCTCGCCCATGAACTGCACCGGCTGGGCGTGCCCTTGGTCGCCCGCATGATCGCCGAAATCGCCCATTCCGCCACCGGCATCGATATCCATCCGGGAGCCACCATCGGCGGCAGTTTCTTCATCGACCACGGCACCGGGGTGGTAATCGGCGAGACCGCCCTCATCGGCCAGCGGGTGCGCTTGTACCAAGCCGTCACCCTCGGGGCCAAGCGCTTCCCGGTGGACGAGAACGGCGTCCTGCTCAAGGGCAACGCCCGCCATCCCATCGTGGAAGACGACGTGGTGATCTACGCCGGGGCCACCATCCTGGGCCGCATCACCCTGGGCCGGGGTTCGACCATCGGCGGCAATGTCTGGCTAACCCGCAACGTGCCGCCCAACAGCAATATCACCCAGGCCCAGGCCCGCAACGAAGTCTTCGACGGCGGGGCCGGGATTTAATCCCCCAGCTTTCTCGTTCCCACGCGCCGCGTGGGAATGCGTCCGGGGCGCACCGCGCCCCACCCGGCCCCAGGGCCACTCCCGGTGCCCGCGCCCCACGCGGACAACCGCCACAAAAACCAGAGCGAACCACTATGGCAGAAAACCAAGACATCCAACGGGCGCTAGGCGATGCCGCCGCCCGCCAACTCGCCAACGCCACCAAGACCGTTCCCCAGCTCACCACGATCACGCCGCGCTGGCTGGTCCACTTGCTGCCCTGGATCGGGGTCGAGGCCGGTATCTACCGCCTCAACAAGGTCAAGGACGCTTCCCGCGTGCTGACCGCCTGCTCCCAGCGCGACGAGCGCGACCTGCCGGAAACCTTCGTCGATTACGACGAGAACCCCAGGGAATATTTCCTCAGCGCCGTGACCACGGTGGTGGACGTGCATACCCGCGTGTCCGACCTCTACGGCAGCCCGCACGACCAGATCAAGGAACAACTGCGCCTCACCATCGAAACCATCAAGGAGCGCCAGGAAAACGAGTTGCTCACCAACCCGGAATACGGCCTGCTCAACAACGTCCACCCCGACCAGAAAATCTCCACCCTGTCCGGCCCGCCCACCCCGGATGACCTGGACGAACTCATCACCAAGGTGTGGAAGGAACCGGCCTTCTTCCTGGCCCACCCCAAGGCCATCGCCGCCTTTGGCCGCGAATGCACCCGCCGCGGCGTGCCGCCACCCACCGCCAACCTGTTCGGCTCGCCGTTCCTGACCTGGCGCGGCTTGCCACTGGTGCCCTGCGACAAGGTGCCGGTCGAGGACGGCAAGACCAAAATCCTCCTGCTCAGGACCGGCGAGAGCCGCCAGGGCGTGGTGGGCCTGTATCAACCGGGCTTGCCGGGCGAGCAGGGTTTGGGGCTATCGGTGAAATTCATGGGCATCAGCCGCAAGGCCATCGCCTCCTATCTGGTGTCTTTGTACTGCTCGCTGGCCGTCCTGACCGAGGACGCCCTGGCCGTGCTCGAAAACGTCGATGTGGGCAAGTACCATGATTACCAGCCTGAATACCGCTAATCCGCCCGGTGCGGCGGCGCCGTCCGGCTTGCCCGATCCGGCGGTGTTGGCCCGGCTCGCCAACGAGTTCTTCGCCGCCCTGCCGGGAGCCTCCGGCGGGTCGGCCCTGAACGTGGCACCGGCGGCCACGTCCGCCGCGCCGCTGGGGGATTTGCCCGACGAAGCCGACTTCCGCAAGCTGCCCGCCGTCCTGGCGGGCGGCTCCGGCCAGCAACCGGCGGCGCTCGCCACCGCGCCCAGCGGCGACGAGGGCGCAGCGCCGCTGTATTTCCTGCGTGCAACCCAACCGCCGCCGCCGCGCTCCGCGCCCTTGGTGGCACTCAAAACCCGCGACGGGGAATTCGAGTTCCCGGAACTGGCGGATATTCCCTCGCCGGGCGAACGGTCGGGCGTGCCCGGCTCCCAACCCGCAGGAACCGGCTGGACGCCACCCCAGGGTTCGCCCATGACCGGCGGGGGCGAGCTATCGGCCCTCTCTTTCTACTTCCTCGACGAACTCCACTCGACCTCGGGAGCCTCCCAGCCCGAACCGGCCCGTCCTGGGTCCGGCCCCGGCCCCAGCCAGACCTCCGCCCATCCGGGCTTCGATGTACTGGCCGTGCGCCGGGATTTTCCCATCCTCCAGGAACGCGTGCATGGACGCCCCCTCATCTGGCTGGACAACGCCGCCACCACCCAAAAGCCCCAGGCGGTGATCGACCGGCTCGCGTATTTCTATGCCCACGAAAACTCCAACATCCACCGGGCGGCCCACGAGTTGGCGGCGCGCGCCACCGACGCCTACGAGGCGGCCAGGGACAAGGTCGCCCGGTTCCTCAACGCCGCCAGCAGCGACGAGATCGTGTTCGTGCGCGGCACCACCGAAGGCATCAACCTGATCGCCCAAAGCTGGGGCCGCCGCCATCTCGGCAAGGACGACGAGATCGTCATCAGCTGGCTGGAACACCACGCCAATATCGTGCCCTGGCAGCGGCTATGCGCCGAAACCGGGGCCAGGCTGCGGGTCGCGCCGGTGGACGAGCGCGGCCAAATCCGGTTGGACGAATACGAACGCCTGTTCAACGCCCGCACCAAGCTGGTGGCGTTCTCCCAGGTTTCGAACGCGCTGGGCACGGTGACGCCCGCGAAGGAAATGATCGAAATCGCCCACCGCCACGGGGCGCGGGTCTTGCTGGACGGGGCGCAGGCGGTTTCGCATATGCGGGCCGATGTGCAGGCGCTGGATTGCGATTGGTATGTGTTTTCCGGCCACAAGGTGTTCGGGCCAACCGGGATCGGGGCGGTCTATGGCAAGCTGGACCTGCTCAACGCCATGCCGCCTTGGCAGGGCGGCGGCAATATGATCCAGGACGTGACCTTCGAGCTAACGGTCTACCACGGAGCGCCCGCCCGTTTCGAGGCCGGGACCGGCAATATCGCCGACGCGGTGGGATTGGGCGCGGCCCTGGATTATGTCGCGCGGATCGGCATCGACAATATCCAGCGTTACGAGCATGAACTGCTGTGCTATGCCACCGAGGGCTTATTGGGCGTGCCCGGTTTGACCCTGATCGGCACCGCGCCGGACAAGGCCGGGGTGTTGTCCTTCGTACTGCGGGGGTTCCGCCCGGAGGCAGTGGGCGAGGCGCTGAACCGCGAAGGGATCGCGGTGCGCTCCGGCCATCATTGCGCCCAGCCCATCCTGCGCCGTTTCGGGCAGGAGGCGACGGTGCGGCCTTCGCTGGCGTTCTATAACACCCGCGAAGAGATCGACACCCTGGTGGATACCGTGCGCCGGATACAGGGGGGGAGCCATGGCCTGCGCCGCTGATTGAACCGCGCCGATAAAAGCCGATGCGCCTTGACAGGCCATCGGCTTTTTTCCTGGATCGGGGTGGGAATGCTTTGGTGGAAGGGCTACGGGAGTTCCGCCGGATGACGCTCAGGCCATGGCTTTGGCGATGGCGAAGATTTCCTCGGCGTCGAGAATTTGATTATTGGACTCGAACAACTGGGCGATGCAAGCCCGGTGCAAGGCCAGCTTCAAAGTGCCGAAACCGATAGCCCCCCACACGATCTTGCCCTCGCGCAGCGCGCCCCGGTCCATCATATCGGTGCCGCCGATGCCGATGGGCGGAGTGGCGTTGGCGTCGGCCATCAGTTCGATATGCGGGTTGTCCTGCCAGTGCCGGGCTTCCAGGAGTTCCACCCCCGCCGCGCCCGCCGCGAACACGATCTGGGCCTCCGCGATGGCCCGGCCCCGCGCATCGCCGTCGAAGGCCTCGACCGGCACCAGATCGACCCCGAACCGCGCCTTCATATCCTGGCAAGCCTGTTCGGCGCGGGCCAGGGAGCGGGAAGTGATGGCGACCTCCGCCGCGCCCTCGCGGGCCAGCATCACCGCCGCCCGTTGGCCCACGGGTCCGGTCCCGGCCAGCACCACGGCACGCTTCCCGGCGATGGCCCCGCTGCCTAGGAGCTTGGCGACGCCCGCCGCCGCCGTGGTGTTGCTGCCGTTGCTGTCCAGCATCACCGAGACCCGGAAATCGGCGAAGAACTTCTTCTTCACCGCCTTCAGCAAATCCTGTCCGGCCACCATATTGCTGCCACCGATGAAGATGGCGGTGTTTTTCTTGTCCTTGGGGGCGCGGGTGAAGATGGTGCCCTCGACCAAGGGACCGACGGTCGCGGGCGTCAAACCACCGTGGCCGATGACCTGGTCGGCCCCGCCGTCGTAGGCCACCACGGTATCGAATACGGACGGATAAGTATCGGTATCGAACTGGAACAGGAGTTTTTTCATAACCATGCCGGTAAGCTGGGGCCGGAGCGATCCGGTCGGGGAGATGGACACCCAGGGCCGGAGCCTTGGGCCGGGATGATTGTCAACGGTAGCGCAGCGGCCCGTCTCTTGCAAATCGGGTTTCCGACCGGGTCGGGTGCTTTATAATCCGGCCCTTTTTCCGCAGTACCGGCCACAGGGAGCGACCCCATGATCAAAGACCAACCCATCGAACATTTCCTGGACGCACTGGCCAGCAAGGCACCCACCCCCGGCGGCGGCAGCGCGGCGGCGATCATGGGCGCCATGGGGGCCGCCCTGGTGGGCATGGTGGGCAACCTGACCGTGGGCAAGAAGAACTACGAAGCGGTCGAGGCAGAAATGAAGGCGATGCTGGAACAGGCGGACGGCCTCCGCGCCCGCCTCACCGACCTGATCCGGGCCGATGTCGAGGCGTTCAAGCAGGTGATGGGCGCCTACGCCCTGCCCAAGGATACCGACGCACAGAAACAAGCCCGCGCCGAAGCCATCCAGGCCGCGCTCAAGACCGCCACCGACGTGCCCTTGGACTGCGCCCGCGCCTGCGCCGAAATCGTGCGGTTGAGCCGGATCGCGGCGGAAAAAGGCAACCGCAACGTGGCCAGCGACGCCGGAGCGGCGGTGGCGGCGGGCTACGCCGCCCTGCGCTGCTCGGCGCTGAACGTCCATGTCAACGTGGGTTCGATCAAAGATGGGGAATTCGTCGCCTCGCGCCTGGCCGAACTGGACCGCATCATGGCGGGGATGGAGGAAATGGACCGCGAGGTCTACGCCCTGGTGAAAGGCAAGCTCTAACACGCTGGAGCGCGAACTTGGGTTTGCGCGGGGCAATCCGGTAGGCAAGCCCAAACTCGCCCGCCAGTGAACCATCCACGGCCACCGCCATGAAGGAACTGCCCCAGCACCAAAAAGACATCCGCTGGCTGTTCGCCTGGGCCAAGGCGCAGGCTTTGCCCATGCCGGACGGCGACCGCGCCACCGCCTTCGCCGAACGCATGGCGGTGATGATGTTCGAGGCCGGCCTGTCCGAGCACGCGGCGCGGGAGGCGGCGGCGCGTTCCACCTTGACTGCTTCCACCCATCCACAGGATTCCCCGCCATGAGCGCTTTCCAGGCTCCTCCACCCATCACCGTCCACCTGCAAGGCACGGGCGCGGTGCCGGTCGGCACCGTGTTCGGCATAGGCCGCAACTACGCCGCCCACGCCCGTGAACTCGGTAACGAACCGCCACCGGAGCCGGTGGTTTTCCTCAAGGCGGCGACCTCGCTGCTGGAAGACGGCGGCGTGGTGGTCCTGCCGCCGGACAGCCGGGACGTGCAGCACGAATTGGAAATCGTGATCCTGCTGGGCCGGGGCGGACGCCACGTCCCGGTAGAATCGGCCCAAGACTGGATCGCGGGCTATGGCCTGGGTATCGACATCACCGCCCGCGATTGGCAGCGCAAGGCCCAGGCCGAGGGCAACCCCTGGGCCATCGCCAAGGGCTGTGACGGCTTCGGTCCCCTCAGCCCGTTCCTGCCCGCCGCGCAAGTGGCCGACCCGGCCCGGCTAGCCTTCGAACTCCGGGTCAACGGCCTGCTGCGCCAAGCCGGGAACACCGGGGATATGCTGTTCAGCTGCGGGGAGATCGTCGCCTATCTTTCGCGCCATTTCAGCTTGCGGGCGGGGGATTTGATCTTCACCGGCACGCCCGAGGGCGTCTCGCGCCTACAGCCGGGGGATACGCTGGAAGCCCGTTTATTGGGCCACGGGCTGGCATTGCAGGCACGGGTCGCGGCGGCGGCATGAAGTGTTGCCACCGTCCCTCCGCATCCGCGCAGGCAAACAGTGGCCCACCCCCTCAATTCACCCGGTATTTCCCCATCCCGAACCCGGCGGCCCCCCGCCCCCGCGCCTTCACCGGAAAACCGGCCACCGGCCTGTACGGCCTGGAATACCCCGGTATCTCCGGCGGTAAATCCCCGACCCCGACCACTTCACCGGCCCGGAAGATGGCCAACCGCTCGCACACATTCCGCAATTCCCGGACATTGCCCGGCCAGGCGTATTCCGCCATGGCGATCATGGCATCCACGTTGAACACCGCCTCCCGCCGCTGGTAACGGGCCGCGAACAGCCGCATGAAATGGCCCGCCAGCAAGGGCACATCGTCCGGGCGTTGCCGAAGCGGCGGGATGCGCAAGGGCAGCACGTTCAGCCGGTAGTAGAGGTCGGCGCGGAACAAGCCACAGGCGACCTGGGCCTCCAGGTCGGCGTTGGTCGCGGCGATGAGGCGCACATCGACCTTGCGGGTGGTGGTTTCCCCCAAGGGCTGGATTTCGCCGCTTTCGAGGAAGCGCAGCAGTTTGGCCTGCAAGGCGGGCGGCAGGGAATCGGCCTCGTCCAGGAACAGCGTCCCCCCATGGGCCGCCCGCAGCCGCCCGGTGCCATCGGCATCGGCCCCGGTGAACGCGCCCCGGCGGTGGCCGAACAATTCGGATTCCGCCAGCCCCTCCGCTACCGCCGCGCAATTCAGCGTGGCGTAGGGTTTAGCGGCGCGGGCGCTATGATGGTGCAGGGCTTGGGCCAATAACTCCTTACCAGTACCGGTTTCCCCGGCGATCAGCACGGTCACGTTGGCGGCGGCGGCGGTCTGGGCATCCCGCAGCAAGGCTTGGAAGGCGGGGTTGCGGCCGAGCAGCAATTCGAACATAAAATCACCCACTGTTTGCGGTTGCGATGGAAGGCAGACCCGCCGGAAAAGCCTCGACGGGGGCCGACGCCTTCGGCATAACCTGGTATCCCCAGGTTATATCCCTTGATGGAACGGTTGGTTTGCGCGACCCAGAAACCCGCCCGCACCGGGATTCCTTACTTTAAAATCCCCGGTACTGCGGAAAATTGCCTGGGTTATCGCCGGACTGGCGGCTGGGTGATGAGTATTAATATTTCGCTTCAAAAATACCAATTCAATAATGATAATTCAGGTATTCACATCATGAATCTCAGGGGTATCGATCTGAATTTGTTCACCGTCTTCGAGGCGGTCTACGAGGAACGCAACCAAGCCCGCGCCGCCGCCCGGCTGGGCATGACCCAGCCTGCGGTCAGCAACGCCGTCAACCGTCTGCGCTATGTGCTGAAAGACCCGCTGCTGGTCGGAGGTTCCAGGGGCGTGAACCCCACGCCCGCGGCCGACGCCCTGTACAAACAGGTGCGCGGCGCTTTGGACTTGATCCGGGAGGGGGTGGAGCATGGCCGGGAGTTCGATCCCGCATCGACCGAACGGGCGTTCAAGGTGGCGACACCCTATGGGGGCGGGGTGTTGTTGGCGGTGGGATTGCACAATTGGATACGGCGGGAAGCGCCCAGGGCGACACTATCGATCCGCCCGCTCGAACAGTCCGAGGAAATCCCCCGCCTGCTGCGGGAAGGCATCCTGGACCTGGCCATCGATTATGTGCGCTATCCCGACCCGGCCCTGGTGCATGGACTGCTGGAAATGGAAAGATTGGTCGTCATCGCCCGGCGGGACCATCCCCGGATGCGTGGCCCATTGACCTTGGAAATGCTGGAAGCCGAAGAGCAGGTCGCCTGCTACGACCCGCATCCGCCCCAGGACCGGCCCAATGCGCTCGAAGACGCGATGGCGGCGTTCCCGGCGCGGGTGGCCATCGAAGTCTGGTCGGCCTTGGGCTTGCCTGCGGTGGTGGGACAAACCGACCTGGTGGCGCTACTCCCCGAGCGCTTCGCGGCGCTGTGCGCGGAGCGGTTCGGTTTGGAGATTTTCCCGTTACCCTATCCCGCCCCGGAGGTGGCCGTGTTCCTGATCTGGCACCAAGCGCGGGAAAAGGACGCCGCCCATCACTGGCTGAGGGAGGGTGTCAAGCGGGCCATGCGGACGCTGGAACCGCCGCATGATCCGGCGGTCGCGGCGCTTTACGCGCCATAGGCCTGGATCGCCGGAGCCAAGGCCCGCAGCGTCAACACCCGCCCCGCCGCCCCCAGCTTGATCGCCTCCTTGGGCATGCCGAACACCACGCAGGAGTCCTCGTCCTGGGCGATGGTGTCGGCCCCGGCCTCGTGCATCTCCTTGAGTCCCCTGGCGCCGTCGTCGCCCATGCCGGTCATGATGATCCCCAAAGCGTTCTTGCCGGCGTACTTGGCGACCGAACGGAACAGCACGTCCACCGAAGGCCGGTGGCGGTTGACCAAGGGGCCGTCCAGCACTTCGACCATATATTGGGCACCGCTGAGCTTGACCCGCATATGCTTCCCGCCCGGCGCGATCAAGGCCAGCCCCGGCAACACCCGGTCGCCGTCCTTGGCCTCTCGCACCTCGATGGCGCACAGGCCGTCGAGGCGCTGGGCGAACATGGCGGTGAAGCGCTCGGGCATGTGCTGGACGATCACCAACCCCGGCGACACCCTGGGCAGGGCGGTCAACAAGACTTCCAGCGCCTGGGTGCCGCCGGTCGAGGTGCCGATGGCGACGATGCGGTCGGTGGTCCTGGCCAGGGCGCGGGAATCGGGGGTGGATTTGGGCGCGGGCGGCGGGACGTGGGGCACCGCCGCCGGGTTCGCGGCGGCGGACGGCCTGGGCGTGGGCCCGAGCCGGCGCAGATTGGCCTGGGCGGCGCTCTTCACCGCGTCGATGAACTCGATGGAGGACTCCTCCAGGAATTTCTTGAGCCCCAGCTTGGGCTTGGTCAGGATACCGACCGCGCCGGCCGACAGGGCTTGCAAGGTGGTTTCCGCGCCGCGCTCGGTCAGGGTCGAGCAGATCACCACCGGGGTGGGCCGCTCTTCCATGATCTTCTTGAGGAAGGTGATGCCGTCCATGCGCGGCATTTCGATATCGAGGAGGATGACATCCGGCCATTGGCGCTTCATGCGCTCCATGGCCAGGATGGGATCGGACACCGCCGCCATCACCTGGATCGAGGGGTCGCGGGCCACCAGGGCGGAGACGATCTGGCGCACCACGGCGGAATCGTCGACGATCAAGACATTGATGGGTTTCATGATAAATCCTTTACGGACGGCATGGGTCCGCCCAATTCGGTTGCACATCCCGCACACGGCCCGGAACCAGGCGCGGGGGTTCGTCAGCCCGGCCCCTGGCCGTCCGTCCGCACGAATTTCAACCAGACATGGCCGCTCCACACATCGAAGATCAGGTTGCGATGGCCGTGTCCGCCCACATGCTTGGCCGCCACGGGCAGCCCATAAGCCCCGAGCAAGCGGAAAGCCCGCTCGATGTTGCGCAGCCCCACTTCGCCCCGCCCGGAGGCGCTCGAACCGGGGAACATATTGCCGCCGCCGAACACCTTGACCTCGTACTTGCCGGGATCGGTATGGTGGGCCACCGCCTCGCGGATCAGCCAAAGCAGCGCCTCGTCGCCATAGCGCCCGTCCAAGTGCCCGCGCGGTGCCGGATCGGGACGGCGGGGCAGGAGGAAATGGCACATCCCGCCGAAGCGGGCTTGGGGATGCCAGAAAGTGATGGCGATGCAGGAACCCAGCAAAGTGCGGATTCGGGTATTCTCCCCACCGAAATAAAACTCCCCTGGCTGTAGAAAGATTTCTATGAGGTCACTCGGCGGATGCATGGCGGTAAATCGAGGGTCGCAGCATGGTGAGCTTGTCGGTGACGCCCATCAGGCTCTCGGAATGGCCGATAAAGAAATAGCCCCGTGGTTTGAGCGCCTTCAATAACTGCCCGACCACCTGCCGTTTGGTTTCCATGTCGAAATAAATCATCACGTTGCGTAAGAAAATCAGGTCGAACTGGCCGACATCGGGCATGGGCGCGATCAGGTTGACCTGCTCGAAACGCACCTTGGCCCGCAGTTGCTTCTCGATCAGCAACATGCCGTCGTACTCCCCGGTCCCCCGCAGGCAATAGCGCTTGAGGTATTCGGGGGGGATCCGCTCCACCCGTTCCATCGGATACAAGCCCCGGCGGGCCTTCTCCAGGACGCGGGTGCTGATATCCGAGGCCAAGATATCGAACTCCATCCCGCCCAGGCTGTCGGCCAGCAACATCGCGAGGCTATAAGGTTCCTCCCCGGAGGAACAGGCCGCGCTCCACACCCGGTAGGTGCCGCCGCGCCTGGCCGCAGGCAACACCTGGGTCTTCAGGAACTCGAAATGCTTTTCTTCGCGGAAGAAATAGGTCTCGTTGGTGGTCAACAAATCGATGGCGGTCTGGAGTTCCTTGGGGAAGGAACCGCTGGTGATCAGGGCGAAATATTCGTTGAAGTTACGGAGCCCGCAATGCTGCAAGCGCTTGAACAAGCGCCCGGACACCAGGGCCTTCTTGCTGTCGCCCATGGCGATTCCGGTCTTGCGGTAGATGAAATCGCGGATTTGGGCGAATTCCTTGTCGGTGATGCTGAGCGTTTCCATGGCGCGGCGTCCGCTTTAAAACCGCAAGAAACCCGACGGGGCGTCCATCCGCCCGCCGCCCGCAATCCGGCGCACATGGCCCACTTCCGCCGTCCGCTGGGCCAAGCCCTGTAGCCGCGAAGACTCCACAGGAGCGCTTTGCTCCACCTTGAAGAAGCCGATGATGCGCAGCAAATCCTGGGATTGGCCGTTCATCTCGTCGGCGGTGGCGGCGAGTTCCTCCGAAGCCGAAGCGTTCTGCTGGGTGACGCGGCTGAGTTCATTCATGGTGGTGTTCAATTGGCCCAAGCCCTCGGCTTGTTCGGTGGAAGCGGCGGTGATTTCCTGCACCAGGTCCGAAGTCTTCTGGATGGCCGGGACGATGGTGCCGAGCAAATTCCCCGCCCGCTCGGCCAGCCGCACACTGCTGACCGCCAATTCGCCGATTTCCTGGGCCGCGACCTGGGAGCGCTCGGCCAGTTTCCTGACCTCCGCCGCCACCACCGCGAAACCCTTGCCGTGGTCGCCGGCCCTGGCCGCCTCGATGGCGGCGTTGAGGGCCAGGAGGTTGGTTTGGTAGGCGATGTCGTCGATGATGCCGATCTTGCTGGCGATGCTCTTCATCGCCACCACGGTTTCGCGCACGGCGATGCCGCCGTCATTGGCCTCCTGGGTGGCTTTGAGGGCCATGCCGTCGGTGACCTTGGCGTTCTCGGCGTTCTGGTGGACCGAGGCGGTGATTTCCTCGACCGAGGCGCTGGTCTCCTCCACGCTGGCGGCCTGCTCGCTGGTGGCTTGGGATAGCATCTGCGCGGTCTGGCTGACCTGGGCCGAGGCATTGGCGAAACTATCGGCGGCCCCGACCACATCGGTGATGGTGCGGGCGAGTTGTTCCACGGTGGTGTTGCCGGCGTTCATCAGCTCGCCGAAAATGCCGGTGTATTCGCCCTTGGCGTGATAAGTCAGGTCGCCCTGGGCCAGAGCGGTGAGTACCCGCTGCAATTCCTCCAGGCTGTAGGCGCTGGTCTCCATCAGTTGGTTGAGCTTCTCGGCGAAATTCCTATAGAAGCCCTGTTTGCCCTCGACGCTCAACCGCTTGGTGAAATCCCCCAGCGAAGCGGCGCCGACCACCGTGCTGACTTCGTTCTCGGTGCGCACTTCCATGGTCCGGTCCAGCCATTCGACCACCGTGCCGATCCGCTTACCCGCCTTGTCGCAGACCGGATTGGCCGTGAAACGGAAGGTCAGTCCGGCCACCTTGATCTCGGTCCTGTAGGTCTCCCGGAGGCTGGCGACCAGATTGCGTTGATGGGGCTGGTTGCGGTGGTACTGATCGAAGCAGGAACCCAGCAACTTATCGGCGTCGAAATGTGGCAGATGTTTACGCAATTCGGGCTCGGCGACTTTCATCGTATCCCGCGCCGCCGGGTTTATATAGACGATGATGCCATCGTTGTCGGAGATCATCACGCTGGTGCTGCAATTATCCAGGGCATTGCGGATACGCAGCTGTTCTTGGGCCGCTTCCGCCGCCGCCCGCATCAATTCCCGTGCCTCGTTGACCCGACGGGTGATAATGGCGCGCTGGCCGGGCAGGTCCGGCATAGCCTCGGAGAAATCGCCCTCCACATATTGGCCGATGAGGGCCAGGATTTTCATCTTGAGGGAAATATGCTCGGCCACCATGATATTGACGTTCTCGGCGATAGCCTTGAACGAACCCTGGAACCGGGCGGCATCCATCCGCGAGTCGTTCTTGCCGACCTCCTGCTCGCTGGCCATCCGGTCCATGTCGCCGATGAAACTCGACACCAGCTTCCAGAGTTCGCGGACGCAATGCTGCATCCAGGCGATCTCGTCTTGGCCCTCGGGCTTGGGTGGTGCCTGGGTGAAATCGCCTTTGGTCATGGCGTCCAAGGTTTGCAAAGTCCCTTCCATGGGCTTGACGATGCTTTGGATGACACGATAGGCGAACGCCAGGGACAGCACGGCACCAGTACCCCATACCCCGGACAATAAGACGAGTTCGGTATCGCGCCCGCACGCGGCCAGGTTCACCGCGCCGATGAGACCGACCGCCACATAGAACACCCCCAATACCGAACTCGCCAGGATCAGACGCTGGGCGATGGTCAACTTATTCAGGTTCATCATTTGGGTTACCCCATTAGGAATGGTGACCGGCGCCGAATAACAGAACGAGCGCGCCGGGAATTATGTTCCCGCTCATCACGCCGTGGCGGCCAGGGCGCGGGAAACCGTCTGGCCATGCTGGCTATGTTGGTGTTGCTGGACCCGCCGCAGCAGGCCCGGTACATCGATAATCAAAGCCACCTCGCCGCTGCCCAGGATGGTGGAACCACCGATGGGGGCCAGATGGCCGAACAAGGCGCCCAGGGGCTTGATGACGGTCTGGAACTCGCCCAGCAACTCATCGACCACCAAGCCCGCCGTCAATTCGCCGAAGCGGACCACCACCACGCTTTCGCGCCGGACCCTCTGGGTTTCCACCCCTAGCACCTCGGACAACCGCAGGATGGGCAGCACCTTGCCACGCACATTCAGATAGCCCTCGCGGATGGCCTTGGCCCGGTCTTCCCCGCTGTGTTCCAGGCATTCCACCAACATATCCATGGGGATGACGTAGCGGGCCGGTCCCAGGCCCACCAGGAAGCCGTCGATGATAGCGAGGGTCAGCGGGAGGCGGATGCGGACCGTGGTGCCGCTGCCGAGTTGGCTATGCAACTGCACATGACCGCGCAAAGCTTCTACATTACGCCGGACCACGTCCATGCCGACGCCGCGCCCGGACAGGTTGGAAATACTGTCGGCGGTGGAGAATCCCGGCTCGAAGATCAGGTTGTAGACCTCGCCATCCGGCAGGTTCTGGCCCGGCCCGACCAGGCCACGCGAGACCGCCTTGGCCAGGATTTTATCGCGGTCCAGGCCGCGGCCATCGTCGGTCACTTCGATGACGATGCTGCCCGACTCGTGGTAGGCGTTGAGTTCCACCCGCGCCTTTTCCGGCTTGCCCTTGACGAGGCGCTCGGCGGCCGGTTCGATACCGTGATCGAGGGCGTTGCGGACCAGGTGCATCAGGGGATCGCCGATCTGTTCGATCACCGATTTGTCGAGTTCGGTCTCGCCGCCGCTGATATATAGCTCGACCTGCTTGCCGAGTTCCTTGCCCACGTCGCGCACCACCCGCTGGAAGCGCTGCAAGGTGCTGCCGATCTGCACCATTTGCAGACCCAGGGCGCGGTTGCGGAGTTCCTCGACCAACCGGAACAGGTTGGCGGCGGATTCGATCACCTCGACCGCCCCGGCCTGGTGGGCCAGCAATTGGGTATTGGCCCCGGCGATGACCAATTCGCCGACCAGATCGACCAGTTGGTCCAGTTTCTCGGCCTCGACCCGGATGAAACGGTTCTCGCTGGCCTTGCGCTCCTTGATCTGTTGTTGTTTGTCGAGGGCGGCCGATACCACCTTGGCCGGCACCACGGCCTCCTCGACCAGGATTTCGCCCAGCAGCCGGTGGTGTTCCGCGCCGCCCGCCGCCGCGACCCGCTCCTCGTCGACCTGGAGCTTCAAACCCCAGTCCAGTTCGACCTGGGTCAGCGCCTTGGAACCGACCAGGATTTCGCCCAGCCGCACGGTATCTTCCGGCAAGTCCTGGATGAGTTGGATGTACTCGCTGACCTTGCTATGCGGCGGCAAGATGCGGATCGCGCAATCGTCGCGCACGAATTCGAACGCGCCCTCGATCTGATCGCGCTCGGCCCCGCTCCTGAGTCCGATCTCGAAACCCAGGTAGCAGGATTCGGGGTCCATTTCCGGGGCTTCGGGCAGGGCGTCGGTGAGGGTGGCCACATCGACCAATTCGCCGAGCTGCGCCAGATAGCGCAGGAACGACAAAGGGTCCATGCCGTTGCGCAGCACGTCGCGCCCGAAGCGCAGGGAGATATGCCAATGGTCGGCGCTGGCCATGCCGCCGCCGACCGGCTCGGCGGTGGGTTCTTCCACCGGCACCGGCACGTCGGCGGAGGCCGCCCGCTCCGGGCCATCGCCATGGCCGAGATAACGGGCCAACCCGCCCAACAGCGCCCGGCCCTGTTCCACCAAATCCGCATCCAGCGCCTCCCCGGCGGTGACGGGTTCCAGCAAGGAACGGATGTGGTCGCAACTGCGCAAGAGCAGGGCCACGATGTCGCCGTCCAAGGCCAGGAGTCCGCCGCGCAGGCGGTCCAGCAGGCTTTCCACATCGTGGGTGAAATGAACGATGGGATCGAACCCGAAAATGCCCCCGGTACCCTTGATGGTATGGGCGGCGCGGAAAATGGCGTGGATCAGGTCATCGTCGCCCCCGCCGTTTTCCAGGGCCATCAGCGATTGCTCCATGGTGTCGAGCAATTCGCGGCTCTCGGCGATATAGCTTTGTATGGCTGCGTCGAAATTCATCGTGATACCTCTGCTTGAAACCCGCCCGCTCCGGGGAAGGCTGGGGAATATGCCGGACAAGCCGGGGGCGGGCGCTCCGGACGCTAATCGGCGGGCAACACCACGGGATCACCGAAATAGGATTCCATGCGGTAGAGCCCCAGGACTTCCCGCACCGGCCCGCTATGCCCGGACAAATGCAGGACGTGCCCGGCCTTGACCGCCTCGCGCTTGGCCAGCACCAGCAATTGCAGGCCGGCGGTATCGAGTTCGGCGACTTCCGAAAGATCGATGTCCAATTCGGTGTGTTCGGCCACGGCCCGCAGCAAATCGGCCTTGAGTCCGGCCGCTTCGTAGATGGTCATCCCGCTGCCGACGCCGAGCCGGGCGGTGCCGTTGTCCAAGGTCTCCACGACGATAGGCATAAGGGGTACTCCTGCTGATGGGGTTGGGATCGATCCCGCCGCGTTCACGGCAGGATCAGCTTGCTGACCGCGGACAGCATTTGCTCCGGTTTGAACGGTTTCACCACCCAGGCCTTGGCCCCGGCCATCTGCCCCTCTAGCTTCTTCGATTCCTGGGATTCGGTGGTCAGCATGATGATGGGGGTGAACTTGTAGGACGGATGTTTCTTTACCTCCTTCACGAAGGCGATACCGTCCATCACCGGCATATGCACATCGCTGATGATGAGGTGGATTTTGCGGCCATCCAGCTTGGTCAGGGCGTCCTTGCCGTCTCCCGCCTCAATGACGTCGTAGCCCGCGCCGCTCAGGGCGATATTGACCACTTGCCGCAGGGACGCCGAGTCATCGACGATGAGTATGGTCTTGGCCATGGTTTTTCCTCAGAAGAACGTAATTTCGGAATTGTCGTGGTCCGCCGAGGGTTCGGCGCCATGGTTGCGCCGCTCCTCGACGGTGGTGTAGGAGGTTTCCAGGGACGCCAGCAAATGTTCGACATCCAGGGTCTCGAAATCGGCATCCATCCGGGTCAATTGGTCGTGCAGCACGCGGACGTTGCTCTCGACATGGCCCAGGATTTGTCCCACCCGGTCCTGGAATTGCAATTCCACCAGGGCGTGGGAGATGTTGCCGCGGATGGCTTCGCTTTCCTGGCGCAGTTCCTGGGTGGAATGGGCGAGGTTCTCGGCCAGGGTGCGGAACTCGGCCAGCACCGCCTCGATGCTGGATTCGGACAGGGCGATGGATTCGGCATCGCGGCGGGCCGATTGCTCCACGCTATGGCAAGAGGATTCGATGGCCCGGCTGATGATCTCGACCTTCTCGCTGATGCGCTTGCCGGTCTCGCCGGAACGATTGGACAAGGTGCGGACCTCGCCCGCCACCACCGCGAAACCCCGGCCCGCCTCGCCCGCCCGCGCCGCCTCGATAGCCGCGTTCAGGGCCAGGAGGTTGGTCTGGTCGGCGATGCTGGCGACATCCGCCGCCATGTGCTTGAGTTCCTCGTTGAGCCGTACCAGGGAGCGCGACTCTTCCAGGAGGCCGCTCTTGTCGCTCAGGGTGCTGTTCAACTCGCGGATCATGCCCATCAGTTTCTTTTCGCTATGGGCGAGGACGGTCAGGGTATGGCTGCCTTGGTCTTCCTGCCTATGGCCATGCCCGCCTTGGGCCAGCACCGTGCTGTCGAGGCGCTTGACGATGGTGGAGAACTGGCGGCTGAGGGATATCACGGCGGCTTCCATCTGGGCACGGGCGATTTCGATCTGCTGGATCCACACCGCCGCCGCGCGGTCGCCGAGTTGTTGGAGCCGATGGCGCAGATGCTCGTCCTTGGAGCGCAGGTCCGACTTGACGCGGGAAGCGGCCTGGTCCAACCGGGCCTGGAACTCGCGCCGCGCCCGCTGGGCTTGCCATTGGCCGATCCCCCAGCCCGCCAGCAACAAGGCCAAGCCCAGCCCGATACCCAGCCAAGAACCGGGTGCCACCAGCAGCAAGCCCACCACGCCCAGCGCTGCTACGTATAGCGGGCCGCGCCTGAGCCCCTCCACGGCCGAAAACTCGCGCTCCATGGCATCCCGCTCCCCGTCGTCCGAAGCGTGTCCGACAGCCCCACCGTATCCGGGTTTTCCTGGATTTTCTACAAACATGCCACCACCTTGAAAGCAAGATCGCCTAATGAATTCAACGTTACACCGGCGATTTTTTTACAGTGTAGACGATGCCCGGCGCTTTATCGGGATGCGGACACCGCCAGGGTTCCGCCCTTGCATTCGCGGCGGGGCCGGTACACAGTACCCGGAAGTCTAGCCCGACCTCGCGGAGGCACATGCACGAACCCACATCCTCGAAAGCCCCCTCCCTACGCCGGGCGCTCGGCCCCTTCGCCGCCAGCGCCTTGCTGACCGGCACCGTCATCGGCACCGGCATCTTCCTGGTTCCTTCCACCATCGCCCGCGAAGTCGATTCCGTGGGGCTGGTGTTCCTGGTCTGGACCCTGGGCGCCGTGCTGTCCCTGGCCGGGACGCTGACCTATGCCGAACTCGGCGCGGCCCTGCCCGAAGCCGGCGGCGAATATGTCTTCCTCAGCCGCGCCTATGGGCCGGTCTGGGGGTTTTTGTTCGGCTGGCAGCAAGTGGTGATCGGCAAGACCGGCTCCATCGGCGCCATCGCCATCGCCTTGGCGATCTTCCTGGGCTATTTCCTGCCGGGGCTGGACCGGCCCTGGTTGGCATGGGAAGCCTGGAGGCTCACTGGACTGCAAGCCGTCGCCATCGGCGCCATCGCCCTGCTGACCGCCGTGAATTACGCCGGGGTCGCGCTGGGCGGGGCGGTGCAGGGTTTCCTGACCCTGCTCAAGGTCGGGGCGATCCTGGCCTTGGCCGCCTGGGTGCTAGGCAGCGGACAAGGGGATTGGAACCATTTCCAAACCGCCCCCGCCGCCGGGCCTGCCCGAAGTGTAGGCGATTTTTTAGCCCATTTCGGTGCGGCCATGGCGGCGGCGCTGTGGGCCTACGATGGTTGGAACAACCTCACCCTGGTCGGGGCCGAAATCCGCGACCCGCACCGGACCATTCCACGGGTGCTGATCCTGGGCATTTTGGGGGTGGCGGGGCTGTATATGCTGACCAACCTGGCCTGCTTCTACGCCTTGCCGCTCGCGGCGGTGCAGCAATCGCCCAGGGTGGCGCAGGACGCCGCCCGCTTGGTGCTGGGGGATTGGGGCGGGACGGCCTTGAGCTTGGCGGCGCTGGTATCGACCTTCGCCACTTTGAACGGTTCGATTTTGGTGGGGGCGCGGATTTTCTACGCCATGGCCGGGGACGGGCTGTTGTTCCGCCCGCTGGCCGAATTGCACCCGACGCGGCATACCCCGGCCAAGGCGCTCATCGTCCAGGGAATATTGGCTTCGGGGCTGGTCTTGCTGCTGGGCGGGGATAACGCGGCGTTCGAGCGGATGCTGGATTACGCGCTGTTCGGCACCTGGGGGTTCTACGGCATCACGGTGCTGGCGGTGATCGCCCTGCGCCACCGCCATCCCGACCTGCCCCGGCCTTATCTCACCCTGGGCTATCCCTGGATTCCCCTGGTGTTCGCCGGGGTCGCTCTGCTGTTCTGCATCAGCATCGCGCTACGGAGGCCGGTGGAAACAGGCATAGGGCTGGCTCTGCTGGCGGCGGGATTGCCGTTTTATGCATACCGGCGGAAGCGCATATAACCCTTTCACAAAAGACTTGCATGCCTATTAAGCTTCGGTTCCGGGCATCATATAATTCAAACCGGTACCGGGCCATCAATCTTCTGTTTCATATATCCGGTCGCGACATATTTCCTTATCACCAGGAATCCCTCCCTATGAAATACCTCATTCCACTCGCCTGCGCGGCGTTACTCCAAGCCACCCTACCCACCACCGCCCAGGCCGGTTTGATTTTCACCATGCAGGAAGCTGGCTCCGATGTCGTCGCCACGGGCAGTGGCAGCGCCGATATTACGGGCTTAACTGCCGTTGCCGCGTCTACTTCCAGTTTAGTTTGGGGCCTATTTCCCTTAGGCAGCGGCTCTAGCGTCCTGACTGTCGGCCCAACGACCAGGGCAATCGCATCAAGCAAGTGTTTGAATTCCGAGGATATGTTGGCGGTACTCGTCGTTCCATCCGGCCAGCAACCGCCGGTTCTTGATGCCGGCCTTGGTGGTTTTGTCCTGGCGGAGCAGGTTGAGGGCGATGCGGCGCAGGATGGAGAAGTTCTCCGCCGAGTTGCCCTCGCGCATCCGGGCCTGGTCCTCGCCGAAGGCAATATCCAAAGACCAGTGCAGGCCATTCTCCACGCCCCAGTGTCCCCGCACGATTTCGCCCATACGGGCGGCGTCCACGCTCAGCGAACTGATGTAATACCTCCGCTCGCGGCTGGTGGTCCCGCCCACCTCGCGGATGGCCTCGACCATGGCGAGCGTCCTGACCCCCGGCCAGTCGGCGCGGTCCACCCGTCCGTCCACATCCTCTGCGACCACGCAGCGGCGGGTTTCGATCCGGCCATGGTCCTTCTCCACCCATTCGGCGTGGGTGTGGGGCCTGCCTTCCCAACCGTCGCGCCCGCCCTCGTCGAAGAAGCCGTCCAGGGCCGCCGCGAGGCCGGGCTGGTTGTTCTTCACGCTCAGCACGTAGTCGGCCTCCTGCCCCACGATCTTCGCGGCGATGGCCTTCTGGCAGCCCATGGCGTCGAGGGTCACGACGCAGCCCCTGAGCAGCAGGGCGTCCAGCAACTCCGGGATGGCCGTGATCTCGTTCGACTTCTCCGCCGTCCTCACCTGCCCCAACGCCAGCCCAAGCCCATGGGCATACGCCGACACCAAGTGCAGCGCCTTCCCGCCCGCCGACTTCGACCGCTTGGCCGTCTTGCCGTCGATGGCCACTTGCAGCCCCGCCAGCGCCCCGCACACCCCGCCCATCCAGGCGATGAACCGCTCCTCGAATCCCGCCGCGTCCAGCAGCGCGAACACCCGTCCGAACGTGTCGTGCGAGGCCACCCCGTTCTCGAACGGCAGGAACCGCCGCAGCCACGGCAGCTTGGCCCGGCCCCACAACGCCACCGCCGCCCAGCCGTCCGCTCCGCTCAATACCGCGCAGACCGCCACCAGCAGCAACTCCTTCAAATCATGTCGGGATTGGCGGGTGCGCGGGTCTTCCAGGTCGGCGAAATGCTCCAGCAGCGGCTTCTTCTCGGCGGTTTCCATCGGGGCTCCTTGTCCAAGGCAAAGACCCGCCATCAACCACTTATGGCCCTATGCTGTCAAGCTTTCCTTCGTGCGATTGCCCTGGCCCAACGACCAACCACCCAGTCGATTTCTATACCGTAAGCGGTGCGGCAAATTTCGGCACGGGTAGCAAAATCTTCGCGGACACTGGCACGGGTGACATCCTTGCCATTATCGCCAACTTCGGATTGTATGTACCCCGTGGCTATGTCTCGGGCACCGCGCTTTCGGGCTCTGCGACTTGGCTGAATCAAAGCTTTACAAGCCTCGGCGCTAAGTACAGGACAAAAACCTAACTGCTTGATTGCCAAAGGCGTAAACTATCCGGCTTTTACCTCCGATGGCTGACCCTCATCAAGACCTCAAGGCCGTCCTGTCCGAGCACCTGCCGTGGCACGGGGCCCGGATCGGCTTCCTCGCGCATTTCCTGCTGGCCCTGCTCAAGGTGCGCAGCGTCAACCTGGCGGAACTCGCCACCGGCTTCGGCGGTCCGGCCAAGGTGGAGTCCCACTACAAGCGGCTCCAGCGCTTCTTCCGCGCGTTCGAGTTGGACCAGGACGTCCTCGCCCGCCTGTTGGTGCGGCTGGTCCCGGTCGGCGACGGCCCCTGGCGGCTGACCCTGGACCGCACGAACTGGAAGTTCGGCCTGGCCGAGATCAACTTCCTGGTCCTGGGGATCGCCCACCGGGGGATGGCCGTGCCGGTGTTCTGGAGCGTCCTCGGCAAAGCGGGGAACTCCGACACCGCCGAGCGCATCGCGTTGATGGAGCGCTTCCTGAAGGTCTTCGGCACCGCCCGGATCGCCGCCCTGCTGGCCGACCGCGAGTTCATCGGCGAGGACTGGTTCCGCTGGCTGCAACAGAAGGGCATTCCCTTCCACCAGCGCCTCAAGCGCGACACCCGCGTTCCCAACAGTTGGAACCGGATGATGCGCTTGGACCAATTGTTCGGCTCGCTCCGGCCCGGCGAGACCCACCGCCTGGTCGGGCGCCGTCCGGTGTGGGGCTGCTTCGTCCACCTCTCCGCCCTGCGCCTCGACGACGGCGGCTTCCTGTTCATCGCCTCCTCCGGCACCCCACAGGCCGGGGCCATCGACGCCTACGCCGACCGCTGGCAAGTGGAAACCCTGTTCGGCGCTTTGAAATCCAGGGGCTTCAACTTGGAGGATACCCACCTCACCGACCCCAAGCGCCTCGCCAAGCTCATGGGCCTGCTTGCCCTGGCCTTCGCCTGGCCCTACCGCACCGGCGAACTGCTCCACGACGGCCCCAGCCCCGTCCGTCAAAAAAAACGCTGTCGCGCCCCCTCAAGTCCCTCTTCCGCCACGGACTCGACTTCCTTCGCAACACCGTCCTGAACCCAACCGAGAAGTCCGATGAGTTCGCCTGGGCATTGCGGGTTTTGTCCTGTACATAGGCCTCGGCGTTACGCCCGGAACCTACACCTGGACCTGGGGCAGCGGTGGCCACGCCGATTCGGCCACACTGATCATCGGCAGCGTGCCCGAACCCGGCACGCTGGCCCTGGGACTCGCCGCCGCGCTGGCCTACCGGGCGGGCGGACGGCGCAAACCGCACATGGCGTTGGCGGCGGCCTAAACACGGCCCTCCCCCCAGGACGTCCACCGGCACGCCGCGCCCCAGAACTTCCCTCTCCTCCGCCGGTCACATGCATCGGACCGGGCTCCCCGGTCGCGCCAGTTCCACCATACCCACTACACCACCCACAGAGAGGAGATAGCCATGATCGGCGGCATCGTCGCGATAGTCATCGCATACGGGTTCTACCGCGCCGCGGAAACCCGCGGCCTTCCCAATTTCCAATGGGCCGTGGCCGGCACCCTCGCCTATTACCTGCCTAATTTCATCTGGTCGCTGGCCGTGGCCAAGCCCTGGGTCAATTCCCTGCACGCGGCCAACAACGCCGGGATGGCCGGGATCGCCAACCTCTCGTCGGTCTTGATCGGGCTGGCCGTGGCGCTCGTGGTTTATAAGTTCTTGCTGCCGAGAGCGCCCTTGGCGCAATAGGCCGCACCGGCCCCCATAAAAAAACGGGCGGCGGGTTTTTCAACCCGCCGCCCGTTTTTTGTGGGCCTTGGAGCCGGACGCCTTACAGCGCGGCGGCGTTCTCGCTCAGGTAGGCGGCGACGCCCGCGGCGTCGGCGTTCATGCCCTTCTTGCCCTTGTTCCAGCCGGCCGGGCAGACTTCGCCGTGTTCTTCGTGGAACTGGAGCGCGTCCACCATGCGGATCAGCTCGTCCATGTTGCGGCCCAGCGGCAGGTCGTTCACGACCTGGTGGCGGACCTTGCCCGACTTGTCGATCAGGAAGGTGCCACGGTAGGCCACCGCCGCGCCTTCGACTTCCACGTCATAGGCCTTGGCGATGGCGTGGCTGACGTCGGCGATCATGGTGTAGCGGACCGGGCCGATGCCACCCTTGTCCACCGGGGTGTTGCGCCACGCGGCGTGGGTGAACTGGGAATCCACCGAAACCGCCAGCACTTCGACGCCACGGCTGGTGAGTTCGTCCAGGCGGTGGTCGAGGGCGACCAGCTCGGTCGGGCAGACGAAGGTGAAGTCCAGGGGATAGAACACCACGGCCACATACTTGCCCTGGGTTTCGGCGGAGAAGGTGTAGCTGTCCTTGATGCTGCCATCGCCCAGCACGGCCGCGGCGGTGAAATCGGGGGCGGGTTTACCGACGAGTACGCTCATCTGAAAATCTCCTTAACGGTCTTGTCATTGGGGTTCGGGGACGGCCCCGCCGGGATTTCCGGGCGGGCGGCCCCCAGGTCGAATGCATTGCGCGTCCGAATTCTACACGGAAACACTCAGAAATTATCTACCCGCGGCCTGTGGCCCACGCCCGCCCATGACACCGCGCCAGCGGGCATTGGCCCCGGATTCCGGTTCGCCTTGGAGACGCGCCAGGAGGTGCCCGGCCCGGTTGTGCAATTCGATGGCGGGTCCGGCTTCCGGGTCGGCGCGGTCGTCGATCAGCCGGATGGTCCCGATATTGTCCTCTCTGAGATAGAGCGCGAAATTGTCGCCGAGGATTTCGAAACGGCCTTCGCCGTGCCTGATGCGCTGGACCGTGCCCCGGTGCCAACGCTCGAACGCCGTGTGGGAGATGCTGACGACACAGACTATTTCCTGCCGGGCTAGCCGTTCCAGGCGTTCGGAAAACTCCGGCAGGGATAAATCCAGGGTGGACGCTCCTAGGGCGCGATCCCGGACGACAGCGAGCGCGGCCCCGTGCTGGGACTCTTGAGGGGGGGGCGGGGCTTTCGCGGCTGAGATTCTAGGGAGCATCGGACACCTCCTAAGGTGGGGCATTCCCACGCGGGGATGCCTTGGTCTTGATAGGACGCCAAGACTATCGGCGACCCAAGCGAATAAATCCATGGAAAGAAATGTAGTCCGCAATCCGGCGGGCATGATAAAGCCAACCGGGGAAACTACGGTTTTGGTATGGAGCGCGGCGACGAAGCCACCGGGAACCGGATCGGATCGGCGGGATATCCCAGCGGAAACCGGGCTGGACCGGCGGCCGCTGGGCGGGGATAAGGATGGGAATCGGCTCAGGCCGCGCGGGCGGTTTCACGGCGGTGTGCGACCGCATCGGCCAGGATGCCCAG
This sequence comes from Methylomagnum ishizawai, assembly GCF_900155475.1. Taxonomy (NCBI): domain Bacteria; kingdom Pseudomonadati; phylum Pseudomonadota; class Gammaproteobacteria; order Methylococcales; family Methylococcaceae; genus Methylomagnum; species Methylomagnum ishizawai. The sequence continues at coordinate 2,123,242 of NZ_FXAM01000001.1, read as the reverse complement.
TAAGAGTTCGGTGTCTTCCCAGCCGATGCAGGCGTCGGTGATGCTGACCCCGTAGGCCGGGGCCTTGCCCGGCTCCAGCTTTTGGTTGCCGGGATTGAGGTGGCTTTCCACCATCACCCCGAAAATGCGCCGGTCGCCCGCAGCGATCTGTACGCCCACTTCACGCCCGACTTCCACCTGGCGACGATAGTCCTTCATGCTGTTGGCGTGGCTGAAATCGACCATGACATTGGGCGGCAAGCCCGCCGCCGCCAGCGCCTCGGCGGTGGCCTGCACACTGGCGGCGTCGTAGTTGGGCTGCTTACCGCCCCGCAGGATCACATGGCTGTCCTCGTTGCCGGTGGTGGAGAAAATCGCCGAATGCCCGGCCTTGGTCAGCGACAGGAAATGGTGCGGGCGCATGGCGGCCCCGATGGCGTCGATGGCGACCTTCACCCCACCATCGGTGGCGTTCTTGAAACCCACCGGGCAGGACAGGCCTGAAGCCAGCTCGCGGTGGACCTGGCTCTCGGTAGTGCGCGCCCCGATGGCCCCCCAGGCGATCAGGTCGGACACATATTGCGGGGTGATCAAATCCAGGTATTCGGTGGCGGCGGGCATCCCGAGCTGGTTGACTTCCAGCAACAAGCCACGGGCCAACCGCAAACCCTTGTTGATGTTGAAGCTCTCGTCCAGGTCAGGATCGTTGATGAGCCCCTTCCAACCCACGGTGGTGCGCGGCTTCTCGAAATAGACCCGCATGACGATCACCAGATCGTTCACCAACCGCCGTTTGGCTTCCAGGAGGCGGCGGGCGTAATCCACCGCCGCCTTGGGATCGTGGATGGAGCAAGGACCGATGATGACCAGCAGACGGTCATCCTGGCCCTTGAGTATCCGGTGGATCGCACGCCGGGCCGTGAGGACGGTGGTGGCGGCTTCCTGGTTGATCGGAAACTCCTCGTGGACGTCGTGCGGCGGGAGCACCTCCTTGATCTCGGTGATCCGCAGATCGTCCGTGTTGTACTGGTTGTGGGCAACCGCCACGATATCGGAATGCTGATTCATATTCTTCATCACCGCTGATTAGGCTTGGGAACGCCCGGCAAAAACGCGGGGGCGTACCGTAAAGTCCGGCATTCTAACGTGCCGCCCAAGGGCAGGGCTACCCGCAAGGGGAAAGGGTCCGTCCATGAATACAGGGCCTTAGCCACGCCCCGGCCCGAACGCCCGCTCGAACGCCCAGCGCAACAGGAAAAACAGCGCGGCCATCAGCACCAGCAGCGTCCCGATACCCCCGCCGAAAAAAATCCAGATGCGGGTTTTCATCAGCAAGAACACCGCCACCGCGGTCAACACCAGCAACCACATGAAACCCGTCAGCCTGCGGAACCCCGGGATCTGCGCCGGATCGGCCTGGTTGCGGACCAGGCCCAAAGTGACCGTCATGGACAGCAGGGGCAACAACTCCGACAACACACCGGCCTGCATCAAGCGGCCATGGCCCAAGGTGTCGGCCAAGGCCACCGCCGCCATGATCCCCGGTAGGCAAACCGCGTAGATCAAGCCGGTGTAGGCATAGCGCACCGGGGAAGCGCCCACCCAACCTTTGGGATGCAAACGCCCGGCCAGCCACGCCAAGGCGGGGATGGCACCGAAATAGGCCAACACCGCCACCGGGTTCGCCTCGACCTGGGCGAACAATTCCTGCAAGCTCATAAGATTCTCCGCTGATGAATCCGACCCGACCGTGCGCGACGGGTCCAAGGATTATCCCACAGCCGATACCGGCTTTTTGAACAAGACCTTGCAACGGTTCCGGTCATTCGGGGCCGGGATTCCACGCCCCCCGGTTCCGCTTGACACATCGGCCCCTCGTCCATAGCATTCCCCAGTTTTTTCCGGCCCCAAGCTCGAATCCTGCCAGCCCAGTCGCGGATATTTTTAAATGACCTTATCCACTCCCGCCCCCATGAACGCCACCGCCTCCAATCCGCCCAGCGGGTTCGCCGAAGTCCGCCAATTGGTGGGGGCGGAAACCGCCGCGGTTGACCGGTTGATCCTGCAAGAACTCAGCTCCGACGTGCTGCTGATCAATCAAATCGGCCATTACATCATCAACAGCGGTGGCAAACGCCTCCGGCCCATGTTGCTCTTGCTGGCCGCGAAGGCTTTGGGCTATCCGGGCCAACAACATATCACCCTGGCGGCGGTCATCGAGTTCATCCACACCGCCACCCTGCTGCACGACGATGTGGTCGATGAATCCACCCTGCGCCGGGGCCAGGACACCGCCAACGCCCTCTGGGGGAATTCGGCCAGCGTCCTGGTCGGCGACTACCTCTATTCCCGTTCGTTCGAGTTGATGGTGCGGGCACAGAACCTGCGGGTGATGGACATCCTCTCGCAAACCACCACCTCCATCGCCGAGGGCGAGGTGCTGCAACTGCTGAACTGCAACAACCCCGCCACCACCGAGCAGAAATACCTGGCGGTCATCGCCCGCAAGACCGCCATCCTGTTCAGCGCCGCCGCCCAGCTCGCCGCCGTGCTGAACGCCTCGCCGGAGCCGATAGAGACCGCGCTGCGCGACTATGGCTTACACCTGGGTATCGCCTTCCAATTGATCGACGACGCCTTGGACTATCGGGCCAACCCGGAGGAACTCGGCAAAAACCTGGGCGATGATTTGGCGGACGGCAAGCCCACCCTGCCCTTGATCTATGCCATCGAACACGGCACCGCTGCCCAGAGCGCGGTATTACGCCACGCCATCGAAAACGGCGACCGCGAGGCTTTCCGCGAAGTTTACAAAATCATTGAATCCACCGACGCAATCGCTTATACTTCCCTGCGTGCCAAAGAAGAAGCCAATATCGCGATAACCTCGCTTTCGGTCCTTCCGGCATCCGAATATAAAGAAGCTTTGGAAAGTCTCGCCCGATTCTCAGTCGAGCGTAGTTTCTAAAAATCCAGCGTTTTCGGGGTGTAGCTCAGCCTGGTAGAGCACTGCTTTCGGGAGGCAGGGGCCGGAGGTTCGAATCCTCTCACCCCGACCAATCAAGCCCATTCGTTACGTCCTTCCCGATTTCAACGGACGTAATCCTCTTTCCCCTATTCCCCTTATATAATTCCTTCGCGCACCGCCCGCTCCAGGTCGGTGGCATCATTTCCGATACCCGGTTTCCTCCCCGTTTCCGGCCAGCCCAAAACCCTGGGTTAAATCCCCTATCCCAACCCATAGGCCGAGATTTGGCAAACCCCATGGACGACGAATCGCTCTACGAAGTCGATGAATCGGACCGGGTTATCGGTCCACGGCCACGCGGGGAATTGCACCGCTTGGGACTCAGGCACCGCTCCGTGCATATCCTGGTATTCAACGGGCACGGCGAGCTATTCCTACAGAAGCGCTCCATGACCAAAGATATCAGTCCGGGCCGCTGGGACACTTCCGCCGCCGGGCATGTGGAGTTCGGGGAAAGCTACGCGGACTGCGCCCGGCGCGAACTGGCGGAAGAACTGGGCGTCGCGCCGACGGAAGGACTCCACCCCTTGTTCAAGCTCGCCGCCTCGGCCCAGACCGGCTGGGAATTCGTCCAGGTCTACCACACCCAACACGCGGGCGGTTTCCGGCTGAACCCCGACGAGATCGACGCGGGCCGCTGGTTCGCGCCGACGGCGGTGGACGCCTGGGTGGCGGCGGACGACGGGACGCTCACCGCCGCCTTCCGGCTCATTTGGCGGACCTACCGCGACCCGCCCGCCTAGGCCCGGCCCTCCTCCCGCAACAGGTCCAACAAGGCCGCGAACGCCCGCCGGGTGGAGGCGAAGGCGAACCGTTCGGGATCGACCTCCCCAGGCGCCAACAGCACATAATCCGCCACATCGTCCGCCGCCCGGATGCCACCGATATCCGGGGCTTCGCAGGCGAAAAAAATATCGGTGGTCTTATACGGCACCTGGGCATAGAGATAATCGTTGGGGGCGCTGAGCAAATAGCGGAAGCCGCCCACCGCGATCCCCAATTCCTCCCGGATTTCCCGGCGCAAACCCTCCTCCACGCTCTCGTCGAAATCGACAAAGCCACCGGGCACATCCAGCATCCCCCGCCCCGGCGCCTTGGCCCGCACACACAGGATCAGCCGACCGCCATGGAACACGAACGCCCCGGCGGCGGCGGCGGCGTTGAAAAAGAACAAGAACCCGCACTGGCCGCAACGCAGATGGCGCACCGCCGACACGTCGGGACCGGGCGCGCCGCATCCGGGACAATGGCGGAATTGACTGGCGGGGCTGTTCCGCAAACGCTCCGAATCCATAAAACACCCTCATGTGGAGGCCCGCGCCGGCGGGCCGCGTAGTGGAAAAAACCGTTCGGATGACGGAAGATTCGACCCGCGCCACCCAGAGAGGCACCGCCATGGACCGCGCCGTTTTCTTCATCTCCGACCATACCGGCATCACGGCGGAAGCCCTGGGCCGCAGCCTTCTAAGCCAGTTCCCGGATTTCCGGTTCGAGCGCACCACCCTGCCCTTCGTCGATACCGAGGTCAAACTGCGCGCCGCCTGCCAGCGCATCCAAGCCAGCCAGCGCGACAGCGGGCAAGCGCCCCTGGTGTTCAGCAGCCTCGCCAACGCCGGGCTACGCACCCTGTTGATGGCCAGCGGCGCGGTGGTGTTCGATGTGTTCGAGGGTCATATCGAGCGGCTGGAAACCGCCCTGGGACTCCAATCGGCGCAGGCGGTGGGACGCGCCCATGGATTCCACGCCCAGGGCCGGGAGCGGATCGAGGCGCTGAAATTCGCGCTGGACACCGACGACGGGCTGAGGGCCGATGCCTACGGCGCAGCCGATATCATCCTGGTTGGCGTGTCGCGTTCAGGGAAAACCCCGGCCTGCCTCTATCTCTCCCTGCAATATGGCGTCGCGGCGGCCAATTATCCACTGGCCGAGGAAGAACTGGAACGGGTGGAATTGCCCCGGACCTTGCGGGCATGGCGGGACAAGCTGTTCGGGCTGACGCTGGCCCCGGAACGCCTGCACCTGCTGCGGGAAGAACGCCGGCCCGGCAGCCGCTATGCCGCGCTCCCGCAATGCCGCCGGGAAATCCAAGCCGCCGCGGCCTTGTTCCAAACGGCGGGCATCCCCTGCCTGGATACCTCGAATATGTCGGTGGAGGAAATCGCCACCACCGTCCTGCACCGCTCGGCATTGAAGCGGTTGCGATGGTGAGCTACGGGTCGGGATGCCGCTCCGGGCGCGGCACGGCGACGATCAGCAAAACCGTCGCCGCCACCGCGCAAGCCGCCGAGAACCCGAAGGCCCAGGCCGAGCCGAACGCCTGCGTCAGTCCCCCGAAGATCAAGGAAGCCGGCAGCAACAACAACCCCGTGACCAGGTTGAACCAGCCGAAGGCCGTGCCCACGCCATGGCGCGGCACCATATCGGCCACCAGGGCTTTCTGCGCCCCCTCGGTGGCGGCGAAGAACAGGCCATACATGGCGAACAAGGGCCACAGCCACGCCTTGGACCAACCATCGAAACCCAGCAACAGCAAGATCGCCGAATACACCCACCAGCCCGCGACGATCATGGTTTTGCGCCCCACCCGGTCGGACCAGGCCGAAAACCCCGTGGAACACAGCGCGGCGACCAAGGACACCCCGGCCCACAGCAAAGGCAACTCGGCATCCGGCACCCCCAATTCGCGGGCACGCAACAACAAGAACAAGCTGGACGGGAATCCCAGCGTGAACACGCCCAGCACCAGCAAATAGCGCCGGAACGCCAGCGAGAACGTCCCGATCCGCCAATCGAACGGCACGGCGGGCCGCGCCTCGCGCTCCACATCCTTGAGGCACAGGGTCAGCGCCACCGTCAGCAAGCCCGGCACGGCGGTCCATAGCAACACCTGCCGCAAATCGGCTTTTTGCTCCAACAACCACGCCGCCATCAAGGGACCGGCCACCGCCCCGACATTGTCCATGGCGCGATGGAAGCCAAAGGCCAAACCCCGTTGTCCGGGCGCGGCGGACAAGGCCAGCAAGGCATCGCGCGGCGATGAGCGCAAGCCCTTCCCCATCCGGTCGGCCAAACGGAACCCCATCGCCACCGGCCAGGACTGGGCGAAAGCCAGCATGGGCCGCGACACCGCCGCGATGCCATACCCCGCCACCACCCAGCCCTTGGCCGAACGGCTACGATCCGCCGCCCGCCCCGACACCAGTTGCAACAGGCTGTTCACCGCCAAGGCCGAACCCTCGATGAAACCGAAAATCCGCGGCTCGACCTGCAACACCACGGCGAAATAGATCGGCAGCAAGGGATAGACCAGTTCGCCGGCGGTATCGTTGAGGAAGCTGATGCAGCCCAACATCCAAACGGTGGCGGGCAATTGGAGAACGGCGCGGGGCATCATGGGGAGGATCGGCCTTGCGGGGACGGCCAAGAGGCCGGGCCGGCGTGCCCGCGACAGGGCGCGCCGGGCGGGGATCATAGGCGATCCAATTGCAACTCGTTCTGGCGCTCGGGGGAGCCGCGCTTCTGTTTTTCTTGCCGCTGTTGCTTCAGTTCCATCTCGTGTTCACGTTCCATGGCGGTCTTGTGCGGCATCCGCATTTCCGACCACGCGGTGAACGAACCCATGAACAACAACAACGCGATGGTGGTAGACCAGAGCCGGTCCGGTTCCTTCATCCAGAACAGGACCCATTTGGGCTTGATGAGACCGATGATGAAGATCAGCGGCGCAACCACCACCGCCAGGATTTGTAGGAAAAAAGCCATGTCATGCTCCTTGGGGATCAGGCCGAAATTCGCCAGCGCTGAGACAAAAGCCCCGCCACGAACGTTCCCGCACCGGGCCGGTGCCGCGCATCGGGCCGCGATTAAACACGAAATCGGGCGGAGGGACCAGACGGCGCAGGGAATCAGGCAAAGCGCGGCGTCAAAGGCTCGGACTCGAACGCCACCCCGGCCCAGCCGTGCTTCATGAAGGCACGGATGTTCTTATGACCCTCGCCATCCGGGTTGGGCAAGACCTCGTCGCGGTAATATTCGCCGAACAAGGCCAGGGTCGCGGCTTCGGGCAGGCCGTGGCACCGGGCGAAGGCGAAGATTTTGCAAGAACCCTCGTTGATTCCCGGTTCGTTGGTCAGGCGCTCCGCCCCGAGGCCGTTATGGAACCGCGCCGGGCGGTAGTCGTAATGGGCGGCGATCATGTCCAGGGTCTCCCGGAAGGCGACCGGCTGGCCGGCGGCGACTTGGGCGAGGAAGGCTGCGAGTTCGGGGGGGGTGGCGGTGTTCACGGGCATCGGAATCCTGAAATAGCGGGTCGGAAAAGGCTCCGGCCCGGTCCCCGCGGAAGCCGGGCCGGGCGAAGCGGGCGCATGATACTACGGTTTTAAACCGGCTCCGCCCCCCGGACCACTGGCGGGGCTTCCCGCAACTGGCTTATCCTTCCGCGCCCGCTGGTTTACAAGGAGCCACCCAGCCCATGTCGTTCATCATTCTCGACCGCGACGGCGTCATCAACGAAGACTCCGACGCCTATATCAAATGCCCCGAGGAATGGATTCCCATCCCCGGCAGCCTCGAAGCCATCGCCCTCCTGAGCCGGCGGGGCTTCAAGCTCGTGGTCCTGACCAACCAATCCGGGCTGGCGCGGGGGCTGTTCGACACCGCCGCCCTCGACCGCATCCACGCCAAGATGCTCGCGGCCATCACCCAGGCGGGCGGGCGGCTCGAAGCCATCTTCCACTGCCCGCACGGACCCGAGGACGGCTGCGCTTGCCGCAAGCCCAAACCCGGCCTGTTCCGGGCCTTCGCCGAGCGCTACGGCGTGGACTTGCACCAAATCCCGGCGGTGGGCGATTCCTACCGCGACCTGGAGGCGGCCTGGGCGGTCGGGGCCGCGCCCATCCTGCTGGAAACCGGCAAGGGCCAACGCACCCTGGCCCGCCATCCCGATTTGGACATACCCATCTTCCCCAACCTCTATGCAGCAGCCCAGCACCTCATCCATGACCATGCTTAGCGTTTATCTCCGTTCGTCCCTCTTTTTCGCCGGGCAATTCCTAGCCACCCTTTTGATCGGACCGGCCATGCTGATGCTGAAGCCGTTCCGTTTCGAGACCCGCTACGCCGCCGCCAACCTCTGGGTGCGGTTCTGCCTCTGGCTGTTGCAGGCCGTGTGCGGCCTCCGCTACCAAGTCCACGGCCTGGAGAACATCCCGGCCCGCAACGGCGTCGTCATCTGCAAGCATCAATCGGCCTTCGAGACGATTGCCTTGCAGGCGATCTTCCCGCCGGTGGTGTTCATCCTGAAACAGGAATTACTGCGCATCCCCATCTGGGGCTGGGCCATGGCGACCCAGGAACCCATCGCCATCGACCGCCAGGCCAAAGCGCAGGCGCTCAAGCAAATCCTCCGGGACGGCGCGGCCCGCATCCAGGCGGGGCGCTGGGTGGTGTTGTTCCCGGAAGGCACCCGCGTCGCGCCTGGCCAGAAAGGCCAATACGGCGGCAGCGGCGGCATGCTGGCCCACCGCGCCGCCTGCCCGGTGGTGCCGGTGGCACACAACGCCGGGGAATACTGGGCCAAGAACGGCTTCTTGAAATTCCCCGGCGTGATCCAAGTCCGCATCGGCCCGATGCTCGACGCCGCCGAAATCGGGAGCGGCGAGGTCAACCGCCGCGCCGAAGCCTGGATCGAAGCGCAAATGGCCGAAATCACCGGCTTCGGTCCCTATGCCCAAGCGGCATCGACACCGCGAGAAACCACCGGATAAGCGCCGCTTTGACAGGCCGGGTTCCATCGCGACCGGAACGCGGCCCGTCCCCCCACGTCACCAGAGCTTCACGCTTCCTTGCGCCGCCCTTCACAATGGCCCGTTAGCATCCCGCCCCGCTCCATGGGCGGCGGCGCGGCCAGCTTCCTGCCAAACATCCACGCCATCCCCCCGGACACTACCGCAACGACCAAAAACAAACCAAGGTAACTCCGCATGAACCCACGTCACATCGCATCGGCGGTCGCATTAACCCTGGCGGGCTGCGGGATCGGCCATGCCACCGGCAATAAAGTCCACCTGAAAATCGTCGCCATCAACGATTTCCACGGCCAATTGGAATCCCCCGGCAATTTCCGCAACCTGCCGACCGACGCCAGCGCGACCATTCCGGTCGGCGGCATCGACTGGCTGGCCGGCTCCATCGCCGACCTCAAGGCCAAGAACCCCAACACCGTGGTGGTGTCGGCGGGCGACCTGATCGGAGCCACCCCGCTGGTGTCGGCGCTTTTCCACGACGAACCCACCATCGAGACCATGAACCGGGCCGGACTCGAAATCAACGCCGTCGGCAACCACGAATTCGACGAGGGCAAGGCCGAACTGCTGCGGATGCAGAACGGCGGCTGCCATCCCACCGACCCCAATAGCTGCCAAGGCGCTGCGGTGGGCACCCCGGTCCCGTTCGAGGGCGCCACCTTCCAATTCCTGGCGGCGAACGTGATTGAAAAGACCACCCGCCAACCCATTTTTCCGGCCTACACCATCAAGCAATACGAAGGCGTCAAGGTCGGCTTCATCGGCGTGACCCTGAAGGAAACCCCGACCATCGTCACCCCCAGCGGCGTGGCCGGGCTCAAGTTCAAGGACGAGGCCCACACCATCAACCAAGCCAGCCGCGAATTGCTGGCGCAGGGCGCGAAGGCGGTGGTGGTGTTGATCCACCAAGGCGGCACCCTCCCCGTCACCCAGGCGGCGGCGACCATCAACACCTGCGATGGCAACCTGGACGGCTCTCCCATCAAGTCCATCGTCGCCGGACTCAACAACCGCATCGACCTGGTGATTTCCGGCCACACCCACCAAGCCTACAACTGTAGGCTGCCGAACCGGGTAGGCCGTTCGATCCCGGTCACCAGCGCCAACAGCCAGGGCCGGGTCTATACCGATATCGACATGGTCCTGAACAAGACCTCCGGCAATGTCATCAGCGTCAACGCCACCAACGTGGTCGTGGACCGCCGCAACGCCGCCATCACCCCCGACGCCGGCATCAAGCAGATCGTCGATGGCTACAAGTCGCTGGCCGGTCCCATCGCCAACCGCACCATCGGCAGCATCACCGCCGACCTGACCCGCGCCAACAGCGCAGGCGGCGAGAACGCCATGGGCGACGTGATCGCCGACGCCCAGTGGGAAGCCACCCAAGCTCCCGGCTTCGGCGGCGCGGTGGCCGCGTTCATGAATCCGGGCGGGGTGCGGGCCGACCTCCTGTTCGCGGGCGGCGCCGCAGGCGAGGGCGATGGCAACGTGACCTTCGGCGAAGCCTTCACCGTACAGCCTTTCGGCAATAGCCTCGTGACCCTCACCCTGACCGGGGCGCAGATCGAGACCCTGTTGGAACAGCAATTCACCGGCTGCGCCAATAACCAGCCCTTCAACCGCATCCTGCTGCCCTCCGCCAGCGTCGGCTACGCCTGGAGCGCCAGCGGCCCGGCCTGCGACAAGATCGATCCGGCCAGCATCAAGATCGGCGGTGTCGTAGTCGATCCCGCCGCCAGCTACCGCATCACCGTCAACAGCTTCCTGGCCGACGGCGGCGACAACTTCAGCGTGCTGGTCCAGGGCGGCAACCGCCTGGGCGGCGCTTTGGACAGCGACGCGCTGGAAGCCTATTTCCAGGCGCACTCGCCCGTCGCCCCGCCGACGCTGGACCGCATCCAGCAACTGCCGTAATCCCCGGCGCGGCCCGGACCACGGCGGAGGGGGCCGCTCCCTCCGCCGTTTTTTTTCGGCGGTGGAACCGCCAAGCCTGGGTACGGCCAGCGGAACCCAAGCCGATTGCTACAATGTCGGCAATCCCACCACCATCCGCCGACGCCCATGCCGCCCAACCTTGAAGCCCTCCCCGCAGCCCTGCGCCCTCCCGTCGCCCTGGCCTGGGCCGAATACCTCGCCCGCGCCGGTACCGCCGTCCCGGATTTCCCGCCCGAAATCGAAACCGCCCTGCCCTTGGTCTGGTCCGCCAGCCCCTTCGTGGCCCAGGAATGCGTGCGCCGTCCCGCCCTCCTGGCCGAATTGCTCGAATCCGGGCGGCTGCTGCGCCCGAACCGCGAAGGCGAATACGCCGAGCGCCTCGGCCAAAGGCTGGACGGCATCGCGGGCGAAACCGAACTGATGGCCGTCCTGCGCCGCTTCCGCAACCTGGAGATGGTCCGCATCGCCTGGCGCGATATCGCGGGTTGGGCCGGACTCGAAGAAACCTTGCGCGACCTGTCGCTGCTGGCCGAAACCTGCGTCCGCCACAGCCTGGATTTTTTGTTCAAGCTGGCTTGCGCGGCGCGGGGCACGCCGGTCAACGCCCAGGGCGAGCCGCAATCACTGGTGGTGTTGGGGATGGGCAAGCTGGGGGCGTGGGAGCTAAATTTCTCCTCCGATATCGACCTGATCTTCGCCTACCGCGACGACGGCATCCTGCCCGACAAGAAGGCGACCCATTATTCCGAGTTCTACGCCCGGCTGGCGCGGAATCTCGTCAAGGTGCTGGACGCCATCACCGAGGACGGCTTCGTGTTCCGGGTCGATACCCGGCTGCGGCCCTTCGGCGAGAGCGGCCCGCCGGTCATGAGCTTCGCCGCCCTGGAAGCCTATTACCAGGGCCAAGCGCGGGAATGGGAGCGCTACGCCATGGTCAAGGCGCGGACTATCGCCGGGGATGTCGCGGCGGGGGCGGAATTGGAAAGCTTCCTGCGCCCGTTCGTGTACCGGCGCTATCTCGATTACCGCGCCCTGGGCGAATTGCGCGAGCTCAAGCAGAAAATTTCCCGCGAACTGGCCCGCCAGGACCGCCAGGACAATGTCAAACTCGGCCCCGGCGGCATCCGCGAGATCGAATTCATCGGCCAAGCCTTCCAGTTGATCCGGGGCGGGCAGGAACCGCGTTTGCGGGAACGGCGAATTTTGCGGGTGCTGGACAGCCTGGGCGAACTGCGGCTGTTGCCGGTGGCGGTGGTGGCGCGGCTGCAAGCGGCCTATCGCCAGCTCCGCACGGTCGAGAACCGTTTACAGCAATACGCCGACCGCCAGACCCACGACCTGCCCCACGATCCCCGCCCACGGCTGGCCATCGCCCATGCGCTGGGCCATGCCGATTGGGAGGGTTTCAAGCGGGAACTGGACGCGGTGCGGGCCGGGGTGGATGAAATCTTCCGCCAAGTTGTGACCGGCGGGCAGGCCGAGACGGCGGAAACCTGGGCGCTCCACGCCGAACGCGAACCCTTGCTGGCCGCGCTGGCGAACCTGGGCTGGCAGAACCCGGAACCCGCCGCCCTGCACCTGGAGCGCTTCCGCACCACCCACGCCGTCCGCCACCTGACCCAGCGCGGCGAGGCCGAACTGCGCCGCCTCTTGCCCAAACTGCTACGCGCCACCGCCGCCACCGACCCACCGGAAGCCGTGCTGGAGCGGCTGCTGGGCCTGTTGGAGGCCATCTCCAGCCGCAATGTCTACCTGACCCTGTTGGCGGAAAACCCGGAAGCCTTGGCGCAATTGGTGCGCTTGGCGGCGGGCAGCCCCTGGATCGTCAACACCATCGCCCGCCATCCGTTGTTGCTCGACGAACTGCTGGACCCGCGCAGCCTGTACACGCCGCTGTCCAAGGCCGAACTGGAATGCGACCTGGCCCGGCGGCTGGCGGCGGCGAACCCGGACGACCCGGAGCAACTGATGATCGTCCTGCGCCAGTTCAAACAGGCCAATGTGCTGCGGGTGGCGGCGGCGGATTTGTCCGGGGCCATCCCGATCATGGTGGTGAGCGACTATCTCACCACTATCGCCGAAACCGTGCTGGCGGAAGCCCTCGCCCAATCCTGGCGGATGACGGCGGCCAAACACGGCCCGCCCCCCTGCGCCGGTTCCGACCAAGCCTGCGGCTTCGCGGTCGTCGCCTATGGCAAGCTGGGCGGTTTCGAGTTGGGCTATGGCTCCGACCTGGATTTGGTGTTCCTCTACGACGGCCACGGCACCACGCCCACCACCGGGGCGAAGCCCGTCACCAGCGCCGAGTTCTACGCCCGCGTCGGCAAGCGCATCATCCATCTGCTCACCACCAACACCCCGGCGGGCGTGCTGTACGAGGTGGATTTGCGGCTGCGGCCCTCGGGCAATTCGGGGCTTTTGGTCAGCAGCCTGGAAGCCTACGAGAACTACCAAATGCAAAGCGCCTGGACCTGGGAACAGCAAGCCCTGGTCAAGGCCCGTTGCGTGGCGGGCGATCCCAAGGTCGGGGAGAAATTCCGCGCCATCCGCGCCCAATCCCTCTGCCGACCCCGCGATGCCGAACAACTCCGCGCTGAAGTTCGCGACATGCGCGAGAAGATGCGGGCCAATTTAGGCTCCAAGGAGCCCGGTTTCTTCAACTTGAAACAAGATTCGGGCGGTATCGTCGATATCGAGTTTCTTGTACAATTCGGGGTTCTTTCGGGCGCCCAAGACCGGGAATCCCTGACCGAATGGACCGATGTGGTGCGCCAACTCGACTCCCTCACGGCGGCGGGATTCCTGGACCCGGACGCCGCTGGACTGCTGCGGCGGGCCTATTGCCAATTCCGCGAGCGCATCCACCGCGCCGCGCTGCTGGACATCCCCACCCTGGCCCCCACGGACCAATACCCGGAACTCCGCGCCGAGGTCCAACGCCTTTGGCGGGACCACATGGAGCGCTGATTCCCCCTTCCACTACAAGCACTCGGAGAAAGACTGATGGCGATGGATGACAAAGACGGCGTCATCTGGCTCGACGGCGAATGGCTACCCTGGCGCGACGCCAAGGTGCATGTGTTGACCCATACCCTGCATTATGGCTGCGGCGTCTTCGAGGGACTCCGCGCCTACCAGACGGCACGCGGCGCGGCGATCTTCCGCCTGCGCGACCACACCGACCGGCTGTTCCGTTCCGCCCACATCATGAACATGGCGATGCCCTTCGACAAGGACACGCTCGACCAGGCCCAGCGCGAGGCCGTGAGCCGCAATAAGCTGGCCAGCGCCTACCTCCGCCCCATGTGCTTCTTCGGTTCCGAAGGCATGGGCCTGCACGCCAAGAACATCAAGGTCCATGTCATGGTCGCCGCCTGGGAATGGGGCAGCTACCTGGGCCAGGAGAACATGGAACGCGGCATCAAGGTCCGCACCTCGTCCTATGTCCGCAACCACATCAACAGCGTGATGTGCAAGGCCAAGGCCAACGGCAACTACCTGAATTCCATCCTGGCGGTGCGCGAAGCGGTCGAATGCGGCTGCGACGAGGCGCTGTTGCTGGACCACGAAGGCTATGTGGCCGAAGGCAGCGGCGAGAACATCTTCATCGTGCGCCGCGGCAAGCTCTACACCCCGGACCTGACCTCGGCCCTGGAAGGCATCACCCGCGAAACCATTTGCACCCTCGCGCAGGAGCAGGGTTTGGAAGTGGTCGAGAAGCGCATCACCCGCGACGAGGTCTATGTCGCCGACGAAGCCTTCTTCACCGGCACGGCGGCGGAAGTCACCCCGATCCGGGAACTCGATGGCCGCGTGATCGGCGCGGGCGGGCGCGGCCCCGTGACCGCGAAGCTGCAAGCCCTGTATTTCGATTATGTGCAGGGGCGGCGGGAAGACCATGGCGAGTGGTTGAATTACGTGGATTGAGCGAATATCCGCGAGATTAAAAAAGGGGCTGGAAAGCCCCTTTTTTTGTGGTTGAGATTTTTTTATGATCCATGGGCAGTTGGCGTCGCATCTGCCAACACAGCATTACCATATTGCTCGATAAATTACGCCATCCTGTCTTCATGCTATTTAATATTGACGGTATAAACCAGAAGGCGTATCTTTGTAGCCAACATGGAAGCCACGCTATCCGAACAATGGCTAGGATTTCTTTATACTCATCCCTAAGGCATATGGCACTATGAAAAAAATTCTTGAAAAGTATAAAATTGATGGTGTATGGCATTTTACTGATCGCTCAAATCTAGAGCTAATAAAACAACAGCAAGGCTTATTGTCTCTGGGAGAGCTAGAAAGAAGAGGAGTCGATATACCTGCTCCTGGTGGCAATGATTGGAGCCATAATGCTGATAAACACAAAGGGATGCACAAATATGTTCATTTAGCCTTTGTGGATAACCATCCTATGCTGTACACAGCAAAGCAAGATGGACGGATAAAAAATCCTATTTGGCTAAAAATTGATTCGTCTATCTTATTGGAAAATGGAATTTTGTTTTGTTCAGCCGTATCTAATAAAGCAGGGGTTCCCATATTGAACCTTGTTCAAGCATTGACAGAAATTGATTTTGAGGTACTTTTTACACACATGGATTGGAAAGACCCTGATATTAAAAAAAGAAGACAAGCAGCGGAAAAATCAGAAATCCTTGTGCCAAACATAGTTCCTATTGAAAAAATTTTGGGCATTAAAAATGGCTAAACGACCCGTTTTTATTCCTGTTTTTAAACAGGATCATCTGGTGGATGAAATCCAAACCGACTTTGAGTGGAATCCAGGTTTTTCAGTCAGCCAAAAAAAGAAAAACGTTGCGGCTTTGCATGATGCGGCAAAGCGTAAAGGATTTTTCCCATTATTAGAGGTTTCCACCAAATCAGAAGAATTATTAGGCCAGCGTCTTAGCGCTTTTAGTTTAAAAATAAAATCCAACATTGGTGAAATCAGTGTTGAAGCTGCTTTTCAAGGCAGCAAAGTTTTTGAAAACGGAGGGCCATATACAGATATTTACACAAAAGAAAGTCGTGAAGCCAAAAGGGATGAAAGACTGAAGCAATCTGGAAAACTAATAAAGTTTAACTATTTTGGACAAGAATGGCCATTAATACCTAAAACAGCCTTTTATGATTGGCTCTTTTTAACTGCACTACAGCCACATCAAGAGTACTTAAAAAGGTTGTTTAAATACAAAGGTTTTACCGATATTGAATTCAACCCTGAAAAGTCAATTAACTGCCAAGCAAGAACCTGTGCCCTCCTTGTTTCCTTGCTAAAATTAGATTTAATGGACAAGGCATTAGCCACACAAGATAGCTTTATTTCCTTTGTATTAGCTGACTCACTAAAACAATCACATTCCACCGATATCCGTCAAATTCGCATTCTTTAGCCTAGATTTGCCCGCGTCCAACTAGGGCCGTAGGGTGCGGTGACGCCAGGAGCCGCACCGTCCACCACATCCACAGGCTTGCCGCACCACGCCCCCTGTCCTACCCTTGACCTCCTTCACCAGGAGTCCCCCCACATGCAAGCCATCGAATTCGAGACCATCGCCCACGGCCACACCATCCGCATCCCCGACAGCGTGCCGGACGGGGTTCAACTCCGGGTTCTCGTATTGCTCGACACCACACCGCCCGCGCCGGAACCCCCGGACGACAGCCCCGAAGGCCAAGCCCTGAAAGCCCTGCTGTCCGCCATGCCGGACGTGGGCGAGGACGAGGATTTCGCCCGCCCGCTCGATTACGGACGCGCCCCCTTATGAAATACCTGAGGGATACCAACGTGGTTTCCGAATTACGCAAAAAAGCGCGGGCCAATCCAGACGTTCAACGCTGGTTTTCACAAACCCCAGGCGATGCGCTCTTTATTTCCGTGCTGACGGTGGGAGAACTCCGGGGCGGCGTCGAACGCATACGCCGGAGGGATGAAATCGCGGTGGCTTCTTTGGAAAAATGGCTGCAATCCATCTAAGTACAGGACAAAAACCTAACTGCTTGATTGCCAAAGGCGTAAACTATCCGGCTTTTACCTCCGATGGCTGACCCTCATCAAGACCTCAAGGCCGTCCTGTCCGAGCACCTGCCGTGGCACGGGGCCCGGATCGGCTTCCTCGCGCATTTCCTGCTGGCCCTGCTCAAGGTGCGCAGCGTCAACCTGGCGGAACTCGCCACCGGCTTCGGCGGTCCGGCCAAGGTGGAGTCCCACTACAAGCGGCTCCAGCGCTTCTTCCGCGCGTTCGAGTTGGACCAGGACGTCCTCGCCCGCCTGTTGGTGCGGCTGGTCCCGGTCGGCGACGGCCCCTGGCGGCTGACCCTGGACCGCACGAACTGGAAGTTCGGCCTGGCCGAGATCAACTTCCTGGTCCTGGGGATCGCCCACCGGGGGATGGCCGTGCCGGTGTTCTGGAGCGTCCTCGGCAAAGCGGGGAACTCCGACACCGTCGAGCGCATCGCGTTGATGGAGCGCTTCCTGAAGGTCTTCGGCACCGCCCGGATCGCCGCCCTGCTGGCCGACCGCGAGTTCATCGGCGAGGACTGGTTCCGCTGGCTGCAACAGAAGGGCATTCCCTTCCACCAGCGCCTCAAGCGCGACACCCGCGTTCCCAACAGTTGGAACCGGATGATGCGCTTGGACCAATTGTTCGGCTCGCTCCGGCCCGGCGAGACCCACCGCCTGGTCGGGCGCCGTCCGGTGTGGGGCTGCTTCGTCCACCTCTCCGCCCTGCGCCTCGACGACGGCGGCTTCCTGTTCATCGCCTCCTCCGGCACCCCACAGGCCGGGGCCATCGACGCCTACGCCGACCGCTGGCAAGTGGAAACCCTGTTCGGCGCTTTGAAATCCAGGGGCTTCAACTTGGAGGATACCCACCTCACCGACCCCAAGCGCCTCGCCAAGCTCATGGGCCTGCTTGCCCTGGCCTTCGCCTGGTCCTACCGCACCGGCGAACTGCTCCACGACGGCCCCAGCCCCGTCCGTCAAAAAAAACGCTGTCGCGCCCCCTCAAGTCCCTCTTCCGCCACGGACTCGACTTCCTTCGCAACACCGTCCTGAACCCAACCGAGAAGTCCGATGAGTTCGCCTGGGCATTGCGGGTTTTGTCCTGTACATAGGCAATCCATACAAACCCAAATGGCCGGGCGAATCCTACCCATCACCCAAGCCATCGCCGAGCGCTGGGGATACCTGAACGCCCGCGGTCCTTTGCCGGTCATCGACAGCCTATTGGCGGCCACCGCGCTTGAACATGGCCTGATCCTGGTCACACGCAACGTTAAGGACGTCGAGCGCACTGGCGTTCGGTTGCTGAACCCATTCTGTGCGTAGGGCCGTAGGGCGCGGTGATGACAGGAACCACACCCTCCGCGAACGCCGCGGCCCCCTCCGTCCGCCACATCCACAGGCTGGTCGGCCCCGGCTCCAGCCTCGATCCCCTGACTCCGATTTAACCCGGAAAGTCGCATCCCGCCGGAATCCGGGAGAAGCCACCCCGGATTCCACAAAGCCCACCGCGGCCACCCTTCTTTGCGATTCGGCGGCCCTGGAACAACCTCAATTGACGCTGTCCAGGCACGGCTCCACCGACTTCGATAGGGCTTCCCGTCCACCACTATTCTAATATCCATGGCCCACTTCAAACCGATCCGCCCCCCAAAACCACGCAACGCCCATAACCCATTTTGACGGCAGGATACCACCCTTCATAGACCGCACACCAAATAGGCGAACCCCACTCACCAACCAATGACGCTCTTAGTAATTAATAAACCCCTGGGGTCCAGCATTAATACGGGGTAAAGTTAAAAACCTTCCGCCGAAAGCGCTTACGGAAAACAGCATATGCTAAACTTCTCAAGTGCGGCTTTTCCTTTTTAAAGCGGGGGTTCGCACAAACCACCCTTCCAGACAATCCACAACAACAAGCGCAAACCAGCGACATACCCATGGAAAACTTCACAGAACTATCGAAATACGCCAAAGCCTTCTCCGGCTTAACCCCGGAACGCGAGGCCAGCCTGCTCGCTGCGGGGCCGGATATCAAGCCACATCTGCCTGAAATCACTGAACAATTCTATGCCCACCTGCTGGCCGTCCCATCCGCGAACCGCTTCCTCGAAGGACGGGTTGCCGCCCTCAAAGCCACCCATCTGCGTTGGATGGAGGGCTTGTTCAGCGGACCCTTCGATGACAGCTACACCCAAGCCATGTACCGGGTCGGAGCGGTCCACGTCCAGGTCAAGCTCCCGGTCGAATTCATGGCCGGTGGTATGACCATCCTCCAGCAGAAACTATCCGACCTGGTATATTCGATTTATCAAGACAGCCCCGGACAGGTGCAAACCCTCATCAAATCCATCAACGCCGTGATTGGGTTCACCTTGATCGTCATGCAGCAATCCTATCAAGCCTCGACCATCGCCGAGGAACTGGATAAATTCCTCAAAATATCCGGTATCAGCCGGATATTGTTCGCCAATCTCGCGAAGGCTTATAAAGATTAACGAACCGTAGATTAGGTGATATATGCGAGATAATTTTCTGACATCCGTATTAAAAGAACTCAACGGCACCTCGGCGGATATCGAGGCTTCGGGGGTGATTTCCACCGACGGTCTGATGATGGCCGCGGCCCTGCCCGCCGGACTGGA
This sequence comes from Methylomagnum ishizawai, assembly GCF_900155475.1. NCBI lineage: Bacteria > Pseudomonadati > Pseudomonadota > Gammaproteobacteria > Methylococcales > Methylococcaceae > Methylomagnum > Methylomagnum ishizawai. Next base: position 2,103,838 of record NZ_FXAM01000001.1, on the reverse strand, counting down.
CGAGGACCGGGTCGGCGCCATGAGCGCGGCGATGCTGTCGCTGGGATTCAGGACGGCCCAGGAACTGGGCCGGGGTGGCTTGGAACAAGTGTTGATCAAAGGCGTCAAGGGCTATGTGCTGATGACCCACGCCGGGGAGGAGGCCGTCCTGACCATCATGGCCAAGCCCAATGCCAAGCTCGGCCTGATCTTCCTGGATGTGAAACGCGCCGCCGAGAGCATCGCCAGCCTCATCTAGCCGACACCCGCCGGTTTCCGGGAAATGCCGACGATTCCGGCGGGCCTCCCGCGTCAACGCAACAGCAAGAAGAACCCGCCACCATCCCGCTCGATATTCAGCAACAACTGGCCTCCGCCCCTGGCCACCTTTTCCAAGTCCGCCACATCCTTCACCGGCCTGCGGTTCGCCATCACGATGATATCGCCGGGGCGCAGGCCGGCCTGGAAGGCGGCGGACGCCGTATGGATCTTCTCGACCAGGACGCCGCTTTCCCCGCCACCGTCCTCGGCGTTGCGCAGCAGGGTTCCCGCCAGCTTGGGACTGAGCTTCTGGCCCTCGGCCACCTCCAGCCGGGGCGCGGCGATCTTGGCCTCGCGGGTCTCGGCCTCGCCCTTGTGCAACACCTCGATCCGCACCGCCTCGCCGACCTGCAACAGGCCGATGGCGTTGCGGACATCCATGCTGCTCCGCACCTTGCGGTCGTTGATGGCGAGGACGATATCGCCCGCTTCCAGCCCGGCCTGGTCGGCGGGCGAACCGGGCTGCACCCCGGTGACGACTGCGCCCTGGGTCTCCTTCAGCCCGAAGGCCTGGGCCAGTTCGTGGCTCACGTCCTGCACCGAAACGCCTAACAGGCCACGCCGCACCTCGCCATGGGCAACCAGGGTGTTCATGATCCTGACCGCCATGTTGGCCGGGATGGCGAAGCCGATGCCGACATTGCCGCCGCTGGGCGCGAGGATGGCGGTGTTGATGCCGATCAATTCACCCTTGAGGTTGACCAGGGCGCCGCCGGAGTTGCCGGGGTTGATCGAGGCGTCGGTCTGGATGAAATCCTCGTAGCCCTCGATGCCCAGCCCCGACCGCCCCAAGGCGCTGATGATGCCCGAAGTCACCGTCTGCCCCAGCCCGAACGGATTGCCGATGGCGACCACGAAATCGCCCACCTCCAGTTTGTCGGAATCGGCCACCGCCAATTCGGCCAAGTCCTTGGAATCGACCTTGACCACGGCGATATCCGATTCGGGATCGGCCCCGACCAGCTTGGCGTTGAGCTTGCGGCCATCGCTGAGCGTGACCATGATCTCGGCGGCCTTGTCGATGACGTGGTTGTTGGTCAGCACATAGCCGCGGCGGGCGTCCACGATCACCCCGGACCCCAAGCTGGAACCCTCCCGCCGCCGCGGCTGGTTGGGGATATCGAAGAAATGCCGGAAGAACGGATCGCGCATCAAGGGATGCTCGGCTTCCTGGATTTGGGTGCGGGTCGAGATATTCACCACGGCGGGGGTGGTGCGTTTGAGCATGGGCGCAAGGCTGGGGATGGGTTGTCCATCCGCGCCTATCGGCCAGGCCGCCGACGCCATGCCGGAACAAGCCAACCCCCCCATCAAAACCAAGGCGAGCAATCTCTGCGGAAATCTTGACATGTTTGACCTCGAACGCTGTTTTATACCGGCATCCCGCCCGGATTCCGGGCCTTTACAAAGGCTTGGAGTGACGCCGCGATGGTCTATTATATTGGGCTACCCCGTGCGGATTTAAAGCTCGGGCCGGACCCCTCCGCCACCCGTGGCACAGGCCCGACCCCAAGCCGGCCCGGCCCCCACTTCCCTACCCGACACCACTAACGAACACCCTCCATGGCGATCTCCCCAGAAGCGCAGGAATTGCGTCGGCTCATCCCCTTGAACACCTTGTCGGCCCCCCGCTTCGAGCAATTGTGCGCCGAACTCAAAATCGAGGACGGACCCAAGGGCACCCTCCTGTTCCGCCAGGGCGATCCCACCCACGAATTCGTCTATGTGCTGAGCGGCACCATTTCCCTGCAAGCCGGGGGCGTGGAAATGGACGCCGTGACCGGCGGCTCGGAAACCGGCCGCTTCGCCCTCGCCCACCAGAACCCGCGCAAGGTGTCGGCGGTCGCCAAGGACCGCGTGCGCTACGTGCGCGTCGCCACCGACCAGGTGAACCAGCGCGACGAAGGCCCGGCCCCGCTGCCCGGCTACACCGTCAGCCATTCGCCGGACACTTCCGGCGGCGATTGGATCTCGGCCCTGTTGCGCTCGCCGATATTCCGCCGCCTGCCGCCCTCCAACCTGCAAGCCCTGCTCCGCGCCGTCGAGGAAATCCCCTATAAAAAAGGCGAGTTCGTCTGCAAGCAGGACGATCCGGGGGATTATTTCTACATCATCAAACAAGGCCAATGCGCCCTGACCCGCAAGCCCTCGCAACTCGCCAAGGACATCAAGCTCGCCACCCTCAAGGACTACGACACCTTCGGCGAGGACGCCCTGATCTCCGAGAAGCCGCGCACCGTCACCGTGACCATGGCGACCAACGGCGTCCTGCTGCGCCTCGACAAGGCCAATTTCATGAAGCTGGTCGGCCAGCCGGTCATCGGCTACGTCGATAGCGCCGAGGCGCGGGCGATGATGAAACAGGACGGCCAGTGGCTAGACCTGCGCCTGCCGGATATCTACCAACAGGGCCACCCCCGCGGCGCGATCAACACCCCGTTCTTTTCCCTGAGGATGATGCTGCCCTCGCTGGAACGCCACCGCAAATACGTGCTGGTCTGCGAGGATGGCAAGGTCAGCGCGGCGGGGTCGTATCTCCTGCTACGCCATGGCTTCGAGGCCTATGCCCTGCGGGGCGGCATCGATACCCTGCCGCCGGAACTCATCGTCCAAGCCGGGCCGACCGACAACCCCGGCCCCGGCGACCCGCCCCAGGACCCAGACCCCGCCGCCGCGCCGCCCGGAACCGACGACATCGACCTGGATATCGAACTGGCCGCCTGGGAACCCCCGGCCCCCGGATGGACTCCCCCCGACCCCGTCGCGCCCACCGACGGCGAACCCACCGACGACACCCGCAAACTACGCGACCGCCTGGCGCGGGCCGAACGGGAACTGCAATTCCTGGAAACCGAGCGCGGCCAACTCGCGCGGGAAAAAGACGCCGCCCTGGCCGAATTGGACCAAACCAAGCAAACCCTGCAACGCCATGAATCCCGGCTGGAAAGCCTGGTCCAGGACCATGGGCGGCTGGCGCGGGAACTGGCGGAAGCCCAAGCGGCGCGCGCCGCGGCCGGGGGGGCGGGCCTGGAAGAACTCCGCAAGGCACTGGAGGAACTCAAGGCCGCGCATTCCCAAGCCCTGTTCGAGAAGGAAGCCGCCGAGCAGGAAGTCGAAGCCCTGCACAAACAGGTGGGGGAATTGAAAACCGTGGTCGAGGAATTCCTCGACAGCGGCGATTATTCAGGGGGCGGGGAAGCGGAAGCCCTGCGCTCGGAATTGGAAATGGTGCGCCAGCACGCCCTGGCCGAGGTCGCCGCCCTGCAAGCGCGGACTTCCGAGATCGAAGCGGAGAACACCAAGCTCAAGGCCGAGACCCAAACCCTCAAAACCCAGATATCCGTGCGCGAGGTCGCCGCCACGGTGGCGATGCGCGAAACCTCCGCCAACCTGCCCAAGGCTTCCCTGGCCAAGCAAGCGCTCTGGGCCTTGTTGGCCGGCTTGTTGCTGGCCGCCCTGGTCCTGGGCGGCCTGCTCGGGCTGGAACCGGGCCGGGCGCTGCTGCGCTCGCTGATCGAGGGCTGACGCCCATCAGGATGGGGCGCATCACTTCCCACTCTGCATCGCCGATTCCCAGTCGGTTCGCCCACTGAACCTGCCCCCATCGGCCAAGCTTACGTCAACAGAACCTAGAGAATTCAGGTTGAGATCGGCGCATGTTGGGTTTATATTTGGTTTCCATTAGAACTTTCTAACAGTCTGATGCACCTTCCCGCCATATTCCCGCCGGTCCTGCGCGAACTCATCCGCACCCATCAAACCTTCCTGTCCTATGCCGCCAAGCACGCGGGAACGCTGGGGCTGACCCTGCCCCAATTGGACGTGATCCTGGCCCTGGGCGGAACACCGGGCATGCCCCACAAGGCGCTGGGCGAGAAAACCCTGATCACGAAAGGCACCTTGTCGGGCGTGGTCGGACGCCTGGAGGACAAGGGGCTGGTCGAACGCACGCCCTCGCCCAAGGATGGGCGCAGCCAGATCGTCCGCTTGACCCAGGCGGGCCACGCCCTGTGGGAACGGGGCTTTCCCGAACACCTCGATTATCTAGAACAGCTCTTCCAAGATTACGCCGCGGCGGATATCGCGCTGTTGCATGCCGCTTTGACGAAGTTGCGCCAAGCCGTGAACGCCGCCACCCTCGCCACCGACGGCCTGCCAGGACAGCCGGAAGCCGGGTCGGGATTCGACGCGGAGGACTTGGACCCGCTTGGGGAATCTCCGGCCCCCGATTGGCCATAACCGGGGACGGAACCGACCATCCCTTCAAAGCCAGCACGGAGGTTGCAGTTGACAGTCAAGCCTAGCGGGCCTGCCCCCATGGTGTTCGGCATAGCGGCATTGGCGGCCACCATCGGCCTGGCCGGTTGTTCGCATCCGGCCTACCCACCGGAAATCGCGCATGTTCTCGCGCCGGAATTGGCCGCGCCCGCCACCCGCCACGCCGATTGGCGTCCCGTACCCAGCCCCGCGCCCCAACCCGCCGCGTCCGGCGTGGAGGTGGCGGCAAAAGCCTGGATCGAACCGCGCAAGGAATACAAGCTATCCGACCTGGTCGATCTTGGCCTACGCGCCAACCCCGCCACCCGCGCCGCCTGGGAACAAGCCAGGGCCGCGGCGGCGGGCCTCGGAATCGCCGAATCCGTCTGGCTCCCGGTGCTGACCGCCAAGGCGAACGCCGGTTACGGGCAGCAAACCGAAGCGGTGTTCCTGTTCCGGGGATTCACCAGCACCCCCAGCCTCGGGCTTTCCTGGATGCTTTTCGACCAAAGCCGCCCGGCAAAGATCGATCAGGCCACGCAGCAGCTACTGGCCACCAACTTCAGCTTCAACCGGGTCCATCAAAAAGTCGTCTACGATATCCAAAAGTCGTTTTTCGCGCACAACGCGGCCTTGGCCCAGGTGCAAGCCGCCGAGGCCACCGTACGGCAAACGGGCATGAACGCCGCGTCGGTACGGGCGCAATTGGAGCGGGGCTTGGCGACCCGGCCCGATCTGCTGCTCGCCGAACAAGACAAGGCCCAGGCGGATTACGAACTCCAGGCGGCGCTGGGCAAGGTCTCGGATACCCGCGCCGAACTGGCCGAAAGCCTGGGATTGACGCCCGATATCGAGCTGAAGATGGCCGGGATCGATAGCCTTCCCGTCCCTGGGGCCATCGAGGCCAACGCCGACGAATTGATCGACCAGGCCTTGGGCCAGCGTCCCGACCTGGCCGCCCGGCTGGCCGAACTCCGCGCCAAGGAAGCCGACATCAAGAAGGCCGAGGCGGCGTTCCTGCCCACCGTGTCGTTGAACGCCAAGGCCGGTGCCAGCGTGTTCGATTACCGCTACCTCTCGGGGCCGGCCCCTTTGCCGAACGATATTAGGGCCGGCTACCTGGACTATGGCGCGGGGCTCGCGTTCGAGTGGAACCTGTTCGAGGGCTGGGCCAGCACCAACGCCGTCCGCCAAGCCACGGCGCGGCGCGATGCGGCGCGGGCCGAGTTCGACGCCTTGAAATTGCAGATCGTCAAGGAGGTGTGGAAAAGCTATGCCAATGTCAAAACCGCCTTGCGCAAGCGCGAGTTCGCCATGGCCTTGCTGAAGGCGGCGGAAAAATCCTACGAGGCGCTCGGGGAAAGCTACGCCAACGGCCTTTCCACCGCCATCGATCTACTGACCGCCGAGCGCAACCTCGCCCATGCCCGGTCCACCGAGATCGAGAGCCGGGCGAACCTGCTCAATGCGGTCGCCACCTTGGTCTACGCCACGGGAAGTTCAGATGAACCCAGTTAACCATGCCACTCCGCGCCTCCCCATGCCACGGTCGCTCGCCTGGGCCGGACCGCTCCTGCTGACGGGCTGCGATCCCTTGTTGAGCGTCCAAGGCTCGTTCTGGCCCCCCTGGATCGTCTGCATGCTGTCCGGCCTGGTCCTCGCCGCCGCCGCCTCCCTGGCGTTTTCGGCGTTGAAGCTCTCCCCGTATCTGGGCAACCCCCTGATCACCTACACCGCGTTATGGGCCTTGTTGACCTTCACCATCTGGCTGGTCGGCTATGCCGTGTGATGCTTCGAACAACCCTACGGGCACCGCGCGATGAACGAGAACACCAGGATTTGGATAGGCCGGTGGCTACAGGCCGTGTTCGTGCTGGGGGCCGTGCTGACCGGGGTCCTGGCGTGGCGGGAAAACCTCGCCCACCCGCGCACCAACGACGCGATGGTGCGGGCCAATATCGTGGACATCGCCCCCCAGCATGCCAGTGGCCTTATCGTCGAATTGCATGTCGCCGACAATCAACGGGTCAAGCAGGGCGACCTGCTCTATGTCATCGACCCGCGCCCATACCAGGCCAAACTCGACCAAGCGCGGGCCAAGCTGCAACTGGCCGAAAAGGCGGTCGAATCGGATCGGGCCTTGATCGAAGCCAGCGCCGCCAAGGTCCGGCAGACCGAACAAGAACGCCTGGCCGCCGAAGCGGAAATCGCCCGGCTCCGGGCCAAGGCCGGATTCGACCAAAGCTATCTGGACCGGATCAAGCCCCTGCTGGCCCAGGAATTCGTGACCGCGAACAAGGTAAACGAGGCCACGGCGGCCCGCGACGCCTCGGCGGCGGCCCTCCGGGACGCCGTCGCCAAGCAACGCGCGGCGACCCTGGGCGTGGATTTCGCGCACAAGGAACACCTGCAAGCCGAAGCCAACCTCGCCCAATTCGGCGAGGTGTTCGCCAAGATCGAAGCCGCCCGCGCCGAAGTCCGGGGCGCGGAATTGGATGTGGAATATTGCGCCGTCCGCGCCCCGTTCGACGCCTACGTGACCAACCTCAACACCGCGGTCGGCGAATACGTGCAGCCGGGCCAGAAGCTGTTCGCCCTGGTGGACGACCGCGATTGGTATGTGGTCGCCAACTACAAGGAAACCTATCTGGAGCACATCCAACCGGGGATGGCGGTGGACGTGTTCCTGGTGCCGTATCCCGGCCAGCGGTTCCGGGGCGAGGTCCAAGGGATCGGCTGGGCCAACTATCCCGACAACATCAAGGAGCAAGGTTCGCTACCGACCGTGGAAAGGACGCTGAACTGGGTGGTGCTGGCCTCCCGCTTCCCGGTGCGCATCAAACTGCTCGACCGCGACCCCCGCCACCCGTTCCGCATGGGCATGACGGCCTTCACCACCGTCGTGGGCACCGGCACGGCCTCCGGTCCGCCTTGATGGCCGACCGCCCCGGACTCCCTTCCCCCATCGGCGGGGCACCCTAGATGCGGAACCTCTGGCGTAGCCTCTGGTATGGCCTGTCCCTGGCGGATTTCCTGCGCGTGGAACTCCGCTGGACACCGGTCCGCCGGATATTCACGATCCGGCTCTTCGCGGTGCTGATGTTCATCAGCCTGGTCAGCGTCACCCTGCGTCCGCCCCCGACAATCGCCCTGAGCTTCGCCTTCGTGATGATGCTCGGGTCCGCCATGACCGACTACGCGATGACCCTGCTGACCGCCCTGCGGCTGGTGAAGCTGGTGCTGATCGCGATTGGCCTCAGCATCCTGAGCCTGGCCCTGTGGGGCGACCAGCCCTGGTTCCTGGTGCCCTGGTCGTTCGGCCTCATCACCTTGCTGCTGTTCCATGCCCGGACGACCGGGAGCCCCACCATCATGGCCGTGCTGTACGTGGCCGTGGTGCTGATGAACGCCGAACAGCCCGGCAGGAACATCTATTCCGCGCTTTGGCTCTTTCCCACCTTGGTGATGCTCACCTTCGGCAGCGCCCTCGTCGCCCATCTCACCCTCTGGCCCCAAGACCCGCTGGACGAACTCAAACAGCACCTGTCCGGCCGCTTGGATACGATCATCCACATGCTCGACCGCTTGGTGGCTCCCGGCCAGGCCGACGCCGCCAACGGCGACCCACCCCTCCGCGACCGGCCCAGGCCCGGTGCCATTTCCCGCCATTTCCACCTGTTGGGCAACGCCGAATACGCCCACCCCGAAATCAAGGCCAAGCGCCCCGAATGGACCGACTTGATCGTGGAGATCGACACTTGGTTCAACAACGTGTCCGCTTTGACCCGCCTCGTGCAAGGTAGGGAAACCCCCCGCCGGTTCGGCGGGCGGGAATTTTCGCGGCTGCTGGACAACGCGGCCCTATGCCGGGAATTACGGGCGGATTTCCTGGAGTCCAAGGTGCCGCGCCCGGAACCAGCTCCCCGGCTTCCCGAACACACCGCGCCGAAACCGCCTTCCGACCCGCCGGTCGCCCACTTCGTGCATCGGTTGGACGACGCCGCCTCGCGGATCAGGAAAACCCTGGCCGACCTGCACGGCGCGGAGGCGCAAGCGCCCGCCTTCGGCGCCAGGCCGGAACCGAAATTCGAGCCACCGGGACTGCCCGCCCTGCTGGGCCGGGCCTATTGGATCGACAACATCGACGCGCTCCATTTCGGCATGAAGTTCGCCTTGGCCACCCTCGTTTGCCTGCTGGTGATCGAAGCCCTGCATTGGCCGGATATCGGCACGGCGATGCTGACCTGCGTCATCGTGGCGCAATCCAGCCTTGGCGCCAGCTATCGCATGTCGTTGTTGCGGATCGTCGGCGCCATCCTCGGCGGTGTGTTGGCCTATACCTTCATCATCGCGGTCCAGCCCGCGCTGGACACGGTGGCGGGATTCCTACTGGCCATCGCCCCGGTGTGCTGGCTCGCGGCCTGGGTGGGGTCGGGCAGCCCCCGCATCGCCTATATCGGCACCCAGATCGGTTTTTCCTTCGCCAACGCCGTTTTACCGGGGTATGGGCCGGTCACCCATCTGGCAAGCGCCTGGGATAGGGTCCTGGGCATCCTGCTCGGCATCGTCGTGGCCGGCCTGATCGATTACCTGGTTTGGCCGCAGCACTCGGAACGCATGTCGATGGCCCGGCTGGTAGCCACGCTGCGCACGCTGGGCAAGTTCCTATCGCTGGAAACAGCCTCCGCCGACAAAGCGCTGTCGGCGGGTGCCTTGATGCGGTCGATAGACGCGGACCTTCAACGCTCCGCGAGCCTACTGGAACACGCCGAAATCGAGCCGGGTGCCCAAAAGCCGGAAGCCGCCGCCCGGGTCTACGCCATCGATCTGGTCCTCGATGCCATGCACGGCGTCGCGCGGGTCGTGCAGGCCCGCCATCGCTACCATCTCGACAGCTCGTTCCGGGCGAAAACACAACCCCTGCTCGAACGACAGGACGCCCTCAACCAAGCCCTCTCCGAAACGCTGTCCCGCATGATCCATCGGATCGAGCAAAAGCCCTCCCCTCCCGCGCCCTCCTGCCGTCCCCTGTTGACGCAACTGGAAAACTCGGCACGCGAATTGATCAGCACCCCCGGTATGGACTGGGAAACCCAGAAGTCGATACTCGCCTGTGTCGACCTCGACAAAATCCTCCTGGATTACATGGAGGGACTCGAATCGCTTGTGGACAACCTCGGGGACACCTCAAGCCCGGCGTCGATCCAACGGGGTTGAACCGATCACCGGGCGGACACGATGCGGGATGCGGCCATCCGCAGGAAGCCGGGAGGTTCAGCGCCGCGCTGAACCAAGGGGCGCGAGGCGCAGCCAGGATCGCCCGGATGATCCGCTTCCCGGTCCACCGCGTGCTGCAATCGCAGGTTCATCTGCGTCAGCGCCTGCCGAGCGTGGCGATGTCGCCCGCAGCGACCCGTAGTCATTGCTCCGTCAACAGCTTGGCATGGGCCGCCGCCAGCCGGGCAATCGGCACCCGGTGCGGCGAGCAGGACACATAGTTCAGCCCGAACTCGTGGCAATAGCGGATCGAGGTCGGATGCCCGCCCTGTTCGCCGCAGATGCCGACCTTGAGGTCGGGATTGGTCCTGCGGCCCAGTTCCACCGTCATTTGCATCAGGACGCCCACGCCCTTCACATCCAGCACCTCGAACGGGTTGTCCTGCAAGATACCGCTATCGGTGTAGAGCGGCAGGAACTTGTTCTCGGCGTCCTCGCGCGAGAACGAGAACGCCGCCTGGGTCAGGTCGTTGGTGCCAAACGAGAAGAACTCGGCGATACCGGCCAAATCCCCCGCTCGGCAACAGGCGCGGACGGTTTCCACCATGCTGCCGAACTTGAATTTCAAACTCAGGCCATAACGCTGCTCGATCTCGGCACGGACTTTGTCCACCCCGGCCTTCACCCACTTGAGTTCCTGGGCGGTGATGACCTGGGGCACCATGATCTCGGGGCTGACTTCCACGCCGTCCTTCACGCATTCGGCGGCGGCTTCCAAAATGCCGCGAATCTGCATCTCGTAGATTTCGGGATAGGTGATTCCCAGGCGCACGCCGCGATGGCCCAGCATCGGATTGACCTCGTGCAGTTCCCGCACCTTGCGCAGCATCAGTTCCTTCTTGGAGATGACGCTGTTCACCAAGTCCTCGCTGAGGTCGGTGTTGACCGCGTGGGTGTGCTGCAAGGCGTTGAGCGCGGCCAGGGCGGCGGCGCGGCCCTTCACCGCGAGGCGGTATTCCTTCAGCCCCTCGATTTCGTCCAGCAATTGCTGTTCGCTGGGCAGGAACTCGTGCATGGGCGGATCGAGCAGGCGCACCGTCACCGGACGCGGGGCGCAAATCTTGAACATGTCGATGAAGTCTTGGCGCTGCATGGGCAGGAGTTTGTCGAGCGAAGCCTGCCGTTCCTCGGTGTTGCGGGCCAGGATCATCTCGACCACCACCGGCAGGCGCTCGCTGGCGTTGAACATGCGCTCGGTGCGGCACAGGCCGATGCCCATCGCGCCGTATTCCATCGCCACGGCGGCCATGTCCGGGGTATCGCCATTGGCGAACACCTTGAGCCGGGCCGCCTCGTCGGCCCAGCCCAACAGGGTTTTCAGTTCCTCGGAGAACTTGGGCGGGATGGTGGGGATTTCGCCCAGGTAAACATTGCCGTTGCTACCGTCGATGGTGATGATATCGCCTTCCCGCAGGGTGAGTTCGCCGACGCGGGCCAGACGGGACCGGCTATCAACCTGGATGCCCTCGGCCCCGGCCACACAGGCTTTGCCCATGCCGCGAGCCACCACCGCCGCGTGCGAAGTCTTGCCGCCGCGGCTGGTGAGGATGCCTTGCGAGGCGAAGAAGCCATGGATGTCCTCCGGCTTGGTTTCCTCGCGCACCAGGATGACCTTTTCGCCACCCCGGCCCAGCAATTCGGCCTGATCGGCGTCGAACACGCATTTGCCGCTGGCCGCGCCGGGCGAGGCGGGCAGGCCGGTCGCCAGCGGTTTTTCCTTGTGGCTGGGATTGAGGCGCGGGTGCAGTAATTGTTCGAGGTGGCTGGGGTTGACCCGCAGCAGGGCTTGTTCCTTGGTGATCAAGCCCTCCCCGAACATCTCCACCGAACTGCGCACCATGCCGGTAGCGTTCATCTTGCCGTTGCGGGTTTGCAGGCAATAGAGGACGCCCTTTTCGATGGTGTATTCGTAGTCCTGGACTTCCTGGTAATGGGCTTCCAGCTTGTTGCGGAGTTCCACCAGTTGGCGGTACAGCTCGGGCATTTCCTTGGCCATCTCGGCCACGGGCTTGGGCGTGCGGATGCCAGCCACCACGTCCTCGCCCTGGGCGTTGACCAGATATTCGCCATACATCTCGTTCTCGCCAGTACCGGGGTTGCGGGTGAAACCCACGCCGGTGGCGCTGTCGTTGCCCATGTTGCCGAATACCATGGTCACGACATTGACCGCCGTGCCGTTGGCCATGGCCGGGGTGATGTGGAATTCGCGGCGGTAATCGATGGCCCGCTTGCCCATCCAGGAATTGAACACGGCCTTGACCGCGATTTCCAATTGCTCGAACACATTCTCCGGGAAGGGTTTGCCGGTGGCGTCGTGGACCACCCGCAGGAACCGGGCGCTGATATCCTGCAAATGTTCGGCGCTGAGGCCGATATCGGCCTTGACCCCGGCGGCGCGTTTCACCTCGTCAAATTCGTGGTCGAACAGATGGTCGTCCACGCCCAGCGCGATCTTGCCGAACAATTGGATGAAGCGGCGGTAGGCATCGTAGCCGAAACGCTGGTTGCCGGTCTGTTGGATCAAGCCGCGCAGGGTTTCCTGGTTCAGCCCCAGGTTCAGAATGGTGTCCATCATGCCGGGCATGGACATGGCGGAACCGGAGCGCACCGACACCAGCAACGGGTTGTCCGCCCCGCCGAATTGTTTGCCGGTCTGTTGTTCCAGGTTGCGGATATGTTCACCGATCTCTTCCAACAGCCCCATCGGCAGGGCTTTTTGGTCCAGGAATTCGAGGCAGGCTTCGGTGGTGATGACGAACCCCGGCGGCACATTCAAGCCGATCTGGGTCATCTCGCATAGATTGGCACCCTTGCCGCCCAACAATGGTTTGTTGTGACCGTCGCCTTCCGCGAAGGCATAAACGTATTTCTTGCTCATGGGCTTGTCTCCTTGTGGTTTGTAAGGGAATCGGGCCGGACGCGACAGGCCGGTGCGGAATCCTGGGAGGATCGCGCCTATAGGTTGCCGCGTTGTTGTTTCAGCCTGTGGACCTCGGCATGTTCGAGTACCCGGAGTTGCGCCAGGGCCTTGGTCAGCTCCAGCTTGGCCCGGTCGCGCTCGCTAAAGAGCGGGCTGTGCTTGAGGATGCGTTCCGCCTCGCGCCGGGCGGCGAGGGCGGCGTCGCGGTCGATTTCCTCCGAGCGCAACAGGTGGTCGGCCAGCACATGCACGGTGCTGTCCTTGACCTCCATGAAGCCGCCGGAGAGGAAGAAGCTTTGCCGCGCCCCGTCCGGGGTTTGGATTTGGACCACGCCAGGCCGGAGTTGGGCCAGGAACGGCGCATGGCGCGGCAGGATGCAGACTTCGCCGAGGGCGGCGGGGGCCACCAGCCGGTCGCAAGGCCCGGCGTAGATGAGGCGGGCCACGTCGGCGATTTCGACTTGTAGGAGGGTGTGGGTGGCTGGCATGGTTTCAGGTTGGGGGGATGCGCCGGTGTAGCTCGAAGCCCGCTTGCCGCAGGGCGAGCAGGATCAAGGACACGGCGCTCTCGGCGGAAATATGGTCGGTGTTGATGACCAGGTCGAAGTTCTGGGCGTGTTCCAGCGAACACTGCTCGAAGCTATCGCCATAGAGGTTCAAGATCGACTTATGGCGCTTGGTGTTGACCTCGTAGACCTTGCGTTCGGCCTCCAACTGCGGGATGCCCTGCTCCTCGGCCACGCGCTTGGCGCAAACCAGCTTGGAACCGACGATCCGCACCCGGAACACCTTGCGCCCGGACAGGATCAGGTGGGCACCGCGCCCGACCAAGAGGCCATCCTGCTTGGCGAGTTCCAACACGGTGGCGTAGAGCTGGCGGCGGTAGGTCTGCATCTCGCCCGCCGTGCCGGTCATGAGGCTGTAGAGGAAGGTCGAAATCCCGGCGGACACGGTTTCGTCCTGGGGCTTGAACTTGAAGGCGTCGATCTTGGCCTGCTTCGCCACCCGCTCCAGGATTTCCTGGTCGTAGAGCGGAATCGCGAGGCAGGAGGCCAGTCGCTCGGCGATGACCTCGCCCCGCGCCCCATAATCCCGCGACAAGGTGATGATCAAGGGATCATGGGGTTTGCCGTTGATATGAGGGCTGCCGGTCTCGAAATCCTTGGTGAGGATGGCCTTGAGAAAGGCGTAGGGGTCTTGGGTGGACATGGGCTTCCTCGTGGCGGGACGGGGGTTCCTTGGATGCCTGGCCGGGCTTCCGGGGCGCGGCGTTTGAATTATGGCAGTTAATCCCAAAAAATCCTGGCATTTAATCTTGGTACATCGCCGTTGATGATGTCATGCCTTTGTCCACATCGGGGTGTTAGGGTAAGCACCGCGATGCGGACCGCCACGGTGCCCGTCGTTAACCCTGTTTCCTGCGGAGGTGAACCATGTTCGACGAATACGGCTTCCTGGCGGCTTTCATCATGATCCCGGCGGCGCTGATCTTTCTGACCTATCGGGCGGCGCGGAAACTCCGGGATGGCGCGGGGAAATCCGGGAACCCGCGCCCATGAACCGCCCCCCGCCCAGGTTCAACGCTTCCCCTTGAAATGGGCCAAAAGCTTGATCCGTAACGGCACCGTCATCGCCTGGGGCTGGGTGACGGCGATGCGCCAAGTGCTGACATGCAGGAAGGTGCCCGTGAGCCTGCCGTTCTTCTGTACCACGGCGGTCAGCTGGTTCTTGGCGCTGACCAGCGTGCCCCCCGAGAAGCTCACCCCGTACAAGCTCCCTTGTTGCAGATAGCCGGCCAGCATCGATTCGATCACAGTCTGGGTGGGCGTACCTTTGACCTTGGCCCCGCTCTGCTTCCATACCCCGGAAAACAATTGCGTGGCGAACTGGCCGGTCCCCGGAAAAGCCGGGTCCGGGGTGAACGTGACGGCGTCGGTTTTCGGCAATTGCGGCAGTTGGAACCGGCCCCGCACCGGCTGGCCGAACGCGGAAACCTTCAGCTTGGGCCTGGGCGTATACACCAAACTCCATTGGCCCGCCACATCGTTCTTGACGCCCGCCGCACCGGCCTGGACCGGCGGCAGCAAGGCCAGCGCCAAGGCCATGAATACCGGGATAAAGCGCTTGGACATGGCGGACTCCTCGATTGTTAATATTGGGACGATCCGGCGGGAAAACCGCCCCCCGCCGCGATGCTCCTGAGTGTAGGCCAAAATCCCCGGCCCGGCCTTCAGGTATTGTCCCGGATGAATTCCTGCAATTTACGCAGGAGGCCCACCGTCGAATACGCCATCACCGCGAACAAAATCCATTCCTGGGGCGACACGCTGCTCGGGTCTTCGTCCAGGACCACGATCCCCGCCACCGACGCCACGATCATCAGCAAATAATTCACCATGCCTCGAACTCCCCACGTAGATTGATCCCGATCACGGGCGTTGTAGACCCGCGAGCCATCGGCTAAATTCCACTCCCCTGCCCAGTCCCGGACCCGCCCATGCTCCCGTTCTTCCGCCGCCTGTTCGCCCGCCCCGCCGCCGGACCGCCACCGCTGGCCGATCGCCTCTGGGCGCCTTTGGCCGAACTGCCGATCCTCGTTGGCCTGGACGCCGCCGAAACCTTGAAGCTCCGCCAACTCGCCGCCCGCTTCCTCACCGACAAACTCATCGAACCCGCCGGCGGCATGGTGCTGGACGACGGCATCCGCGCCCGGATCGCCGCGCTCTGCTGCCTGCCGATCCTGGGGCTGGATGATGGCTGGTATGCGGGCTGGCGCACCGTGATCGTCTATCCCGGCGCGTTCGTACGGCCCCGCTCGCAGTTCGACGCTATCGGCGTGATGCACGAATGGGAGGATATCCTCGGCGGCGAAGCCTGGGAACAGGGCCCCTTGGTGCTGTCCTGGGCCGATGTCGAAGCCTCCGGGCTGTGCGAAGGCTATAACGTGGCGATCCACGAAATGGCCCATAAGCTGGATTTGCTCAACGGCCCGCCCGATGGTTTCCCGCCCCTGCACCGCGATATGAAACGGCGGGAATGGTCGGCTGTGTTTTCCCAAGCCTACCAGGATTTCAACGCCCGGTTGGACGCGGGCGAAGACACCGCCCTCGATCCCTACGCGGCGCAGGAACCGGGCGAATTCTTCGCCGTCCTCAGCGAATATTTCTTCGAGTGGCCGGAACTGGTCATGCTGGAATACCCCGAGGTCTACCAGCAACTCGCCCGCTTCTACCGGCAAGACCCGGCGGCGCGGCTACCGCCCTATCCCCACCCCGGCGCGGAACCCGTATTGCCAGCTCCCTGAGGCGGCGCTATCTTCGCACGCCCCCCCCAACACACCGGACCCCGCCATGAGAACATCCCTAGCGCTCCTGTCCGCGCTCTGCCTCCCCGTCCTGGCCCAAGCCGAAGGCGAGGTTTACCGCGTGGTGATCGACGGCCATATCCAGGCCATCGCCAGCCTGCGCCTGAACGAAGGGATGTACCACGGCCAGATTTATTACGACGCCAGCGGCGCGGACGGCCTGGAACTGGCCGGGACGGCGGGCAAGGACGGCTTCGAGTGGAAAGAAAGCCTATGGACCCGTGCCGACAACGACAGCAAACCCACCGGCACCTTCTCCGGCAAGCTGGCCGCCGACGGCAAAACCGGCACCGGCACCTGGAAAAGCGCCGACGGCAAAAAAACCCTGCCCCTGGCCCTGACCCGCTTGGCCCACATCGAAACCCTGGTCAGCCCGGATAGCAATATCTGGGTCGATTTCCCCAAGTTCGACGATCCGCGCTACGCCAAGCTCAACGGACTCCTGGCGGGCGAAGCCCAACAAAACCTGGCCCAAAACCTCAAATCGGTGCAGGACGTGCGGACCGAACTGCAAAGCGCTCCGGGCGGGTCCGCCGCCCAAGATCGGCTGTCCGCCACCACCTCCTGCGATGTCGAAAGCGTGCTGCCCAACACGGTCAGCCTGTTGTGTACCGCCTATGAATATTCGGGCGGGGCGCACGGCAATACCGGGCTGGATGCCCGCGACTACGTCATCGGCGAAGGCGGCGCGGTCCGCCCGCTCAAGCTGTGGGATGTGCTGCAAAAATCCCCGGCCCATATCAACAAGCTCTCCGGCCTCATCGTCACCGAACTCAAGCGCCAGAAAGCCTCCTCGGTGGTGGACGGCGGCATCAAGGATTTCACCAAGGAACTCGACAAGGATGAACTGAGCTTCAGTATCCTGCCAGTCGGGCTGGCCTTCCATTTCTCGCCGTACGCGGTGGCGAGCTATGCCGAAGGCCATTTCCGGGCGGTGATTCCCCACCGGGCGCTGGCGGGACTCTATCGCCAGGATGGACCGCTGGCTTCGCGCAACGCCAAACCCTGAAGGTCCGCCCATGTCCCCGCTCAAGACCCTCGCCGACACCGATCTCCGCGCACTCAGCGCCACCGCCGCCGCCCTGCCCCGGCTGCGCAAGAACCTCAACCTGCATCCGGCGTTGGAAGACCCGGTGCAACGCCTGTTCAACGCCCTGGCCCCCGGCACCTATGTCCGGCCCCACCGCCACGCCGATTGGGAATTGATGTTGGCGCTACGCGGCGCGTTTTCGATCTTGATTTTCGACGACGCGGGACGGGTAGCGGAACGCATCGAGCTTTGCGCGACGCAAGGCACGCTCGCCCTGGAAATCCCGGCCCAGACTTGGCACGCCGCCGTGGTCATGGTCCCGGAGACGGTGATGTTCGAGGTGAAACCCGGCCCTTATCGCGCCGTCGCGGAACAGGATTGCGCGGCCTGGGCCCCCGCCGAGGGCGTGGCGGCGGCGGGCTTGTTGGAACAGTGGTACCGGACGGCGCAGGCGGGAGAACAAGCGCCCGCCTGGTGAACGGGTTTGCCACATATCCGGGTCCCGGCTCAAGCCTCCGCCGCGAACCACCCGTCCCGGAGGATTACCCCCGCCCTCCCGCGAACAAACCCAAGCCGCCCGGATAGTCGTAGCCCGGAAACCAGGGATTGCCCTTCGCGCCGGTCTGCCAGCCCAAGACCTCGGCCAGCACCCGCCAGTAATCGGTGGTGACGGCGAGATCGACACCTTCCTCCAATTGCCCGGTCCGCAAACCCGGCCACGGCCCATAACACCGCCCGCCCGCCACCTTGCCGCCCAACACCGCCATCAAGCCCCCCCGGCCATGGTCGGTGCCCTGGCTCTTGTTGTTGGCGACCACCTGGGCGATTTGGTCGGGAGCCTGGGTGGTGCGGGTCCAGACCTCCGCGATCCGCCCGACCAGTTCCGGTGGCGCGTCCGACCCGACGTAGCGGCGGCACAGCTTCCCGGCCAGATGGCGGGCGGTGGCGGGATGGTGGGCAACCCAATCCAACACCTTGCCGCCATCGTCCAGGGCAGCGGCGAAGGGGTTGAATTCCTGGCCCAGCACCCGCTTTTGATAGCCATCGTGCCAGGTCTCGACATAGGCGAAACGCCCGGTGGCGGGCAGTTTGCGCTGGCCGTCCAAAGCCGTGCCATCTTCGACCTCCCAGCCGGTGAAGGCGCGGGCCGCTTCGTAGACATCCTGGTCGATATAGCCCTCGGGCCGGCCTGCCACGGCGCCCGGCACGTCGCGCCAGCGGTTGTATTGGTCGTTCAGATAGGCGTCGCGGCCCAGGGTATGCAGTTCGAACAGCTCGCGGGCGTAATTCTCGTTGGCGGCCCCGGCGCGGGAAGAACGGTTCGACAGGTAATACAGCATCGCCGTGGAACCGGCCACGGCTTCCAGCAAGGCGCGGAAATTGCCCAAGGCGTGCTTGCGGATCACTTCGCGGTCGTAGACCGGCAAAGCCACCGCGATGGCATTGGGACCGAAGGCGTTGACATTGAAATGGTCGCGCCAGAACTGGGCCAGCACCTCGCGCAGCGGATAGCGGCTATAGATGGCGCGGATCAAGGTGGCGGCGATCACCTCGTAGCGGGGCCAAGCCCGCTCGGCGGGATGGCGGGGCTGGGCGTCCAGTAAGGGCCAGAGCGCCTCGATGGGCCGATCCAGGCTGGCGAGGGGCCGCTGTTCATTGACGGCGGGCCAATGCGCGTCGGCGGGATATTTGATATTGAGCCGAACCTGGGCGAGGCGCTGGACGACTTCGGGATCGTCGCCCGGTGGCGGGGCCAATTGCGTTTCCAGCCAAGGCCCGAAACCCCGCGCCACGAACGCCGCCAGATCGGCGGGACCGGGACCATAGCCGAACCAGCCCAACACCAAACGGGCGAATCCGCCTCCCTCGCCTTGCTCCGCCATATCGTGGGACTCCCTCGCCATCCTGCTACCCGCCTCGAACCTAGGACCGATCCGGCCCGGAGCCGGGCATGATGATGGACGCGGCCCGGATGCTTGCCCATCCCCCGGACCCGCACCCACGCAAACGGGGATGGCATCGCACCGGGCGACACCATCCCCGTCCGGGATTTCCAGGCTTATTCCGCGGCGGGAGCGGGCTTGGGCTTGGCCTCCTCGACGGCGGGGGTAGCGGTTTCCGCGACCGGCGCGGGTTCGGTGGCTTCGACCGCGGCGACCACCCCAGGTTCGGGGGCGGGCGGTTCGGCGACCTCGGCGACCTCGGCGACCTCGGCGACCTCGGCGACCTCGGCGGACTCGGGCGGCGCAGGCACCGGAACGGAGGCTTCGATGGCGACGGCTTCCGCGGCTACGGGAACCTCGGGCGCGACGGCTTCAGTCGATCCGGGCGCGGTGGGTTCGGCTTCGACCACTTCGGGCGCGGCAACCTCATTGGAAACCTCGGCCACCGTCGGCGCTTCAAGCCCGGCCTCGGTGACTTCGACGGCTTCGACCGGCACGGGCTCGGGTGCCTCCGCCACCGCGGCGACCGCGGGAGTTCCGGTCGGTTCGACAGCGCCGGTCCCGGCAGGTCCGGCCCGCTCGGCGGATGCTTCGGCCAGCGCCGACCCATCGGCCACCGCCACCGTCTCGACCACGACGGCGGCTTCCAACACTGTCGGCGCTTCCGCCGCGGCAGCGCTCTCGACCACCGGCGTTTCGGCTTCCGGCACCTCGGGCACCACGACCGGTTCGGGAACGACCGCTTCCGCGCCTTGGAACAGGGAAGCCGTGGCTTCCGGTGGCTCCGGGGCTGGCTCCGCCACGACCGTTTCCGCATCGGCATCGGCCAGGGTTTCTTCCATACCCTCCGCCAACTCTTCGCCTTCACCATCGGCATCGGCGAAACCCGGCTCGCCGGTTCCGTCAGCCGCGGGCTTATCGCGCCGCCCTCCCCGCCCGCGGCGGCGGCTGGAAGCCCGGCGCAACGGATTACGGCGCACTGGCCGCGACTCGGCTTCGTCCTCCCCGCTATCGGCGGATTCCGGTTCCACCGTCTCGGCGACCGGCGCTTCGCCTTCCACCTGGGGCGGGATCGCCCATGCGGGATCGTCTTCCGAACCCGGCGCCGGGGCGAAGGTGAACGTCACCCTGGGCGGGCGTTGGGGACGAGAGCCGCGCTCGCGGGGCACGGCCTCGGGAGCCTCGTCCGGCCCGGCGGCAGGATGCTCGTCGAAGTCTGGTACTGCTGCTTCCGCCGGAGTTGCGGCGAGGGGCGCGACAGACTCCTCGACGCCTTCTCCGGCGGCGTCCTGGAACGACTCGGGACCGCGGGGCGCGTAACCCTCCCGGCGCTGGCGGCGGCGGCGCGAATTGCCGCGGCGACCACCTTCGCGGGATTTGCGTTCGCCGTTCTGGGCCTCGTCGAAAGAAGCCGCGCCTTCCCGGATGTCTTCCTCGGGCTCGGACTCGGGCGGCTCGGCGAAGGCGGGCGCGGGCGGGGCCGGGCGCGGCGGCTTGGGTTCCGGGTAGCGCTGCTGCCGGTATTCGCCCCGTGGCGGCCTGGGCCCACGCTGCGGCGGCGGCGGCGCAGGGGGCTGGACCGTGGGCGGGATTTGCGGCGCGGGCGCGGGACTGGATTCGACGGTGGCGGTGCGGACTTCCGGTTCCTCCTCGGGCTTGTTGCCGGTGAGGATGGTCCAGAAGCGCTTAATCAAACCGCCGCCGCTGGTGCGCGCCACCATGCCGGTGGCGGCGGGCGCGGGCTGGGCCGGCATGAATTCCTTGACGGCGGGTTCGGTGCCGCCATTGCCGACCGGGGCTTCCCTGCCGTATTTGGCGGTTTCGGGCTCGGCGGGCTTGGCGATTTGGTAGCTGGGCCGCTTTTCGACCTCCTCTTCCGGGCCGGAGGTGCGGACGCGCTGGACCTCGTAGGCCGGGGTTTCCAACTGCTTGCTGGGCACGATGATGATGGCGACGTTGTGGCGCTTCTCCACATCCTGCACGCTGGGCCGCTTCTCGTTGAGCAGATAGGTGGCGGAATCCACCGGCAGGTAGGCGATCACCTTGGCGGTGTTCTTCTTCATCGCCTCTTCTTCGATCAGGCGCAGCACGGCGAGCGCCAAGGATTCCACGCTGCGCACCGAGCCTTGGCCGTGGCAACGCGGGCAGGTCAAGAGGCTGGATTCGCCCAAGGAAGGCCGCAAACGCTGGCGCGACATCTCCAATAGGCCGAAGCGGGAAATCCGCCCCAGTTGGATGCGGGCGCGGTCGGCCTTGATGGCGTCGCGCAGGCGGTTCTCGACCGCCCGTTGGTTACGCGACGCCATCATGTCGATGAAGTCGATCACGAACAGCCCGCCCAGGTCGCGGAGGCGCAATTGGCGGGCGATCTCGTCGGCGGCTTCGAGGTTGGTGTTGAGCGCGGTTTCCTCGATATCGCCGCCCTTGGTGGCGCGGGCCGAGTTGATATCGATGGCGGTCAGGGCTTCGGCGTGGTCGATCACGATGGCCCCGCCGGAGGGCAAGGGCACTTCGCGGGCGTAGGCCAGTTCGATCTGGCTTTCGATCTGGTAGCGGCTGAACAGCGGCACGTTGTCGCGATAGAGCCGGGCCTTCTGGATGAATTGCGGCATCACCTGCTGCAAGAAGCTCTTGACCAACTTGAAGGTGGGATCGCTGTCGATGAGGATTTCATCGATATCGCCGCGCAGATGGTCGCGCAGGGCGCGGATGATGACATTGCTCTCCTGGAACACCAGGAAAGGCGCGGTCTTCTCCTTGGACGAGCGCTCGATGGCCTCCCACAGTTGCAGCAGGTAGTTCAAATCCCACTGCAATTCCTCGGCGCTCTTGCCGCCGCCCGCCGTGCGGACGATCAGGCCCATGCCCTCGGGGATTTCGAGCTGGCTCATCACCTCGCGCATATCGGAGCGGATATCGCCCTCGATGCGGCGGGAGATGCCGCCCGCCCTGGGGTTGTTGGGCATCAGCACCAGATAGCTGCCCGCGAGGCTGATATAGGTGGTGAGCGCCGCGCCCTTGGTGCCGCGTTCTTCCTTCTCGACCTGGACGATGACTTCCTGGCCCTCGCGGAGCAGGTTCTTGATTTCGCGGCGGGTATAATCCTCGTCCAAAGAACCCCCGAGATAATTGGGGGTGATTTCCTTGAAGGGCAGGAACCCGTGGCGCTCCGACCCGAAGTTGACGAAAGCGGCCTCCAGGCTGGGTTCCACCCGGGTGATGATGCCCTTGTAGATATTGGCTTTTTTCTGCTCCTTGGAAGGGACTTCGATATCGAAATCGTAGAGTTTCTGTCCATCCACCAACGCGACCCGGAGTTCCTCGGGCTGCGTGGCATTGATTAGCATTCTTCTCATTCGGCTGTTCCTTTGGCGTCTTCCCGTGAAAGCCGGGCAAGTGGTCTCGCAGCCATTGTTATTTTGGGTCAAGGCTTGACCTTCGATGCGCCCTGGAGGGAGTCTCACCCCCGCCGGGCGGGGCCGCTCCCGCTGGATGCGGGGGGCGTCACTTGCCGGCCTTCCGGGCCGCGTGATGTTCGCTCATCGTGGGTCGAGCGAAAAAACCCTTTACGTCGTACCTGGTCAGGTCCATGGGCAAACACCGCGGCGGCGGAACACCCCATCCGCCCCGGCCGGCACCTACGCGCCGGGGAAAACCAGCCCAGGAAAAACCGTTCACGCGGGAATTCGTCAGCGCCCGCACGCGGCACCGGGCCGTGTGGTGTCCGGTCGGCCACCGAAGGGGGGCGGGTATGGAAACGGCGTTGGATGCGTGCCGTGGCGTGAATGGGATGTCTGCCTCCCATAACCGCGGGCGGATCCGCATGGACTGGGATGGATCGGGCTGTAGGGCGGCGGGGATAGCGCCGTTCCGCGATGATGGTTATTCCCTGGCCGATCCCCGCCCGCCACTGAGGGTATCGGGCGGACCGGGCCGGGATCGAATAACAACCATTGGCAACTATAGCAATCCCCGGCGAAAGCATCAATTTAAGCGGTGAAACTGCTATTATGCCGCCCATGAACGCACCACCCACCGGCAGCGCCGTGCTATGGCTCGACGTGGACGCGGAAACCGCGGGCCAACGTATCGACAACTTCCTGTTCACCCGCCTCAAGGGCGTCCCCAAAAGCCACGTCTACCGCATCCTCCGCAGCGGCGAAGTGCGCCGCAACGGCGGACGGGTCCAGCCCAAGGACCGCCTGGAGGCCGGCGACAAAATCCGCATACCGCCGATCCGGCTAGCCGAGCGCGAAACCCCGGAAATCCCGGGCCGCGCCCTCCGCAACCGCATCGAAGGCAACATCCTCCACGAAGACGAAGACCTACTGGTCATCAACAAGCCTTCCGGGCTGGCGGTGCATGGCGGCAGCGGCTTGAGCTTCGGGGTGATCGAGGGTTTGCGGGAAATCCGGCCCGAGGCGCGGTTCCTGGAACTGGTCCACCGGCTGGACCGCGAGACTTCCGGTTGCCTCTTGATCGCCAAGAAACGCAGCGCCCTGCGGGGGCTGCACGAGCAATTCCGGGGCGACGAGGTCAAGAAGGTCTATCTGGCGCTACTGGCCGGAGTCTGGGCGCGCAACCATTGGATCGTCGATGCCCCCTTGCAGAAGAACGTGCTGCAAAGCGGCGAGCGCTTGGTGAAAGTCGCCCGCGACGGCAAGCCCTCCGTGACCGAATTCCGCCGCAGAGAGCGCTACGCCCAAGCCACCTTGGTCGAAGCCCGCCCCATCACCGGGCGCACCCACCAAATCCGCGTCCATGCCCAATCGATGGGCCATCCGGTGGCGGGCGACGAGCGCTACGGCGACGAGAACGCCAACCGCGGACTCAAGCAACTGGGCCTCAAGCGGTTGTTCCTGCATTCCGCCGCGACCACCCTGCACCATCCCCGCACCGGCGCAGTTTTGAAGTTCGAGGCTCCCCTGCCCCCGGAACTCGCCGATTTCCTCAACACCCTAGCCCGATGAAACAACGTTTCGATTTGCTGGTTTTCGATTGGGACGGCACCCTGTTCGATTCCATAGGCTGGATCGTCGAATGCCTACAGTACGCGACCAAGGCCGCGGACCTGCCGGTCCCTTCCGACGCGCTGGCGAAATCGGTGATCGGACTCAGCATCCAGGCCGCCATGGACGCCATCTGTCCAGGCTCCACCCAAGCCCAGGTCGATACCCTGGTCGGGCATTACCGCGAGCATTACCACACCCGCCCGACCACGGTGGACGGACTGTTCCAAGGCGTGCCCGAGTTGCTAGACGCGCTGCGGGCGCGGGGTTATCGGCTGGCGGTCGCCACCGGCAAGAACCGCAACGGGCTGAACCACGCCCTGGCCGCAACCGGCATGGGCAGCTTGTTCCACGCCACCCGCTGCGCCGACGAAACCGCCTCCAAACCCCATCCCAAGATGCTGTTCCAACTCATGGACGAACTCGCCATCCCGCCCGGACGCACCCTGATGATCGGCGATTCCCTGCACGACCTGCGCATGGCGGACAACGCCGGCATCGCTGCCATCGCCGTGGGCTGCGG
Source organism: Methylomagnum ishizawai (assembly GCF_900155475.1). Classification (NCBI taxonomy): domain Bacteria; kingdom Pseudomonadati; phylum Pseudomonadota; class Gammaproteobacteria; order Methylococcales; family Methylococcaceae; genus Methylomagnum; species Methylomagnum ishizawai. Next base: position 2,079,215 of record NZ_FXAM01000001.1, on the reverse strand, counting down.
GGCCAACACCCTGGACGAACTGGCGGAACTCAAGCCGCTGCTCTGCCTCGAAACCACACGCGAACTCCTACCCCTTTTGACCTGAGTCCACCCCCAACCCCGGATGCTTCCGGCGAGGTCTCCCCATGAGCGAAACCCACCCACATACGCCCGAACCCACTCCCGCCACCCCGACGCCCTGGGAGCGGGAAACCCTGGAAAAAGTCCTGATGGCCTCGATCGCCGAACAACGCCGGGCGCGGCTGTGGGGCATCTTCTTCAAATCGCTGCTGATGGTCTATCTGGCCGTGATCTTATGGCTGGGCGCCCAACCCCTGATGGACCTGCGCGGCGGCGGCGACGGCAAGGGCCATACGGCGGTAGTCGACGTGGTCGGCACCATCGCGCCGGGCCAACCCGCCAGCGCCGACACCATCATCCAAGGTTTACGCGCCGCCGCCGAGGACGAAAACACCCAGGGCATCGTGCTGCGGATGAACACGCCCGGCGGCAGCCCCGTGCAATCGGCCTATGTCTACGACGAAATCCGCCGCCTGAAACGCCTCAAACCCGGCATCCCGATCTATGCCGTGGTGGCCGATATGTGCGCCTCGGGCGGCTATTACATCGCCTCCGCCGCCGACAAAATCTTCGTCAACAACGCCAGCGTGGTGGGTTCCATCGGCGTCATCATGGGCGGTTTCGGCTTCGTCGATGCCATGGGCAGGCTGGGGGTGGAGCGCCGGGTGATGACCGCCGGGGCGCACAAGGCCATCCTCGATCCGTTCTCGCCGGTCGATGAAATCGCCAAGACCCATATGCAATCGGTGCTGGACACCGTCCACCGCCAATTCATCGACGCCGTGAAGCAAGGCCGGGGCGATAGGCTCAAGGAAACCCCGGACATGTTCTCGGGGCTGGTCTGGACCGGGGCGGACGGTATCAAGCTCGGCCTGGCGGACGAGGTCGGCGACCTGCGCCATGTGGCCGAGGATGTCATCGGCGCGAAAAAGACCGTCAACTTCACCCCCGACCAGAACTTCCTGGACCGCATCGGCCACCGTTTCGGCACCGCCGTGGGTTCGTTCCTGTGGAACGCCCTCGACAGCGCCGCCCTACGCTAGGAGTCCGCGCCATGGCCCAAACCGAACCGGCGTTCGAGATCGTCGAGCAAACCCCGGTCTACCGGGGCTTCTTCCAGCTGACCCGGCTCAAGCTCCGCCACACCCTCTACCAGGGCGGCTGGAGCGGGGTATTGGAGCGGGAATTGTTCCACCGGGGCCGGGCCGTGGCAGTGATCCCCTACGATCCCGTCACCGACCGGGTGGTCCTGGTCGAACAATTCCGGGTCGGCGCCCTGGGCGTCAAGGAAAACCCCTGGCTGTTGGAAATCGTGGCCGGGGCCATCGAGGCGGGCGAAAGCCCGGAGGCGGTCGCCCACCGCGAATGCGCCGAGGAAGCGGGCTGCGTTGTGCGCGAATTGATCCGCATCGGCGAATTCTTCCCGACGCCGGGCGGCTGTTCCGAGCGCATCACCTTGTTCTGCGGCCTGGTGGACAGCGCGGGTTTGGGCGGACTGCACGGGCTGGCGGAGGAAAACGAGGATATCCTGGCTAGCGTGGTGGATTTCGCGGAAGCCCTGGCCTGGGTCGAACAAGGCCGCATCGACTCGGCGGTGCCTATCATCGGCCTGCAATGGCTGGCCCTGAACCGGGAGCGGCTACGGGCCTCCTCCTGATCCGCCAGCCTTGGCGTTCCATATTTGCGTTATTTCAAACATATATTGCGCGATATAACCCACCCGCAACACCGCCCCCACCCTACCCATTTGATTCATAAACGCCCCGCCCGGATGGCTCGGAATGTGCTGTCGCCTTGCTTCCATGCCGATCTCCCACCCTTCCGAGCCAGCCATGATACCTACACGCCGTTTGATCGCCTTGATTTTCGCCACCACCCTCGGCGCGACCGCCGAGGCCGCCACCGAAGGCCCGGTGCCGAGTTGCCCAGCCACGGCCCTGGACCAATCCCGCACCCTGGACCCGGCTCAACTCAAGGGCAAGGTCGGCTATATCGATTTCTGGGCCTCATGGTGCGGACCCTGCGCCCAATCCTTCCCGTTCATGAACGAGTTGCACCGGGAATTCCAGGCCCAGGGTTTGGAAATCATCGCCCTGAACTTGGACGAGGAGGCCCAGGACGCCAAGGACTTCCTCCGGAAATATCCGGCTAGCTTCCCCATCGCCTCCGACCCCCAGGGCAAATGCCCGCAGAAATTCGACGTGAAGGCCATGCCCACCAGCTTCCTGGTGGATAGGCAAGGCAAAATCCGCCATGTGCATATGGGCTTCCGCGACGGCGACAAGGCCGCGATCAAGCAGCAAGTGCAAGCGCTCTTGAACGAACGCTAGGCGGAATCCCGATGAACGCCACACTACCGGCCCTCGCCCTGCTCCCCGCCCTGCTCTGCTCGGGCTGCGCCCTGCCCAAGGTCGCGCCCTGGGAGCGCGGCACCCTCGCCAAACCGCAAATGGCCCTGGACCCGGACGGCCTGGACGCGGCCCTGAAACGGCATACCGCCGCCTCCAAGGAAGCCGCTTCCGGTGGCTATGGCGTCGGCGGAGGTGGCTGTGGCTGCAACTAAGGCCGGTTCGTCGCGGCTCGCCGCCTTCACCGCCGCCGCCCTGGCGCTGCCGGGGATGGTGCCGAAAACCCAGGCCGAGGGCTTGAACCCGGAGATCGACACCGCCTTTTCCCGCTACGAGGAAAGCGATGGCCGGATGCGGGTGGATGTCTACCAAGCGGTGGCGACCTCGCCGCTCGGCGACCGTTGGAGCGTCAAGGCCAACGGCGTCAAGGACGTGGTCACCGGGGCGTCGCCGGTCGCCAACGCGCTCAGCCGCGGCCAGTTGGCGCAAATCCGCTCCCGCGCCTCGATCCACGACGTGCGCGACGAAGTGGACCTCGGGGCCAGCTACGCCTTCGACCAGGGCACGCTGTCCGTGGACGTGGGCCGTTCCAGCGAGAACGACTACACCTCGGATTTCTTCAACCTCGATGGCCGCTGGGACATCAACGACAAGCTCACCACCCTGGCGGCGGGCTTCGGCTTCGCCTCGGACCAGGTGTGGGCCGTCACCAACGTCGGCAAGAACCAGCACCAACGGGTGCCGGGCGTGGGCGGCGACAAATCCACCTTCCAAAGCCTGCTGGGGATCACCCAAGTCCTCGACAAGAACTCGCTGCTCCAGGCCAACCTGACCTATACCCACGGCGAGGGCTATCTGGCCGACCCCTACAAATACGCCCTGGTGGTCGATCCCGGCCCCGCCGTCGTCTGCGACCCGGAATACGCCTACACCCTGAGCTGCTATACCCTGGATTCGCGCCCCTCGAACCGCGACCAATTCAACCTGCTGCTGCGCTATGTCCGCGACTTCCCGGAACTCAACGCCGCCGCCCTGCATTTCGACTACCGCTTCTACGCCGACACCTGGGATATTTCCGCCCACACCTTCGAGGCCGCCTGGCACCAACCGGTCTACGAGGGCTGGGTCCTGGTGCCGCATGTGCGCTATTACTCGCAATCGGCGGCGGAGTTCTACCAACCCTATTTCCAGACGGCGCGTAGCGATGGGCATTACTCCACCGACTACCGCATGGCCGATTTCGGCGCGGTGGGCGGCGGGGCGCAATTGCACAAGGAATTCCTCGATCGGCTACGGGTGGCGGCGGCGGTCGATTTTTACAAGCGGGAACAGGGGATGGGGATGCAGCGGGGCCCAGGCACGGCGCTGGACAACTTCACCTATTCGGTGTTCACGGTCAGCCTGAACCTGAAGTTCTGAGGGAAGCACGGCCCAGGCCGGTGGGGCCGCGCCGGTCAAGTCCGCAACAGGGTCAAACCGGCGTCGGCGGGCGGCGCGAAGCCGGGGAACACCGTGGCCAGCTGGGCCGGGGCCAGCCCGAGATGCTGGCGCAGCACCCCGCCCAGCACGGCGCGGAAATCGGTGGTCACGGCCAGATCACGCGCCTCGTACAAATCCTCTTCGTCCAGGCCCGGCCAGCGCCCCAACACCTTCCCGCCATCGACCCGCCCGCCCAGCAACCACATCACATTGCCATGGCCGTGATCGGTGCCCTGGCTGCCGTTCTCGCGCACCGTGCGCCCGAACTCGGACATCAACACCACCACGGTCTGCGGATAGCTATTCCCCAAGCCCTCGACCAAGCGGGCCAGCCCCTCGCCCAAGGCACCCAGTTTCTTCGCCATCGGCCCGGTGGTTCCACCCTGGTTGACATGGGTATCCCAGCCGCCCACCGACAGGAAGGCCAAGCGGATTTCGGGATCGGCGTGGATCAAGCGTCCCAATCCCAGGGCGCTGCCCGCGAAACTCCGGGCCGGCACCGCCCCACCATCGGCGGCGGCCATTTCCTTGGCATAGTCCTCCTGTATCCGCCTCCGCGCCGCCGCGCCCTCGCGATAGGCCTGGGCCAGTGCCGCATCGCCCGCGTACAGCCGTTCGAATACATCCTGGCCGGAATCCCCATTCGCCGCCTTGGGAGTCGCCGACCCCAGCGCCACCGTCGCCACCGGCCGCCCGCCCCGCAGTATCCTGGGCAGGGCGATATCCGCGTTCACCGCCTTGACCGGGGAAATCCGGTCCGGCAAAGCGCCGATAAGCCGGTTCATCCAGCCATCCTGGGTCTTTTTATTGCCGGGTTCGCCGCCTTCCATGTAATCCTGGGCATCGAAATGGGAACGGGTCGGATCGGGCGAACCCGAGGCGTGGACGAAAGCCAGGGTCTTGTCTTTCCAGAACGGCAACACGGCCTCCAGCGCCGGATGCAAGCCGAAGCGCCCATCCAGATCGAAGGCCCCACCCTCGCGTCCAGGGGCTGGAATCGACAGGGTGGGCCGTCCCCGGTAATAGGCCGCGTCGCGATAGGGCACGACCACGTTCAAGCCATCGATAGCGCCGCGCAGGAAAATCACCACCAGCCGCCGGGGTTCCGCGCCGGGTGGCACCGCGGCCCGGACCCAACCCACCGGCAAGGCCCACGCGGCCGCGCCACCCACCAAACCCGCCAGGAATTCGCGCCGTTGCATCGCCAACCCTCAATATCTCAAGAACTCGGGACTCGCCAACACCAAGGCGAGACGGTCCTGGGGCGGGGCCGCATCGAGCGCCGCCAAGGTTTGCGGCCCGAAAAAGCCGCCCAAAGCCGACCGCAATTTATCCGCATCCGGTGCCGCCTTGATTTCCCCCGGACTCATACTGTGGGTCAGGTTGCCGGCGAAATCGATCCTGCGCATCAAAGCATCGGGATTCAGCCAAGCCTCCTGGGTCAGGTGGTAACCATCCGGCGTCGGACAGCCATACAAGGGCATACCCCATTGTTGCAACAGACCCGCCAATGTTTCAGGGTCGCTCACCGGAATATCCAGCAACCTCAGGCAAGAAACCAAATATCGGAACGGGGTTTTGAATTTGACGCCATAATAACGTCCATCCCAGAATTCATCGCTGGCGAATAAGGTCGCCAAAACCGCCCGGGTTTCTCCATCGGTTTCTTGGAAGCGCCGGGCCAGCTTATCCACCAAAGTAGCGGGCGGATTATCCGCTACAAATAACTGGGCGAGTTTATAGGCGATATGCCGGGCCGTGGAGGGATGTCCGGCCAGGAAAGCCAGGGTTTCCTCGATTTCCTGCTGGTCCTTCCCGGTCACAGGCCGACCGAGCAATACCTTTCCGCCGCTATCATGCTTTTCCGGATCGAAGAAAAATACCGACGGTCCGTCCTCCTTACCCAGATTCTTCAGTCCCCAACCCGTTAAAATCCGGGCTAGTTCGCGTACATCCTGTTGCCCATAACCGCCATCCACGCCCAACGTGTGCAATTCCAAAAGCTCGCGGGCATAGTTTTCGTTGATTCCCCTGGATTTACCGGTTGCGGTGGGATTCCTGGGAGCCACATTCCGCCAATTATCCAAATAGAACAACATGGCGGGATGCCGCGCCGTAGCGGAAAGCATGTCGCGGAATTTCCCGAACACAAAAGGCCGGATGGTATCCCTTTCATAAGCGCCCGCCCATACGCGGACCGGCCCCTTTTCGAAGAAAACATTGAAATGGTTAAACCAGAAATCCACCAGGATTTCTTGCAATTGGCGGGGGCTTTGCACGGCCCGGAGCAACCTCGCGGAAGCCGCTTCGACCGTGGGTAACCGGGTAAGCCTGCGTAGACGCCGTAATTCCTCACCTTGGAATAACGTAGCTTTGCGTTTGATCGGGGGGCCGTATTCACGGAATAGTTCCGTGGTTTGCAGGCGCAAAGTCGCCAAAGGCGACAATCCAGTCTGTAGCGATAGAGGCTCAGGCAGGGTTTCTGGATTCAATTGGCCATGGATAAATGCTTCGAAACTCTGACGGCGTACAGAGTCCACCTCGGCCAGGGTAAAGCCGAGGGTTAATCGACGAATTACATGAAAAGGTTTATCCATAAATGGTCGAATTGATCGACAAAGCAACAATAAGCCGCATCATTCACGGCCTAACTGCCAACTTTCATACCCGCTGAAAGATTGGAAGCAGTTGAAACCGCGAAGCTGGTCAGAACACCCTTCAGCAAACTCAGTCTTATTTACAATGACCGTAAAAAGGCGCTTTTGAAGCAAAGCCATGAATATAGTTAAGAAACCTGGGCATCACAAGCATCTTTTAGCAAGGATACCCAATGAGCTTTTCAGTTTCTTCGCCATCACATGGCTTTTAACTGTCAGCGAATGGCTTCATAAACTGATCATTATTATTTCGGGAGGATTATTCGCCCCGGCCATCCACATTTCCAAAAACCCACAAATACAAACAGAATCTATACCCATAAATTTTATAGCTTTAAGCCTCTTCGCGCTCGGCTTCCTGATCTTGGGCGGTATCTGAAGTCACGGCCTTGCGGAGTTTGAATATGACCCGTTTATTAAACACAGTCTGGCCATTCACTTCGCGCTCAAGCTTTCTAATCTGAAAGCGCCCTAAACCAGGCACAGCAATAACACCTTCCTCTGTGTTTTCTACCTGGTTGCTTACTTGAACAAAAGCCTCCCGTATGATCTTGGCTACCTTTTTATCAGGAATACCTTTGAGCAGAGCGGGATCCACGCCCTTAACCAACTCGACCACTTCATTGATATGCATTGCATTCACCTTTCACATTATGATTACGGAAAACCCAATAAACAAAAATCTTCAGCCATCCACACTCACTTGCTATAGAATAAAAATTCTAGGTTAGGTATTAAGATTTTTTATTTTTATGCGGAAATGGAAGCAAGGGGACACGCTTTGCACCAATAAATTTCCCCAGCATGTTCCACTTATCTAAACTTGTATAAGATTTATCTGTCAAATCAATCTTCAGAAAAGAAACATCTTTTTTATTGTTAAAAAATTTGGTTACACGCTTATCGTAAGCCTTATATGCACCCAACCAATTCTTGCTATTGGCATAAAGACTTCTATGAATTATTTTCCATAAAGGTGTTCCTACCCTACCAGATTTTCGTTTATTCTCCTCGCACAACAACAATAACTTATCAAAACCACCAACCCAATGAAAATGCTTTACAATAGAATCAAGCCAATCCTTTTCGTTCCTGACGGTATATATAAATTTTGCATCAGGATATGCAAAATAAATTGTTTCAAAAATAAAAGAAACCGACGTATCACACAACGCATCATACTCTAAAAAATCCCCCCATCCAATAATTTCATTATCATCATTTAACCAATGAGCGGTTTTATACCCATAAATCTTCAAAGCCTCTGATAAGCTATTAGTCGCAGTCCTAGACAAACCTATCCCAAATACCTTGGTTTTATTAAGACCTAACAACTCACTGTCGTCGCACCGTAAAAAATCTCCAAGTCCAGGAAAATCATTTCTTAGCCTTGTTATTTTTTGATTAAAAACAGAAGTGTGCTTAAATAAATATCTTGCAGCAAAAATAGCCCTAGCGGACAATTCATAATTACCATCATTTGCGATTTCACCAGCTAGGTTGAAATAATCGTCTGCGCTAGGAAGACTTTTTTCAGTTAACTGAGCAACAATATCAGACTCAATAATAGGCATGGCTTTTCCAAAAAGTGCTTATATAGCATTATAATATTAAATATTTTTTCACTCCATTACCGCTCAAAGAGCGCCCAGCCTCAAAATCGATATGCTTCATTCAAACTCAATGGCTTACGTAAAATAGCGATTAGGTATTCTTTCGCTTTGAAGGGAGTAAATAATAAACACTATTTTAGTATCTAAATCAAAAAAACACAACAACCGTAAATTTATAAGTTATTACATAATAATGTAATAAAAAATATACGTAGCAACTTCAACAAAAAAGCCTATAACTTGAATAAACCCATCAAATAATCAACCAAAGCTTATGTCTAGAAAAACACGAGATATCAAATATAAGTCATTGATTTAATGAAAATCAAATTTTCATACCTAATTTATTAATATAGAAACCGCTATAATTGTAAAAAATTACCTTGAAATCAAACTCATAAGCTTTGTTCCAACGCTTGGGATTATTGCATCAATAGTACTAGCGACATCATCAAATGTAGCCATAACACTTTTTTCTTCATAAAACTGAGCCTTTCGATTAAAAAGGGTTTTTCTTCCAGGGAAGAATTTTTCACATACTATTTTATTAGGTTGCAGACATTTTTTATCGATTTCTTCAATCAATTTTGAGTTCCAGTATGTTCCACAAACAAGCGATGGATTAATTGCAGCCGCCTTACCCAAAATTTCATAAAGCTTACCAGCACTAACTATTGACTCGAAATCCATCATATTAAGCCGCCGCTTAAATTCCAATAAAATACCACCAATACTAGGATTTTTTTCCTCAACATCAAAAATAAAATTATCCTTTTTTAGTCCGAGCGCCAAAATAAAATCCAGCCTAATATCGGCTTCAGCAAGTTCAGCACGATCATATATTCGAACAGTCGTTTTACCCGTAGGAAAAGCATCTTCCCATGACTTCAAAAACCTAGAATAATCGTAAAAAAAACGCTTTTCATACTCTTCAAGCGTTAAAGTAATTTTTTGATTTTGTACAGCTTGTGCATATGAAGATATCAGATATTCAAACTGCTCGCGGATATACACAATAATATTTACCGCAGGCCCAAAAAAATCTTTTACCTCGCTTGGTTTTACGGCCTGAAATGCCTCACTACTTAATAAAATTTTCGATGCCCCATCAATTTCTTTCAAAAATAGCTTACATTCATTATCTAAAACCATCCATTCTTTATCAGAACATTTTCTTTGATAGCTATTTTTAAAAAATTCCGCAAGCGAATGGTGAGCAACTTTTGGTGTTCGCATAGACTTAGGGTATAAATACCCTAAATCAGCTAAAACGCTTTCATTCTTCACAAGGAAATGCTGTAATGATGAAGTGCCGCTTTTATGACGACCAATATGCATTGTAATTTCCCGCATTTTTATCTCCCCATTAATTTTGAAAATCCATATTAGGATAAATTTATCAACTTAACCTACGGTCATTCCAAATTGCCATCGCAGCATCATATAAAATTAAGTCGTTACCATTTTCCTGTTCTATTCGAGAATAAAGACTATCTCCTAACTGTTCACGCAATATAATTAATTTCTGCTCTAAAGTAATGTCTGAACTACTTGTAGCATTATCACGTACTGATTCACATTTAAAACCAGGGAATTCAGACTTAAGCCAAGATTCTAATCGTAATATAGACTCATCAAACCGCTCAACTAACCCAAAAAAAGGAAGTTCCGCAAGCGCTTTAAGTGCTCTCGTCAACTCAGGCAATAACCGCTTTTCGGGATTGTTAAACCATGCCGCTAAACGCATTGTTTGATAATTTTTAAATAAGCGATCATGATCTAAGCGCCACTCTACATAGGACCGTAAATCAAGCTGTTTAGCTTGATTAGGTCCAGGACCATCCTTTTCTTGTCTCCGCTCAAAATTATATACCGAGGAAATACGATCTAAAGGATGCCTTAAAAATAAAACTGGGTATATATCTGTGCCGTCAATTGCTGGAGAACTAATATCAGCCAAATGAGAAGATATTGCTATAACTTCCGTTCGCGATGTAATTAATGCAGATAGCGCTTCGGGAGAGGCATTATTGCCATTTCCTTCCCATTTAACCCAAGCTGTACGTCCAAAATTTTTATCTAGTATTTTATCGACGGACGACCCTGCATTTTTATATATATGATAATGTACAATAACCTTCCTCCTGCCCCCTAAGTCTGATTGAATTTTATTTTGAACTACTTTATCAAGGTCATCTCTTTGATTTTTCAAAGCATCGATAATTCCACCATCATTAACCTTTTCAACCACGTCCTTCAAAAAAAACTCATAAATGCTTTTTATTTTAGAATATCTTGGCTGTTCTAATCTTTTTTTATAATCACTTACTTTTTTATTGTAAAAACCAAAATTAACCACATCAATAGCTCTAGATATATCATTTTCACTTGCTGAAATATCAAGCCATGACGCCAATTTACGAATTTGACACTCTTTATTCTCAAGAACTTCTTTGTAATCTATAATAAATACGTTTTTATTATTTTCACCAAGCGCTTTAAGCAAATTTTCATAGTATACTTGCCAAAGTTGTATGCCAAAATTTTCCGTAAGTTGATGTCGATGACTAAGAGATTGAGCAACTTCAAATGGATTTCTAACACATATTAAATATTTCCCCGATGGGACCAATTCACGCCAAAACGGTAAAGTTAAACATAGTCTAGGATCTTTAATAGCCCAAGGCGTATGACTATCTAGCACACCTAATAACTCACGAGTTGAGCCAACTAACTTTTCATATGAAGGAATCGTATCAATCCTATTCCAAAACTTCTCGTTAAGCGGCCTGGGCCAATCCCAACTTGCATGCGCCAAGCTAAGCAATTGGTTATTAATACGCACCACATCAAGACGTTCACAGAAGCCTTCTGGATTTGAAGGCTTTGGGGGTAGCATATCCTTTGCTTCTCCTAAATAATAACCTAGTGAATTCAGTATACGTGCCACCATGGATGTCCCTGAACGGTGCATACCAATAATAAAAACACCCATTTATTTCCCCTTAATCTTTGTGGAATAAATTTTATAAAATAATCCAAGAGAATATTCATATAAGCGTAAATCTAGCTGATTACGCATCACTAAAGATGTGTAGCTTACCTCATCCAAAATCCCTTTAATATATGCAACTTTATCACAAATACTCAATCCCTTATCTTGCAGCATATTCTCATGATACTCATCAAAAACAAGATCAGGAAACTCCGTGGAGAGCATCTTTTTAAATAACCTCAAAGATTCAGTATAACAATCAACTATACCAAAATATCCAACTTGAGCAAGAAATTGGCGGGCACTCTTTAACGCTTCTTCATCTTTCGTTAGTCCTTCAGACAGGAAGGTCGACGTGCTATGATAGTCTTGATTAGCAAGATGAAAAGTTTGAAAATCTTCAATTGCATTTTTCCGGAAAAACTGAAACTTCTCAGCAATATAATCAGCAAACGTTCCTATTGGAATACCATTTCCTTGTTGCTTTTTCCACTCAAATAAATATGCTGAATAAGCCCGATCAATAGGATGACGCAAAACTATTATTGGAAAAACTTTTAAAAATCTCGATGATGGAAGCGGAGGCACTACTTGATGAGAAGAGAAAGCAACCACATCATGGTGATCCAATATAAAAGCCTCCATTTCAAATGCCGATATTTTTTCTCCACTTTCAGATTTATCGTAGTTCAACCAGCAATTACCATATGACTGCTCCAGCATACGATCTACAGAAGTACCCGCATTTTTGAAAATATGGTAATGAAGAATAACTTTACGTTTAGCCACAACAACCCGTACCTGCCCTCAATCAAAATCTTAACTATAACCATGCAAAATACAACGCATTATTAATTATAATAGCGCTTTTCTGGATTAAAATCACAATTATGCAACACTAATAGTTATTACAAGAGGCTTTATATCTATAACACAAGCCATCCATGGCTAAACCTTAATCCTTACTATCAAACCAGTTTACTGCTCAGCAAAAATACCCACTTGCGCTAAAGCTTCTCCCATCAATACCCTGGCCTGCTCAAAGCTATACTCAAAAGAAGCAAACTTACGGGCTGCTTCAGAGCAAGCAAGCCATTTTGCTTCATCTTCGTACAACTCGGCGATAGCATCTACCCATGCTTCAGATTTAGCCACTATGCGTGCTTCTAAACCATCCCGCAAACCAATTCCTTCAGCAGCAACAGGAGAAATTACGCTAGGCACTCCATAAGCTAAGGCTCCAACCACTTTACCTTTTAGTCCAGCTCCAGTTTTAAGCGGAGCGACAAAAACACGGCAAGTATTATATACCTCCGCAACATCTTCTACCCATCCCTCGACTATAACGTCATCTGCCTTCAAAGCATCAAAGCTTTTAGGCGGATTGCTTCCATAAATTCGAAAACATACGCCTGGTAGGCGCTTACGAAGCAAAGGCATAACCTCATGCACGAAAGTCTCTACCGCTTCTATATTCGGTGGATGGCCATACCCACCTAAGAAAGCAATATCACTACGGTGACCGAACTCAGGGATATTCTCGGGTACATCAACTACCCATGGACATTTTGCAACTTGAGAAGAATCCAAATTATGTGAAAGTATGACCGCATGTTCAACTTCATTATAAGAAAGGGTTAGGTCCACTTGCCTCATAACAGCCAATTCGGCATCTCGGGTTCTGAGCGCTTGCGACATGATGTTCTGATCATGGTTCGCGATAGCAAGACGCAACTCACGTAAGAAATGCAAATCCGCGTTATTGAATGCTATCCGTGCCGCAGGGGCATACTCTCTAATTGATTCAATATATTTTTCAGCAACCGTATAGCGCGTAATGTATACCAAATCAAACTCTCTCCCCCTAGTTTTCAAAAGCTCTAGCGGTGAGGTTGCAAACGGTGCATAAACACATTCCACTCCCATCCGTTGCAATTCTTCAGTATATCGCCCCAAATAAGCCATATTTTCAGGAATAAACGTGAGTTTACAGCCAAATGATTGCAGCAGGCGCATTTCCTGAATCGCTGCATAGCTGCCCGCATCTTTATCTGGAGTTGGCGTAGTAGCATCAATCACTAAAACCCGATACCGAATGTTCCTATCTTTATTCAATTCGACATCAACCCCCACCATACCATTATAATAACAAGCGGGCACATGACGCTTTTTAAATTTTGGACGATTAATTTCTTGGTATCGCTTCATTCCCGAACTGGTGCTGGTCCCGCTGCTCACCCCTTCATAGTGAATAATTTCACAAAACGGTGTATAAACGGTACGTAATCCCTTGGCTCGCACGCGGAATGCTAAGTCTGTATCCTCGAAGTAAGCTGGCGCAAACATTATATCAAAGCCATCCAACTCATCCCATAGCGACTTCGGTAGCATAATACAAGCGCCCGAGAGATAATCTACATCGCGTACATAATTATAGCGGGGATCATATGGGTTAGCTCCCCTTCCATAATTCCAAGGATCGCCAGTATTCCAAACAACCCCACCAGCCTCTTGCAAAGTACCATTTGGGTATACCAGCTTAGCTCCGACCATACCAACCCGCTGCTGCTCATGAAATATCGATAACATCTCATCCAGCCAACGGGCACCCACCTCGGTATCATTATTCAACATTACAATATAGCGCCCACGCGCAACTGATCCACCGCGATTGGAACTCCGAACAAACCCCTGCGCCGACTCATTACGCAATAAAGTTATTCCAGAGACTAAACTATTGATATTTAAAGTTTCATCTTGAGAACCATCATCAACGACAATTACTTCAAAGCTGACTTTATTAGGAGAAAGGATCAGCGAAGCGAGGCAGTTATAAGTTACCTCAAACTTATTATGAACAGGTATAACAATTGATACGTCAGGATTATCTATTTCAGGAAATACCAAGGAAGGAAGGTATCTTGCTCCCTTAGGAGTTTGCATAACCGCATGTAAAACATGTTCATGAGCATCATAAATCTGGCCTAAACGCTTCCTCAGGGCCGGGTCAATAGATGAATCTTGACCAAGCAAGAAAAATTGATAGCGTAAAGATTCATAACGTTTTGCCGCGTTCGTAGCAATAAGTTGTCCCCGCAAATGGCCACCGCCATATTTAAGTAAAGCATCCTCCGGGGTTAATATATAAGGTAATGCTTGGACACATTCGCCCAGGATGTCATCATTTTCATCCTTAACTATGAAATGATGAACCCTGCTATCAAACAGGCGTGAAGGCAATGGAATATTGAAGCGTGCCGCGTCCGGATCCTCCATAGGCTGATCAGCACGCCCTTGAGCAACTATATCCCTACCCTCCCAAACAGTAATATCCACTCCGAAAACCGATGGATATTCCCTAGCAAGCCATCCCGTAAGCGATGCTCCATGGACACCATCTATCCACGAACGCAATGTCATATCCAATTCATATTCCAATGCACCCGGGCTAAGCTCTGATCCTGTAAGGGATTCTTTAATCACAATGGTATGGATTTTGCCATCCCTGCATTCTGATGGCAATTCAAAAGAAAATCCATGGTCCCCTTTTCCGACCTGCACTTCGACTAAATCCGGCCTTTCTTGATTAGCAAACCCAAGCCCCATCAAAGCCCCATCGACCCATAGTTCAACTGGAACATGCTGGTCAGGTCCATTCTTATTCCATACCCATCCATACGCCATGCCACCCCGGACCATATCCACATTTCCCTCGATCAATGGAGGCTCTGGGGGAGAAATCAAATTTTCCTTAGCAAGAGAACTTGATACTTTGCCATGTGGCATAGCAACTTGCTTTTGAGTCGACAAATCAATAACTTCATTATTAGGCATACTGAATCCGGCAGGCTCCGATTTTATCAGGTTCGTCAAATCTGTCACCGCAACCACCTCAGCACTTCCTCCGACACTAACGGTACCAGATAATTCATGGATGTCCGTGCCTGCCCTTTCCAAACCAGTAGCACTCGGTAATTCTATGGCATCCATAATAACCCCAACTGCTCCTGCGGAGCCATGTAAGTCGATATCTACATCATCAGTTGGTTTAACCATATTGGGCATATTTTCTTCGAGGGCATCTTGCTTGGATGTCGTAGATATTTCACGTTGGGCCATGTCACGAAGATCCAGCTTATAGGTAGATGGACCGACAAAAGTATCGGTATCCGCAATACGTACAGCCACCTCAACTTTTTCGGATGAAATAATCTCAACAAACTCCGGGTGCTCGGCAAGGTATGCATTCAGGCTTTCAGTAATATTTAAAGAAAACCCATATAGCTGATCCACCCCAGTTTGCTGCACAATATCAGGGCGCAACTGGTCAACATCGAAGCCCACGATAACTTGCCCATTAATTAACAACTCCAATCGAAGTCGTTCATCGGGAAATTTATTATTGACAACCCAGCCCGACAAATATTCTTCGTTGATATCATCAATATTTCCGGAATATTTTTTATTTCGGTTCTTGGGATTGTTCGCAGCAAACTTTAACTCGCTCAAGCACTCCTCCTAAAATCTAAACAATTAAAAAGGCAAGATAGCGATCCTAAAAACCACACTTAATAAGCAATACACCCATGCTAGATCAGGCTAGCCACTTCTAGACATAGCTAAACCTGCGAAGCTTATAATACAAATAACCCTTTACTTCGATTTTAGATGCACACCGCCATTTTTGTTTTTTATTTACTTTTACAAACCCTTTTATTTTGCTGTGTCTTCTGCCGTATTGCCATCGACCCCACATTCAGCATCAAAAGGCGTTCTTTGTATATTTCCCACACTGTTGGCCAATTATCTGGTACAGGTGCCAAAATATTTCTAATAGCTTTATTGCGAGACAGCCGATAAAATAGCTCGGCCACGATCAACCCTTCAATTTCCCCCACATGACTCAACTGGCTAAACGAATTCGTATTGTGTATACGATATAAATATAAATCTTCATCCACATAAGCTGGCTCACATTCAAATATTGCCCTCAATACGAATTCCCAATCATGCACATAGAGTAACGGCTTAAATTGACCAATGCGCTCATATAACTCTCGTTTAAACACAAAGTTTCCAGTTGAAACCGCCATATTCTGCGCCAAAAATCCAAAACTTAAGGCTGGGAAGTTAGCAGAAACCTGATCGGCAAAATCAAACACATTCCTCAAGGAATCAGGCAGTCGCCAAGGAGGAATAGCCATATTATCATCATCAATGGCTCTGACCCTGGAAAAGGCAAATTCTGTCCTATTAATCTTTATAGCTGCAACCAGTTTAGAAATCCGTTCTGGATGATATAAGTCATCCGAATTCATTAAACTAATAACCGCACCTTTGGATTCCAGAATTCCACGGTTAATACTAGCATGAGCGCCAGAATTTGTTTCATTCTTCAAAAGAAGAACTGAAGCAAACCGGGAATCCACCTCAGGAGAAGACAACCATTCCGCAGCCACCTCCAAGGTAGCATCGGGCGAACAATCATCCACAATCACGAGTTCCAGATTTGGATAGGTCTGCTCCGCAACCGATGACAAAGCCGCCACAATATAGCTAGCATGTTTATAGGCGGGAATAACAACACTGACTAATTCATGGTCTGCTGGGTTAGACAACTCTCAAAACTCCATCGAATAGGGTTTCTATGTTTTTTTGCTCAGCACGTTGAAATACTCCCATGCGGTATTCTCCCGCATCTAGCTGAGACAATTCCCCATAAAAGTGGTAGCCGGCATAAAGGGTAACTGATTCTCCCATATCGGGAAACGTACTCGCTACATCTTCACGTTTTGCTCTTCCTATAACCGAAGCGAAATAACGTTTCCGGTTATTTAAATGTTCGAGGAAAAATAGCGTAGCACTTTGAGCGCCCACGTGGGCTTCCGGAGCAATACACCAACCCGCGAACAAAGCGCAGCGCCGATGATCGAGAGTGATATGTTCGTGTAGCGCTTGGTTATTCACCGTATCCAACACCCCATGACCTCCTCCTTTGACATTATAGTTATATTCCAACATCGAAGAGGGAACTGGACTAAAGATCACCCGGTTAAATTCCAAAGGAGTTTTCATCGAGTGTAGCCGCCTTAAATATTGCAACGAACGGTCACGGGCCAGCAATTGTGATTCGATATCCGATAACCAGTCTTCCAACTCCGAACCACTTAATGAGCCTTTTACCCGTGCATACTCGGCCAATACCTGCCAATCACTACGTCCGGTTAACCCCCGTCGGGTGGATTCAAGATAGGCTCGTCCATGACGTATATCCGGCTCCAGATGGGCACCTTCAGCCCACTCGTTCCAAGCATTAATGAATATAAACCTTTCACCGACAGGTAATGCATTACGAGTTTCCTCCACTATCGCACGTAACCACATCTCATAAGTTTGCGGCTCTGGGTCCACAAACAGGCTAGCCCGTTTACCACGTCGCGGGGTATTATCCCAGCCGGGAATGATCCCACGGTAACGCCGATAAGGGGCTGGTTCTCTCAGCATCACTTGAATCGCGTACTGTCGATAATCGTAAATTCCGCCACTGAAGTCCTTATCCAACTCATCTATTTCGTTGGTTACGGTTTCTGCCGGAGAGATATTCAAAGGTGGAAATTCAATCGAAGAATCGAAACCATTCCCATAGGGATCGTTAAACCCGGTGAATTCGACAGCGGCCAGATGGATATTGGGCAGCCCCTCATCCGCACAGATTTTACGCCATACCGCAGTCGTGCGCTTTGGATCGGGAAAAAGATTCACCCGATATACAATTAATAATGGCGCACCATTGATTTGAATATAGCGAGGATCTTTGAGTATCGGAATAACATCCCGGATAAACGCAACGTCCGTATCCGGAGTGTGTTCTTGCTTCAACAAAACTTCATCTTCCGAACCATCCCACCGCTTAGACCAGCTTTCATTCGCCCAGCAAATGCAAAATGGGAAATCGGGGCTACCGGATTTAAGCATATCGTCCAAAGGACGCTCTAGAATACGGCGACCCGCAAACCAATAATAATAGTAACAAAAACCATAAATTCCATATTCCCTAGCAAGCCTGGCTTGGGCTTCACGCAATTCCGGTAAGCGAAGATCATAAAAACCTAATTCGCCCGGTATATGGGGTTGTTCATGACCTGGAAAAGAAGGTTTGGCCTGGGTAACATTGGTCCATTCGGTAAACCCAGGCCCCCACCAAGCATCGTTTTCAGGGATAGGATGGAATTGGGGCAGAAAGAATGCGATTGCCTTTACCTTGGCCGCGACCTCATTCTCGACCGGGTCCTTGTCTAAAAAGGTTTCCACCGCTATTTTTTTAGCCGATCCCGACATAGGTACCGGTTGGGGATTGCACCACCCCAATAAATCTCCCACGCTGGGCCATTTCCCTTTCAAATTGACCAATACGAGATTGGTTCCCTCGATTTGCACTAATAATTCGCAGGGGTTATCCCGGTCTAATTGTTTCAATTCAGGAGGCAGGGTGACACGGTTCCATTTGAGGTGGAACCCGCAAGCGGGCAAGGGAACGCCCGCGCTGGCCGAAACATCGTTACGACTGAATACCGTGTAAGCCGTGCCGATAATCCGGCTCCGCAACAAAACCCTGATTTTCAGAGGATCGGATGGTTTGGCAAGGTTGACAGCCCAGCCTTGTATACCATTGCCATCTATAATATCTAAACAGCCAAAATATCCTTGTTTAGCTCCTTGGATACCATCAAATGAAATATATTGAACCGCTACTCCCAGGCTTTCCCGCAACTCTTCAATATCCAGATAATCGGCGGCATGGCGCAGGTGATCGACCAAGCTACGGGATATTTTCGCCTGATCTTCAAGGCGATATGCCAACGCTACAGATCCTGCATCCGATTCGAATTCGATCATGCCCTCTTGATCGAGGTTTTTCGCCTTCATCAGCAATAGGAAGTCGGCCCCTTTGGCCGCTTCGGTTTGTGGGTAGAAGCCCGTGCTATCGCGATTGAAGCGGTAGATATTCTTGGCGAGGTTTTTGCGGACCCCTGTAACCTTTATCGATTTCACAGGGGCATCGGCATCGCCAATCGTGCCCGCGATCACCAGTATTCCTTTCACCAACAAAGCCAATTGGATTTCAGCCTGCAATCCCTTTTCTTGCTCAGTCATGTCATTACCCGAATGTACGCTCTGTATTCAAAACCCAAGGACGAACCGGAAGGACACGCGCGAATATCCCATCCGTTAGCGCCGATCCTAACCGTATAGTCCTAATTAAAATTTTCCGGGGAAACCCATCCCCGCTCTGCCCTTCCAGGCACCGAAGCGGAAATCAACACGAGGGCGATCCATGCGGGATAGTATAGGCAAGGCCAAAATATAAACCTCGCCAAGCTCAGATGCCTAGTTGAATTATAACCATCGGCTAACCACCGAACCCATGGGCAGAGGATCGTCGATCAAATCCTTAACGTGCCGGTGGTGGGATTCGAATATCGAGATGATCGCCGACTCCCCTCCTTCCTGGTAAATCCGATACCATATCTTCCAGTGATCCCCGCCTACATCCTTCTTGCCCATGGCCTCGGCGGCTTCGATGGCTCGCCCGCCATTGATCACCTTTTTCCTCGCGTGTTCCTGAGAGCGTAGGAAATATTCGCGGTAATGCAAGCCCAGCCGTAAACCTCCCGCATAGGATTTTATATCCTGACCGCGAAAAGTCGCCACATGGTTGCCCTGGCCTATCTCCAAAAACGGATGGCTTCTGACCACAATCTTGGAAGAATTGTGGGAAAGGCGCTCCCGGTAGCGGAATCGCCGGAACATGGGTTGCTGTTTTTCCAACGCATAAAACTCGCGGGTGGGCGCGTACTGCGCCTTGGGCAATAGTAGCGCATTTACGGTTTCCGGAACGACCGCCAGTATTCCGCCCAAAGGTTTTTCGGCACAGAGGAACTCGTCGGCATCGATGGGAAATACCCAGGCTACCTCGGGCCACAGGCTGCAAGCGACCCGGAATCCCGCCGTGGTGAACTCGGACTGCAAATGCCCGACGATGGGATCCTCCATGACGATGACCACGGCATCCTTGAAGGTTGCGGCGAAAAATCCGATTTCCCCCCGGGTGTTGTCGGTCGATAGATTATCGATCAACACGAACCTACGGAACCCCAAACTATAATGCCATAGCAAGTTGATAAAAATTATATCTTCTTCGTCCTTGACCATCGACACATAAGCGACTTGCGGCAGGGGCGGGCCGTACCATACCAAACGATGCTGTCCGGCAAGGTCGCTCCCCGCCAAATCCTGGGACAGCACCCACATCCGGCTATCGCGGTCGATGCCCTCGATATTCAGTAATTCGGCATACCGGCCCATCACGAACAGCGCGTAGGCCAACATTTCCTTCATCTGCGCATCCTGCCGGATGGCCTCGGTGGCCTCGCCATAAAGCCGGGGCACCTCTTCCCAGCGACCGGCTTGCAAGGCGGATCGGGCCAAGCCCAGATATTCCTGTAACCCGCTCATTGCCACCGCCCCATCCGGCCCCACCCGTCCCGGATTTCCATCATCAACCAAGTATCCAGCATCTATTTATGCGATCCTTCCGGCAATACCCATCGACCGCTAAACGGCATTCCTGGGATTTCATGGGGACCGAATTTAAAGAACTCCTCAGGTTCGCCATCATTCAAAGCATTCCTGAGATAGAAAGTGCCACTGGAACCATCGTAGCATCCGACGCCATCGACGCCATCCCCATTCCAATCTCCGGCGATGGGCCGACAGCCAGGGCCGATCCGGTCCAAACGCAATTTATGCTGGAACGGCCCTTCCGATAAAGTGTCGCGTAAATAGAAAGTGGCGGTGGCGGGGTCGAACAAACCGATGCCATCGACACCGTCGCCATCCCAATCCCCGGCGACCGGCAACCAGCCCTTGCCCTGGCTGCCGAATGCGAATTCGAGTTCGGGCAAAGCGGGCGCGGTAAGTTGGTTCCGCAGCATGAATACACTGCGGTCGGGATCGTAAAAGCCCACGCCATCGAGGCCATCGCCATCCCAATCCCCGGCCAGCGGTATCCAATTGGAATCATGGGGACCGAAGGGGAACTGTATCTCGGGTTCACCGATGGAATCGCTACGCCACAGGAAGAAGTACCGGCTGGGACGGTGGAAAAAACCGATGGACTCGACTCCGACCCCCAACCAATCCCCATACAAAGCGAAGGATACGCCGTCAAGCCGCCAAGGCAGCAAGCGTCCGACACTGCCCCGGTAGGGGTCCCTGATGACCGCCACGCCCGGATTTTGGAACAGCAAACCTACCGTGCTTTTCGGCTTGGCCGTCAGGTTATCCAGCAGGAATACATCGCGGATCCGCAAGGGAGCCTGGGGTGCGGCCGAGATGGACGCCGCCATTTCCGCTTCCAGCAATTCGGCATAAGGCGAGGGTGGGGGGATTTCCGGCGGGGGGGGTTCGGAAGGGACGGCCTTGTCCTTGGTTTTCCCTTTGGAAAACGGAAAAGCCTTAAAAATATCCTTGAGACTCATCGGGCTTCCGGATGGGTTGGGCTACGCAGCACGGCGTTGGGTGGGTTCGGGAACAACATAGGCGGTCCCACCCCCGTTGCGCTCAGCCACCGCCGATGGCCCGCTTCGCCACCCCCAGGGTGGTTTCGGCGGTTCCCATGGCGACGTCGGCGCTCAAATCATAATAATCTTTCAGTATTTCGGGAGGCTCCCAGCCAAGCGCCACCGCCGCAGGAAACGCGGGTTCGGCCTCGAACAGCTTCATCAGTGTCCGGTTGATGCGCCGGGGGCTGGCGGTCAACGGCAGGAGCCGACCGGCCTTGGTGCACCGTATCCGTTCGCCGACCGCGCCGATATCCAAGGCCAGGGGATAGAGTCCGTTCTGCCAGGCCTCGGACAAGGCGAAACAATAGGTTTCAGGCCAAGGGCTCAGGAATAAGGCGATCCTGGCTTGGCTGGCCTCGATCAGGCGCGGCAGGTCTTCGCGTTGATAAGCGCCATAGATCGACACATTGCCGAACCGGCTGAACGCCTGGTCATCGCCGGTATAGCCGATGATCACGAACCTCAAGGGCAGGCCTTCCTTTTCGGCGTTGCGGACGCAGCGCAGCAGGATATCGCTGCCCTTATGCACGCCTATCGCGCCGATGACCGCCACGGTATAGGGTTCGCCCTGGCGTACCGCCGGGATTTCGCAGCGCGGTTCCAGATGCGGCAAGACCCGGAGGTTCGACAGCGGGAAATGCTCGCGGAAACGCTGCGCCACATCCTCGCTGGGCGCGAAAATCCGGCGGGCCTGGCCCAGGACTTCGCCATAAACAGCCCGCCACGCACCCACATCGCTGCCGAACTCCGCGTATTTATCGTCGAGGTCGTGTTCCAAGCCATTGAGCTTCACACAACGGGTACAGGCTTCCGGGGTGAACTGCGACGCGCCACAGTAATAGCCGGTTTCGTCGATCATATTGATACGCGGACAAATCGGCAGGTAATCGTGCGCGGTGAAATCGTAGGCCGTTCCCAACAGGCGGGGCAATTCCCAAATGCGCTTGGGATAATGCATGGTTTGATGGTAATGGATATGCCAAACGCGGAGATCGCGCAGGTCCTGGATCAGCCGCGCCCAATCCTCTGGATACCGATAATGAATTGTATAGGGCAACCCGTGGCAAACCAATTGCCAGCGTTCGGCGGTTATCGACATCAGTTCCAGCACCGGCACGCCTTCCCGCGCCAAACCCGCCGCCAAGTAATCCGCCGCGCTTTGGGTACCGCCGCCCAGGCTATGGATCACGAACAGCATATAGCGCGGAGCGTGTTCCCGCAGCAAGGCCTTGGAAACCGGATTACGCGCCTGTGCCATCGGGTCTTGGACGATGAAACGCTGGATGGTCGCGGCATAATCAGGATAAAGCCCGTTCAGCTTGGCCAGGTTGCGCTGAATCTGGTCCTTCTTGTTCTCGGCGAAGGAAACCCCGCCCTCATGCTCGACAAATACATCGCAAGCCGCCACATGCCGCCATCCCAAGGTGGCGGCACGTAGGCAGAAATCGTTTTCCTCGCCATAGCCCTTACCCCATTGAGCCTCGTCGAAATAACCGACCTCGTCCAAAGTGTCGCGTTTAATGTACATACAAAAACCCACTGCCGTGGGGATATCCACCACCAGTCCAGGATTGGACTCCGCGAACAAGGCATCCAAACGCTCGACCGAAAGGCCGGGCGGGATCGGGTTTTCCCGGCAAAATCCGGGGAAACTGCAAATCGTGGCGTTATTGGACAAGGGCGTGGCGGTGCCGATGTTTCCCGAATGGTAAGCGGCTCCCCGCAAGCGGTCCAGCCAAGCGCCCGCCACCGCCGTATCCGAGTTGAGCAAAACCACGTCGCGACCTGGATGCAAGCGCATCCCCCGATTCACGGTCCCGACGAAACCCAGGTTGTCCTTGTTTTCCAGATAGGTGAAACGCCGCGCCTGGGAGAGGTTCCTCAGTTCAGCGCTCAAATCGGCATCGGGGCTGGCATCGTTGATAACCACCAATTCCATCGGCGTTTGGCAACGGGTGGCCAATACGCCGGCAATACACCGCAGCGCGTCTTCCCGTCCCAGGTAAACCGGCACGATCACGTCCACGATG
The DNA here is from genome assembly GCF_900155475.1 of Methylomagnum ishizawai. Classification (NCBI taxonomy): domain Bacteria; kingdom Pseudomonadati; phylum Pseudomonadota; class Gammaproteobacteria; order Methylococcales; family Methylococcaceae; genus Methylomagnum; species Methylomagnum ishizawai. The sequence goes on along the minus strand of NZ_FXAM01000001.1, from coordinate 2,055,408 downwards.
GGCTGGCGTTCGTGGTGGCCGGGCAACTTGACCAGGGAAGCGAGTTGTAGATCGATCCGGCCAGGGATACGCTTGGCCCGGCGCAGTTCGTTCGTCGCCTTGGCGATGATTTGGGTACGCAGCCAAGTGGTGACATCCTCGTCGAAAGCCAACCCGCCCGCCAAGCTTTGCCAGCGCGAACGGTCGTTCAAAATCTCGGCGAGGGTGGTCAGCGAACGCAGGGCAATATCGTAAGGGGTATAGACGATGCTCGGACCGAGTACCCGGAGTTCGGTGCCGGCCAAGCGCAGGTCCAAGGTGAGGCTAGCGCATTCCCAGCTCTGCGGGCGTATCCTGAACTCGAAACCACTACGGCTGCCGGGCTGTTCCGCGATATCGGGGCGGACCTGGTCGGCCTTGATGACGGCGGTATGGAGGCCGTTCACGAACAAATCCAGGGCTACCGGGCGGTTGGGGGCGCTGGTATTGACCACCCAACCACTGACCCGCTCGACGCCCGTGGTATCGACATAACCGCGATAACCGGCCTGGATTTTAAGCGCCTGGCCTAGGCGCTTGGGCCGCCCCGCTTTGCCTACCACCTCGATTTGGATCGAATGGGGCTGGGTATCGAACACCTTATCCGGCAGGGTTCCCCGGAAATCATAACGGCCATCGGCCTGTGCCAAGCCGATCTGGCCGTCGGGAATTTCGCCCTCCCGTTCCCCGTCGATCAGGAGGCGCAAATACGGACGCTGGTTCTTGGCGGAAGCGCATCTTTCGCGCACCCAGCCCACCAAATAACCATCCTCTTCCAGGCGGAAATCGCCATCGTACTCCCCGCCGCCCAATTGGATCGGGCTGCCTTGCAATTCGTTGCCGGTCTCCAAGCAGTGGAATCTGAATTGGCGGGTGGCTCCGTTCAACAAATCTTCGTCCGGTTGCCAAACGAAACCGCAATTGCCATAGGCCCGCAATTCGCTATCGACCCGGGGCAAGTGGGCCTGGGTTTCGCCGATCTTGTCGCCATCCACCGTCACGGCCAATTTGACGGGATGGTGCGGTCGGTCGGGATGGAAAGCCCACCCAAAAACCCGGCCCGCCCGGATACCCTCGACTTTGCCCAGCAAACGGACGGTATCGCGTTGAGGGGTGGTCGCCAGGGTATCGCCTAACCGCGGACCGAAGAGCGCGACCGCATAACCTTTGAGGACGGTTTTTTCACCCTCGTAGCCCGCGAAAATAGCGCCCAACCAATCGCCCAAAGTTTGGTGTTCTATCGGGGGCAGTTCAGGAAGTTGGAACGGCGCATGGCGGGTTTCACCCACCTCCAGTATCCATACCCGATCCCGGCGCCAATAGGGAGCCAGCGACCGGGAGAAAAAATGCAGGAATCCGCCCTCCAGCAAAGCCTTCATGGTCTCGGGAAAATTGCCGGACCTCGCCGCTGGCAACATCTGCAATGAAACATCCATCAGACCCATCCCTGTCGCAGCGGACCAAGGCAGCCTGGCATAAAACAACCCATCCGGGCCGGATAGACAGGTGAGGGGAATATCGGCCAAAGCGAGCGCTATTTTACGTCTGGTCACCATCCCCAGGGTGGGGAAGGATTTAGCGACCCGCAACATCAGGATGTTTTCCAAACGCAGACGGTTTGCCGGGGACAAGGTCGCCAACCACTTTTTCGGAAGTGGCAGGGCTTTCGCGCATTCCGCTTCCGCCAAAACCCGGGCTTCGGCATCGGCGATCCGGACACGGAAGTTCCCGTGTTGCGCCAAGCCCGGTTGATAGGCGACCAAGAGATAATCGGGGCGGTCTACGAACTCCATCCCCAAGATGGGCTTGCCCATGGGAATATCGTCCAAGAACACATTGATCTGACCTGAAATCTTAGCCTCGCGCCGCCAATACAGAATCAATAAGTCGTCGTAAGCATGAATCTGTAAAGTCTGTATCGAGGTCATCGCTGATTAGGAGACTTGCGCAATGGTGGGGGGCACGATGGCCTCCCCAGCCGTTTGCTTGACGAAGAGTAGCTTCCTTTGGAATAGGAAGCTACTTAAGGGGTTTCACCGTTGAAATAACAACGGATTAGAGGTGGAATTGCCCGTTAAGGTTATCCTGGCTCAGATCGTTGGAATCGACGTTCTTCAAGGTGATCTTGTCACCATTGGTGAAGGTCAGGACAGTATCCTTACCATCTTGCGTGATGGTAACATCGGCATTGGCACCCGAGGTGTTAATGCTACCATCGTCATTACGATCAGCAATTTGCAAGATATCGCCCTTCTTGAAATCGTTGATCGTATCGTTGCCGGTGGTCTCGTTGCTGAAAAGGAATACATCGTGCCCTTTCCCACCGCTCATTACATCGTTGCCGGCATTGCCAACAAGGGTATCGGCACCATTGCCACCATTGATGGTGTCATTACCAGCCCCACCCTGTAGGAAGTCATTCCCTTTGTTGCCATTGATGTTGTCATTGCCAGCCCCACCGACCACGGCATCATTACCTGCTCCAGCCTTCACAGTGACAGCACCGGTGCCAGTGTTTTGGATGAAGTCGTTACCCTTGCCGAGGTTGGCAGCATGGTTGCTGTTGTCGGTGATGATGATGTCGTTGTCACCGTTACCGGCTTTGATGGCGGTATCCTGACCAGTACCGACCGCACCGTCACCGCTGCCGGCGAAGTTGGCAGTTGTACCAGTACCCTGGTCGCCGAATACGATAAACGTCCTGCCAAGGTCGGTAACGACGTTCTGCTGGAAGCCACCTTGATCGGTGGTGGTGTTGAAGATGCTGTTATCGTAGAACCCGTGGAAGAACGTGCTGATTTGGTTGAACTGGGTGTCGTTGTTAGGGGTACTCCCCGAACTACCGATATGAAGGTTCAGCTGTGCGCCGCCGATTTCTGATGCCATGATGAGTTCCTCTTAAGTGTGTCGTTGAAGCCGTTCCAAATGTTGTTCAATAAAGCCGAGGTCACAAACACTCCATCAAGGACTGTTTACCCAGTTTATATAATGTAGTAGTCAAGCCTCTTGGCGCAAGCCCCTAGAGACAGATTCCTCGAAGGTCTTAAAGATGATATCGAAAAAAGTCTTTGACTTTGTTTGGATGAATGCGCTAAGGGGCATTCCCGGTGCCAGAGAAACTTCGGGAAGATCCTTAAGCATGTCCGCATCGGCCCTAATATGGGCTAGAAAATAATAGGGCGCACTAGGATTGGATTTATCCTCAAGGGCATCGCCCGACACGTATATAACCGTACCAGCGATATGGGGAACCGTGCGACTATTATAGGCTAATAATTGTATATCCGCATGTTGATTCACATGAACCAATTCAATGTCCTTGGTCATGACCTTAACCTCCATCAGCAACTCCTGTTGCTTAGGAACCAAGTCCATCAAGGCATCGCCGGGCCTGATCACCCCACCAATAGTCGAGACTTTCAGGTCTATCACCTGCCCATCGCTAGGGGCGATCACACGGAAGCGTTGAACCGCCAACTCGGCCGGCTGGATTTTCTGCTGTAATTCAAAAATAATACTCTTGGTTTCTTTCAATTCATCATCTGCCAATCTGATATATTCATTGCGCAGATTGATGATCCTCAACTCCAATTCCTTATGCGCTTGTAAGGAAGCCCCTAGCTTACCTATAGTCTGGCCCAGATTTGCCCGCATATCCGCCAGCGCCTCTTGCCAACCCATATAAGTGCTTCTATCGACAAACTGCTTGGAACTTAGCGCTTCCCCCATAGCTACCCGTTCTTCTTTCAAGCGGATGCTGCGCTCGGTTTCTTTGACTTCTAATTGATACCCTTCGGCTTCGCGGGAAACTTCGACCATTTCCTGACGGGTTATCGCGATTTGCTCGTCAACGCTCTTTTTCTTAGAAAGAAATAAAGTCTTCTCATTGGTCAACATTTCCCGGACCTTGGGGTCTTGGCTAGCCAAAAGCTCGCTGGGAAACTCCAGTTTGTCCGCGAACCTTTGCTCGGCCTGGAGCCGGGCCTCCTTGGCCAAGAGCGCGTTGAGCTGATCATGCAGGATAGTCAGATTGGCCTTGACTTCCGCATCTTCCAATATCACTAAGGGATCGCCTTGGTTCACATATTGACCTTCGTGGACCAGGATTTCCCGGATCACCCCGCCTTCCAGATGTTGGATGGTTTTGCGTTTGGTTTCGATCTTGATGATGCCCTCGGCGACCACAGCTCCCTGGATCGGTGCCATGAAGGCCCATGCGGCGAACCCGCCGACGAAGAAAATGATGATGAACATCCCCACCCGCACGATGCGGCTGGCTTCCCCGGTTTCGTCAAAGGTAACAGTCAACATAAAAGCTTAGGAAATCGCTTGAGTTCGATGAAAGCCGCCCCCAAACCGCAGGGAACGCATTGTTCAATAAAAATCAACACCGACCCCTGGCAACTTCCGATTCATCACAGTTTATCCAAAAGCGATAGCCCGGACCGGATAGGTTTGTATCTGATTGTACGGGGAGCCGCCGCCATATCCAAGGCGCACCGCCCACTTAGGCGGCGATACCGCTTCCAAGGGCCGGGATTTCCGAAGCCGGGGCAACCACGCCGCTCACATGCCCCAACCGGCGCATGATCTCTTCCCGCGGCCCGAACATCAACTGCTTGCCCTGACCCAACACCAGGATTTTATCGGCATCCTGCAACAAACTGGGTTTGTGGCTGACGATCACCACTGTCGCCCCTTCCGCCTTCAAATCCCGGACCGTAGCCAGGAGAACCAATTCGGATTGACCATCCAGGAATGTGTTGGGTTCGTCCAGCACGATGAAGCGGGGCCGCCCGAACAAAGCCCGGGCGAAGGCGACCAATTGCCTTTGCCCACCCGACAGTTTGTTCCCGGCCACCCCAATATCGGTATCGTAGCCCTTGGGCAGGCGCAGGATCATGTCGTGCGCCCCGGCCCGCTTGGCCGCCTGCACGACATCCGCCACCTTGCCATAGGCGTCGCCCATCCGCGCGATGTTCTCGGCCACGCTGCCCGGAAACAATTGCTGCTCCTGGGGCAGATAGCCGATGTGTTCCCCCAAGCCATGCTGCGCCCAATGAAAGATATCCGCACCATCCAAGCGCACCGAGCCGTCGCTGGGCTGGTAGATGCCCACCATCAAACGCGCCAAGGACGATTTACCAGAACCACTGGAGCCGATCACGCCCAAGACTTCGCCCGCTTCCAGTTTGAAATTCACCCCGTTCAGGATCGTGCGATCCCGGTCCAGAAAAAATAGCAGACTTTCCACGGACAGGTGGCCTTCGGGCGGCGCGTGGCGCAGGCCCTCGTTCATCCACAAGCGGTCCTTCAGCAATTCTTCAAGCCGCGCATAAGAGAGGCGGAAGTTCAAAAAGGAACGCCACGCCCCCAGTACGTTCAGGATGGGCGAAATGGCCCTGCCCATCAGCATGGTCGAAGCGATCATGACGCCGCTGGTGACGCCTTGGACATTGATCACCAAATAGGCGGCGGTCCCCATCGCCAAGATATGCAGCACCTGTTTGACGAAGAAAGACACGCTGATGATGGTGCCCACCCGTTGCAAGGTGATACGCGCTTGTTCGAGGTATTGATCATTGACCTTGCTCCAACGGGACTGCACGTTCTCCTGCATCGCCAAGGCCCCCACCACCTCGGCGTTCTTGAGGATATGCCCCATAAGGTCGTTGGATTCGCGCTGCTTGAGGTTGGCTTCCTTCTGGTTCTTGGAGGTGATCACGTCCTCCAGCCAGGTCAGGGCGAACAACACAACGGAAGTTCCCACGGCGATCATGCACAAGGCCGGATGGAAGGCCCACAGCACCAGCAGGAACACCGGTATCCAGGGGATTTCAAAAGCAGCTTTAAGCCCGACACCGGACATGAAGTTTTTAATGATATCCAAATCCTCCATCGCGTGTTTATCTCCCTCACCCTGCCGCTTGAACCGCAGGATGGTATCGAACACCGGTTGCCGCAGCTTGGAGTAGATGGTATCCCCCAGTTGCTTGAACAAGCGCGAACGCAAGGATTCCAGCACCGCCTGGATCGCCAGCGCGAACATGAAGATCAAGGTGATGACCATCAGGGTCGAGTTACTCCTGCTGGTCAGGACACGGTCGAACACCGTCATCATGTAGAGCGGGGTCGCCAGCGCGAACAGGTTGACCACGAAACTGAAAATGGCCAGGTAGAAAAAGAAGCCCCGGCAATTCGATACGACCTCGCGCGGCGTCATAGCACAGCATCCCCCACGAACAATAAATGATTGGACAACACCCCATCGATCAACTCGCGGTAGCGGCGGATGGACTCCGCCACGTCATAGCGCCGTCTCATATCGGCGCGGGCCTTGAGCCCCAACTCGCGGTCGCGGCGGGGGTTTTCCAGCACCCGGTCGACCATATCGGCGATCTCGCCGGGGGAGAAGAAATCGACCAACAGGCCGTTGACCCCATGTTTCAGGAACTCCCGCACCGGCGCGGTATTGGAACCGATGACGACGCAACCCGCCGCCATCGCCTCCAACAACGACCAGGACAACACAAAGGGCACGGTGAGATAGACGTGTACGGAAGAGATTTGCAACAACTTCAGATATTCCTCGAAAGGCAGGCGCCCCACAAAATGGACGCGCTTGGGGTCGATGGCGGAACTCAACTCGCGCAACATCTGCTCACGGTAGGTTCCCGCCGCAGGCGGATGGGCGCTGTAGCTGACCTCGTCACCACCGGCGATGACGAACTGGCAATCCGGTCGCCGCCGCCCGATCTCGGCCACGGCCCGCATGAACACGGGGAAACCCCGGTAGGGTTCCAGGTTACGGGTCGCGTAAGTGACGACCGGCTGCTGGCGGGTCAACACCTGGCCGTTGGGCAGGCGGAACGCCGCGTTCGGATTGGGCTTGATCCGGACCGTGTCCACCCCGTCGTGGACGACCGTGATCTTGCGCTGGAACTCGGGGGGGAACAGGCTCCGTTGCCATTCGGTCGGACTGACGCCGAGGTCGATGCCCACCAGCCCCAGCAGTTTGGTCGCGTTGGCGGTACGGATGCGGAAGGCATCGCTCAGCCCCAGCGGGAAATCGGGGTCGAAGTCGGCATCGACGCCCCTGGCATGATAGTAAAATTCGCAATACCCCACCAGCGGGGTATGCGGATAAATATCCTTGAAATACAAGGACTCGCCCCAGCCGAGATGGGCGAGGGCGATATCCGGTACGAAGCCATCGCGCTTGAGGTCGGTCAATTTGGCCGCCACCGCCAAGCCGTTGGCGATGGCCTGCTCGCTACTATACAGGTATTCGCTGGACACCCCCCCCAGATGGGCTCCCCCCTGGTAGGTCTCGACCCTCAGCCCTTTGAATCGGTATTGCTGGGGTTTGAATTCCTGGCAGATGCAGACCAACTCGTTGCCGGGTTCCTGCGCCAAGACATGGATGAAATGCTCGAATTGCCCGGGAAGATTCTTATGGATGAAGAGTAGCTTCATCGTCACACCTTAAACCGCTCGGAAATCCCCCCTCGGGAGGAAGAGGATCGATTGCCCGCCGCAGGGAAACCCCGCAAGGGAAGGCCCGGCACCCCGCCATCCGGTGCCGGTGGAAAAAGCCCAGGCTCCTTAAGGAACGCGCCACGGCTCCAACTTGCGCCCGGCGGGCGACCGCGCCGCAGCCTTGGACGGCTCGTCGGTAGGCAGTTGGCCGGGCAGCGGAGGCTGCTTCGACAACAGGCCAGGCGCATGGGGCCGGTGGATCAAGGCGTTCACCGCGTCGATATCGTCCCGCGCCAAAGTGCCGGCGGCCTGCTTGAGCAATAATCCATTGCGTAGATAGTCATACCGCGCCCGTGCGTAATCGCGCCGGGCCTGGAAATAGGTGTTCTGCTGGACCAATAGATCGACCGCCGATTGCGTACCGACCTGGAACCCAAGTTGGCTGGCCTCCAGGGCCACCTCCGCCGATTTGACCGCTGTGGCCAGAGCGCCCACCTCGCCTATGGCCGCGAACACACCGCGGTAGGCATCTTTGACCTGGCGCTGGGTGGCGCGGCGCTGCTGGTCCACCTGCGCCATCGCCTGCGCGTAATAATCCCTGGCCTGCTCCACCTTAGCATTCACCCCACCGCCCGAAAACACCGGGACGTTGACGTACAGGCCGATGGTCTCGCTGTCGTTGTCCAAACCATAGGGCGGGCGGTTACTGTGATAAAGACCCTTGGTGCCCTGGATATCCACGGTCGGCAGATGGCCTGCGGAATTCACATCTATGGTCTGCTTGGCGACCTCGGCCCCGCTCATGGCGGCGATGATGTCCATGTTGTTCTTCATCGCCATATCGCGCCAAGCCTCGATATCCTCGGGCTGGGGCTTGTTCAGCGCTACCTGCTCGGGCACCTTGGCGAGATCGATATCGATGTTGCCGAGGATTTCCCGCAGGCTCTCCTTGGCATCGTTCAGCTTCTGGTCGGCCACGATCAAATCGGCCGCCACCTGGTCGCGCTTGGCTTGGATCGCGTTGAGGTCCACCAGCGAACTGAAACCCACCGCCAAACGTTCCTTCACCTGCTCAATCTGCACATCCAGGCTATGCAACTGCATGGCGGTCACTTCCAGGTTTTCTTCGCCATACAGCACATTGAAATAATTGGTCGCCACCCGCATCGCCAAGTCCTGGTAGGCGGCCTCCAACTGGGCTTGGGCCTGGGCGATCTGGTTGTCCGCCTGCCAGAGTTGCACCCAATAATCGTAATGGAACACCGGCTGCGACAAGCGCAAGGTGAATTCGCCGACTTGGTAGGTCACGTCCGTGAATTGCTGGGTGGTGATAAAGGAATTCTGGGTCGAAGTATGGTTTTGCGTGTAATCGCCGTTGAAGCTCACGTTCGGCAACAGTTTGGCGAGATTGATCGGCCGGTTCTTCTGGATGGCATTGCGTTTGGCCTCCGCCTGCAAGACCAAGGGGTCGCTCTTGAGTCCCAGTTCGTAGGCTTCCAATAAATCCATGCCATAGGCCGGCAGGCTTGCCAGCCCGCAAAGGACCAGCGCGGGAATCGTTTTGTTCATAACCTTTCTACGAGCCGCCCGCCCATACGGCAAAACGCTTATATCCACCAAGCATACACGAAACTTGCGCCAATCCAGCCCGACCAGACGAGGTGGACTGCGGAACCACCGGGGACGCCCGGTCTTTGAACCGGGCGGGACGCGGGAAGCGGCGGCGGTTCGCACCCCTGCCCCATCGCCGGGCCGACGGTATTGATCGGCACCGTTTCCTTGGCGAAACCCCAATAAGCACGGGCGGAAAACAAGGGCGGGACCGGACCGATGCCGGACCCGCCGCAAGGTTTAATGGGCGGGCTTGGGTGCCGGGGCAGGGGCCGCGGGGGCGGTTTGCGCCGGTTTTTCGGCGGGAGGTTGGGGCTTGCCCGCTTCGAGTCCGGGCGCGGCGGCGCCGGCCGGGGGAGCCGGGGGTTCGGCGGGTTTGGGCGGCAGGCGGTTTTCGATCTTGGCCTTGCTTTCCAGTTCGGCCATATGCTGTTGCAGTTTTTGCGACTGCAACATATTGCGCAATTGGTCCTTCACCGCATCGAAGGGCGGCGGTGCCTGTTCGCGGGATTCCTCGCGCTGGATGATGTGCCAGCCGAACTGGCTCTGCACCGGAGCCTTGGTGGTTTCGCCATTCTTGAGCGCCGTCACGGCCTCGGAGAACTGCGGCACCATCTGCTGCGGGTTGAACCAGCCGAGGTCGCCGCCCTTGTCCTTGGAACCGGGGTCTTTGGAATATTTCTTGGCGAGATCGGCGAACTTACCGCCCTTATCCAGCTTGGCGAGGACTTCCTTGGCGGTCTTTTCGGATTCCACCAGGATGTGGCGGGCCTTGAATTCGGTGGCCTTGTTGGCGCCGATGCGCTGGTCGTATTCCTTCTTCAGTTCATCGTCGCTGACCTGGAGGGTGGCCATGTAATGTTCGACGGCGTTCTGCGCCATCGCCAAGCGGCGGGCGTTTTCGATGCGGGCGGCGAACTTGGGGTCTTTGTCGAGGCCTTGGGACTCGGCTTCCTGGGCCAAGACCTCGCGCTTGATCAATTCCTCGACGATCTTGTCGTCCGGCGCGGAACCGCCGCCCCGGCGCTGGGCCAGTTCGGCCTGCACCGACTCGAACGCCGCCTTGCTGATCGGCTTGCCATTGACGATGGCGATGGGGTCCCCGGTCGGCTTAGCGGCGTCGGCGGCCTGGGCGGAACCCGCGGCCAGCAAGGCGCTCGCGACCGCGATGGCGATAAGCGGATACTTCTTCATGCGATGTTTTCCTTATGGTGATTGAAACTCGGCGGGCGTCAGCGCCTTCAGGCTGAAGGCGTGTATATCGGCACGCAGCAGTTCGCCCAAGGTCCGGTACACCAATTGATGGCGCTGCACCGGATTTTTGCCTTCGAACGCGGTGGATACGATGAGGGCGGAAAAATGCCCGCCCCCGCTCGCGGCCCCCGCGTGCCCGGCATGGGCATGGCTGTCGTCCACGATTTCGAGATGCACCGGGGCCAGCCCGGCTTCCAGGGTATTCCTGATTCTTTCGACACGGTCGCTCATGGGGAACCTCGCTAGGGATGGTGCCCGACCCGCCGGGCGGGGGGCTAGGGGAAAACCTTCTTGAAGGGCTTTACCGTCACCTGGGCATAGACGCCCGCGTGGCGGTAGGGATCGGCCTCGGCCCAGGTTTGGGCAGCTTCGAGGCTGGCGAATTCGGCGACGATGAGACTGCCGGTGAAGCCGGCCTCGCCGGGGTCTTCGCTATCGACCGCGGGCAAGGGACCGGCCAGCAGCAAGCGGCCTTCCGCCCGCAAGGCTTGCAGGCGTTCGAGATGGGCCGGGCGGGTTTGCTGGCGGAGCGGCAGGCTCCCCGCGCAGTCTTCGCAATAGATGGCGTAGAGCAAGGTTTATTCCTCCGGTTTGGTTTCGGGCAGGTAACGGGAGAGATAGAACGATTGCAGGATCACGAACAGGAAGGTCAAGCCCAGCATCCCGAACAGCTTGAAATTGACCCAGACCTGTTCCTCGAACTGGTAGGCCACATACAGGTTGACCCCGCCGATGACGATGAAGAACGCCGCCCAAGCCAGATTCAAACGCCCCCACACCAGGGCCGGCAATTCCAACTGACCACCCAACATCCGCTCGATCATGGTTTTCCGACCGATCACCTGACTACCCAGGAATACGGTACCGAACAGCCAATTCAGCACGGTGGGCTTCCACTTGATGAACTGCGGATCGCGCAGGAACAAGGTCGCACCGCCGAACACCACGATCAGCACCAGCGACACCAGGTGCATGTTCTCGACCTTGCGATGCTTGAGCCACAGGTAGGAGACTTGCAGGACCGAGGCGACGATGGCGACCAGGGTGGCGAGATAGATGGGATTTTCCTTGAACAGGGGATAATCGTCCGGTACCCAGCCCGCGCCAAGCTTATAGGCAATGAAAAACAACAGGATGGGAAAAAAATCGAGCAATAGCTTCATAGGGGTTGAACGCGACTGGGATGAACTCAGGCGTAATAATCGACGCCTAGGGTTTGGTTGAGGGCGGTGCGGGATTCCTGCTGGGCGAATTGTTCGTGGCTTAGATAGGCTCGTAGCGCTTGTTGGGCCTTGGCGTTCAAGGCGGTTTGACGCTCGACCCGGTCCGTGGCGTCCTCAGCGCGGTATCGTGTACGCCCTTCGGCGGGCCGGGACGCGGGATCGACGGGACGGAACCGTTCCTGGCTGGTGCTTGGGGCGGGAGTTTCGGAATTCCGGGCCGCCTGGGGGTCCAGCGCTCCCGCCGCTTCGGACCGCGTCCGCATCGGCGCGGGCGGGACGGCGACAGGATAGAAAGCGGTCTTGCGAATGTCCATACGGGGCTAGCCGCAGCTTTACCGATTCAATGGATATAATACACAATAATTCCTAGAACTCGATGACATAAGAGACGGGGCTTCCCGCAAAGACCACCTCCCGGAGGAGGGCGTTTTGCCGGAACCCCGGCACACCCCTTGATGTGAAAAACCCACCATGGACCAACCGACCCGCACCGAACTCGAAGCCGCCGCTTTCCGCCGCCTCGTGCAACATCTGCAAGCCCACCCCGAAGTCCAGAACATCGACCTGATGATCCTGGCCGATTTCTGCCGCAACTGCCTTGCCAAATGGTACGCCGCCGCCGCCCAGGAACGCGGCCTCGATCTCGACTACCCGGCGGCGCAGGCGCTCATCTACGGGGTGCCCTATTCCGAATGGAAGGCCCAACACCAGAAGGAAGCCACCCCGGAGCAAGCGGCGGCCTACGCGGAGCGCCAGCGGCAAAAAGCGACCGCCGGGCAGTGAGAAACTGTCTGGCAAAAAGGAATTCATGTAGAGTCAAGCCCCCGTTGATTTTCCAAGGTTCCCCGACATGAGCTATCCGAGCGACCTGAGCGACGAAGAATGGTCGTTGATCGAACACCACTTCCGCCCGAAGGACCGGCGTGGCAATGCCAGCAAGCACCCGCGCAAGCGGGTGGTGGACGCCATCCTGTACGTGGTGGAGGGCGGCATCAAATGGCGGATGCTGCCGAAGGACTTCCCGCCCTGGCAGACCGTGTACGACCATTTCAGCCGTTGGAACAAGGCCGGGGTCTGGGAAACGGCCCTGGACGAGATCAACGCGCGGCATCGAAAAAAAAGCATCGGGCCGGTTCCCCGAGCTACGCCATCATCGACTCGCAGAGCGTCAAGACCCAGTACGCCAGCGAGGAGCGGGGGATCGACGGCGGCAAGCGCGTGAAGGGGCACAAGCGGCACATCGTCGTGGACGTCCTGGGCCACCTGCTGCATGTCGAGGTCCACGCCGCCAACCTGAGCGACACCGTACGCGGCTGCGAAGTCATGCGCCGGGCGGCGGAGAAGCATCCCGGCATCGAGGCATTCTCCGGCGACGCGGGCTATCGCGGCACGGCGGTCGAATACGTGGAGGAAAAGCTGGGCTTGGTCCTGCACATCTCGCAAAGGATCGTGGACGGCTTCGCCGTCCTGCCGAAACGCTGGATCGTCGAGCGGACGTTCGCCTGGTTCGGCTCGTTCCGCCGGTTGAGCAAGGATTTCGAAACCCTTACCGCCACCGCCGAGAACGTTATCCGCATCGCCATGCTGAGGACCACCCTTGCAAAATGTGTCTGAGCTTTTGCCAGACAGCTTCTAAAGCCTATTGCACCATGAAGTCGGTGAAGAACAGGTCTTCGAGGCCGTGGTCGGCCCCGACCTGTTCGAGGCTGGCGGTGATTTGTTCGAGGGCGGATTGGCGCAATTTCTCGCGCTCGGCGACGGCGGCGATTTCCGCCGGGTCGCGGTTGGAGAACAACATAATCAGGGTATGGCGGATCAAGGGCATATGGGCCTTGATCTTGTCGGCGTCCTCCTTGCTCTCCACCAAAAGCTGGATATCGGCCCTAAGATAATGGCGCTTGCCCGCCAGATTGACCAAGACCGCCTCCAAGGGCAGATATTCCATGCCCCCTTCTTCCCCGCCGCCCCCGCCTTCGTTGGCGAGCCCGGCGGAACTCCCGGCCCATAAGCACAAGGCCACCAACACGATTCTGACTTTTCCCATACCGGACCTCCCTACGCGGCACCACGCCGCCTCGGCCCGATTATAGTTTAAAATCCACAGCCCCCTGCCCTGCCCCGGAACCACCCCCATGCCAACGAAATACCCACCGGGTCCCGTCATGTTCGACCTCCAGGGCACCGCCCTGGCCCCGGAAGACAAGGACAAGCTGATGAGCCCGGCGGCGGGCGGCATCATCCTGTTCACCCGCAACTACCAAAACCCGGAGCAGCTCGCGGCCCTGGTCGCTTCCATCCGCCAAGCCCGCCCGGACGCGCTCATCGCCGTGGACCACGAAGGCGGACGGGTGCAGCGTTTCCGCGGGGGCTTCACCCGCCTGCCGCCCGCCGTCCGCTACCCAACCAGCACCGACCCGGCCCGCTTGGCCGAAGCGGGGGGCTGGCTGATGGCGGCGGAACTGCGGGCTTTCGATATAGATTTCAGCTTCGCCCCGGTGCTGGACGTGGAATGCGGCCTCAGCCAGGTCATCGGCGACCGCGCCTTCGCCCACGACCCCGACACCGTCGCGGCGCTGGCCCTGGCCTTCCTGCGCGGCATGCACCGGGCCGGCATGGCGGCGGTGGGCAAACATTTTCCAGGTCATGGCGGCGTGGTCGAGGATTCGCATCTGGCCCTGCCCATCGACCGCCGCGACTTCGCCGAACTCGACAAGCGCGACCTCGTGCCCTTCCGCGCCCTGATCCCGGCGGGACTGCAAGGCATCATGCCGGCCCATGTGGTCTATGAGCAAATCGACGCCCAGCCCGCCGGGTTCTCGCCGTTCTGGATACGCGAGGTACTGCGCCGCCGCCTGGGCTTCGCGGGCGCGGTATTCAGCGACGATCTTTCGATGGCGGGCGCGGCCTTCGTCGGCCACCACACCGACCGCGCCCATCTGGCGCTCGCAGCCGGTTGCGATATGGTGCTGGCCTGCAACGCCCCCGAAGCCGCCGAACAGGTGTTGGAAACCCTGTCCAGCCTGCCCGCCGATCCGGCGCGGTCGGCCCGTTTGGAACGGATGCGCGGTGCTTTCCCCATCGCCCGCGCCGACTTGCTCGCCAGCCCCGGCTGGCGCGCCGCCGTGGATTTGATCGCCCCTCTTTCCGCCACTTGAACCCAGCCATGACCACACCAGAAGAAATCGCACGGGTCGCCGCCGAGGCCGACTGCCTTTACACCGAAGCCCAGATCGACGCCGCGATCGACCGGATGGCGGCGGACATCACCGCCCGCCTCCAACATCAAACCCCCCTGGTTTTATCGGTGCTGAACGGCGGCATCCTGCCCACCGCCCGGCTGTTGCTGCGGCTCCGGTTCCCGCTGGAAATCGATTCCATCAAGGCAGGCCGCTACCAAGGCGCGACCCGCGGCGAAGCCGCCCTGCGTTGGCAGCACCAGCCCGACACCCCGCTCGAAGGCCGCGTGGTCCTATTGGTGGACGATGTGTTGGACGAGGGCATCACCCTGGCCGAGTTACGCCGCTGGTGCCTGGAACAAGGTGCCGCCGCCGTGCATATCGCCGTGTTGGTGGACAAGGATTTGGGCCGGGACAAACCCTGCCGGGCCGATTTCACCGGCTTGGTAGCGGAGAACCGCTATTTATTCGGCTACGGCATGGATTACAAGGGCTATCTCCGCAACTGGCCGGGGATTTACGCCTGCACGACCGTCTATTGAGGGGAACCCAGGATGACACGCATCGCCATCATCGGCGGCACCGGCTTGACCCGGCTGCCCGATTTCAGCATTGTCCGCCGCGCCGTGGTCAGCACGCCCTATGGCACGCCTTCCGCCGACCTCGTGTACGGGCGTTTCCATGGGCAGGACGTGGTATTCCTGGCCCGCCATGGCGATCCGCACACGATCCCGCCGCATAAGGTCAACTACCGGGCCAACCTCTCGGCGCTCAAGCAAGTCGGCATCGAGCGGGTGGTGGCAGTGGCGGCGGTGGGCGGCATCCGCGCCGATATGGGACCGGGCGTGCTGACCGTGCCAGACCAGATCATCGACTACAGCTATGGCCGCGCCCACACCTTCTTCGAGGACGGCCTCGAACACGTCACCCACATCGATTTCACCCGGCCCTATAACGAAACCTTGCGGCAAAAACTGCTCGGTGCCGCGCAGGCCACCGGTATCCCCATGGTCGATGGCGGCACCTATGGCTGTACCCAAGGCCCGCGGCTGGAAACGGCGGCGGAAATCGCCCGCATGGAACGCGACGGCTGCGCCCTGGTGGGCATGACCGGGATGCCGGAAGCGGCGCTGGCGCGTGAAGCCGGGCTGGATTACGCCTGCTGCGCCGTGGTCGCCAATTGGGCGGCAGGCAAGGTGGAAGGGGAAATCACCCTGGCGGACATCGAGGCCAACCTACAGCGCGGCATGGCCGATCTGGCGGTGGTCCTCAAGCGCTTCATATCGGGCTGAACCCGGCCACCTCGAACGCCAGCGTCCCCGCCAGGTCGGCGTTGTCGTAGGCATGGCCCAGGCTGATATGGCCGCGGCCATGCAGGATGAATTCCTCCCGCCGCACCGGGATTTCACCATAGCCCTCGATGGTGACGAAGCTGCCGTTGGTGCTTTTGTCGATCAGCACGAATTTGTTCTGCCGCCGCTCGATGGTGGCGTGCTGGCGCGAAATCCTCCGGTCGTCGATGGCGAAATCGTTGTCGGCCTCGCGGCCCAGGCTCACGCCGCGCTGGGTCTCGTCCAAGACCCAGCGCCGGTCCAGATAGCTCAGCACCAAGCGCACCTGCAAGGTCGCCACCGGCATGCGGATGATGGTGGCATCCTCCTTGTCCTCCCACAGCAATTCGCAAATCCGCATCTCCTCGCTCTTGCCCTTGAGGCTGAAGGCGTCGAGGCTGCGCGAAGCCTGCCGCCAACGCGGCGGCATCAATTCGACGGTCTCGGCGCTGGCAAGGATTTGGTTGGATTTGGCCAGGGCCGTGATGCGGGCGGCGGTGTTGACCGTGTCGCCGAAAATATCGGGCTGGTCGATGAACACATAATTGTTCTGCAACAGCACCGGCCCATGGTGCAGGCCGATCCGCAAAGCCAGCCGGAGGCCCACCACCTCGCGCTGCTCGACGATGCGCCGCATCATGTCGGCGGCGGCCTCCATGCCCAGTTCCGGGTTGGGGAAGGTCGCCATGATCTCGTCGCCGACGATCTGCACCGTCGTCCCGCCGTGGAGCTTGGTGGCCGAATCCATCCGCTTGATGCACTCGCCGATGATCCGCATGGCCTGCTTGTCGCCCAGCGATTCATATAAATGGGTACTGCCGGACACATCGGCGAACAGCACGCACAGGGGTGTCAACGAAGAACTCGTCTGGGTCCCGTCGGTAGTCATGGTCTTTGGTCCTTGATGGTCTATGGATCGGGCGACGCTCACAGCACCTCGAACTCCAGCACGCCCGCTCCGTCGCCGCCGCGATGGGCGCAGCCCAGGCTGATCGTGCCCCGCCCCGACAGCACGATTTCCTCCATCTTCAGGGGAATTTCATGCGCCCCCTCGAAGGTGACGTAGGTGCCGTTGGTACTGTTGTCGATCAAGACGACCTTGTCGCGCCGCCGCTCGACCCTGGCATGTTGGCGGGAAACCCGCCGGTCGTCGAACACGATATCGTTGATGTACTCGCGCCCCAGACTGAGGCTGCTATGGCTGTCGTCCAGCACGAAGCGGAGTTGATGATAACGCAAAGTCGCCTGGTTGAAGGCACCCTTGGGAAGGGAGGTCGGCAAGCGGGTCATCATAGTGCTGCCGTCGGGGTGGCGCCACGCCAATTCGCAGGCGCGGTTGCCCGAGGCGGTGAGCGCCTCCAACAGCCGCGCCGCCTGCCGCCAGCGGGCCGGCAAGGCTTGCAGGGTGGCCTGGGTCGCCATGATCTGCCCGGCCTTGGCCAATCCGGCCATGCGCGTGGCGACGCGGACCGTTTCGCCGAAGGCGTGGTATTGCCCGGCGCAGATATCGCTCTCCCGGACCCAGACCGGCCCTTGGTGCAGGCCGACCCTCAAAGCCGCCTGCCCCACGCCCTGGCCGGGCTCGCGGTGGATGCGGCGCATCATGTCCTCGGCAGCGGCGGCGGCGTTGTCGGCGCTGGGGAAAGCGGCCAAGAGCCCGTCGCCGAGCGGATGCAGGACGCGGCCTCCGAAGCATTGGATGACCGAATTCATCAACCCCAGGCAATCGAAGATCAGGCCCGCGCCTTCGCTCCCGCCCAGGGCTTGGAAAATAAGGGGGGTATCCGCCACCTTGGCGGACAGCACGCACAGGGTGGACGCTTGTTTCGCATCGGGCCGGAGGAAAGTCATGGCAGCGCTCCTCGTCTAGCGTGGGCCATCGTCGATCTGGGTGTTTGGATTGGATTACCCAGGCGGCCGGACCGGAACGTGTCCCGCATGGGTAGCGCCCATGATACAGGAGGGGCGGGACCCACGGCAGGGTCCTTGAAAAATTCACATTCCAGCGAAATGAGAAGTTCCAGATTGGCTTTGGATTCCGCCGCCACGCTTGGACGCCGAGGCCCGGCTGTTGCTATCCTTGCCATCCCGCCACGACCCCGGTGCCTCCGGGCCGGGTTTCCCCCACAACCTTCGACACCACGAGCCGCCATGTTCGACACCAATCCCTTCACCGACCTCGCCAAGCGCTTGGCCGAAACCGTCCCCGCCGATTTCCAACTGTTGCGCGGCGACCTGGAAAGGAATTTCCAAGCCCTGTTGCAAGCCCATTTCGCCAAGATGAACCTGGTCAGCCGCGAGGAATTCGAAGTGCAACGCGCCGTCCTCGCCCGCACCCGCGAGCAGCTCGCCGCCCTGGAAACCCGCGTCGCCGCCTTGGAACAACAACTTCCCTCCCCTCCTACAATCTAGCCGAGGCCCACATGTCCCTGGCCGTCGTCTACACCCGGGGCAGGCAAGGCATCCAAGCCCCGCTCGTGACCGTGGAAGTGCATATTTCCAACGGCCTGCCCAGCCTGTCCATCGTCGGCCTGCCCGAGACGGCGGTGAAGGAAAGCAAGGACCGGGTGCGCGGCGCCCTGCTTAATTGCCGTTACGAATTCCCCTTGCAGCGCATCACGGTCAACATGGCTCCGGCGGATATTCCCAAGGAAGGCGGGCGCTTCGACCTCGCCATCGCCTTGGGCATCCTGGCCGCGTCCGGGCAATTGCGGACGCAGTCCTTGGAAAATGTGGAATGCGTCGGGGAATTATCCCTGGGCGGCGAATTGCGCCCGATCAAAGGCGCGTTGCCGGTGGCGATGCAGGCGCGGGCGGCGGGCCGGGCCTTGATCGTGCCCCGCGAAAACGCCGGCGAAGCCGCCTTGCTGGAAAATGCCCAAATCCTGCCCGCCGGGCATCTGCTCGAAGTCTGCGCCCATCTCAACGGGCAAACCCGGATCGAGTTCGAGCCGCCCGCCCCGGCAGCCGCCGACAGTGAGGACACCCCGGATTTCGCCGATGTCCACGGCCATTACCACGCCAAGCGGGCGCTGGAAGTCGCCGCTGCCGGTCGCCATAACCTCTTGATGCTCGGCCCGCCCGGTACCGGCAAATCGATGTTGGCCTCCCGTTTGCCAGGGATAATGCCGCCGCTGTCCGACGACGAGGCGCTGGAAAGCGCCGCCATCGCCTCGGTCAGCGAGCATCCGTTCGATCCGCGCAGTTGGCGCAGGCCGCCGTTCCGCTCGCCGCACCACACGGCCTCGGCCCCGGCCTTGGTCGGCGGCGGCTGTGATCACCGGAAATAAATGCGACTGACCGGAAATAAATGCGACTGAGCATTAGCGGCTAACCAAGACCTACCGCAGTTCAAAAGCGCCGACGGGCAGCCCAGTCTTCGCGAGGTACGGAGCAATCAATTGAGCGTTATGGATTGAGCAAGGTGAAGTTCCGTTATCCGTTAAAGTAGGACATGGAAACGCAACCCGTCCGACGCCCCCGAGGTAGTCGATAGGTGCGAGGTGGAATTCCGCCAGGTTCGGCGCCGTGCAAACCATGCCGTATTTGGACGTAGCTTCTGCCGAACCGGTGACATCGATATTTCTGCAAGGCGTTGCAACCTGCATAAACTATCGGCGGACGCTGAAAAAGCGCGGGGAACCGCATCTTCTGGGCGATGCCGGAGGCGCTCGGGCGCTTTTCGCCGACGGGTCCCTGCGCCTTCGACAGCGTTCAGCGGGACGGTTTAGTGCCTTCGGCGCCTAGGCCATCCCCCCTCGCCTGTAAGCGCGCGCTGAATTCAATGCGAACGGCTGGTCATTTTTCGCCGCTCGCCGATACCCTCGTCCAGTGTTTGGCGGCATCCTTGGCTTTTCCGCTGATGAGCATTGATTTGCGTTCAAGATGCTGAATAAAGCCGGATTGGGCTTATCGTTCTCGCAGAGGATAGGACCAACGGGCTCAAATACACTGTCCCCGGCAATAAAGACATGATGGGACCGGAGTTCGGCCAGGCTGTGTGAAAACGTGAATTCGACGGAATCCCAGAACGGGAAAGAAAGGGGGATGGAAAGTCGCCGTTCCGGATTTCGCCCTATGGATCCGGTTTTTGCGGGGCTTTGAGAGGCAAAAAGCGGCCCTATAGGGCCTGCATCGCCGCGATCAGCCCCGCAACGCCCAGGATGTTCATGACCCGCTTCATGTTGTAGGCCAACACGTGCAAGCTCATCCCTGCGCGGACCCGCCCCAGCGTGCGGGTCAGGAAGTGGGTCGCCCCCATCCAGTGCTTCAAGGTGCCGAAGGGATGCTCGACCGTCTGGCGGCGGATGCGCATCGCCCCGGGGTTCAGGTCGAGGCGCTTCTGCATGGCCTCCAAGGCGGCCTCGTGTTCCCAACGGCTGACTCGCCGGTAGCGGCTCGGCGTGCACTTCTCCCGGATCGGGCAGCGCGGGCAGTCGGAACTCCAGTAGCGGGTGATGTGGAGGCCATTCTCGATCCGGGAAAAGCGCCGGATCAGGCGGCTTCCGGCCGGGCACGCGTACTCGTCCGACGCGGGATTGTAGATGAAGTCCTCCTTGTCGAACCGGCCATCCGCCTTGGCGCCCGAGGTCATCGGCTTGGCGACGAAGGGGGTGATGCCCGCCTCCTCGCAGGCCCGGATTGATTGCGCGCTGGTTTTCCAGAAGTGGCTGTAGGGTCGTCCTGACCCTCACGCCCTGGAAAAGCGGCGCGGGTCAATGTCTCGAGCCGACGGGCCTCCGGCTGTCCCCGCTCGACCCGCTCGGCGACAACGGGGTCGCCTGCATGGCTCGCAGATGACGTTACGCCGGTCGCAGCACCACCTTGCAGGTTTCCGAGGAAACCCGCCCGTGGTGCCTCGGCTACCGGAGACTACTCGACACGCGCGCATTCGCATTGCTCCATGTCTCGCAGCGCTCGTCGCCGTTGAAATAGCCGCGATCGGCGATGGCTTGGAGACCGTCAACCGCCATGGCCTTCCGGGCCTGCTCCGCCATTTTTACCAGTTGCCGCCGGTCGCTGACGACGTTGGTCACCTCGTGGGCGACGATGAGGTGATGCCGGGGCTCGACGGCGGTCTGCACGTTGTAGCCGACCAGGCCCCGGCTGGTACTGGTCGCCATGGCGCGGGCATCCGGGTCGGTCAGGGAAATCTGCTCGTCCGGCGCGTCCTCCAAGCGGGCCTGCATCCGCTTCAACTCCGCCAGCCGGGTCTTCAGCGTCTCCATCTTCTGCTTGAGGCGGACCGTCCTCGCCTCGGCCACCTCCGGTTCCGTCATGGGCTTACGCGGCGGAGGCGTGGAGGCATTGCCGTCCAGGTCCGGGCCTTCGATCAACCATGGGGAGGTATCCGGTGTGGAACCGGTTTTTCCCGCGACCGCATCAGTAGGAAATAGGCGGCGGGCGTCGCTACCAGCGACAGCAGCACGGACATCCCCAACGCCCCCATCACCGCGATGGCCAGGGGTTTCAGCATGTCCGCGCCGGAGCCGACGCCCAGGGCGAGCGGCAACAGGCCCAGCGCCGCCGCCAAGGAAGTCATCAACACCGGCCTCAAGCGCCGCCGCCCCGACCGCGCCAGCGCCTCCGCCAAGCCCTGGCCCCCGGCTCGCAGATGCTCGACGAAATCCAGCATCAAGATGCCGTTCTTGGCGACGATCCCGATGCCGATGATCGCGCCCAGGAAGGACACGATGTTCAGCGAGGTGCCGGTCAGCCACAGCGCCAACAAGGTGCCGAACAAAGCCAGCACGGCCCCCGCGACGATAGCGATAGGCGCGGAGAACGACCGGAACTCGATCAACAACACGGTGAATACCAGGAACACCGCCATCGCCAGCACCCGCAGCAGATTGTGGAAGGACGCTTGTTGTTGCCGGTACAGCCCACCGAGTTCCAGCACGCCGGGCGGCAAGGTCTTATCCCCGGCCAGCAAGGCCTTGATCTCGCCTATCGCGCCGCCCAGGTCGCGGCCTTCGAGCCGGGCGGTCACGGCCACGTTCTGGCGCAAATCCTCCCGGTGCAATTCCAACTGGCTGGGTTCCTCGCCGATAGCGGCGATCTGGGACAGCTTGACCGGCGTCCCGTCCGGTGCCCGCAGCAGCAGGTTCCGTAAATCCTCGACCCGGTCGATGCTGGCCGCATCCAGGCGCACCCGGATATTGACCAGGCGGTCGCCCTCCAGCACATAGGAGGCTTTTTGGCCGAGCATGGCGGTGCCGAGCGCGTTGCCCACATCGGTGGCGCTGAATCCTAGGCGCTGCGCTTCGAGTTGTCGCACCCGCACCCGTAGCGACGGTCCCGTCATCGCCAGCCCATCGAAGGTATCCACCACCCCGGCCACCCGCTTGATCTTCGCCTCGATCTCCGGGGCCTTGCGCTTGAGGAACGCGATATCGGTGGAAAACAACTTGATCTCCACCGGCTTGGGCGACCACGCCAAGTCGCCGATCAAATCGCCCAAAATCCCGGCAAATTCCCATTCTAGGCCGGGCACGGCGGCGTTAAAGCGCTCGCGCAATTCGGCGATGACCGCTTCGGTATCGCGCTCCCGATCCGGCTTCAACTTGACGAGCAAGTCGCCGCTATGCGGTTCGGTGATCGCCAGGGCCAGGCGTGCGCCGGTGCGGCGGGAATAGCTTTCCACCTCGGGCAAGGAACGCAGGATGGCCTCGGCTTGCAGCAATTGGCGGTTGGTTTCGGCGAGGCTGCTGCCCCAGGCGGCGTTGTAATCGATGACGAAGCCGCCTTCGTCCATGGCGGGCAGGAAGTCGCTGTCCAAGCGGCCATAAATCCCCGCACCCAGCAACAGTACCGCCAAGCAGGCCCACAGGGTGATTCCGGGACGGCGCAGAGCGGCGCGGACGGTGATCTCGTAGCGGCGGACAACACGGCCCAACAGGGGACCGCCCGCCTCGTCCCCGGTCGGCGAATGCTGTCCGCGCATCAATCCAGCCGCGAGCGACGGCGTCAAAGTCACCGCCAACACCAAGGAAGTCAACAAGGACACGGTCATGGTCAGGGCCAGGGCGCGGAAGAACACGCCGGGGATGCCGTCCAGGAGGCTCAGCGGCAGGAACACCACCACCGGCGTCAAGGTCGAGCCCAGCAGCGGGCGCAGGATTTCGGCGATGGCCGCCGACACCGCCGCCCACCGCTCGGTCCCGGCGGCCAGCTTGGCGTGGATCGCCTCCACCACCACGATGGCGTCGTCGATGATGAGGCCGATAGCCGCCGTGATACCGCCCAGGGTCATCAGGTTCAGGCTCAATCCCGCGACCCGCATGGCGACCAGGGTCGCCAGCACCGTCACCGGGATCACCGCCGCCGCCGTCAGCGTGGTGCGCCAGGTTTTCAGGAAGCCATGGATGATCGCCATCGACAGCAACAGGCCGAAACCGATGGCCTCCCAGACGCTCCTCACCGAATCGCGCACCAACACCGATTGGTCGTAGAACAAGGCCAGCTTCAGGGCGGGGGGCAATCCGCCCGCCAGCGCCCGCAACTCATCCTCGATCCGTCCGGCGATGGCCAGGGTGTCGCCGTCCGGCTGGCTGTAGACATTGAGCAGTACCGCATCGACGCCTTCGGCGGTGACCCGGTTGAACACCGGCTCCGGTGCCCGCAGCACATGGGCGAATTCCTTGAGCGGCACGGGGCGGCCACCCGGTCCCGGCACGGTCAGGTTTTCGATGTCCCCGATACCCCGCGCCCGGTTATCGACCACGGCGAGATAGAGGGTATGGTTCTCCTCGTGCATGCCGGTCGGCAGGATCAGGTTGTTGCGGTTCAGGGCGTCGGCGACCTGGGCCAGGGTCAGGTTGGCGGCGTGCAGGGCCAGCGGATCGACGATGACATGGAATTCCGGTGCCCGTCCGCCGACCAGATTGACGCGGGCCACGCCGGGGATGCGCAGGAACCGGGGCTTGATATCGTAGCGGGCGGTTTCCCACAGGTCGGTGATGGCGCGTCCCGGTCCGGTGAGGCTGACGCCGAGGACCGGGAACGAGGCGAAGGTCAACCGGAACACCGAGGCGCTGGCGGTGGGCGGCAAGCTGGCCCGGATTTGGCCCAGCCGCCCCAACACGTATTGCTCGGCCTGGACCATGTCGGTCCGCCAATCGAAGAAGATATTCACTTCGGCGGCCCCGCGCCCGGTGGCGGAACGGAGGGTTTCCGCGCCGGGAATGTCCTTCATAGCTTCCTCGATGGGGCGGGTGACGGTGGCCATCATCTCGTCGGCGGGCATGACGCCGTTGTCCACCAAGACCACGACGCGGGGGAAATCGGTGCGCGGGAACACCGAGGATGGCAGGGTCAGCGCCGCATAGATTCCCGCGAGGCACAGGGCCACGCAGATGAAGACGATGGCGGGGGCGTTCTCGACAGCGAAGCGTCCCAGCCTGGATGAATGTAGGGTCATGGGCGAATCCGGCGGGCTAGCGGGCGATGGCATGGATGCGGGTGTTGTCCGGCAAGCCGAACGCGCCGACGGTCACAATCTCCAAGCCTTCCCGCAAGCCTTCGCCTTCCACCTCGACCGCATCGCCATCGCGCAGCCCAAAACGCACCGGCACGCGCCGCGCCCGGTCGCCTTCCACCACGAAAACCGCGCTTTCCCCGTCGCGGGTCACAACGCTTTCCAAGGGAACCGCGAGCCGGTCCGGGCGCACCTCGACGGCGATCCTCGCCTGGACGAATTGCCCTGGACGCACCCCCGATCCGGGCGGCAGTGCGATGCGCACCGGGACCGTGGCGGTCTTGGGGTCGATTTGCAGGCCGATGAAGGCGACCAAACCCGGGGCCGATGACGGGGTGGCGTCCGTCTTTGTGCCGCTCCCGGTCCCGGTCGCGACGGACAGCGCTGTCGGCTGGCCGATCCTCACCGGTTGCGCTTCCGCGCCGGGCACGGCGGCGTTCACCACCAGCCGGTCCAGGTCCACGATCTCGGCCACGGGCGCGTTGCCGCCCACCGCCTCGCCGGGCCGGACATTGACCCTGACCACGGTACCGCCCAACGGGGCCACGATGTCCAGCAGGGACCGCTGGACCTGGGCTTGGGCCAAATCCTGGCGGGCCGTTTCCCACAGGTGTTCAGCCTCGTCCAAAAGCTTCGGGGAAATATTGTCATCAGGACTTAGCGAACGCTTCCGGCGCAGGTTCCGTTCGGCCAGCACGACCGCGAGGCGGGCTTTCTCGACCTGCATATCGGCCAAGCGGTGATCCAGGCTGAACAGGGCTTGGCCGCGCTGGACCCGCTGGCCTTCCTCGCAACGCGCCTCGGCGACCAGTCCCGCCAGCGGCGCAGCCACCCAGGCGCTGGCCGGGGGTTTGCCGCCCTGGGCGGGTTCCGCCTCCACCGCGCCATAGGCGGTCACATAGGCCCGCAAGGTCATGCGGGCGATGTGGCCGAGTTCCACCGCCACATCCGTCTCCACCGGAACGGCGGCGGCGTCTTCTTCGCCGGAGACCGGCGCGTGCAAGATCAACAACGAGATTCCGGCCAGGATCAACCTGGACGTTCGGGAACGTCGCCCTGAATCGAAAAAGCGCATAAGGCAAACCTGTGGCATGTTCAACGGGAACCGTCGCCGGGCGGGGCTTCGGTCATGGGCGGAAGGGCTATGGCATCGTCCAAGGGCCGCTGCAAAGCGTCTTCCAGCAATCCCAGGGCTTGCTGTGCCTTGACCTGGGCATCCAAGCGGGCCAGCGCGGTGGTGGCGTATTCCAGGTCGGCAGCCACCAGGGCCAAGCGGTCGGTTTCCCCGGCGCGGAACAGCGCCTCGGCGGAACGGCGTTGCCGCGCCTGATCGGCGAGTAGTTGTTCCGCCGCCGCCAGCTTTTGCCGGGTGGCCACGGCACCCGCCAACGTCCGGTCGATCTCCCCGGCGACCTTGGCCTGCAAGGCTTCGAACCGGGCCGCCGCCTCCTTGCGCCGCGCTTCGGCCTCGGCGATGGGGCCTTGGTTCTGGTTCAGGACCGGCAGGGACAAGCTCAGCCCGAACACCCATTTGTATTCGCCCTGGTTGAAGATGTAGCCGGGGCTGAGATGTACGTCGGGATATTGCTTGGCGATTTCGAGTTGCAGGGCGGCTTCGGTGGCGGCGTAATCGGCCAGGGCGGCCAGGATATCGGCGCGGTTGAGCAGGGCTTGCCGCCGCAGGGTTCCGGGTTGGAGATTTTCCAGGGACGGCGGTTGCGCCACGGCCTCGAATGAGATTTCCAGGCCGGACAAGGCCGATGCGGGCACCCCCAGCGCATCGGCCAGTTGAACCTGGGTCTCCGCCGCCTGCCGTTGCGCCTCCCGCAGGGCCAAGTCGGCTTGCGCCAGGGCCAGATGCGCCGTGGTGAGTTCGGGACGGGAAATTTCCCCCACGGCCAACCGTTGTTCCAGAAGCCGGAACCAAGCCCGCTGCTGGGCGAGTTGTTCGGCCCGCAGGGTTTCCGCGCTCCGCGCCGCGTGGAGGTTGAGCAGGCTGGCCCTCAAGCGGCTACGGACCTGCCAGGCCACCGCCGCGATTTTCATCCGGGCGGATTCGGTCAGGTGTTGGGCGTGGGCGATCCGGTCGTCGCGCTTGCCCGCCGTCTCGATGGGAATA
Organism: Methylomagnum ishizawai; assembly: GCF_900155475.1. Taxonomy (NCBI): domain Bacteria; kingdom Pseudomonadati; phylum Pseudomonadota; class Gammaproteobacteria; order Methylococcales; family Methylococcaceae; genus Methylomagnum; species Methylomagnum ishizawai. The sequence goes on along the minus strand of NZ_FXAM01000001.1, from coordinate 2,028,718 downwards.
TCGGGGTTCAGCCCCATGATCCAGGGATTGGTGAACGGCACGCTGGCGATATTGGTGACGTAGGTGGGCGAAAAGGCGAGGCTGGGATTGGGGCGCTGGCCCGCCGTGATCTCCCCGGCCTCGGCCAAATCCCGTTGGGACCGCGCCACCGCCATATCGGGATGGTAATAGAGCGCCGCCAGGGTGAGCGCGTCGAAATCCCACGCGGTTGGCGGCCAGGGCGTCGGCTCGCGGTGCAAGCCCGCCGCCGTGAACCGCCTCAAGCCCTGGTCGCGCAGGCTTCGCGCCTCGAATTTGGCCAGGGTCGCGGTGGGCGTCAACGGCTGGGCGGTGTATTCGGCGCAGCCCGGAAGGAGTAACGCGGTGATGAGCAGCACGTGGGCTTTCATGGGGATCGCTTGGGAAACCGGACGCTGGCCTTGAGTCCGCATCCACCTTCGCCCTCGGCGAGGGACACGGCGGCCCCATGGCGGTCGGCGATGCGCTTGACGATGGCGAGGCCCAACCCGCTGCCCGGCCCGGCGTTGCCGGGGCTCCGGTAAAAGCGGTCGAACACCCGGGTCCGCTCGGCCTCGGGGATGCCGGGACCGGTGTCGCCGACTTCCAACAATACGCCGTGATTATCGACCACCACGCCCACATCGACCCGGCCACCGGTCGGCGTGTGGCGGATGGCGTTGTCGAGCAGGTTGCCCAGCAATATCCGCAAGGCTTCCCCGTCCCCCACGACGCAGGCCGAATCCGCCCCGGTCATGCCGAGATCGATGCCCCGGTCGGCGGCGAGGGGCACCCGGTCGGCCACGCAGTCCCGCGCCAGCGTGTCCAGGCGCAAGGGGAGCAGGGCCGTTTGGGCGGCCTCGGGGTCGAGCCGGGCCAGGGTCAGCAATTGGCCCACCAGATGGCTGGCGCGGGCGATGCCCTCGCGCAGGGCGGCCAGGGCGGCGGATTTTTTGCGCGGATCGGTGGCGCGTTCCGCCACTTGCGCCTGCAAGGACAGGGCGGTCAGGGGCGTGCGGAGTTCGTGGGCGGCGTCGGCGGTGAATTGCCGCTGCGCCGCCAGGGTTTCATCCAGCCGCCGCAACAAGCCGTTCAGGGCGGCGACCAAGGTGCCGATCTCGGTGGGCAAACTTCGGTCGGGGATGGGTTCCAAAGCCTCCGGGCGGCGTTGCTCCACCGCCGCGACCAAGTTCCGCAAGGGACGCAAGCCCCGCTCCAGCCCGAACCCGACCAGGAGGGCCAAAGCGGGCAGCAAGGCCAGCAAGGGCGTCAATAGGTGTAGCGCGACCTCGTTCGCGGTTTCCCGGCGCTCGCCGACCGCCTGGGCGATCTGGACCCATCCATCGGCGGTCTTCAGGGTGAACACCCGCCAGGGCTCCCCGCGCCAATCGAGCGTGGCGAAACCCGCTTGCGCCGGATAGGCCAGCGGCGGAAAGGGATGCGAGCGATAAAGCAAGGTGCCGTCCGCCCGCCAGGCTTGGCTGACCAGATCGATGCCGTCGGCGTCGGCGGGCGGGATCGATGGGGGAAGGACCGCCGACGGCGGGGCGGCATCCGCCCTGGAATAGGCCGTTTCCCGCAAGACCTTGTCGAACAGTTCGTCGATTTCCTCGTGGACGTTGAGCCAAGTGGGCACGGCGAAGGCCACGCCCGCCAGCGCCAGGATCGGCAGCAATCCGAGCAGCAGCCGGTGCCGGATCGACAGGTTCATGCCTTCACCACCCGGAAACCCACGCCGCGCACGTTGGCGATGACCTCGCCGCCGAGTTTCTTGCGCAGGTTGTGGAGATGCACGTCGACCGCGTTGCTGGCGACTTCCCGGTCCCAGCCGTACAGGCGCTCTTCGAGTTGGGCGCGGGACAGCACCGCCCCCGGCTTTTCCAGCAGGGCATGGAGCAGCGCGAATTCGCGGGCGGACAACTCCACCGGCCGTTCCCGCCACCAGACCTCGTGGGTCGCCGGATTCATGCGGAGGCCGCCGTACTCGATGAGGGCTGCGGCCCGTCCCGCGCTCCGCCGGGCCAGGGCGTGGATGCGGGCGGCCAATTCCTCCAGGTCGAACGGTTTGACCAGGTAATCGTCGGCACCGCTGTTGAGCCCCTTGACCCTGTCGGCCACGGCGTCGCGCGCGGTCAGGATCAGCACCGGAACGGCATTCCCATTCCGGCGCCACTCGGCGAGCAGATCCAGGCCGGACAGGCGGGGCAATCCCAGGTCGAGCAATACGGCGGCGTAACACGCACCCGGATTCGCCAAGGCGAGCCGGGCGTGTTCGCCATCCCGAACCCAATCGACCACGAAGCCATCCTGGTCCAGGCCCTCGCAAATCGCCTGGCCGATCATCGGATCGTCCTCGACCAATAACAAACGCATCGCAGCCCCCGGTTTTCGAAGTGTTACCGGTAGTCTGGCGCGGCGAGGGTTAAGTGGGAATTAAGAAATCCAAAATGGCTTGCTGGAGCGGTACGTGGGGTTCCGCATGGCCGCTATGCCCGTTGGCGAAAGCGGACGCTTGCGCCGACGCCCATGGAGACCAGACAGCGCCCCTAGGCGCAACGAATACTTTTCTTCGGATTGGGTTCCGGGTCGGCAGGTATGAGAAGTCCCATGGGGGACGTTAGCCTTGCTCCAAGACTTGGATAATCGGACAGGATGCTTCCCCAGACCTTTCGTCGCATTCGTGGGACAAGGTCTCCAGGGCGTCACGCATTGAGGCCAGATCGGCGATCTTGCGATTGATCAAGGCCAACTTACGGGCCGCCAGTTCCCGCGTTTCGGCGCAGGCGCGGGCTTGGTCGAGCCGCAACAAAAGGCCGACCTCCTCCAGGGTGAAACCCAGCGCCTGTGCCCGCTTGATGAAGCGGATCCGCCCGGCCAAGGCAACCGGATAACGGCGCACGCCACCCAAGGGCTTGTCCGGCTCGTCCAGCAAGCCCCGCCTCTGGTAATACCGGATGGTTTCCACGTTCACCCCGGCTTGCTTAGCCAAGGCACCGATGGTGAGCAGGCCTTCGCTCATGAACGCGGTCCCCATAGGATGATGGCCGCGCCCGAGAGGCAAACCACCGCGCCCGCCAGGTCCCAGCGGTCCGGCCGGTGGCCTTCGATCCCCCACAGCCACAACAGCGAAGCGACGATGTAGACGCCGCCATAGACCGCGTAGGCCCGCCCCGCCACCTCGACCTCGACGCGGGTCAACAGCCAGGCGAACGCGCAGAGGCTGGCGATGCCGGCGCTGAGCCACAGCCAGGACCGGCCGAGCCGCACAACGCTCCAGAAGGCGAAACAACCGGCGATCTCGAAGAAGGCGGCCAGGGTGTAATACAGGGGGGTGGTCATATTGAATCCCGATAGGCTTGACTCCGTACCATGGTACGGGGTTTAGAGTCGCGCCGGAACCTGGAGAACCGAGATGTCCCGATTGAACGCAAAAGGCTCGCTGCTCGCCGGAACCTTGGCCGCGATAGGCGCTTCGGCGTGTTGCCTGGGGCCGTTGGTCCTGCTTTCGCTGGGGTTCGGCGGAGCCTGGATCGGCCGCCTGACGGCCATGGCGCTATTCAGGCCCGCTTTCATGGCGGCGGCGCTCCTATTCCTGGCACTCGCATTTCGCGAGCTTTATTTCCCGTCCCGGGCCTGCGAACCCGGCTCGGCCTGCCGGGATAAACCGACCCTCAAGCGGCAGCGGCTGATTTTTTGGGGGGTCGCCCTGCTCTCGCTAGGGCTCCTGGCCGGTCCATGGGCCGCGCCGCTTTTCTACTGATTCCGAGGAAATGATATGCGTCTGACGATCCTGCTTGCCCTCGCCCTGCCACCCCTGTTGAGCTTCGCCGGCACACCCCGGACCGTCATGCTGGACGTGCGGAGCATGGATTGCGCGGTCTGCCCGATCACGATCAGGAAGGCTTTGGAGCGGGTCCCCGGAGTCAACGAAGCCAAAGTCGATTTCGACCGGAAAACCGCCACGGTCACCTACGACCCGGAGCGGGCCACCCCGGACGCCTTGATCCAAGCCACCACGCAGGTCGGCTATCCCTCCACGCTCCATCCCTGAACATCCATGGATAGCCTCGTCCTGGAATCCGTCATCACCTGTCCCGGATGCGGTTTCGCCCAGCGGGAGACCATGCCCACGGATGCTTGCCAGTTCTATTACGAATGCAAGAATTGCCAGGTCTTGCTCCGTCCCAAGCCGGGCGATTGCTGTGTTTTCTGCTCCTACGGTTCCGTGAAGTGCCCGCCGGTACAGGCGCATGGCAAGGCCGGGGGATGTTGCGGCTAGGGCATGTGACCCAGCCTTCGATCCACAGGACTTCCCTGTCCTATTGCTTGGTCGCCAGGGCATAGATGACGTTGGTCTCGATGGCCGCGATTTTTCCCTCTGGAGGCGGGATAGGTGCATTTCCCGAATCCGGTGGAATGTCCCGGCCTCCAATTGTTCCAAGGTGCCCCGGTAACCACTCCCCATGGCGATCTTCCGCCAATCCTCCGGGGATCCGAGCGGATGGGTTCCCGCTTCGGCCACGATGTCGGCGCCCTGTACCCCGGCCTCGGCCAACATGGCGCGCAGTCCCGCCGGTTCGGAAATGCGGTCCGAGGGATTGAAGCCCCGGTGCAGGTCGGGCCGGACCGCCTCGACCGCTTCCCAAAAAACCCCGTTGGCGGGCTCGAACAGGCGCGGACCCCAGGTCGTGATCGCCAGGCGGCCGCCGGGCCGGACCATGCGCCACAACTCCACGACCGCCCCGGCCATGTCGGGCACGAAGAAGATGCCGAACACGCACACCACGGCGTCGAAGCTTCCGTCGGGATAACCGAGGTCCAGCATGTCGGCGACGCGGAACTCGATGTTCCGCAGGGCTTGGGCTTCCGCCTTGGCCTCCGCCAGGGCGATCAGATTCCCGGCGAGGTCGGCGACCATTTCCGTCCATGTACGGATGATTTACTTGTTTTGCCCGCAAAAATAGGCAAAATAAATTACAAATCAATTATTTAGATGAATTTTTGAAAATTACAAAAAATCGGTCGACTGGGGGCGTACAACGGCCAATGAAGTCAAATTCATGTTCATAGTCGCTATCCTACGGTGCGCCAGCTTATGCCCGAAATCCCAATTCCACGAGGGAACACATTTGCCCGCTTCGGGTAGTCCTTCCAGAAGGGGATGCCTTGCCGACGCCGGTGCCCCCGGCTTGCATCGGGCAGGTGGGGCCAACCCCATCGCCCCCCTACACTTTGGAGCATCTTTGCTGTGGCGCTTGGCGATGGGACGGGGGGTAACACCTAAATCCTCCTCCCCAATGTTTTGACAGGAATAATGGATTGTTGGCGTGGCATTCTGATCTGGTGCATGATGCTTGCCCCAACGCAAGCAACCAAAGACCGCAAATGACTCCGCATTTCAATATGGAAATCAAGGTATTCCCACATGATGGAAATATATGGCGCCTTGATTGGATAGGAAACCTATTCTTCTCGCGAGGAAAGCGCGACAAAAGCCCATTCATAAATGCAAGGCTGTCTCGCTTCGAAACAACTTTTCCATACCCTTTAAAAGGGCAAAGACGGATACCGATCCCAATTGGTTTATTGCCAATGGTTTCCATTGGGACACTTTGGGAAAGCGGAAAACTGGTTGGCACCCAATACTGTAACGAAGAAGTATTTGATGTGGTATCCGATAAGGAAATGACGCGGCTAGCCAAGTCGGGCGTTACTGACGACCATGATAACTACCTTATACCATTTAACATCCACCCCTACCACCGCATGCATACAAATTCATGGTGTTTGGTTGCCCAGACTGGATGTAAAAGAACCGTCATAATTCCCGCGATAGAGATTATTCGATTCTATTTTGGATCGTCCAGCGAGTTAATTGTGCGTATTTTTCAAGCTCCATTTGATACAAACAACCTCTGGGAAAACGCCCGCATTGATAAGTCCAATGGAATAGCGCATGTCGATATTTCGCCTGGATTGAGGGGCTACTCAGCTGCGGATATTGCCAGGATAGCTTTCGATCCATACGCCGAGCGCTGCATTCAATCATTATCGTCATCGCTACTGGCATCCTCGATAGATGAAATCTACCCAATGGCCAAACTACCTTTTGAGGGCAAATCAACAATAAAGGTCAACGGCATGTGGCTCGGCGACCAAAAATTTCTGGTTTTTCAAATAATTTCCTGTTCCCACCCTTTTCCTTTTGAAAAACTGACCTATACCATGGCATCGAAAATGTTTGGGAGCGCAGCAGCGTCTGCGAAAGGCGGCGCGGAGGATGATCAAGGACCGGGGGAAATTGACGACAAAACAACCTTGAACTTGCACGAGGAACCACCCGATCAGGCGCTACAGCCCAAAGAGGTGCCTGTCAGCTACACGGCCCGGTTTCCTGATTTACTAACCAAGAAAATATATCGAACCGATCCACAAGAAGGGGTTGCTGTATTTTCGGGACGGAATCCAAGCACCGAGGCCAGCGTTGTCCAGGGAGAAGGTAAAAACGATCTCTTGCCGATAGATATAATTGCGTTTGGCAACCTATCGTTTCCAGACCACTATCCCCCAGAAAATCCAAAATTCACAGAATACCTTAAAAAATTCGTATCGGGCTTATCCGATGATTTCAATACTATAAGTTTCGTCGCCCTTAATCCTCGACAACTCCATCCCCAAATATCAAAAATGCCGAAGGCCATCTTGGATGATGATACCGTTCACCCACTCAGCACAATCCTTGGTTCCAGCCACAAACCAAGACCTCGGTATGTTTCCGTCATCAAGATCGATGGAATTATTTCTTCGAATGCTTACCTGTTCATAGAAGCCGACCCGATTGAGCATCCTCTCGGTGCCATCATCATCGAAGCGGAGCCATGCGCCAAGATGGATTGCGAATGGGTTGCCACGATTCTAAGCGATTGGAAAAACGGAAATACTTAGCCGACAGAACAAAAATTATTGCGTTTCCAGATGCTGGATGGATGCTGTTGGACACGAAAGCGGTCATTCCGTGCAATGGGCAATGGCTAGAGCTTGTCAAAAATCCGCACCGATTTTTGCGCACATCCATACGGGTACGCGAAGACAACCGGCCCCATGGAACCGAGCGGAGTGGATCTGCCGCTTGGATCGGGAATAAGCCCGATCCAAGCCGAATCGTTTGCCTCCGCGCCATGCGGCTGCGGCCCTCCCGATCCGTCCCGGCCACGACCATATCGCCCGGCATCATCCACATCGATGGAGGGCGGGAATGGGGATAAACAAAAAACACATAGGAGCGGCTCCCAGACGGCTCCCCCACACTTTCCTTCATCGTTAGACTGTACTCGCTGTGATATAATTTAACTTAAACTCAGGCATCATAACCCAGGTTTCTTGAGTTGATGTAACTCCACTGTGGATTGACCGCGCCTGAAACTAGGTTAAATAAAAACGAAAAAGGAAGCCGCATGCCGCTCACATCGATACCAACTTGGAATTCTAGGGGAGTTATTCCGCCTATAAATGAGCTTAATCCAGTTTCGGTGGATCGATCGCCATATCCGATATCTCTAAATGAGTTCGTCTCCAGGTTTAGCCATACTCCGCAGCGACTTGAAATACTGGACGGCTTCCTGAATTATCGCGCCGAACTGCATAAATTGGGATTGACCATCGGCTTTCAATGGCTCGATGGCAGCTTTCTGGAAGATGTGGAACTTCTAGAATCTCGTGCGCCGGAGGATATTGACGTGGTGACTTTCTATCAACTCCCTCCAAACGTTTCCCAGACCGATTTATTGAATAAAGCGCCTCTCTTGTTTCCGGCTACTAAATCTGCCAGGAAAGCCTTCAAGGCCATCTATCATACCGATGCCTATATGGTATGCCTGGATACCACGCTTCAAGAGCGATTGGTGGCGAGCAGCGCCTATTGGTATAGCATGTGGTCGCATCGTCGAAATCAACTATGGAAAGGTTATTTGCAAATCGATCTGGCTCCGGTTGAAGACGTCGCCGCAAAAGCGATATTGATCGGATCCGGAAACCCAGGAGCACAGCCATGAACAAAGTGGATTTGCTGAATCTGCTTGGCGAACGCAGCACACTTCAAAAAATGATCGCCAGCACGCCGGAAGAAGACGTGCTTGACCGCAGCAGCTTATTGGCAAGACTGGAAGAGGTTGAGGATGAGATTGGCCAAGCACAAGTCGATGAGCATGAACCTGCGCGGGCGTGCTTGACCTTCAGCGGACGTCCCGTGGTGGGTGGCAGCCACGGCATTTTTGCCGACTTCGCCATGAAAGCCGTGAATGGGTTTACCGAGGCGGTGGCCGCCGTGGCGGCCTCCCTGACAGCCCCATTGTCGGCGATGGGGCCGATCCCTAACAGGGAACAAAACCAGTTGCTTATCACGAACACCGCCCTGGGCTCGTTCGGCTTCGAATTGGAGGAATACCGGGTAAGGCAGATGCCACTTGACGAGCAAACCCCCGTTGAATTGGCTTTGGAGCGTACCCAAAACCTACTCCAAGGTTCTATCGAGCCAGATGATGAATTATTGGCGGACTCCGCCGCCGAACTCGATCCAAGGGCCTTGGACAAGATACGCGGTTTCGTTAATACGCTTGCCGAAAACGAAGCGGTTTGCGCCTTGAGGTTCGGCAATAAGGTTTTCCAGTTTACGGATATTAAACAAGTCCGCCGGAGTTGGGAACGCCTCAGTGGCGATAACCTGCACGAAGAGGAAAAAAACTTGACTGGCGAATTTCAAGGAATCCTTCCCAAAAGGCGGACCTTTGAATTTCGGATACAGGAAAGCGGTGATGTGATATCCGGAAAAATCGGACCGGCTATTATCAATCCCGAAGATATAAATACGCATTTGCGCCAAAAGGCGAGCATCACGCTTATGGTGACCCGAGTAGGAAATGGCCGGCCTCGCTATCGGTTGCTAGATAACCCCGATTGGGCCAGTAGCGATGATCCCAAAGAGACCGTGAATTAGATCGGCGCCGACATCGTGATATTCGGCTCCCCTCCGGAGGACTCGGGGAAGATATCCATGGGCAGTGGTTACCGGGGCACCCTGGCGAGGTTGCAGGCCGGGGCATCACATGACGGGCGCTGGATACGGACAGTACCGTCGGAAGCGCGGTATCGCCCATGACCCACGCTGCCCCTATTCGCAAAGGCTTGGATGGCCCCACCCTATGATTTAAAAACCCACAAACCGTTGATGACATGCTTGAAACCGCACCGTTGACCGAATTGATTGATCGCTATAAGTCCGACTCGGAATCGGTCTATAACACATGGTTCATTAACGGCGGAGAACGCATGAAAGCCTTCCGCACCATCCGGCGCGGAGTGCGGGATGTCGTGGACGGCATTGCCGAGGGGACGTTCGGTAACGATTTCAAGGGTTCGCCCTTGGAGACGGTACTGGCCGCCATCACCGAGCAGAAACAGGTGTTCGAGGGCGCGGCCCACCCGTTCTACTGGAAACCCAAGCTCCGCATTCCCGATATTTACGAGAACGAGGCCAACAAGCACAAGTTTGGCGGCTTTTTGCAAGCCTGCCTCGCCACGAACCAGACGGAGCGCATCCTGGCCGAAATCAGCGGACTGGCCGATGCCAGGATCAAGGGACTGGGACCCGCCGTGGCCAACATCCTGTATTTCCTGCATCCCACGGCCATACCGCCCTTCAACACAGCGATGCTCAATGGCTTCAATGCCTTGTTCGCGGACAAGAAGAAATTGGGGTCCTGGGAAAGCTACCTCGCCATGCGGGAGGTGATCCTGAACGCGAACGAGCGCGTCCGGAATCACTTGTCCAAGGATCTCGGCGCATTCTCGGGTTTGCTGTATGAGATCGGCACGGGAAGATTGCCGATAGGGAACAATACGGAAGCGGTCCCCGCCCTGGAAAAGGCCAAGCTGGAAAAGGCGGCCCAGGCCCGTCACTCAGCAGTCCTGGAGGAACGCCGGGAGGAATCCGAACACACGCGGATACAACACCTCCTGATCACCATCGGCCGCGCGCTCCGCTACGAGGTCCATGTGGCGCGCAACGACCGCCACCGCGCCTACGACGGCCAGTCCTTCGCCTTGCTCACCGTTCCCGATTTGCCCCCCCGTGAGTGGCCCGACGAGGTCAGGGAGACGGTGCGCCTGATCGATGTGCTATGGCTGGAGCCGGGAACTGGGGAGATCGTCGGCGCCTTCGAAGTGGAGAAGAGCACTTCCATCTATTCGGGGATCCTCCGCCTGGAGGATTTGGCGCGGTCGATACCGGATTGCGGGTGTGACCTTTACCTGGTGGCGCCGAACCGCCGCGAAAAGGAAGTGATGGCGCAACTAGCGCGTCCCGCCTTCCGCCACTCGCTCGACGGATTACCTATCGCCTTCATCCCCTTCGGCGATTTGAGCGAACACTGCAAGGCGATCTGTACCTTCGGCGAAAACCGCTCCATCCTTAAGAAGATCGCCCGGACCCTCCCAGGGGGAGTGGGAAATAATCCCGCTGGGCTACATATCCTGGAAGGACATGGCGGCCCGTAGCACCTGGATTTTTTCCTTTTCCTCCAGCGCCAATAGGTTAAGGAACACTTCCTTGAGCTTCGGTTCGTCCACCTTGGCGGACACCTCCCGGTAAAGCGCCACCAGGGTATCGTCGAAATCCATGGCGATGGAGATCAGAGCCTCGGAAGAGTTGATCTCCCCGAGATTGTGTTTGCCGATCACTGCTTCGACATCGAGATCCGGGGGATATTCCAGCCAGGTGTTCAGGATGCCGCTCCGGGAACCCTTCTCGAAACGGGCGAGCGATTCCTCGAGATGTTGCTCGTGTCGGCTCAGGTAATCGAGCAGCATCCGGATTCGCTCGGATCCGGTTTCCTCGTTGGCCCGGTCATAGAACCGCTTGATCTCGCCGTGGAGGTGTTTCCCGAATTCCAGGAAATCCTTCACCTGTTTGCAGCAACTGCGCATGCGATCCACCACCTTCTTGATTTTAATAGCGTGAACGTGTCGGCAATTCTTAAAAGCGGGCTAAAGCTTTGGTGAACCATCCTCGTCGTCCGTTTCCCCTTCAATTTTTGGCGGTCCGGTGAAAAATGGTCTGGAACGAACCAATTCATGGTGGCGTTCAATGAAATCTATCGTTTCAGGCTCGACGCCCGCTTGGTTGCCGAAATATTCCCATTGGGAAACCGCTTCCTTGACTTCATGGATGATTTCGTTTGCATGGTTGATATTGAACTGATGCGCCACCTCGAGTAAATCCCGCTCGGTAATATCCTTGGCTTTTCCATTGATCAGCATCTGGTGCTGTCGGGTCCATTTGCCTTCGGCTGGATTGTGAGCATAGCTTAGGTCGTATGCCGGAGCCAGCGACCACGAGCCATTCTTGTCCATTAGGAAAGAAAGGTTCTTGGTATGGTCATCGCAGTTCTTGCTCATGACATTGAAGACCATCCTTCGATAGGACTGTCCTAGCGCCAGCTTCCCAAGCCTGAGTATCTGTACGGTTCTGAAATAAAGGCCATAATCGTGGACGTAGGGAACGTTGAAATCGGCGTGGAGCAATGCGCACAGGCTTTGGGCATGGAGTTTCTCATTTCCCACCCGGTCGAAGCGTTTGGTCATGAAATGGGCTCGTCCGCCTTCCTCCAGCAACCGGCATTCCATCATATCGATGCCCGCCGCCCTGGCCATGAGGTGGTAGGCATATTCGATCCTTCCAAAGCCATTGGTCGAGCCGAAATTCCCGTTCTCTCCTACCCCGTCGAATTTCAGCAACCAGTGTTCATAGCCATCCGGCAGATCGAATTGTCCGGAGACAAGATCGTTGCTTTCAGAATTGAATCCGACCACGGCCTTGGCGCGCGCGCCGCCGGCCGAAGACCCGATACGGATAATGTCCGGTCCGACATCCTCTATTTTTCCGCACAATGCCCGCCGCGCATTTTCGACCAACTCGGACATGACCAATGGAACGGCGACCTTCTCTTCTTTGGAAGTCATCGCCGGCTCGAATTCCAAAGCCCCCATTCCTCTGTGCCCCATGTAAAGCAGTCTTTGCATGGTCGAAATATCGGAAGGCGCTATCCCCAAGTTGACCATGTAGGCATCGATCAGCGCGTTACCGAATTTATCCGGCAAGGCATCGGCGATTAAGCCAGGCAAGCCATGGAAGGTTTCCGGGTTCAGGCTCGGGAAGAACTTGGGCGCCGCATTGAACGGGAAGGCATTCCCCAACGCTGGCGAAAGGTTGAGCTCTGGATCTGAGCTTAAAAACTTTCTGTCGTACTGGAACGAATATATGCCAGGCCGGTGCCGGTTCCCGGAGACCACTCCGACCAGCTTGCCCCAAAGCTTGACCAGGACAACATTGGCTTTACTCATGATCCCCCCTTTTTTTCCTGGAAGCATAGGCCCGGACACGATTCGGTTTTTTGTGTTCAAGCAAATCCATGGGCGTTGGCTCTGAAATGTCCGGGACCAATTCCAAAAAATTATCCAAGAGACCCAATTCCCGAAGCACCGAAATCAACGTCAAAAGACGTGAATTGCCTCCCCCCTCAAGCCGCTCCAAAGAAGACAACGATACGCCGGCTTTTGCGGCCAGCGCATCCCTGGTCATCGAGGCACCAGATTCCGAAACCCGGTAATTCCGGATGCGTTCTCCCAGGATTTTCGCGATCTCTATGTCTGTTTTGAAATACACGCTCATAAGTCATCTTATTCAATGCTTTTTAACCAAATTAAGCATATATTACTTCATATATGAAGTAATTTGCAAAATAAGACATGGCTCATCCGTAACGCCATGGCGTCCTGTCACACCATGATGGATGGGGCCGGCGGCGCTGTTCTGGACGGAATACTTCACGAATCAAGACCTATTTCCGCGTATGGGCCGGGGACGATTCCTGCCTGATTCGCCGGATCGCCTTTCACACAGGACGACATCGGTTTTGAAAGTCGTTCCTTTTGCTGGCGAACACTGGCCCTGGCGAATCAAGAGCGGGAACACTCCGTACCGATCGCGCAGCCGGCAGTGCAGGGCCGTCCTCAGCGCCAGCAGGTTGGAAACCGGGCCGGCAGGGTCGGTCGGATGTGAAATCGGCTCCCTGGATCGAATGCTCGGGAACCATCATGCTGCAACTTCCCATCATGGCAAGGTCAAGGGATTTTGAAAAAATTTTCCCGATCCGACGCAAATTCCGGATTTTCACCACCATATATCCCGGCCTTGTGGTAGTCTTGAAGCTAGGAGAGTCCTGTAGTGTTAAGGGAAAATCCATGTTGTCCCGATTGCGTCTGCGTAGAAACCGCCCATACCTGCACGCCGTGCTCGCGGCGGGGCTGTTCGCGTGGCTCGCTTTCCTGATTTCCGCCACCTGCACGATGCCGGTCATGGCTCAGGCCATGCCGGATATGATGCAGACCTGCCCGGACCAGATCGGCCATCTGGGGCATTCGGACGCACCGTCCAAGATGCTCCAAGCCTGCTCCCTCAAACCCTGCCTCGAATCCCAACCCAGTCCTGTCTTCCCGGCCAGCCCCCCGAACGGAGATGTGCCGATACTTGCCCTATTCGTCATCCTGGTCTTCGACGCCTGGCTGGGCGCGGGCCTGGCTGCGCGTATCCCTTGGGGTCTTGATCCGCCCTCCGGCAGGCGGATTCCGCTCATCTACCGGTTCTGCACCCTCCTGAACTAGCCCGTCCCCTCGATCCGAACCGCGCCTGAAAAACGGCGCCGTGTGGGTCCGCGTCCGCGCGCGTCCACGGTTTTTCCATCGAGAGGATTCCCTATGTCTGTTACCGCCCATCCCCGGCGTTCGCGCCGGAAGCCTTGGAGGCAAGCCCTGGTCTTGCTTTGCTTGGCAGCCCTCCCGCCCGTGTCGCAAGCGGCCGAGCCCGAACTCACCCTTCAACATGCGGTCGAACTGGCCCTGGCCGGGAACCCCGGCCTCGCCGAGATCAAAGCCCGTGCCCAGGCGTTGGCCGCCGTCCCGCCCCAGGCTGGGGCTATGCCCGATCCCACCTTCAACGTGGACCTTCTGAATGTTCCGACCCGAAGTTTCAGCCTCCGCCAAGAGGACATGACCATGCTGGAGTTCGGCGTCAGCCAGACCATCCCGTTCCCCGGCAAGCGCGATCTCCAGCGAAAAATCGCCGAAGAGGAAGCCCTAGCGGCAGCGGACTCCGTAGAGGAAGCCCGGCTGCGACTGGTCCGCGAGGTCAAGGATGGCTGGTGGCGACTGTTTTTCTACGACCGGGCCTTGAACGTGACCCAGGAATCCGAGCAATTCTTCCAGCAACTGGTCGATACCGCTCAGGCCCAATACCGGGTTGGCCAGGGTCAGCAGCAGGACGTGCAACTGGCCCAATTGGAACTCTCGAAGCTCAAGGATGAACGCTTGGAACTCATCGGGATGCGTCACGCCGCGACCGCCCAATTCAACGTATTGCTGGATCGTCCCCCGTCCACTCTGGTGGTCCTCCCGGCCAGTGCCGAATTCGCCCAGATGGCGTTGCAGGAATCCAACTTGCTGGAGAAGGCCCAGGAAATCCGGCCCCTACTGGCCCAGCGCCGGAAAATGCTGGACGCCGCCAAAACCAGGGTCGATCTGGCGCAAAAGGATTTCTATCCCGACGTCACCGTCGGGGCCAGCTACGCCGTCCGTCAGGACACGCCGACCGGGCAGTCCCGCAGCGATTTCGCCAGTATCCGCCTGAGCGTCAACCTCCCGATCTACGCCGGGGACAAGCAATCCAAGGCGGTCGATCAGCGCCAGAGCGAGTACCTCCAGGAACAGTATGCCTTCGAGGACGAACATCACCGGGTGCAGGCGGAAATCACCGCCAAGACTGCCGAATACCTGCACGCCAAGGAACGGCTATCCCTGTATGAACACGAGATTATCCCGCAGGCGCGACAGACCGTGCGTTCCCTGATGGCAGGCTATCCGGTGGGCAAGGCCGATTTCACCGACCTCCTGAAGGCGCAGCTAACCCTGTTCCAGTACCAGACCCAATACTGGCAGTCCCTGACCCGGACCCAGCAAATTCTGGCGGAAGTCGCAGCCGCCACCGGACTGGAGGTGGCTCATGACTAAGGGTTCAATCGCGTGGTTAATGGTGGCGGTGCTATTAGGCGCGGGACTTGGGGTGGGTGGCGCTGTGCTGTTCCAACAGCTGACGCCACATACGGCAGAACTCCCGGCACGGGCGGAAAAGAAGCCGCTCTATTACCGCCATCCCATGAACCCCAAGGTGACCTCGCCCACGCCCGCCAAGGACGAAATGGGCATGGATTTCATCCCGGTGTACCCGGAAGACCTGAATCCCCAGGCCGCGCCCGGCAAGACCGACCGCATCCTCTATTACCGCCATCCGATGGGGGCCGCCGATACCTCGCCCGTCCCGAAGAAGGACGAGATGGGCATGGACTACCTCCCGGTGTATGAGGGGGAGGCGGCTAATTCCAGGCAAATCGCGATCACCCCGGAGAAGGTCCAGAAACTGGGGGTACGGACCGAAGCCGTGGCCATCCGCGCCCTGGTCCGCAATGTGCGCGTGCTGGGCGGTATCCAGATCGACGAGCGCCGGGTCCATGCGGTCGCGCCCAAATTCGAGGGTTGGGTCCAGCGCCTCCATGTCAACGTCACCGGGCAGGCGGTGCGCCGGGGCCAGCCCCTGCTCGATATCTACAGCCCGGACCTCCTGACCGCTGAACAGGAATACCTCATCGCCCGCGACGGCCTCGCCGCCCTGCGCGAAGGCAGCGTCCAGGCCCGCGCCACCGCCGAGCTCCTGGTCAAGAACTCCCTGCAACGCCTCCGCTATTGGGATATTCCCCAGGAGGCGCTGGACCGCCTGGAAAGCCAGGGCGCGCCGCTGGAAACCCTGCCGCTGGCGGCCCCGGTTTCCGGCGTGGTTTTGGAGAAACCGGCGGTGGAGGGGATGCGCTTCATGCCGGGCGAGGTGCTGTTCCGGCTGGCCGACCTGGGCGAGGTCTGGCTGCTGGCCGACGTGTTCGAGCAGGACTTGGACTGGATCCGGCTCGGGCAGGCGGTCCAGGTACATATCAACGCCTACCCGGATAAGGAATTCGCGGGGAAGATCGGCTTCATCTACCCGACCCTCGCGCCGGAAACCCGTACTGTCAAGGTCCGGGTCGAACTATCCAACCCGCAAGGTCTCTTGCGGCCAGGACTCTATGGCTCTGTGACCCTTGCGGCGGGCGGGCAGCCGGAACGGCCCTTGGCGGTGCCTGATTCGGCCGTGCTCGACAGCGGCGTCCGCAAGCTGGTCCTAGTCGAGAAGGGCGAAGGTCGGTTCGAGCCGCGCGAGGTCAAACTCGGCCGTTACGCCGACGACTATTTCGAGGTGCTGGCGGGCTTGTCCGCCGGGGAGAAGGTCGTCACCCGCGCCAATTTCCTAATCGACGCCGAAAGCAACCTCAAGGCGGCGCTGGATAGCCTAGCCGCGCCCGGAGAGCCGGAATCGCCCCAGCCCGCCGCGCATCAACATGGAGGGCACTAGCCATGTTGGAACGCATCATCGGTTGGTCCTTGCGCAATAGGTTCCTGGTGCTGCTGGCCACCCTGGCGCTCGTGGCTGGAGGTCTGTACGCGGTCATGAAAACGCCCTTGGACGCGCTGCCGGACCTCTCGGACGCCCAAGTGATCGTCTATACCGAATATCCGGGCCAATCCCCCCAGGTAGTCGAGGACCAGGTGACCTATCCCCTGACCACGTCCATGTTGAGCGTGCCACGGTCCAAGGTGGTTCGGGGGTTCTCCTTCTTCGGTGCGTCCTTCATCTATATCATTTTTGAGGACGGCACCGACATCTACTGGGCGCGCTCCCGCGTACTGGAATACCTCAACTTCGCCGCTGGACGTTTGCCTAGCGGGGTGACGCCTCAACTAGGACCGGACGCCACCGGGGTAGGCTGGGTCTATCAGTACGCCCTACTGGGCAAGGCCTATTCGCTGGCGGAATTGCGCACCTTGCAGGACTGGTTCGTGCGCTACCAGCTGACCAAGGCCCAGGGGGTAGCGGAGGTCGCGAGCCTGGGGGGGTTCGTCCAGCAGTATCAAGTCACGGTCGATCCCCACAAGTTGCAAGCTTACGGCATACCCCTCGGCACCGTGACCCAGGTGTTGAAGAATGGCAACCGCGACGTCGGCGGCCGGGTGATCGAGCGGGCGGAAACCGAATACATGGTACGCGGGCGCGGCTATCTGCACGGCAAACCCGACCTGGAACGCCTGGTCCTCAAGGCCGAGAACGGTACCCCGGTGCTGCTGCGCGATGTGGCGCGGGTAGAACTGGTCCCGGACGAGCGGCGCGGTATCGCCGAACTAGATGGCGAGGGCGAGGTAGTCTCCGGTATCGCGCTGGCCCGTTACGGCCAGAACGCCCTGGAAGTGATCGAGCATGTCAAAAACCGCCTAGCCGAGCTCACAGCGGGCCTCCCGGAAGGCGTCGGCATCAAAACGGTATACGACCGCTCCGACCTGATTCTCCGCGCCATTGATAACCTGCGCCGTACCCTGGTCGAAGAAAGCGCGGTGGTGGCGGTGGTCTGCGCGCTGTTCCTGCTGCATCTCAGAAGTGCTCTGGTCGCTATCCTGATGCTGCCGGTCGGGGTGCTGATCGCTTTCATGGTCATGCACGCGCTGGGTATGAACTCCAACATCATGAGCCTCGGCGGTATCGCCATCGCCATCGGCGCCATGGTGGACGCCGCCATCGTCATGATCGAGAACGCCCATAAGCACCTGGAACGAGACAGCGGCAAGCGTCCGCGCCTAGACATCCTCTTAGAGGCTTGCCGCGAGGTGGGACCGGCCCTGTTCTTCAGTCTGTTGATTATCACGGTCTCATTCCTGCCGGTATTTGCCCTGGAAGCCCAGGAAGGGCGGTTGTTTCATCCCTTGGCCTATACCAAGACCTTCGCCATGGCCGGGGCGGCGGTGTTGTCCGTCACCCTGGTCCCGGTGCTGATGGCGCTGTTCGTGCGCGGGCGCATCCTGCCAGAGGGCCGAAATCCGGTGAACCGGGTGTTGATCTGGTGCTACCGGCCGATGATTTCCGCCGTGCTGCGCTGGAAGAAGACGACCATTGCCCTGGCCGTGCTGATCCTACTGGTGTCCTGGTATCCCATGGTCCGGTTGGGCGGCGAATTTATGCCGACGCTGAATGAGGGCACCCTGCTGTTCATGCCTCAGACCCTGCCTGCGCTGTCGGTGACCAAGGCGGCGGAACTCCTGCAAACCCAGGACCGCATTATCAAAAGCTTCCCTGAGGTGGCATCGGTGTTCGGCAAGGCGGGCCGCGCCCTGACCGCGACCGACCCGGCCCCCCTGGAGATGGGCGAAACCATCATCAACCTGAAGCCGGAAGCGGAATGGCGTCCCGGCCTTACGTTGGAAACTCTGGTCGCCGAACTCGACACCGCCCTGCAAATCCCCGGCGTCACCAACGCCTGGACCATGCCGATCAAAAACCGCATCGACATGCTGGCCACCGGCATCCGCACCCCCGTCGGCATCAAACTGTTCGGCAAAGACCTCAACGAGATGGAGCGTCTGGCGAAGGAGATCGAGCAGGCGGTCAAGACGGTGCCGGGTACCACCAGCGCCTACGCCGAGCGCGTGACCGGCGGCTATTACCTGAACCTCGACCCCGACTACGAGGCGCTGTCCCGGTTCGGCCTGATGGTGGGCGACCTCTTGGACCTGGTCGGCACCGCTATCGGTGGCGAGACCGTGACTACAATGGTCGAGGGACGGGAGCGCTTTGGCGTGATCGTGCGCTACCCGAGGGAACTCCGCGACGACCCCGAGGCCCTGGGCTCGCACATCCTGGTCCCCACCGCCACAGGTGCCTCGATCCCCTTGGGCCAATTGGCGCGGATCGGGATCAGCCAAGGACCACCCGGCATCCGCACCGAAAACGCCTTGCTGTCGACTTACGTCTATGTCGACCTGCGCGGCCGCGACATCGCGGGCTATGTGGCCGACGCCAAGCGGGCGGTCGCCGACGCGGTCAAATTCCCGCCTGGCTACTACGTCACCTGGAGCGGCCAATTCGAGTACATGGAACGGGCGATCCAGCGCCTGAAACTGGTGGTCCCACTGACCGGTGCCATCATCTTCGTCCTGCTCTACCTCAACTTCGGACGGCTCGCCGAGACGCTGATCGTGATGCTGTCGGTGCCGTTTGCCCTGGTTGGCGGGGTCTGGCTGCTGTGGCTGTTGGACTACAACGTCAGCGTGGCGGTGGGGGTCGGCTTTATCGCCCTGGCCGGGGTGGCCGCTGAGACCGGGGTGGTGATGCTGATTTACCTCGACCATGCCCATTCCGAACGGCGGCACGGTTGCGAAATGGCAGGGCGGCCCTTCACCCTCGACGACCTAAACGCGGCCTTGATGACCGGAGCCGCCGAACGTCTCCGCCCCAAGATGATGACCGTGGCCGCGATCATGGCCGGACTCGTGCCGATCATGTGGAGCCATGGCACGGGCTCGGAAGTCATGCGCCGGATTGCGGCGCCGATGGTGGGTGGCATGGTGTCGTCCACCGTGCTGACCCTGATTGTTATTCCCGCGATCTATGCCCTGGTGAAGGGGCATGGCCTGGATAAACCGCGTGATTTGGGCATCGACGATCCATCCAACCCAGGGAGGCGCTAAGCCGAAAACACCTAGACACCCTCAGGTACAAACCCCGAACCCTATTGATCGACTAACAGAGGAAAACCGCCATGAACACCCTATCCACCCTCAAAACCGCGCTAATCCTGCTCCTGACCCTGGGATTCCTGGCAGGCTGCGCCCAACCCAATCCCCATCCGATGGACATGACGGCGGCCGTCCAGAGCGCTAAAACCCCAACCGACCATCTGGCGCTTGCCAATCATTACCAGCAGGCGGCCCAGGACGCCCAGGCCCAGGTCGAGGAGCACAAGAAGCTCTTGGCGGAATACCAAGCGAAGAGCTACCTCTATGGAAAACAGGCCGCCACCTGGCAAGCACACTGCCAGGCACTGATCTACCACTACCAGCAAATCGTGGATGCGAACCGCCAAATGGCGGACATGCACCGGAAGATGGCTGAAGCCGCCCACTAATCGCAAGTATCTATACTTCCGGTTCCACTCAACACAACAAGGAGATACGCCATGAATGCACGCAACACTCTAATCGGCCTGATGGCTACCACGCTGGTTTTAGCTTTCCCAATGGTCGGCTCCGCCGAAGAGCAGCACGGCCAGGAAGCCACCCAGCACCTCGACCAAGCCGTGGAAAGCGCCAAGCAAGGCGATACCGCAGCGGCTGGCAAGCACACCGAGGAGGCGAAACAACACGCGATCCAGCAGAACAAGGCCAAGCCTTACCGGAAATCGCCCAAGAAGATCAGTGGCGAGAATCCAAAACAAGAACATGACGAGCAGGCATTCGGCGCGATGGGCAAGGCCGAGGGCCATGCCGCGAAGGGCCATGCCCAGGAAACCGGGGAAGCCGCCGGCCAGGCCAAGCAACACCTCCAGGACAAGGAGCAATCCAAGTAGGGGCTGATTTGGGGATTCCCGGCTTCAAGCGTCTAGAACACCCGGTGTCAAGGGCGCTGGGCCGGGAATGTCCCAAGCAGGTTCCGGGCACCGCATATTCATCGACCG
The DNA here is from genome assembly GCF_900155475.1 of Methylomagnum ishizawai. Taxonomy (NCBI): domain Bacteria; kingdom Pseudomonadati; phylum Pseudomonadota; class Gammaproteobacteria; order Methylococcales; family Methylococcaceae; genus Methylomagnum; species Methylomagnum ishizawai. The sequence continues at coordinate 2,008,028 of NZ_FXAM01000001.1, read as the reverse complement.
GTACCCTCAAGAAAAAGGGATCTAGGCGTATGTGGCATACCTCCACGGCCAGGAAGGGAGCTTCCCGCGTCCGGGTTCCCCCCCCGGATTTCCGGGAAGCGCTCGCCGCCGGCGCGCATATTCGGCGAAGGATACTGATCCGGCTTATAACCGGTTGGTTATTGCTCAGCATGACGGTCATCGGTGCCGTTCTTCTGTTCGAATTCAACCGGGTGAAACTGGTAGTGCATCAAATGGCCGTCGCGGAAATAACCGGCTTCGGCCGGGAAGCCGTCCGCTCGCTCAATTCCGACGAGCCCGCCCTGGAACAGGCATTGGGGCGCAAAATCCAGCGATCGGTGAACGAGCATTTCCTGACCGTGGAAATCTATGGTCCCGATGGAAAGCTCCGCTTCGAAGCCGCCAGGGATGGCGCATCCTCCATCGGGCGGGAGGTTGCGCACTATAGGCATCGGATTCCGGAGCAAGGCGAGTCCTCCCGCGAACTGCACTACCTCGAGGGACGACTACTGTTGGCGATCGTGCTTCCCCTGGAATATCCCCAAGGGAACCCGGCGGGCTATTTCGAGGGAGTCTACCAAGTAGATCCGGCGCAACGCGCCAAACTCGAGGAGGAGATTGTCCATGTGATCGTCCTGGTGACGACGAGCCTCGCCCTCGCCGCCGCGCTGCTGTCCCCCATCATCATGAACCTCAACCGCTGGCTCGTCCGCCTCGCCGCCACCCTGTTCAAGGGCAATGTCGAGCTATTGGACGTACTGGGCTGCGCCATCGCCGAACGCGACTCCGACACCAATAGCCACAATTATCGGGTCACCCTATACGCCCTGGGGTTTGGCCAGCGCCTCGGATTATCCCGGTGGGAACTGCGGAACCTGATCGCCGGGGCGTTCCTGCACGATGTCGGCAAGATCGGCATCCGGGATCCGATCCTCCTCAAACCGGGCCGGCTGACGCCGGAGGAGTTCGAGGTTATGAAGACCCATGTGACCTTGGGCGTTGACGTTCTAAAACGGGCAAGCTGGCTCCAGGGCGCGCGCGACGTGGTCGAGTTCCATCACGAGAAATACGATGGCAGCGGCTACCTGAGAGGACTGAGCGGCGAAGCGATCCCTTTGAACGCGCGCCTGTTTTCGATCGTGGACGTGTTCGACGCACTGACCTCCCCGCGCCCCTACAAGCAGCCTTGGCCGGTGGAAGAAGCCGTCGCGGCCTTGGAGAAGGACAGCGGCACGCATTTCGATCCCCATCTCGTCCGGGTCTTTTCGACCATCGCGGCATCCCTGTACCGGGAACTTCATGGGTTGGATGATTCCCGGTTGGAGGCGATTTTGCGCAAGTCCATGGCGAAATACTTTCTGTCCGGCGCCTGAATACCGCTGAAAGCGCCACTCGGCTTATTTATAAGGAAGGATGCGAAGGATAGGTATCCAGTACCTTCCTGTGCGTATCGGGTTTGGCATTGGCATTCCTCGCCCGCTGCCCGCAATGCTTGGCGGGCGCCAAATTGAAGAGGTAATCACCCCCCAAATGGTGCCGTACCGCAAGAATAGGAAGAACGACGGCAACGACGCGGAGGCGGTGGGAAGGCCCAGCATGCCGCTTCGTTCCGGCAAGGAGCAAAGAGCGGTAGGCGGTCCAAGTAAGGGTCAGTTACCGATTTCGATCCCATTTGGGAATCCAGTAGTTCTGGCCATCCCAAGTAATTTCGAAACCGCCATCCTCCTCGATGGCGATCTGGGAGTCATCCAGTTTCTTACCCACGTTCCGCGAAAGTCCATGGAAAAATGCGAGGGCGGTCGACAGCCACGCGTGCTTGAATTCTTCGCCTTCCCCACCCTGGCGGGCGAGGGCCAGGAGTTCTTTTTCAAGTTTTTTCTTCCGCGCTTCGGCCACGCGCTGCCGGGAAACTTCCGGAATCAGCCCGAGACCGTGTTTTTCATTCAGGAAGTTGATGAATCCGGTGATGGCCGCTTTCTGGCCGGGGGCTTCCAAGAGATAGCCATCCAAAGCGGCTTTGTCGGGAAGTTTCTTCCCGGACGGATCCGTACGCGATAGCAGGGATGCCGCTGGCCGGAGCGCGAGACGAACCGATCCGATCTTCGTTTTTCCCGCTTCGACCCGAACCATCAACATGTCGTTGTAGGATCTCAACGCGGTTCCGGCAGGAGTTCCATCCGGAATGGAGTCTATGATTTCCCGGATGCGGCGGCGGTCCGAATCTTCGTTCTTGGCTACTGCGTCCGGAACGATGGCCTTGGCCTTCTCCAGCCACCGCATCGGCAGCCTGACACGGCGCAATGCCTCGGCCCCGAAATGGGCGAGGAGACCGTCATACGCGGGGACGGCGCGCCATCGGTTCTCGATTTCCATGAAAAAAGGCAGGTAGCGGTGAATGGACAGGGCCGCCTTCTGCGCCCCCACCTCGTTGAACAACCATTCTCCGAATTCGCCAAAAACCTCCTCCATGCCCGGCGAGGAAAACGCCGCCCGGTCGATGTCGAGTCGTTTCCTGAACAATTTTTCCCAATAGCACGTTTCGCAATCCACTTTCCCCCGGCCTGCGGGCATGGGGCGTCCGCAGGAGGGGCAAAGCGCCTCGCCCTTTTCCAGACACGGTTTGCAGAGCATTCGGCCATCCGGCGCCTCCCCAAGCAAACGATGGCGTCGGCAAGCTTGGCAGCTGCGATGATCGATCCGGGCGCACTTGGGGCAAACACGGTGGTCGTGTCCCAACCTAGCAACACGCGCTAGTAGAGTGGATGGGGTTCCGCATATCTCGCACGGCTCTGGCTCCCTGAAATAATGCTCGCAAACATTGCAAACCGGCCCATAGGGAGTTTTCCTGGCGACCTCGTACTCCGTTTTGCCGCAACGGGCACAGGGCCTGTTCACTTCGCAGCGTCGGCATACGGCGTTTGGATCCTTCTTCGGCAACCGGGCGAAGTTTCCGCATTTCGGACACATCCGGCGCTTGAATACGCGGGCGTAGCAGGTGGAGCAATACCTATGTCCCTTTAGCACCCGATGGGCTTTCGCGATGGGTTTTCCACATTCATCGCAATGGGAAGGCCGGTTCAAGGAAGCCATCTACATCTTGCGTTGAAAACGTGCCCACATTCTCATCACGGCCTGGCGCGAGTAGGGCTTGAACGGTTCCCTTTCCGCCCTGCCGACGCGGACTGTCCGCTTGTCCGGTAACTCGATGACAAGTTTCTCGATAGTAGCCGGAAGCCGTTGGCGTGGTTCCCGCAAGGATTGGACGGTCAACGATGCGCGTTGCGCGGCTTTTAGAAAATCGTTGGGGTTGCCGGACATGAACTTCCAGGCATCCCCCAGCAAGGCGGCGCGCTCATCCACGGGAAGGAGTTCGATGGCCAATCCGGTCGCGGGCGCTTGCAATGCATCGGTGTCCACGCCAAAGGATCGTGCCAATGCCATCAAACCCTCGGTTTTGCCCATGCCCATCTTCCGCAACAGCGTCACGAAATACCTGGCGAGGGAAAACCATTCGCTGGCCGGGAGGGCTTTCCCGCCATAGTGCCCTTCCAACGAAGCGACAGCCTCGTCGGCGGCCCGTTGGAAAGCCAAACCATCGGCATCCGCATCGACTGGCCCAACCATTCTCAAATCGTTCTCGCAAGCGGCGCAGACCGCCATGGTGAGTTCCTTCGCCGAAAGCCGGTGCGGCTCTATGGGCGAGGTGCAATGTGGACACCTATCCAGCAACCGGCATCCATGCCTTGGGCACCCCGTATGCCAGGCCAACCGCCAATGAAGCCGGAAGTAAGGCCTTCTGTCTTCCGCCAGGCATCGAGGGCAATACTGCAATCCGCCCCGGCGCCTCCTGTTGCGGGATCCCAGGGCGAGCACCCATGGCCATGTGGACTTGTCATGTAGGGAGTTCCCGGACACGACTTCCGCGATGGGACGCAACATGGCGGCTTCGTAAGCTTCTTTCGCTATGCCTGACAGACGTGAAAGCGCTTCGATCCGGTCACCCGTTACCCCTCGATCAGGATCGAGCGTCCACACCCGCCACTTGGGCCAAATATCGCCCGTCAGGACAAGGGGATCGCAGCCCTGGGTAAGTGCGGCCCGTGTCAACCATGAGGAAAACAGTTCGTCTGGAAATAAACAAACCGAAACCACCCACCGAGGATTTACAGGCGTAGCTCCCGGATGCCACGCGTAGGCCGTAACCATACCTTGCCCTCGATAATGCCTTTGTCGATGCATTCTTTTCCGCTCGTGATCGCTTCGGTGGCGCATGCCACCAACAGGGTATGGAGATTGCCGGTATTGCCGTCGGAAATCGTATGCAAAAGAGTGGCAAGCTCGGGTTGAGAGAGCTTTGAAGGCTTCTTGAGAGGCAGCACCATCTCGAAGCTGGCAAGGAATCGCTGGAACTCCTTGTCCAACGACCAAAGCGGGAGCGTTGCCACCTCGAACCGACTGGCATGCTGGGAATCGGTATGCAATACCCTGATGGCTTCGCGGGTCCCCACGCCCACGATGGGTATGGCAAGCTCGTTGCACAAAAGTTTGATGGCATTCATCACTTCCCGCTGCTTGGTGGCGGAACCGGTCAGCAGGGAATGGATTTCGTCGATAACCAGTATCCGGGTATGACATTCACGAAATACACGAATGACCTGGTCGCGATGCTTCAGAACAGAATCGCCCACACGATAGGGAACAAAAAATCTTCTCAATATTGAAATATAAAGCCCTTTTTCATCCGCGCTCGGGGGTGACTGCGCGATGATGACCGGCTTGACCGGCTCGCTATCTTGGTTAACATAACCCTGACCATGGAGTTCGTTGAACCGTTGGATAATAGTGGTTTTTCCATGATTTGAATCCCCCACGATAAGGAGGTTTGGCATCCTGGGGCGGGTCGGCTTTTCCATCAGGTCTTCAAGACGCTTCAGAATCTTCTGGGCAATCCGGTAACCAAGCCATCGAGGCTCATCCATGAATTTGATCCTTTCCCTGTCGGATAACCCGACAATAGCGCGGAAGTCTGGGTGAATATGACTCAAGTCCATCATGAAATGTCTCCGAATGCCTCAACATCCCCATCCACTAAACCTGAGAAAAACTCCGGGGGATGTGTCGCGAGCTTAACTGTTTCGGCTGCCAAGGGATTGCCAGGCGTTATCCCTTTTTCATGCTCCTTCCGGCGTTGAGACTGCCGACGCGCCTTCTTGGTATTTTCCTTGGCGGCCTCCACTATGCTACGCAACTCCGTAATGGCCTCGTTGATCTGATGCTCGGTAGCACTTTTTATCCCCTCTTTCCGTAACAATTCCTTGGCCTGCCGAAATTCCCAGACACTCATGGAAGGTAACGATTGATCGGCGAATGGCACCTTGTAGTACTCTTTAACAACTGGATCGAAAAACCAAACGACGCTGATGTCCCTTGGATCCCGCCGGAACACCATTTCATGTTTTTTGTCGGGAGATTCCGGATCCGCCGCACTGATCCATGACCGCAACGCTTCGGCATAGTATTTCATTCCCTCGATGCGGACCCCGGTGGGTTGGACGCTACGGCGGAACGAAGGCAGGAAGTCCAAATGAACGGTATGGCGGTTGGTAAGGCGTTCCGGCATGCCAATTCCTTGTACTTCGGCATTGCCGAAAATCCCGATCTCCCACTTGCGCAGGGGGGACATTCCAATCGTGGAGTGCAGGCGCTGGTGGTATACTTTGCAAATCAATGTAACCAACCATTCCTCGAATTCGGATTTAGTCATAGTGGCGTGCTTTTCCGGATTGTATTCATCCTTTTCTTTAATAGAGGAAAAGGTGGTTCCCGGAAGGGCATGAATTTCCTTGAGCAACGTACCAAGCAATCGTTCAATATGCCCGCCAAAGCGCGGTTGCTTGACGGGCCGGAATTCCAGGTTGATGCCATACATTTGGCATGACCGTTGAAAATTATCAGAACGGAAATCGGGGCCGTTATCCACGTGAATGGTCACTGGAATACCCCACACCGGCCATTTGGCGTCCACTTTGTGCAGCATGAGCCATTCATCCTTAGGAAGCATGGCGTGCGCCACGCACATGGCCACCGAGGTTTCAGACGGCGAGTCAAAGGAAAGGTAATAGCCGGTGACCATCCGGCTATTCACATCCATGGCCAGGGTAATCCATGGACGACCGATGGGTTTGCGGTAGAAATCGTCCACAAGAATGATATCCACCGGAGTATGGTCGATTTGCACTACTTGCAGCGGAAAATTGGCATTAGGGAATTTCCTGGCGGCGGGTAGGAACTTGTTTTTTGCCTTTTCCTTGTACCCTCTTTTCATAAGCCTTTCCTTTTCGGGTATTTTTTCAATCCGGGATTGAATGGTACTGGCGGCGGGCGGCTTTGTGCCGCATAAATCACAGCGGTGGTTGATTTCCTTGATGGTTTCCTTAACGGTCGGGCGTTGTATTGTGAGGTAATAGTTATTGATAACTTCCTCGACGATAGCGTCGGCAGATTTGGAAAGGCGGCTTCCATTTGTTTTCCAACCACGCTTTTTGGGAATCAGGGTGGATAGGCTTCTGAAAGCGGTATATAGGGTTATCCAACGATAGAGGGTGGTGGGATGAATCCCCAACGCCTTGGCGCGGGAGTCAACATCGTGGCGTTTAAGGTTCGGATGCTTGATCAGGGGTTCGATAGCGGCAAAACGTTGCTCGGCGATCTTCCAGTCCGCATCGGCGATTTCGTCTATATCCACCTCGGGGCGAGGGGGATCGCCAGTTTCCAAAGATTCCATAGGCATCAAATCGCCTATGCATAAGGGGCATTTGCGCCCCGTTTCAACATTGATGGCTAGGATCGATTCAAAATCAATGACATCGCTGATACGATAGACCACACCGTCACACCCAACTAAATTGCCCTCCCGAATATCAATCTTCTGGCGCGATAGCTTGAGACCGGTCGGTGCCGATTGGGCATTCTGGTTTTTTTTACTCATTGCCGGGAATCCAAAGCATGGTGGAGTCGTTTAAAGGACCCGACATATCGCAATCGAGTTGACGGACCGCCAACAGATGCCATATATGGGCGACATTCTCCATTGGGTTCTCGCCCATGCTGCTATTAGTAAGAAGCTGGTGAAGCGGGATACGGCCAGCCTGAAGGACGATCTCGATAACCGCCCGGCTTTTCTCGTCGCCGAACCTCATTCGTTTATAACGGTCAAGATCCCTTATGTTTTGATACGTCCGGTCTCTAATTCGAGTTTCGTCATGAATATGGAAGTCCCAGCCAAGATCGCTGGCATATCTCCATGCAGCCTTCCATTTGGGAAGCCATTCCCGCCAATGAGCACGCCACTCCTTTTCCGGTTTAATCTCGACCAATTTTGGCTTGGAGTAGCAGGAACCCGGTCCGTAAACGACCAGGAAGTCAGGCGTGTACTTGTACGTCCGACCTTTCGTGGTTAAAAATGGAATTTGGCATGGTTGTGGAACCACCCGCTGGACAGCGAGGGAGAATTCCTCGCGGATCACAAAGTCCCGCTCCAGCGTGGACTCGAATTGGATCGGCGTTTTTCCACGGAACATATACACGCCGGATACGCTGCGGCGGGTAGGGCCAATTTTGCGTACCTGGGAAACCTCAACACAGTCGCATTTATTTTCGGTATTTTTAGACACGGTCGCAGCTATTTCCGGTAAATCTGTTGCAGCTATTTCCGGTAAAGCATAGCTAACTGATTGAATTTTTCCTATGTCAGTCGCATCTATTTCCGAAAGTCACAGCGGCGGCAATCCCAAGCCGGGGGAAATCTCGCTGGCGCACAATGGCGTGTTGTTCCTCGACGAACTGCCGGAATTCGACCGTAAGGTGCTGGAAGTCCTGCGCGAACCCTTGGAAACCGGGGCCATCACCATTTCACGGGCGGCGCGGCAGGTGGATTTCCCGGCCAAGTTCCAATTGGTCGCCGCCATGAATCCTTGTCCTTGCGGCTATCTGGGCGATGCTTCGGGGCGCTGCCGTTGCTCGCCCGAGCAAATCCTGCGCTACCGGGGGCGGATTTCCGGTCCCTTGCTGGACCGGGTCGATATGCATCTGGAGGTGCCCCGCGTCTCCCATGAAATGCTGCGCCACGGCACGCCCGGCGGCGAGGAAACCAGCGCCACCCTCCGCGCCAGGGTGACGAAGGCCCGCGCCCTGGCGCTGGAGCGCAGCGGGCGGCCCAATGCCTGGATGACGCCGCAGCAGGTCAAGCGGGTGTGCGCGGTCAGCGACGAGGGCCACCGGCTGTTGGAACACGCCATCGAGAAGTTGGGACTATCGCACCGGGCCTATCACCGCATTTTGAAACTGGCGCGGACCATCGCCGATCTGGCGGGGACGGAACAGATTTCGGTGGCGCATTTGAGCGAGGCGATTGGGTATCGGAAGTTGGATCGGGGGGCCAAGCCGGGGAAGGCTTGATTGCATCAAACCAACCTTGGAGAAATCAAAGCGATATGGGCCAGACCAGCCGATGCTTATCGAATTCGACCCCGCCAAAGATAAGATCAATATGGACAAACACGGCATTTCCCTCGCTTTCGCGATGGACTTCGTATCGCATTCTTGAGTGGCGATATCGAATACTTCAAGTTCAGGAAGCGCCGCAGCCCCTTCGTCTGGTACGAAGCCCACCGCCAAGGATTGCTTTAACCCACCGCACCCTTCCCCCTATGCTCCGCCTCTACCAAGCCGACAAACTCGAAATCCTCGCCCAACTCCTGGCCCAACAACACCGCCCGCCGTCCTCCCCGTTCCAGCCCGACGTCATGGTCGTGCAAAGCCTCGGCATGGGCCGCTGGATATCGCTGCGGTTGGCCGACCAACTGGGCATCTGCGCCAATGTCGATTTCATCCTGCCCGCAGCCTTCATCTGGGAACTGCGCCGCCGCTTGTTCGGCGAACTGCCGCGCCGCTCGCCCTTCGCCACCGAGGTGCTGACCTTCCGCATCATGGCTTGGCTGGACCTACCCGAGAACCTCGAACGCGCCCCGCGCCTCGCCGGGTATCTCCAGGGCGGGGGCGAGTTGCGCCGCTTCCATCTGGCGGCGCGGATCGCCGATGTGTTCGACCAATATCTGATGTACCGGGAAGACTGGATCAGCGCTTGGGAAAACAATCAACTGCTGGACCTGGACGGCGACGAGGCTTGGCAGGCGCTGCTGTGGCGCGATCTGGTGGCTGGTGAAACGGCGGCGCATCGGGCGCGGTGGATGCGGCAATTATTGGCGCGGATCAAGGCGGTGGGTTCCGGGGAAAAATTGCCCGATAGGTCGCGGCCCGCCCTGCCGGAGCGGCTCAGCGTGTTCGGGGTATCGGCCTTGCCGCCGATGTTCACCGAACTCTTGAAGGCGCTGGGAAACTATTGCGATGTGGCGCTCTACACCCTCAATCCTTGCCGCGAATACTGGGGCGAAATCCGGGATCCACGTGAAATCGGCAAGCTGGCCGGGGAGCGCCGACCCGAGGATTTATACCTAGAAGTGGGACATCCCCTGCTGGCCTCCTTGGGCAAGCAAGGCCGGGAATTCTTCGACGCCCTGGCCGACACCGCCCAGCCCGACGACCATTTCGACGAAAACCCCGAGCGGGATACCCTGCTCCACCTGCTGCAAGCCGATATCCTGGAATTGATCGACCGCAAGAACACCGAAAAAGCCGAAATCGCCGCCGCCGACCGCTCCGTACAAATCCACGTCTGCCACTCGGCCATGCGCGAAGTGGAAGTCCTGCGCGACCATCTCCTGGCTTGGTTCGACGCCGACCCCAGCCTCCAGCCCGGCGATGTGGCGGTGTTGACCCCGGATATCGAGAAATACACGCCCTATATCGAAGCCGTATTCGCCGGGAGCCGCACCGCCACCCGCATCCCATTCAGCATCGCCGACCGCGGCTTGGCCCACCGCCATCCCTTGTTGGAAAATTTCCTGAGCCTGTTGGATCTGCACGAGAGCCGGTTCAGCGCCGATGCCACCCTGGCCCATCTGGAACAGCCCGCCATCCTGCGCCGCTTCGGCCTGTCCGCCGACGATCTGCCGCAAATCCACGCTTGGGCGCGGGCGGTGGGTGCCCGCTGGGGCCGCGACGCTGCCCACAAAGCCGCCTATGAATTGCCGGAAACGCCGCGCCATACCTGGCGCGACGCCGTGCAACGCCTGATGTTGGGCTATGCGCTGCCGTGTGAAGTGGCGGGTTCGGCCCCGCCTTTATTCGAGGGCGCGATGCCGTTCGACGATATCGAGGGCGGGCGGGCTTTGATCCTGGGCGGTTTGGCGGAATTCCTGGAAACCCTGTTCGAGTGGGCCGAACGGCTGAAGGGCGAGCGTTCCCCAGCGGAATGGGCCGAAACCCTGAACCTGTTCATCGACCGGATGTTCGACCCCCGCGGCGACGACGAAGCCGTCCTCGCTCAATTGCGGAATCATATCGACACCCTGCGCGACACGGCGGAACAGGCCCGCTTCCGCGACCCGCTCGCCGCCCGCACCGTGAAAAGCTGGCTGGCGGGACGGCTCGGCAAAGCGGCGGGCACACTGGGTTTCCTCACCGGCGATGTGACTTTCTGCGCCATGGTGCCGATGCGCAGCCTACCGTTCCGGGTCATCGCGCTGCTGGGGTTGAACTACGACACCTTCCCGCGCAATTTCCATCCGCCCGGCTTCGACCTGACCTCGCGCCATCCGCGCCGGGGCGACCGTTCGCGGCGTTTGGACGACCGCTACCTGTTCCTGGAAACCCTGCTGTCGGCCCGCGAGCGGCTGTATCTCAGCTATGTGGGACGCGGCATCCGCGACAACAGCGAATTGCCGCCCTCGCCCCTGGTGTCGGAATTGGTCGATGTGGCGAAGCAAAGCGCGGTGTTGCGGCTAGCGGATGGGAACCCCGGCGATTTGGCGCAACATCTCGTCACCGTGCATCCCTTGCAGCCGTTCGACCCGGCCTATTTCAAGGGGGATGGGCGGCTGCCGGGGTTTTCCACGACTTGGCTGGACGCCGCCCGCAAGATTGGCCGGGGCGAAAAAAACCCGGTGCCGTTGTTCGAGGCCGAGCTGCCGGAACCGGAAGATGAATGGCGGACGCTCGACCCCGACAGCCTCGTGTATTTCTACAGCAACCCGGCCCGCTATCTGTTGCGGCGGCGGCTGAACCTGACCCTGGAAGAAGCCGACGCCGGTTTCGATATCCGCGAGCCGTTCGCCCTGAGCTACGACGCCCGCGACACCATCCGCCGCGATGTGCTGCACGCCCTCCGCCAAGGCCGGGCCGGGAGCAGCGCCCTGGCGGTGGCGGAAGCCCAAGGCTTGTTGCCGCACGGGCCGGTCGGTTTGGTGCTGCATGGGCGGGAGCGCAGTTTGGTCGAGACTTTCGCGCCGGAGTTGCTGGATGGCCTGGACGCGCCGCGTTTGGCCCCCTTGCCGGTGGAATTGGCGGCGGACGGGCTGGTGCTGCGCGGGTTCCTGGCCGGGGTGTCGGCATTGGGGATACTGGAATATGGCTTCGACAGCCCCAAGCCGCACCAACTGGTAAGGCTGTGGCTGCGGCATCTGCTGCTGTGCCTGGCCGCGCCGGAGGGGGTGGAAAAACGCTCGGTCCTGCGCACGCCGCAAAAAACCATCGAACTTGGGGCAGTCGCCGACGCGACCACCGAGCTGGCCCAGCTATTGCGGACCTATGCGGCGGGATTGCGCCGTCCGCTGCCGCTGTTTCCGAAAACGTCCTACACCTACGCCAAGGCGTTATTAGCCCCCTCCAAGAAACTGGCCGCCCTCGACCCGGCAGCCCTGCGGGAGCAGGCGCTGGAACAGGCCCAGGGGGTGTGGGCGGGTTCGGATTTCGTGGGGGGGGAAGGCGGCAACGCTTACTACCAAGCGGTGTATCGGACCACCGATCCTTTGGACGGGGAATTCGAGCGCTTGGCCGTGGCGGTGTTGGGACCGTTGGTACTGGCGATGGAGCAAGCCGGATAGGCCATTCCGAATTCGCGCCGGTTCCCAAGCTTTGCCCGGCATGCGCCTCCGGTCCGCTAACCCGCGTCCTGTCCCCTCAACTCGAAATACTGCACGCTGAACAAACCCGCCTCATCCCGCCAACAACCCATCGCCCGGAACCCGGCCATGACCGCCAAGGCCCGGAATTCCTCCACCGTGTACTTGTAGCAATTCTCGGTGTGGATGGATTCCCCGTCGGCGAAGCCCAAGGATTCGCCCGCCACCCTGACCCGCTGGGCGCCCCGGCTGACCAAGTGCATTTCGACCCGGCACTTGCGGGTGTGGTAGAAGGCGTAATGGTAGAACCGGCCCGGATCGAAATCGGCCTGCAAAGCGTGGTTGATACGGCGCAACAGGTTCAGGTTGAACTCGCGGGTCAGCCCCTGGGCGTCGTTATAGGCGCGGTGCAGTTGTTCCGGCTCCTTCCGCACATCGACCCCGATCAACAACCCGCCAGCCGGGGCCACCAGCCGGGCCACCTGCCCCAGGAAGGCCAGGGCTTCGCCGGGTTCGAAATTACCGATGGTCGAACCCGGAAAGAACACCACCCGCTTGTGATCGCCCGGCGGCAAGCAGGACTCCAAGAGGTCCAAGCCCTGGCCATAGTCCATACAGACGGCGTGTACCCGCAATCCGGGCCGCTCGGCGACGAGGCCGCGGGCCGCACCCAGCAGGTATTCCCCGCAAATATCCAGCGGCAAGTAGAGACGGGGCCGCAACCCGTCCAGCAAAAGCCGCACCTTGCGGCTGGCCCCGCTGCCCGGTTCGATCAACACGCAATCCCGGCCCACGGTCTCGGCGATGGCCGCGGCTTGGTCGCGCAGGATGGCGGCCTCGGCGCGGGCCGGATAATACTCTGGTGTCGCGCAGATCGCCTCGAACAGGGCGCTGCCTTCCCGGTCGTAGAAGAACTTGGACGGCAGGCGCTTGTGCGCCTGTCCCAGCCCCGACAAGACCTCGGCCCGAAAATCCGCCGCCCCCGCGGCTTTTTGGGTGAAGCGCAGCCACTGGGTCATGGCGCGTCCCCGGCCAGACGGATGCCGGTGAAGGGCCAGCGATCTCCCGGATAGAAGAAATTGCGGTAGCTGGCCCGGATATGGGCGCGGGGCGTGGCACAGGAACCGCCGCGCAACACCATTTGGTTGCACATGAACTGGCCGTTGTATTCGCCCAGGGAACCCGCCAAAGGCCGGAAGCCCGGATAAGGCGCGTAGACGCTTTGGGTCCATTCCCAGGCAGCGCCGAACATTTGCGCCGGTCCTTCCACTGGAGCCGCCACGGCCACCGCCGGGCGGTAACAGCCCGCCTCGCGGAACTGGCCGGCGATCTCCAGCCCGGCGGCGGCGGCCTCCCATTCCGCTTCGGTGGGCAGACGGCAGCCCCGCCAGCGGGCGTAGGCGTCGGCCTCGTAGAAGCTGATATGGCAGACCGGCTCCTCCAAATCCAAAGGCTCCAACCCGCCCAGGCCCATCCGCCACCACGCGCCCTCGCGCCATTCCCAATACAGCGGGGCGGTCCAACCTTCGCGCCGGACCTTGGCCCAGCCATCGGCTAGCCAGAGTCCGTGGCGGCGGTAGCCATCGTCGCGCATGAATTCCAGATACTCGCCGCCCGTGACCAAGCGCGAGGCCAGACGGTAGCCGCGCAGATAAACCGCATGGCGCGGCATCTCGTTATCGTAGGCGAAGCCCGCGCCCGCATGGCCGATATCGCGGAGTCCGCCCGCGTAATCCTGCCAGCGCCAAGCCGGAGCCTTGTCCCCGGACCGGGCCGGAGCTTCCCGGTACGCGGGCCGCAAGGGATTGAGCGCGAAGTTGTATTGGATATCGGCGAGCAATAATTCCTGATGCTGTTGCTCGTGATGGATGCCCAACAAAGTGCGGGCGGCGACCTCTTCCCGCGCCGATCCCGGCACCGCGTCGAGCAGCGCCGCCATGGCGGCATCGACCTGGGCGCGGTAGTCCATCACCTCCCCTACCGTGGGCCGGGACAGCACTCCGCGCCGCTCCCGCGGCCAGCAAGCGCCCACGGTTTGGTAATAGGAATTGAAAAGCTCGTCGTAACGGGCATGGAAAACCCGGTAAGCATGGGCATAGGGCCGCAGCACGAAGCGCTCGAAAAACCAAGCGGTATGGGCCAGATGCCATTTCGGCGGGCTGACATCGGCCATGCCCTGGACCCCGTAATCCTCCAAGGCCAGCGGCCGACACAGGGTTTCGGTGTCCAGGCGCACGGTTCGATAATGCCCGGCTAGCGCGGCAAGGGTGGCCGTGGATTCCGGGAGACGCTGCTCGGCCTGGGACATAGGCAATCCTCGCGGTTAAGGCCCGCCCGATTCTAAAGAAGGGCGCGGTGCGCGTCAGCTTGGACGATTACCTACAAGGACCGCGGACGGTTTTCCGCAAGCACCAGTCGCTGGGCTACCTCACCCCCGGCCGGGTCTACCGGACCGGCATCGGCGGCGAGGCCAGGATCGTGGATCATTTCAACGGCGGGACACCGAATCCCGCCACATCGGGGCAGCGCCGTTCCGCTGCGGGTGATCCGGCACCCTCTTAATTTCGGTTCGGCTTTGTCTTGACCAGGGGTCCACTAAAGCATCCAGCCTCTAGGAAGTTTATGAACACGCCCTAAGACTTACTTGATGGACTGGACATAATGGTAGCGGCAAGCGAAAACCCTGGTCAAAACCGTCCGAACAGGCAGCGCTTAATTTAAGCTTGATGCGCTGCCCGCTCCGAAGCTTTATACTGGTAGGCCACTGTTCCTCCACCATGCCACAGTGCTTGTCGATTAAAGCGACGATGCTAACAAACAGGTTGCCGAACCTGACAATTTCGCCTTTGAGCTTGGCGGATTTGGGTGGAATCCACGATTTCCCCTATCTTCTAAAAAACGCCTAGCACAGATACCCGATATTTCTTTTAATTGATTGACTATAAATAAGGCAGAAATTCTTTCATCGACGAATAAAGTGGAGTTTATCACTAGCGTAATCGCAACTTAGCTACATTCATATAGGCACCCCACCTATTCCGCATCCATCTCAAGCCACTTAAACCATCAAACAGAGAAATTATAATGAAAAAACTTAGTCTCACATTAATTGCACTATCCCTGCTACCCAGCATTAGCATGGCGAATTTAATTACAAATGGCACCTTTGATAATAACACCTCTGGCTGGAGCGGGACTTATACCGCTCAACCAGGTGGATCAGGTGAGTATGACTTTCCAAACATTAATACCGGGAAATATTATTGGGGAGGCAATGTAGCCTCGAATAGTATTTTTCAGATATATAACTTGACCGCTTCAGATACAAGCACCTTGTCAAGTGTTGGTTTGAATTTCAATATGTCCGCCGATTTATTTGGCTACCGAAGCCAAACCGATCATTCGATTTTCACAGTTTCCTTTTATTCTGGAATTGGCGCAAGCGGAAGCCTGCTTGGATCGACAGCCCTTGACTCTGCAACACATCAGCCCAGCTTATGGAGCAGCACTCCTATAGCTGGAAACAGCCCAAACTTTCAAACCGCAACAGGCATCCTACCAAGCCTTACGGCCTCAATCCGGTTTAATCTTCAATCCATAAGATTTTCAGGGTCGAGCAATGATGGTTACGCGGACAATCTTAATTTTTCGCTGACCCCCAGCGTCCCTGAACCAGCAACAACTTGGTTATTTGGTTCTGGCTTATTATTATGCTTTTTGCAAATGAGAAAAAAGCAAAATTACACCCTTAGCCCGCGTAGGCCCGGTTAGCAAAGCGTAACCGGACGGGATATATACGTACCCCAAAAAATCATTCGTCATTCAGAACCGCCCACAAAAAAACCCCGGTCTCGCGACCGGGGCTTTCTTGATCGGGGATTGGCTACGGGGCCGGGCTTACATCATGCCGCCCATGCCACCCATTCCGCCCATGTCCGGGCCATGGCCCGCGCCTTCTTCCTTCGGTTCCTCGGCCACCATGGCCTCGGTGGTGATCATAAGACCGGACACGGAAGCCGCGTTCTGCAAGGCGGTACGGGTCACCTTGGCCGGGTCGAGGATGCCCATTTCCACCATGTCGCCATAGGTGCCGGTGGCGGCGTTGTAGCCGAAGTTGCCGGTGCCTTCCGCGACCTTGTTCAACACCACGGAAGCCTCGTCGCCCGCGTTGGCGACGATCTGGCGCAGCGGCTCTTCCATGGCGCGGCGCAGGATGGCGATGCCAACATCCTGGTCGTGGTTCACGCCCTTGAGGTCCTTCAGGCTTTGCAGGGCGCGGACCAAGGCGACGCCGCCACCCGGCACGATGCCTTCTTCCACGGCGGCGCGGGTCGCGTGCAGCGCGTCCTCCACGCGGGCCTTCTTTTCCTTCATTTCGACTTCGGTGGCCGCGCCGACCTTGATCACCGCCACGCCGCCGGCCAGCTTGGCCAAGCGCTCTTGCAGCTTCTCGCGGTCGTAGTCGGAAGAGGTGTCGTCCACCTGCTTGCGGATTTGGGCGATACGGCCCTGGATTTTGTCGGCGGCACCGGCACCGTCGATGAGGGTAGTTTCATCCTTGCTGATCTGGACGCGCTTGGCGGTGCCCAGGTCGTTCAGGCTGGCCTTTTCCAGCGACAGGCCGATATCCTCGGAAATCACGGTGCCGCCAGTCAGGACGGCGATGTCTTCCAACATGGCCTTGCGGCGGTCGCCGAAGCCCGGCGCCTTGACGGCGGCGACCTTGAGGATGCCGCGCATGTTGTTGACCACCAGGGTCGCCAGCGCTTCGCCTTCCACGTCCTCGGCGATGATGAGCAGGGGACGGCCCGATTTCGCCACGCCTTCCAGCACCGGCAGCATGTCGCGGATGTTGGAGATTTTCTTCTCGGAAATCAGGATCAACGGATTTTCCAGCTCGACATTCATGCTCTGCTGGTTGTTGATGAAATAGGGCGACAGATAGCCGCGGTCGAACTGCATGCCCTCGACCACATCCAGGGTGTTTTCAAGGCCCGAGCCGTCTTCCACGGTGATGACGCCTTCCTTGCCCACCTTGTCCATGGCGTCGGCGATGATCTGGCCGATGCTGTCGTCGGAGTTGGCGGAGATGCAGCCGACCTGGGCGATGGCGTTGCTATCGGCGCAGGGCACGGCCATGGCGTGGATGGCTTCGACCGCAGCGGCGGTGGCTTTGTCGATGCCGCGCTTGAGGTCCATCGGGTTCATGCCGGCGGCGACGGCCTTCAAGCCCTCGACCAGGATGGACTGGGCCAGCACGGTGGCGGTGGTGGTGCCGTCGCCGGCCACGTCGGAAGTCTGGGAGGCGACTTCCTTCACCATCTGGGCACCCATGTTCTCGAACTTATCGGACAGTTCGATCTCCTTGGCGACGGACACGCCGTCCTTGGTGACGGTGGGGGCGCCGAAGCTCTTTTCCAGCACCACGTTGCGGCCTTTGGGGCCGAGGGTCACTTTCACGGCCTGGGCCAGGATGTTCACACCGCGCACCATGCGGACACGGGCGTCGTCGCCGAATCTTACGTCTTTCGCTGCCATATCTTTATAAACCTATTGTCGATTGTTGCTGAATGCGTCAAAAAGCGGGCCGGTGGGCTTAGTCTTCCAACACCGCGATGATGTCTTCCTCGCGCATCACCAGGATTTCCTGGCCGTCGATCTTGACTTCGGTGCCGGCGTACTTGCCGAACAGCACCTTGTCGCCCGCCTTGACCGCCAGGGCGCGGACCTGGCCGTTGTCCAGCGTCTTGCCGGTGCCGACGGCGAGGATTTCGCCGCGGGAGGGTTTTTCGGTGGCACTATCGGGGATCACGATGCCGCCCGGCGAGGTGCGTTCTTCTTCCAAGCGCTTCACGATCACGCGGTCGTTCAAGGGACGAATGTTCATCGGGATTCTCCTTTGGTTAGGTGGGTTGGATTGCTATCCGGGCCGACTGCCGTTGTTAGCACTCGCTCAATGTGAGTGCCAATCATAGCGGGGCGGGAATCTGTGTCAAGGTGGGGATTCAGCGGAGGTGCCGCGGTTCCCTGGAAAAATCCCGCGGGTGCTTGCCTCAAAACGCCAATCCGCCACGCTGACCTCTAAATGGCGGCGCGTCCCATCGACTTCAAGGCGGATTCCCGGCATCGGCCCGGCCCGGCCCTCCCCTCCCCTCCTCTCCAACCCCATGGGAGACAGTGCCGCCCCCTTCCCCTGGGTGGTGGCATGCATGGCTTATCCCATCCTTGTGCAAAAAAGCCCCGGCTTGCTCCATCGTTATCCGCACTCTCTTTTAACTCTGTATTTTCTTGACACCAACAACAAACATGGGCATCGCATCGAACCGTTTATGTGATAATTATCAATGCCTTATTCCTTTCCCATCACCCCACGAGTCCAAGCGCCATGCACCATGCCATTCCCGACCCCGATTCCGCACGGCAAACCCTCAAGCCGTTCTTCCCCGCACAGCACTTCCCCAGACTCGGCACCCACATCAAGCAGCGCCTGGCCCCCCAGTTCCACAATTGGAACCAGGGCCAGCCCGAAATCATGGCGGTCCGGCGCGATTCGGCGCACCTGCGGCCCTGTTTACACCACGCCGGGCGGCATCTGCCCTTGGCGGTGGTCGGCCAAGTCGCCTACGGACCCGGCGCGGGCCATTCCTATTTCGGCATCCACCGCCATGGCAAATTCCCCGGCGAGGAATCCCATACCTACCTCTACCACGCCACGCCGGGGCGGGTGCTGAAAAACGGCCAGGCCGCCGATTATTTCCGCATCGACCATGTGCGCGGCAAACCCAGCCTGTACGCCTTCTGGCTGTTGAACTGGCCCATCAGCCACCAGGCCGCCGACGAAATCCATAGGCGCTGGCAGGAACAGCGCTACCGGGTCCGCAACGAACACGACTTCGATTGCGCCAGCTTCGTCACCGATATCGCCAAGCATGTGGCGAGCCTGGGGTCCGATCCCAATATGCCGTTCACACTCAGCACGCCTTCCAACACCATCAAGCGCGGCCACCCCGAAGACCGGGGGATGCGGGCGATCCTGCGCCACGCCCACCGGCCCCCCGCCGCCCTGCTGTTCATCCTCGACCCCGGCACCTACGAAAGCGTTGCCTGGAACGGCCATATCGGCGACGATGGCGGCTGGGTGATCGACGCCGACAGCCCGGTGTTCAATGTCACCTCGCAGTGAATCCCGTCCCCCATCCCCATCCGCGAACCTCCCGGCATGATTATCCATTTCAAAAAACCCCGGCACTGGCCCGACGCTTATCTGTACCACTGGAACGCGACGCCCTGGGCCGAATCCCCGGCCTGGCCGGGCGCGAAGATGGACCCGGAACACGGCGACTGGTACCGCCTCGAACTCGCGGGCCAGGAAACCGCCAATCTCGTGTTCAACGACGGCGCGGGCTCCCAGACCGTGGACCTGCGGTGGCGGCTGGCGGAAGGCTGGTGCGTGGAAGGGGAACTGTGGGAAACCGACCCCGACCGCTTGCGGCATTTCGCCTTCCCCGGCGGCAAGCTGAAAGCCTTGGTCCTGAGCTTCGACGACGGCAGCGAGCAAGACCGCCACTTGATCGAACGCTTCGACGCCCATGGCCTCAAGGGCACCTTCCATATCAATTCCGGCTTGACCGAAGGTCCGGGCAAGGTCCATGCGGCGGATATCGCCACCGTCTACGCGGGCCACGAGGTCTCGGGCCATTCCACCACCCATCCCTTCCTGGATTCGCTGGCGGAAGAGCGGCTGGAAAGCGAAATCCTCGGGGATATCCGGGCGCTGGAGCGGTGGGTCGGCTATCCGGTACGCGGTTTGGCCTATCCGTTCGGGGTTTCCCATCCCGCCCTGGAACGGCTGCTACCGGAATGGGGCTTGATCTATGGCCGTTTGGTCGGCGACACCCACGATTTCCGGCTGCCCGGCAATCCCTTGTTATGGCGGCCCAGCGCCCACCAAACCCAAGCGCTGGAATTGTCCCGGCACTTCCTCGCCCTCGCCCCGGAGGAGCCGAGCCTGTTCTTCGTCTGGGGCCATAGCTGGGAAATCAACGACCACCAGCCGAACAACCACTGGGGCTATATCGAGGAGTTCTGCGCCATGATGGGCCATCGCACCGATATTTGGTACGCGGGAGCGGCGGAGGTGGCCGAATATCTGGCGGCGATACGGGCGGTGCGGTTTTCCGCCGACGGCCACCGCGTCTACAACCCGTCCGCGTTGCCGGTATTCCTGCGCCAGGGCGGCGGCATCGTCGAACTGGCACCCGGAAAAACCTTCGATCTCGCGCCCTGACCCCGCCGCCAGCTAGCCCGCGCCCAACAGGAAGCGGAACACGGCGGCGAGCCGCGCCGCCCAATCGCCTTCCCCGTGGCCTCCGCCCGCGATTTCCAGGTATTTGAAATCGCGGCCCTCCGCATAGCCCTTGGCGAGCAGCGCATCCCGGAGCCGACGGGTCTCCACGACCAGTTGCTCCGGCGCGAGCGCCAGCCCGGTCAGCGTGGCATCGACGCATTCCCGGTCGCCGATATCGAGATAGAGCCTGCCCGGCGCATATTCAGAACCCGCGACGAAGCCGCAGACTTGGGCCGGATCGATCCGGCCCGCGATCCACATCCAATGGCTCAGCGCCCCGGCCAGCCCGAACACCCTGGGACGGCTGAAAAAGGCATGGAGCGCGATCAAACCGCCCATCGAGGACCCCAGTATCCCGGTGGCCCCGCGCTCCGGGCGGGTGCGGAAACTTTGGTCGATCAAAGGCTTGACCGTATCCACCAGGAAATCCAGATACGCCCCGCCCTGCCCGGCATAGGCGTTGTATTCCTCCAAGCGCCGCGCCCCACCGTTGGCGACCCCCACCACGATGGCTGCCACGCCCTCGGCGGCCAGGCTTTCCAAGGTCTCGTCCACCCGCCATTCCCCGGCGTAGGCGATGGCCTGGTCGAATAGGTTCTGCCCATCCTGCATGTAGATCACCGGATAGGGTCCGCCACCGCCCGCATAGCCAGGCGGCAGGTAGACGAAAATATCCCGGCGATCCCCGAGTTGCGGGCTGTACAGCCCATAGCAGGCCCGCACATCGCCGACAATCGTATGGCCCGGCCCGCCTTTGCCATGGATTTCCCGCCAAACGCCGCCGCTTGCATCTCGCCCGTTCATTGCAGCCTCCCTCAAAAAACCGACCCCCGCCGCATAATTGCGTGGTTTCGCGTATTTATTCGTATAGACCCTCTTCCTAGGATGAGTTTGGTTGCCCATCCTGGCGTTGGATATTCCCCTCACCATCCGCCCCATCGGCCATCATGCCTATCATTCAGGATACCGCTATGCCAAACACGATAGACCGCCCTCCACAACGAACTTCAAACAAGGCCGGCTTATTGCTCCTGGTCTGGGGAATCACGGCCCCCACCCAGGCCAGCGTCTTGGTCCCGCAAACCCCGCTGGACGGCGCTTGCATCCCCAAATACGCGACAGCCTTGCCGGTGTTCGGACCGGCCGGCTCCATCCCGCGGGTGGATGCCGTCCAGCATCCCGCGCTGATGGTGACGATGAAAGAAATCGACCAGCAAGTCCTGCCCAAAGACCAGGGCGACACCTGCGGCAAGGGTGTCAAATTCGGCACCACCCGCGTCTGGGCCTACGAAACCGCCGACGCCCAAACCCGCAAGGTGCTAGGCCCGGCCAATTGGCCCGCCGTGACCCTGGACACCCAGGCCCGGCTCGCCACCCGGATCAAATACGTCAACGCCCTGCCCAGCTTCAACCCCGCCAACCCGCGCGGGGCCGGGTTGGTGCAAGGGCTGTTCCTGGTGGACCAGACCTTGCATTGGGCCGACCCCTTGCAGCAGATGTGCGGCATGGAAACCCGCGATTGCTCGACCCCGGCCAACGCCGCCAGCCCCTGCTGCCAACCCTATACCGGGCCGGTGCCCGCCACCGTGCATCTACACGGCGGCGTCCTCCCGGCGCGGTTCGACGGCGGCCCGGATTCCTGGTTCACGCCCGATGGCCGGACCGGGTCGGGCTATGTCACCCTGGGCAATCCCGGCGCGGGCAAGGCCATCTATGAATATCCCAACACCCAGGAACCCGGCACCCTCTGGTTCCACGACCACACCTTGGGCACCACCCGCTTGAACGTGGCGGCGGGCTTGGCCGGGTTTTATTTCGTCCGCGACCCCGAGCGGGAACCCAAACAATTGCCGCAAGGCGCCTATGAAGTCGAATTGGCGCTCCAGGACCGCCAGTTCGATACCCAAAGCCAATTGTATTTCCCGGTGGACGCCCCGGTGAAAGCGCATCCGTTCTGGTCGGTGATGTACGAAGGCGATGTGGCGACGGTGAACGGCGCGCCCTGGCCTTATTTCGAGGTGGAACCGCGCCGCTACCGTTTGCGGGTACTGAACGGCTCCAACCACCGCGGCTACGACTTGAATTTCGGCAAGGCCATCGTCTACCAGATCGGCTCGGACGAAGGCTATCTGGGCAGGCCCGTTAGGGTACGGAAAGTCCATCTGACGCCGGGCGAGCGGGCCGATCTGATCGTCGATTTCTCCAAGCTGGCGGGCGGCAATGTGATCCTCGGCAACGACGAAGCGGGCGAGATGTTCCAACTGCCCGAGATCATGCGCTTCCAGGTCAAGAAGACCCCGCAAGGCGGCGATCCCAGTTGCGATCCCGGCCTGTCCGCCGCCGAAGGCGGTTGCATCTGGCCGGCCCTGGCGGCGCGGCTGACCGATGGCAAGGGCCATATCCTGGCCAAGGTAAAGATCGATAAGGTCCGGCAAATGGTCCTCAACGAGAACTTCGACTTCCCCCAAACCCTGGACGAATTGGTCAACAACACCAAATGGGACGGGCGGCGCTCGCCCAGCATCGCGGCGGAATTCCCCCAGGACGGCATCAGCGAAACCCCCAGGGTCGGCTCGGTCGAATTGTGGGAAATCATCAACGCCTATTCTCCGGGCACGGCGACGCAGTACCACCCGGTCCACACCCATCTGGCGCAATTCCAAGTCCTCAACCGCCAGGAATTCGACGTGAAGGGCTATCTCGCGGCCTGGGAAAGCGCGTTCGGCAAGGGACCGGCTCCCTTGCCCACCACTTGCACGCCGGGCAAAGCCTGTCCGGGCTACGGCCCGCCGCTGTCCTACAACACGCCCAACGCCGACGGGGCGGTGGGTGGCAATCCGGCGGTCGGGCCGTTCCTGCTGGGCACGCCGACCGCGCCCACCGCCGGGGAAACCGGCTGGAAGGACACGGCGACCGCCTACGGCCACCAAGTGCTGCGGGTCTTGGTGCGCTGGACCCCGACCGATACCCCGGTCCTCAAGCATCAATCCTACGCCGGACGCAACCTATACCCGTTCGATCCCAGCGACGGGGAATATGTCTGGCATTGCCACATCATCAACCACGAGGACAACGAGATGATGCGGCCTTATAAAGTGGCGAAATAAGCCGAAGCGGGTTTCCAAGCCCCGGCCTGGAAACCCGCCCCGATCCCTCCGGTCCGCCCGATCCCTCCGCCAATCCCGGCCCGCGTCCCCGCCGCCCCCTTGGACGCCCGGCCCCCTCGCTTGTTATCCTTGGTGACAATCCCTTTCCCAAGCCGGGAAAGCGCCCTCCCACCGGACCCCGCCGCCCGACCGGCGGCGCTCCCGAACGCAAGCGAACCGCAATCATGGACTACCACGCCAAATCCGAACCCCTGGACTCCCTTTCCACGCCCTGCGCCGTATTGGGCTTCTACCAAAAACGCAAGCTCACCCCGTCCGCCCTGGCCCTGGACGAGCAGTTGGACGGACTCCTGC
Source organism: Methylomagnum ishizawai (assembly GCF_900155475.1). Classification (NCBI taxonomy): domain Bacteria; kingdom Pseudomonadati; phylum Pseudomonadota; class Gammaproteobacteria; order Methylococcales; family Methylococcaceae; genus Methylomagnum; species Methylomagnum ishizawai. Next base: position 1,984,200 of record NZ_FXAM01000001.1, on the reverse strand, counting down.
AAAAACTGCTCAAGCGCGACGATATCGAAGGCAAGCCCGGCGATATCCTGGCCCTGCCCCATCTGCCCGAAGGCGGGATCGAACGGGTGATCCTGGTCGGCCTCGGCAAGAAGGAAGAACTCAAACCCGGCACCTACCGCAAAGCCCTCGCCGCCGCCGCCAAGGCGCTCAAGGACGCCAATGTCAAGCAAGCGGCCAGTTTCCTGCACGAGGCCGAGGTCGAAGGCCGCGATGCCGCTTGGCAAATCCGCCAGTTCGTGGAAATCCTCGAAGCCTCGCTCTACCGCTTCACCCAGATGAAAAGCGAAACCGAGAACCATAAGGCCCGCCTCGCCAAGCTGGTGTTCCAGACCGGGGCCGACGCCGCCAAAGCCGCCATCGCCCAAGGCCAGGCCATCGCCAACGGCATGAACCTCGCCAAGGAACTCGCCAATCTGCCCGGCAATGTCTGCACCCCGACCTATCTGGCCGAGCAAGCCGAAAAGGTCGGCAAGAAACAAAAGAAGCTCAAGGTGAAAATCCTCGACGAATCCGACCTGGACGAACTAGGCATGGGCGCGTTCCTGTCGGTGTCGAAGGGCAGCCACGAACCGGCCAAGCTGATCGTCATGGAATACCACGGCGCGGCGGACAAGGATGAAAAGCCCTACGTGCTGGTCGGCAAGGGGCTGACCTTCGACGCGGGCGGCATCTCCATCAAGCCCTCCGCCGCCATGGATGAGATGAAATACGACATGTGCGGCGGCGCGGGCGTGATCGGCACCCTGGCCGCCGTGGTCGAAATGGGCTTGCCGCTGAACGTGGTGGGCCTCGTCCCCGCCTCCGAGAACCTGCCCGACGGCAAAGCCAACAAGCCCGGCGATATCGTCAAGAGCATGGCCGGACTGACCATCGAAATCCTCAACACCGACGCCGAAGGCCGTTTGCTGCTGTGCGACGTGCTGGCCTATGCCCAGCGCTACGAACCCGCCGCCGTCATCGACGTGGCCACCCTGACCGGCGCTTGCGTGGTGGCCTTGGGCAAGGTGGTGTCCGGGCTGTGGAGCAATGACGAAGCTTTGGCCGGGGCGGTGCTGCAAGCCGGGGAAGCCAGTTTCGACCGGGTGTGGCGGATGCCGCTGCTGGACGATTACCAAGAACAGCTCAAATCCAATTTCGCCGACCTCGCCAATATCGGCGGGCCGGATGGCGGCAGCATCACCGCCGCCTGTTTCCTGTCGCGCTTCGCCAAGGAATACCCTTGGGCGCATGTCGATATCGCCGGCACGGCCTGGAAGAACGGCGCGGACAAAGGCGCGACCGGTCGCCCGGTGCCCTTGCTGACCCAATATCTCATCGACCGGGCGGCGGAATCCGCCGCCGCCGAATAATCCCGCCCCATGCCCCGCATCGACTTTTATCTGCTACCGGGCGCTGATGCTTATCAGCGCCGCCTCACCGCTTGCAAGCTGATCGAAAAAGCCTACCGGCAGGGCCATCGCGTCTACCTGCGCACGGCCTCGCCCGAGGAAACCCAGTCCCTCGATAATCTGCTGTGGACCTTCCGCCAAGGCAGTTTCGTCCCGCACGAAGTGGCGGGGCCGCCTTCCGCGCCGACCGAAGCCCCGGTGATGCTGGGTCACGGCCCCGCGCCGCTCGCCATGAATGATGTTCTGGTGAACCTGGGAACCCAGGTGCCCGAGGATTACGCCCGGTTCGAGCGGGTGGCGGAATTCATCGACGAGGACGAGGCGGTGAAACGGGCCGGACGGGCGCGGTATAAGGCTTATAAGGAAGCGGGGCATGTGCCGGAAACCCATAAGCTGGATATCCGGTAATAAGCCATTTTCCAACCTGGATCAAACCCCACCCAAAGCCATCCCAAGGTATCCCGATGCACTATGTCTTAATCATCCATGAAGTCGAATCCTATCCCGCATGGAAAACCATTTTCGACCAAGCCGCCGGGATGCGGAAAAATGCCGGTGAAATCGCCTATCAACTGCTCCGCTACGACGCCGCAGCCAATAACATCGTCCATTTTTCGGAATGGTCCTCATTGGAGCATGCCCGCCGCTTTTTCGAGTCCCCGGAATTGGTGGAAATCAGGAAAAAAGCGGGCGTCAAAGCCCCGGAATTCATTTATCTACAAGAAATCGAGCGCGGCGCGTTATAACCCACCTTCCGCGCCTATTCGCCTTTACCTCGCATCCACACGCCAAACGCCATGGACAAAACCTACGAACCCCAAGCCATAGAACAAGCCTGGTATCGAACCTGGGAAGCGAGCGGCTATTTCCAGCCCTCCGGCACCGGCCCCTCTTACTGCATCGCCATCCCGCCGCCCAACGTGACCGGGAGCCTGCATATGGGCCATGGCTTCAACAACACCATCATGGACGCCCTGGTGCGCTACCACCGCATGCAGGGCCACAACACCCTGTGGCAAGTCGGCACCGACCACGCCGGTATCGCCACCCAAATGGTGGTCGAACGTCAACTCGCCGCCCACAACGTCACCCGCCACGACCTCGGGCGCGAGAAATTCCTGGAAAAGGTCTGGGAATGGAAAGCCGAATCCGGCGGCACCATCACCCGGCAATTGCGCCGTCTGGGTTCCTCGGTGGATTGGAGCCGCGAGCGCTTCACCATGGACGAAGGGCTGTCGAAAGCCGTGCAAGAGGCGTTCGTGCGCCTGTACGACGATGGATTGATCTACCGCGGCAAGCGGCTGGTGAACTGGGACCCCAAGCTCCACACCGCCATTTCCGACCTCGAAGTGCAGAACGAGGAAGAAAAAGGCTTCATGTGGCATTTCCGCTATCCGCTGGCGGATGGTTCGGGGCATCTGGTGGTCGCGACCACTCGCCCGGAAACCCTGCTGGGCGACACCGCCGTCGCCGTCCACCCGGAAGACGAGCGCTATCAACATTTGATCGGCAAGATGATCCGCCTGCCCATCACCCACCGGGAAATCCCCATCGTCGCCGACGACTACGTCGATCCCGAATTCGGCACCGGCTGCGTGAAGATCACCCCGGCCCACGACTTCAACGACTACGAAGTCGGCAAGCGCCACAACCTGCCGCTCATCAACGTGCTGGACCGTGACGCCCGCATCCTGCGCGAATTCACCGTGCTGACCTTCGAGGGCTATGCCGGAACGCACGGCGAGCAAGCCCCCGCAGCCTACGCCGGACTCGACCGCTTCGAGGCCCGCAAGCAAGTCATCGCCGAATTCGAGAATTTGGGGCTGCTGGAAAAGATCGACCCGCACACCCTGAAAGTGCCACGCGGCGACCGCTCCGGCGTGGTCATCGAACCCTGGCTCACCGACCAGTGGTATGTGGACGCCAAAACCCTCGCCAAACCCGCCATCGAAGCCGTGGAAGAGGGCCGCATCCGCTTCGTGCCGCAGCAATACGAAAACCTGTATTTCTCGTGGATGCGGGATATCCAGGACTGGTGTATCTCCCGCCAACTGTGGTGGGGCCACCGCATCCCGGCCTGGTACGACCACCAAGGCCGGGTCTACGTAGGCCGCAACGAAGCCGAAGTCCGCGCCAAATACAGCCTCGATGCCAGCATCGAACTGCGCCAAGACGACGACGTGCTGGACACCTGGTTCTCGTCGGCGCTGTGGACCTTCTCCACCCTGGGTTGGCCGGACACGACGCCGGAACTCAAGACCTTCCACCCCACCGACGTACTGGTGACGGGTTTCGACATCATTTTCTTCTGGGTCGCCCGCATGATCATGATGACCATGCACTTGATGAAACACCCGGACGGCTCGCCGCAAGTGCCGTTCAAGACGGTGTATGTGCATGGCTTGGTGCGCGATGCCGAAGGCCAGAAGATGTCGAAATCCAAGGGCAACGTCCTCGACCCCTTGGACATCATCGACGGCATCACCCTGGAAGCTTTGGTGGCGAAACGCACCACCGGCTTGATGCGCCCCCAAGACGCGGAAAAAATCGAAAAACGCACCCGCAAGGAATTCCCCGGTGGCATCGCGGCCTATGGGTGCGACGCCCTGCGTTTCACTTTCGCCTCGCTGGCCTCGACCGGGCGCGACATCAAATTCGACATGGGCCGGGTCGAGGGCTACCGCAATTTCTGCAACAAGCTGTGGAACGCCGCCCGCTACGTCTTGATGAACACCGAAGGCCAGGACACCGGCCTGACCGGCGAATGCAGCTACAGCCTACCCGACCGTTGGATCCGTTCCCGTTTGGGCCAAACCATCGCCGCGACCATCGCCGCCGTCGAGGACTACCGTTTCGACCTCGCCGCCCGCGCCATTTACGAATTCACCTGGAACGAATACTGCGACTGGTATTTGGAACTGGCGAAAGTGGCGCTCCAGACCGGCGACGAAACCCAGCAACGCGGCACCCGCCAAACCCTGGTGCGGGTGCTGGAAACCCTGCTGCGACTGGCCCATCCCATTATGCCGTTCATCACCGAAGAAATCTGGCAGCGGGTCGCGCCACTGGCGGGCCAATCCGGCGCGACGATCATGCGCCACGCCTATCCGCAAGCCGAATCCTGGCCGCTGGACGCCGAGGCCGAGCAGGAAATGCGCTGGGTCATGGACGTGCTGATGGGCATCCGCCGCATCCGGGGCGAGATGAAGATCGCCGACGGCAAAGCCATTCCGGTGCTGTTGCAGAACGGCTCGGCCCAGGATTGGGCCTATCTCGCCCATAACCGCGACTTCATCGTCCGCTTCGGCCGCTTGGAAAGCTTGGGCCGGTTGGAAGCCGACGAAGCCGCGCCGGAAGCGGCCATCGCCCTGGTCGGCGAATTGAAGGTCTTGATCCCCATGCGCGGCCTGATCGACAAGGAAGCCGAACTGGCCCGGCTCGACAAGGAAATCCAGCGCCTCGGCAAAGACGCCCCCCGCATCGAGGCCAAGCTCAACGATCCCGCCTTCGTGGAAAAGGCACCGCCGCAGGTGGTCGCCAAGGAGCGTACCCGGTTACAGGAGATTCAAGCCAGCTTGACGGAATTGCATGCGCAAGTGGAGAAAATCCGGGCGCTATAGGGCATAATCCGAACAGCCGCCCTGGTCGGCGGATTCCCGGCCCGTAGTAAAAGCCCGCCACTCAACTAAGCTTTACGGGACCGGGAACCCGCCGACCAGGGCCGGATGGCCGTTCCTTACCACCCAGCAAGCATCATGGCGATATCTGCTTCCAAAATCCCGCTCAGCGGCATGGCGAAATGCCTGGTCAAAGAAGAACTCCTGTCGGATACCGACGCCCATAGCCATTTCGAGGAAGCCCTACGCAAAAGCGTCCCCTTCGTCACCCATCTGGTCAGCAACAAAATCCTCGATAGCCTGACCATCGCCAACGCGGCCTCCAAGGAATTCGGCATCCCGCTGTTCGATTTGAACGCCATGATGCCGGAGATGCTGCCGCTGAAATCGGTCAGCGAGAAACTGATCCGCAAGCACCACGCCCTGCCCTTGTTCCTGCGCGGCAACCGCCTGTTCCTGGCGGTGTCCGACCCCACCAACCTGCAAGCCCTGGACGAGATCAAATTCCAGTCCCGGCTCGGTACCGAGAGCGTCCTGGTCGAGGAGGACAAACTGGTCCGCGCCATCGAAACCGCGCTGGAAGCCCAAGACACCAGCTTCAAGGATTTGCTCGACGCCGACCTCGAAAACCTCACCGTCACCGGCGGCGACGACGTCGACGGCCCGGCCGAGGGCGAGGGCAGCGACATCGACGACGCCCCCATCGTGCGCTTCGTCAACAAAATCCTGCTGGACGCCATCAAGCGCGGCGTGTCCGATATCCATTTCGAGCCCTACGAAAAGAACTTCCGGGTCAGGTTCCGCCACGACGGCATGTTGCACGAGATCGCCGCGCCCCCGGCGGCCCTCGCCGGGCGCATCTCGGCCCGGCTCAAGGTCATGTCGCGCATGGACATCGCCGAGCGCCGGGTACCGCAGGATGGCCGTATCAAGATGACCCTCTCGCGTACCCGTTCCATCGATTTCCGCGTCAACTCCTGCCCCACCCTGTTCGGCGAAAAGATCGTATTGCGTATCCTCGACCCCACCGCCGCCCAGATCGGCATCGAGCGGCTGGGGTTCGAGCCGGAACAACAGGAAAACTTCCTCAAGGCGCTCCACAAGCCCTACGGCATGATTTTGGTGACGGGGCCGACCGGCAGCGGCAAGACCGTCTCGCTCTACACCGGCCTCAACATCCTCAACACCCCCGACACCAATATCTCCACCGCCGAAGACCCGGTAGAAATCACGGTGCCGGGCATCAACCAGGTCAACGTCAACGTCAAGACCGGCCTCACCTTCGCCGAAGCCCTCCGCGCCTTCCTGCGCCAAGACCCCGACGTCATCATGGTCGGCGAAATCCGCGACCTGGAAACCGCCGAAATCGCGGTGAAAGCCGCCCAGACCGGCCACTTGGTGCTGTCCACCCTGCACACCAACGACGCCCCGCAAACCCTGAACCGCCTGATGCAAATGGGCATCCCGCCGTTCAACATCGCCTCCGCCATCCTCTTGATCATGGCCCAGCGCCTGACGCGGCGGCTGTGCGAGAACTGCAAGCAAGAAATCCAACTGCCGCCCGAGGTCTTGATCCAGGCCGGTTTCCGCGAAAGCGACCTGGCCAACATGACCCTCTACGGTCCGGTCGGCTGTGACAAATGCGTGAAAGGTTATAAAGGCCGGGTGGGTATCTACCAAGTCATGCCCATCTCCGAATCCATCAACCGCATCATCCTCGAAGGGGGCAACGTGATGCAGATCGCCCAACAAGCCAAGGCGGACGGCATCGCCGACCTCAGGGATTCGGGACTCAGGAAGGTCAAGGCCGGTGTCACCAGCCTGGCCGAAATCGACCGCGTCACCCGGGATTAAGCCATGGCCGCCAAAGAAGAAACTGTCCTCTACGTCTGGGAAGGCACCGACCGCAACGGTGCCCGCATGAGGGGCGAACTGACCTCGCGCAGCGAATTGGTGGCCAAGGCCGAACTGCGGCGGCAAGGCATCAAGGTCGTCAAGCTCAAGAAAAAGCCCAAGCCGCTGTTCTCCCCCTCCAAGAAAGCCATCACCACCAAGGATATCGCCATCTTCAGCCGCCAGTTGGCGACCATGCTGTCGGCGGGCGTGCCCCTAGTCCAAGCCTTCGAGATCGTGGGCCGCGGCCATGAAAATCCCAGCATGCAGGAGTTGATCCTCGCCATCAAAGCCGATGTCGAAGGCGGCAGCACCCTGGCCGAAGCCTTGGGCAAGCATCCTTTATATTTCGACGAATTGTTCTGCAACCTGGTCCATGCCGGCGAACAAGCCGGTGTCCTGGAAACCCTGTTACACAAGATCGCCGAGTACAAGGAAAAGACCGAATCGATCAAGGCCAAGATCAAGAAGGCGCTGACCTATCCGGCGGCGGTGCTGGTCATCGCCATGATCGTGAGCGCCATCCTCTTGATTTTCGTGGTACCCCAGTTCGAGGCCTTGTTCAAGGGCTTCGGCGCGGACTTGCCGGCCTTCACCAAGATGGTGGTCTCCATGTCGCAATTCCTCCAAGCTTACTGGTACATCGTCCTCGGGACCGTCATGGGCGTGGGCTGGGTTTTCATCAACCTCAAGAAGCGCTCCAAAGCCTTCAACCACGGGCTGGACCGATTGATCCTGCAAATCCCCGCCATCGGCGTGATCATCCACAAGGCCGCCATCGCCCGCTTCGCCCGCACCCTGTCCACCATGTCGGCGGCGGGCGTGCCCTTGGTGGAGGCCTTGCAATCGGTGTCGGGGGCCACCGGCAATATCGTCTACTCCCTAGCGGTCCTCAAAATGCGCGACGACGTATCCACCGGCACCCAGTTGCAAATGTCGATGCGACAGGCCGACTTGTTCCCCAACATGGTGATCCAGATGGTCGCCATCGGCGAGGAATCCGGCTCCCTCGACAGCATGTTGGGCAAGGTGGCCGATTTCTACGAGGAGGAGGTCGATAACGCCGTGGACTCCCTAAGCAGCCTGCTCGAACCCATGATCATGGCGATCCTGGGCGTGATCGTGGGCGGCTTGGTGATCGCGATGTACCTGCCGATCTTCAAACTGGGTTCCGCCATCTAAGCCTATGAATTCATTCGATATCCTGGCCGAAAACCCCGCCGGGTTCCTGGCTGTCGTCGGCTTGGTGGGCCTGACGGTCGGCAGCTTCCTCAACGTGGTCATCCACCGGCTGCCCATCATGCTGGAACGTTCCTGGAAACAGGAATGCCGCAACTACCTGGAACTGGAACCCGAGGCCGCGCCGGAAGCGCCCTACAACCTGCTGACGCCCCGCTCCCATTGCCCCCAGTGCGCCAAGCCGGTCGGCATCGGGGAGAACATCCCCGTCCTCAGCTACTTGCTGCTGCGCGGGCGTTGTTCCGGCTGCGGGACGCGGATTTCGCCGCGCTATCCGGCGGTGGAATTGCTGACCGCCCTGGTCTCGGTGGCCGTGGCCTACCGTTTTGGCTTCGGGCCACAAACCGCCGCCGCCCTGCCCCTGAGTTGGTGCCTTATCGCCTTGACCTTCATCGATATCGACCGGCAATTGCTGCCCGACAGCCTGACCCTGCCGATGCTGTGGCTGGGCCTGTTCCTCAGCCTGTTCGGGATTTTCACCGACAGCACGGCCAGTATCCTCGGGGCCATCTTCGGCTATCTGAGCCTGTGGACGGTCTATCAATTGTTCAAACTGGCGACCGGCAAGGAAGGCATGGGCTATGGCGATTTCAAGCTGCTGGCCCTGATCGGCGCGTGGCTGGGCTGGGACAAACTGCCGATGGTGATTTTATTGTCCTCGCTGGTGGGCGCTGTGATCGGCATCGCCATGATCCTCTTGTCCCGCCAGGAACGGGGTACACCGATCCCGTTCGGCCCCTACCTCGCCATCGCCGGTTGGATCGCCCTGGTTTGGGGCGATGCCATCAACGCGGCCTATCTCGGCCAATTCCACTAAACCCATGTTCAAAGTGGGCTTGACCGGCGGCATCGGCAGCGGCAAAACCACGGTCGCCGAACTGTTCGCGGCGAAGGGCGTGCCGGTGCTGGACGCCGACCGGGTCGCCCGCGATCTGGTCGAACCCGGCCAACCGGCCCTCGCCGCCATCGCCGGGCGTTTCGGCCCGGATATCCTCAAGGCGGGCTGCCTGGACCGGGAACGGCTACGGCGGATCGTGTTCGCGGACCCCGCGGAGCGCCGCTGGCTCGAAGCCTTGCTCCATCCCAGGGTCTACGCCGAACTGGAACGGCGGATGGCGGCGCTGGCCACGCCTTATTGCCTCTTGGTCGTCCCCTTGCTGCTGGAAACCGGTCGGCGCGGCTTGGTGGACCGGCTGCTGGTGGTGGATTGCCCGGTGGGTCTCCAGCGGCAACGGCTACAAACGCGGGACGGCATCGACGCCGCCCAGGCCAACCGCATGTTGTCCGCCCAGATCGACCGCCCGCAACGCCAAGCCGCCGCCGACGATATCCTCGAAAACACCGGCACCGTGGCCGACCTCGCCGGGCCGGTGGAACGCCTGCACCGGCTTTATCTGGCCCTCGCATCGGATTCCAGGCCCGGAAACGCCGCGCCGCCGCCATAAAACCGTCGCTATTGACTAATAAGGTCGATCAACGAAAATGTTGCCCGCCTATGGACGGGCACCCACCCAAGCCAAACCGGATTGGCCCCCGACATCCCTGACCGGATTCTTCCCCTTGAACAACTTCACTATCTACGAATTTCCGCTGAACGAACGGATCCGCCTCTTCATGCGCCTCGAACAATTGTTCCAACAGGTCGATCACTTCGTGGCCGGGGCTTCGGTCTGGGACAGCCGGGCCGTCATCTCGACCCTGCTGGACGTGCTGAGCCTGTTCAGCCGCAACGACCTCAAATCCGAAACGCTCAAGGAACTGGACCGGCACTCGGCGGCGCTGGCCAAGCTGACCCGCACCCAACCGGATATCGACCATGGCAAGGTGGAGACCCTCCTGGCCCGGCTCGACGCCCTGAGCAAGGAACTCTACGGCAATCCCGGCAAGATCGGCGTCTCCCTGATGGAGAACGACCTGTTCAAAAGCATCTCGCAGCGCAGCACCATTCCCGGCGGAACATGCAGCTTCGACCTGCCCGCCTTCCATTATTGGCTGCAACTCGACGACGCCCAGCGTCGGCGCGACCTGGAGGAATGGATCCTCCCGTTCCAGGCGATCCGCACCGCCATCGATCTTCTGCTCAACTTCATCCGCAGCTACGGCACGCCCGGCCTGGAAATCGCCGCCACGGGTTTTTTCCAAAAAACCCTGGACCACACCCTGCCCTACCAATTGCTACGGGTGGCAATCGAGCGCGGCCAGCCCTATTTCGCCGAGATCAGCGGCGGCAAACACCGCTTTACCGTGCGCTTCATGCGGCCCGACGCCACTGGACGGCCCGTGCAATGCCCGGAAGACGTGCGGTTCCAACTCACCTGCTGCCTGTTGTGAAGCCACCATGGCCACGACGGTGCGATGCCCCACTTGCGGCCGGCCCGTGGAATGGACCGAAGCCTGGCCGTTCCGGCCTTTTTGCGGCAAGCGCTGCAAGCTGATCGATCTCGGGGCGTGGGCCACCGAGTCCTACGCCATCCCGGCCGAAGCCGAACAGCCTCCCGCCGCTCCGGCGGACCCCGACACCTAGTGCTCTGTCACCCGTCGAATGTGGGGTAGAGCTTGCGGAGCTTGATGCGGGCGTCGGCGGTGGTGAATTGCCAATTGGCCTTGACCTGGGTTTGGTTGCGGCGCTCTGTCCAGGCGGCGACGTGGCGGACCAGGTCGTCCCGTTGGCCGACGCGCTCGGGCAGGTCGCGGGCCAGGGCGCTCAGTTCGATCTCGGCCATGTCCAGCCAACTGCCGTGCTTGGGCGTGTGGTGGATCTCCAAGCGCTCGGCGATCCGCCGGGCTTCCTCCGGCGGGAAGGCCTCGTACAGGCTGGCCGCCGAGTGCGTGTTCAACTGGTCCATGACCACCACGACCTTGTCCGCGTCCCGGTAGCGTCCATCGACCAGGTCCCGGACGATTCCGGCGAAGTCCTTGCGGGTCCGGCCCTCGGTGACCCGGGCCTCGCGCCATCCCGCCAGGGGCTCGAAGGCCATGAACAGGCTGCCCACCCCGTTGCGGACGTACTCGCTGTCGTAGCGCTCCGGCTGGCCGGGCCCCATCGGCAGGGGTTCGCGCACCTCGCCCACCAACTGGACGAAGGACTCGTCCAAGCAGACCACCGGCAGCCTGGGGTCGTAGGGCCGCCGGTAGACCTCCAGCACGTCCTCCATGTCGGCTACGAACTCGGCCGAGGCCTTGGGCGGGATGACCCACATCTTGCGGAGGTGGGGCTTGAGCTCGTTTTTTTGAGCGTGCGCCGCACGGTTTCGTAGGACACGGTTTCGGCGTAGTCCAGTTCGACCATCCGGTCCGCCAGCAACCGCAGCGTCCAGCGCGGCTTGCCCCCGGGCGGCTCGGAACAGGCCAGCGCGATCAGCCGCGCCTCCTGCTCCCCGTCCAGCAGGCGGGCGTACACCCGGTCGGTCGGTTTGGGCACCAAGGCGGCTTCAATGCCCTGCTCCACGAAACGTTGCCGTACCCGCTCCACCGTGCGGACGTCCACGTTCAACGCCTCCGCTATCCCGGCGTCGGTGCGGCCCGGACCGCCCTCGGCCTCGTCGGCCTGCAACAGGATGCGGGCATGGGCCAGCTTCCGCGCCGCGCCTTTGCCACTCCCGATCAACCCCTTCAAATCGCCCCGCTCCTCGGCGGTGAGCGTCACCCGGTATCGCTTCGCCATCTCACACCTCCGGTCCCTCGGTTTGGCAATGCCCGCCAAACCTTCAAGCCTTAGACCCGGCAACCTAGGCGTGATGCTGCACTAGCGCATTTTCGGTTTGGGTGTACGCAAAAATTTTTTGCTCCCCGCCCTTGAAAACAAACAGCCCCGTCTCTACTTCGCTAGCAGCCCTCAAGGGCGAGTGCTAACACCGTTCGGCACTCCAACAAATCGACGGAGGCGGGCCGCCTGACCGGCCCGCCACAGTTTCCAACACAACTCCCGGATGATCGGGAAAAGGATCGTAAACCATGAAAATCCGCCCTTTACATGACCGTGTCGTCGTCAAGCGCTGGGAAGAAGAACGCACCTCCCCCGGCGGCATCGTGATCCCCGATTCGGCCAAGGAAAAGCCCATCAAGGGCGAAGTGGTGGCTGTCGGCCTAGGCAAACCCCTGGACAATGGCGATGTGCGCGCCCCCGGCGTGAAAGTCGGCGACAAGGTGTTGTTCGGCAAATACGCCGGCAACGAAGTCAAGATCGACGGCACCGAATATCTGATGCTGCGCGAAGACGACATCATGGGCGTATTCGTAGCCTAAACCCACCGACCGCCAACCGACACATTAGGAGATTAAGCAACCATGGCAGCCAAAGATGTACGCTTTTCCGACGACGCCCGCCAACGCATGCTGGTCGGTGTGAACGTCCTCGCCGACGCCGTCAAACAGACCCTCGGCCCCAAAGGCCGCAACGTGGTGCTGGAAAAGAGCTTCGGCGCTCCCACCGTCACCAAGGACGGCGTGTCCGTCGCCAAGGAAATCGAACTCAAGGACAAGTTCGAGAACATGGGTGCCCAGATGGTGAAGGAAGTCGCCTCCCGCACTTCCGATATCGCCGGCGACGGCACCACCACCGCCACCGTGCTGGCCCAGGCCATCGTGCGCGAGGGTCTGAAATCCGTCACCGCCGGGTCCAATCCGATGGACATCAAGCGCGGCATCGACCTCGGCGTCGCGGTCGTGGTCAAGCAACTGCAAGCCCTGTCCAAACCCTGCACCACCAGCAAGGAAATCGCCCAGGTCGGCTCCATCTCGGCCAATTCCGACGAGAGCATCGGCCAGATCATCGCCGACGCCATGGATAAGGTCGGCAAGGAAGGCGTCATCACCGTGGAAGACGGCTCGGGCCTCGACAACACCCTGGACGTGGTCGAGGGCATGCAGTTCGACCGCGGCTACCTCTCCCCCTATTTCATCAACAGCCAGGAAACCATGAGCGTGGAACTCGATTCCCCGTTCATCCTGCTGCACGACAAGAAAATCTCCAACATCCGCGACCTTCTGCCGGTGCTGGAAAAGGTCGCCAAGTCCGGCAAGTCCCTGCTGATCGTGGCCGAGGACGTGGAAGGCGAAGCCCTCGCCACCCTGGTGGTCAACACCATGCGCGGCATCATCAAGGTCTGCGCGGTGAAGGCGCCGGGCTTCGGCGACCGCCGCAAGGCCATGTTGGAAGATATCGCCATCCTGAGCGGCGGCACCGTGATTTCCGAGGATGTCGGCCTGTCGCTGGAGAAGGTCGAGTTGTCCGACCTGGGCCAAGCCAAGAAGGTGCAGGTCAACAAGGAAAACACCACCATCGTCGACGGGGCCGGTAGCGCCGCCACCATCAAGGCCCGCGTCGAGCAGATCCGCAAGCAGATGGAAGACACCTCTTCCGACTACGACCGCGAGAAACTGCAAGAGCGCGTCGCCAAGTTGGCGGGCGGCGTGGCGGTCATCAAGGTGGGTGCCGCGACCGAAGTCGAAATGAAGGAAAAGAAAGCCCGGGTGGAAGACGCGCTGCACGCGACCCGTGCCGCGGTCGAAGAAGGCATCGTGCCCGGTGGCGGCGTGGCCTTCGTCCGCGCCCAGGCCGCGCTGAAGGACTTGCAGGGCAAGAACCACGACCAGACCGTGGGCGTCGCCATCCTGCGCCGCGCCATCGAGGAACCGCTGCGCCAGATCGTCACCAACGCCGGCGAAGAGGCTTCCGTGGTGCTGTCCAAGGTGCAGGCAGGCAGCGGCAGCTTCGGCTACAACGCGGGCAACGGCGAATACGGCGACATGATCGAAATGGGCATCCTGGACCCGACCAAGGTGACCCGTTCCGCGCTACAGAACGCCTCCTCCGTGGCCGGCCTGATGCTCACCACCGAGGCCATGGTCGCCGAAATCCCCAAGAAGGAATCGGCCCCGGCGATGCCCGGCGGCATGGACGGCATGATGTAATCGGCCCCGGCTGATCGCCCCGAAAAAAAGCCCCGCCAGGGAAACCCGGCGGGGCTTTTTCATGGGAACCATGACCGGATACCGAAACTCAGCGCTGTATCCACTTATAGTTGCAGACCGAGCAATAGCATTTGCGCTTGCCGCGGCGGAAGATCGATTTGAAAGTACGGGTGCCCACCCTGAGCTTGGCCCTGTCCCTGGTCTTGCATTTCGGGCAGTAAAACACGTTGAGGCGCCGGTAGAGATGGTACCAAACCATACCCGACACGCTCGCCGACACCGACACGATGAAGGTGGGCAGGAGATAAGGCAGGATATATTTGCCGGAATAAAACCCGAGCCGCTGCCAATAATAGGATTTAACCAGCCAAACCGGCAAGGCGGCCTCGATCCATGCCAGGGCTTTTCCCTTCAGGCCCGCGAACTTCGGCTCCGCCTGGGCGGCGGGCTTGTCCTTGGCGAATTTACGCTCGCCCTCGACCGGGGCGGCCCCTTCCTTCGCGTGCCTGACCCAGAGCTTGAAGCTCGGTACCAAATCCACCGCCCGCTGCAAACGGTCCACCTGCACATGGCGATAAGGGTTCTGGCTGAGGGACAGCACATAGACCGCCCGCCGCAACTCGGTCTCCAATTCGGAGAAATCGGCGTCTTCCCATTCGGTCATCGCCTTGCCATAGAGCTTGTTATCGGGCGTGGACCAGAATTGCTCCGTCAGCAGGGCGCCATCCTCGGCGATGAAATTATTGGGGTTGAACAAAGAACGCACCTGGCCGCCATAGGCCAGATGGCACAACAGCAAGGCCAGCACCAGCAGCCCACCCCGCGCCCTTCGACTTCTCGTTATCGGAAACACTCATCGCCCCCTAGCATTGATTTCATCTCCCCGGCCAACCGGCCTTTTCCCCGCCATATCCGTGGCCCTGCCCAGGCGCAAAGCGGGAAGTGTAGCCAGCTTATTACAAGCAAGGCAAGAACACGGGACCGCGCCCCGGAGGGTTCCGTGAATCAGCCCGCCTTCGATAGCAGTCCAAAAAAAGGGCACCCGAAGGTGCCCCGTAGATACCTGGCTTCCCGTCTCAACCCGGCTTGCCCGGCTTGGCCGGGGCGGCGTTGTTGTGGGAGTAATCGGTGATTTTTTGGGAGAGCTTATTCAACAGGCTGTCGAAACCCTCGCGGTCGATGACGCTGGTATATTGGGCCTTTTTCAGGGCCAAATCGCTGATACCATCGACAATGATATTGATGATCTGCCACTGCCCATTGAGTTCACCCACGATATACTCGAACTTGATGGGTTTTTCCTTGGGGGCGGTGAAGTTATAGCGTAGCAATAGCTTGCCGTTCTTCAAATCCTGGCTGCTGTCGAACACGAAGGATTCGCCGCCATAGCCATTGAATTGGGCGGCATAGGTGGCAACACTCAGATCGATCAGTTTTTCCATGAAGGCGGTTTTCTGCGCCTTGTCCAGTTTTTTCCAATGGCTACCCAGGGCGATCTGGGATACCGCCTCGAACTCGAAAGTATCCCGCACCACCGGCCCGATCAATTTATAGCGTCCCTGATACCCCAACTTGTCCGCGCCCTTCATCGCTTGGATGAGCGTCTCGTTGAGTTTGTCCACGGGTTTCCTGGCTTCGTCCACCGGCTCGGCCCAAGCCGGGAAAGACGCGAGGCATACCAGCCACAAACCCAATATCAGCTTAAAAATCATAATATTCCCCTTGCTCGGCTAGGCGGGCGAATATAGCACAACCGCCGGGATTTGGGATGGGAGGGTCTTGGTACCCGTCAGCGGCGCGGCTGGCCGTAAAGGCTCACCAGCAGGTTGGCCTCGGACAAGGACAGGCCGAACTCCGCGACCAGTTCCTCGGGGCGGGCGCCGGCCTTCACCTTGTCGATGGCGGTGTAATAGGGTTGCTGGGTGGTTTCGCGGGTGGCGAGTTCCTCGATGCGGGCGAGGCATTCGCGCAGGCGCTCCTCCTGGCCGAACACCCGCCGGTCCACCTGCACCGCCGCCGCGCACAGGCCCATCAAATCCTGTCCTTGCCGGGCCATGCCCTCGGCCAGGGCGGCGTGGTCGCGGGCCAGCTTGCGGTGGGCGCGGGCCAGCAGGAACAAGCCCGCCGCCAGGAGGGCCGACAAGGCAAGGAGCGCGAAATAAGGCAACCAGTTCATCGGGCGTATCGTCGATAGGGGGAAAGGGTTCGCGGGCTTGGGCGGGCGGTGGACAGGGGGTTGGCGGGGACCACGGGCCGGACCCGACCCATATTATGCGCCAAGACCGCGCGGGAACGGGACCGTCAGAAGAATTCGAGGTCGGCCCGCTCCTCTTCGCTCAGGAAGCGGTTGAGATCGACCAGAATCAGCAACTGGCCGTTGCGGCTGGTGACGCCCTGGATATAGCGGGAGCTTTCCTCGTTGCCGACATTGGGCGCGGCCTCGACCTCGGAGCCGCGCAACTCCACCACTTCGGCCACGCTGTCCACCAGGATGCCGATGACCTGGTCCACGGCCTCGATGATGACGATGCGCGAGGCGTCGTCGGGGTCTTTCGGATACAGGCCGAAGCGCTTGCGGGTGTCGATCACGGTGACGACATTGCCGCGCAGGTTGATGATGCCGACCACATAGTCGGGCGCGCCCGGCACCGGGGCGATTTCGCTGATGCGCAGGACTTCCTGCACCTGCATCACATTGACCCCGTAGGTCTCGTCGCCCAGGCGGAAAGTTACCCATTGGTTGACCGGTTCGGTACGTTTTTGCATGGCTCCGCTCATGGTGGCCTCGTTGTGATTGGGGGGGGTGGGGTTCAAACTGGCCCTGGAATCCCGTGTTTGCTTTGGACGGCTGGAATCCATACCACAGCAAGCTTTGGATTCCAATTCAGATCGGGATTGCAGCCTGGCCGGTTAGCCATGGACCCGCGCCTCGGGCCGTGGCGTCAATCCGCCGCTCAGGGCGTCCTCCAGCAATTCGGCATAGGCGGCGGCGGCCTTGGTGCCGGGCGCGAAGCGGGACACCGGCTGTCCTGTCTGGCTGGCCTCGCGGATGCGGGTATCGACCGGGATTTCCGAGCGCCAGGACTGGTCGCCGAAACGCTGGCGGATGACCTCCAGGGTTTGCAGGGCGGCGCGGGTGCGACGGTCGAACATGGTCGGCACGATGGTGAAACGCAGCGCCACCCGGCGCGATTTGCCGATCATGGCCAGGGTGTGCAGCATCCGCTCCAAGCCCTTGAGCGCCAGGAATTCGCACAGCACCGGCACGAACAAATGCTCGCTGGCGGCCAGGGCGTTGACCATCAGGACACCGAGCATGGGCGGGCTGTCGATCAGGGCGAAATCGTACTGCCCACGCACCCCGGCCAGCGCGTTGCCCATCACCAGCCCCAAGCCCCCGGCCCCGTTCTGGCGCTCGATAGTCGAAAGCGCCGAGGACGCGGGCAGGATCGACAAGCCCTCGACGCCGCTGGGCCGCACATAGCGGTCCAGTTCGAGCTTGCGCCGCGCCAGGGCGTCCTGGAACAAATCGTAGACGCTGCCCTGGATATCGTCCGGGTTCATCTTGAAATAGCCGGTCAAGGAACCGTGCGGATCGAGATCGACCAACAGGACGCGATAGCCGCGCTCGGCCAGCAAGCCGCCCAGCGAAACCACGGTGGTGGTCTTGCCCACCCCGCCCTTTTGGTTGGAAACCGCCCAGACCTTCATGGCTTCACCGTCGCCGGCACGGGCGGGGCGGCGGGTCGGGGCGGCGCGTCCTGGGCCGGTGCGCCGTAACGCGCCGCGCCGTTCGACATCACCACCAAGACCACCCGCCGGTTGCGGTAGCGGCCTTCCTCGGCCGTGTTCTCCGCCACCGGATGGTATTCGCCATAGCCGATGGCGGCGAGGCGGCGCGGGTCGATGCCATTGCGGGTCAATTGACCCACCACGGCGGCGGCGCGGGCCGAGGATAGCACCCAGTTGGAGGGGAATTCGGCGGTGCTGATGGGCATGTTATCGGTATGGCCCTCGATGTTGATGGGATTGGGGATCTCGCGGAAGATTTCCGACAAGCGGTACAGCACCGGCAATGATTCGGGCGCGAGCGCGGCCTTGCCGCTGGGGAAGAACAGCCCGCTCTTCATCTCGACCTCCAGCCAGAACTCATGGCGCTTGACGACCGCCAGATCGTCCTGGATATAGGGCGACAACACGGCCTCCAGCCGGTCGGCGACCGCTTCCAGCCGGGCCTGTTCCTGCTGGGGATCGGCACCGGCGGTGGGTTCGGGGGATTCCGCGCCCAGGCCGGTTTCTGGGCTGCCGACCAGATACTCGCCCGGTGCCCCATCGTAGATTTGAACCGGCTCGCCGGCCCTGGAAACCTTGCGGCCATCCTCCATGAACACCTCGGCCAGGGTGCGCGACAACACCCGGTATTTGCCTTCGTTGATCGAGGAAATCGAATACATCACCACGAAGAACGCGAACAGCAAGGTGATGAAGTCGGCATAGGACACCAACCAGCGTTCCAGGTTCTCATGCTCGTCTTCGGAGCGCTTGCGTCTCGCCATGGCTCACCCATCCAGGAAGCCGGTCAGCTTCAATTCGATATTGCGGGGGTTCTCGCCCTCGGCGATGGCGATGACGCCTTCCAGCACCAATTCCCGCGCCCGGTGCCGCGCCGAGGCCCGCGCCTTGAGCTTGTTGGCGACGGGGATGAACAACAAATTCGCCAGCCCCACGCCGTAGATGGTGGCGACGAAGGCCGTGGCGATGCCGCTGCCCAGCTTGGCCGGATCGGACAGGTTCTGCATGACATGGATCAAGCCCATCACCGCGCCGATGATGCCGATAGTGGGCGAATAACCGCCCATGGCCTCGAACACCTTGGCGGCGGTCAGGTCGCGCTGTTGCTTGACGCCCAGTTCCAGTTCCAGGGTGTCGCGGATAACTTCGGGTTCGTTGCCATCCACCAGCAATTGCAAGCCCTTGCGGGAGAACAAATCGACCTCGTTGGGGATGAAATTCTCCAGGCCCAGCAAGCCCTCGCGCCGGGCCAGGGTACTCCAGCCCACCAGCTTCTTGATCTCCTCGCCCGGATCGATGGACGGCATGAACAACACCCAGCGCAGCATCTTGAGCGCGTAGACGAACACGGCCGGTGGGGTTTGCAGCATCACCGCGCCCAGGGTGCCGCCGATCACGATGACCAGGGCGGGGCCGTTCAGCAACGAGCCGATATGGCCGCCTTCCAGGAAATTGCCGAAAATGACGGCCCCCACCCCGAGGAAAATGCCGGCGATGGTCAAGCCGTCCATGGTTGTCCCCGCGCCAATTCATCGGCCATGTCGTCGAGATCGTAGACCGCGTCGGCCAACCGGCCATCGACGATGGCCTTGGGCATCCCGTAGACCACGCAGCTCCGTTCGTCCTGCGCCCAGACCGCCGCGCCCCGCGCCTTCAACCGCGCCGCGCCCTGCCTGCCGTCCGAACCCATGCCGGTCAGCACGATGACGAGCGCCCGCGGGCTATGCGCCAGACCGGCCAGGGAAGCGAAGGTGACATCGGCGCTGGGCCGGAAATATTCACCCTCGGCGGCCTCGCGGAGGGCGATGGTTCTGCGGCCCGCTTGTTCGCGCAGTTCCATCTGCACGCCGCCCGGTGCCACCAAGGCCAGGCCGGGCCGCAACTCGTCGCCGTGCTTGGCCTCGCGGACCTCGATGGCGCAAACCTGGTTCAAGCGTTCGGCGAAGCTGCCGGTGAAATTGCCCGGCATATGCTGCACCACCAGCACCGGCACCGGCAGCTGCGCGGGCAAGGCGGCCAGGACCTTCTGGACGGCGGTGGGTCCGCCGGTCGAGGCGGCGATGGCGATCAGGTTCACGCCGCGCAAATGGCCGGACTGGGATGGCGGATGCCGGGGACGGGGGGCGGAGCGGATGGCCGGGCGGGGCGTGGGCGAGGCGTGGACCTTGGCGCGATGCCGGGCCAGTTCCAACACCCGGCCACACAGCATCCGCTTGGCGGTTTCCTTGTCGGCGCTGATTTCGTGCAATTGCTTGGGGATGAAATCCATGGCCCCGGCGTCCAGCGCCTCCAGGGTGGCGCGGGCACCGGCCTGGGTGGAGACCGAGAACATCAGGATGGGCGTGGGCCGTTCGCGCATGATCCGGCGCACCGCCGTGATACCGTCCATGACCGGCATTTCCACATCCATGGTGATGACATCGGGCTGGAGTTCGGCGGCCATGCGGATGGCGTCCAGGCCGTTGCCGGCGCTACCCACCACTTCGAGGTGGTCGTCGCCGTTGAGGATTTCGGTCAGGCGATGGCGCATGAAATTGGAATCATCGACCACCAGCACCCGGTAAACCATCCCATCCCCCTACCGCATCGGCCCGTAGCGCTTCATCAGGCCGGGCACGTCCAGGATCAAGGCGATCTGGCCGTCACCGGTGATGGTCGCCCCGGCCATGCCCGGCACGCCGCGCAGCTTGGCCCCCAGGGGCTTGATGACCACCTCCTCCTGTCCGATCAAATGATCGACCACGAAGCCGACATGCCGCCCGCCCGCCATCACCACCACCACATGGCCGGCCTTGCCGCGCTCGGGATCGTAGCCCGGAATCAGCCAATCCTTGAGATAGAACAAGGGCAGCACCTTCTGCCGCACCAGGGCCACCAACTGGCCGTCCACGGTGTTGGTCTTGGACAGGTCGAGGTCGAGGATTTCCACCACGCTGGACAGGGGCAGCGCGAACGGCTGCTGGTTGAGCTTGACCATCAGGGTGGGCATGATCGCCAGGGTCAAGGGCAGCTTGATGATGATGCGGGTACCCCGCCCCAGCACCGAATCCACCGCCACCGTGCCATTCATCTGGCTGATGCGGGTCTTCACCACGTCCATGCCGACGCCCCGGCCCGAGACATCGGAAATCTCGGTCTTGGTCGAAAGCCCCGGCATGAAGATCAGTTCATAGCAGCCCCGGTCGTCCAAACGAGCGGCGGATTCCTGGTCCATCAGACCTTTTTCCACCACCTTGCGGCGCAGGTTTTCCGGGTCCATGCCCTTGCCATCGTCCTCGATGGCGAGTTCGATATGGTTGCCTTCCTGGGCCGCGATCAACACGACCCGGCCTTCCCGTGGCTTGCCCGCCGCGACCCGCTCCTCGGGGGTTTCGATGCCATGGTCCACGGCGTTGCGCACCAGATGCACCAAGGGATCGGCCAGGGCTTCCACCAAGTTCTTGTCGAGGTCGGTTTCCTCGCCGCGCAGTTCCAACTGGACTTCCTTGTTGAGGCTGCGGGCCAGGTCGCGCACCACCCTGGGGAAACGCCCGAACACCTTTTTGATCGGCTGCATCCGGGTTTTCATCACCGACAATTGCAGGTCCGAAGTCACCACGTCCAGGTTGGCGATAGCCTTGGTCATGGCGTCGTCGTTGAAGGCGCTGCGCAGGGTCTGGAAACGGTTCCGCACCAGCACCAGTTCGCCCACCATGTTCATGATCTCGTCCAGGCGCTGGGTATCGACCCGCACCGTGGTTTCCACCGCGGTGGTGGTGGTGGGGGGGGAGGCGGGGGACTTGGCCGCTTTGACGGGATCGAAATGGGCGGCCTCGTGGAAAGCGGGCGGAGGCTCCAAAGGCTTGGCCGCTTCGGTTTGGGGGATGCCGAGATGCCTGCCCCTGCCATGCAGGTTGTCGAGCAAAGCCTCGAACTCGTCCTCGCTGATCAGGTCGGCGGCGGGTTGGGCGGACGGGGTTGGCTCATCCACGCCGCCTAGAGGCGCGCCGACATGCTTGCCCTTGCCGTGCAAATCGTCGAGCAAAGCCTCGAACTCGTCCTCGGAAATTGTATCGCCGACGGGGACCGTAGGCCCGGCGGCGGGAATCGCGGGCGGAATCACCGGAACCGGCTTGGCCGCCGCCGAACCATGCCGTCCCGCGCCGTGCAACTGGTTCAGCAACCGCTCGAATTCCTCCTCGGTGATTTCGTCGGGTTCGGCCTGGGACTGGGCCGGTGCGGGTTCCACAGGTTCGGCGGCGGGAACCTCGCCCACGAGGCCGGGTTCCAGCATGGCGAACAAATCGGCTTCCACCACATTGCTGGGCTTGGGCATGGAGGCGACCGGAAGGGTCGCCACGGGTTCGGGTGGTTGTGCCCGAGTGGCGGCGGATGGCACGGGCGGCACGGGTGGCGATGGCGCGGGCTCGGACACGGCCTGCGGTTGCAGCAGGCGCGACAGCCGGTCCAGCAAATCGGGATCGACCGGCTCCGGGTCCTTGCCGTTGCGGATGTATTTGAAGATGGAGTTGACCACATCCAGGACTTCGAGGATCACATCCATCAAAGCCGCATCGACCCGCCGCTCGCCCTGGCGCAAGGCGTTGAACACATCCTCGGCGCGGTGGCACACCCCGACCAGGACGCCCAGGTTCAAGAAACCAGCCCCGCCCTTGATGGTATGGAAGCCCCGGAAAATGGCGTTGAGCAAATCGTAGTCGTCGGGCGTGTTTTCCAGCTCGACCAATTGCCCGTTGAGCTTTTCCAATATCTCCCCGGCTTCCACCAGGAAATCCTGGACGATTTCGTCGTCGAGATCGATGGCCATGGCCGTTTTCCCTTAAAACCCCAGGCTGGACAATAAGCCGTCCACATCGTCCTGGCTATGCACCGCGTTGGCATCGACCCCAGGCACGCACGGACCCAAGGCGGGAACGGCGGGTTCCGGCGCGTCGCCTTCCGCGCGGTAGCGGCGGCTGGACAAGCGCACCATGTCCACCAAATTGGATTCCAACTCCTGCACCAACTGGATCACCCGGCGGATGATCTGCCCGGTGAGGTCTTGGAAACCCTGCGCCATCAAGACTTCGCCCAACAGGGTTTGCATGGTCGCCAATTGCTGCCCGGACTGCGCGAGATGCTCGGCCAGGTCCAGGCTGAGCTGCTTGAATTCCTCGAACGGCATTTCCCGCTGGCGGAAGCGCTGCCATTGGCCGCCCAGTTCGCCGGCCTGGCCCGCCAAGGCTTCGGCCATGGGCAGCAGGGTTTCCACCGCGTTGAGGGTGGTGTTGGCCGCCTGTTCGGTCATGGCGATGACATAGTTGAGGCGCTCCTTGGCGTCGGGGATTTCGCGCTCGGTCAGATGGGCGAGCTTATCGTCCACCGCGAAGCTGGCGAGGGTGTCGTGTAGTTGACGGGTCAGGCGTCCCACTTCCTGGAACAAGGTCATTTCGCGGACCCGGCCTATGTCGTCGAGGATTTGGTCGGCTTCGACCTGGTCGCCCCGCTCCAAGGCGGAGACCAGGGCCAGCGCCTGGGCGATACGCGGGTCGGCGTCGGCGGGAAGCGGAGCGGCGTTCTTTTTCTTGGCCATGGGCTAACTTCCGTTCAAGCGTCTAGGCGCTCGAAGATTTTTTCGATCTTTTCCTGAAGGGTGGCGGCGGTGAAAGGCTTGATGACATAGCCGTTCACCCCGGCCTTGGCGGCTTCGATGATCTGCTCGCGCTTGGCCTCCGCCGTCACCATCAGCACCGGGATATGCATGAGGTTGGGTTCGGCCCGGACCATGCGCAGCAAATCCAGGCCGTTCATGCCCGGCATATTCCAATCGGTGATGAGGAAATCGATACCGCCGCCCAGGAGCTTGGGCCAGGCGGACTGCCCGTCGTCGGCTTCCACGGTGTTGTTGAAGCCGAGTTCACGCAGGAGGTTCTTGATGATCCTGCGCATCGTGGAAAAATCGTCCACGATCAGGATTCTCATGTTCTTATTCAAGGTCTTTCACCTCGGTCTGACGGTTCGGGCCGACGCTCCCCGCCCCGGCGGGGGCGACCTGGGAGCTTATCTCTGGATTGGGCATCGGCCGGAATGGCTTGGTGGATTCGATCTATGCCAATGAGGCTAGCACACAATTGGGCGGCTTGATGCGGGAGGCGGGAGGCCGGAACCCAGGGTCCCATCAAGCCCCCAGCCTCCGGCCCCTAGCTTCGCGCCGTTTCACCGGCATCCGCTCGGCGTCCAGCCAGCCCTGCATCCGCGCCCGGAGGCGCAGCATGGCCTGGCCTTGAATCTGGCAGACGCGGGACTCGCTCACCCCCAGCACCTCGCCGATTTCCTTGAGGTTCAGCTCTTGCTCGTAGTACAGCGACACCACCAGGCGTTCCCGCTCGGGCAGGCCGGCGATGGCATCGGCCAGGGCTTCGGCGAAGCCGGCCCGCACCAGGCTCTCGGATGGCGATGCGGAGGGATCGGCGCATTCTTCCAAGACACCATCGCCCGATTCGGTCAATTCCTCGATGCTGAACACCCGGCAGCTTTGCGCGTCGCGGAGGATATCGTGGTAGTCGTCCATCGAGAGGCCCAATTGCTCGGCGACCTCGGCATCGCGGGCGTCGCGCCCGGTCCGCGCCTCGATCGCGCGGATGGCCTCGGCCACCTCGCGGGCCTTGCGATGCACCGAGCGCGGGGTCCAATCGTAGCGCCGCAGTTCGTCCAACATCGCGCCCCGGATGCGGATGCCGGCATAGGTCTCGAAGGTCGCGCCCTGCCCGGCGTCGTACTGGCGGGCGGCTTCCAAGAGCCCCACCATCCCGGCCTGGATCATGTCCTCGACCTGCACCGAGGGCGGCAAGCGGCTCATCAGATGATAAGCGATGCGCTTGACCAGGAAGGCGTTCTGCGCCACCAACGCATCGGTGCCGGGCGATTGCACCTGGGCGTACAAAGCTATTCCGTTCATACCGTTGCCGTATTGCTATAGCGGATCATGCGCTCGACGAAGAATTCCAGGCCGCCACCGCCGCGCTGGCTGATCGGCAGGGCGTCGGTACGCAGGGCCGTGGCCCTGAAGGCCTGGGCGGATTTGCTGTTGGGATAGGCCAGGACCACCGGATTCTGTTTCTGCACCGCCCGGCGCAGATATTCGTCCTGGGGAATGGCCCCCAGGAAATGCAAGGCCACGTCCAGATAGCGGTCGGTCACTTTGCACAGCTTGCTGAACAAGGCTTGGCCGTGGACCACGTCCTGGACCATATTGGTCAGGATATGGAAGCGGAACACGCCATAATCCCGGTTCATCAGTTTGATGAAAGCATAGGCGTCGGTCAGCGAGGTGGGTTCGTCCACCACCACCAAGAGGACGTCCTGGCAGGCGCGGACGAAATTCACCACGCCGCCGGCGATGCCTGCCGCCGTATCGACCATCAGCACGTCGATGTCCTGGTTCAGGTCGGCGAAGGCACGGATGATCGCCGCCTGCTCGGCATGGTTCAGCTCGGACATGCGCTGGATGCCGGAGGAGGCCGGCACGATCCTCAGCCCGCCCGGCCCCTCGACCATGATCTCATCCAGGGTGCGCTCCCCGCTCAGCACATGGGACAGGTTGTACTTGGCATGGAGTCCAAGCAGCACGTCCACATTGGCCAGCCCCAGGTCGGCATCCAACAGCACGACCCGGCGTCCCATCCCCGCGAGCGATACGCCGATATTCACCGCCACGTTGGTCTTGCCAACGCCCCCTTTGCCACTGGATACCGCCATCACGCGGATAGGATTGGTCTGGCTCATAACTCTGATTCCATGGGCCTGGTCTGTTTCAAAAATTCGCATGGGACACCCAGTCTTCGTAGGCAAGCGGCGTGTGTTCGAGGTCCGCGTCGTCGGTGGGCGCGGTGAAACACCGGTCCAGCAGCACATGCGGGCGCGCCTGGTGGAGGTCTTCGGGCACCTGCTGGCCGTCGCACAGGAAAGCGAGCGGCAGCCGGTTTTCGATGAGGGCGGACAAGGCCGTGCCGAGTTGGGCGGTCTCGTCCAGCTTGGTCAGGATCGCGGCTTCCGGGGCGAAGCCGCCGAAGGCTTCGATGGCTTCGCGCATGGCCCGGTATTGGCTGGCGGCGGACAGCACCAGATAGGACCGCACCGCCGTTTCGCTGCGGGCGAACAAGGCGATTTGCTCGGCCAACCGCATATCGCGCGGCCCCATGCCGGCGGTGTCGATCAAGACCAGGCGGCGGTCGTGGAAACCGGCCAGGTGGTAGCGCAGTTCGTCGATGCTGCCGGCATTGCGCACCGGCACGTCGAGGATGCGGCCATAAGTGCCGAGTTGCTCCTGGGCGCCGATACGGTAATTGTCGGTGGTGATCAAAGCCACCTGCCGCGAACCATGCTTCATGCGGAACCTTGCAGCTAACTTGGCGATGGTGGTGGTCTTGCCGACGCCGGTCGGGCCGACCAGGGCCACCACGCCGCCGTATTCCAGCAGGTTGTCGTCGGCGATGGGGATGCGGCGGGCCAGCACCTCCTGGGCCTGCCGCCAAGCCGCGTCGAAATCTTCCGTATAACCGGCGCGTTCGGCGACCTCCAGGCTCAGTTTCTTGGAAAAGCCGAGTTCGCCCAGGCCGCGCAACAGGTCCAACCGGGTCGGGGCGGCCTGGGCCTCGGCATTCCAGCGCGACTCGCCCAAATGGCTATCCAACACCTGCCGCATCTGCCGCATTTCCCGCTGCAAAGCCCGGAGGACTTGGCCGGACTCGCTGGTTTCGGGCGCGGCGTGGCGGATTTGGGTCGTTTCATGGAACCGGGCGGCGGCGGCGGGACGCTGCGGGCGTTCGGCGGGGCGGGAGGGCGGCGATGGGTTCGGCCTCGCCTCCGGCGCGGGCCGTTCAGGACGGCGCGGGGCGGGCTGTTGTTCGGCGCGTTCGATCTCGTCGAGCAGTCCCCGGCCCAGGTTCAGGCCGGGGTGCGACCGGGACGGGTTCGGGACCGGTTCACGGTAGGTGCCGGGTTCGGAATAAGCGGCGGGCTGGGGCCTGGCGGCGGGCGCGGCGGCTTGCGGTCTGGACGCGGGCGCGGTGGGTTGGGCGAACTCGGCGCGGCGCGGCGCGGGTTCGGGCGCACGGGCCGGGGCGGTGTCGGGGGCGTATTTGCCCAGGGCTTCGCGGAAGGCATCCTCGGCGCGGCGCTTGGCATCGGCGGTGGCGCGGGGTTCGGCGGGGAAGTCTTGCGGATCGGCGGCAGGGCGGTCCTGGGGCTTGCCGCGGTCCAACAGGGCTTGCTCGTCGAAATCCTGGGCCGCCACGATCTCGACACCGCCATCGACCTTGCGGTTAGACAGGATCACCGCGTCCGGTCCCTGCTCTTCCCGCACCATACGAATGGCTTGCTTAATATCGGGGGCGAAATAGCGTTTGATTTTCATCCGAGCACCTTGCGGCCGGAAAGCCTGTTGTCATAGGGAAGACATCAACCCCGCTGTCCTATGCTAGCTACTACCTTGACCTGCCTGTCCTCGGGAATCTCATTGTAGGCCAAGACGCTCAGGGAACCGATGGTGTGCTTCACGAAGCGGGCGAGCCAAGCGCGTACCGGCGAAGAGACCAAAAGAATAGCCGGATGGCCTTCCATTTCCAGTTTTTGGGTTTTTTCTTCCAAGGACTTGTGGATTTGCTCCGCCAGCCCCGGTTCCAGGCCGGCCCCATCCTGGCCGGCCCCTTGCAGGATTTTTTGCAACAATTGTTCCAGATCGGGATCGAGGGTCATGACGGGTATCTCCCGCTCGGTTCCCGTGATCCTCTGGACGATCAAGCGTCCCAAGGCCGCCCGCACCACCGTCGTCAAAATGGCGGCATCCTGGCTACGGGGACCGAAGTCCGCCAAAGTTTCGGCGATGGTCCGCATATCGCGGATCGGCACGTCCTCGGCCAGGAGGTTTTGCAACACCTTGACGATGACGTTCAAGGGCAGGGTCTTGGGACACAAATCCTCGACCAGCTTGGGCGTGGTCTTGGCCAACATGTCCAGCAATTGCTGGGCTTCCTGGTGGCCGAACAGTTGGTGGGCGTTGGATTGCAGGATATGGCTGAGATGGGTGGCGACCACGGTGCCGGGATCGACCACGGTATAGCCCAGGGTCTGGGCGTGGTCCTTCTGGGCCGGTTCGATCCAGACCGCTTCCAAACCGAACGCCGGGTCTCGGCCCTCGACCCCGCGCAAAGTGCCGTAGACCCGGCCCGGATTGATCGCCATCAGCCGCTCGGGCAGGACTTCGGCCTCGCCGACCGTGACGCCCAGCAGGGTGATGCGGTAGGTGTTGGGTGCCAAATCCAGGTTATCGCGGATATGCACGGAGGGAATCAGGAACCCGAGGTCTTGCGATAACTTCTTGCGCACGCCCTTGATCTTGGCCATGAGTTGGCCGCCCTGGTTCTTGTCCACCAGCGGGATCATGCGGTAGCCCACCTCCAACCCGATCAAATCCACCGGCTGCACATCGTCCCAGCCCAATTCCTTCACCTCCGGCGGCGCGGGCAGCTTGGGCGCTTCGGCGAGGCGTTCGGCCTCTTCCTGTTGCCGCCGCTTGCGCTTTTGGATCATATAGGCCGAGCCGCCCATGGCCCCGGCCAGCAACAGGAAGGCGATATTCGGCATCCCCGGAATCAGGCCGATCAAGCCCACCACGCCGCCGGAC
The DNA here is from genome assembly GCF_900155475.1 of Methylomagnum ishizawai. Taxonomy (NCBI): domain Bacteria; kingdom Pseudomonadati; phylum Pseudomonadota; class Gammaproteobacteria; order Methylococcales; family Methylococcaceae; genus Methylomagnum; species Methylomagnum ishizawai. The sequence goes on along the minus strand of NZ_FXAM01000001.1, from coordinate 1,955,674 downwards.
AAGGCCAAGGGCCGGGAATCGTTGAAAAACTGGGCGCTGAATTGGGCGCCGACATTCTCGTTGGTGCCGCCGACGCGGGTCACGATCATAGCCGCCGCCACCGACAGCAGCAGCGAAGGAATCTGCGCCACCAAGCCGTCGCCGATGGTGAGGAGGGTGTAGTTTTGCAGCGCGTCGGTGAACGCCATCTGGTGTTGCAACAGGCCGACCAGCAAACCGCCGATGACGTTGAGGAACAGGATCATGATGCCCGCCACCGCGTCGCCGCGCACGAACTTGCTGGCACCGTCCATGGAGCCGTAGAAATCGGCTTCCTGGGCCACTTCCTTGCGGCGCAGCTTGGCCTCGTCCTGGTTGATGAGACCGGCGTTCAAATCGGCGTCGATGGCCATTTGCTTGCCGGGCATGGCGTCCAGGGTGAACCTCGCGCTCACCTCGGACACGCGGCCCGCGCCCTTGGTCACCACCGCGAAGTTGATGATCATCAGGATGATGAACACCACTAGGCCGACGGCGTAATTACCGCCGATCACGAATTCGCCGAAAGCCTCGATCACCTTGCCGGCGGCGTCGGGGCCGGTGTGGCCTTCGAGCAGCACCACGCGGGTCGAGGCGACGTTGAGGCTGAGCCGGAGCAGGGTCGCGACCAGCAGCACTGTCGGGAAGATGGCGAAATCCAGCGGCCTCAGGGTGTAGACCGTCACCAAGAGGATCAGCAGGGAAAAGGCGATGTTGAAGGTGAAGAACAGGTCGAGGATGAAGGGCGGCAGCGGCACCACCATCATCATCATCATGAGCAGGATGATGATCGGTGCGCCCAGGCCCATCGCGCCGACCAGCTTGAGTCTTTCGAGTACGGTGGCCATGACGGAAATCGGACGTGTGGAGGTTGTTTTGGGTGGATGGGTCAATTTCCGTGCCGCGGGGATGCCAGCGCATGGGCCGCGCCCAACAAAAAAGCCCCGCCATCACGGCGGGGCTTTTTTCCAGCAAACCCGGAATCGACGCCCGGCTACGCCCGCAACCGCCCCGGCTCGAACGCCCTTTCCCGCTCCGGTCTTTCCTCGAAAAACCGCTCCGCCGAAACCGCCCCGTCGCCCATGGCCCGCCGGATCAAGCCGCTCCCAGGAATCAGCTTGCCCAGAAGGATCGCCGTGAACACCACGCCATAGGAAATCCCGAACACCGTGCCATAGACCAGCTTGCCCAAAGGACAGGCCGTGCCCGCCGCGCCTTTGGCGGCAGGCTTCGCGGCTTCCGGGCCGGCAGGCCGGACATGGACCGGCCCCGTGGGCGGGTCGAGGGCCAGGTCGAAAGCGGCGGCTCCGTCTTGGTGGCGGGTGGCCGTGGGCTCATCGGCGGGGATTTCCCGGATGGCATTGGGTTTGCGGGTAATCGCTACGGATTTTTTCTTTGCCATTTTAACTTTCCAATACTTCGCGCAGGAGGGAACGGATTTCCTTAGCCGCCGACCCCTTGGGTTCGGCTTCCAGAACCGACAAGCCGGTAGCAGCGCTCTCGGCGAACACCACGCGCTGGCCGATGGCGGTCGCCGCCACCGGATAGGGATAATCCTTGAGCGCCGCCGCCACGTCGCGACCGATGGCGGTGTTGCCGATCTTGCGGGTGATGGCGAACAGGCCGCGCAGGCTTGCCTTGTACAAGGCCACTTCCTGGATCAGCTTGACGATCTCGTCCGCCGCCCAGACATCGTAGGGCGAGGGTTGCACCGGGATCAGGATGGCATCGGCGGCGAGGATAGCCGATTTCGCCAATTCGTTGACACGGGGCGGACCGTCGATGACCACATGGTCGTAGCCCACCGCGAGGCCCGGCACGTCCTTGTGCAGGATGGGCTTGGCCAGGCCGACCACGGGGAACAGGCTTTGGCCCTTGCGGGCGGCTTGCCAGTCCAGGGCGCTGCCCTGGGGGTCGGCGTCGATCAACAGGCTGCGCTGGCCCGACAAAGCCAGGGCGGCGGCGAGGTTGACGGAGAGCGTGGTCTTGCCGACGCCCCCTTTCTGATTGAGTACGGCGATAATCATGGGTGGCCTGAGGAGGAAGGTGGATTCCGGGTCGATGCCATTGGGATTTTGGCGTCCAAAGCCGACTTTGGCGGGTTGCGGCAATGCCCAAAGCGGGCTTTGGACTCCAGCGGCTTGGCACGCATCAATCGGACAGCCGGGGCCGCTGATGGCCGCCGTTGAGGCTGGGGACGCTGGTCCGCGCCCTGTCCCCGTCCAGGCGCAAGGCGGTCAAGGCCCCGCCCCATAAACAGCCGGTATCCAACCCGAACACGCCCTCCCCGGCATAAAACCCCAGGGTGGACCAATGCCCGAACACGATCCGGGCGTCGCGGCTCAAACGCCCCGGCACCTGGAACCAAGGCAGCAGCGCCTTGGGTTGGCTGCCCGGCGCGCCCTTCTGCTTGAAATCGAGCTGGCCCTCCACCGTGCAATAACGCAGCCGGGTCAGGCAGTTGATGGCGAAGCGCAGCCGATCCCAATATTCCAAGCCCTCGGACCAGCGGTCGGGCGTATCGCCATACATGCGCCGGAAGAATTCCCCGGTGTCGTCCCCGGCCAGGCAAGCCTCGACCTCGCGGGCGTAACGGGCGGCGTCCTCGATCCGCCATTGGGGCGGCAGCCCGGCATGAATCAGGTAAAATCCGCCTTCGCCGTATAGTAGGGGCCGCCGCCGCAGCCAATCCAGCAATTCCTCGCGGTCGGGCGCGGTCAGCACATCGCCGAAGGTATCGCGGTGCTTGGTGCGCGACACCCCCGCCGCCACCGCCAGCAAATGCAGATCGTGGTTGCCCAGGACCGCAGTGGCGGCCGGGCCGAGCGAGCGGATGAAACGCAGGGTTTCCAAGGATCGCGGTCCCCGGTTCACCAAATCCCCGGCGAACCACAGCCGGTCGCGGGCCGGATCGAATCGCAGCCGGTCCAGCAGCAGGCGCAGTTCGGCGTAACAGCCCTGGACATCGCCGATGGCGTAGATCGCCATGGCTCAGTGCAAGGTCCGGGGGATGGACAGGGTGAAGGGCGGAATATCGGCGTCGAAGACATCGCCTTCATCGCCCACCATCCGGTATTCGCCGCGCATGGTGCCGACCGGGGTGGCGATCATGGCGGCGCTGGTGTAGCGGAAGAATTCGCCCGGCGCGAGCCGGGGCTTCTCGCCCACCACGCCATCGCCGCGCACTTCCTGTACCTTGCCATGGGCGTCGGTGATAATCCAATGCCGCGACAGCAGCCGGGCCGGGGCTTCCCCGGCGTTGTGGAGGGTGATGGTATAGGAAAACACATAGCGCCCTTCCTCCGGCGCGGACTGCGATTCCAGGTATTGGGTGACGGCGCTGATATCGATACGGTATTTCTTGCTCATCGGTGGCAACATGGCTGGCGGCGTTCAAGCGGGCGGATAGTTTAAACATAAAGTCCCGGCCGGGGGCACACGCCGACCGGGACGGCGATCAACGAGGACTTCACAGTGCATATCCATATCCTGGGCATCTGCGGCACCTTCATGGGCGGGCTGGCGATCCTGGCCAAGCAGTTGGGCCACCACGTCACCGGCTCGGACCAGAATGTCTACCCCCCCATGAGCACCCAGTTGGCGGAACAAGGCATCCGCCTGATGTCGGGCTATTCCCCCGCCAACCTCTCGCCCCAGCCGGATTTGGTGGTGGTGGGCAATGCGGTGTCCAGGGGCAATCCCGAGGTCGAGGCGGTGCTGAACCTGGGGCTGGCCTACACCTCCGGTCCACAATGGCTGTACAACCACGCGCTCAAGGGCGCCTGGGTGCTGGCCGTGGCGGGCACCCACGGCAAGACCACCACCACCGGCATGTTGGCCCATATCCTGGAACAGGCCGGGCTGAATCCCGGCTTCCTGATCGGCGGCGTGCCCCTGGATTTCGGGGTGTCGGCGCGGATCGGCGGCAGGCGCTATTTCGTGGTGGAGGCGGACGAATACGACACCGCCTTTTTCGACAAGCGCTCCAAGTTCGTCCATTACCGCCCACGCACCGCCATCCTCAACAACCTGGAATTCGACCACGCCGATATCTTCCCCGACCTCGCCGCCATCCAGCGCCAATTCCACCATCTGGTGCGCAGCATCCCCGGCAACGGCCTCATCATCGCCCCGGCATGGGATGACAACCTGGCCGAAGTCCTGCGCATGGGTTGCTGGACCCCGGTAGCCCACACCGCCCCGGCGGAGAGCGCCCACAAAGCCGCATGGCGCTACCGGCTGCTGTCGCCGGAAGGCGGGCGCTTCCTGGTTTTCCACGACGGCAACGAATGCGGCACGGTGGAATGGGGCTTGACCGGCAGGCACAACGTCCACAACGCCCTCGCCGCCCTCGCCGCCGCCCAGCACGCGGGCGTGGACCCGGTCCAGGCCATCCCGGCCCTCTGCGGCTTCAAGAGCGTCAAGCGGCGGCTGGAAATCAGGGCTTGCGTCAACGGCATCACCCTCTACGACGACTTCGCCCACCATCCCACCGCCATCGCCACCACCCTGGAAGGCTTGCGGGCGCGGGTCGGGACCGAGCGCATCATCGCCGTGCTGGAACCCCGCTCCAACACCATGAAACTGGGCGTCCACGCGGCCACCTTGGCCGATTCGCTCAGGAGCGCCGACCACGCCATCATCTACCAACCGCAAGACCTGGGCTGGGATGCCGCCGCCGCCACCCAGGGCGCGGCGCATATCAGCGTCAGCGCCAGCCACGAGGCCATCCTGGACCGGCTGGCCCGTGATTGCCGCCCCGGCGACCACCTCGTGTTCATGAGCAACGGCGGCTTCGGCGGCATCCACGCCAAAACGGAGGCGCGCCTACGCCAACCGGGCTAGCCTCACCGCCGGATCGCGGACGCACCGCCCGTTCCCAGCCAAGACCCCCAGGCCGCCGCCACTTCGAATTCCAATGCCCCGCCCGGAGCCAGCCCCGGCCTCCGGGCCTCCCAAGACCGACCATAACCACAACACCAAGGATATCGGCGGAATCCAAGATTCCGCGCCTCATGGATATACACACTCAGGTGCAGGAAAATATGAGCCTTATCTCCATAATCATCGTGAATTTCAACGCCGGCCCTTTATTATCGGAATGCGTGCGCTCGGCGCTGGCCTCGACCACGCCGGTCGAAATCATCGTGGCGGACAACCGTTCCCAGGATGCCAGCATCGCCGAATTGCGACGGCGTTTTCCGGACGAGCCGCGCTTGAAAATCATCGAGAACGCCGATAACCTCGGTTTCGCCAAGGCCAATAACGCGGCGATCCCCTGGACGCGGGGGGATTATCTTTTGTTCCTGAACCCGGATTGCATCATCCAGCCGGATACCCTGGCCCGCATGCTGGAAACCCTGGCGGCGAATCCCGGAACCGGGATGGCGGGCTGCCTGATCCGCAACCCCGACGGCAGCGAACAGGCCGGCTGCCGCCGCAGCGTCCCGACGCCCTGGCGCACCTTCATCCGCCTCACCAAACTCAGCATCCTCGCCAAATACGATCCCCGCTTCGAAAGCTATGTCCAGACCGGACAGCCGATGCCGGACCAGCCGGTGGAGGTCGAGGCGATCTCGGGGGCGTTCATGCTGGTGCGGCGCAGCGCCATGGACCGGGTGGGACTGATGGACGAGGGTTATTTCATGCACTGCGAAGACCTCGATTGGTGCATGCGTTTCCATCAATCGGGCCTGGAGATTCTGTTCGTGCCCACGGTCGAAATCCTGCATGTCGGGGGGGTATGCAGCCATTCCCGGCCGATCTCGGTCGAGTATTACAAACACAAGGGCATGGTCAGGTTCTACCGGAAATTCTTCAGACGGCAATACCCTGCCATGCTGATGTGGCTGGTACTCATGGCGATAGGAATGAGATTCCTGGTCCGGGCCATGGGATACCTTTTGACCCATGCCTTTATCGCCAAACCCACACCCATGTTAACGGAACCCTCCCATCCCTCGCCCCTTCCCCCATCCCCCGGCGGCGAGCGCCGGCACATCCTGGTCACGGGCGCGAGCAGCTTGATCGGGGATTACCTCCTGCCGGAACTGGCCGGTTTGGGATTCGAGGTCCACGCCCTCAGCCGCAATCCCCCCCAGCGCGACCCGCATCCGTCGCTGCATTGGCATCGGTTCGATATTACCCAGGACGATCCGGGCGACGCCTTCGGAGCCGAGGCCATCGTCCACCTGGCCCCGCTGTGGACCCTGCCGCCCCTGGTCGAGAAACTGGCCGGGAGCCGGGTGCGGCGGGTGATTGGCTTCAGTTCGACCAGCCTGTTCACCAAGTTCCAATCCAGCTACGAAAAGGAACGCCTGATGGCCCATGGCCTCAAGAATTCGGAGGACCGGCTGGCGGATCTGTGCGCCACCCATGGCATGGAATGGACGGTGTTCCGCCCCACCCTGGTCTACCGCCTGGGCCGGGACAAGAACGTCACCACCATCGCCAATTTCGTCCGCCGCTTCGGCTTCTTCCCGCTGGTCGGCTCGGGCCACGGCCTGCGCCAGCCGGTCCACGCCGAGGATTTGGCCCGCGCTTGCGTCCAAGCCCTGGACAATCCCCGGACCTACCGCAAGGCCTACAACCTCAGCGGCGGGGAAACCCTGACCTACCGGGAAATGGTGGAACGGATCGCGCACAGCCAGGGCAGGCAGACCCGCATCGTCACCATCCCCTTGCCGGCCTTCCGGATTTTCCTGCGGGGGCTGTCCTGTTTGCCGATCTACCGGCACCTGACACCGGAAATGGCGAACCGGATCAACCTGGACATGTGCTTCGACCATGGTCCGGCCACGCGGGACATGGGTTTCGATCCCAGGGCTTTCCTGGCCACCGGAGCCGCGCCGACCGCCACCCGGCCGGAACCCTTGCGGGCGCGGGGCTGATGCCTCAGCCGGGATACGGACCCAAGCACCCACGCCAGCCATCGGCGACGGCCCGCGCCAGAAGCGCGAGACTGTCGGACCGCCGCCAACCCCGCGCCGCCAGCCATAACAGCCCGCCGAACGCCACACCGCCCAACCCAGCCCAGAACGGGAAGCGGCTATAACGGCGTTTCACCACGATGCGGTTGCGGATATTGAAATAATGCTTGGCCCCGAACGGCCCGCCACGCAAGCGGGCCTCCGGCGTCCTCAGATGTTCGATCACGCTGCCCGGCACCAACCACAAGCGCCAGCCCCGCGCCCGCAGCCGCAGCGAATACTCGGTGTCGTCGTAGGCCAGGAAGAATCCCGCCTCGGGCAAACCCACGGCGCGGACGGCCTCCCCAGCGACCATGAAGCCCACGAACGAGCCGGTCCCGATCTCCACCGCCGCCCGGCGGTAAGCCCGCGCCGCCAAGGGCCATTCCCCGCCGAACCAAGGCTCGAAATCGCGGCGGTGGCGCAAGGCCAAAGTCCCGTACTCGCGTACCGCGCCGCACAGTACCCCGGCGCGGGCCGGCAAGGTGGGCAAAGCCGCCAGCAAGGCCGCCAGGGCACCGGGTTCGGGCACGGCGTCGTCGTCCATCAGCCAGGCCCAATCCGCCCCCAATTCCAACGCCCGCGCCAAGCCCCCGGCAAAGCCCCCCGCCCCACCCAGGTTGGCGGCGCTGCGGACGATCTCGACCCGTCCGCCGCAGCCGCGCAGCACCTCCGCCGCCGCCACCGGCCCGCCGTTATCGAATACCACGATGGCTTCGGGGGGCCGGGTCTGGTTCAGCAAGGCTTCGACCACTAGGCGCAATTCGACCGGGCGGTGATAAGTCACCACCACGGCGACGACTTTGGGCGGCGGCGTTTCCATTAGGCCAGGGGATCGTGGGCGAAGGCGGGCATCGCCACGCCCAAATGGCGTGCGGCCAGGAACAAATCAACGGTTTCCAAAGCCTCGCGGATAGTGACATCCATATCGAGATAGCGATAAGTCCCCAAACGCCCGACGAAGGTGACGCCGCGCTCGGCCCGTGCCATTTCGACATACCGGCTTAATTGGGCCTTCTCGCGGACCAGCCTGATCGGATAGTACGGAATATCAGAAGGCTCGCAATAACGGCTAAATTCCTTGAAGCACAGGGTTTTATCATGCCGCTCCCAGGGCGCGAAATGCTTATGTTCGCTGATCCGGGTATAGGGTATGTCGCGGTCGCAATAATTCAGCACCGCGCACCCCTGGAAATCTCCCTCGCCCCGGATTGGCTCGAAATCCAGGGTGCGATAGCCCAAGCGGCCTTCGGTATATCCGAACCAAGCATCGATGGGACCGCTATAGAACACATGGAGATAATCCCCGCACGCTTCCCGCTCAAAAGCCGCATCCAAATGAAGGACGATGGCGGGATGATCCAGTAAACGCTCAACTAGGGCGGTATAACCTGCATGCGGCATTCCCTGGTAACTGTGGGCGAAATAATTATCGTCGTAATTAAAACGCACCGGCAGGCGCTTGAGAATGCTGGCTGGGAGTTCGGCGGGCGACACCCCCCATTGCTTGATGGTATATCCTTCGAAAAACGCCGTGTATAACTCGCGTCCGATAAAACGCAAAGCCTGCTCCTCGAAGGATTGCGGATCGACGATACCGGCATCGCCCAATCCCGCCACGAACGCGGCGGCCTCTTGGGGATTGAAGGTTTTGCCGAAGAATTGATTGATGGTCAGCAGGTTGATCGGCAGGGAAAATACCCGCCCCCCGGCCACGGCCTTGACCCGGTTGGTATAAGGCTCGAAACGGGTATATTGGTTGACATAGCGCCATACCCGCGCGTTATCGGTATGGAAAATATGCGGCCCATACACATGGGCCAAGATTCCGGTTTCGGGATCGCGCCAGGTATGGCAATTACCCGCCACATGGCCGCGCCGCTCGAATACCTCGACCGCATACCCCGCCTCGGCGAGTTGACGGGCGATGACCGCACCGGAAAAACCAGCCCCCACCACGCCTAGGTTGGCCATCGTAAAACATCCACTCATAAGACTTTACTCGGTGGCGGAGCGGGCATCCGTGGCAAATACGCCACGCCAAAACGCGGGGGAAGCCAATTCCGCGACCGCCGACCGATACTCCGCACGCAATCTCTGGCCTTGGCGCAACAAAACCCACATCAAACGCACTCCGCGCATTAATTCGGTAAAAAACAGGCGTTTATCATGGTTAGCTAGATAACCGATACCCAGCCCTTCGCATTGGTACAATACCCGTCTATATAAAAAAATATCCTTCGCCGAACCATAGAAACCCTTGGACTGGTATAAAACCCTGGCGTCGAGCCAACCTCCAGGCACCAGGAAGCCATTCATAGTGACGATCCGCCCTAGCCGACGCAGCCAAGATTCCGGTTTATCCTCCCGATGAACGGCGGCGAAATCCAAAGCATCCAAAGGCACCAACGCCTCCGCACCCGAAAAAGCCGCGATTTCTGCCCGGATCGCCAGGGTATCGATATTCCGTCGCCAAAACCCGGCTCCTTCAAGCAAATGGGCCAGGGCGAGATTGATCGCACGGGCCGAGGCGTAATTATAAGAAAACAACTGCCGCCCCAGGTTATAGGCGAATAACACCGCCAGGAAAGTCACGCTTTTATTCCGCAACACCATGGAATTCAGCAAATGGGAGCGCATATCCAGATAGCTGGTCCAAGGGCTTTTTTTGATGCCGAAATCACCGCCCCACCCGCCGATTCCATTGAGGGTATGGATCGCAAAATCATTGGTGATTCCAAACATGACATCATCGCCCCTCACGAAATAAGGGAAAGGGTAATAACGGGTCTCGGCGATAGGAAAGGCGAAAAACCACCAAGCGCCATAATCGGGCCGGACCTCGGTACGCTCCGCTTCCAATAGGTCGTCTACCCGGCGCAAATCCAAACCGGATTTCAGCGAGCGGCAAGCGCCATCGAATTTCGCGCTCTTTTCAAAGAGGCGGTAAGGCTCGTCCTCGCGCAATAAACTCCCTGCCACCGCGAGTTTCGGCACCCGCGCATAACCCAGCAAAGCATAGGTGCGGAATATCGACTCCAGTTCGCAAGAGGCGTCGTCGTCCATAAACAAGGCATGGGTATACGAACCCTGGTCCTGCAAATACAACAAACCCCGTGCAAATCCCCCTGAACCCCCGAGATTCCGGCTCGGGATCAAAGTGGCTCCCACCGCCTCGGCGGGATCAATAGTCCTCGAATTGTCCACCACGACCAAGCCGATACGGTCCAACCACTCCGGTTGATTCCGCAATCCGTCGGCGATGCGCCGGATGGCCGGTAATACATATTGTTTGCGGTTGAAATGGGTAATCACAATACCCAGCTTCACCCGGTGTGGTGGCGGGCTTGTGGTCGCGAAAAACCCCGAATCCAAGCGCCCCTCTCCCAGCGCTTCCAATTCGAGATATAGCATTCCAGTCTCGATTTGATCCCAGCACGGCAAATCGAATCCGCCGGGTTCGCCATCGCGCAGTTCGATTTCGCGCTCGTCCCACCAGCGCTGGACTGGGCGGAGACGATGCCCGGCACGAGTATGTTCATGGCTGGCCCGGTGGAGTCCGATTCGCGCCACGAAACTGCCTTGACCGCATAAACTCAAACTCAAGCTGGATATTCCGCATACCCGTTTCCAAGTATCCACGGAAAAACCATTGAAATAGGTATCGAAAGCAACCCGACCTCCCGTCTTGAAATATAGCTTGCGCTGTGCCAGCGAAACCCGGCAATTGCCATCGACCCTGGCATAGAGTTCCGCAGGCGCACCGAAGTCCAAACCGGGCAGCACGAGATTATGTAAGGCGTGATTCATGCCGCGTCATCCCATGCTTTCGGATATCCATGATCCGCGATGATTCTTTCCAGAATGCGCTTGGCATCGTATTTTGTATATAGATTATCGTAAGCCTGCCGGGAAGCTTCGGCCATGCTGGAGAGCAAGGTATGGTCCTGGGCGATGGCTTCGAGTGCAACGCATACGGCATCCAGGTCTGGACAGTTATGTAATCTATCGGTCAAACCCAGGCCACGGGTCGCCTGGATGGTAGTGACCAAGGGCATCCCATACGCAAGTGCCTCGATCCCCTTGAGTTTTAAACCGCTCTCGAAAAAATCCGGGTTCACCATCAAGTCGCATTGGGCATAAAATGGCTCGACCTTATCCAATACCCCGAAAAATCGGGCCTTGGGGTATTGCTTGGGTTTGCCGATGGCTGTGCAAATACGCCCTCCCACCCATAGGTCGAAATGCTCGGTGAGCGCCGCATTGGCGGCAAACCGCCGATAGAAATCCTGGAATACTTTAACATTATTGAGATAATCCGAGGCCAGATATCCTAATACTGGCCTTTTCCGGCAAGCTTTGCGCTGGATATAGCGCTTTTCAGGTATCCACGGCACCGTGACCACCTTGTCCGCCCCGACCAATCCGGCGAAGAAATCGGCTTCGGCCTCTTGGATGGCGAACACTTTATCGGCACGCATCAATCCTTTCTTTTCCTCTTCCCGTGTAGTGGAAAACCATAGGCTGTGTTCCAAACCATGGCGCAGGAGCCGGGCATTGCGTTCCGAATAGCAATCATGGGTCACCAGCAATTTGAGGGTGGAGTTATCGAATAGCTCGAAAACCTTAGAGAAAAACACATAATGGACCACGCACACATCGAATTTCAAAAGCCCATGCAAGGCGGCCACGAATTGCATCAACTCGGGACCACACCAATCGTCCACCCGGTGATTGTCGATGGGGATTTTCCGCTGTTTATCTTGGTACAGGGAAAGGAATTTCCCGGTCGTGGCCCTGACATAATAATAGGAGGTCCACCAAGGTTTCCTTGCCGCTATCCCTTCGCTATTATGCACGACGGCGTGGATATCGTAGCTCAGATCGATCAGGGTTTTATCGAGATATTCCACCAGATTGAAATAGGCATTGTCGGTCACATAGGGGATGACCAACAGCGCGTTTTTCCGCCCGCCCTGCCGTGGGTCGATATCGATCAGTGGCAACAAGACTTCGGGGGGCAAACCAGTGCGCGGGTTCGCACTATTGGCCTGGGCCAGTTTGCCAATCAAAACGGCGCAAGGCGGGGTGGCGGCCACCCATTTAGCCCAGCGCCAAATCCAACGCGCCAGGATATTTTTCTTCAAGCCAGGATAAAACCAGCCCAAGGGGGTTCTCCGCATCCACTGCCACTGTCTGAAATACAAACCTCGGTTTGTACGTTTTTGTATTCGGGGTACACCCGCGCCCACAGGTCCGCCCACGGTGGGCGCTTTCCCGGCCGCGCCGGTCGGCACCTATAATAACAGGCCCGGCTTTGGTAAAGTCTGCGCCCCTGGAGTCCGGGTCCGGCCCGGCCCCAAGCCCGACGCTCCTCCAGCGTCCCAACCGCATCCGCGGCTAGATTGCCATGGCATCCCGACGCCCCGCGCCGGCGATTGCAGGCCACAGGATTCCCCCAAAGCGCGATGGGCGGCGATAATCCACCGTTCCTTCCGAACCACACCCATTGATGAAAGCGATCCTGCTCCCGGTTTGGCGATACCGTCATTTCATCGCCAGTTCCATCAAAAACCAATTGGTCGTCCGCTTCGTCCGCAGCCGTTTGGGCGGGCTGTGGATGATCCTGCACCCCCTGGCCCAGGTGGCCATCTACGCCCTGGTCCTATCGGAAGTGCTGGCCGCGCGGCTGCCGGGCATCGACAACAAACACGCTTATGCCATCTATCTGATGGCGGGCATGGCGGCTTGGTCGCTGTTCGCCGAGGTGTTGGGGCAAAGCCTTACAGTCTTCATCGACAACGGCCCGCTGCTCAAGAAAATGGCCTTCCCCAAACTCGCCCTGCCGCTCATCGTGGTCGGCGGTGCCTTGTTGAACAACCTGATGCTGCTGGCCGCCGTCCTGGCGGTGTTCGGCCTGCTGGGACACCCGCCCACTTGGCAGGGCTTATGGCTGCCGGTGCTGATCCTGCTGACGCTGGGATTGGCGGCGGGCCTCGGGCTGTGCCTCGGGATCATCAATGTGTTCCTGCGCGATATCGGCCAGACCCTCCCCATCGTGCTGCAATTCTGGTTCTGGCTCACTCCCATCGTCTACGCTCCGCAGGTCTTGCCCGCCGACTATGCCGGATGGCTGGCCTACAACCCCATGACCCCCATCGTGGCGGGCTATCAAGCCATCTTGATGTATGGCCGTGCCCCGGATTGGCCCGGTTTAGCCTATCCGGCCCTGTGGGCGATGGCCTCGCTGGGCTTGGCCTTGTTCCTGTACCGGCGGGCCAGCGAAGAAATGGTGGACGTCCTATGAGCGCCGTGCTGGAAGTCTCCCATCTGGGCAAAGCCTACCGCGATTTCGGCGGCGAATGGCGGCGCGTCCTCTCCTGGTTCGGCCTGCCCCTGCGTCCACGGGAGGAACATTGGACGCTGCGGGACGTGTCCTTCGCCCTCCAACCGGGGGAAGCCGTCGGCATCGCCGGCCAGAACGGCGCGGGCAAAAGCACCCTGCTGAAGATCATCGCCGGGACGCTCCGGCCCAGCGAGGGCGGTGTCGCGGTACGGGGCCGCGTCGCCGCCATCCTCGAACTCGGGATGGGCTTCCACCCCGAACTCACCGGCCGCCAGAACGCCTACCACGCGGCGGGGTTGATGGGCCATTCCCCCGGCCAGATCGACGCCGAGATCGACGCCATCGAGGCATTCGCGGAAATCGGCGAATATTTCGACCAGCCGGTGCGGACTTATAGCAGCGGGATGCAAATGCGGGTGGCCTTCGCCGTGGCGACCGCCCACCGGCCCGATATCCTCATCATCGACGAAGCCTTGTCGGTGGGGGACGCCTATTTCCAGCACAAGAGCTTCGCCCGCATCCGCGAGTTCCAACGCCAGGGCAGCAGCCTGCTCATCGTTTCCCACGACCGGGGGGCCATCCAGGCGATTTGCGACCGGGCCATCCTGCTCGACCAGGGCCGCGTCATCCAGGACGGCAACCCCGAGACGGTGATGGATTTCTACAACGCCCTGATCGCCCAGAAGGAAAACAGCAAGGTCGAGCAATCCTTCCTCGACGATGGCAGGGCGCGGACCGTCTCCGGCACCGGCGAGGCCAGCATCCTCGACGTGGCGCTGCTGGACGGAAGCGACGCGCCGGTCGAATTCGTCAACGTCGGCCAAAAGCTCAAGCTCAAAATCACCGCCCAGGCCAACGCCGACCTCCCGGAACTGGTGGTGGGCTATATGATCAAGGACCGGCTGGGACAGCCGGTGTTCGGCACCAACACCCACCACCTCGACCGCCCCCTCGCCGCCGTGCCCCAAGGCGCCCGCGTGGAATCCATCTTCCATTTCGCCGCCAACCTGGGCGAGGGCGCCTATTCCATCGCCGTGGCCTTGCACGCCTCCCCGGTCCATATCACCCGCAACTACGAATGGCGCGACCTGGCCCTGGTGTTCAAAGTCATCAATATCGACCAAACCCCTTTCGTCGGGGTCGCCTGGCTACCCCCAGCCCTGGAGAACTCAGTTGAGCGATAACTTCTACTTCGCGTTCGAGGACCGCTACCGCGGCCCGCGCGAGCTGATCCAATCCCGCCTACAGGTCTACCTGCCCTTCGTGCGGCCCTTGCTGGACCTGGACGGCGGGGCCTGGGCCGTGGACCTGGGCTGTGGCCGGGGCGAATGGCTGGAACTGCTGGCCTCGCTGGGCTTCGACGCCACCGGCATCGACCTCGATCCCGGCATGTTGGCGGCCTGCCGCCAACTCGGGCTCAAGGCCGAACGCGGCGACGCGCTCGACTTCATCGCCGCCTTGCCGGATGCCAGCCTGGGACTGGTGTCCGCCTTCCATTTCGTGGAACACATCCCGTTTCCATGCCTGCAAGACCTGGTCGCGCACGCGCTGCGCGTCTTGGTGCCCGGCGGCTTGCTCATCATGGAAACCCCGAACCCGGAAAACATTCTGGTCGCCACCCGCGAGTTCTACCTCGACCCGACCCACCGCCGCCCTATCCCGCCGGCCCTGCTCGCCTTCCTCGCCGAACACAGCGGTTTCGCCCGCCACAAAATCCTGCGCCTCCAGGAATCCAAGGCGCTCGCCGATCCCGCCACGGCGCTGACCCTCCAGGACGTGCTGGAAGGTGCCAGCCCCGACTACGCTGTCGTGGCCCAGAAAACGGCCACCACCGCCCTGGACCCGCCCTTCGCGGTGGAATACGGGCTCGACCTCGACACCCTGACCCGGCGCTACCAGTCGCAACTGGCCGAGCGCATCCAACAGGTCCAAACCCAGGCCGCACACGCCGCGGCCCAGGCCGGGCAGGCGCTAACGCGGGGCGCGGACCTGGAAGCCGCGCTCCGACACGAACAAGCCCAACTCGCCGAACTCGTCCGCGAAGCCGAAACCCAGGCCGGGCGGGCCCTGGCCAGGGCTGAACAGGCCGAAGCCCAGACCGAACAGGCGCTGGCCAGGGCCGAACAGGCCGAAGCCCAAGCCGAACAGGCGCTGGCCCGCGCCGAACAGGCCGAAGCCCAGGCCGCGCAAGCGGAAGACCACGCCCGGCAAGCCGCCATCCAAGCCCAATACGCCAAGCTCGCCTCGACCGAACTTTCCAGCCGGTTGCAGGCGAGCCACGCCCGCCGCCCCCTGGCCCAAGCCCTGCGCCTCGCCCGGCAAATCATCAAGGGCGATTTTTCGGTGGCTTGGCACACCAGCGTCAAAACCAAGCAAACCCTGCGCCCGCTCCTGGCGGCCTCCATCCACCGGCTGCTGTCCAGGCCGGCCCTCGGCCATCCGCTGAGTACGCTGCTCAAGACCTGCTTTCCCTGGCTGCATCGCCGCCTGCGGCGCGTCGCCCTCAACACCGGCGTGGTCGTGGTCGATGGCCAAGGCAAACTCCATGTCGCCACCCCCGGCGCACCCGACCCCGACCCCGGCCTAGACGAAAGCGCCCTGCTGCCCACGTTGACGCCCGAGGCCCGCCGTATCTATTTGGCCTTGAAAACCAAAACCGACAACAACCCATAAGACATCCAAGGGGGAATCTTCGATGCGTATTGTCATCGACCTGCAGGGAGCGCAGACCGAAAGCCGCTTCCGCGGCATAGGCCGCTACACCTTGTCGCTTATAGAAGCCATGATCCGCCACCGGGGCGGCCATGAAATCGTCCTGGCGCTGAACGGCCTTTTACCGGATTCGATCCAGCCCATCCGCGCCGCCCTGGCCGGCCTGCTGCCGCCCACCCATCTCCGGGTCTGGTACGCGCCGGGGCCGGTACGCGAGGACGACGCGGCCAACCTGGGACGGCGCGATAGGGCCGAGCTAATCAGGGAAGCCTTCCTGGCCAGTTTGGCACCGGATATCGTGTTCATCCCCAGCCTGTTCGAGGGTTTCATCGACGACGCGGTGGTCAGCATCGGCCGCTTCGACCGGACCACGCCGGTCTGCGTGACCATCCACGACCTGATCCCGCTCTTGAACCCGGAGCATTACCTCAAGCCCCAACCGGCCTACGACCGCTTCTACCAGCGCAAGGCCCGCTATTTGCGGCAGGCCGACCTGTTGCTGGCGGTTTCGGAGTCGTCCAGGGCGGAAACCCTGGCCTGCCTGGACGTGGCGGGCGAGCAGGTGGTGAACACCTCGGAAGGCGTGGACGGGCGGTTCAAGCCCAGCGCCATCCCGGCCCACGAAGCCGACGTCCTCAGGGCGAAATGGGGGTGCGCGCGGCCCTTCGTCCTCTACACCGGGGGCACCGACGAACGCAAGAACCTGCCCCGTTTACTCGAAGCCTACGCCGCCCTGCCCCGCGGCCTGCGGAACGCGCACCAATTGGTTTTGGCGGGCAAATCCTGCGCGGCGGACCTCGCGCAATTGCGGAGCCGGGCCAAGGCGCTCGGCCTGGGCGGCGACGAGGTGGTGTTCACCGGCTACATCCCGGACGAGGAACTGGTCCAGCTCTACACCCTGTGCCGCTTGTTCGTGTTCCCATCCTGGCACGAGGGCTTCGGGTTGCCCGCCCTGGAAGCCATGGCCTGCGGGGCGGCGGTCATCGCCGCCAACACTTCCAGCCTGCCGGAGGTGGTCGGGCGCGAGGATGCCTTGTTCGACCCGATGGATGCCCGCTCCATCGCCTCGCGCATGGCCCAGGCGCTGGGCGACGACGCCTTCCGCGCGGAATTACAGGCCCATGGCCGCCAACAAGCCGCCCGTTTCTCCTGGGACGAGAGCGCCCGCCGGGCCTGGGCCGCCTTCGAGCGATTGTGGGCGCGGCGCTCGCCGCCGCCGCCCAGCGCACCGCCGCCGGGGCGGCGTCCGCGCCTGGCCTTCGTGTCGCCCCTGCCACCGGAACGCACCGGCATCGCCGATTACAGCGCGGAATTGCTGCCCGCCCTGGCCACCCATTACGACCTCGAAGTCGTGGTGGACCAAGCCGCAGTATCCGATCCCTGGATCAAGGCCCATTGCCCCCTCCGGGACGTGCCCTGGCTCTTGGCGAACCGGGATTCCCTCGACCGCGTGGTCTACCAGATGGGCAATTCGCCCTTCCATTGGCATATGGTGGCCCTGCTGCAAGCGGTCCCCGGCACCGTGGTCCTGCATGATTTCTATCTGAGCGGCCTGATGTCCTACCAAGAACTCTGCGCCGGTTCCGGCCCGGTGTGGACGGCGGCGCTCTACGCCGCCCATGGCTATGGCGCGGTACGGGACCGTTATCTCGCGGATATCGACGAAGTCAAACGGGTGTTCCCGGCCAACCTCGATATTCTCCGGCAGGCCCAGGGCGTCATCGTGCATTCCGAATATTCGCGCCGCCTCGCCCAGGAGTGGTATGGGCCGGAGTTCCCGCGGGACTGGGCGGTGATCCCGCATTTGCGGATCGGCACCGACAACCCGGACCGCGCTTCGATCCGGGTCGGGCTGGGCCTGGCGGAATCCGACTTCCTGGTGTGCAGCTTCGGCCTGCTGGGCGAAACCAAGCAGAACCACCGCCTGCTGGCAGCGTGGCTGGCCTCGGACCTGGCCCGTTCCGGGCGCTGCAAACTGGTGTTCGTCGGCGAGAACCATGGTGGGGACTACGGCGCGGCGCTGCTCTCGACCATCCACGCCCACGGCCTGGAAGACCGCATCGCCATCACCGGCTGGGCCGACACGCCGCTCTACCGCCGCTATCTCGCGGCGGCGGATTTGGCCGTACAATTGCGGGCCCATTCCCGCGGCGAAACCTCGGGGACGGTCCTCGACTGCATGGCCCACGGCCTGCCCACCGTGGTGAACGCCAATGGCTCGATGGCCGAACTCCCCCAGGACGCGGTGTGGATGCTGGCGGACGGCTTCGCCGACGCCGATTTGGTCGAAGCCCTGGAAACCCTGTGGCGCTCGGCGGAAACACGTGCCGAACTGGGCGCGAACGCCAGGGAGGTCATCGCGACCCGGCACTCCCCGGCGGCCTGCGCGGCCCGCTACGCCACGGCCATCGAGCATTTCCACCACACCGCCGCTACGGCCCTACCGGCCTTGATCGACACCCTCGCCGCGACCCCGGACTGGCGACCCACCGACGCCGAGCGGGCCGGGCTGGCGCGGGCGCTGGCGGCGGATTTCCCGCCCCGGCGGGCCGGGCGGCGCTTGCTGCTGGATGTTTCGGCGACCTGCCACCACGACCTCAAAACCGGCATCGAGCGGGTGGTGCGGGCGCTAACCCTGGCCTTGTTGAACGCGCCGCCCGCGGGTTTCCGGGTCGAGCCGGTCTATCTGGAACAGTCCGCCGCCGGTTGGCAATACCGCTACGCCCGGCGCTACGCCCTGGAACTGCTGGGCTGCCCCCCGGACGCACTGGCGGACGACTGGGTGGAACCGGACAGCGGCGATCTGCTAGTGGGATTGGATATTTCCGGGGACCGGCTGATCCAGGCCGAGCAAGCCGGCTTGTTCGCCCATTACCGCAACCATGGGGTCCGGGTGTATTTCATGGTCCACGACCTGCTCCCGGTGCGGATGCCGGAAGTATTCGCGCCGGGTGCCGAGCAAAACCATGCCCGCTGGCTACGGGCCATCGCCCAGTTCGACGGCGCGGTGTGCATTTCCCAGGCGGTCGCGGACGACCTGGCGGCTTGGCTGGCGGCGGAAGCGCCGGACCGCGCCGACCAGTTCCATATCGGCTGTTCCCATCACGGCGCGGATTTCGCGAATTCCGCGCCTTCCATGGGCCTGCCCGAAGACGCGGACGCCGTACTCGCCGCCCTAGAGGCCCGCCCCAGCTTCCTGATGGTGGGCACCGTCGAGCCGCGCAAGGGGTATCTGCAAGCCATCCAAGCCTTTTTCCAGCTGTGGGACGCGGGCGTGGAGGCCAATCTGGTGATCGTCGGCAAGGAAGGCTGGGGGGATTTGCCCGACCCCGCCCGGCGCGACATCCCGGAAACCGTCCAGATATTGCGCCAACATCCCCAACTCGGCCAGCGCCTCTTCTGGCTGGAAGGGATCAGCGACGAATACCTGGGGCGGGTCTACGCGGCCAGCGCCTGCCTGATCGCCGCCAGTTTGGGGGAAGGCTTCGGCCTGCCCTTGATCGAAGCCGCCCGGCATGGGCTGCCGATCATCGCACGGGATATTCCGGTATTCCGGGAAGTGGCGCGGGACCACGCCTTTTTCTTCGAGGGCCACACGCCGGAAGCACTGACGCGGGCGGTCCGGGACTGGTTGGAGCTATGGGTCCAGGGCGCACAGCCCCGCTCCCAAGGATTGCCCTGGCGAACCTGGGCCGAGAGCGCCCAGGGCTTGCTCCGGGTGGTGCGGGGGGACAGCTAACCGGGGCACGCCTCAGCGCACGGTGATGGCGATGAGCCCCAGCGCGAGGTGGCGCTTGTCGTCGCCGAGGCCAATGTCCACCGGGCGGACCACGCCTGGGAATTTGAATTTCAGGTTCAAGACCGGGTCCGTCCCGAGTTGGTCGCGGACGGCCTGGGGAATGGCCATGCGGATTTGGTTGCCGGAATATCGGGTCAGGCGCTCGGTACCGGCCAAAACCCCGTTCATCCACACCTCGACCGCCTGCTCGGGATGCGGGGACGCCACCAGGGCGTTGGCCTCGATCAGTATCTCCTGGGCATCGGCACTCGCTAACGGCAGCCTGATCTTGGCCGCGGACCGCTCCGACCATGTTCCCCACGGCTCCGGCCCCGCCCATCCCGCTACCAGATAAGCGGTGCCGGGGGCGGACCGCGTGAATTGAATCCGCTCGCCCACCCGGATTGGCGGAAAAATATCGGTCAACGCCAACTCGCCGACGACAGGCCCGCATCCGGCGCAGGTTTTCCAGCCTGGAGCCAGCACATTGAAGCCATCGATCCGGGCCAGCAGATCGGTTTTGGCATCGAGGCCGAGCAGGGCCGGACCCAACACGCCACCTTCGAGGATGTAGAGCGAATCCGGTTGGTAGCGCCCGGTGGCGATGGCTTCCCCAGCCTGGACTTGGGCCGCGACCAACGGCCCCGCGCCGACCCTGGCGAGGTAGACGGCATCGGTCCCCAAGCCATAATGGCCCGCGTAGGCCGCGAACACCTGCCAATCCGGGGTATGGTTTTCCGGGCGGACCCAGCGGACTTTCTTATAATGGGTCGCTGCCTCGGCCCAAAAAGGGTCGCGCAAAGGGGTTTTCCATTCCACCGCCGGGGTCGCCATATACCTCGCATGGAAATCCTGCCAAGCCGCCCCGGTATCCACCACCTGAACAGCCAGAGCCACGGCCAGCAAACTCACAGCCACCCGTTTTTCATGCGCCCTGGTGATCACGTAAATAATCGTCAATAGCAGCGCGTAAAACACCGGCCAAAACATCCTCCCAGAACTACGGAAGGTATTGGTCAGCCGCGTCCCCCATTCCGGCAGAGAGAATTCAATATTATAAGGTCCAATACCGATTTTATTGGAAACCGCAAAAACACCCAAGGCGACAAACAAGCCTATTACAGCGGGCCTTTTCCGTAGTACCACCCCCAAATCCACCCGTATCCCGATCACGGATGGGATGGACCAAAGCAACAGTAACACCACACCCAAGCCCAAGAAATTGAACCCCTCATAGTCCCCACTCCCGCCCGGTATATCATTCAAGACATACGACCATCCATCGGCATCGAAAAGGGACAGCAGATTCATCCGATAAAACCCATAGCCACCGACGATCATACCGCCACGAATACTAAAATAACCAGCCTGCCAACAAATGACGCCGACCAGCGCGAGGCTCAGGGCGAGTTCGGCAAGGACTCCACGGATACCCCGCCCGCCCCAGCGGGTTTGTCCGGCGAGATCGGCCAGCCACAAGGCCGCGACCATCGCCAGGAAATAGGAATGGACCAAGGCGGCAACCCCCAGTAGCAAGCCCCAAGCCGACGAGCGCCGTTCCGACCAAGGGTTCAAAGCCAGATAAAGGCCGGCGAGGATCAAAAAATGCCCCATCAGGCTGATATGCCCATTCAAGCGCCAAATCATCGGCGGGGAGAACAAAAACAACCCGCAGCCCAAAGCGCGTATCGACGGACTATCGACAACCAATCCAAGCAGTTTCCAGGCGAACCACGCCTGCAAGATGAAGCAGGCCAGCATCCATAACCCGAAATACTGGAAAGGTTCGGGCAACAGGGCCGCCACCGGTTTAAACAGGAACGCCATCAGGGGATTTGAGTCGGAAAAGACAATGGCATTGCCCAGTTCGAGGCCATAATCGGGGTTCAAGCCCAAGGGAAAATGCCAATCGGAATGCCGGAAAAACTGCCATCCCAGATAATGGGTGGCGGGATCGCCATCGTCGAGCCAGGCGATATTGGTCGGATCCAATACCCTCGGCCCAACCACCATCCAGAATGCGGCTACCCCCAAAACCACGGGCAATACCGATATCCACCCAACCCGATTCCCGCCGTCGAACATCGCAAAGCCGGTGCCCGCCGGGTTTGCCCCGGACCTCGCCACGGATGCGCGGAATACCCACAACCTGCTAGCGAGAAAAGTAATCACGGGAATCAGCGCCGCCGAGGCCACAGCGGCGACTTGGGGCGCGAGCCATCCGGTCCGCAACAAGGCCGCCAGCACCACGGTATTGGCCGCGAACGCGCTCCCGGAAATCAAGAAAAACCTCGCCAACGCCCGGCGTGGACAGCCGGGCCTGCTGAAAGTCCAGCAATAATTTCCGGTGAAGGAAATACCGAAAGCCGTCAGGAATGCCACCAAATTGGCGGCCAACACCGGGAACCACCCCGTCCCGACCAACAGCCACACCACCGTGATATGGACCGCCGTGGCGGCGACCCCCACCATGCCAAAGCGACCCGCGATGATGAACTCGCGCCAAAAGCGGGCGGTTTCGATGCCCACGTGCTTTTTGAAGAAAATCATGGAACCCCAGTGGGCGGGAGCGGCTGGCATCGGCCCAGGCAATCCGGGAGTCCAGCGGGGCCAACCGCGGTTGTCGTTGAATGGGAAGTTTCCGGCGGGTCTTGCGCGGTATCGCGCCGAACCTACCGGAAGGAAGGAAATAGCGGTCGGGGACGGACGCCCCGCGCCCGGCTCGGGCCGGTCTCAGGCGCGCACCGCCAAGCAAAACACAGTCAGACCGGCCAGCCGGTTATACCGGGCGAACGGTAACTCCACCCGGCACACCGCACCGAGCAGCGCGTTCACCCAGGGATGGTGCCGCTTGAGTTGCGACCTCGCCGGGCCTTGCCGCCGCAACCACCGGCTTCCCAAGCGGGTGAGCCAGGCTAGGGGAAACACCAAGCCGAAATAATATCCCCCATATTTCACTTCAAGACCGGCCCGACCGGCCACGGCTTCGAGTTGGGCCAGGGTATAACGCCGCTTGTGTTCGAGGAATTCGTCGTGCCCGCTCCACAGGAATTGGAAGGCCGGCACCGAAATCAGGAAGCGCGTGCCGGGCAGCACCTTGTCGGCATAGGTGGCGAGCAGCCCGGCATCGTCGTCCACATGTTCCAGCACATCCATCAGCAAGACCAAATCGGCATCGGCCCTGTCCACCGAGCGCCGGTAATGGACCGGCTTCCCTCCTTCCGCGCCCTCCAGGTCCGCTCCATAACCAATATCGACGCACCAAGCTTCGGAGGCCGTGGTATGGGAGAGCAGATAACTGGAAAAGAAACCTGAACCCGCACCCACATCTAATATCTTCCGGGGCACCGCCCCATCCAGGAAGCGCACCATCGCCTTGGCCTTGGAGCGGTAATACCAATGGCCCACGATATCATCGCCCAGAATATCTACCTCTTTAACATCCATCGTTCAATCCTTGGATTCATAGATATGACGGATTAGGAACACCGGACGCCGCTTGGATTCGATATAGGTGCGGCCCAAATATTCGCCGATAATACCTATACCGAGCAACTGCAACCCCCCCAGAAAAGTGACTGCGGTAAAAATGGACGCATACCCCGGCATATCGATCCCATGGATCAACACCCGCAGCATGATATAAAGGCCATAAATGAATGACGCTAGCGCCACCAAGCCGCCGATATAACTCCAAACCCGCAACGGGATAGTACTGAAACTGGTCAGCCCTTCCAGGGCGAAATTCCATAAACGCCAGCCGTTGAATTTGGTCGTGCCTGCCGAACGCTCCGGGCGCACATAATCGACCACGGCGGTGCGGAATCCCACCCAGGCGAACAAGCCCTTCATGAAGCGTCTGGATTCCGGCAAGCTATTCAAGGCATCGACCACGGCCCGGTCCATCAAACGGAAATCCCCGACATTCTCGGGAATCTGGGAATCCGACATCCAGTTATGAATACGGTAGAACCAATCCGCCGATAGGCGTTTGGCCCTGGAATCGGTATCTCGATTGATCCGGCGTCCCAACACGACTTCATAACCCTCGCGCCATTGGGCGATCATCGCCGGTATCAATTCGGGGGGGTCTTGCAAATCCACATCGATGGGCACCACCACCTGTCCGCCCGCATGTTGGAGACCGGCGGTCAAGGCGGCTTCCTTGCCGAAATTGCGGCTCAGATCGACGACCCGTACCCAGGGGTTTTCCCGCTGGAGTTCGAGTAAACAATCCAGGGTGCGGTCGGTACTGCCATCGTTCACGAAGACCACCTCGACCGCTACCGAAGTATCCCCGCTGAAAACCCGGCTTATCCTATCGAGGAATAATCCGACCGCTTCTTCCTCGTTGAATACGGGCACTACCAGCGATAAACCCACCACGGAATCGGCGGCGGGCGGGCGTGGATTCTGGTTCGTCATTATCATCGGCGCTATTATCACGGATCACTGGCGTACTGGAAGGATCGTTATTTCTTAATATACAAATCCGTAATCGTCCCTTCCGCCATTTCCGCCGCGAAGGCAAAGGTCTCGGACAAAGTGGGATGCGGATGGATGGTAAGCGCTATATCCTGCACATCGGCTCCCATTTCCAGAGCCAATACGGTTTCCGCGATCAATTCCCCGGCATTGGTGCCGACAATACCTGCGCCTAGAATCCTTTGGCTCTCCTTGGCATAGAGTATCTTGGTCAAGCCTTCGCGCCGCCCGATACCCAAGGCCCGGCCACTCGCGGCCCAAGGAAATACCGCTTTGTCATACTCGACGCCCTGGGCCAGCGCCTGGGTTTCGGTGAGCCCCATCCAGGCGATTTCGGGGTCGGTATAGGCTACCGAGGGGATGGTCAGCGCCTGGAACGCCGCCTTGTGCCCGGCGATGACTTCCGCCGCGACCTTGGCTTCGTGGGTGGCTTTGTGGGCCAGCATGGGGTTGCCGACGATATCGCCGATGGCGTAGATGTGGGGGACGTTGGTGCGCTGCTGGGCATCGACCGGGATGAAGCCGCGTTCGTCCACCCGGACCCCGGCTTGCTCGGCCCCGATCAGCTTGCCGTTGGGACGCCGCCCCACCGCCACCAACACCCGGTCGAATACTTCGGATTCGGGCGCGCCCTCGCCCTCGAAGAACACCCGCAAGCCTTCGGCCTCCGGCTCGATGCGGACCACCTTGGTCTTGAGGTAAATGTTCTGGTATTGCTTCTTGATGCGCTGGTGCAGGGGCTTGACCAGATCGGCGTCGCAGCCCGGAATGAGCTGGTCCATCAATTCCACCACGCTGACGGCGGAACCCAGGGCGTGGTAGACCGTCGCCATTTCCAGGCCGATGATGCCGCCGCCGACGATCAGGAAGCGCTTGGGCACCTCGGCCAGTTCCAAAGCGCCGGTGGAATCGATCAAACGCGGATCGTCGTGGGGGAAACCCGGAATCTTCACCGGCTGCGAACCCGCCGCGATGATGCAAGCATCGAAACCGATGGTTTTCGGACCCTCGGCGGTTTCGACCGCCAGGGTCTTGTCGGACACGAATTGGCCGACGCCCTGCACCACGGTCACTTTGCGCTGCTTGGCAAGGGCGGCCAGCCCGGTGGTCAGGGTTTTGACCACCTTGTTCTTATAGTCGCGGACCTTGGCGAGATCGATCTCGGGTGGGCCGAATTTGACGCCGAAACTGGAGCCTTCGGCGGCTTCGTGGACGACCTGGGCCACATGCAGCAGGGCTTTGGACGGGATACAACCGACATTGAGGCAAACGCCGCCCAGGGTCGGATAGCGCTCGACCAGGACGACCTGCTTGCCCAGGTCGGCGGCGCGGAAAGCCGCGGTATAGCCGCCAGGGCCACCGCCCAGGACGAGGACTTCGGCATGGAAAGCTGCGTTTTCGGTCATGGCTGGATGATCCTTGGTTGGGATGGAGGATGGGGACGGGGTGCCGCCTCAGGTGGCGGGCGGGACCACGTCCTCGAAAATCAGGGGAAGCGGTGCCCGGAAGTCCAGGCTGGCGAATTCGGCCTCGGCCCCGCCCGCGTAGGGGTGGAGCACCCAATGGCTGGTCGTGTCGCGGCGGAACACATCGACCGTGCGGGCCTCGGGATCGATCAGGACGTATTCTTGGAGATCGTCCAGTCGCCGGTAGCTGGCGAATTTGCCGCCCCGGTCGTAGCCGGAAGTCGAATCGGACAAGACCTCGACCACCAGCAGCGGATGGGATTTGCAGAGGTCGGAAGCCCGGTCGCGGACATCGCAGGTCACGAACACATCGGGATAGAAATAGGCGTCGGCGGCTTCCACCCGCAACTTCATATCGGCGATATAGGTACGGCAGGGCGTGCCGCGCAGATGGGATTTGAGCAGGGCGAACACATTGCCCGCGACGGTCACATGGGCGTCCCGCGCCCCGGCCATCGCGTAGACTTCGTAGACCTCGCCCCGGAGGTATTCATGCTTGACGGTTTGCCGCTCTTCCCAAGCCAGATATTCCTCGGCGCTGAAAAACCGTTGCTGCGCGACGTTCATGGCACCCCCGCGAAAAGCCCGCCTCCCGCTGGGCGGACATGGCAACTACAACAGCACCCGCCGCAAATCGGCCAGCATCGCGCCCAGATGCACGATGAACCGCGCGGCCTGGGCACCGTCGATGACCCGGTGGTCGTAGGACAGGGACAAGGGCAACATCAACCGCGGCACGAACTGGCCGTCCTGCCACACCGGCTTCATCTGGCTCTTGGACAACCCCAGGATCGCGACTTCGGGCGCGTTGATGATGGGCGTGAAGGCCGTGCCGCCAATACCGCCCAGGCTGGAGATGGTGAAGCAACCGCCTTCCAAGTCGGGACCGCGCAGTTTCTTGTTGCGGGCTTTCTGGCTGAGTTCGGCCAGTTCGGCGGCGAGGTCGAAGACGCTCTTCCGATCCACGTCGCGCAGCACTGGCACCACCAAGCCTTCCGGGGTATCGACGGCGACGCCGATATGGAAGTATCGCTTCAGGATCAAGGACTGGCCGTCGGCGGCGAGCGAGGCATTGAAGCTGGGGAAGGCTTTGAGCGAAGCCACCAGCGCTTTCAGTACAAAGGGCAGGAACGACAGCTTGATGCCTTTCTTCTCGGCCTCGGCCTTGAGCGCTTTGCGGAAATCTTCGAGGTCGGTGATATCGGCTTCGTCGTGCTGGGTGATATGGGGGATGCCGACCCAATTGCGGTGCAGGAACGGACCGGACAGCTTTTGAATGCGGGTCAGGGCCAGGGTCTCGACCGGGCCGAACTTGCTGAAATCCACCTCGGGGATGGGCGGCAGGGCGAAAGCGCCCCCTGGGGCGGCGGGAGCCGTGGCGGCTTGTTCGGCCCGTTGCAGGCTGTCCTTGACGAAGCGCTGCACATCTTCCTTGAGGATGCGGCCCTTGGGTCCGCTGCCCTGGATACGTTCCAGGTTGGCCCCGAGTTCGCGGGCATAGCGGCGGATGGCGGGGCTGGCGTGGGGCGGGGTTTTGCGGTCGCCCGTGGTTTCTCCACCGGCAACCGCGACCGGCCTCACCCGCTCGGGGGCTTCCTGGGCGGCGGAGGCTTTGATCTCGGCGGCGGCGGTTTCCACCGCCACGGGGACCGCTTGCGGAGCCGCCGCCGTGTCCTGGGTTTCCAGCACCAGGATGGGCGTCCCTTTGTTGACCCGGTCGCCGGATTTGACCTTCACGGCTTTCACGAGTCCGGCATAGGGCGACGGGACTTCCATCGCTGCCTTGTCGCTTTCCAGGGTGATCAAGGACGCTTCGGCCTCGATCCTATCGCCCGGCTTGACCAAGACTTCGATGATCTCGATGTCCTTGAAGTCGCCAATATCGGGGACGACGACCTCTTGCTCGACCGGCCCCGCCGATGCGGTGGCCGCGGGCGGCGGCGGAGCCACGGGCGCGGTGGCGGGAGCCGGGGTTTCCGGGACGACAGCCACCGGGGGCGCGGGCGGAGCCGGTTGGGGCTGCGCGGACGCACCCGCCTCCGCGACTTCCAATGTCAGGATAGGCGAGCCCTTGTTGACCTTATCCCCTGGTTTCACCTTCAAGGACTTGACCACGCCCCCCAAGGGCGACGGCACTTCCATCGCCGCCTTGTCGCTTTCCAGGGTAATCAGCGAATCCTCGGGCTGGATGACATCGCCCGGTTTGACCAAGACTTCGATGATCTCGATATTCTTGAAATCGCCGATATCGGGGACGACGACCTCTTGCACAGCTACTGCCATAGATGGTTTCCTTTAGACCGTGACCGGATTGGGCTTTTCGGGATCGATACCGTATTTGGCGATAGCTTCCGTGACCTTGGCGGCGGGCACTCCGCCCGCGTCGGCCAGGGATTTGAGCGCGGCCACGGCGATGTAATAGCGGTCCACCTCGAAGAACCTCCGCAGTTCCGAGCGGCGGTCGCTACGGCCAAAGCCATCCGTACCCAGCACCGTATAGGAGCGCGACATATACGGACGGATTTGGTCGGCTACGATCTTCATATAATCGGACGCCGCCACCACCGGGCCGGGGACATCCTTCAAACATTCCTCCACATAGCTGATTTTGCGCGGCTGTTCGGGATGCAGCAGGTTCCAGCGCTCCTTGTCCAGCCCGTCGCGGCGCAGTTCACTGAAACTGGTCACGCTCCACACGGTGGATTCGATGCCAAAATCGGCCTTGAGCAAATCGGCGGCGAAGATCGTTTCCCGCAGGATGGTGCCGCTGCCCAGCAATTGCACCTTGGCGGCCTGGCCCGCATCGCGCAGTTTGTACATGCCCTTGACGATGCCTTCGCGCACGGCTTCCGGCATGTGCGGGTGGGCGTAGTTCTCGTTCATCACGGTGATGTAATAGAAAACCTGCTCGCCCTCCTGGTACATGCGCTTGAGGCCGTCCTGGATGATGACCGCCAATTCATAGGCGAAGCAAGGATCGTAGCCCACGCAATTGGGGATCGCCGCCATCGCCAACTGGGTATGGCCGTCCTGGTGCTGCAAGCCCTCGCCCGCCAGCGTGGTGCGCCCCGCCGTGCCGCCGAGAAGGAACCCCTTGGTGCGCATATCGCCCGCCGCCCACATCAAATCCCCCACCCGCTGGAAGCCGAACATGGAGTAGTAGATGTAGAACGGGATCATCTGCACGTTGTGGTTGCTGTAGGCCGTGCCCGCCGCGATCCACGAACACATGGAACCGGCCTCGTTGATGCCTTCTTCCAGGATTTGCCCGGTCTTGTCCTCGCGGTAGTACATGACGCTGCCGGAATCTTCCGGCTCGTACAACTGGCCGGTGGAGGAATAAATCCGGTATTGGCGGAACAGGCTGTCCATGCCGAAGGTGCGGGCCTCGTCCGGCACGATGGGCACCACATAGCGGCCCACCTTGTTATCCCGTAGCAGCAGGGTGAGTATCCGCACGAAGGCCATGGTGGTGGACATATCGCGGTCTTCGCTGCTCTTCAGCAAAGGCTCGAACACTTCCAAATCGGGCACCTGGATGTGCGGGGCGTCCAAGCGGCGCTGGGGCAGGAAGCCGCCCAGCGCGGCGCGGCGTTCCTTGACATAGCGGATTTCGGGGCTGTCTTCTGGCGGGCGGTAGTAGGGCACCTCGCCCAGGCGGTCGTCGTGGACCGGGATATTGAAACGATCGCGGAACACCTTGATCGAGGCGTCGTCCATCTTCTTCTGTTGGTGGGTGGTCATGCGGCCCTCGCCGACCGGACCCATGCCATAGCCTTTGACGGTCTTGGCCAAAATGACGGTGGGCTGGCCGGTATGGCGCAGCGCGGCGTCGTAGGCGGCATAGAC
Organism: Methylomagnum ishizawai; assembly: GCF_900155475.1. Classification (NCBI taxonomy): domain Bacteria; kingdom Pseudomonadati; phylum Pseudomonadota; class Gammaproteobacteria; order Methylococcales; family Methylococcaceae; genus Methylomagnum; species Methylomagnum ishizawai. The sequence goes on along the minus strand of NZ_FXAM01000001.1, from coordinate 1,926,052 downwards.
CTTGAGGAAATCGTGCCCGCCGCGGTTCAAGCGCCAAATATCGTCGTCCGACATATTGGCGACCATGGCCGCGAGTTCTGGGTACTTGCCGAAGAAATGCTGGCGGACATAGGCGCCGTTCTTGGCCTTGTAGGCTTGGTACTCGCCGTCCACCGCCTCTTCCATGCGCTTCTTGAGGAACCCCTTGGTATCCCGCGCCAGCAAGGAATCCCAGCGCGAACCCCAAATCACCTTGATGACATTCCAGCCCGCGCCACGGAACTCGGCTTCGAGTTCCTGGATGATCTTGCCATCGCCGCGGACGGGACCGTCCAGCCGTTGCAGGTTGCAGTTGACCACGAAAATCAGGTTGTCGAGTTTCTCGCGGCCCGCGAGGCCGATGGCTCCCATGGATTCCGGTTCGTCCATCTCGCCATCGCCGCAGAAGGCCCAGACCTTCCGGCCCTGGGTGGCGACGATGCCGCGGCCTTCCAGATACTTCATGAAGCGGGCCTGATAGATCGACATGATCGGTCCGAGCCCCATGGACACGGTGGGAAACTGCCAGAAATCCGGCATCAGCCAGGGATGCGGATAGGAAGACAAACCCTTGCCTTTACCTTCGATCTCGGCACGGAAATGGTCGAGTTGTTCCTCGCTCAAGCGCCCTTCGATGAAGGCGCGGGCGTAGATGCCGGGCGCGGCGTGGCCCTGGAAATAGACCAGATCGCCGCCGAAATCCTTGGCCGGGGCGCGGAAGCAATGGTTGAAGCCCACGTCGTACAACATGGCCGAAGAGGCGAAGCTGGCGATATGCCCGCCGTATTCGCTGGATTTGCGGTTGGCCCGCACCACCATGGCCATGGCGTTCCAGCGGATATAGGCGCGGATGCGGTCCTCGATGGCCGGATCGCCCGGCGGCTGCGGCTCCAAATGCGGCGGGATGGTGTTGATATAGGCGGTATTAGCCTTGTACGGCAAGTTGGCCCCGGCCCGCCGGGCCTGGTCCACCAAGCTTTCGATGAGGAAATGCGCCCGCTCGATGCCCTCGGCTTCGATGACCGCCTCCAGGGCTTCCAGCCATTCGCGGGTTTCGGCGGGATCAAGGTCGCCGGAAGCAGTATTCTGGGAAGGTTGGGCGGGATTAACGGCTGCCATAGCGATAGAGTCCTTATGACTGGAACTGGGATGGGTGTCGTCCGGCTGGAAGCGGGGATTATAGACAAAGGGTTCCGCAATGATCCATCGATTTCCACCCCGCCGCCCCCCACCGCCCCCCCAAGCAACCCCCTTGCTCCGGGCGCAGCTACCGTCCAAGCTGACAATTTCCGCCGCTAATCTGAAAAACGGGTCCCATCCGTCTCATTTCCGTCATGAGTGCCTTACACTCGTAGCTACCCCTAAAAACAAGTCCCTGTTATACAAGGCATTCCGCTTGCTGGCGCATGGCTTGCTTGTAACATCCGGTCCGATCCTGCACGATAGGCTCCTCTCCCAATCCTTGATACCCGAAAAAGCCAAACATCCCCATTCAACCCGGACCCCACCATGTTGAGCAAAATCTTCACCCAGAAAGACCGGCGCGGCGCACCGCGCTCCCAAGCCTCCCTGTCCGCCTACCTCATCACCCCCTCGGGCCACCAACTCCGGGGCGTGGCGAAGAACCTGAGCCGGTCCGGGGTGTTCGTCGAAACCCAGACCCCGGAGGAATGGCTGGTGGGCGAAACCGCCCGGCTGGTATTCGCCCTCAGGAAGGGCAACGTCATCCGGCTGGTCCGCCACTCGGTGCTGATCGTACGGGAAGCGCGGCACGGATTGGGCGTGGCGTTCTGGCGCCTGCCTTCCTTACAGCGGCGGGCCGGACAAGCCTAGGCCTGGCCCGTCCTAGGCCGCTTGTGGCACGGGCTTCCCAACCAGCCTGTGCCGCAAATACCGCCCCAAAAACCCCAGCGCCAAGCCCAACGCCGCCGCGTGCAGCGATAGATAGCCCGTCCACACCCGCCGCCATTGCGCCTGCACCGCCCCGGCCCCTTCCCGTCGCCGGACCTCGTCCAGGAACAGGATCACCGCTTCCCGCGCCCGCGCCGCGTGGCCGTTGCCGAGGTTGTCGATGCTCAAATGGAGTTGGAGGATGGCCGGGTCGATACCGTGATGGCGCAGGATATCCACTCCCCGCAAATAGCCCGCGCCCAGGCCGCTCAGTTCGATGGCGAGGTTGAGCCCCAACAATTCCGGGAAATAGCGCTCCGTCCTCAGCCCCATCGCCAGCAGATAGGCCGGAATCTCGAAAGCGGCGTCCAAAAACAAGGGACTGCGGGCGAACGCCACGCCATCGAAGGGCGGCAACTCGAAACCCAGGCTCTCCAGCAAGCGCCGGTAGACATTGGGATGGTTCCATTCGGGCCGGCCCGCGCCCAGTTCATCGGCATAGGTCTTGAGCAAATGCCGCCCGGTTTCCCCCAGACAGTCGGCGGCGCTGCCCACGCCCGCCAGCCAAGCGCCATCGACCAAAATGGCCGGGGCCAGTTGCAAAACCGCCCATTCGCAATCCTCCCGACCGGGCCGGGGCGGGCCGGATCCAGGCCGGTAGCGCCCGACCTCGCGGCGGTGCATGGCCTCGATCCGGGCGTGGAAGCCTTCCGGGGTATAGGGGAAAAAACGGCGGTGGCCGCGTTGCAACGGGGCGCAGCAGCGGGCGCGGCGGAGGACGCCCAGGATCACGGCGTCGGCTTCCGGCGGAGCCTCGGCGGGGGATTCGGTGGCGAGTAAGCGGGTGAACACGTCGCGGGCATCGATCCTGCGCGGCGGGGTTCGCGTGCGTGCGCCATGCCCCCGCCGGGGTCCGGGATCGGAGGGCGTCCCAGTACACGATGTGTACGCCACCTCGACCGGAGCTTGTGGGTCGGCGATCCACTCCAGGCAAGCCCGCCGCTCGTCCGCGTCGAACACCCCGAACATCGGCCCGCCGAAATCCACCGCCCGGATCAAGCGGCTGCCCGCGGGACAAGCCCGGTCCACCCAAGGCGAATCGCGCAAGGCCGCGAGCAAGGGGCCGGGATCGTCCGCGCTCGCGGCCAGCCAAGCATCGAGGCTCCGGCCCCGCAGTTCGATCCGGCCATGGTAGCCGATAGCGTGGCGGCATTTGGCCCGCACCAGATCGGCCATGGCGGCGGCGGCGTTGGAGCGCCGGGCCAGTTCGACGGCCACATTCCGCGCCAAGCCATCGAACAACCGCCGGTATAAACACCAGCCCCGCCGGATGCGCCCGGCCTGTGCTTCCCGTTGCGGATAGGCTGCCCAGGCGGCCAGCGCCAAGGCGCGGTAAGGCCCGCGTTGCCCGGCGGATTCCGCGTCCCACCACCCTGGTTCGCGCTGGACATGGGCCAGGGTGTAACCGAGTAATTCCGGGAAGCAGCGCCGGGGCCGGTGCATCAAACCCAGATGCGCGGCGGCGAACTCCAGCCCGGCCTCCGGCACGGCGGCGAAGCAGGCCGGACTCTCCAGCGGCGGCAGGTGGACGCCCGCCTCGACCAGCTTGGCCCGGAAACGCAGGGCCGGGGAACAGGCCGGATCGTCCAAACCGACAAGGCGGCAATACAGATCGAACAAATGGCATTCGCTGGCCCGATGGGCGGTGGCGGGCTGGGCCACGCGGGCCAGCCAGACGCCGTCCAGCAAGGCGACGGGCGCGAGGGCGCACAGCGCCCTCCTCCGACTCGCGGCATCGTCCGGCTCGGGCAAGCCGACGGGGTGCCAAGTTTCGGCGAACGGATAGCGGGCCTCGTCTTCTCCGGCCCCGGCCAAACCCGCCGCCAACCGCGCTCCGGCGACTTCCACATCGGCGGGGACAACCGGACCCTTCAACAAGGCATGGCACAGGCGGCGCAAACCGTTCATGTCCACCTCCCCGGCTTGGCGAACAGCCAATCCCCCAGCGCCAAGGCATCCAATCCCGACCCCAGGAACACCGCCATGGCATCCTCCACCCCATGCACGATGGGCTTGCCCATGACATTGAAGCTGGTGTTGAGCAGGACCGGCACCCCGCTCAAGCGGTGGAATTCGGCCAGCAAGGCATGGAACCTGGGGTTCCACTCCGCCTTCACGGTTTGCAGCCGCCCGGTGCCATCGACATGGACCACGGCGGGCACCCGTGCCCGCGCCTCCGGGCGGAATTTCAAAGTGCGGTCCATGTACGGGGTTTCCTGGTAATCCTCGAAATACTCCGGGCCATATTCGTGCAGGATGGCCGGGGCATAGGGCCGGAACCGCTCGCGGAATTTCACCTCGCGGTTGATGCGCTCGCCCATGTCCGGGGTACGGGGATCGGCCAGGATGGAACGGTTGCCCAAGGCGCGGGGACCGAATTCGGCCCGGCCCTGCGCCCAACCCAGGATTTTGCCCGCCGCCAACAGCCGCGCCGCCCTGGGCACCATGGCCTCGCCGGGCAGATATTCGACCGGCAACCCGGAATGGCGGGCGTAGCGTTCGATAGCCTCGTCCCGGATGGAACTGCCCAGGTAGGGCGAAAGCAAGCGCGGCACGACGGCCAAACCCGGACGATCCTGCCGGAACGCCAGCCAAGCCGCGCCCAAGGCCGTGCCATCGTCGGCGGGCGCGGGCGGCACATAGAGCGCCTCGAACGGCGTCCCGGCCAGAATCTGCCCGTTATAGGCCGAGTTCAAAGCACAGCCGCCGCCCAGCGCCAAGTTGCCGGAAATCTGGAGGCCATGCAGGTTGTTGAGCAAGCGCCCGACGGTTTCCGCGAAGAAATATTGCCCGGTATGGGCCAGGTCGGCGGCGGTTTCCGGCGGCAGGTGCGGGCCGCGGCGGCGGGTTTCCAGGCGTTTGAGCATCTGGAAGAAACTGGCGCGGTCCTGCACCAGCCGCACACCCTCCACCCGGATCATGGCCCGCAGCCAGCCCAGCGCCTCCTCGTCGATACGGCCATAAGCGGCCAAGCCCATGGTTTTCCATTCCTCGCCGCCCAGCCACTCGAAGCCGCATAGTTCGGTGAGCTTCATATAGAAGAACCCGAGGCTCTCCGGTCCCCGCGCCGCGTGGCGGGGAACCAGTTTCCCGCCGCTATACTCGAAGAACGCCAGTGAACCCTGTTCACCGTAGGAGTCGATCACGGCGCAAGCCGCCGTCGCGAACGGGCTACCCTGACAGGCCAACGCGGCATGGGCCAGATGATGGTCGTAATGGCGGAAATCCACCGGCACACCGGGAAAATCCCGCCGCAGGACGCAGGCCAGCCCGATCCCGGCACGACGCAGGGCGTGATGCTGGCAAGCCTGCATATGGTTGAGTTCCCAGGTTTCGACGCAGGCGGTCAATCGCCGCCCCCGGTAGCCGAGGATGCCCTTGGGGGTGAGCCAGCCCAAATATTGGGCCAGCCGTTCATAGAGGGGCCGCCGCGACCGCCAATTGCCGGCCACCACGAAGCGCCGGGCATCGGGGCAATATTCCCGCAGCAGGGCGGGTAATAAATGCAAATCGTCCGGCGCGTGGTTCAGCGCCCGTTTATATTGCAGATAGCGCTCGGTGGCTTCAGCATATAACACATTGCCTTCGGCATCCACGATGGCCAAAGCCGGATCGTGATAGGTATTGCAAAGACCAAGATAATATGTGCCCGCTGTTTTTATAATATTCATAATTATTATTCCAAATCCTCATGCCCATTCCAGCCCAACCCTTTGCGGAAGGAATTACCGATGCGGCCCGCCAAGCCTTATCCCTATGGTGGCTGGGATTCGGGCTGTGCCTGTTCCTTCCCGCCTGTACCCTCGCCTTCTTGCTGACCGGCCCGCATGGCGCGGCGTCCGCCCTGTTATGGACCCTGCCGGTCTGGCTGTTGATCGCCGCCGACCATTGGGGACCGGCGGAACGGCGGATGGTTCCAACAACAGCGCCGGGCTGGTTCTTCGACGGGCTGCTGTATGCCTTAGTATTGCTGCAAATCCTGAATATCCTGGGGATGGGCTGGATGGTGGCGCGGCTGCCCTGGGCCACGGCGGCGGATTGGGGCACGGGATGCGCCAACCTTCTGGCCCTGCGGATTTTGGTCGGCACCAATTCCTGCTGCGCCGCCATCGCGCCCGCCCATGAATTGATCCACCGGCGCGGACGGCTGCAACAGCTCCTGGGGCGCGCGCTGTTAATCACGGTGGGCTACGACCATTTTTATATCGCCCACCGCCGGGGCCATCATGCCAAACTAGGCGGGGCCGGAGACCCCTCCACCGCCCGCGTGGGCGAGGATTACGGCGGTTTCCTCCGACGTTCGGTGGCGGCGCAATGGCGGATCGCTTGGCGGGCCGAACCCGGCGCGGTATCGGCGGGATTGGCGGCGGAAACCGGGCTGGCGCTGGCGTTTGGCTGGGCGTTCGGGCCGCTGGCCCTGGCGATGCTGGTGTATCAGGCCGTGGTGGCGGTGAAGCTATTGGAGGCGGTGAATTATTTCCAGCATCTCGGCCTGACCCAGGATTCGGGCCGGGCCGGGGCGACGGCCTGGACCTGCGATTCCGCCGTGAGCCTGTTCATCTTCCTGGGGCTGAACCGCCACGCCGACCACCACCGCCACGCCGCCACGCCCTATCCCAAGCTACGGAGTTTGGATGTGGGATTGGCCCTGCCTTGTGGATACCTCTGGACGGCGATTTGGGTGAAGAACCATAGCGCGGGTTATCGGCGCTGGGCTGGACCCTCCCTCGCCACCGCGAACCGCGTAGAAATGCATACCGAACACGCCGCATCCCACTACAAGGCCCATCGCACACCATAGCCACCCAACCCATGCACCGCCGCCACTTCTGTCTTTCCCTACTATCCGGCCTGGGCGGAAGCCTGATGCCCGCCACCCCCGGCCCCGATCCCCGCCCCGCTGGCGAACTGCTCGGCCCCTCTTTCCTGACCGGCCACCAACTGCGCGGCAAGGACTGGCCCTCCCCCACCGAACACCGCGCCATCCCCCTGCTCATCGTCGGCGGCGGCATTGCCGGACTCTGCGCTGCCTGGTGGCTGAAGCGCAACGGCTTCGAGTCGTTCCGCCTGCTGGAACTGGAACAACAACCCGGCGGCAATGCCCGCTGGGGCGAGAATCCCATCTCGGCCTATCCCTGGGGGGCGCATTATCTGCCGTTGCCCGGCGTGGAATTGCCCTGGGTGCGGCGGCTGCTGGCCGACTTGGGCGTGCTGCTGGGCGACCCCGCCGCGCCGGAACCACGCTACGACGAACGCCACCTTTGCTTCGCGCCCCAGGAACGGCTGTTCCTGCACGGCGCTTGGCAGGAGGGCTTGTTACCCAAGCGCGGCGTGGCCCGCCGCGATCTCGACCAATACCAGCGCTTCGCCGAAGCCATGCGCGGCTACCGCGATACCGTGGGCAAGGATGGCCGCCGCGCTTTCACCCTGCCTATGGCGCAAAGCTCCCGCGACCCGCGCTTCCTGGCGCTGGACCAGGGTTCGATGCGGGATTGGCTGCTGGCGCAAGGCTACGATTCGCCCTATCTGCATTGGTATGTGGACTATGCCTGCCGCGACGATTTCGGTTGCAGCGCCGCCGACACTTCGGCCTGGGCCGGCCTCCATTATTTCGCCAGCCGCACCGGCAGCGCCGAGGCGGCACGGGACGGCGCGGTACTGACCTGGCCCGAGGGCAATGGCTGGATCGTCCGCCGCCTGCTGGAACGGCTGGACCCCTGGATCGAGCGTGGACAGATGGCATTCCGCATGAAGGAAACCGATAGCGGCGTGACGGTCGACGCCTGGAATCCAGCCAGCCAAACCGCGACCCGCTGGCAAGCCGCCCACGTCGTCTGGGCCGCGCCCAGCTTCCTATTGCCCCATGTCTGCCCGGACTGGCCGGAAGCCTCGCGGCGGGCCTTGGCCGGTTTCGATTACGCGCCCTGGCTGGTGGCGAACCTGAGCCTGCACGATGTCCCGGAATCCCGGCATGGCGCGCCCCTGGCCTGGGACAATGTGTTGTACCAAAGCCCTTCGCTGGGCTATGTGGTCGCCACCCACCAGCATTGGCGCAGCCGGGAACGCGGCACGGTGCTGACCTATTACCGGCCATTCAGCGAACTGGCCCCGGCGCAAGGCCGCAAGCTGCTATCGAACCGCAGCGGCTACGACTGGACCGCAGCCATCCTGGCCGACTTGGCCCGGCCCCATCCCGACATCCGCGAGTTGACCGAGCGGGTCGATCTATTCCGCTGGGGCCACGCCATGGCGCGACCGCGTCCGGGCTTCCTGTGGGACGGCGGGCGGGAACTCGTGGCGGAAGGCTCCGGGCGCATCCATCCGGCCCATTCCGATCTTTCGGGGTTTTCGCTGTTCGAGGAAGCCCAATACCGGGGCATCGTGGCCGCGCAAGCCGCTTTGGCCGGGGTCTCGTAACCGGCGCGGTTGGGGTATAGTCCGCCGCTTCCATCCTGCCCACCCGGAGCGGCCCGCCATGTCATCCATCGATTTGCACAGCCCGGAATTCCTCGCCGATCCCTATCCCACCTTCCGGCACCTGCGCGAAACCGCGCCCCTGTTCCCCTTGCAACCCGGTGCCTGGCTGGTGACCCGCCACGCCGAGGCCGACCGCATCCTGCGCGACCCACGTTTCGCCAAGGATTATTTGTCCACCGTGGCGCGGCGCTACGGCCCGGACGCAGTGGAGGAGCCGGTGTTCCAGGTGGTCAACCGCTTCATGCTGGTGATGAACCCGCCCGAGCATCTCCGGTTGCGGGCCTTGGTCGGCAAGGCATTCGGGGTGAAGCAGGCGGCGGAATTGCGGCGCTTGGCCCTGGACGTGGCGGAAACCCTGGTGGAGGGTTTTATCGGCCAGGGCCGGGCCGATCTGATGGCGGCCTTGGCCTATCCGCTGCCGGTGCGGGTGATTTGCGCCATGCTGGGTTTGCGCCTGGAGGACAACCTGGAATTCCAACGCGAAACCCAAGCCCTGGCCCGCGTGTTCGAGATGTCCCGGCTGGCCCGCGCCGACATCGACGCCGCCAACCACGCGGCCCGGATGTTCGATGGCTATTTCCGCGCGGTCTGCCGGGCGCGGCGCCAAGCGCCGGGGGACGATTTGATCTCGCTGCTGCTGCGGGCCGAAGACGGCGACCAACGTTTGAGCGAGGACGAGATCGTCGCCAATATCACGCTGCTGTTCGTGGCCGGGCATGAAACCACGGCCAATATGCTGGGCAACACGCTGTTGTCCCTCCACCGCCACCCGGACCAACTCGCCCGGCTCCAATCCCGGCCCGACCTACTTCCGCAAGCCGTCAACGAAGCCTTGCGCTACGAACCCGCCGTGCAGATCGCCGCCCGCGCCGCACTGGAAGACGTGGCGCTGGGCGGCGTCGGCGTGCGGCGGGGCGAAACCCTCTACGTCGGCCTGGGTGCGGCCAACCGCGACCCGGCGGCTTTCCCCGAGCCCGACGCCTTCCGTATCGACCGTCCAGGCGCGGCGAATCCCCTGTCCTTCGGCGGCGGGGTGCATTATTGCCTGGGAGCACGGCTGGCCCGGATCGAACTGGAAACCGCGCTCGCGGTGTTGTTCCGGCGTTTGCCGGGGCTGGAATTACCGGACGGCGACCGGCCCCGCTGGAAATCTTCGTTGACCATCCGGGGCTTGGAGCGGTTGGAAGCGGTGTGGTGACGCCGGAACCGGGCGGAGCGATCCGCCCGCGCCCCGGACATCCGCCCTCACGGGGCCGCGACTTGGTTGCGGAAGCGCTTGGTGTAGGCCAAGGCGGGCACATCCGCCACGGAACTGCAAGTCGCCGAGGCATAGGGCAAGGCACACGGCGTATCGCGGTCGAACGACCAGAAATGCACCCCGGCCAAACCGTTGGCCTTGGCCCAGCCGATCATGGTGTTGGCATCCTTGAGCGAGAACACCTCGTCCACCACGTCGTTCCTGCCGATCATCGGCGTCAATTCGATCTGGGCGTAGGGGATGCCGAACTTGGCGTTCAGGTTCTGGGCGGCCTGGATGGCCGTCCGTCCCATGTCGCAATGCCCCTTGGCGACCACGCAGACCCAGGGCGACGGACCGCCGTAATCCATGACCATCAGGTTGAGGGTGTAATTGGCGAGTCCGGCGCGTTGGATGGCCTGGATCACGGTATAGCCGGTGATGTTCAAATCGCCATAGGGCAGGCTCGACACCTGGCCGGTGGACGAACCCAGGGTGGCGAGGGTGAAGCTATAGCGCAATCCCGGATAATCGGCCTGCACGGCGGCGAGTTGGTCCACCAGGCTGTTGATCTCGGCGGCGCTCTGGCCGGCTTCGATATCGAAATCCAGGCCCAGCAAGCGGGGCGAGGCGTAACGGTCGATGAAAGCCCGCATCCCGGCGGCGCTGGAACAGGTGAACTTGCCCGCCGCGCCGCCGGTGGAAATGATATAGCCCACTTTGCGCTTGACGAACAAGGGCACATTGGCCTGGGCGAGGGCGTCGGGGTCGAGTCCCGCCCAGGTTTCCGCGCCGCATTCCCCGGTGGCGAAAGCCCAGGTGACGGCGGGCACCCGTGGCGGCAAGACGCTCAACAGCGGCTGGAACACGCCGCTCACGTTGCTGGACATGACGTTGTTGTTCCAGTTCATGGAGATGGCGATGTCCTTGTACGGACTGAACAGCGGGGCGGCGGTGGCGGCGGACGCGAGCGCCAGGGACAAGGCGCAACCGAGGAGGGCATGGGGTCTGATCGGCATGGGGTGGCTCCGTGGATGAGGGGGCCGCCCCAACATGGGTACCGGCCCAAACTGATCCTCCACTATAGGCAAGCGCCCCCGGCCAAGGTGAGACTTGATCGGGATTCCACCCGATCCGACCGTGCAAACCTCTCAACGCAGCAACAAATCGTAGGCGATCCGCTCCATGAAGACCTTACGGTAGGTCTCGGCCTTGCGCACCTGCAAGCTTTCCATCGGGTTGTAATCGTCGGTGATGACGATGCCGGGGGGGGTTTCCGGCACGCGGTATTCATGTTCCAACAATATCTGGATGCGCCGGTCCTGGCTGTGGGTATCGACCTCCAACGGGCGGTCGGAAGCCAGGAAGATGAAATCGGTGAAATCCTCTTTCTCGGTGGTGAAAACCCGTATCTGCGGGAACAAGGTCTTGAGCGTGCGATAAACCGAAGCCACCGCCTCCGAACCCTCGCCGCTGCGGAAGCCGACATAGTTCACCGCCAGCACGCCGCCTTCGCCCAATAGCCCGCGCAGCTCGCCCAGCATTTCCCGGCTCAGCAGATGGGTGGGCTCGGAACCGCCGGTGAAGCAATCGTGCATGATGAAATCATAGCGCTGATCGCCCAGCCGCTTGATCTCGAAACGGGCGTCGCCGACGATGAACTTCCCCACCGGCTGGAATCCGAAATAATCCCGCGCCGCCTGGGCGACTTCCGGGTCGATCTCGATGGTGTCGGTGGTGATGCCCGCCGCGTTCAAATCGCGGGCGACATGGCCGCCGCCCAGTCCGATCAACAGCGCGTGACGGGCCTCGGGCCGGAACAAGGGAATCCAGCGGAAAAAGGTCTGGTAATTCAAAAGGCTCCGGCCCGTCTTGGTCTCCACCGCGCTCAGCACCGAGGAATCCGACAGCAACAGGCGATAGCCGTTGTTCTCGTCCTCCACCACCCGCACCCAACCGTAGATGCTCTCGGCCTCGTGCAACAGGCCAAAACCGGGCGTCTGCCGCAAGGGTTGGGCGTAACCCGCCACCGACAATAAACCCACCGCCAACCCGACCAGCCACACCCACCCGGACGCCCCGGCGACCGCCCGCTCGCGCCGTCCGGTCCAGGCCAACAGCAAGGCCCAGGCCACCAAGGCCACGCCCAGGCTGAACAGGATGGCGCGGGTGCCGAAACGCGGTAGCAGGTAGAACCCCAGCAACAAGGTTCCCGCCACGCTGCCCAAGGTGCTGACGGCATACACCGAACCCACCGCCGCGCCGACACGGTCCAGGTCGCGGGTGGCCCGCTTGATGGCGTAAGGCCCGACCATCGCCAGCAAGGTCAGGGACGGCGTGAACAATAACAAGGCGCTGGCGAACGCCCCGACCCGGATGCCCAAGGGATCGGTGAAGGCCAGCACCGGGCCGTCGGCGTAGGGGATCGCCACCGTGGCCAGCGCCCCCGCCAGCAACACATGCTCCAAGCGGAACCCCGGATGGCGGTCGGCGATGTGTCCACCCAGGTAATAACCCAGGGCCAGGGCGATCAGGGTCACGGCGATCAGCGCGGACCAGACATACAGGCTAACCCCGTAGAACGGCCCAATGATGCGGGTACCGAGCAATTCCAGGATCATCACCGCCGCCCCGCTGAGGGTGACGGTCAGGTAGAGCGGCCAGGTGCCGCCGGGGGTGGAGGGCTTGTTCATGCGGGACTCGCGGGAAAATCATAAAAAACCCCCAGGCCCGCTGTTCGCGCCGGACCTGGGGGATACAGGAAAATCGAATCGCTTAGGGGAAGCCGTCCGCCAGGGCCGGTACTGGCTGCCGACCCCGTCCCGGCTTATTTCACGTTCATGGTGAAACTGCTGGTCGCGGTGCCCCCGAGGCTATCGGTGACTTTGATCTTGAAGGTTTCCGAGCCGGTCCAGTTGGCCTTGGGCTGGTAGGTGAAGGTGCCGCCCGGCGTGATGCCGGTGGAACCGGAAGCCGCCGTGCCCCCGGTGACGACCAGGGTTCCGTTAGCGGGCGCGGTGGCGACGCTCCAGGTTTCAGTCTGGCCCAGGTCGATATCGCTGATCGATAGTCTCGGCTTCAGATTCACCGCCGCGCCGTTCTTGGCCACGTTCAGGGTGTTGGTCGGGGTCGCGAAGCTCGGGACCACGTTCGGGCCGACGGTCACGGTGAACAGACGGTTGGCGCTGGCGACGCCGTCGCTGACCTGCACGGTGAAGCTATCCGCACCGCTATACCCCGCCGTGGGCTTATAGGTGATGGTGCCGCCAGGACCGATATTGGTACCGCCACTGGTGGCCGTGGCGCTGGTGAACACCAAGCCGCCATGGGCGGGCGCGACCGCCTGTTTCCAGGTCAGGGTCTGGCCGTGGTTAGTGTCGCTGACGTTCAGGACCGGTTTGATATTTACCGCCGCGCTGTTCTGGACGATCTTGAGGGCGGTGGTGGTGCCCACGAAGCTGGGCGCGGTATTAGGCTGCACCGTCACAGTGAGGGTACGGACGGCGGTGGCAATGCCATCGCTCACCCTGACCGCGAAACTATCGGGACCGCTATAACCCGTGGTCGGGGTATACGCGATGGTGCCGCCGGAGGTGATGTTGGTGGAACCGGACCAAGCCGTGGCATTACTGAAGGTCAGCTTGCCATGGGCCGGGGCGGTCTGCTGGCTCCAGGTTTCGATCTGGGCGTTGTCGGTATCGCCGACCGTGAGATAAGGCCGCAGGTTGGAAGCCACGTTCTGGGCCAGGGTCAGCGCGGTAGTGGTGCCGGTGAAGCTGGGCGCGGTGTTCGCCCCCACCGTCACGGTGAAATTCCGCACCGTGGTCGCCATGCCGTCGCCGACCCGGATGGCGAAACTATCCGCGCCGGTGTAATTGGCGGCGGGTTGGTAAACCACCGATCCCACCAGATTGATCGCGGTGGAGCCGGAATCGGCTTTGGCGTTGGTGAAGGTCAAGCTGCCGTGCTGGGGTGCCGTGTTCTGGCTCCAGGTTTCGGTCTGGCCGGCATCGATATCGCTGACCGTCAACAGGGCTTTTAGGTTGGAGCCGTAGTTCTGCACCAGATTCAAAGCCGTGACCTTGCCGGTATAGCTAGGCGCGGTATTGGGCTTGACGGTGACACTGAAGGTACGCACTGAACTGGACAGGCCGTCGCCCACCCGCACGGCGAAGCTATCCGCGCCGGAATAATTGGCCGTGGGCTTATAGGTGATCGTGCCGCCGGAGGTGATATTGGCGCTGCCCGAAGCCGCCGTGGCCCCGGAAAAGCTCAACTTGCCATGGGCCGGGGCGGTAGCCTGGGTCCAGGTTTCGGTCTGGCCGGTGTCGGTGTCGCTGGCCCGCAAGTTGGGCTTGAGGTTGGCCCCGGCGATATTGACCGGTATCGTCAAGGCGGTCTTGCCGCCGGTGAAACTGGGCGTGATATTGGCAGTGGCGCTGAACGTGACCCGGCCCCACAAGTTGGGATTGGTGCAGGCCGCGATGCTTGGGTTGTCGCAGGCGGCCCCGCCGGCGGCGATGGTGTAGTCGCCCGCGGGCAAGGGGTAATGGGTTAGGAATTCGGGAGCGTCGTTCACCGCCCCGCTCGGCATCAGATTGGCTCCGAGCGTGGTGACGTTGGCGTTGACGTGGGTCAGGTATTTGATCTTGGCCCAATTGCCATCGAGGCTGCCAGGGTCGCCCGGTATGGCATCCTCGTTGGCCATGCTCCAATCGCCCAGCGCGTCGAACTGGCCGGTATAGGGCTTCCCGCCCGTGGCCGAGAAATTGACCGTATCCCGATAGCCGTCATGCGGTAGATAGATATGGCCCGCCGGTGCCAGATCGACCGTGTTGCCGAACATGGGATCGTAGGGCGTGTCGTCATGCGCCAACAGCGGCAGCAAGCCCGAATACAGGGAAAATGCCGGGTCCAGACCACCACTGGTGGTCACCGTGCCGCCGTTCCCGGAAATCTCGGCGAAACCGATATCCACGAACGAAGGCACGTTCAAATGGAAGGTGAAGAAATTGCCCTCGGCGATATGGTGGCTATCACCCAAGGTGGCGTTGGTGCCATCGATCCAGCCATAACGGTGGAAATTGCCGTTGTCCGCCTTGCCGGTGGTGGTGATATCGTTGTTGGCGACATGGGCCGAGGCGGTCCCGCCCAGGCAGCAGAGGACGGCACCCCAGGCGGCAAGCCGGGCGCGTGGGAATAGGGGTTGTTTCATGACGGGCGCTCCCTGTCGATGATCAGCAATCGCCGCGGCGCGGACGCCGCGGCGATGATGTCTAGCACTGGCCGGGCGGTGCGGACCCGCCCCGAACCAGACTTACTTGGGGGTGCCGCTGAACTGGATGGTGAAACTACGCGCCCTGCGGTCCACATTCTTGTAGCGGTCCCAATCGGTGGCGGTGGCGGCGCTGCCGTTGAGGCAATTGCCGCTGGCGTCGGTCGCGCAACCTTCCGGCCCCATGCCGGTCAGCTTGGCGTCGGCCAACAGCTGGGTATAGTCAACCTTGTTGGCACCGCCTACGATCAGGGTATAAACGCCCGGCTTGGTCAGCTTGATCCTGCCGGAATCCAAGGTGTTGCCGGTGGTATTGGCCGCGCCGCGCACGAACTCCAGGCAAGCACTGTGATCGGTCAGCGAGGAACCATCGCCGTAGGTCACCTGGGTGACGCTGTTGGCCATCCAGAAGCCGCCCGCGCCGCTCGGGCAGGTACCCGGCGTCTTGAAGCCGCCGTAGGTGCCCATGTGCTGGGTGGTGCCTGCCGCGATGGCTTGGCTGGGCAAGTTCAAGGAACCGGCATCGGTCGTATAGGGGCGGTTATAGATCGCGTTGCCTTCAGACGTGACGGCTCCCGTGCCGATGAAACGGAACTTCTTGTTCGGACCCGTGATATAGGTTTTCTGGCCGGCCGGCAGGGACGCCTGGGCCCAGGAAGACCATTGGGCGAAGCCGGTGTTGAACGCACCGTAGGCACCGTCATGGGAAAGATGCGGCACCGCGCCATAGAACAGGTTGTAGGCCGGGTTCAGGGTGTCGATAGGCACAGTGCCCAGGGTGCTGCCCGGCATCGTGCTGGTGAAATCGGCGTTGGCGTTGCCGGTGATGGTGAACTGGATAACGGTGGGCTTGGAGATATAGAACCACATGAAGCGGTTGTCGTGGCTATTCCCCCAGAATGTCGCGTTGTGGCCTCCCAGCCAGCCGGCGTTGCCGCTGGCGGTGATGCTGGTCACCGCGCTAGCGCAACCCGCGCCTTGGCAGGAAGCGGTGCCCTTGTTACTGGCGGCCACATGCATGACGGTTTCCTCGGCGACGGTACCGCCATTGCCGCCCGGGTTGGTACCGGAATCGTCGTACAGCGCGTGGCCATAGCTGACATGGGCGGAAACCTGGCCGGAAGCCAGGAACAAGGCGGTCATGGCGCCCGCGATTTTCGCGGCGCGGAAAAGCTTCGTGTTGTTTTTCATAATAAACTTACCTAGTCGCTGTGTTGTGTGGGTTTTGTGTATTGCACGATACGGCGATGTCCGTGGCGCTCAGCGCCCCGCTAAGGTCGAGCGCCGCGGTCTTTCCCCCTCCTCCCACGCCGAATCCACGACCCGCCGTCCATCTCCCCAGTCCCACCGTTAGGCGGCCGTGGCAGGCGGCACCGTCAAGCCGGATTCAGCCGGAAAAAGCCCACAGGCACAAACAATTAACATGCCAGATACACCGCTACCGGGGCGTGCGCTACCGACGCCTTACTTATAGGCGGACTCAACACTTTGTTTCCGCGAACCCTTTCCGATCCGGGGGCACCCGCTTCCGGGACTTCCGGCAGTCCCCGGGCCGCCGCTTATGCAGTACCCCTCCGGTTGGATCGGGCCAGGGATATGCGCCAAATAACACAGCACATGCGCTATTTGGCGAATTTCGCAAGACGGTGGATTTTGTTAGATTATTCATGTACTTAACACCACCCAGCCCCCCGGAACCTCCGACCATGCGCAAACCCTTTTTCCAAGCACGGGCCCTCCTCCGCTTCCCGGTTTCCAGGCCGCTCGGCAAATCCCTGGTGGCCGCGCTGGTGCTAGGCATCGGTGGAGCCGAACCCAGACTCTTCATCGACGGCGTTACCGCCGCCACCACCAAACCCGACCCGGTCCCGCCCACCGTGGTCATCACCGCAGCCGACGGCTCCTCCGTCAAAGGCATCGTCGCCGTCAAGGAAGGCGAGACCGTGACCCTCGATATCAAGGTCTACGACCCCAGGGACACCCAGGGGCTGTACCACGATTTCAGCCTGCAAGCCCTGCCCGCGAACACCCCGCCCGGTGCCAGCCTGGCTTTCAACGCGCTCAAGGGGCTGGGCCGCTATACCTGGACCGCCGCGGCGGGCGACGCCGCCCGCTACCCCAACACCACCATCACCTTCGTCGCCAGCAACACCTACCTCGGTGGCACCACCAAGCAACAAGTCACCCTGTCGCTGGGCGACCTCCCGACCCCGGTCTTCTCCACCGCGATCCCGACCCAACAAACCGCCGAGGTCGGCAAGCGGCTGAAATTCCCGCTGACGGTGAGTTCCCCCAGCAGCAAGGTACGGATCAAGGCCAGCCGCCTGCCGCCCGGCGCGACCCTCGGACCCACCCGCAAAACCCCCAACACCCAGCAATGGACCGCCGTCCTCAAATGGAAGCCCAAGGCCAAGCACACCGGCCACAGCTACACCACGACCTTCACCGCCATCGGCAAGAATGGAAGCACCGCCCTGCAATCCACCCTGGGCGTCACCTTCACCGCCGCCACCCTGCTCATCCAGCAAGCCCGGTGGAACGCGGACAGTTCCCAACTGACCGTGACCGGCAAGGGACCGAAGGGCCAAAGCATCAGCCTGGGCTTCAGCCCCGACGGCACGGCGCTCACCAACGTCCCGATCAGCGTGGACGGCCAAGGACTATGGAGCCACAGCCTCCAGGTCGAAGCCGCCAACGCCCCCTGCGCGGTCCAGGCCCGGACGGGCAACCAAACCGCCACTCTCGCGGTGGATTCGGCCCCCGCGGCCTGCGTGGCCACGCCGGTCTGTACCGACCCCGCGCAATGGCACCCGGAAGACAACGGCGTACCCGCCCAATGCATGTAACCAGAGGAATCGAACCATGAAAACGAACAAGATCATCGGCGCGGGCTTGGCCCTGGCGGGACTGGGCGGCTGGACGGGAACGGCGTCGGCGCACCTCGAATACTACGACTTGAACAAGGGCTACCAGATCAAAGACCGCTCCGACCGGACGCCGGGCGATAGCCGCACCGCCCTGCCCACGCTGGACACGACCCACGACGAAAAGGTCGAAGGCGGCGGGACTTGGCAAATCACCGAAGCCACCGCCGACACCCCCCGGACGGTCTCGGTCACGGTGGACGGCGTGAAGCGCTTCTCCTGGATCGCCGGCACCAACCCCAGCCTGGGCGATAGCCACGCGGTGCAATTCTTCAACTTCCACCTGGACCAACCGGCCTATGTCAACATCACCTGGACCCAAGGCGACGACGGCCTGGACCCGGCATTCACCCTATATCGGGGCTTGCTGGTCTACTACGGCCACGACGACACCGAATCCGACCCGCTGAATCCCCTGGACGCCGCGTTCGCCCCCACCCAGAACGACAAGGACACCGGTGCGGTCGCCGATGTCCAAGGCATCGTCTCGCCGTTCCGCGACACGGTTTCGCCGCAATCGGCCAGCAACAACTTCCAGTTCTACCAAGGCCAATTCAACGCCCTGGATGGCTGGAGCCAAGGCCGCACCGACGGCGATTGGTGGAGCGCGGTCCAATACCTCACCCACCGCAACGACAACCACGGCGGTTTCGAGACCCTGAGCAACCAGCTCCTCCCGGCGGGCGACTACACCATCGCGGCGGGCGGCGCGGCCTGCAACGACAACGCCACCAACAACGCCTGCCGCACCCCTTCGCTCAGCGCCACCCTGACCTACAGCAACTCGGCCACGCCCATCGCCGTCAACACGCCACCGGCCTTCGTCAGCGGCACCCCCGCGTTCACGGTCCTGTCCGGTACCACGGTGGACCTCACCGCCAACCTGCACGTCAGCGACACCGACAGCGGCCAAACCCTCACCTGGACCCCCGTCACGGCCCCGGCCCATGGCAGCCTGGGCTTCAGCAACGTCACCGCCCAATCCGGCAAGACCGATATCACCCCTTACTGTAGCCCACTCATCACCGTGGCCAGCATCGACCCCTTAGACTCCTTATCCAATACCGATAAATGCAGCCTGACCTATACCGCCGACAGCGGCTACCAAGGCACCGACACCTTCACCCTCCAGGTCAGCGACGGGACCGCCAGCGCCGCCCGCAGCTTCACCATCACGGCGGGCGACCCGCTGGTCGCCCCCGGCGTCGCCACCCAGCAAAGCGCCACCGTCGGCCAACGGCTGATGCTGGACCTACCGATCAACACCTCCGGCAAAAAGCCCCTCCTCAAAGCCAAAGGACTGCCGCCGGGCGCCACGCTCGGCCCGGTCCGCAAAAAGGACGGCCAATGGGTCGCCACCCTCAAGTGGAAACCCAAGGCCAAACAAACGGGCCGTAGCTACACCGCGAGCTTCACCGCCAAATCCAAGATCGACGGCAAGCCCACCCAATCCCAGCCGCTGAGCCTCACCTTCACGGCCCAGGCCGCCGGCGCTTCCCAATCGCTCGCCATCACGGCGGCGCAATGGAACGCCGCCAAGGAACAGTACACCGTGAGCGGCACCGGACCCACCGGCCAGGCGATCACCCTCGGCTTCCCCGATGGCACCCGACTGACCGGCATCCCCATCACCGTGGACGGCGGCACCTGGCAATACACCGGCAGCGTCGAGGCCAGCAATGTCCCCTGCGCCCTGCTCGCCCAAGCCAATGGCGAATCCGCCACGCTCGCCCTGGCCGGAGCCCCGGCCAATTGCGCCGCCAAGGGTCCCACCTGCCCGGACGGCACCGCTTGGGCGGCGGAAACCTCCAGCATGGCCGCCATGTGCATGTGAAGCCCAGGCCCAGCCAAACACGAGCCACCGGACCATGAACAAAAACCTGCAACCCCTGGCCCTCGCCATCGCCGCCGCCCTCGGCGGCCCGGTGGCCCAGGCCCATGTCGCCAACCACGACCTCAACCAAGCACCCAGGCCGGTCACCACCGCCAACGGCCACACCATCGCCGACCCTTGCGCCGATGCCGCCAGCCTGTGCCAGAGTTCCAACAACTTCACCCGCTACGGCTGGGAAGGCGGCACCACGCCCTTCCTGGAAGATAGCCATTACGTCACCACCAACGCCGACGAGTTCGATTTCCACCTCGACCGGCCTGCCACCGTCACCATCGAAGTCCGCGCCGACAGCGTGGACGGGGCCACGCTCAATCCGGCGCTCAGCGTCTACAAGGGCATCATGCCCCTAGGCGCCCACGACGACGAGGCCAACAGCGACCCGCTGAACCCCACCGACAACAGCAACGTCAACTACCCGCCCATCGCCAGCCCCAAGGACGCCGCGCCAGGCGACCCCAACATCGCCCAATTCCTGGCCCTGCCGGACTACACCACCCCGGCCAACCCGGCCTGGACGGCAGCGGTCGCGGGCCAATACGCCGCGCTCTATACCGCCCATAACGGCTACCGCGACACCTTGAACCACACGCCGCTGGGCGATTACTACGCCTCCTACCACGGCCAGTTCGACGCCTTCGGCGATTGGAGCATGGCCAACGACGACGGCGAGTGGGCCGAAATCCACTACATCGCCTCGGTCAGCGAAACGCCTTGCAGCGGTCCGAACTGCGGCACCACGACCACGGGCGGCTTCGAGAACCCCGGCCATGTCCAGGGCAACGCCGGACTGACAGAAACCCTGACCCTGAAACTGGCGGCGGGCGATTACGCCATCTGGGCCGGGGGCGAATCCGGCGTGTGCAGCCAGGGCCAGGGCCGCGGCACCTGCTACAGCGTGGTCGGCGGCACCAAGACCGACACCCTCGACCCCACCATTCCCGGCGTCCGCGCCTATGCCACCGTGCGTATCACCAGCATCGTGCCCATCCCGCCCACGGCCAACGCCGGGGCCGATATCGCGGTCGATGAAAATACCGAGGTCACGCTGTCGGGCACGCAATCGACCGACGCCCTCGGCGGCCACACCCTCACCTATAAATGGACCCAAACCAGCGGTCCCACCGTGACCCTGCTCGATCCCGCCACCGGACTGGCCTCCAACAGCGTGGCGACCCCCCGCTTCACCGCACCCCTGGTCGATGCCGACACGGTCCTCGGTTTCGACCTGGTGGTCACCGACAGCGGCGGCGTCAACAGCTCGGCGGACAGCGTGGCCGTGACCGTGCGCGACAACGCCAGCGGTAGGCCCAGCGCCGACGCCGGCGCGGACCAAACGGTGGACGCCGGCGCGACCGTCACCTTGGACGGCAGCGGCAGCAGCGACCCCACCCCAGGGCAGGCCGCCAACCTGATCTACCACTGGCAACAAATCGGCACCCCCGCCGTCGCCCTGAGCGCCAACGACAGCGCCGCCGCCCAACGGACCACCTTCACCGCGCCCGACGTCGCCGCCAACACCGTATTGAGCTTCAGCCTCACCGTCACCGACCCCGATGGCAACGACAGCGCCGATCCCGCCACCGTCAACATCACGGTGAAAAAGCAGAACCACGCGCCCGTCGCCGACGCCGGCGACGGCCAGACCGTCCGGGCCGGCAGCCTCGTCACCCTCGACGGCGGTAACAGCCAAGACCCCGACGGCGACAGCCTCGGCTACGCCTGGACCGCCCCCGCCGGGATCACCCTATCCGACCCCAAGGCGCAAAAACCCACCTTCACCGCGCCCTTGACGCTGGCGGGCCAAACCTTGACCTTCTCGCTCAAGGTCGATGACGGCAAGCTCGACAGCGCCGCCAGCCAGGTCGCGGTCAAGCTCACCGCCGACAACAATCCACCGACGGTGGCGATCATCCCGCAGACCCTACAGGCCAGCCCAGGCGACAGTGTGACCCTGAACGCCAGCGTCACCGACCCGGACGGCGACGGCATCGCCAGCTACCTCTGGCAGCAAACCGGCGGCACGCCCGTGGTGCTGGACAAGGTCGATGGTCCCAGCCTCAGTTTCACCGCGCCCAACCCATCCGTGGTGGACGGCAGCAGCACCCAGCTGAGCTTCAGCCTGACCGCGACCGACGCCTTCACGCCCAACCCGCTCTCCACCACCGCCACCACCAACGTGGGCGTGACCCAAAACCTGGGTTTGTTGGATTGCTCCACCGCGACGGCCCAACCCGCCCGCCTGTTCCCGGCCAACAAGGGCATGAAATCCATCGCCATCGTCGGCATCACCACCCCGACCCACTTCGTTCCCACCGGCAGCTACACCGTGGACATCACCGGCGTCACCGCCGACGAGCCGATCAAGGCCAAATCCTCGCCGTATTGGCTGCGGGCGCTGGGCCTCGCCCATGGTACCGGGCCCGCCGCCGTGATCGTCCCGGCCAAAGCCGGCAGCGCCCAGGACAGCGTCCTGCTCCGCGCCGACCGCAAGCGGGGCAAAGCCGCCAATGGCCGGGTCTACACCGTGTATTTCACGGCCACCCCGCCCACCGTGGATGGGGGAGCGGGTTGTTCGGGGACGGTGACGGTCCAAGTCCCCACCGCCCGCAACCGTGCGGCCATCGACGACGGCCAGAACTTCACCCCACAGGGCAAACGCTAGGAACGGGCCATCCCGCGGCCATCCCCACCCGGCCCGCCACGATGGCGGGCCGTTTTTTTGCCATGCCCTCAAGCCCCCGCCCGTTATAATCCCCGGTTCCCCAACCGATCCCCCTTTCCCAGCCATGCGCATCCATTTCAAAACCCTGGGCTGCCGCCTCAACGAAGCCGAACTCGAAACCTGGGCCCGGCAATTCCAAGCCGAGGGCCACCGCGTGGTGGACGAGGCCGAGACCGCCGACCTGGTGGTGTTCAACTCCTGCGCGGTCACGCAGGACGCCGTGCGTAAATCCCGCCACCTCCTGCGCAAAACCGCACGGGAAAATCCCGCCGCCAAGCTGGTCCTCAGCGGCTGCTACGCCACCCTGAACCACGAGGAGGCGGAAGGACTCGGTGTCGATCTGGTGATCGCCAACGCCGACAAGCACCGGCTGGTCGAAATCGCCCGCGACCGGCTCGACCTTCCCACCCGGCCCGCGCTGGCCACCGAACCCGGAGAAACCGCCTTGTTCCGGCTGGGGCGGCACCGCGCCTTCGTCAAGGTGCAGGACGGCTGCCGTCACCGTTGCACCTATTGCATCGTCACCGTGGCCCGCGGCGAGGAACGCAGCCGCCCCATCGCCGAGATCGTCGAGGAAATCGACGCCCTGCACCGGCAAGGCATACAGGAAACTGTGCTGACCGGGGTGCATCTCGGCGGCTATGGCGGCGAGATCGGAACGGACCTCGCCGGATTGGTCGCGGCGGTGCTGGAGCAAACGGCAATTCCGCGCCTGCGCCTGGGTTCGCTGGAACCTTGGGATATTCCGGCGGGCTTCGTGGAGCTGTTCCAGAATCCCCGGCTGATGCCGCATCTGCACCTGCCCTTGCAGAGCGGCTCCGACACGGTGCTGAAGCGGATGGCGCGGCGCTGCCGGACCGGGGATTTCGCGGCACTGGTGGCGGGCTTGCGGGCGGCGGTGCCGGACATCAACATCACCACCGATTTGATCGTCGGCTTTCCCGGCGAGAGCGCGGCGGAATGGGCGGAAACCCTGGAATTCGTCGAGCGGACCGGCTTCGGGGCCATCCATATCTTCGGTTTCTCGCCACGGACGGGGACGGCGGCGGCTTCGATGCCGAATCCGGTGCATGGCGAGGTGAAACAGGCGCGAGGCCGGGCCTTGCATGCGCTGGCGGAGCGGCAGCGGCGGGAAACCTTGGCGCAGTACGTGGGGCGGGAGTTTCCGGTGTTGTGGGAAGGCGTGCGCCGCGAGGACGATGGGCGCGGGGTGATTTACGGGTATACGCCGAATTATCTGCGGGTGGGGATGGCGGTTTCCGGGGAGTGCGATTTGAGTTATCGCGTCACCACGGTGCGGGTAATGGGTTTGGCGGATGGGGGGGATTGCCTTTGGGCCTGAACCCGCATAGCCCGGATTCCGTTTCACTTCATCCGGGCTACGCCACTCATCCAAGCCGCACCCTTATCGATAAATCCCCTACCCCACCACATCCGAAACCTCCCCTTCCGGCCCTTCGGGAAGCGTCTTGAACAAAGCCGGATTCATCCCATGCCGGTTCAACAACCGATAGAACTCGGTGCGGTTGCGCTTGGCCAGCTTGGCGGCCTGGGTGACATTGCCATGGGTCATCTGCAACAGCCGGATCAGGTAATTGCGCTCGAACTGGTCCCGCGCCTCCTGCAAGGGCAGGAACGCGGCGGGTTCGTCCCGCAGCGCCCGTTGCACCAGGGTCAGCGGAATCAAGGGCGTGGTGGACAAGGCCACGCATTGTTCCACCAGATTGCGTAACTGCCGCACATTGCCCGGCCAATCGAAACCCACCAGCATCTCCATGGCCTCGGGCGAAAACCCCTTGACCCGGTCGCCATAGGTCTCGGCCAATTCCCGGATGAAATGCGCCGCCAACAGCGGAATATCCTCCTGGCGCTGGGCCAGCCGGGGCAAGCGCAAGGTCACCACATTCAGCCGGTAATACAGGTCTTCGCGGAAATTCCCCTCCGCCATGGCCTTGTCCAGATCGGCATGGGTGGCGGAAATAATGCGGACATCGACCGTTTCGTCCTCGGTGGCCCCGACCGGGCGCACCTTCATCTCCTGCAAGGCCCGCAGCAGTTTGACCTGGAACGAGCGCGGCATGTCACCGATCTCGTCCAAGAACAAGGTGCCGCCATCGGCGGCGCGGAACAAGCCCTTGTGGTCGCGGGTCGCGCCGGTGAACGCGCCCTTGCGGTGGCCGAACAATTCGGATTCGAGCAGGTTTTCAGGGATGGCGCTACAGTTGACCGCGACGAAGGAACCGTCGCGGCGGGTGCTGGCGTCGTGGATGGCGCGGGCGAGCAGTTCCTTGCCGGTGCCGCTCTCGCCGCCGATGAACACGCTGGCCTTGCTCTGGGCGATGCGCTGGGCCTGGCTCAGGAGTTCTTCCATGGCCGGGCTTTGGGTGAGGATGGCTTTGCGCCAGAGGTCCGGGTCCGCGCCGCCGCTCTCGACCAAGCCGATGCGGGTGGCTTCCTGGATCAGTTCGACCAGTTCCTCCTTGTCCACCGGCTTGGCCAGGAAGCCGAACACCCCGCGCCGGGTGGCGTGGACCGCGTCGCCGATAGTGCCATGGGCGGTCATGAGGATGACGGGCAAGGTGGGATATTGCGAATGCAGGGCGTCGAACAGGCCCATGCTGTCCATGGCTTCGCCGCCGAGGTCGGCGACCACCACATGGGGCCGGAACACCGACACCCGCGACAGCGCCGCCACGCCGCTGTCCACCGTTTCCAGATCGAACCCCGCAGCGGTCAGGCGCAGCGCCAGCCTGCGCAGCGCGTGGATATCGTCGTCCGCCAACAAAACCCGCGTCCGTGTTTCTACCATCGTCGTTCATCCTGGTGTTCGCCCCGGACGGCCAGGAAAAAACCGCCGGATGCGGGCGTCCGTGATCGCTTCGGACCATGGCGGGCTTCGGGGAACATGCGCCGCACGGCAAGGATGGCGACCTTGGGACCGGACGCCGGGCGGGGCTTGGACAGCCCGGTTCCCGGCGCAATCTTCCTTGATTCGCGGGCCATACTAACACGGTGCGCCGGGCCTGGATGGGGTCCACCCCGTCCCAGGGAACCCGGCGACTCCCCACCGCACGGACCCGCCGAATGCTGGGCGCAACCTCCGCGCCCCGCCATCAATCGGAGCGACGACCCACCACGAATTCCCGCTCCCAGAAAACCCCGCTATCGTCCTCGTCGAACCAAGCCACGGCTTCTTGCACCAAGGTTATACGCAGCAGGTACCGCCCCTCGGCGGCGGGAGCCAGCACATGCGCCGCATATTCCCCGACCGATCCCGTCGGCAAAGGCTTATTAAACTGGGTCCTCTCGCCATCGAAAACAGCCATATCCCCGGTATCCACAGCAATCCAGTGGTAGGCGATATTCACTGGATAAAGCCCAAACGACGCCAGCATGCACCCCGAATCGTTGACAATTTCCACCCCGACCGTAAACCTTTCGCCAGGGCGTGGATTCCCGGTCGTATAAACCCCACAGATACGTATACAGCGCCGTTGCTCCGCAGGTAAGGGCGTACCATACAACGGCTTTTTCAGTTCCACGCCTTGATCCGCCCCAACCACGGTTCCGGCACGCGAAAATTGCTCCATCCGCTCCTGGAAGAGTTCGCAGGCGAATTGGTAAAGCTCCAGGTCCAACCGGAGTAGCTCATGGAGCTTGGCGAGGGTTTCCTGGGACAGATTTGAATCCTGTTGGCGATTGGGCGACTCGTTCAACCATGGCAGCATGGCCCGCTCCCAACCAAACCGCGCACACAGCAAAGCCGCCGAATCGACGGCCCGCTCGGCGATACCCACATAGGCCATACGCGCAAGCCGGTCCTTGGCCGTGGCGAGGATCGTCTTGTCATCCCGGCGCCGGGCATAGCCGCGCACGGTGGCCCGGCCATAATCCACCGGGTCCGCCGCCAATCTGGCCCAATCCAAATCGACCGCCAGATAAAGGGTTTGAGCATTCACAAAATCCCACTGGGTATCGGTATCCGAGATAAAATCGTCGAAACTCCACCCCGCCTCCACCACCTCCCGATGGCGGTAGGCATTAGGATCATGCTGGACATGCCTATACCAAGATTGGGTGCGCGCGAAAGGATGCCTGAGCAGGGTCATATAATCCACATCGAAACCCAGATACCGCTCGACACCATACCAAAAGTGTCCTCTGAATAAACGGTATCCGATCAAATCGGCCTTATCCAAACCGAACAATTGTGGTAATAAATACGCCGGACACACCACCTCAGGCTCATAAAAAGAGCTGATCAATGACGAAAAACTCGTGCCCGCGGTTTTCGGGATGTGCAAAAAATACAAAGGGACCATTCGGACCGCTCCATTACATCATTAAAAAACTCTTGGAACTCCGCATAATAACGGGAAACCGGAACCACCTCATCCAGGGCGTAACCCTCGCCGGAATCCAGGCCATGAACGGCAAAGCAAAGATCGCCGATACAGGACCCGCAGTTATTCACCGCATCCCCTAAGGCCTTAAAATAGCGCCTCCCGGCGGAGCGGCGAACCCGGTCCCACCCCATCCCGGAATAGCATCCACCGACCATGCCCAAAATCCTGACCCATCCCCTGGCCTCCATCGCCGCCTTCGGCCTACTGTGGCAGCTCGCCGCCCTGGCCGCCGCCCATCCGGCCTTGCCGACACCCTCCACGGTCGCGGCGGTGCTGCTGGCCGAAATCCGCTCCGGCCAATTGCCCTACCACCTCGGCGTCACCCTGGCCCGACTCGCGGCCAGCTTCGTGCTGGCGATGGGCTTGGGGACCGCCCTCGGCATCCTGCTGGGCCGCCATCCCAAGCTGGACCGCTTCTTCGATAGCTGGCTGGTGTTGTTCCTCAACATCCCGGCCCTGGTGACCATCATTTTGTGCTATGTCTGGTTCGGGCTGGTGGAAAGCGCCGCCATCGCCGCCGTGGTCGTCAACAAGCTGCCCAATGTCATCGTCACCGTGCGCGAGGGCACCCGCAACCTCGACCGCGACCTGCTGGAAATGGCCGGGGTCTACCGTTTCGGGCGGCTGAAAACCCTGCGCCATGTGATCTGGCCCCAGCTTTATCCCTTCGTCATCGCCGCTTCGCGCACCGGCCTGGCCCTGATCTGGAAAATCATCCTGGTGGTGGAACTGCTGGGCCGCAGCAACGGCATGGGCTATCAATTGCACCTGTTCTTCCAAATGTTCAACGTCCCGGCCATCCTGGCCTATACCCTCGCCTTCGTGGTGGTGGTGCAATGCATCGAACTCTGGGTCTTGAAACCCTTGGACCGCCACGCCGCTAGGTGGCGGCGATGACCGAGGTCCATATCGCGATCCGCGACAAAACCTATCGCGGCCAGTCGTCCGGCCCCACGCTGCGGGATTTGCGGCTGGAGTTGGCCTCGGGCGAATTCGTCTGTCTGGTCGGGCCTTCCGGCTGCGGCAAAACCACCCTGCTCAATATCCTGGCCGGGCTGGACCGTGATTACAGCGGAGAAATCCGCATCGGCGCGGCGGGAACCGTGCCGCGCATCGGCTACGTGTTCCAAAACCCGAGGCTGCTGCCCTGGCGCACGGTGCGGGAAAACATCGCCCTGGCCCTGCCCGCCGGGACGGACCCGGCCCATGTCGATCATCTATTCGAGGTGGTGGGCCTTACGGAGGCCCGCGATGTCTACCCGGAACGGCTGTCGCTGGGCATGAGCCGCCGGGCCGCCCTGGTGCGGGCCTTCGCGGTCAATCCCGATTTGCTGCTGATGGACGAGCCGTTCGTGTCTCTGGACCCGCCGACCGCCCGGCGGGTGCGGGAACTGGTGATCGCGCTGTGGCGGGAGCGCCCGCATACGGTGTTATTCGTCACCCATGATTTACGCGAGGCGGTGGAATTGGCGGATCGCTTAGTGTTCTTGGCGGCCGGCCCTGCGCGGGTGGTGGGCGAAGTGCGGGTGGATTTGGCGCGGGAAGGACGGGACGAAGGGGCGGTCGAGGCGTTCCGGCGGGGCTTGTACGAGGCTTATCCGGGGATACGGGCGTTGTTGTAGCGGGAGGTTTTTGCGAGATGAATACCGTGTTCGAAGAAAAAATCGGGGGAGAGTATCAGGCGGGAGGAAAGGACGGCAGCGAAGGGTGCGGAAGAATCCGGATCGTCCCTGACCCGGCCCAAGCAGGAAGGAAAAGAATCAGCTAAAAATCACCTCGGCGGTATAACCTGCGGTCTCCAGGATTTCGCGGAGACGGCGCAGGGTTTCCATCTGGATTTGCCGCACGCGCTCGCGGGTCACGCCCATCACCGCCGCCACCTCCTCCAGGGTCGAAGCCTCGAAACCCCTGAGGCCATAACGCCGCGATACCACTTCCTGCTGCTTATCGGTGAGTTGGTCCAGCCATTCGCCGATGCTGGACGCGATGTTCTCGTTTTGCAGCATATCGGGCAGGGAAGGCTTGTTCTCCTCGGTCAGGCATTCCACCAGCGACTTCTCGGAATCCTTCTTCACCGGCACGTCGATGGAGGTGACGCGCTCGTTCAGCTTGAGCATCTTTTCCACCGTCTTGATCGGCTTATCCAGATGCTTCGCCACATCCTCGGCGCTGGGATCGTGGTGCAAGCGGCTCGCCAATTGCCGGTAGGCCTTGAGGTAGACGTTCATCTCCTTCACCACATGGATCGGCAGGCGGATGGTGCGGGTCTGGTTCATCAAGGCGCGTTCGATGGTCTGGCGGATCCACCAAGTGGCGTAGGTGGAGAACCGGAAACCCCGGTCCGGCTCGAACTTCTCCACCGCCCGGATCAGTCCCAGATTGCCTTCCTCGATCAGGTCCAGCAAGGGCAGCCCCCGGTTCAGATAGCGGCGGGAAATCTTCACCACCAAGCGCAGATTGCTCTCGATCATCTTCTTACGGGCGGCCGGGTCGCCCCGCAGGGCCAGGTTCCCGTAGTATTTTTCCTCGTCGGCGGTCAGGAGTTGGGACGCGCCCAGTTCCTTCAAATAAAGACGGGTGGCATCGTACTGGTAGTCCGGCCCCACGTCGTCGAAATCGGAGTCGCTCCAACCGGAACCTTCCGCGCCGCTCTCATCCTCCACATCGACTTCTTCCACGAAGGCCGCGATCTCATCGAATAGGGCCGGCTCGCCATAGGGCTTCATTTCGTCGATGGCCTGTTCAGACATACCAAAGCTCCACAGGGATAGTTTGAAAGTAAACACTGGCTTTCTCCGGTCCGAATATGTCATCGATGTTTTAGCTAAGGGATGCCAGGACGCAAAAGGATCCCAGCGTAAAGCTATTGTGCATCGCGACACGGATGTCGGGTGTGAACTACCCAACAATTTCCACCCTCAAGACACCCATGCCCAGGACAGTGCATTCAGTACCGGCAGCGGGCGTAGAGGATTGGAAACCCGGAATGGCTTGGACCTTGTTACGGCCAAGCACAGAACTTCTTTAGAGATATTTTTCACCTTTTTCCGTCTCGTATCAAATTATTTATTTTGTGACGGATCGGTTAATAAACCCAAGATAGATGTCAACCTCGTATAACTACCCGTTGCCGCCGAAAAAAGCTTTTCCAAACCACTGCGGCGGGACCGGCCCGGTCATTCGGCTCAACCACGTCACAGCGCCGGTATCAACACAAAAATTTTTTAAAAACAAAAACTTGATCGACATTGGCAGCCATTTTCGGCATCGGTACGGCGCGGCGGCAGAATCAAAACGCAGGGGAATCATCAAGGCATGGACAACAGAATCCCCCCTTGGATCATCCGCTACCTGGCAGGGGTTGCAATGTCATCCAAGCCGACATTCACAATGGCTTTGGCGGGAAATTGGGACGGGTAAGTCATGGCGAGAGGGCCGGAATTTAGCTGGGGAATATCAGGGGGAAATCCACCGGCCTGGATTACCCCCGTAGAAATACCGGGTTATCTCCGTAGTAACCCTAGGTCAGCGGTAACTTTCGAGAATCTTGATGTAATTGGCCCGCTCGAAGGCCAGGGGATCGGCGACCTTGGCATGGCTCATGACCCCGCGCAAAGCGCTCACGGACTCGAAACCGCGCTCCCCGATCCAGGCTTCGAGCCCGATGACGAGTTGGGCGATATAGCCGGGGCCGTTGCGGAGCAGGGCCGCCGTGGTCATCACGGCATCGGCCCCGGCCAGGAGGTACTTGACCACTTCCAGCGAAGTCTCCACGCCGCGGGTCGCGCCCAGCGAAGCCTTGAGCTTGCCGTAGAGCAGCGCGATCCACAGCAAGGGCAGGCGAATTTCCCCGGCCTGGCTGAGTTTCAGCGTCGGGGCGACTTCCAGGGTGTCGATGTCGAAATCGGGCTGGTAGAAGCGGTTGAACAGGACCAGGGCATCCGCGCCCGCCGCGTCCAGTTGCTTGGCCATGTGGCCGAAGGCGCTGAAGAACGGGCTGAGCTTCATCGCCACCGGAATCGAAACCGCCTGTTTGACCAGCTTGAGACTGTCGAGATAGCGCTGTTCGACCTCCTGGCTGCTAACATCCAGATTGGCCTCGATGGCGTAGAGGTTGAGTTCCAGGCCGTGGGCACCGGCTTGTTGCAACTGGCGGGCGTATTCGATCCAGCCTTCGCTGGTGACGCAGTTCAGGCTGGCGATGATGGGGATATGGGTGGACTCGGCGGCGCGGCGCACCAGATCGAGATAAGCGTCGGGACCGACCGCGAAATCATCGCCCATCTCCGGGAAATAGCTCAGGGATTCGGCGAAGCTCTGCGACCCGTGGGATAGCAGCCGGTCGAAAGCGGCGTTCTCGTGGCGGATTTGCTCCTCGAACAAGGAAAACATCACGATGGCCGCCGCGCCGCCGTCTTCGAGGCGGCGGATGCCGTCGAGGGTTTCGGAGAGCGGCGAGGCCGAGGCGATGATGGGATGTTTCAGCTTCAGGCCCATGTATTGGGTGCTTAGGTCCATTCGGAATACCCCTTTAAAACGTTGTTGTATCGCCGGGCGCGGATTGCCAAGGTTGGCCTGGAAATCCGCGCCGTGCCGGATAGGCGGCTATTTCAGCTTGACGCTGGCATCTGGGTGGAACTGCGCCCCGCCCCGCGTCGCCATCTCCTCGTACACCTGCCATTTCTGCCGCAGCACCTGCTGGGCCATGCCCATCAGCTTCTCGTATTCCTCGGGATGGGTGCGGCTCAACATTTTGTAGCGCAGTTCGTTCTGGGCGTAGTCCTTGAACTTGATCCGGGGCCGCGGCGAATCCAATACGAAGGGATTCCCATCGGTTTCGCGCAGGGCCGGGTTATAGCGCAGCAAGGGCCAATAGCCGGAAGCCACCGCCCGATCCTGCTGCTGCAAGCCTTGGCGCATGTCGATGCCGTGGGCGATGCAATGGCTATAGGCCAGAATGATCGACGGCCCCGGATAGGCTTCGGCCTCGCGGAAGGCCAGCAAAGTCTGCTGCGGATTGGCCCCCATGGCGATGCGGGCCACGTAGACATTGCCGTAGGCCATGGCCTGCAAGGCCAAATCCTTCTTGGCGACGGTCTTACCGGCGGCGGCGAATTTGGCGACGGCCCCGAGCGGCGTGGCCTTGGACGATTGCCCGCCGGTGTTGGAATACACCTCGGTATCCAGCACCAGCACATTCACATTGCGCCCCGACGCCAACACATGGTCCAAACCGCCCGAGCCGATGTCGTAGGCCCAGCCATCGCCGCCGACAATCCAGATGCTGCGCCGCACCAGATGATCGACCACCGACAGCAAATCCTTGGCCGCCTCGTCGTCGCGCCGCAGTAGCGCGGCCTTGAGTTGGGCCACCCGTTCGCGTTGGGCGCGGATTTGGGATTCGGTGAGTTGTGGCGCGGCCAGGATTTCATCGACCAGGGCGGGCCGGTCCAGCGTGGCCTTGAGTCCGGTCGCTAGGCGTTGCGCCAAGCTCAAATGCTGGTCCGCCGTCAGCCGGAACCCTAGGCCGAACTCGGCATTATCCTCGAACAGCGAATTCGACCAGGCCGGTCCCCGGCCCTCGCTATCGGTGGTCCACGGCGTGGTCGGCAGGTTGCCGCCATAGATCGAAGAACAGCCGGTGGCATTGGCGACGATGAGCCGGTCGCCGAACAACTGCGAAAGCAAGCGCACATAAGGTGTTTCACCGCAGCCCGCGCACGCCCCGCTGAACTCGAACAGCGGTTGCAGGAACTGCGCCCCGCGCACCGAGGAGAAATCCACCCGGGCGCGGTTGTTGACCGGCAGGGTCTCGAAGAAACCGATGTTTTCGCGGTCCTTCGTCGGCAGCGGGTCTTTCGGTTTCATATTGATGGCTTTCACGCCGCTTTCCTTGAGGCTCTTGGCCGGGCAAACCTCGACGCACAGGCCGCAGCCGGTGCAGTCTTCGGTGTAGACCTGCAAGGTGTAGCGGGTTTCCGGGAAGCCGCGGGCGCTGATCGGCGCGGACTGGAAGCTTTCCGGCGCACCGGCGAGCTGGTCCTGATGGTAGAACTTGGCGCGGATCACGCTATGCGGGCAGACGAAACTGCAATTGCCGCATTGAATGCAAATCTCCGGCTCCCACATCGGCACGGACTGGGCGATGTTGCGCTTTTCCCATTGGGTGGTGCCGGACGGATAGGTGCCGTCCAACGGCACTTGGCTGACCGACAATTCGTCGCCGCGCCCGGCCATCATCAGGGCCGTCACCTTCCGCACGAAATCCGGCGCGTCCGGCGACACCACCGGCGGTAACTCGATGCGGCTGCTGGCCTCGGCGGGCACGTCCACTGCGTAGAGATGGGCCAAGGTCTGGTCCACCGCCTCGAAATTCTTCCGCACCACGTCCTCGCCCTTCTTGCCGTAGGTCTTTTTGATCGCTTCCTTGATCTTGGCGATGGCGGCTTCACGCGGCAACACGCCGGACAGCGCGAAGAAACAGGTCTGCATGATGGTATTGGTGCGCCCGGCCATGCCGGTATCCCGCGCCACCTTGGCGGCGTCGATCACGTAGAACTTGAGCCGCAAATCGATGATGCGTTGCTGCATTTCGCGGGGCAGCCGGTCCCAAACCTCGTCGGCACCGTAGGGACTGCTGAGCAGCAAAGTCGCGCCGGGCTTGGCGTTCGCCAGCACGTCGAGCTTTTCCACGAAGTTGAATTGATGGCAGCCGATGAAGCTGGCCTTCTGGATCAAATACGGCGCTTCGATGGGTTCCGGCCCGAAGCGCACATGCGACACGGTGCGGGAACCGGATTTCTTGGAGTCGTAGACGAAATAGCCTTGGGCATAGAGATCAGTGGATTCGCCGATGATCTTGATGCTGTTCTTATTCGCGCCGACAGTGCCATCCGCACCCAGGCCGAAGAACAAAGCGCGGACCACATTATCCGGCTCGATATCGAAACCGGCGTCGTAGTCCAGGCTGGTGAACGACACATCGTCGTGGATGCCGACCGTGAAATGGTTCTTCGGCTCATCCTTCTTGAGTTCGTCCAACACCGCCTTCGCCATGCCGGGATTGAATTCCTTGGACGACAAGCCATAGCGCCCGCCGATGATGCGCGGCAGGTTTTGCAGTTTACCGCCGAGATAGGCTTCGGCCAGGGTGGACACCACATCGCCGTAAAGCGGCTCGCCGGAAGAACCGGGCGCTTTCAGGCGGTCCAGCACGGCGATGGCGCGGGCGGTCTTGGGTAGCGCTGCCAGGAAATGTTCCGCCGAGAACGGCAGGCACAGCCGGACATGAATCACACCGACCTTTTCGCCCTGGGCCTCCAGGTGGCGCACGGTTTCGCGCAGGGTGTAGACCGCGGACCCCATGACGACGGCGACGCGCTCGGCCTCGGGATGGCCGTAATAATCGAACAGGTGGTACTTGCGGCCCGTGAGTTCGCCGAAGCGGTCCATGACCTGCTGCACGGTGGCGGGCAATTGGGCGTAGAACGGATTCACCGTTTCCCGGCCCTGAAAATACACATCCGGGTTTTGCGCCGTGCCGCGGATGAAGGGATTGTCGGGATTGAGGCCACGCGCCCGATGCGCCCGGACGAGGCTTTCGTCGATCATGGCCCGCATCTGGTCGTCGGGGATGAGATGCAGCTTGCTGACTTCGTGCGAGGTGCGGAAGCCATCGAAGAAATGCACGAATGGCACCCGTGTCGCCAGGGTCGCGGCTTGGGCGATGAGGGCCATGTCGTGGGCTTCCTGCACCGAGGCCGAACCGAGTTGGGCGAAGCCAGTATGCCGCACCGCCGCCACGTCGGAATGGTCGCCGAAGATCGACAAACCCTGCGCCGCCAAGGCCCGCGCCGCGACGTGGAACACCGTCGGGGTGAGTTCCCCGGCGATCTTGTACATGTTGGGGATCATCAACAGCAGCCCTTGCGAGGCCGTGAAGGTGGTGGTGAGCGCCCCGGTCTGCAAAGCGCCGTGGACCGCACCGGCGGCCCCGCCTTCGCTCTGCATTTCGACGACCAGGGGGATTTCGCCCCAGAGGTTTTTCTTGCCTTCGGCGGACCATTGGTCGGCCAGTTCGGCCATGGTGGATGAGGGCGTGATCGGGTAGATCGCGCAGACTTCGTTGACGCGGTAGGCGACGTAAGCGACGGCTTCGTTGCCTTCCAGGGTGATGACTTGGGATTGGGTCATCGGATTACCCCTTAGATTGGTGCTAAATAATAGAATGCGGTAGGCGGATAATTCAGTATCCGACTCAGCGCATGGCTTCGATCATGGCGATATCTTTCTTGAGCAAATCGTTGGCGACATCGGAAATAGAGATACCTTTGCGCGATGCGATAGCCGCGAGATAACGTTGTACTTCCTCATCCAGATAAATCGGTATATTGAACTTGAGGTCGGGATGATAAAACTTGCCCCGCGTCCCTTTGCTGAAGTCTATTTCAGCCGGGAGGTCGTCGTTTTGATCCAAAATATTATCCTGGTTCATAGCTACACCCATGATGTTCGGTTCTTCCGAGTAGTTTTGCTGTTCCCGCTTGCTTGCCAGCCTAGCGGATATAATTCGCACGATTGCATTGGACGGGCCAGTTACCTGATAGGTATGGGCGACCACTAATAACGTGAGACTTTGATCCAAACCCAAGGTATTCCAGCGTTCTTCATAGTCGCTATGCGCTACGTCATAAACCGTCAAAGCCAAGGGATCGCGGAAAACCTCGGAAGCCCGCTCAAAGCTAATGCCGTGCTTGCGGTAATTTATGTCGGCTTTATGTGGATCCCATTCGAAGTCATAAATCATAAGATCGCCACATCGCCACATATTCGTTCATACTGAACTTAAGATTCATTAACAAAAAAGCCGTGCGGCCATGAATATATCCAAACTTACAATTTACGTGAATGAAGGGTAGTAATCGCCCCCGATGCTACGCCATTAGATGTAGCAAGTGCTTTTTGCAAAAACTCTCCAAAAGTCCCATCTTTAAAATCGCCATCAATTATACTATTCGCCACATCGGGAAACTCGCGTAGCATATTCGCCCAAGCAATTGGGTCTTGCATTACCCGATTTATAGCTTTTAAATTTTGCGCTTTCAACCCATTAGATAAAAATCCCGTTAAGCTTTCCTGAGTAACACGCCAACTCCCTCCTATCTGTAAGGCAGATAAAGAACCATCCTCTATAAGTTCAACAACATCATCCGTGGAAACGCGGAGCAACTCGGCCACTTCCTCTGGAGTTAAAAAAATTTGGTTCATAACGTCGCGCCTCTATTAAATAAATATTAACATTTTATGCCAAGCATATTTCCGACTCATTAAGCACCCCCTTAGCCCACACAATAAGCACGCCTATATTTTCTGCAAAGACCGTAGGAACGATGTTAAAAGGGTTTCTTTTACAATCACGCCGCCCGCAACAAATCCCGATCCATGGAATACAAATACATATCCGCCACATAAACACCCTCGATATAATTCCGGCCTATCCGGGTATTGCCGCATGGTTATTGAGAGTTCTCAGTCCGCAACCGCTCAATCTCCACCATCGGTAATTTCGTAACTAACGCAATTTGCGTACTATCGAATCCCAGGGCCAGCATCGCTCTTGCGCTCTCTATTTTTTCTTTTGCCACCCCTTTTTCCTCTCCCAATTGCTCGCCCTTCTTCAGCCCCATCCGATAAGTCGGCAACTTCTCATATTCGATCTTCAACATCTCCAATTCCTCCTCGATATCCACTTCGAAATCACGGTTGCTGCCCAAGATTTCCAGCATCCGCACATATTCGCGCAATTTGCCCGGCTGGCCCCAGAATTCCCTGACCAAGCGCTCGAGAATCCCATGCACCAATTCACGCGGCGTCCGGCCCCGGAAATCGCAGAGTATCGCCAACACCCAGGCATCCGGCGCGTCTTGCCGTAATAAGGATTCCGCATCCACCCGGTGCATGTCGATCAATTCGTAGCGGTAGGCCAAACCGGGGAGGTTCAAGCCATCGGCCATGCCGAGCGGTTTCTTGCCGATATAGACCAGATATTGCCGCACCGGCAGGCCCGGATTCTCCAACAGGATGTCGGTCAGATAGCGCAGCATCCGCACCGGCATGACGGCGAGATTATCGTTCTGGATTTCGATGTGCAGTATGAAAGGCAGGCCATCGGCCAGGGCGACCTTGGCGACGAGATCGGCGCGGCGCTCCTCGACCCGCTGCTGCGCGGTTTCCAACAATTTGACCTCGACGACCGGCAGATGGAACAAATAGGTCGCGAAGTCGCGCACCAGCGCCTTGAAGATTGATTTGGAAAGGATGTCTT
This sequence comes from Methylomagnum ishizawai, assembly GCF_900155475.1. Classification (NCBI taxonomy): domain Bacteria; kingdom Pseudomonadati; phylum Pseudomonadota; class Gammaproteobacteria; order Methylococcales; family Methylococcaceae; genus Methylomagnum; species Methylomagnum ishizawai. The sequence goes on along the minus strand of NZ_FXAM01000001.1, from coordinate 1,888,825 downwards.
TGTCGCCCATGGGAAAGGTCGTGTGGTCCATCCTGTGTGAGGATAGCGGATAAATTCCGCACCGGCAGCGGGGACAACGGCGGACCCCGGCCCCGCCGGAAGGGGCCGGGAGCCGGGCGGGGCTTACTTGAAGCGCAAAATGCCGCGATCCCACATCGTCGGGGCCGCGTAGCCCAACAGGTTGACGATGGTGCTGGCGAGGTTGCTCAGGCCGAAATGGTTCTCGTCGATCTGGGCCGCGCCATGGGTCTGGTTATCGTAGAAGATGAACGGCACCGGGTTCAGCGTGTGCGCGGTCTTGGCCTTGAAACGCCCGTCCTTACCCTGTTTGGGCTGGCCGGTCTTCTTGTCGAGTTCATACATCTCGTCGGCGTTGCCATGGTCGGCGGTGATGATCGCCACGCCCTGCATGGCGTCGATCACCGGCAGTAAGCGGCCCAGGGCGATATCCACCGCTTCCACCGCGCTGATCGTGGCCTGGAAATTCCCGGTATGGCCGACCATGTCGCCGTTGGCGTAGTTGACCCGCAGGAACTTGTGCTTGCCGCTGCGGATTTGGCGGATCAACTCGTCGGTGATTTCGGCGGACTTCATCCACGGACGCTGCTCGAACGGCACGTTGTCGGAGGGAATCTCGATATAGGTTTCGAGTTTGTCGTCGAACTTACCGCTACGGTTGCCGTTCCAGAAATAGGTGACATGGCCGTATTTCTGGGTCTCGGAGATGGCGAGTTGGGTGATGCCCGCCTCGGCCAGTTGCTCGCCCAGGGTGTTACGGATGGCGGGCGGCTCGACCAGATAGCGCTTGGGGATTTTCAAATCGCCGTCGTATTGCAGCATCCCGGCATAGGTCACGTTCGGCACCTCGCCCCGGTCGAAGCCTGAAAATTCCGGGCCTTCCTCGAAGGCGCGGGTGATTTCCAAGGCGCGGTCGCCACGGAAATTGAAGAACACCACGCTGTCGTGATCGACGATCTTGCCGACCGGCTGGCCGTTCTCGGCGATGACGAAGGCCGGCAAATCCTGGTCGATGATGCCGGGATGCTGTTCCCGCAGCCCGCGCACGGCCTCGGCGGCGGACGCGAATTGCTGGGCCTCGCCTAGCACATGGGTGTGCCAACCGCGCTCGACCATCTTCCAATCGGCTTCATAGCGATCCATGGTGATGAACATGCGCCCGCCGCCACTGGCAATGCGGACATCGAAGCTCTCGCCGCGTACTTGCTTCAGGAATTCCTCGAACGGCTCGACATACTCCAGGGCGGAGGTTTCCGGCACGTCGCGGCCATCGATCAAGATATGCACGCGGACCTGGGCGACACCTTCCAGCTTGGCGCGTTGAATCAACGCCTTGAGGTGGTCGATATGGGAATGCACGTTGCCGTCGGAGAACAGCCCCAGGAAATGCAGGGTCGAGCCGTGGTCCTTGACGTTGGCGACCACTTCCTTCCAGGCTTGGCCTTGGTACAGCGCCCCGCTGGCGATGGCCTCGGACACCAGGGAAGCGCCCTGGTTGTAGACCTGGCCCGCGCCGATGGCGTTGTGGCCGACCTCGGAATTGCCCATGTCTTCGTCGCTGGGCATGCCAACGGCGGTGCCGTGGGCTTTCAACAGGGTGTGGGGGTATTGGGCGAACAGCCGGTCCAGGGTAGGGGTATAGGCCTGGGCGATGGCATTGCCCTCGGTCTGGTCGCTAAAACCGAAACCGTCGAGGACGATGGTGACGACCGGGCCTGGGATGCCTGGGAAGGCGGCTAGCTTATTCAGCATGATGTTTACCGTGAGTGATGATGGGCAAGGGATTCCGCGCCGTCCGGGGATGGCGGAACCGGGGCATGATATATCGAAACGCCGCCCGCAAGCAGGACGGGACCGGAGGCCCGGCGGATGAATGCTGCGTTTCGGGACCGGGCCGGAATACCCTGGTTGAAATCCACAGGAAGCATGGCGTTTTTCAACCTACCGGGTCGTCCCCATGTCCCAGCTTCCCACGCAAATACCCGGAACGCTTGGGCCTCCAGGCCGACCATGGCTTGGCATGGAACCTGCTTTTTAACACGCAGGGACGCCCCCTGTCGGCATGGATGCCGAACCTCCCCGTTTCCAAACGGGTGGGGCGCATCGCCCGGCAGCGCTTGGCAAACCCCCATGCACGCACCGGGCGGACCAAGCCGCCGACCCACGGTCCCGACACCTCTTCTGCGGCTTGCGGGGCGGATACCCAAGCGCTACCCGCCGCTGGCCGCGCCACACCCCTCCCATCCACCCGACGGTGCAGCGGCCACAGGGTTATCCAACCGTTGGATAAGCTCCCACACAACGCCGGCCCCATTGTTTCCGGGACGTTTAGCAATAAAAGTTTATTTCCCGCCTAAAATTAAGACAGACCCAAAAGTATCGTCACGATACTATAATTCACGGATGGCACCGGAACCTCCGCGTCCCGCGCCCTATGGCAAGCACCTACCCCGCTTGCGGATACTTTAGGCTTATGAACACCCGAACCAAAACCACCATGCGCCTTGCAGGACTCGCCGGACCCGCGGCGGCGATGCTCATCGCCGGCTGCGGCCACCATGAACCTTCCGCCCTGGCGGCACCGCCCCTGGCCATCTCGCCCGCCGAACACCCCACGCCCCAGCGCGTCGTCAAGCTCCGTGCCGAATCCCTCGGCTATATCAAAGTGCAAGCGATTTCGCCGCAAGCTTCGGCGGGCGTGGTGACCGCGCCGGGCCGGGTGGATTTCCGGGCCAAGGCCATTTCCACGGCGGGCACGGTGGTGGCGGGCCGGATCGGCAAAATCCATGTGCAGATTGGCGACCGGGTCAAGGCGGGCGACCCGCTCGTCACCCTGGCCAGCGCCGAGGCCGCGCAGATGCGCTCCGATTTCGCCCGCGCCAAGGTGGAACTGGCCCGCGCCGAATACCGCTACCAGCGCCAAGAGGAGATGAAGCGCAGCGGCGTCGGCCTGGAAATCGAGCGCATGGAGGCGGAAGCCCAGTTGAACGAGGACCGCGCCGACTACGAACGCGCCCGCGACGCCCTGCGCCTCTTGGGCAACGGCGTGGCGGAGGAGGTCGTGGTGCGCGCCCCGATGGACAGCACGGTGCTGCGGGCCTATGTGGCGGCGGGGGCGACGGTGGCGGCGGGTTCGGCGCTGTTCGACCTGGGCGAACCGTCCTCGCTGTGGATCGTGGCCGACGTGTTCGAGCCGGATTTGTTGCTGGTGGAAAAAGGCGCGGCGGCCAGCATCGGCCTCGCTTCCCTGCCCCAGCCCATCGGCGGCCATGTGGTGGGCGAGAGCGCCGCGATCCAGGCCGACATGCGGCGCGGCCAGGTCTTCATCGAACCCGACGACCCCAAGACCCCGCTGCGGCCCGGCATGTATGCGCGGGTGTCCATCGAGGCGGCGGGGCCGGGCCATATCGTGCTGCCCACCACGGCCATCCTCATCAAGGACGGCAAGCAAACCCTGGTCTATGTGGAAACCGCCGAGGGCGTGTTCGAGCCACGGGAAGTGCAGATCGGCCCGGCCCGCAGCGGCATGACCCCCATCCTCGACGGTCTCAAGGGTGGCGAGCGGGTGGTGGTCTCGGGCGCCTTGCTGATCGACACCGAAGCCGCCATGCTGCTCTAGGCCGGGAACCATGCTGAGCTTATTGATCGAGCATTGCGTACACCGCCGCCTGGCGGTGATCGCGCTCACCGTGGTCGTCGCCCTGTCCGGCCTGCACGCCTACTTGGAAACCCCCATCGAAGCCTACCCGGACGTGACCAACACCCAGGTGACGGTGATTTCGCTGATGCCGGGCTACGCGCCGGAGGAGGTCGAACGCCAAGTCACCGTGCCCTTGGAACGGGTGTTGAACGGCACGCCGGACATGCTGCAAATGCGTAGCCAAAGCCTGTTCGGCCTCTCGCTCATCACCATCACCTTCCAGGACGAGGCCGATAGCTTCTATTCCCGCACCTTGATCACCGAGCGGCTGCACGGGGCGGAACTGCCCGACGGCGTGCAGCCGGTGCTGGCCCCGGATTACACGCCGCTGGGCGAAATCTACAAGTTCATGGTGGTCAGCGACCGCCACGACCTCTACGAACTGCGCTCGGAAATGGAATGGAACGTGTCCCGCGTGCTGCGCCAGGTGCAGGGCGTGGCCGATGTGCTGACCTTCGGCGGTTATTACAAGGAAATCCATGTCGAGGTCGATCCGATGCGGCTGGACGCCTTCGGCCTGACCCTGGACGAGGTGAACCAGGCCATCGCCAGTTCCAACCGCAACGTGGGCGCGGGCTTCCTGCGCCATGGCGACCAGCAGATGGTGGTGCGCGGCGTGGGTTATCTCGGTTCGCCCGACGACGTGAAGCGCATCGTGCTGAAAAGCGAAGGCGGCACCCCCGTCACCGTGGGCGACGTGGCCCGCTTGGTCCAGGCCTATACCCCGCGCCAGGGCACGGTGGGCCTCGACGGCCAGAAGGAAGCGGTGGAAGGCATCGTGCTGTTGCGGCGCGGCCAGAATCCTTCCCGCGTGCTGGAAGCGGTGCATGAGAAGGTGGCGGAACTCAACGCCCGCATCCTGCCGGCCGGCATGCAAGTGGTGCCGTTCCTGGACCGCACCGAACTGGTCCACAACACCCTGGACACGGTCTACCACAACCTGCTGCACGGCTTCCTGCTGGTGGTGGGCGTGGTCTGGCTGTTCCTGCGCAGCGTGCGCGGTTCCCTCATCGTCGCCGTGGTCATCCCCTTGTCGCTGCTGGTGGCGTTCGCCGGGCTGTACCGGCTGGGGCTCCCGGCCAATTTGATTTCGATGGGGGCCATCGACTTCGGCATCATCCTCGACGGCGCGGTGGTGCTGGTCGAGAGCGTCATCCACCAAGCTTCGCACCGCCATCCCAAAACCCGGCGCGACATGGTGCATGTGATCGTGGACGCGGCCCTGTCGGTCGCCAAACCCACCTTCTACGCCATGCTCATCATCATCGCCGCCCTGATCCCGGTGTTCACCCTGGAACGGGTGGAGGGCCGCATCTTCCGGCCCCTGGCCCTGACCTATAGCTTCGCCCTGGTCGGCGGCTTGGTGTTCGCCCTGACCCTGGTGCCCGCCTTGTGCGCCGCCCTGATCCAACCCAGGCACGCCATGATCGAGGAGCCGCGCTTCCTGGTGTTCCTGCGCGGGAAATACCGCCGCCTACTGGAATTCGCCCTCGACCACCGGGCCTCGACCTTGCTGGCCGGGGTCGCCTTGCTGGTGGCGGGGGGCGTCTCGATCTCGCGCCTGGGCAGCGAATTCCTGCCGGAGCTGGACGAGGGCGACGTGCATGTGTTCGTGGAAATGCCGTCCAGCATCGCCCTGGGCAAGGGCCAGGACATCCTCCAGGACATGCGGCAACGCCTGCTGCGCTTCCCCGAGGTCAAGGGCATCCTCAGCCAGCAGGGCCGCTCGGAGGACGGCACCGACAACGAGGGCGTCAACATGAGCGAGACCTTCGTCCACCTCAAACCGCACGGCGAATGGCGGCCCCGTTTGAGCAAGGAACAACTGGTCGAGGACATGCGCGCGGCGCTCTCGGCCATCCCCGGCGTGCGCTTCAATTTCTCCCAGCCGATCAAGGACAACGTGGAGGAAGCCGTCAGCGGCGTGCGCGGCAAGGTGGTGCTGAAAATCTACGGCGGCGACCTGGAAAAAATGCGCTCCACCCTGGAAGACGCCAAAGAGCGGCTCAAAGCCGTGCCCGGCATCATCGACCTGGACCTCTACCGCGAATCCCTGGTGCCGCAACTGCAACTCAAGCTGGACCGCGCGGCCCTGGCCCGGCAAGGCATCACGGTGGACGCCGCCCAGGACACCATCGAAACCGCCATGGCCGGCAAGGTGGTCACGCAACTCTGGCAGGGCGAGCGGCCCGTCCCGGTGCGGGTGATCCTGCCCACCGCCGAGCGCGACGAGATGGAGCATTACGGCGATTTGATGATCCCGACGCCCTCGGGCGCCCGCGTGCCTTTGCGCGAAGTCGCGCACCAGCAGATCGAGCAAGGCCGCACCTCCATCGAGCGCGAGGCCAACCGCCGGTTCCTCGCCCTCAAGTTCAACGTGGAAGGCCGCGACCTGGGTTCCGTGGTCCACGACGCCCGGGCGGCGGTCGAGGGCAAGGTCCAGATGCCCGAAGGCCATTTCCTGGTCTGGGGCGGCGAATTCGAGAACCAGCAACGCGCCATGGGACGGCTGGGCGTGATCGTGCCGGTGGCGGTGTTGATCGTGCTGGCCCTGTTGTACAGCGCCCTGCAATCGGCCCGCAGCGCCCTCGCCATCCTGCTCTCGACCCCGTTCGCCCTGACCGGCGGCGCGTTCGTGCTGCTGTTCACCGGGATCGCGCTCTCGGTCAGCGCCACCATCGGCTTCATCGCCCTGTTGGGCCAGGTGTCGCTGATGGGACTCTTGGTATTGAGCGCCACCGAGGAGCGCCGCCACGCCGGGATGGCACTCCGGGCGGCCATCGTCGGCGGGGCCACCGACCGGCTGCGGCCCGTGCTGATGGCCTCGACCCTGGCCCTGCTGGGCCTCCTGCCCATGGCCGTCTCCACCGGCATCGGCAGCGAGACCCAACAGCCCTTCGCCGTGGTCATCGTCGGCGGCATGTTCACCACCTTCTTCGTGGCCATGTTCGTGCTGCCCGTCCTCTATTCCTATATCACCCCCCAACATCTCCTCTCCCCCGAAGAAGAAGACGAACTGCCGGACCCCACATGACTCCACCACGCCATCGTTCCCACACCCCGCGTGGCAACGCCATCCCGGACGCTCCGCGTTCCCCCCAACCCCGACGATCCTGGCACTGGCTGCCCTTGCTGCTGGCCCTGGCCCTTCCGACCCAAGCCGCCGCGCCGCCGCCCGACGCCCTGCCCCAGGCCATCGACCTGGGCCAGTTGCTCCGCATCGCCCGCGAACACAGCCCGCGCTACGCCGCCGCCCGCACCCGCGTCGATGCCGCCCAGGCCGAGGTGGTCGGGGCCGGCGTCCTGCCCAACCCACGGGTGACTTACGGCACTTTCCAACTCAGCAGCCGCAACAACACCATGTACGACGGCAAATCCCAGGAAAACCTCCTGGTCGAAGTCCCGGTCCTGATCGCCGGACAGCGCGGGGCGCGGGTGGAAGCGGCGGAAAAGAAGGTGGAAGCCACCGCGGCCGGGGTCGAGGCGGAATTCGCCGGTTTGCTGCGCGAAGCCTGGGGCTTGTTCCTCAAGCTGCAAGCGGGCCGGGAACGGGTGGATATCCTGGACGAGGCGGCGCGGGACATGGACCATCTGCGCGCCCTGGTCGCGGGCCGGGAAATGGCGGGCAGCGCCAGTCCCTACGACCTCCTGAAGATCGGCGTCGAGACCAAGAACGTGGAAACCCGGCTGGAAAACGCCCGTACCGAACAGACGGCCACCGCCGGCGAAATCGGCATCCTGTTGGGGCTACCCGGCTGGCGGCCCGAAGCCCTGGGCGAACCCGGCCCCCTGGGCGTGCCGGACGACCCGCGCCAACTCTGGACCTCGGCGGAGGAAAAAAACCCCGAACTCGAAACCATGCGCCGCGAGGAAATCGCCGCCGAGGCCGACATCGAACGCGCCCGCCGCGAACGCTGGCCCACGCCCACCCTGCAAGCCGGGACCGCCTACACCGACAAGCCCTACGGCATGACGCCCTATGTCGGCATCGCGGTGGAACTGCCGATCTTCGACCGGGGCCAGGGCGGCCTGGCCCGCGCCGAGGCCGAGAAACGGAGGGTCCAGGCCGAGCGCGATTTCGTGGCTTCCCGTACCCGCGTGGAGTTGGAACGGGCCACGGAATTGCTCAAACGCCGCCGGGCGGCGCGGGACAGGTTCGAGCGGGAAGTCCTGGCCCACCTGCCGGACCTCAAGCAAATGGCGGAAAACTCCTACCGGCTGGGCCAGGGCACGCTGCTGGAACTGTTGGACGCTTCCCGCTCGCGCACTGATATCCGGCTGTCGCACTTGGAATTGATCCAGGCCGAGACCGAGGCGGAATTGGACGCGCTCAAGGCTTCGGGCCTGCTGGTGGGAGTGTTGGAAGGCGTGGCGGCGGGGAAGGCCGGGGCGGTTCGGCCTTTGGAACTGCGGTCGAAATAGCGGGCGACGGCGGTACCGGGCGAACATGCGGACCGGGACGCTATCCGCCTTCATCCAAAAGCCGACGGCGGAAAGCTTGGCTCCGTTCGGCGAGTTTCGGGCGGGGTTCGGCGTAGGTTTCGAGGTCGACGGCGATGGCGGCTTTTATATCGCGGGCATCGGCGGGACAAGCGGCTTGCCGGAAAGCCGCCTCGCTCGCCGCTTGGTCGCCTTGCAAAAAGCGGCTGGCGGCCAGGGCCAGCCCGGCGTAACAGCGTTTGCCCGCGGCGCTGGTCAGATGGAGTATCCGCGTCTTATCCGACAGGCCGAATTTCCAACCGGCGCGGTCGGTCGCGGATGTGGCGGGATTTGGCAACCATTCGATGGCTTTCGCTTGATCCCGCGCCGCGTCGCCAATATCGCCGACCGCCCAACGGGCTTTGGCGGCTTCCAGCCGCGCCAGCGGCGAATCCTCGATTTGTTCCAGCAGCAGGCTGGCCGCGCCGTAGTCGGCGGGTTGCCGCTTCATCAAGGCCACGCCATAGCCAAGCATGTAATGCGGCGTCTCCGGGGCGAGTTCATGGGCTTTGTGGAATTCGATGGCGGCCTCCCCAAATTGCCCCACTTCGTTCAATAACACCGCGTAGCGGTAATGCGCTTCGGGCAGGCGGGGATCACTAGCCAAAGCGGCTTGGTAATACTGCCAAGCACAATCCCGGTCTTCCTGGATTTTTTCCCGATAGCAGCGGTCGCCCATCAGCACCAGCAAATCGGCATCCTGGGGCGCCCGGCCATGCATCGTTTTCAACTCCGGCGCGACCACCTCCAAATCGGTGCCGGTGGCGAGCCTACGCCCCAGGTCGGCCTTGGCCTTGCCGAAGCGGGCCTCGGCGTGGCCGGAAACAAGCTCAAGGACGGCTTGGTACTCCGCCGCCGCGTCGGCGTAAAGCCCTATGTCGAGGCGTTGGCGGGCTTTTTCGAGATGGCCAGCGATTTCCGGCGATGAGAACAATTGAATGAGGATGGACAAAGACCCGCCTCCCAAGGTCAGGGCCAGGGTCAGCCGGAGACGCGGCCAATTCCAAGGCGCATTGGGTTTGCTACCCGATCCCGCCGGTTCGGTGCCGAGGGCAGATTCCGCGCCTAACGCCCATCCTATCCGTTCCGCAACCTCGACCCAGGCCGAATCCCGATCCGCCCCCACCATTTTGGCGATGGGTTTGCGCGGGTCCAAAGCCGCTTGGCGTGATTCCAGCGGCGTCTCTTTCCAAATGGAATCGCGGACCGGTACCCAGAGCAGGGTCACCTGTCCTTGCCTAGCCAATTCCAGCAAGGGCTTGAACTCATGCCTCTCGATGAATTCGGAGTTCCAAAAATCGGGCGTAACCAGCAATACCGCGACCTTGGCCCGGTCCAGCGCGGATTTGATTTCGGCGAACCATTCCTGGCCCGGTTCGATATCCAAATCGGTCCAAAGACCCATCTGTTCGGCGCGTACCAGAGGTTTAAGGTGCTTTTTGAGTTGGGCGAGGTAGTCGCCGTCCTCATGGCTGTAGCTGATGAAAACTTGGTCACGCATGGTTCCAACCTTGGTTTTTGTGGACTGGCGATATCAAGGCGCGTTTGGAATGGACGATACCAGGCGTCGAGCCGTCGATATGATGTGCGGAGCTTCCGATTCCACCCATCGAATCGAAAATCCGCCGCATGGAATCGGGCGTTCCACGCACCTGGCTGTCGATTCGAGGCATAATTCCAGCTTTCGGCGCATCGAATCATCGATAGCAAACGTGGAATCGATGGTTTTAAACGCGGTTCCGGCGAGTTTTCCCTTTCTGCTCAAAGACTTGCGTACCCATGTTTACGGGCGGGGCAACACCGGGAACGACGCGCCATTGAGTTCGCGCAAGGGCACTTGCCGCTCGCTCCATTTGCGGAGGGTGATTTCCTGCACCCGGTCCTGGACATAATCCGCCAATTCCCCGACTTCGATGGTGCCATTGCCATCGCGGTCGGCGACTCCGCCCAAGCCTTCGAGCAAGGCGTAGGTGAAGACCCCGTGGCCACCCTCGCCTTCCAGCGCCATCTTGTCCTCGGCGGCGGCGGCGAGGATGGCCCGTCCGCTGAGGGTGGCCAGCCGTTCGATGGCCCCTTTCTGGCCGGGTCCGCGCCCGTCGAAGAAAGCGGCCGAGGCGCAGGAATCCAGCATCACCAGGGTCTTGCTGGCTTTGATGGCGGATAAGAAACTGCGCAACAGGGCTTCGCCCAGGCTTTGGCGACGCAGGGTGTCGCGGTCGGGGAAGCTAGCGTCGGCGGGCACGAAATGGTAGTCGTCGCCGTTGAAGGCGAAACCGTGCCCGGCGAGATAGAGGACGAACACATCGTCCGGCGTGACGGCATCCTTGAACCGGGCCATGGCGGCGACGATGCCATCGCGGGTAGCTTGGCGATCGAGCAGCACTTCGACCTTGCCAGGGGCGTAGAGCTTGGCCCCTTGGGCCTGGAATTGCCGGGCCATGGCCTGTGCGTCCTTGGCACCGAACCTGACGCCCCTGGCGAGGGTGGCGTCGTTGTAATAGTCGCGGATACCCACCGCCAGCAGGTGTAGCCGGGGCTGCCCGGATCTGGGCTGGACTTGGAGCGGTACCGAAATAGGGTCGGAGGCCACATCCAGCGGGTTGCGGGCAGTGATGACGATAGTGTGCTGTCCCGAGGGCGGGGAAATCCGCGCAGTCACGATGTCGCCGGAACCGCCCGGAATGCCGGGGTCGCGGGCCTGGATTACCTCATTGTCGTCGAGTTGCAAACTGACCGGACCTATGCCGCCACCCTGATCGATCACCCGCACTTTGAGCCAATAATCGCCGGGGGTTTCGGCAGCGTCCAAGGAGACCAATTCCACCTTGGGCGGCAAGCCCCGCGTCAACACCTGCCGCACGTCGCCCAAGCGACCCACGGCTTCGGCGATCAAGCGGTCGCCTTCGGGGCTGAGGCGGCGGGCGATGAGGTTGGGTTGGTAATAGCGTTCCTTCAGCTGGTTGGCCTTGACGAATTTCCCTTCGTGGTCCACGCCCTGGTTGAGGTGGTAGCCGATCAGGCTTTCCGCGCCGGGCAGGGCGTAGTAGAAACCTTCCGGGGTCCATGCAACCCAACGCTTATCGGGATGGACATACAAAGCCAAGACTTCCTTGCCATGCCGGGTTTCATACCAACGAAGGGTACCATCGCCCAAAGCAACCACGGCGTAGCGACCATCGCCGCTAGGATTAACGGCAAAAACGGCACCGGGCACGACGGTTTCCCAACGCTGCCGATCAGGAACATCGTAGTAGGACAGCCGGGAATCCTTACCCAGCAGAAGACCAGTGGGTACGGTTTCCTTCGTGAGGCTCATAGGCATATTATCAGCTTCAATCCGCGGCTTAAGGCTAGGATTATCAAATTTGCCACCGATAGCAACCCCTTGGTTTTGCTGGAGTTCCCTCGTTGTATTTGGTGCGTTCAAACGGGCTTGGGGTGGTGCCTCTCCAAGCTGTAGGGCGAGTCTAGTAAGGTCGAAATAAGCCGTATCCCGATGGTTATTTCCATTGGCGTCCAGAGTATCGAAACCAAACTCGATTATGGTTCCGTCTCCGGACACCCGCAAGCGGGCAGGATTGCCCCTGTAATCGAGAATAGATCCATGCGATTCCCAGACCCTATGGCCTTGACTATCCAAAACGCCTACAGTGGGACCATCGGCCCCGAACGCCAGGTGGCCTTCGGGCAGTGGCTTCAAATCCATGATCTGATAAGACAACGGTTGGTAACGCAAAAATAGGTTTTTAGCCGCTGCGTCCAAACCCACGATGATGGGATGGAGGGTTGTTTTATCAATATAGGCACCCCCCGCATATAAAGATTTTCCATCAAGCGACCAAGTTATATTGGTCAGCTTGGCTTTACCTATATTTTCCAACGGGTCCGATAAATATAGCTCACTTAAGTCCTTGGCGGATAATAATTCGATCTTAGTGGAATCATCAAAGCCTACAGCGATGGTTTCCCCGTTGGGTGAAAAACTTGCCACATAAGGAAAATACCCTCCCAACGCCTTTCGCTTCAGTGGCGGCTCCACACTAGATGGTCGTGGATATCCATCGCTGTCCGATCTGGGCAAACGCCCAACTTCCAAGCCGAGTTCATATAAGCGTAGATATCCGTCACGACTCGCGCTGAGCAGCCGCCGCCCTGTCGGGTCGAAATCGACCGAAAAACTACTATCACAATAGTCATCATCACTAAGAGCTAAATTCCAGTATTCACGGTAATAAACCCGAATACCTTTCGCCATCGCCACCGCCAAATAATGGCCATCTGGTGAAAACTCCAGATCAAGGATAGGCCCTGGTAGCCCAACCAATCTCTTCAGCAGCCGGGCATTGGTAGGATCAAAAAGATATATTTCATAGCCAGCTTCCGCAGTCTTGGTCCAGCCCGCCACCGCCACCATCGAATCATCGGGGGAGATGGCCACGGCAAAAACCTTGCCCTCGTCGCCATCACCCATAGGCGGACGCAGGGTTTGCAATAGCTTACCGCTAGCAGCGTCCCAAACCCGTGCTGTTTTATCGTCTGAACCAGTCACGAGGTAGCGCCCGGCGGCATCGACGGCGACACGGCGTATGGTTCCGGTATGCATACGTGTTTCGATACGCAATATTGGCTCCCGCTTTGGGTCAGGTGGCAATACTACACACCCAGCCAAGCACAACACACACCCCATCAAAACAACACGTTTCCACATCGTTTTATTCCCCCAGGCTCGACCGACCCCCATTGCACGGAAATGATGCAGTATCTATGCAATAAAAGGAAGCCGTGACCCAGCCAGCGCGGCTTAGGAAGAAGACGAGCGGGCAAGAAGCCCGAAAGGCTCACATCAAGCGGCCAAGGCGTCAAGAATACGGTCAGCTTTCTCAACCCCTGGGTGGCCGGGCCTGGGCCACCCCGCCCAACCACCTGAGCAGCGCCCGGTAAAGCTGCTCCGGCTCCACCGGCTTGCTCAGGAAATCGTCCATCCCAGCCTCAAGGCAGGCCCGGCGGTCCTCGCTGAAGGCGTTGGCGGTCATGGCGACGATGGGCGTCGTGGCGGCTCCGGGCAATTGGCGGATGGCGCGGGTGGCGTCCAGGCCGCTCAGGCGCGGCATCTGCATATCCATCAGGATCAGCGGATAGGCATAGCGGCCCGCCATCTCCACCGCCTGGACGCCGTCCTCGGCGCAATCCACCAAGAGGCCCAGGTCTTTCAGCATCAGAATGGCGATTTCCCGGTTGATCGGCTCGTCTTCGACCACCAGCACTCGGGTGCCCGCGTAGTCCCGCCGTAGCACGGCCTCGGCGGCCCCCAAGGCCAGCGCCTCCACCGCCGCAGCCACCGCCCCTTTCCGCAGCCGCGCCGTGAACCAGAAGGAACTGCCCTGCCCCAAGACGCTTTCGGCCCCCGCATCGCCCCCCATCGCCAGCGCGATTTTCCGGGTGATCGCCAAGCCCAAGCCGGTGCCGCCATATTTCCGGGTCATCGAACTATCGGCCTGCTCAAACGCGGCGAACAACCGGGACATCGCCTCGGGCGCGATGCCGATGCCGGTATCCTTCACCTCGAACCGCCATAGCCCGCTGGCCCCGTCCTCCTCCACCAGCCGCGCCGAAACCCGGACCCGGCCTTCCGGGGTGAATTTGAGGGCGTTGCTGGCGTAGTTCAGCAGGGCTTGTTGCAAGCGCGTCGGGTCGCCCACGAACTGCCGGGGCGCGGATTGCACCTCGCTGATCAACTCCAGCCGCCGTTCGTCGGCCCGCTCCTTCAGCATCGAGACGACATTGGCGACCACGGCCTCGATCCGCAGCGGCTTTTCCTCCAGGGCGAGCTTGCCCGCGTCGATCTTGGACAGGTCGAGGACGTCGTTGATGACCGACAGCAGATGCCGCCCCGCCTCCATGATTTTCTCCAGGCGCTGGAGTTGGCGGGGATCGTCGGTTTGTCTATGCATCATATGGGCGAGGCCGAGCATGGTGCCGATGGGCGTGCGGATTTCATGCGACATGTTCGCCAGGAACGCGCTCTTGGAACGGTTGGCGGCCTCGGCCTGTTCCAAGGCGACACCCAGTTCGGCGGTTTTCTGGGAAACCCGTTCTTCGAGGCGCTGGCGGTATTCCTCGAGTTCGAATTCGGTCCGCTTGCGGGCGGAGATATCGCGCACCACGGCGTAGAGGACGTCGCGGTCCTCCAAGGCGAGGGAGGACAGGGTGACCTCGGCGTAGAAATCGCCGCCGTCGGCCCGCCGATGGACCCACTCGAAGCGGTTCAGGCCGTTGATTTCGGCCACCCGCATCATGCGCTCGGCCTTGGCCTGGGAATCCTCGCCGTCCGGCTGGGTGGGCGGGGAAATCTGCGCGGGGTGGACATCGAGGAAGGCCGATCTCTCGCCATAGCCGAACAGGTCGAGGGCGGCCTGGTTGCATTCCACGAAGCGGTGGCCCTCCATGAGCCAGGTTGGGTCCGGGGAGGACTCGAACACCGTGCGGAAACGCTGGTCGCTCCGCCGCAACGCCCGCTCCACCCGCCTGCGCTCGGTGATATCGCGGGAGGAATTGAACAACACCCGCCGCCCACCGAATTCGAGTACGCACCCGCTAATCTCGACATCGAACACGCCGCCGTCCTGGTGCCGGTGCCGGGTCGTGAACAGATACCGCCCCGGCTGCCCGAATTGCCACCCGAGCAGGGCCGCGAGGTCTTCGCCCACGGCACCCGCCTCCCATCGAGAGACATGCATCCCCAAGACCTCTTCCCGGCGGTAGCCGATCATCTGGCAGAAGGAATCGCTGGACTCGACGATATGGCCCTGTTCGTCGAGGATGTGGATGCCGTCGCTGGCGTTGCGTAGCAAGGCTTGGCTCTTGCCGTGTTCATGGCGCAAGGCCCGCTCGGTATCAAGGCGGGCGGCGAGCGCCGCCGAAGTACGGAAGGAATGGGCCTGGAGTTGCTTGACGATGAAGCCGATCATGCAGGCGGAGGGCAGGAAGGTCGCCACCGCCATATCGCCTAGGGGCTTGTGCTGCAACAGCATGAAGGGCGGCGTCAGGACCACATAGCCGGTGGCCACGCTGAGCAGGACGCTCAGGATGCCCGGCCCGGTCCCGCCCAGGTAGAAACTGAGGGCCAGGGCGGGATAGAACGTGGTGAAGGTCATCCGCGATTCCATGGGCAAAACCCAACAGCGCACCAGGGCCGCGACGAGGAAGACCAGCGCGGCCAGCGCGTAACGCGCCGGTACCGGCCAGCGCGCATGAACAGTGTTCATGGCCTTGAGGGAGATCATAGGCGTAGACCCGCCCGGTGCCCGTTCACATGGTATGGGTGGGCCGCTGGGATTCGAGGATGCCGGCCAGGTGGTTCTCGATGCGGTTGCGGGTGGCGCCGCCGTCCTCGTCGCTGAACTGAACGCCGATACCATGGGAACGGTAGCCCTCCGCGCCCTTGGGCGTGATCCACACGATCTTGCCGGCGATGGGGATGCGGTCGGCCTCGTCCATCAGGTTCAGCAGCATGAACACCTCGTCGCCCAGGTTATAGGCGCGGTTGGTGGGGATGAAAAGGCCGCCGTTCTTCACGAACGGCATGTAGGCCGAATACAGGACGCTTTTGTCGCGGATGGTCAGGGACAGGATGCCCTGCCGGGCACGGCTTTCGGTATCGCTCATCGGGAGGCTCGCTTTTTTCAATTCGGACTATGGGGACACCAGGACACCAACGCCCCAGGCCCGCGTACAAACCAAAGCTTGTACCCCAAGGTCGGCTTCAACCCAAGCGTGGTGGATTCGCGGAACGGCCCAGGCGCGACCCATGGATCAGCAATTCTTCCAACAGCAATTGCCGGTTGGCCTGGCCGCCCAAGGCGCGTTTGGAACGCAGGACAAGGTTCCAATACTCAAACAAGTCCCGCAAGTTTAGCCGCCCAGCCAAGGTCCGCATACCCTTGGCGAGATCGGGGTTATAGCGGGGCGGGTCGGCGGGGACGCTCAGCAGACGGATCAAATCCATGGTCCAGGTCGAAATCCATTCGACGAATTCCTCGTGGGCCTGTTTTTCCCAGAGTTCCGCCACCGCCACCGGCTCTTCCTGGCCCAGCAGCACCCCGCCCCATTGGCGGAACACCGTGCGCCGCCGCTCCGCCACTTCCGTACCGGCCA
Organism: Methylomagnum ishizawai; assembly: GCF_900155475.1. Lineage (NCBI taxonomy): Bacteria > Pseudomonadati > Pseudomonadota > Gammaproteobacteria > Methylococcales > Methylococcaceae > Methylomagnum > Methylomagnum ishizawai. Next base: position 1,872,474 of record NZ_FXAM01000001.1, on the reverse strand, counting down.
GGGCCAAGGCCCGCAAGGGCGAACCCTGCGCCGCCGCCAACAGGGTAGCCGCGCCGCAGCCGGGATGGCGGGTTTCCAGCCAGCGGCAGGCGGTGGCCGCATCCGGCAGCGCCACCGGCAAGCGTTGGCAGCGGCTGAGGATGGTGGCGGGCAGGCCGGCCTGGGCTTCGCTCAGCAGTAGCATGACGGTCCGCTCGGCGGGTTCTTCCAAGGTCTTGAGCAAGGCGTTGGCGGCGCTGATGTTCATGGCCTGGGCCGGGGCGATGACCACCACCCGGTAGCCTTCGAACTGGGATTTGAGGGCGAGGTCGGCGGTCAAATGGCGGATGGCATCGACGCCGATGCCCTTGCCCGGCTCGGCGGGTTGGACCTTGAGGAAATCGGGATGGGTGCCGGCCAGGAACAACCGGCAGGCGGGACACTGGCCGCAGCCGAATTCGCCGGGGGCGGTACACAGCAGGCGCTGGGCGAACCATCCGGCCAGATGGGTCTTGCCGATTCCCGCCGCGCCCAGGATCAACAAGGCTTGCGGCACCCGCCCGGCGGCCAGGTGCGCTCCCAGGATATGCCAAGCCCCGGCCAGCCAGGGGTACAGTTCGATTTCGGTGGGCATCGCCCCTCCACGGGTAAAAGGCGCATTCTGGCCTGTTCGCGGCCAAAAATGAACCTTGTGGCGGGAGGACGCGCCACAGTTGCCCCGGCCCTAGCCACAGGCCACGCTGCCGCCGCTGGCCACGGCGAGATAATGGGAAACCACCGGCGACCCGGCGGGTTCGAGCAAGCAGCGGCGGATTTTTTCCTGCAACACCCGCTCGGCCTGGGTGACGCGCTCGTGCTGGCGCAGATGTTCCAGCCAGGACTCGGTGAGGAAGGTCTCCAGATAAGCATCACCGGCAGCGGCATCCTGGAACAATTGCCAGTAGAACGCCCCGCTACGCCGCCGGGCGGCACCCTGCCTCGCCATCAGGCCCAGGAATTCGGCCAGATGCCCAGGGTCCACCCGGTAGGCCACGGTGACCAGGACCGGACCCCGGTCCGGCTCCGGGGTTTGGTCCACGGCGGGCGCGGGCCAATGCATCGAGCGCGTCAAATCGACGCCTTCCCGCGACAGCAAGCGCACCCGCCAAGTAGCCAGCACCCCCAAGGCCAACCCGACCGCCGCCATCCTCAGCGCCTCGGGCACCGACAGCGCGGTCGCGATCCGGCCCCAGGCCAGGGAGCCGCCCGCCATGCCACCCATGAACACCATCATCACCCAGGCCAAGCCCCGCGCCCGCACCCAGGCGGGCAAGGCGGTCTGGGCGACGCTTTGCAGGCAGGTGATCGCGATCAACCAAGCCACCCCCGACACCAGGGCGGCGACCGCCAGCCAGGACAGGTCCGGTGCCCAGGCCAGCAGCGCCAACATGGCCGCGTAAAGGGTGGCGGCGGACTTTTGCAGCACATCGATCCCCATCCAGCCGCGTAGCCGGGGCAGGGCGAACACCCCCAGCACCGCGCCCAGGCCCATGGCGGTCAAGGTCAGGCCATAATCGCCCGCCCCCCCGTGCAAACCCTGCCGCACCCATAACGGCAACAAGGCCCAGGACGCGCTGCCGAAGAAAAAGAAAGCCCCGGCCCGGATCAAGACCGAACGCATCGTGCGGGAATGGCGCACATAGCGCAGGCCGTTCCGTATGGCCCCGGCCAAGCGCTCGGCGGGCAACTCGCTGGGATTGGACGGGCGTTTCCAGCGGGATAGCACGGCGATGATGCCGAGGAAAGACAGGGCGTTGAGCAAGAACACCACACCCGGCGAACTAAGCGCCACCAGATAGCCGGCCACGGCGGGACCGACCGCCCTGGAAGCGTTCATCGCCAAGCCATTGAGGGCGACGGCGGCATGCAAATCCTGGCGCGGCACCAGTTCCGGGACGATGGCGGCCCAGGCCGGAAAGGTGAAGGCGGAACCCAACCCCAGGGCCAAGGTGAACCCCAGCAGGGATTCCGCCGTGGTCAGCCCGGCCAGGGTCAAGCCGCCCAGGACGGCGGCGGTCAACAGCATCCAGCCCTGGGCCAACAGCAATAGCCGACGCCGGTCCACGATATCGGCCAGGGCGCCGGACGGCAACGCCAGCAGCATGATGGGCAGGGAAGTCGCCGCCTGCACCAAGGCCACCATCCAGGGCGAAGTGGACAAACTGGTCATCAACCAGCCAGCCCCGACATCCTGCATCCAGGTACCGATATTGGAAGCCAAGGCCGCGATCCAGAGCGCCCGGAACACGGGTTGCCGCAAAGGCGCCCATGGGCTGCTGGTTTGGGTTTGGGGAAGGTGTTGGGGCATGGGGGCGCTCCTGGCCTAGTCGGGGAAGTCGCCGCCCCCGTCGCGATGGCGATACCGGGCCAGGGCGGCCTTGGGGGATTGTGACCGATTCCAGGCCGCGCCGCCTATCGCGCCAAGGCCCGGTCCAGCGCCGCGAGGGCTGCGGTTACGACTTGTTCCAGCGTTCGGGAAGCATCGATCACGACGAAACGTTCCGGGTCGCGCCGGGCCTGTTCCAGATAGCCCCGCCGCGCCCGGCACTGGAAATCCAGGTTCTCCTGCTCCATCCGGTCCAGGCCGTCGCCGCGCCGACCCAGGCGTTCCAGCCCCAACACCGGATCGATATCGAGAATGATCGTGAGGTCGGGCTTGAAGCCATCGATGGCGATGGCGTTGATTTGCTCGATCAAGGCCAGCGGCAAACCCCGCGCATAATGCTGGAAGCTGACCGTGGCCGAATCGAAGCGGTCCGACACCACGACCCGGCCCGCCGCCAGGGCCGGCAGGATTTTCTCGCGCAGATGCTGCGCCCTGGCGGCGGCGAACAGCAGCAATTCCGCCACATCGCACATTTCCGGGGTATCGGGGCTGAGGAGGACTTGGCGGATTTTCTCGCCGATGGGAGTTCCGCCCGGTTCGCGGGTCATGATGGGGTCGCGGCCCCGCGCCACGAGATGGGTTTCCATCGCTTTCAACACGGTGGTTTTGCCCGCGCCGTTACCTCCATCGCAGACGATCATGCGGCCTGGGTGCATAGATGCTTTCCTGTTCAACCGGGGAATCAACGTTTCTGGAACCGCTCCACCGCCCGCCGATGTGCCTCCAAGGTCGCGGAGAACACATGGGAACCATCGCCCCGCGCCACGAAATACAGGCTATCGCCCACATCGGGATGCAAAGCGGCGTGGATGGCGGGCAATCCGGGCAGGGCGATGGGGGTCGGTGGCAGGCCGGAGCGGGTATAGGTGTTGTAAGGGGTGTCGCGCAACAGGTCGCCCTTGCGGATATCGCCATCATAGGCCGCGCCCATGCCATAGATCACCGTGGGATCGGTTTGCAGCCGCATCTTTTTCTGCAACCGCCGCAAGAACACGCCCGCCACCGCCGTGCGTTCCTCGGGACGGGCGGTTTCCTTCTCGACGATGGAGGCCAGGATCAGCGCCTCGTAGGACGAGGCGAACGGCAATCCCGCCGGGCGTCCTTGCCATTCCCGGTCGAGGATATCGTCCATCTTGGCATGGGCGCGGCGGAGGATTTCAAGGTCGCTGGTGCCCTTGGTGACGAAATAGGTGTCGGGGAAGAAGCGGCCCTCCGGCGCTTGGCCGGGAAACCCGAGCGCGGCCATGACGGCCTCGGGCGGTTGGCCGGCCAGCCGATGGTTCAGGACCGGGTTCAAGGCCAACGCGGCCAGCATCTCCGAGAATTTCCAGCCCTCCACCACGGTGACGGGATGTTGCAGGACTTTACCCGCCACGATCCTATCGAGGAGGGTTCTGGGCGTGGCGTCCACCGGGATTTCATATTCGCCGTATTTCAGGCGCTGGTGGGCACCGCCACTATAGGCCAGCCACTCGAACCACAGGGGTTTCCTGAGGATGCCGCGCCGTTTCAAACCCTGGGCGATGGCCTGCAAGCCCTCGCCCTGGCCGATCTCGAACACGACGGGGGATTTCAGGCCCAGGGGACTGTCGACGAAGCGCCGGTAATCCATCCACAGCCAACCGGCCAGCAGGCTGGACAACAGGACCAGACCGCCCAGCAGGCGGTAGCCTAATGGGAAATGGGGCCGCTGGGGTCCAGTGCCGCCTGGATTTTCGTCGTCAACCATCGCCATATCGCCCCGCTGATCGGGCCCACCGGATAGGCTCGCGCTTCCAGGCGGCTGACCGGCCACAGCCCGATCACGCTGTTGGTCAAGAAAAGTTCGTCCGCCGCCCGGACCTCGTCCAGGGACAAGCGCCGTTCCTCGACGGCCAGTCCCAGTTCCGCCGCGCCCACCAGCACCCAGCCGCGCATGATCCCGGCCACGCCGCACCCATCCAACTTGGGGGTATGGAGCCTCCCACCTTGGGCCAGGAACAGGTTGGTCATGGTGCCTTCGACGACATGGCCCCCGGTGTCCAGCATCAAGCCTTCGCGGATATCGGCTTGGGACCATTCGGCGCGGGCCAGGATTTGTTCCAGCCGGTTCATGTGTTTGAGTCCGGCCAGGGCGGGATTGATGCCGAGCCGGGTCCGGCACACGCGGATCGCGACGCCTTGGTCATGGAGCGTGGCGGGATAATCCGGCAAGGGATGGAGGCCCAGCACCCGCGTACCGGTGGGCGCGTCGGGGCGGCGATAGCCGCGGCCACCACCGCCGCCGGTCCACTGGATTTTCAGCACGCCCTCGGGCTTGAGTCCGCAGAGTTGGCGGACTTCGGCCTCCAGGACCGCCCGGTCGGGCACCGGCAGGAACAGCCGGGCGGCGTCGCGTTCCAACCGCGCTAGATGCGCTTCCAGGAACAGGGGAACGCCGCGCAGCACCTTGAGCGTGGTGAAAACGCCGTCGCCATACTGGAAACCCCGGTCGGCCACGTCCACCTGGGACGCCGGCTCGCCATTCACCAAAACCATCGCGCTCACCGGGACCACCTTCGATGCATGCAGGCGGGAAGGAATCGACAGGGCTTCCCGGAAGAAGCCCCCGCTGCCGGGAACCTCAAGCGTAGCGCTTGAGGATCACCGTGCCGTTGGTGCCGCCGAAGCCGAAGGAATTGGACATGACATATTCCAGCTTCATCTCGCGGGCGGTGTGGGGGATGAAATCCAGATCGCACTCGGGATCGGGATGGTCGAGGTTGATGGTGGGCGGGGCCACCTGGTCGCGCAAAGCCAAGGCCGAGAACAGGGCTTCGATGCCGCCCGCCGCGCCCAGCATATGGCCGGTCATGGATTTGGTGGAACTCACCGCGACCTTGTAGGCATGGTCGCCGAACACGGTTTTCATCGCCCGGGTTTCGGCGATATCCCCGGCGGGGGTCGAAGTGCCGTGGGCGTTGATGTAATCGATGTCCTCGGGATTGAGGCCCGCGTCGCGCAGGGCGGCTTTCATGCAGCGGGCCGCGCCCTCGCCGTTTTCCGGCGGCTGGGTCATATGGTAGGCGTCGCCGCTCAGGCCGTAGCCCACCACTTCGGCGTAGATTCTCGCGCCGCGCCGCTGGGCGTGTTCGAGTTCCTCCAGCACCAGGACACCGGCACCGTCGCTCAGCACGAAGCCATCGCGGTCCTTGTCCCAGGGACGGCTGGCCCGCAAGGGATCGTCGTTGCGGCGGGTCAGGGCGCGGGCCGAGGCGAAACCGCCCAGCGAAGTCGGCGAGGTCGCCATTTCCGCGCCGCCCGCCACCATGGCGTCGGCATCGCCATAGGCGATCAGCCGCACGGCCTCGCCGATGTTATGGGTGCCGGTGGCGCAGGCGGTGACGATAGCGAAATTCGGGCCTTGCAAACCGTACTTGACCGACAGGTTGCCCGAAATCATGTTGATGATATTGCTAGGCACGAAGAAAGGGGAAATCTTGCGCGGCCCGCCTTTGAGAAAACAATCGTGGCCGTGTTCGATGCCGGTGATGCCACCGATCCCGGAACCGATGGCGACCCCGATGCGCTCGGCGTTCTCCGGCGTCACCACCAGCCCCGAATCCTCGAAAGCCTGACAACCCGCGGCGATGCCATAATGGATGAAAATATCCATCTTCTTGGCTTCCTTCTCGCTGATATAGCGGGCGATGTCGAAATTCCTCACGCTGCCGCCGATGCGGGACGAGAACTCCGATACGTCGAAATGTTCGATGTGCCCGATACCGCTCCGGCCATTCAGCACATTATCCCAGGCCTCGCCCACCGACAGACCGACGGGGGAAACCACGCCCAGCCCGGTGACGACCACGCGTCTCTTACTCAAGGTCTTTCCTTCCAAGCGGATTGCGTCAATACAAAAGAAAGCCCCGCGAAGTATCGACTTGCGGGGCGGTGATCCGGCCCTATCGATTAGACGTGAGCTTCGATGTAATCGATGGCCTGTTGCACGGTGGTGATCTTCTCGGCGTCTTCGTCCGGGATCTCGCACTCGAACTCTTCTTCCAAAGCCATGACCAGTTCGACCGTGTCCAGGGAATCGGCACCGAGATCATCGACGAAGGAGGCTTCGTTGGAGACTTCTTCCTTCACGCCCAATTGCTCGGCCACGATTTTCTTAACACGCTCAGCTACATCACTCATTTTTATATCCTCAAATGTTTCTCTGGTTTTAATCGAGTTGGCAAATTTTAATTTGAAACCCAATGATTACAAGATTTTTCTCCGCGGCGGGGAATTTCGATCCGCCTGGGATGCTGGAACCGCGCTGGTTGCGCGGTTTCCCTTCCCCGATGGCACCAGCGGCCACGCGGGGCCGCATTATGCCATATGCATTCCGCCGTTGACGTGCAGGGTTTCGCCGGTGATGTAACCAGCCCCGTCGGAACAGAGGAAGGCCACGGCACTGGCGATCTCGTGGGCCTCGCCGAGGCGGGCCAACGGGATGTTGCTCAATAGCGCCTTGCGGTGTTCTTCCGGCAAGGCGCGGGTCATGTCGGTGTCGATAAAGCCGGGGGCGACCGAGTTCACGGTGATATTGCGGGAACCGACCTCTTTGGCCAGCGATTTGCCGAAGCCGATGATGCCCGCCTTCGCCGCCGCGTAATTGGCCTGCCCGGCGTTGCCGGTAGCCCCGACCACGGAAGTGACGTTGACGATGCGCCCGGTCCTGGCCTTCATCATGCCCTTGAGGCAAGCCTTGCTCAGGCGGAAAATCGAGGTCAGGTTGGTGCGGATCACCTCGTCCCATTCCTCGTCCTTCATGCGGAGCATCAGGTTGTCGCGGGTGATGCCGGCGTTGTTGACCAGGATCGTGGGCACACCGAATTGGTCCGACACGGCCTTGATGAAAGGCTCGATAGCTTCGGCCTCGGCCACGTTCAGCACCTTGCCCGCGCCTTTCAGACCGGCTTCGGCCAGCGTCTGGGTGATGGCTTCGGCCCCGGCTTCGGTGGTGGCGGTGCCGATGACGGTGTGGCCGTCCTGCGCGAGACGCAGGGCGATGGCGCGGCCGATGCCCCGGCTCGCGCCGGTGACTATCGCGATCTGTGAACTCATGGGGCAAGCTCCAAGGCTTTGGCTAGGGAGGCAGGATCGAACAGGCTTTCGGTCTTGGCCTCGGGGACGATGCGCTTATTGAGACCGGCCAGCACCTTGCCGGGGCCACATTCGACGTAACGGTCCACGCCCTGTTGGGACATATAGCGGACGGAATCGGCCCAACGCACCGCGCCATGGAGTTGTTGCGCCAAGGCGGCGCGGATGGCGGCGGGCTCTGGATGGGTGGCGACATCGACATTGTGGACCACGGCGAAGGTCGGCGGCGCGATGGCGGTGGCGTCCAAGACCGGCGCGAAGCGCCCGGCAGCGGGCTTCATCAAAGGGCAATGCGAAGGCACGCTGACCGGCAGCACCACCGCCCGCTTGGCCCCGGCAGCCTTGGCGAGATCGACCGCCCGCATCACCGCCGCCTTGTCGCCCGCGATGACGATTTGCTTGGGATCGTTGAAATTGGCCGCCGTCACGATTTCGCTGTCGCTGCTGGCGCGGGCGCAAACCTCCACCACTTCGGCATCGCCCAACCCCAGGATCGCGGCCATGGCCCCGACATCGGCGGGCACGGCCTCCTGCATCAAACGGGCGCGTTCTTCGACCAAGCGTACCGCCGCCTGGAAATCCAAAGCCCCGGCGCAAACCAGCGCGGTGTATTCGCCCAGGCTATGTCCGGCCAGCCAGCCCGGCCTGACCTGGGTTTGCCTGCACCACACCCGCCACGCCGCCACGCCCGCCGCCAACATGGCCGGTTGGGTATGGATGGTTTGGTTCAAACGCTCGGCGGGACCGTGCTGGACCAAGTCCCACAGGTCGTAACCCAGCACCTCGGAAGCGAACCCGAAGGTCGCCTCGACTTCCGGGTGGACCGCAGCCAAACCAGCCAACATGCCCACCGCCTGGGAGCCCTGTCCCGGAAACACAAACGCCAAATGATGATCGGTCACTTTCACTTCCATACACCTACCTCAATACCGCAGCAAAGCCGAGCCCCAAGCGAAGCCCGCCCCGAAGGCTTCCATCAACACCGTCTGCCCGCGCCGGATGCGCCCATCGCGGATGGCCTCGTTCAAGGCCAGGGGAATCGACGCCGCCGAAGTATTGCCCTGGTTCTCGATGGTGACCACGACCCGCGCCATGGGCATCCTCAGTTTCTTGGCGGTGGCGGTGATGATGCGGATATTGGCCTGGTGCGGCACCAGCCAGTCGATATCGGATTTGTCCAGGCCGTTGGCTTCCAGGGTTTCATCGACGATGCGGCCCAGGGTGTTGACCGCGATCTTGAACACCTCGTTGCCTTCCATCTTGAGGAAGCGGCCCTCGTCGCGCAGGCCGTTGTTATTGGCCGGATTGGGCGCGTAGAGCAAGTTCTGGTATTGCCCGTCGGAGTGGATATGGGTGCTGAGGAGGCCGGGTTGGTCGGACACGCCGATCACCGCCGCCCCCGCGCCATCGCCGAACAGCACGCAAGTGGCGCGGTCGGACCAATCAACGATGCGGGAATAAACTTCGCTGCCCACCACCAAGGCCCGCCGGGCGCTGCCCGCCCGGATGAATTGGTCGGCGACGCTGAGCGCGAAAATAAAGCCGGAACAGGCCGCCTGCACATCGAAGGACGCGCATTCCCGCACCCCCAAACGCTGTTGCAATAAACAGGCGGTGCTGGGGAATATCCGGTCGGGCGTGCCGGTGGCGACGATGATGAGGTCGAGGTCGCCGGGTTCCAGCCCGGCGGCGTCCAGGGCTTGGCGGGCGGCGATTTCCGCCATGCTGGAGGCGGTCTCGTGCGGGGCGGCGATGCGGCGTTGGCGGATGCCGGTGCGCTCGACGATCCAGGCGTCCGAGGTCTCGACGGTCTGGGCGATCTGGTCGTTGGTGAGGATGGTTTCGGGGAGGTAGCCGCCGGTTCCGAGCAAGGTGGAATAACGGCTCACGCGCTCTTCCTCTCGGCGAAGATGTTCTCCACCCGTTCGCCGATACGCGAAACCACCGCCTTCTCGACTTCCTTGACGCCGATCTGGATGGCGTTGCCGAAGGAATGGCGGTCGGCGTTGCCATGGCTCTTGATGACGATGCCGCGCAGGCCGATCAGGCTAGCGCCGTTATAGTTGCGGGGATCGAAACGGTTCTTGAAGGCTTTCAGCACCGGCAAGGCGATCAAGCCGGCCAGTTTGGTGAAGAGGTTGCGCCCGAATTCGTCCTTGAGCGATTGGCTGAGCATCTTGGCCATGCCTTCGAGGGTTTTGAGCGCCACATTGCCGACGAAACCATCGGTCACGACGATATCCACCTCGCCGCTGAAGATATCGTTACCTTCCACGAAGCCGGTGAAATTGAGATGGGAGTCGGCCAACAAGCGCGCGGCCTGCTTGACCTGTTCGTTGCCCTTGATTTCTTCTTCGCCGATATTGAGCAGGCCCACCCTGGGCTGGTCCTTGTCCTCGACGGCACGGACCAATTCATAGGCCATGACGGCGAACTGGAAAAGATGCTCCGCCGTGCAATCGATATTGGCCCCGAGGTCCAGCATATGGACGTGTCCCCCCTGCTTATTGGGCAGGATGGCGATGATGGCGGGACGGTCGATGCCGGGAATGGTCTTCAGCACGAACTTGCCGATGGCCATCAAGGCTCCGGTATTGCCCGCGCTGACACAGGCCGAGGCCACGCCTTCCTTGACCAGGTTAATGGCGACGCGCATGGAAGAATCCTTCTTGTTGCGCAAAGCCTTAGAGGGGAGTTCGTGCATCTCCACCACTTCCGAGGCGTGGCGGATCACGAGGCGGTCGCCGTAGCGGGTGGCGGCTTCGCCCAGATGCTGGCGGAGGATGGCCTCGTCGCCGACCAGGATCAGATGCAAGCGGGGGTCGGCCTCGACGCTGTCCAAAGCGGCCGGCACGGTGACTGTGGGGCCGTGGTCGCCGCCCATGGCATCCAGCGCGATTGTCAGCTTTTGCGTCATAGCGTAGGAGTTTCTTCAATCAAACAGCGCGGCACGGGACCGGCATCGCGCGGGATACTCAAGGCTCGGCGGCCCCTGCCGCCTGGGGCGCGGGCGGGAAGCCCGGCGCTTATTCGTCGCCGGTTCCTTCGGGCTTGGTGGCGAACACCCGGCGGCCCCGGTAGAAACCATCGGGGCTGATGTGGTGGCGCAGATGGACTTCACCGGTGGTGGGTTCGAGGGACAGGGCGGCGGCGGTCAGCGCGTCGTGGGAACGGCGCATACCGCGCTTGGAACGGGTTTTACGGTTTTGTTGGACGGCCATTTCGGACTCCTAAAGGTTGGTTTTTTTAAGCTGCGCCAAGGCGGCAAAGGGGTTTTCGCGGGCTTCCGCAGCGGCCTTGCCGGGTTTTTTCGGCGGGCCGCAGTATTCGTGCTGGGGGATCGGCGGTATCGCCAGCAATAATTCATCCTGGACAATATCCGCCAAGGCCATCGGCTCTTCGGATTCCACCAGTAAGGGCTCGAACGCTTCCGGCAGGAGGTCGGCCTCGTCGATGGAGCGGACCAGCCCCAAGCGCACTTCGCTCGCCACCGGCCAGGGCAGGGCTTCCAGGCAACACTGGCACCGCAGCACCAGTTCGGCCTCGATCCGCCCCACGACCGCCGCGATCCTTGCCTCGCGCCGGAATTCGAGGTCGATGTTCGCCACGCCTTCGAAATTCAGGAGGAGATCGTGCAGCCGGTCCAAAGCCGAGAGCGCAAGCTTCCCCTTGATTCGCCGCTTTTTTTCGACGAATTCATAGGGGTCGAGCTTATCGGGCAAGTGGTCGAGCATAATCGGTCAATGTTATCGGGAAAGCTTGATCCCTGTCAAAAACATCTTCCTTGGAAACCGCTCTTCCCGTGACTGCGCCAAGCCGGTAAAAACGGGGTTTTCAGCACATACACCGGACTTCCGCCATGACCCGACTCATCCTGGCCTCGACCTCGCCCTACCGGCGGGAATTGCTGGCGAAACTCGGCCTGCCCTTCGACTGTATCGCACCCGGCGTCGATGAAACGCCACTGCCCGGCGAAGCCCCGGCGGCGCTGGCCGCACGCCTCGCCGCCGAGAAGGCGCTGGCCGTGGCCCGCGTATCGCTGGACGGCTGGGTCATCGGCGCGGACCAGGTGGCGGTGCTGGACGGCGAAAAACTCGGGAAACCCATGACCCGCGACCACACCCTCGCGCAATTGCGCAAGGCATCGGGAAAAACCATGGAATTCCACACGGCGCTGTGCGTGGTGGATGCGGCGACGGGGGAAGCCAAGGCCGATATCGACCGCTGCGCCGTGGTGTTCCGGGAACTTTCGCCCGGACAGATCGAGCGCTATGTGGATCGGGACCGGCCCTACGATTGCGCCGGGGGCTTCAAATCGGAAGGCTTGGGCATCGCCCTGTTCGAGCGGATCGAGGGGGAAGACCCAAACGCCTTGGTGGGATTGCCACTGATCCGCTTGACCCGGCTATTGGAAGCTTGCGGCGTGGCGGTGTTGTGAAACGGTCCGGGCGCATCCGTCAATCGAAGCGGTTGTAATAACCCAGCACGCGGCTGACGTAGTTCTGGGTCTCCTGGAACGGGGGAATCCGGTGGCCGTACTTAATGACATTGTTTTCCCCGGCGTTGTAGGCCGCGACCGCCAGCGGCACATCCGAGAACATGCCTAGCAAATCGCTGAGGTAACGCGCCCCGCCATAGACGTTATCCACGGGATCGTAAGGGTCTTGCACGCCGTAGCGGGCGGCGGTGGCGGGCATGAGTTGCATCATGCCGATAGCGCCTTTGTTCGAGACCGCGCCGGGGTTGTAGGAGGATTCGGCGCGGATGACGGCGTGCAGCAAAGCCGGATCGAGCCCATGGCGGTTGGCGGCTTCGGCGATGAGTCCGGCGTATTGGCTGCGATTGCGTTCGAGAGCGGCGTGGCGGGCGGCGCTTTTAGCATTGTTATTGGCGGGCGCGGACCCGAACAGGCCGCCACCGAACAGGCTCTTGTTTCCCAGCGTACTTTTGCCGCCGAAAGTCACCTTGGCGGGTCGGGTGAAAGGCTCGGGGGTTTCGATAATCCTGTGGAAGCCTTTATGGTTCGGCTTATCGGTGTATTCCACATGACCGTTGACCGGATTGATGTATTTATAGACATCGGCTTGGACGCCATGGGACATGAAACAGGTCAGCAAAGCCAACGGCAAGCCACGGAACACTCTCGACATCGGTTTCCCCCTTTTTTTGGTGACCGAATCCAATACACAACCGGAAAAGTCTGACACGGATCGTTTTTTTTGCAAAGACGATGGGTTTACGCCGCATCGGGCGGAGCGGGCTTAACTTGCCGCAACCGGGCTTAGGTCCAGCTTAAACCAAGGCCGGACGGCCCGGTGCCAACCCGGTCCCAGAATCTCAGGGCAACACAGGCCGCACCCGCCCCGCCGCTGTCCGCGCCCGCTCCCGCGCCTCCTCGACCGTGGCCCCCGCCGCCAAAGCCACCCCCATGCGGCGGCGCGGGAAAGCCTCCGGCTTGCCGAACAAACGGACTTCGGCGGTCGGCACCGCCAAGGCTTGCTCCATCCCCTCGAAGGCGACGCCCTCCCCCGCCACGCCGCCATAGATCACCGCGCTGGCCCCGGTGTCGCGCAATGCGGTCGAGACCGGCAAGCCCAGGATGGCGCGGGCGTGTAGCTCGAATTCGCTCTGGGCCTGGGTCACCATCGTGACCATGCCGGTATCGTGCGGCCTGGGGCTGACCTCGCTGAACCACACCTGATCGCCGCGCACGAACAATTCCACCCCGAACAGGCCCAGCCCGCCCAGGTTGTCCGTCACCGCCTGGGCGATGCGGCGGGCTTCGGCCTGGGCGGCGGGACTCATAGGCTGGGGTTGCCAACTCTCGACATAATCGCCTTGTTCCTGGCGGTGGCCGATGGGTTCGCAGAACCGGGTTGCCACTTCGCCGCGCCCATCCAAGGCCCGCACCGTCAACAGGGTGATTTCGTAATCGAAGTCGATCCGGCCCTCGACGATGATCCGGGCGTTCTTCACCCGCCCGCCTTCCTGCGAATACCGCCAAGCCGCCTCGACCTCGGCCTCGGAACGCAGCATCGACTGGCCCTTGCCGGACGAGGACATGATCGGCTTGACGAAGCAGGGATAGCCGACCTTCGCCGCGCCCGCCCGCAAGCCTTCCAGGCTGTCGGCGAACACATAGGGCGAAGTGGGCAGGCCCAAAGTTTCCGCCGCCAGGGTGCGGATGCCCTCGCGGTTCATGGTCAGGGCCACGGCGCGGGCGGTGGGAACGACACGGGCCAAGCCTTCGGACTCGATGGCGGCCAGGGTTGGGGTGGCGATGGCTTCGATTTCGGGCACGATGATGTGGGGCCGCTCCTGCTCGACCAATCGGCGCAGGACCACGGGGTCGGTCATATCGATGACATGGGCGCGGTGGGCGACCTGCTGGCCGGGCGCGTGGGGATAGCGGTCCACCGCGACCACCTCGACCCCGTAGCGCTGCAAGGCGATGACCACTTCCTTGCCCAATTCGCCGCTGCCCAGGAACATCACCCGCGTCGCGCCGGGCGTGAGCGCCGTACCGATTCTCATGCTTGATCCCCGTGATATGGATAATATGCGGCAGTTTAATACGGTTTCACCCGGCACGGCCCGGTTTTCGGCATGAACCAGCACACCTCCCCCGACCTCATCCCCATCGCCGCGCTCAAGGGCGCGGGTCCACAAACCCTCAAGCGGCTGGAACGGCTGGGCCTTGCCAGCGTGCTGGATTTATTGCTGCACCTGCCGTTCCGTTACGAGGACCGCACCCGCGTCGAACCCCTGGGCGCGTTGCAACCGGGCCTGAGCTACCAAGTCGAAGGCCGGATCGAGTTGGCCGAAGTCAGCGCCAAGGGCAAGCGTTCCCTGGTGGTCCGCATCGCCGACGGCACCGGCTTCCTGAACCTCAGGTTCTTCCATTTTTCGCCGGGACAGCACGCCTTGTTCAGCCGTGGGCGGGCGCTGCGCTGTTACGGCGAAGTCCGGGCCGGTTACTACGGCGTGGAAATGACCCATCCCGATTATGAAATCCTGGGAGAAGATGAAATCGGCCAACCCGACGCCAGCCTGACCCCGGTCTATCCCTCCACCGACGGCCTGCACCAAAAAACCCTGCGCAAGCTGATCGAACAAGCCCTGCTCCACGCCGTCCCGGAACAACTCCCCGATTGGCTGCCCGCCGTCACCGCCCGCCGCCGCCCCAAGCTGGCCGAGGCGCTCCGGCTGATCCACCAGCCACCGACCGGCTGCGATCCATCGTCGCCCCAACTCACAGCGGCCCGCGCCAGGCTGGCCTTCGACGAACTCTTGGCCCACCATCTCAGCCTGAGCCGCTTCCGCGCCCAGACCCAAGCCCACGCCGCGCCCGCGCTCCGTGCCGATCCCGCCACTTCGGCCCGCTTCCTGGCCAGCTTGCCGTTCCACCTGACCGGGGCGCAACGCCGGGTCATCGGCGAAATCGAGGCCGACCTGGCCCGGCCACGCCCGATGATGCGCTTGGTACAAGGCGATGTCGGTTCCGGCAAGACCGTGGTGGCGGCTTGCGCGGCCTTGGCGGCGCTGGCTTCGGGTTATCAAGTCGCGGTGATGGCCCCGACCGAACTCCTGGCCGACCAACACCAGCGCAGCTTCCGGCAATGGCTGGAGCCCCTGGAAGTACGGCTGGCCTATCTCGCCGGCAAGCTCAAAAGCGGAGAGCGCCGCACCGCCCTGGAGGCCGTGGCCCTGGGCACGGCGGGCGTGGTGATCGGCACCCATGCCTTGTTCCAAGAACAAGTGGCGTTCCAGCGGTTAGGGTTGGTGGTGATCGACGAACAACACCGTTTCGGCGTGCATCAGCGTTTGGCCCTGCGCGAGAAGGGCTCCCGCGACGGTGGCTATCCGCATCAACTCATCATGACCGCCACGCCCATCCCCCGCACCCTGGCGATGCTGGGCTATGCCGATCTCGACCTGTCCATCATCGACGAACGCCCCCCAGGGCGAACCCCGGTCAAGACCGCCGCCGTGCCGACCACGCGCCGGGCCGATATCGTGGGCCGCATCGGCGATTGGGTGGCGAAGGGGCGGCAGGTGTATTGGGTCTGCACCTTGATCGAGGAATCCGAAGTGCTGCAATGCGAGGCGGCGGAAAAAACAGCGGAACTCCTGGCCGCCGCCCTGCCCGATCTGCGGGTCGGGCTGGTGCATGGCCGCCAGAAACCCGCCGACAAGGAAGCCGCCATGCAAACCTTCAAAGACGGACAGACCGACCTGCTGGTCGCCACCACGGTGATCGAAGTCGGCGTGGATGTGCCCAATGCCAGCCTGATGATTATCGAAAACCCGGAGCGTTTGGGCCTGGCGCAATTACACCAATTGCGGGGCCGGGTCGGACGTGGGCCGGGCGAGGCGCATTGCGTGCTGCTATACCAGCCGCCGCTGTCGCCCAGCGCCAAGGAACGGCTGGGCATCCTCCGGGACTCCGACGACGGTTTCGTCATCGCCGAGAAAGATTTGGCACTGCGCGGCCCCGGCGAATTGCTGGGCACCCGCCAAACCGGGCAGGTGCAATTCAAGGTGGCGGATTTAGGGCGGGACGGGAGTGTGTTGGACGAGGTCCACGCCGTGGCGGATACGCTGTTGCAACGGCATCCCGAGTGGGTGGAACCCTTAATCCGCAGGTGGATGGGGCAGGAGGTGGCGCGGTATGTGGAGGCTTGAGCGGCGTGAATGCGTAAAATCGAAATCTTCCATCCGTCACCCCCGGTAACGCGCCATGAATCCACACCTACTCACCGCCGACGAACTCGGCGCCGCCTGTAAATCGTCAACGGCATCCCGTTATGGGAAGCCCAGCCGGTCTACAAGCACCAAAAGGCCATCGACCGCATCCGCGCCAGTATCGCGCCGGTCGGGCCGGAGGCTTGCTGTATCCACGCCTCGGATGTCTATGTGAGTTTCCCGGATGGTTCGCTCAAGCGGCCCGATATCGCCCTCTTCTGCCGGGAGCCGGACGAAGAGGACGAAGCCATCACCCTGATTCCCGAAGCGGTGATCGAGGTCATCAGCAAGGGCTACGAATACCAGGATTTGGAAATAGGGCCGGGTTTCTATCTGGCCCAGGGCGTGAAGGATGTGGTGGTATTCAATCCCTATACCCTGGCGGTTTTGCATGTGCGGCGGGATGGGACGGAACAGGGGGTTTCACCCGTGGATATCATGTTGGAATGTGGGTGCCGGGTGCGGGTGTGATTCCGTGCGTAGGCTGCGGTGACAGGGCAGTTGTCGTTTTGGCAAGGATGCCAGCCCGAACAGACGCCACCTACCCGCCCCAAACCCCGACCCGCTACAATCCCCGCCCATTTCCACCGCACCAGCAATCAAGGGGATGCACCATGGCTTTATTGTTCGGCTGGCACGACCCGGCCCTGGACCCGGCGGAAGCCGCGGCGCTGTTGGACCGGGTGGAACGGGACGCCCTGTTCCCGCTGCCCCGGTCGTCGGCACGGGAAGGCTCCGGCCTCTGCGCCACCTGGGGCGGCGATACGCGGCGGGAAGCCGATGGCCTGCTGGCCGCGCTCATCGGCCATCCACAGTGGAAAAACCCCGAACTCGCCCAACTCGCGGCGGACCTGGGCCACGCCGCCGCCCTGGCCGCCGCCTACCGCCGCCACGGCGCGGACTTGGTACGGGAACTCGCCGGCGCGTTCGTGCTGGCGCTGATCGACCCGGCCCAACAGCGCACCCTCCTGGCCCTGGACCGTATCGGCCAGCGCCATTTGTTCTACGCCCGCACCGCCACCGGCTTGGTATTCGGCACCCACGCCGACGCCGTCCGCGCCCATCCCGGCGTGAGCGGCGAAATCGACCCGCAAGCCGTGTTCGATTACGTCTATTCCCACCACTGCCCCAGCCCCGGTTCCATCTATAAACACCTCCGCAAGCTGGACGGCGCGGAACTGCTGCTGTTCCAAGCCGGGGAAATCCAGGTCCGGCGCTATTGGCAGCCCGAGTTCAGCGAAACCGCCGCGCCTCTGGCCGAACTGGCGCAAGCCCTGCGCGAAGGGCTGTTCGGAGCGGTGGCGCGGTTGGGCGCGGACGGGCGCAAGCTCGGCGCGTTCCTGAGCGGTGGCTTGGACAGTTCCACCGTGGCCGGCGCCTTAGCGCGGGCGAGGCCGGGCGCGGCCCCGACCTTCTCCATGGGCTTCCCGATCGAGGGCTACGACGAGATGGCCTACGCCCGCATCGCCGCCGCCCATTTCAAGACCCAAGCGCACGAGTATTACCTGAGCCCCGACGACGCCGTCGCCGCCATCCCCCAAATCGCCGCCGCCTACGACGAACCCTTCGGCAATTCCTCGGCCCTGCCGACTTATTTCTGCGCCAAGCTGGCGAAGGCGCACGGGATGAATTTATTGCTGGGCGGCGATGGCGGCGACGAGTTGTTCGCCGGGAACACCCGCTATGCCACCCAACGGCTGTTCCAGCCCTATCTGGCCTTGCCGGGCGCGGTACGCGGCGGTATCGAAACCGCGTTCAGGGCGCTGCCGGAATCTCTGGCCGGCACCTTCCCCTTGCGCAAGCTGGTCCGCTACCTCGAACAGGCCAAGACCCCACTGCCCGACCGCCTGCACGATTACAACTTCCTGCACCGCATCAAGTTGGACGCGGTGTTCGCCGCCGATTTCCTGGCCCAGGTCGATGGCGACGCGCCGCTGGAAATCCAACGCGCCAGCTACCAGCGCCCGGCGTCGGCTTCGGCGCTGAACCGGATGCTATATCTGGATTGGAAAACCACCCTGCACGACAACGATTTGGTGAAAGTCAACCAGATGTGCGAACTGGCCGGGGTGGCGGTGGCCTATCCCATGCTCGACGACGCCGTGGTCGAGTTGTCCTGCCGGGTGCCGTCGGCAATGAAACTCAAGCTGGGGCAATTGCGCTGGTTTTATAAACAGGCCATGGCCGATTTCCTGCCCCCGGCCATCCTCGCCAAATCCAAGCACGGCTTCGGCCTGCCCTTCGGCGTCTGGCTCAAGGAACACCCACCCCTGCGCGAACTGGCCTACGACAACGTGCTGAAACTCAAGGACCGGCCCTATTTCCGGCCTTCGTTCCTGGACGAGGCGATCCAGATGCACCAATCGGGACACGCCGGTTATTACGGCGAATTGATCTGGATTCTGATGATGTTGGAACTGTGGTTCTCGGCCAAGGCTGGCGGGAGCGGACTATGAACCCGCCCGTCGCCACTCTGGCCTTGGTGGGACCGCTGCCGCCGCCCTCGGGCGGGATGGCCAACCAAACCCGGCAACTGGCCCGCCTGTTGACCGAAGCCGGGATCGAAGTCGTGGTGGTGCGGGTCAACGCGCCCTACCGCCCCGCCTGGGCCGGGCGGCTGAAAGGCGTGCGGGCGCTATTCCGCCTGTTGCCATACCTTAGGGAATTATGGAATGCCGCCGGGCGTTGCCAATTGATGCATGTGATGGCGAATTCCGGCTGGTCCTGGCATTTGTTCACCACGCCCGCCGTGTGGATCGCCCGGTTGCGCGGCGTGCCGGTGGTGGTCAATTACCGGGGCGGCGAGGCGGAGGAATTCTTCGCCCGCGCCTTCGCCTGGGTGCGCCCGACCCTGCGGCGGGCCGACGTGATCGCCGTACCGTCGGACTTCCTGGACGGGGTGTTCCGCCGCCGGGGTTTCGCGCCCCGCATCGTGCCCAATATCATCGACCTATCGCGCTTTTCCCCGGCCACCGGCGCGGATGCCATGGATGCCGCCCCCCAGGTGGTGGTGGCGCGGAACCTGGAGGATATCTACGACATCCCCACCGCCTTGCGGGCGTTCGCGCTGCTGCGGGAACGCTTCCCCAGGGCGCGGCTGAGCGTGGCCGGTTCCGGTCCCCGCCTGGAAACACTGCGGCGACTGGCGGAGGCGCTGGACATCGCTTCGGCCACGACATTCACCGGCCACTTGGATAACGAGCACATGGCCGAACTTTACCGGGACGCCCAACTGATGCTGAATCCCAGCCTGGCCGATAACATGCCGATTTCGGTCCTGGAGGCGCTGGCTTCCGGGGTGCCGGTGGTCAGCACCGATGTGGGCGGGATTCCCCATCTGGTCGAGGACGGAACCACCGCCCTGTTGGTGAAGCCCAGCGACGCCGAGGCCATGGCGGCCGCCGCCGTCCGCCTGCTCGAAGACGCGGAATTGTACGGACGCCTGCGGGAGGCGGGCTTGGCTTTGGTGCGGCGATATGCCTGGGACGAGGTGCGGGAACGGCTATTCGCGGTGTACCGGGAAGCCGTGCGCGGTTCCGGCCCGGGCCCGGCCTAAGCGCCGGGCCGGACCGATGGGCCCACCCGGTGCGGACCCCCATTCGTAGCGCTGGGGTTGCAGTAGGGCCTTGTTTTCAATACAATCTTTGGCGATGGCATCGATGCCATCCCCTTTTTCCATTCCACAGGAGAAACCCTATGAACAACAACATTTTTTCCAAAGTCGTCGGCATTGTGTCCTTGATGCTGATCTCCCAAATCGCTTCCGCAAGCGCGCCGGTCCCGGAGCCTGAAACCTTGAGCCTATGGGCGCTAGGTGCCGGCGCCCTGGCCTTCGTCAAATGGCGTGGCCGCAAGCGGGGCTGACCTCCAGCCGACGGGGAGCGGACCGCCGTTCCCCCGTCCCTCTAACCATCAACCCACCCACACCGTCTTGACATTGACGAACTCGCGCAGCCCGAACCCGCCGAGTTCGCGCCCATAGCCCGAAGCCTTCACCCCGCCGAACGGACACCGCGGGTCGCTCCGCACCACGCCATTGACGAAGGCCAGTCCGCATTCCAAGCCACGGGCGAAGCATTCGCCCCGTTCCAAATCTCGCGTCCACACCGAAGCGCCCAACCCGTAGCGGTGCTGGTTGGCGAGCGCCAAGGCTTCCGCCGCGTCCTTGGCCCGCACGATAACCGCAGCCGGACCGAACATCTCCTCGTCATGGGCGGGCATTCCCGGCCATACCCGGTCCAGGATTGAGGGCGGATAGAAAAACCCCGGCCCGTCCAACGGGACGCAGCCCAACACCGGCACGGCCCCGAGCCGGATCGAGGCTTCCACCTGGACGTGCAAACCATCGCGCAAATCGGCGCGGGCCAAGGGACCGACCTGGGTGGCTTCCCGGCAGCGGATCGCCCACGGCCAAGGCCGCGACTCCGGCGCGGAACCGTTCCAGGAACTCGTCGGCGATGGTTTCCACCAGGATGAAGCGCTTGGCGGCGATGCAGCTTTGGCCCGCGTTCTGGAACCGCGCCGTCACCGCCGCGGCGACCGCCTCCGCCATATCGGCATCGTCCAACACCACGAAGGGATCGGAACCGCCAAGTTCCAGCACGGTTTTCTTGAGGGCCGCGCCCGCCAGGGCGGCAATGCGGCGGCCGGCCTTTTCGCTGCCGGTCAGCGTGACCGCCTGTACCCGCGGCCCGGCGATCAAGGCTTCGGCTTGGGCGTGGGTGATGGGCAACCAGCGGAACACGCCGGGCGGCAACCCGGCTTCCAACCATAGGCCGTCGATGGCAGCGGCGCATTGGGGCACATTGGGCGCATGTTTCAGCAGGCCGCTATTACCCGCCATCAAGGCCGGGGCGGCGAACCTGAACACCTGCCAGAATGGGAAATTCCAGGGCATCACCGCCAACACCGTGCCCATAGGCTCATAAGCGGCGTAGCTGGCGCGGGCCTCGGTGGCGATGGCTTGGTCTTCCAGCCAATGGGCAGCGTGATCGGCGTAGAACTCGCAGGCCAGGGCGCACTTTTCGATTTCCGCGCGGGCTTGCTGGAGGGGCTTGCCCATTTCCAGGGCGATGAGGCGGGCGTAGGTCGCGAGCCGCTGGCGCAGAAGACCGGCGGCGCGGCGCAGGATAGCAGCGCGTTGTGGCAGCGGGGTGGCTCGCCACGCGGGCGCGGCCTCGGCGGTTTGAGCCAGGGCGGCGTCGAGTTCGGCGTCGGTCCAGGCCGGGCGGGTGTGAAGCAAAACGCCGGTGGCGGGATTCAGGCTGTAATAATCCATGGCGGACGCGGCTCAGGGCCGCAGCAGGAATTTCAACGCCCCCGGCTGCCCCGCCGCCGCGAAGGCTTCCAGCCCCCGCGCCAAGGGATATTCGGCCTCGATCAAGCCGGTGGGATCGACCAGTCTCCGTTCCAAGCAGCGCAAGGCCGCGCCGAACGGTCCACAGCGCGAACCCACCACACTGATTTCATCCACCACCAGCGCGGAAAAATTGACGCTGATTTCGCCACGATAGGTCGATTTCAACACCAGGGTGCCGCGCGGACGCACGGCTTTCCGGGCCAACTCGAAACCGGACGGCGAACCCGTGGCCTCGACCACCAGATCGAACCGCCGTTCCGCCAGGTTTGCGGCCTCGACGGTGGGAATACCGCGTCCGGCCAATAACCGGCATTGCTGGGGATGGCGGGCCACCACTTGCAAATCGCAGCCGGTCAGGGCCAAGGTCTGGGCGATCAATTGGCCCAAGCGCCCGGCCCCAACCAACAGCACCCGGCTATCCGGGCTTACCGCGACCTGGGTTTGGATTTGCAGCGCCGCCGCCAAAGGTTCGACAAACACCGCCGCCTCGTCCGGGACGCTATCCGGCACGGGCTGGAGGTTCCGGGCGGGCAGGGCGAGATAGTCGGCGAACGCGCCATGACGGCCCCGGATGCCCAGCACATCGCGGCGCTCGCAATGGGTGGGGCGTCCGGCCCGGCAGTTTTCGCACTCACCGCAAACGGCGTTGATCTCGCCGACCACGCGCCGTCCCACGAGGCCGGGATCGTCGGCTTGCACCACCTCGCCCACGAACTCATGGCCGGGAATGCCGGTGAACGGATAATAGCCGCGCACCAGTTCCAAATCGGTGCCGCAAATCCCGGCGAGGCGGACCCGCACCAGCGCCTCGCCCGTACGGGGGACGGGCTCGGGCAGTTCTGCGCGTAAGGACAGCCGTTGATCTTCCAGCCACAGCGCCCGCATGGCCCGGCCCTCAGACCGCGCCGAACACTGCCGCGATCTGGGCTTGCGCCCGCAGCGCGGCCTCCCTCGGGTCTGCCGCGTCGCGGATGGGACGGCCCACCACGATGTAATCCGCCCCGTTCTGGAAGGCTTGCTCCACCGTCACCACCCGCTTCTGATCGTCGGCGGGGCGGTTCTCCACCGGGCGGATGCCGGGGGACACCACCAGCAGCTTATGGTCCACCTCGCGGCGCAGGGCGGGCACTTCCAGGCCGGAGGAAATCACCCCGTCGCAGCCCAAAGCCAAGGCGCGGCGGGCGCGGGATAATACCAATTGCTGCACATCGCAGGAGAATCCCAGGTCGTCCATATCGCCTTGGTCCAGGCTGGTCAGCACGGTGACGGCCAGCACCTTCACCTCGCCCTTGCTCTGGGCGGCGGCCCGCATGATGGCGTCGTTGCCGTGGACGGTGGCGAAATCCACCCCGTGCTGGCTCAAGGCCTTGACCGCCCGGCCCACGGTTTCCGGCACGTCGAAGAACTTGAGGTCGGCGAACACCCGCTTGCCCCGGCCTTTCAACCATGCGACCAGCCCGAAATAATCGCCGGCCATGAACAACTCCAGGCCGATCTTGTAGAAATCCACGGCGTCGCCCAAGGTCTCCACCAGTGCCTTGGCCTCGGCCACGCCGGGCACATCCAGGGCCATGATGAGGCGTTCGTGGGGGGGGATGTTGTTCTGGGAAAGCAATTCGGTCATGGTCGTTCCTGAGTCTGAGGGTTGAGCGGTGGGGCCGGCAGCCCTGGCACCCCGCTTGCTAGAATAGCCGCCCGGTTCAACAAGAGGAACGGCGATGGTTGGGGTGCTGATGCAGATGGGCGCGTTGATCCTCTGCGGCGCGGCGTGGCGCATTATAAGGCCGGGCGGCGTGGATGCCGACCTGGCCCGGCGGGTGCTGACCACCCTGGTATTCAATTTCTCGCTGCCCGCCTTGGTGCTGACGGTGCTATGGCAAGCCGATCTGGGGCGGCAAACGCTCGCTATCGCCCTGTTCGGCCTGGGGACCGTGCTGGCGGGCGTCGTGGCGGCTTGGCTGTTGTTCACCTTGTTGCGGGTCCAGCCCCGGCGGCGCGGCGCGGCCATCCTGGCCGTGGCCTTCGCCAACGTGACCTATATGGGTTTGCCGGTGTTGGAGCATATCTTCGGTCCCTGGGCGCGAGCCGTCGCCATCCAACTCGACCTATTCGCCAACACGCCCCTGCTGCTGGGTTTGGGCGCGTTGATCGCCCGCCATTACGGCACGGCGGAAACCCCGAGCGAAGGGCTGTTGCGTCCCTTGCTGGTGAATCCGCCGCTGTGGGCGGCCTTGCTGGCGATGGGACTCGATGCCGGCGGCGTGGCCGAACCCGCTTGGCTGGCCCGCCCGCTGCAATTGCTGGCGTCCCCGGTCGTGCCCTTGATGCTGCTGGCCTTGGGACTGGGACTGCACTGGGATTCCTGGCGCTGGCGCAACCTGCCCACGGCGGGGCTGGTCATGGCCCTGAAGCTGATGGCGATGCCGCTGTGCGGGTTGTGGCTGGGACGCTGGCTGGATTTCCAGGGCGAGACCTACCAAGCATTGGTGCTGGAATCGGCCATGCCCAGCATGTTGCTGGGCG
Organism: Methylomagnum ishizawai; assembly: GCF_900155475.1. NCBI lineage: Bacteria > Pseudomonadati > Pseudomonadota > Gammaproteobacteria > Methylococcales > Methylococcaceae > Methylomagnum > Methylomagnum ishizawai. Next base: position 1,848,328 of record NZ_FXAM01000001.1, on the reverse strand, counting down.
TGGTCTATTGCGACCGCTACCGGCTGGACACGGCGTTCTATGCCTTGGCGGTGCTGCTGACGACGCTGGGGGCGATGCTGTCCTTGCCGTATTGGCATGGGCAGGCGGCGTTGGCGGGATAACGCTGGACGCGCCTGGAATCCAAAGCCCGGTCGCCGCGCCCCTCCGCAACTCCACCCGCTTTGCAGCGCCGGGGATTTCCGTTAGGCTTGGGTCCACCGGCCCGACCGGGCCACCCTACGGAGCCTCGCGATGGACGATTTCGTACAGGTCTCCCAACTCTGGCCGCTGATCGCCTATTCCGCCGCCGCGCTGGCCGTGGTGGCGGCGATGCTGGCCCTGCCCCGCTTCCTGTCCGGCCAGCGCCCGCCGGGACGCTATACCGGCAGCCCGTTCGAATCCGGCGTGGTGCCGGTCGGCGATATCCATGTGCGGCTGGCCGTGCAGTATTACCCCGTCGCCCTGTTCTTCGTCATCTTCGACCTCGAAGCCATCTTCATCTACGCCTGGGCGGTGGCCTTCCGGGAGGCGGGCTGGCCGGGCTATGTCGAGATGCTGACCTTCATCCTGGTCTTGCTGGCCGCGCTGTTCTACCTCTGCCGCTCGGGCGCCCTGGATTGGCGCACCCGGCGGCAACGCAGCCAAGACGCCTATTTCAAGCACTGAAGGAGCCACCGCCATGCGCTGGAGCCTCACTCCCGCCGATGCCGACCCCGCGCCCACCCCTGGCGAACGGGTCAACGAGGACATCTTCCGCCGCAACCTGCTGTTGGCAAAGCTGGACGATATGATCGCCTGGGGCCGCGCCCATTCGGTGTGGCCGTTCAATTTCGGGCTGTCGTGCTGCTATGTGGAGATGGCGACCGCCTTCACCTCGCGCTACGACATCGCCCGCTTCGGCTCGGAGGTCATCCGCGCCAGCCCACGCCAGGCCGATCTGATCGTGATTTCGGGCACGGTGTTCATGAAGATGGCCCCGGTGATCCAACTCTTGTACGAGCAATTGCTGGAACCGCGCTGGGTGATTTCGATGGGTTCCTGCGCCAATTCCGGCGGCATGTACGATATCTACAGCGTGGTGCAGGGGGTGGATCAATTCTTGCCGGTGGATGTGTATGTGCCGGGGTGTCCGCCCCGGCCCGATGCCTTGTTGGAAGGTTTGCTCTTGCTGCAACAGGCCATCGGCCAGGAGCGGCGGCCCTTGGGCCAGGTGGTCGGTCCCGGCGGCATCCAGGATAAAACGGCTTTGCCCAGTTTCCGCGATTTGAAAACGCCGGAAAGGATGCGGGCCACATTGCTCAGGGAACCGGATTCGATGGACTAGCAGGACAGTAATGGACAGCAGCCCGCTCATCACCGAACTCGAACAGCGCTACGGCGCGGACACTTTCGTCCGCCAAGCCGCCGCCGACGGCATCGCCACGCTGTGGCTGGCGAAGGAACGCCTGCTGAAAATCGTCGCCTACCTCAAGCGCGAAATCGACCGGCCCTTCACCATGCTATTCGACCTCTACGCCATCGACGAGCGCCAGCGCCAGCACCGGGCGGGCCAGCCCGACAGCGCCTTCACCGTGGTCTACCACCTGTTCTCGATAGGCCGCAACCAGGACATCCGCCTCAAACTCGCCCTGCCCGCCGACAAGCCCACCGCGCCCAGCATCACCCCGATCTATCCCAACGCCAATTGGTACGAGCGGGAAGCCTACGATCTATTCGGCATCCGCTTCGAGGGCCATCCCAACCTGCGGCGTATCCTGATGCCGCCGACCTGGAACGGCCATCCCCTGCGGAAAGACCATCCCGCCCGCGCCACCGAGATGGAACCCTACACCCTGCCGCCGCGCAAGGAAGAAGCCGAACAAGCCGCCCTGCGCTTCGTCCCCGAGCAATGGGGCATGAAGCGCCACGGCGAACACAACGATTTCCTGTTCCTGAACCTCGGGCCGAACCATCCCAGCGTGCATGGGGTGTTCCGCGTCGCCCTGCAATTGGACGGCGAAGAAATCGTCGATGCCGTGCCCGATATCGGCTACCACCACCGCGGGGCCGAGAAGATGGGCGAGCGCCAATCCTGGCATTCCTACATCCCCTACACCGACCGGGTGGACTATCTCGGCGGCTCCCTCAACAACCTGCCTTATGTCATGGCCCTGGAAAAGCTGGCCGGGATCGAAGTCCCGGCCCGCGCCCAGACCATCCGGGTGATGCTGTCCGAACTCTACCGCATCGCCAACCATCTGCTGTTCTATGGCACCTTCGCCCAGGATGTCGGGCAGTTGTCGCCGATCTTCTATATGTTCGTGGACCGGGAGAAGGTGTTCGAGATCATCGAGGGCATCAGCGGGGCGCGGATGCATTCCAGCTTTTTCCGCATCGGCGGCACGGCGCTGGATTTGCCGGACGGCTGGGATAAGCCACTCGCCGAATTCTGCGACTATTTCCCCAAGCGGCTGGACCAGTACGACAAAATGGTCATGGGCAATAGCATCCTCAAAGGCCGTACCGTCGGCATCGGGGCTTACACCACCGCGCAAGCCTTGGACTGGGGCGCGACCGGGCCGGGTCTCCGGGCCACCGGGCTGGCGTTCGATTACCGCAAGGCGCGGCCTTATTCGGGCTATGAACAGTTCGAATTCGAGGTGCCGACCGGCCATAACGGCGATTGCTACGACCGCTGCCGGGTGCGGGTGGAAGAGATGCGGCAGAGCGTCCGCATCCTCCGGCAATGCGTGGCGAACATGCCTTCCGGTCCCTACAAGGCCGAGCATCCCCTGACCACGCCGCCCCCCAAACCGCGCACCCTGCACGATATCGAAACCCTGATCCAGCATTTCCTCAACGTCAGTTGGGGGCCGGTGATGCCCGCCGGGGAAACCTCGGCCTGCGTGGAAGCCACCAAGGGGTTGAACCGCTACGCCCTGGTCAGCGATGGCGGGTCGATGTCGTACCGGACCCGCATCCGCACGCCGTCTTTCGCGCATTTGCAGATGATTCCGCTGATGGCGAAAGGCTTGATGATCGCGGATTTGATCGCGATCCTGGGGAGCATCGATTTCGTGATGGCGGATGTGGATCGATAAGCGCGGCGATGACTGGCACTCTGGAGGCACCCACGATGAACACCGACACCGCCCTCACCCCCGCCGAAACCGCCGAAATCCAAGCGGCCCTCACCCATTATCCCGACCCCGCCGCCGCCAGCATCGAAGCCCTCAAGATCGTCCAGCACCACCGCCGCTGGGTTTCGGACCAAGCCCTAGCCGCCGTGGCCGATTTGCTGGGCATGCCCATCGCCGAATTGGAAGGCGTCGCCACCTTCTACAACCTGATCTACCGGAAACCCGTGGGCCGTAAGGTCATCCATTATTGCGACAGCGTGAGTTGCTGGCTGCTGGGCGCGGACGCGGTGCGGGCGCATCTTTGCAAGCGGCTGGGCATCGGCTTGGGCGAAACCACCCAGGATGGCCGCTATACCTTGCTGCCCATCGTCTGCCTCGGGGCTTGCGACCACGCGCCGGTGTTGATGCTGAGCGGACAATTGCACGGCGACCTCGACAGCGCCAAGATCGACACGCTCCTGGCACGGGAGCAACACCGTGGATAAGCCCCTGACCCGCAACCTCAAGCCGGACGGCAGCGCCGCCACCCTGGCCGAATATCAAAACACCGGCGGCTATGACGCTTGGCGCACGGCGCTCCGCGATCTGGCCCCCGCCGAAGTCGTGGCTCGGGTCAAAGACGCGGGACTCCGGGGCCGGGGCGGCGCGGGTTTCCCGACCGGGGTGAAATGGAGCTTGGTTCCCCGGACACCGAGCCAAAAATACGTGGTGGTCAACGCCGACGAAATGGAACCCGGCACCTTCAAGGACCGGCGTTTGCTGGAAGGCGACCCGCATCTTTTGCTCGAAGGCGCGGCGCTGGCGGCCTACGCGGTCGGGGCCGATACCGCCTATATCTTCCTGCGCGGCGAATACATCGAAGCCGCCCGCCGCCTGGAACACGCCCTGGCCGAAGCCCACGCCGCCGGGCTGTTGGGCCGGAATATCCTGGGCACGGAATTCAGCCTCGACATCCACCTCCACACCAGCGCCGGGCGCTATATCTGTGGCGAGGAAACCGCCTTGCTCAACGCCCTGGAAGGCAAACGCGCCAATCCCCGTACCAAGCCGCCCTTCCCGCAAATCGCGGGGCTATGGGGCAAGCCCACCGTGGTCAACAATGTGGAAACCCTGTGCAATGTGCCGGGCATCGTGGCCCAGGGCGCGGCGTGGTACAAGGACTTGAGCCGCAGCCAGGACGCGGGCACCAAGCTTTACGGCGCGAGTGGCCGGGTCAACCGTCCGGGCCTGTGGGAATTGCCGATGGGCACGCCGATCCGCGAGATTCTGGAAGAACACGCGGGCGGCATGCAACCGGGCTATGAACTGCGGGGTTTCCTGCCCGGCGGGGCTTCGACCGACTTCCTGTTGCCGGAACACCTGGGCCTCGCCATGGATTACGACACCCTCCAAAAAGCGGGCAGTCGCCTGGGCACCGGCACCATGATCGTCCTCGACGACCGGACCTGCCCGGTGCGGATGGTGTTGAACCTGGAACGCTTCTTCGCCCAGGAATCCTGCGGTTGGTGTACGCCCTGCCGCGATGGCCTGCCATGGGTGGCGCAAATCCTGGAGGATTTGGTCGAAGGGCGCGGTCGGCCCGAAGATTTGGACCAGTTGGCGAAATTGGCGCGGTTCATGGGGCCGGGCAATACTTTTTGCGCGCTGGCACCGGGGGCGGCGGAGCCTTTGCAGAGTGCTTTGAAGTATTTCCGGGGGGATTTCGAGCGGTATTTATAGCATCACTCCAACAGGGGAAAACAAGATGACTAGGGAATCACAAAAAATAAAAGAAAGAGAACACCTTGAAAAAGCATTTAATTTATTAAAAATAAAATACGATGTACTTTACGACAAACCAGAACCCCCAGACTTTATAATAAGTGTAGATAACAAAACAATTGGCCTTGAGATTACAGAAAAGTATAGAAAGCTCGACTTAGAAAAACAAAGCAAAGAGCTGCAAAGTTCAATAGACATGTTCCCAAGCTAACCTATTGTTTTTAATGATAATTTAAAATTCCAGAGGCCAGCACCAATATAAATGAAGGTATCTAATAAATGTGCCAGATGGTTTCTTGAGCGATGTACTAAACTATGCAGACATTTCATCCCGCCGATGGCATGCTCAACAGCCACGCGGGTTTTAGCAAGCTTCCGATTATGTTTCTTCTGTGTTGGTGTTAATTTCGGATCAGGATTCGCTTTGGACTTCTTTGGCTTTTTATGGGGGATTTGAATGGCCCGTGCGTGGGGATAATCATTTTTAATGCCTTGGAATCCGAGATCAACCTCGATAAGTTGCTTTTGAAACCATGGCAAGGCGGGCGGAAATTCCGTCTTAAACAGGGCATAGTCGTGGACACTTCCCGGCACGGTGGAGCTAAGGAATAGGATTTTCTTGGCGGGGTTGGCAATCACTAGGTTATTAACGCCGTGATGTTTTTTTTTACCGCTGTAGCGTTGCTCTTGTTGGGATTTATCCTGGGGCCTGAGGGTCGCCCGCTCCGTGCCATCAATGATGATAGTAGGTTGTTTTTCAAGGAGTCTATCCAGCGCCTCAACCGTCTTGACCGAACGTTCGGGAAGTGTTTTCAGATGGGCTAGGCTCGCTTGAAGGATGGGCAGCAGTGTTTCTAAATGATCGAAAGCATGGCCTCCACTGAAACCAAAGAGATAGCCCAGTACGTCGTAACTGGGATAGTTTTTCAAGTAATAAAGGACAAAAAACAGCCGGTGTCCAAAGCTAGATAGATAGCCTGGGAAAGCGGGGCTAGGCGCGTCGAGCGAAGGGCCACCGTACTGGTCACGATAAGTTGATTCAAAAGACAGAAGTAAATGCTTGAACTGATCTTTGGTAAGTCCGGTCAAGGCTTTGCAAACACGATCATTGCCGATGTCGTCAAGGCTGCTAAAGATCATTGTGGAAGCACCATTAAAAAGGATTCGTGGGGAATTGCGATTGATCTTACTCTGCGGACCTTGCAGTAACAATTATGAACAGAATATTTATGAGGCCTTGGGAACATCTCTAATATAGATAATCACACAGGCAATGAATTAATAAAAAATCACATAAAAATCATAAGGATATATGAACCAGCAGCCCAAAACCCAACAAGAGACATTGTTAGTTTTTATGACACGGCGGAAGCAGGAACCGAATACATCGATGAAGCCATAATGGAAAAAGACCCCAAAATATATATTCGCCCCGTAGAGGAAAGATGGTTATTAATTGTTCTCCCAGAAATGATGATGACTGGCGACTTGCGCTCTCCAAATTCAGCATCAACAACTATCAAACACAATTTTTCCAAAGTTTACTTGCTTGACTCATACCACAACATAGTCATTCCAGTGAATTCCGTTTGATTCAGCGCATTATAGAATATAACCATCTTATCGTTCCCACGGAGACCGTGGGAACGATAAATAATGGCTCAGGATGAGGATGAGGAATCACAAGCCGACGTATTGGAATGGAGCAAGCCATTACTCCCTTCCCGGCCTAAGACCACCCACTTTTTGGCAGGCGGTAGATATGCCTGAGGATGTTTTTGATCTGCTGGGGCGTTTGCGGAGGGGCCTGGGCCAAGTGCCGACGGACACGCTCGGCCCGCTGCTGGACGGTCATGGCGTGGGGCAGGTGGTAGAGGGAGTTCTTCCTGACGGGGTGGATGAGGTATTTGGCCGGGTTGAACTTGGGGGAGTAGGCCGGGGTGTGGAGGAAGTCCACGGCGATGCCCTGGGCCAGGGCGATTTCCGCCAGCAGGTCTGCCAGCGCGGCCTTCATGGAGTCGTTGTGGATGGAGCAGTTGTCGAGGATGAACAGGATGTGGCGGAAGCCCAGGCGGGCATATCGCAGGACGATCAGGGCGATGACGTAGACGGCGTTGCCGGTTTTGGCCTGGGGCTGGAAGTCCACGGTGGTCCGGCCACTGTTCAGGTCCAGGGCCAGGAAGCCGTTCAGTTTCTCCCGCCGCTTCTCGTTGCTCGGCGGCGCCGGGGCGGTGTTCTTCTCCGCCCAGGCATAATGGGTGCCGGTCGTGGACAGCAGGGCGAACTCGTCGAGGGCTACAAGGGCGGTGTCGGTTCCGGCCTCGGCGGTTTTTTTTCGAGATCCTTCACGAAGCTGGCCCGCTCGGCGGGCTTGGCGGGGCCGTAGTCGCGGTGGGCGCGCTGGAGGGAGAGACCCAGTTCGTCGAAGATTTCGTAAAGCCGGTTGGCGCTCAGCGACAGGCCCCATTTCTTGCTGAGCAAGTCCTGGACGTGGACCGCCGTCCATTGGTAGCTGTCGATGCCATAGTCCGCCGGCGCCTTGTGGAGCAGGATGTAGCGCAGAACCTTGCGCCGCTGCGGGTTCAGGGTTTGCGGGCGGGGCCGCCTTTGCGGGGCCAGCAGGGCGTCGAAGCCGCCATGAAGGTAGCTGTCCAGCCACTTCTCCAGCGTCTTGCGCTGGACTCCCTGGCTGCGGCAGACCTCGGCCATGCTCTCGCCGTCCCACAGGGACCTCAAGGCCAGCAGCCTACGCCGCCGGCTCTGCTGCTGGTGGCGGTAGAACAGCGCCTGCCACCGTTCGCGGTCCTGCGGGGCCAGCCGTTGGATGCGGATAGAGCGGTTCATCTTGCCTTTCCCGGTCTAGTTCCATTGCCTAGAAGCTTAGCCGTTCTTTAGGCGGGAAGGGAGTAATCGGGGATATTGCCATTTTAGCCAATGACCGCAAATACAAATAGGTGTTCCATGGACATACAAGCAACGATTAATCAACACATAGCCAATCTACCACCGGACTTACGGATGGAAGTATTGGATTTCGTGATCGCCCTGGAGCGGAAACATTCCGCACAGCCGGTTAAAAAATCTTTTATCCAAAAACTCAGGGAAATGCCAGATGTAGGATTGGACGAGGATTTCGAGCGGATCCACAGCACGAGCAGGCCCAGCGATGTTTTTGATTGACACCAATGTGGTCAGCGAAATCCGCAAAGGCCGAAGAGCCAATATTGGCGTCCAAAAATTTTTCGACGAAGCGGAGAGAAACGATGCCTTGTGTTTTCTATCTGTCGTAACCATCGGAGAATTGAGGCGCGGCGTTGAATTGGTTAAGCATCGTGGAGATATACAACAGACCATAGTTTTAGAAAGCTGGCTTGAATCGGTGCGTGAGGAATATGCGGATCGCATCCTGGACTTCACCGAGGAAATCGCGATGACATGGGGAAAATTAATGGTTCCACATCCAGAAAACGCCATCGACAAACAAATAGCCGCCACGGCTTTTCACCGCGGTTTGACCGTCATTACCCGCAATATCGATGATTTTGCATCCAGCGGCATACCGGTGATTAATCCGTTCCTCCACAATTAATAATCCGAACCCGAGCGCATAGCGTGGCGAACCATGGCAACCATCATCCTCGACGGCCAAACCCACACAGTCCAAACCGGCGGCAACCTGCTCCAAGCCTGTTTGTCGCTGGGGCTGGAGCTGCCTTACTTCTGCTGGCATCCGGCCCTGGGTTCGGTCGGTGCCTGTCGGCAATGCGCAGTGCGGCTCTACAAGGATGAGAACGACCAGCAAGGCCGCTTGACCATGGCCTGCCTGACGCCCGTCACCGAAGGACTCCGCGCCGACCTCCAAGCCCCGGAAGCCCAGGACTTCCGCGCCGGGATCATCGAAGCCTTAATGACCAACCACCCGCACGACTGCCCGGTCTGCGAAGAAGGCGGCGAATGCCATCTGCAAGACATGACCGTGATGACCGGACACACCGTCCGCCATTACCGGGGCTTGAAACGCACCCACCGCAACCAACAGCTCGGCCCCTTCATCAACCACGAAATGAACCGCTGCATCGCCTGCTACCGCTGCGTGCGCTATTACGGCGATTATGCGGGCGGCGAGGACTTGGGGGTGTTTTCCATCCGCAACAACGTCTATTTCGGGCGGGCGCAAGACGGGGTTTTGGAGAACGAATTCAGCGGCAATCTGGTCGAGGTCTGCCCGACCGGGGTGTTCACCGACAAGACCTTCAGCGCCCATTACGCCCGCAAATGGGATTTGCGCTACGCCCCGTCGATCTGCCCGCATTGCGCGGTGGGCTGCAATATCAGCCCCGGCGAGCGCTTGGGCAGGCTGCGGCGCGTCATCAACCGTTATCACGGCGCGGTGAATGGCTATTTCCTGTGCGACCGTGGCCGGTTCGGCTATGGCTACGTGAACGGCGGGCAGCGGATCATGCACGCGGAACTGCATGGCGAGCCGGTCTCGCCCCACGCCGCCGTGGCCCAATTGGCCCGCATGGCGAACGGGCGCGTCATCGGCATCGGTTCGCCCCGCGCTTCGTTGGAGGCCAATTTCGTGTTGCGGGAACGGGTCGGGTCTGCGAATTTCTACGCCGGGTTTTCCCGCATCGAGGCCGGATTGGCAGCGGCGATTGTGGACATCCTGCGCGATTGGCCGGTGCGGGTGCCCGCGGTGCGGGAAATGGAACGGGCCGACGCCGTGCTGATCCTGGGCGAAGATGTGACGAACACCGCACCGCGCTTGGCGCTGACCTTGCGGCAGGCGGTACGCAACCGGGGCTTGGCTATCGCCGCGGCGCTCAAGATTCCCGCTTGGTTGGACAGTGCCGCCCGCCACGCGGCCCAGGCCGAAAAAAGCCCGCTGTTCATCGCCAGCCCCGCGCCGACCCGGCTGGACGATGTGGCGAGCGCGACCCATCGCGCCACGCCGGAAGCCATCGCCCGGCTGGGTTTCGCGATAGTCCACGCGCTGGACGCCGCAGCCCCGGCGGTATCCGGTCTATCCGAAACGGAAACACGTCTAGCGGCAACCATCGCCGCCGCCCTGGCCGCCGCCGAGCGGCCCTTGCTGATATCGGGGATGGGCTGCGCCAACCTGGCCGTGGTGCGGGCGGCGGGGAATATCGCCCGCGCCCTGGCCGCGAAACGCGACGTGCCCACGGTGGACCTGTGCTACGCCGTGCCGGAATGCAACACGCTGGGCTTGGCGCTGATGGATGGGCGCAGTGTCGAGGACGCCTTCGCGGCGGCACGGGAAAACGACGCGCCCAGCTTGATCGTGCTGGAAAACGATGTATACCGCCGCGCACCCGCCGCGACGGTCGATGCGGCCCTGGCCCGGTTCCGCCAGCGCATCGTGATCGACCACAGCCGCAACGCCACCACCGCCCGTGCCGATTTGCTCCTGCCCTCGGGCAGCTTCGCCGAAACCGAGGGCACCTTCGTCAGCCTGGAGGGCCGGGCGCAGCGCTTCTTCTCGGTCATGCCGCCCCTGGGCGCGGCCCGCGATGCTTGGCGCTGGCCGTTCGCCACACAGCGCGATACTTGGCAAAACCTCGACGCCGTCACCGCCGCCTGCGCCGCGGCCTTGCCGGTGTTCGCCCGCATCGTCGAGGCCGCGCCCGGAACCGGATTCCGGGTCCAAGGCGACAAGATCGCCCGCGCCCCGGCCCGCTACAGCGGCAGGACCGCGATGCACGCCGACCAGCGTTTGCACGAACCCAAGCCGCCGGACGATCCCGATTCGGCCCTGAGCTACAGCATGGAAGGCGCGGACACCGGGATTCCTCCGGCCTTGCGGCCCGTGGCCTGGGCGCCGCGCTGGAATTCCCATCAGCAGGCGACGACCCAATTCCAGGACGAGGCGGGCGGGACTTTGCGCGGCGGCGATCCGGGCGTGCGCTTGATCGAACCGGCGGACACCCCCGCGCCCTGTTGGTTCGAGGATATTCCGCCCCTCCTTTCCCCGGACGAACCCGGTTTCCGCGCCGTCATCCTGCACCGGATTTTCGGCGGCGAGGAACTCAGCGCCTTGGCCCCGCCCATCATCGAGCGGGCACCCGCGGCCTGCGCCCTCATGCACCCGGACGATATCGCCCGGCTGGGCCTTGGCGATGGCGTGACCGTGGCCTGGGAGCGATGCCGCTTGGATTTGCCGCTGCGCCCGGAACCGGGCTTGGCCCAGGGTGTGATCGGCCTCCCGGAAGGCGGGGTTCCGGGGGGATTACCGGAACGGGTGGACGTATGGGTTCCCCAGGAGGAACAGCCATGAGCGTGGGTTCGCCCCTCAACGTGGTCTCGATCCTCGCGGCCTTGATCGTTGTGGCGGCTTGGCTGATCTGGGTCGAACGGCGGCTGTTGGCGCTGTGGCAGGACCGGCTCGGGCCCAACCGGCTCGGGCCTTTGGGGCTGTTCCAGATCGTCGCCGACATGCTGAAGATGCTGAGCAAGCAGGATTGGATTCCGCCCTTCGCCGACGCCCCGGTGTTCGTGCTGGCCCCGACCGTGGTGATGCTGACGGGGCTGACCGCCTTCGCCGTGGTGCCCATCGCGCCGGGAGTGGGCATCATCGACCTGGGTTTCGGATTGTTGTACTTCCTGGCCCTGGCTTCGCTGTCGGTGTACAGCGTGATCCTGGCGGGCTATGCCTCCAATAGCAAATACGCCTTGTTCGGGGCGCTGCGGGCGGCGGCGCAGACCCTCAGTTACGAGGTCTTCATGGGCTTGTCGGTGATGGGCGTGGTGATGCTGGCGGGGAGCTTCGATTTACGCGCCATCGTCGAGGCGCAACGCGAGGGCTGGTTCGTGGGGCCGCAGTTCCTGGGTTTCCTGCTGTTCCTGGTCGCCGCCGTGGCCGAGAGCCATCGCGGACCCTTCGACCTGCCGGAAGCCGAAACCGAATTGGCTGCGGGGTTCCATGTCGAGTATTCCGGCATGAAGTTCGGCATGTTCTTCGTCGGCGAATACATCGGCATCACCTTGGGCGCGGCCATGATCACGACCTTGTTTTTCGGCGGCTGGCTGGGGCCGTGGCTGCCGCCGGTCGTGTGGTTCGTCCTGAAAACCCTGTTGTTCATCCTGCTGTTCATCCTGATGCGCGGCGCCCTGCCCCGGCCTCGCTATGACCAATTGATGGCCTACGGCTGGAAGGTCTTGCTACCCTTGTCCCTGCTCAACCTATTGGCGACCGGAGGGCTGCTGCTATGGGCTTGATCGGCGGTTTCCTCAGCCAGGTGCAGACCTTGTGGACGGTTTTGGCGCATACTTTCGCCCGCGCCGATACCGTACAGTACCCGGAACAAATGCCGCGGCTCGCTCCGCGCTACCGGGGCCGCATCGTGTTGACCCGCGACCCCGACGGGCAGGAACGCTGCGTGGCCTGCAACCTCTGCGCCGTGGTCTGCCCGGTGGATTGCATCGCCCTGCAAAAGGCCGAAACCCCGGAAGGCCGCTGGTACCCGGAATGGTTCCGCATCAATTTCTCGCGCTGCATCTATTGCGGACTGTGCGAAGAAGCCTGCCCGACCTATGCCATCCAACTCACCCCGGATTTCGAGATGAGCGAATACGACCGCCACCACATGGTTTACGAAAAACAGCACCTCCTCATCGACGGCCCCGGCAAATACCCGGATTACCACTTCTACCGGGTGGCGGGCAAAAGCATCGCAGGGAAAGACAAGGGCGGGGCCGAACACGAAGCCGCCCCGGTGGATATTCGGAGCCTGTTGCCGTGATGCTGCAAATCCTGTTCTATTCGGCAGCGGGGGTGGCGGTGGTCTCGACGCTATTGGTGGTCGCCAGCGCCCACGCGGTCCATGCCCTGCTGTACTTGATCCTGTCCCTGCTGGCTTCGGCGGTGGTGTTTTATCTGATGGGGGCGTATTTCGCGGCGCTGCTGGAAGTCATCATCTATGCCGGGGCGATCATGGTGCTGTTCCTGTTCGTGGTGATGATGCTGAACCTGGGCCAGCAAACCCAGGAGCAGGAAAAGCGCTGGCTGGAACCCTCGATCTGGCGCTGGCCTTCGGCCATGGCGACGGTGTTGCTGATCGAATTCGCCTATGTGGTGTTGCTGGGCGACGGACGCCATCCCACCGGGCATATCGTGACCGCCAAGGAGGTCGGCATCGCCTTGCTGGGACCGTATGTGATCGCGGTGGAACTGGCCTCGATGCTACTGCTGGCCGGACTGGTCGGGGCTTACCATCTGGCACGGCCGGAGGCGGCGCGATGAACGGCCTGGTGCCGATGGAGCATGGTTTGGCATTGTCGGCCATTTTGTTCGCGCTGGGACTGACCGGCGTGTTGATGCGGCGTAATTTGATCGCGGTATTGATGTCGCTGGAAATCATGCTGAACGCCGCCGGGCTGGCCTTCATCGTGGCCGGTTCGCGCTGGAACCAGCCGGATGGGCAGATCATGTTCGTGCTGGTGCTGAGCTTGGCGGCGGCGGAAATCGGGGTGGCCTTGGGCTTGGTGATGCGGATTTATCGGACTTATAAGACCTTGGACGCGGATGCTTTGAGCGGGATGCGGGGATAAAATCATACCGCATAGGCATTAGGTTTTAGATTTTATGAGGAACGCCATATGTCACATGCGGTAAAACAGATTTACGTGGACTTCGAGGAATATTTGGAAGACGAGCGGGAAGCCGATGTCCGCCATGAATATGTGGACGGCCAAATCTATGCGATGGGCGGTGCCAGCGAACTACACAATACGGTAGCAGCGGATTTCCATACGGCTATCAATAACATCCTGCCAGACACCTGTCGGGCGTGGATGGCTGATATGAAAGTAAAAATAAAAGCCCAAGGTAAATTTTATGCCTACTACCCGGATATTATGGTGGCCTGTGGAGAAAACACCGACGACCCATATACCCGCACCAATCCTATCCTAATCGTCGAGGTGCTTTCCGCCTCGACCCGCCGCAACGATTTGAAAGAGAAATTCGACAACTATATTCAAATCCCGTCCTTGCTGGAATATGTCGTGGTCTCCCAGGACACGCCGCATTTACGGATTTTCCGCCGCAACCGCGATTGGCAACCGGAATCCTACTATGCCGGGGATATTTTCTGCCTGGAATCGGTGGGTTTGGAACTGGCGGTGGAAGCGATTTACCGGCGGGTGCGGCGGGAAGTGGGCTTGGAAATCAAGCTGGCCTGAAATCGGGCGATCCTGGATTCCGCTGCGCTGTATCCGGGCTACGCGCCAAGTTTCGACCGGCCCGGCCAGCGACGGAACGACCAGAACAACAACAGGAGAACCCCATGCTGGACTATTTATGGCTCGTCCCCGCCCTGCCCTTCTTGGGCTGCGTGGTGCTGGTATTGAGCCAAGGCCGGATGCCGCACCGCCTCACGCCCTGGATCGGCGTGGGTTCGGTCGGAATCGCCGCCGTGCTGGCGGGACTCATCGGCCAGCATTTCCTGGGAGACCACATCGCCTATTACAAGCTGCCGCTGTGGACCTGGCTACGGGTGGCCGAATTCTCCTCCGGCTTCGGGCTGTACCTCGACGCCTTGTCGCTGAATATGATGCTGATCGTGACCGGCATCGGCTTCCTCATCCATCTCTATTCCGCCGGGTTCATGGCCGACGATCCGGGCTATGCCCGCTTCTTCGCCTATATGAACCTGTTCGTCGCGGCGATGCTGGTACTGGTGTTGGCGGATAACCTGTTGTTGCTTTATGCGGGCTGGGAGGGCGTGGGGCTGTGCAGCTATCTCCTGATCGGCTTTTGGTACGAGAACCCGGCCAACGGGGCCGCCGCCCGCAAAGCCTTCGTCATGACCCGCGTCGGCGATATGGCGTTCTTGCTGGGGCTGCTGCTGTTGTTCGAGGTGCTGGGCAGCCTGGATATCCAAACCCTGATGCAACGCGCCACCTTGCAATGGCCGGTGAACACCGCTTTTCCCATGGTCGCCGCCGCCTTGTTGCTCGGAGGCGCGGTGGGCAAATCGGCGCAGTTGCCGCTGCAAACCTGGCTCCCGGACGCCATGGCCGGTCCCACGCCCGTCAGCGCCTTGATCCATGCCGCCACTATGGTCACGGCCGGGGTTTATCTCATCGCCCGCACCCACGTCCTGTTCCAACTGGCTCCGCCGGTGCGGGAAGTGGTGGCCTATCTGGGCGCGGCGGGCTTGCTGATGGCGGCTTGTTCGGCCCTGGCCCAGCACGATATCAAGCGCATCCTGGCCTATTCGACCCTGAGCCAGCTCGGTTATATGTTCCTGGGGCTGGGGGTCGGTGCCTATGGCGCGGCGGTGTTTCACCTCACCACCCATGCCTATTTCAAGGCGCTGTTGTTCCTCGCCGCCGGGGCGGTCATCCATTGTTATCATCACGAACACGATATTTTCCGCATGGGCGGGCTGAGGCGGCGCTTGCCGCTGAGCTTCGGGTGTTTCGTGATCGGGTCTGCGGCCTTGAGCGCCCTGCCCTATACCTCGGGCTATTACAGCAAGCACGCCATCCTCGCCGCCGCCCAGGCCGCGCCGCAAGGCTTATGGCTGTGGGGCGCGGGCGTCCTGGGCGCGGCCTTGACCGGACTTTATAGCTTCCGCTTGATCTTCGTCGTCTTCTACGGGCCGGAAACCCCGAACACCCGTGAACGGCTGGGTTTCGCCATGACCGCGCCCTTGCTGATCCTGGCCGGGCTGGCCATCGCCGGGGGCTGGTTTGGCTTGCCCTTGCACACGCTGTTCCCCAAGCCGCCCGCCGCCGAACTTCCCTACACATTGCAGCTCATCACCGAACTCGCGCCCTGGGCCGGCATCTTGATGGCGGCGCAGTTCTATCTGTTCCGGGAATGGTCGGTGGACAAGCTGGTCAGCGCTCCCCTGGGGGCCGCCCTGCATCGGTTTTGGCAGAGCGGCTGGGGCTTCGATGGGCTGTATGAACGGCTGTTGGTCGAGCCGTTCCGCTGGCTGGCCGAGGCCAACCGCGCCGATGTGCTGGACGATTTCAGCCACGCCCTGGCCTATCTCGGCCGCGAAGGCCACCGCCTCCTGTCCGCCACCCAGAACGGTAGATTGCGCTGGTACGCGGCGGGCTTGGCGTCCGGGGTCTTGTTCGCCCTCGCCTTGGGGATTTTGTCATGATGCTGGTGTGGCTGATCGGGGTCTTGGTGGTGGGGGGCGGTTTGTGCTGGGCGGCGGAACGGGCGCATGCCGCCGCGCCGCGCTGGCTGGCGCTATTAAGCTTGGCCGGGGAAGGCGGGGTGCTGGTGCCGTATTTCACCGCGCCGGGGGCGGTGGCGGATGGGGTCTGGCTGGATCAAATCCGGCTGGCCTGGATTCCCCGCTTCGGGATCGGCTTCCATCTGGGGCTGGACGGGGTGAGCCTGTTGCTCGCCGCCCTCACGGTGCTGCTGGGGCTGATGGCGGTGGCGGTGTCCTGGCGCGAGATCGGGCAACGGACCGGGCCGTTCCATGCTTGCTTGCTATGGACCCTGGCCGGGGTGATGGGGGTGTTCCTGGCGCTGGATTTGTTCCTGTTCTTCGTGTGCTGGGAACTGATGATCCTGCCCATGTATGCCCTCATCGCGGTCTGGGGGCACGAGAACCGGGGCTATGCCGCCCTCAAGTTCTTGCTGTTCACCCAGGTCAGTGGGCTTTTGATGCTGATGGCGGCGGTGGCGCTGGCCCTCGCGCACCAAGCCAAGACCGGCCAATTCAGCTTCGATTATTTCGCCCTGCTCGGCACCGAACTCGATCCCGTCACCGCCCGCTGGCTGATGCTGGGCTTCTTCGTAGCCTTCGCGGTCAAGCTGCCGACCGTGCCCTTGCACACCTGGCTCCCGGATGCCCATACCCAGGCACCGACCGGCGGCAGCGTGATCCTGGCCGGGGTCTTGCTCAAGACCGGGGCGTATGGGCTGTTGCGCTTCGCGATTCCCTTATTTCCGGGCGCGACGACGGAATTCGCGCCCACCGCCATGGGCCTGGGCGTGGTGGGGATCATCTACGGCGGGATGCTGGCCTTCGCCCAGACCGATATGAAGCGGCTGGTCGCCTATTCCAGCATCAGCCATATGGGCTTCGTGCTGGTGGGCCTGTACGCCCAGACCGGGCTGGGTTTCCAGGGCGCGGTGCTGACGATGCTGGCCCATGGCCTCAGCGCCGCCGCCTTGTTCATGCTGGCCGGGGCTTTGCAGAACCGCCTCCACACCCGCGACATGAACCGCATGGGCGGCTTGTGGGGCGCGGTGCCGCGCATGGCCGCCATCGGGCTGTTCTTTTCGGTCGCAGCCTTGGGAATGCCCGGCCTCGGCAATTTCGTCGGCGAATTCCTGGTGCTGGCCGGCACCTTCCAACTGCACCAGGGCACCGCCGCACTGGCGGCCTTGGGGCTGGTGATCGGGCCGGTCTATGCGCTGGCCCTGGTGCAACGCGCCTTCCACGGCCCGCGGACGGAAACCCACGGCATCGAGGATTTCGGCTTCAGGGAAACGGCGGCGCTGGCGGTCTTGATCGCCGCCAGCCTGGGCCTGGGCCTTTATCCGCAACCCCTGATCGATATCCTCCACGCCACGCCGCCTCCCATCGTCAGCCCCACCCTCGCCCACCGGAGCCATCCATGATCGCCGCCGCCGACCTCATCGCCCTGTCACCGCTGCTGGCCTTGGCGGGTAGCGCGGTCTTGGGGCTATTGGCCATCGCTTGTTATCGCCATCATGGGCTGATTTTCGGGCTGGCGGCAGCGGGAATCTTGGCCGCGTTGGGTTCGATCCCTTTCGCGGCGGAACTGGCCCCGCGCACGGTCACGCCCTTGCTACGGGTGGACGGTTACGCCCTGGCCTTCATGGGCCTGGCGGGGCTGGCCGGGTTGTGCGTCGCCGTGCTGTGCCGGGATTATTTCGCCGGTCGCGCCGAACAGCCCGAAGAGGTTTATTTGCTGCTGCTGACCGCGCTGTTGGGCGCGTTCGTGCTGGCGGCGAGCCGCCATTTCGCCGGGTTCTTCCTGGGATTGGAAACCCTCAGCGTGTCGCTGTTCGCCTTGATCGCCTACCCGTGCCGGGACGAGCGGCCTTTGGAAGCGGGCATGAAATATCTGGTGCTGTCGGGGACGGCCTCGGGCCTGTTGGCGTTCGGCATGGCCTGGGTCTACGCCGACACCGGCAGCCTGGAATTCGCCGCCTTCGCCCAAACGGCGGACGGCGGCTTGCTCAGCCTCACCGGCCTGCTGCTCATCGTCGCCGCGCTGGGTTTCAAGCTCTCGCTGTTCCCGTTCCACCTCTGGACCGCCGATGTCTACCAAGGCGCGCCGGTGCCGGTCACGGCCTTGCTCGCCACGGTCGCCAAGGGCGCGGTGCTGGTCCTGTTGTTGCGCTACACCCTGGCCGGCGGCTTGGCGCAAACACCCGCGCTGGAGCAAGCGCTGGGCCTGATGGCGGGTTTGTCGATGCTGGCCGGCAACCTCCTGGCCCTGCGCCAGGACAACCTCAAGCGGCTCCTGGCCTATTCCTCCATCGCCCACATGGGCTATCTGGCCGTGGTGCTGGTGGCGGGCGGGCGGATCGGCGCGGACTTCGCCGCCGAAGCCTTGCTGTTCTATCTGGCAGCCTATTTCATCACCAGCCTGGCGGCGTTCGGGGTGGTTGCCGTCCTCAGTCCCCAGGACCGCGAGGCCGAACGCCTGGAAGAATACACCGGGCTGTTCCACACCCGGCCCTGGCCCGCCAGCGTGCTGGCCGTGGCGCTGTTGTCGCTGGCGGGGATTCCCTTGACCGCCGGTTTCGTCGGCAAGTTCTACATCTTCGCTTCGGGCGGACGGGGCGCGTTGTGGGCGCTGCTGGGCACCCTGGTGGTGGGCAGCGGGCTGGGGCTGTATTACTACCTGCGGGTGATCGTCCAGATGGCGCGGGCACCCGACCCGGCGGACGGGGCGGTGCCTAAAGCACCCCTGCCCTGGGCGGGCGGCATGGTGCTGGGGTTTCTGACGCTATTGCTGCTGGGCCTCGGGGTTTATCCGGGCGGCTTGATCGAGCTGTTGGCGGCGGCCGGCGGATCGCGCTGAGGACGGCGGCTCAACGGACCGCATCGAGGAACTGTTCCTCGATATCGACCACATCCTGGGAATAAAGTCCGAGAATATCCAGAAACCCCGAACTAGCCTCCAGCCATTCGGAAACCTCGACGGTTTTCATATTCCCCGAGGCGTCGTAATTCTGGACGATGTATTCGCTCACCCTCAGGATCGCGGCCAAGGCACGGGCATCGATATCGTCCGAGTATTCCGGCTCGCCATCGTGGTGGCGGAGTATCGCCAGCCGCACCGTCTCGGGCAGATACCACGAACGGGTGAATAGATACCCCATCACACAGTGATTGGTGGAGTAGCGCCGCTCCTCTTCCTCGACCGCTTCCTGCCGATAACTCAAAGCCTTGTGCGCCAAATCCTGGTAATCCGGGAATTTCCTGCCCAATATCGAGATTGCGCAATCATGGAATAACCCGACCAGATAAGCCTGCTGGGCCAGTTGCGGCCTGAGCCGCTTGGCGACGACCTCGCAGCAGCGGGCGGTCAGTTCGGAATGGATCCAGAAAACCTCGCTGGTCGGCGAGCGGTCGCCCTGCAACACATCGCGCAAGGACGAAGCCAATATCGCCCGCTGGAACAACTGGAACCCCATCAGATGCAGGGCTTGGCCGATGGAATCCAGGGAGCGCTTGAGGCCGAACAAGGGGGAGTTGGCGACTTTCAAGACCTTCGCCGCCAAGGCGGGGTCTTTTTCCACCTTTTTGGCGATCTGATGGACATCGACCCCCGGCTGGTTCGATAGCTTCATCAATTCCATGACGATCCGGGGCTGGGCCGGAATGGCCACCGATTTCAAGACCGCCTGCGCGGCTTGCAAGAGTTCTTCTTCCCTAGGGTTCATAATGGAGCCTCTGGTTGGTTAGCGGCTTGGATTCCAAGCACGGTTTTTTCGGTATCTTATTAGCAATTCATCCGGCTGGTTCCACCCCATCATCCGTTGGTGTGGATTCCCCGGCCCGGCCCCGCTCATAACCCCAAAAGCTTATCCTTGTCGAACCCCCATTTGCGGGGTTCCTCCGGACTGGCGATAGCGTCCTGGGATTTCGATAAATCCACCGTTTCCTGCATGAGGGGTGAATTGGACCGGGTGGAAAAAAATATCTTGACCACCGGGGATAATAGGTTGTTGGGGGTTTGCTCCACCACCACGGCCAGTTTTCCGGATTTGAGCTTCACCAAGGTGCCGGTAGGATAGATGCCGACGACCTTGACAAAGGATTGGAACACCGCCGGGTCGAAATGGCCGTCCCGCCACTCGGCCATCTTGCGGAGGGCTTCGGCGGGTTCCCAGCCCGCTTTGTAGCAACGGTTCGAAGTGATGGCATCGTACACATCGCAGACCGCGCCCATCCGTGCGAACAGGGTCAACGCCTCGCCGGACAGGCGGTCGGGATAACCCCGGCCATCCATCCGCTCGTGGTGGTGCAGGCAGACATCGAGCGCGATCTCCCGGATGCCGTCGGTGGTGCGGAGCAGTTCCCAACCCAACCGCGGGTGGCGCTTGACCGTCTCGAACTCCGCGTCGGTCAGCCGCCCCGGCTTGTTCAGGACTTCGGGGGGAATGAAGATTTTGCCCACGTCGTGCAGCAACCCGGCCACGCCGACTTCCCGCACCAAATCACCCTCCAAGCCGAGTTGCCGCCCCAGCGCGATCATCAGGGCGCAGACGGCGACCGAATGCAGATAGGTGTAATCGTCGGCGTGCTTGAGCCGGACCAAGCTGAGGAGGGCGCCGGAGTTGCGGGCGATGGTGGCGTTGATCTCGTCGGCCAGGGCGGCGGCCTGCTCCAGCTTGATGGCCTTGCCCATGCGGGCCTCGGTGAACATGGCGACCACGGCCTGCTTGGCCTTGGCGTGGACCTGTTTGGCCCGCGCCAGTTCGTCGCGCAACGCCACTCTGGAGATGGGCTTGGACTGGCCGACCCGGGCCGCGCACCGCAGCGCGGTATCGACCTCGGCGCTTTGGACTTCCGGGGACACCGTCTCGACCCTGGCCTCCACGTCCAAACCCTTGGCCGCATCGATCCATAGTTCCTCGATACCGCAGGTCAAAAGCGTGTCCAAATCCTTTTGGCGCTCCAGTTTGAAGGAGGTTTTCCAAAACGGATGCTCCATCCAACTGCCGCAGAGTTCTTGGATATACATGCCCAGGCGCAAGTCTTGGATTTTGATTTTTTTCAACATGGGCGGATGCGGAAAAGCGGGGGGCCTGGCCGTTGCAAGCGATGGGGTCCGTCCAGCAAAACCAGCCATCGTAAAGGAGGCGCTGCACCGGATGAAAGGCGGTTCCGGCTTAGTATAGACAATGTAGTAGCTACGAACAGACCGTTTTTCCACAGTTGAAACCGGCCAGGGCCGCGCCCCATCCCCAAGCCATTCCAAACGACCGCACCCCCGCCCAACCCCATTCCCGCCACCGGGCCGAACCGGCTTTGTAGGGATTTCCCTACAAAATTTTCAGCAAGTTACCGACTTGAACCCAAGCTTTGGATGGGATTTACTGCGGACGCCTTTTCAACGCGGCCCGGCCATCCGGTCATTTCCCCGCAGGGACCCCCCACCAAGGAATCACAGTGACTTACTGGGCATATCTTTTCGAGGCCCGCTCCGTCCAGGACTACATTCTGGAAGGCCGGAACCTCCCCGAACAAATCGCGGCGGGCAAATTGATCGAATCGATTTGCGGCGAACCCCTTTCCGCCGTCCTCGACACCCTGGGCATCGGGGAGGATATCCGCTTCTGCCGCCGCACGGCGGGGGCTTTCCAGGCCGTCCTGGGCGGGGCGCACGCCGCCGAACAAGCCCGCCGCCTGCGCGACCTATGGGGCATCGTGGTGGGGCATTATTGCCCGGCGCTGGAATTCGCCCACGCCCTGGCCGCAGGGGACACCCAGTACCAAGCGGTCTACCGGGCCGGCCAAGAACTGGACTGGCTGAGCCGACGCCGCGATCCGGCCTTCCCGGAAACCCCGCCCATCGCCCGCCGCGATCCCTATTCGGGCCGGGCGGCGGTGCTGGAATCGCGCCACCCACGCGAAGGCTACGACGCGGTCGGCCTGCGCAAGCGCCATGCGTTTCCCGGACCCAACCCCGACCGCCACCCCAGCCTGGCCGAACATCCGCTCATGGAAGGCTGGCCCGGCCATCCGGCCTGGCCGGTGCGCCTGCACCCCAAAGAGTCCGCCACCGCCCAGGAACCTGGGTTTCCCTGGCTGCCCGGCAATGGCTATCTCGCCACCTTGCGCATCGGTATCGAAGGCCAGGCCGATTGGCTGGCCGGCCTGGCCACCGCCGCGGAAACCCGGCCCGACGAATTCACCGCCCTGTTCCGCCTGTTTTCCCAAGGTGTCGAGGCCGCGCTGCGGCAAGCGGCGCTGGAGGCCGGCACCAAGGTGCTGGTCCCCGCCGCCCTGGCCCGCGAGGGCGGGATCGCGGTCTTGCCCGCCCGGCCCCTCTTATTACGGGATGGCGAATTCACGGCCCTGGTCCGCGCCGACCTGGGTGTGCCGTTCGCGGCGGCGTTCCTGGCCGGCTTCGGGCTGGCCGCCGAGCGCCACCTGGCCGGGCTGCGTGCCGACCTGGACTACGAGGGCGCGGGCTTGACGGCCTGCGCGGGACTCGCCTTCACCAAGGCCGGGCACCCGTTGTGGTCGGCGGATCCGCTGGCCGAAACGCTCTGCCTACAGGCCAGGACCGAGGCGTGCCGGGCGCGGGTCCAAACCGGCGGCTCCGCCCCGGCCTGTCTGGCGTTCGCCCTGGCGGGCGCGACCAGCGGACCGGCCCTCCGCGCCGACACCGAAGCGGCCCCGTTGCAAAACGGGCTACCCGGTTACGGACTTCCCACCGGCCCCCTGCCCCCCTGGTCGGCGCTGGCCGACCTGGCCGCGTTGCTCAGCGAGGACGATCTCGCCATCGGGCCGGTCCGGCAATTGGCCTTTCTGCTGCGTCTGCCCGCCCAGGACGCGGCCCGGCAATACCGGCGCTGGCGCGACGTGGTCGGCAAAGCCCTGCCCCAACGCCTGGAAAGACTGGACGCCTTGCTAGCGGCGCTCGGCGTCCGCGATCCGGATTGGCCGACGCGGCGGCGCGACGACCGCTTGTTTTCCCCGCTGGTGGACGCCTTGGTGTTGCGGACGGTCGGCCTGGCCACCCAACCCGCGCCATCCTTCCGGGAGCCCGCCCATGCCTGAAGCGACGATCCTGGAAATCGAAATGCTCGATTATTGGCATTGCGGCAGCGGCAAGGGCAGCGGCGACTATCTCGACCGGCTGGCCGAACGCGATTCGCTGGGCCTGCCCTTCGTACCGGGGCGCTTGCTCAAAGGCTTGCTGCGCGAAGCATCCCTGTGTTGCGAAGCCCTGGGCCATGTGCCGACGGGAACCGCCCTGGCCTTGTTCGGCGCACCCAACAGCCCGGAAGCGCACAACCTGCCCGGTGGCCTGCGGGTGGCCGACGCCCGCCTGCCCCCAGCCCTGCGCGCTTGGCTGGGCGCATCCGCCAGCACGCCCTACCGCCAAGCCTTGTCGCGGGAATTGTTCACCGCCGCCGTGGACGAAACCACCGGCACCACCCGCGAACGCCGCCCGCGCGGCATGGAAGCCATCGTGCCGGTGACCCTGCACGCGGCACTGGAACCCCTGGCCGGCGCGGACCTGCCGACCGGTTGGCGGGCCAGCCTCGCCTTGGCCCTGCCCTTGACGGGCGCGGTCGGGGCCTACCGCACCCGCGGCCTGGGCCGTTGCGCCATGCGCATCCTCGACGGAGGCACGCATGGGGCGGTTTAGTTTGCGCTTCGAGCTGTTGGACGAAGTGGTCATCAGCAGCCGGGCGGCCTCAGCCGGTGGACAACCCGGACTCGATTACCTGCCCGGTGCCAACCTTCTGGGCGCGGTGGCGGCGGTGCTGTATCGGACGCTGTCGCGGCGCGACGCCTGGACCCTGTTTCACTCCGGCCAGGTCCGCTTCGGCAACGCCCTGCCCGCGCTGGACGGGGAACCGGCCTGGCCCTTACCGCTGTGTTGGCACCGTAGCGCCGACCAGCCCGGCTGGTGCGAGCGGGGCCGGATCAGGGCCGACCACGTCCACAACCTCATGCACGGGTGCCCGGACGTCCCGCCCCCGGCGACCCTGCCCTTGCCACAGGGCTATGTCGCCCTGTCCGGCCAATACCTCAAACCCAAGATGCTGTTCCGCATGAAAACCGTGGTTTCCCGCGAAAACGGACACCCGGCGGAAGAACGCACGTTCGGCTACGAGAGCCTGGCCGAAGGGCAGCACTTCCTGGGCGAGATCGCCTACGACGCGGAAGTCGCCACGGGCTTGGTAACGGCGTTGGAAACATTCTTCGCGGCGCGGCCCATCCTGCATTTCGGACGCTCGCGCTCGGCCCAATACGGGCGGGTCCGTTGCGAGCCGGTGGCCCAACCGCTGGCGCATCCCCCACGCCTGGACTTGGCCGGGCCGGAACTGAGCCTGTGGCTGCTCTCCGACCTCGCCGCCTACGACCGCCATGGCTTCCCGACCCTGACCCCGGCGGCGGAAGACCTGGGGTTGCCACCCGCCGATCCCCTGCCGCGCCAGACCTTCGCCGCCAGCCGGGCCTATTCGCCCTACAACGGCTTCCACCAGCTTTATGGCTCGGAACGGCAGGTACTGAGCCAAGGTTCGGTGCTGGCCTACCGGCTGCGCGAACCCCTGGACGCCGCGGCCTGGGCCGATTTGACGGCGCGGGTCGAGCGGGGGCTGGGGCTGCACCGGGAGGCCGGACTGGGCCGTTGCGCCCTGGCCCCGGCCCTGCTGGCGACCCGGCATCCCTGTTTCGCGGAAACGGCCCCGGCCACCCCGGCCACCCCGGCCCCCGGCCTACCGGACCATCCCCTGGCCCGCTGGCTGCTGGACGCGGCGGAAACCCGCTCGGTGCAAGGCGGGATGCGCCATTGGGCCGGCCAAGCCCTGGCCGAGTTGGATCAATTGGAACGCAACGCCCGCCGCCTCAACGGCCTGCGCGAAGACCAAGCCGCTTCCCCCGGACGTTCGCAATGGGGCCGGGTCGCGGAAGCGGCCCGCCAAGCCACCGCCGCGCCCCATAGCCACCGGCGATTGCGCGAAGCCTTGTTCGGCGACGCCAACGCGGTGTGCCGCATCCATCCGGAAGACTGGAACCGGCCCACCGCCAATGCGGCGGGCCACCCCCTGACCTACCGCGATTGGCTGGAGACCAAGCTGGCCGAACGCCCCGAGGACGCGCCCAGCGCCATCGGCCTCCTGGCCGAATTGGCCCAGCGCCGCCTCGCCGCCAAACCTTAGGAGTCCCCCGATGCAGGCCAACACGCCCATCCTCCGCCTGGCGCGGATCACCTTGGAAGCCACCAGTCCCTTGTCGTTGTCCACGGGGCGCCATAACACCTTGTTCGACACCCAGGTCGTCACCGACGCCAACGGCCTCCCGGCCATCCCCGGCACCGCCCTGGCCGGCGCCCTGCGCCACGCCTTGGCGCGGCGGTTGGGTCTTGCGGCCACCCGGGCCGTGTTCGGCCAAGCCAGCGACCACGACAGCACGCCCTCGCCCCTTTCCGTGACCTGGGCGCATATCCACGACGGCCACGACCGCCCCATGGACGGCCTGGACCTGGAACGCGCCTGGACCCGCGACCCCTTGCTCTCGGCCTTCGCGGTCAACGAACTACCCCACCGCGACCATATGCGCATGGGAACCCGGGGCGTGGCGCAATTCCAAGGCCGGTTCGGACAGCGCTTCGTCGCGCCGGGACATCGGTTCAGTTTCGAGATGGCCCTGTGGGACGGGGACGGGGATGCCCTGGCCCCGGCCTGGGAAGCGCTGCAAGCGGTGCTGGCCGGGGCCGAATTCCGGCTCGGGGGGGCGACCCGGCGCGGTTATGGGCAATTACATGTCCAGCGCTATGCCGAGCGCCGCTTCGATCTGCGCGAACCGGCGGACTTCCGGGCCTATGCCCGCCATCCCCGGCGGCTGGACCGGCCTGCCGAAACCTTGCGCGAGATCGAATTGGTGGCGAATCCCGGCCCGGCGGGAAACTGGCTGCGGCTGGACCTCAACCTGGAGGCGGAAGATTTCTGGCGCTTCGGTGGCGGCGATATCCCGGTGACGGACGCCACCCGGTCCAGCGAGGCGTTGCCTTATACCGAGGAGCGGGTGGCCTGGGTCGGCGCCAGGGGACACCTGGCCCGGCGGCGGGTGATCGTCCCGGCCAGCGCGGTCAAAGGCGCCCTGGCCCACCGCACGGCCTTCCATTACAACCGCCTGACCCGGCACTACGCCGACGGGCTCGACCCCCGCCGCCTCGAACAGGAAACCCCCGAACACAATCCCGCCACCCGCTACCTGTTCGGCCACGGCGGCCCGGACCCGGCCCGGGGCCGCGGTGGCCATGTGTTGATCGAAGACGCGGTGGCCGACGATCCCACCACCTTCCGGCTGGCCCATAACAGCCTGGACCGCTTCACCGGCGGGGTGCGCGACGGGGTGTTCTATTGCGAAGAGGCGGTCTACGGCAACGCTTTCCAACTGCGGCTGCGGGTCGCCAAGGATATTTGGCGGGGCGCCCCCAAGACGGTGAGGCAGGCGTTCCGCGCCACCCTGGACGACCTGCTCGAAGGCCGTCTGGCCCTGGGCGCGGCCAGTGCGCGGGGTCTGGGCTATTTCCAGGGCGATATCGTCCGCGACGAACTCAAGGAGTCCACCCCATGAACCGCGCCCACCGCACCGCCGAAGATTGGCGGAAACTCAAACTGGCCCAGGCCTGGCGGGAATTCGGCCCGCCGGGACTCCCGGACCTGGTGCCCTGCGTGGTCCGCCTGGAATCCAGCCTCGCCACCGACCCGGACACGGTGGAACAGGCCATCCGGGGCTTCGACGCCCAGGCCGGCTGGTTGGAACGCCAATCCCGGCTGGCCCTGGTCCTCGGGGGCGCATCCCGGCCCGGTCCCGATGGCGATTTCGACCCCATCCTGGCCGGGGAGTTGGCGGGCGCGCGCGGCAGCCTGTGGGTCCGCCGGGTCGCCGAGGGCTGGCGCTTGACCCATATCACCGACATCCCCGCCGCGGACGGCGGCCACCTCAGCCAGGAGCGATCCCTGGCCGGGGTCGACCACCTGCCCGCCACCGGCCAAGCCTTCGGCGCCCACCTGCGCTACCGGGTGTATTGGCGCTACGACGAGGACTCGGGCTGGCGTCAGTTCGCCGCCCGTTTGCTCGGATTCGCCTAGGCCTCTTTCAATCTCCCAGCCCAAGGTATCCTCCATGAACCGTCCCATCCAACACCGCGATTCCAGGGCCAACCCGTCCGCGCAGAATGCGCCCCACTCCAAGCGCGAGTTCAGCAAACCCAATATGAACGCCATCCCCCGCCCCGCCGCCGCCCTGCGCGGCATCCAAGCCCCGTATAACTTCGTACCGCTGGCCGATTGGGTGTATTTTCCGCCGTGGAGCGCGTCCGCCAGCCACGACCTGCCGTTCTCGGACGGCATCAGCGGCACCCTGGAATTCACGCTCCACACCGAATCGCCCCTGCTGGTGGCCCACGAGCAGGAGGTCGGCGAGAAGCGCTTCATCATCGCCCCCGATGGCCGTCCCATGATCCCCGGTTCCAGCCTGCGCGGTATGATCCGCAACGTCCTGGAAATCGCCACCTTCGGCAAGATGCACCTGATCGACGACCGCCACCTGGGAATACGCGACCTCTCGGGCGGGATGCCCGCCTACGCCAAGGCCATGACCGAGAAGGTGGGCCGAGCCTACCGCGCCCGCGCCGAAACCGGTTGGTTGCGCTTCGAGCAGGGGGTGTGGAAGGTCTATCCCTGCCGCCATTCGCGCATCGAACACGACGATTTGACCGCCCTGCTGGGTCCGGACGCGGGCCGCGAATTCAAGGATTTCGTGTTGGGTAAGCTCGACGACAGCCAACGCAGCGCCCAGGCCAAATACCGCAAATGGGAGGAATTGGGCGGGAGGCCGGACATCCGCTTCGAGCCCGGCCCGTTGCGCGACCATCCCCACAGCCGCGGCAACCTGCTGCGCTACAGCAAAGCCGCCCAGATCGGCCATGGCCGGCGCAAGGGCCGTTTGGTGCTGACCGGCCAGCCCAGCCCGCGCAAGCACATGGAATTCCTGTTCTACCAGACCGAGCAACACCCCATCGAACCCAGCAAGGACGTGATGCGCGGCTTCCTCAAAATCCACGAGGATTCCAAGGATTGGGAATACTGGAAGCAGCGCCATTGGCAATCGGGCGACGCCATCCCGGTGTTCTTCATCTACGAGGGCGGCCGCATCGCCTCGCTGGGCTTGGCGCAGATGTTCAAGCTGCCCTACAAGTTGTCGATCCACGACGCCCTGCGCAATTCTTCCGAGGACCATTGCGAACAGGGCCGGCTGGATTTCGTGGAGACGCTGTTCGGCTGCACCCAGGCCGAGGCCCAGGGCCGCCGCGGCCTGAAAAGCCGGGTGTCGTTCGGGGCCGCCTTCTCCGACGACGCCCGCTTCGGCGACAGCGTGACCGTCATCCTCAACAGCCCCAAGCCCAGCTATTACCCCAACTACATCCGCCAAGCCACCGCCGCCAACGGGATGCAACTCGACCCCGAAGCGCAGGGCTACACCACCCTGATGGACGAATTCGCCGAACTCAGGGGCTGGAAGCGCTATCCCAGCAAGCCCTTCCATCCGCCGCGCTGCCTGCAACCCAGTAAGGTGACTTCCACCCTGCATCCGCTCAAGACCGGGGCCACCTTCAAAGGCAAGCTCAGGTTCCACAACCTCAAGCCGGAAGAACTGGGCGGCCTGGTCTGGGCCTTGACCTGGAACGGCGACCGCAACCTCGTCCACCAACTGGGCACGGGCAAGCCCCTGGGATTCGGGCAGGTCCGCCTCGAACTGGACCGGGTCAAGCTCCAAGCCAACGACCCCGGCCTGCCCACCGAACCGGCGGGCCGGGTGCTGCAACAATGCGGGCTGATGTTCTGCGCCACCATGGAACAAGCCTGCCGCGACCAGGAACCGGGCGGCTGGCGCAATTCGCACCAGATCACCACCCTCCTGGCGATGGCCGATTCCTCCATCGGCGAAGGACGGCACCTGAACCCCATGGTCCTCGACCACCAAACCCGGCGCAACGATTTCGTCGAGGCCAAGAAGCGGGAGAATTTCTACGTATTGGAAGATTACGAACCCTGAGCGCCTCCGGGGCGGGCCGGGGTGGAACCCCAAGAACCACCGGCCCGCCCCCGTTTTCCCTGTCGTGGCGCAACCCGTTTCGGCTATAATGCCCGGCTTTCCAACCCGTTGTAGATAGGGCTTCCCATGTCACAGAAAATCCTAGACGCAGTTAAACCCGGCGTAGCCACCGGCGCAGATGTCCAGAAAATCTTCGAGATTTGCAAGGAGAACAAATTCGCCCTGCCCGCGGTGAACGTGGTGGGCACCGATTCCGTCAACGCCGTCCTCGAAGCCGCCGCCAAGGCCAAGGCTCCGGTCATCATCCAATTCTCCAACGGCGGCGCCCAGTTCTACGCCGGCAAGGGCTTGAAGCTGGAAGGCCAACAAGCCGCCATCCTCGGCGCGATCTCCGGGGCCAAGCATGTCCACGCCGTGGCCGAAGCCTACGGCGTCCCCGTGATCCTCCACACCGACCACGCCGCCAAGAAACTGCTGCCCTGGATCGACGGCCTGCTCGACGCCGGCGAAAAGCACTTCGCCGAGACCGGCAAGCCGCTGTTCAGCTCCCACATGCTGGACCTGTCCGAGGAAAGCCTGCAAGAAAACATCGAAATCTGCGCCAAGTACCTGGAGCGCATGGCCAAGCTGGGCATGACCCTGGAAATCGAACTGGGCGTGACCGGCGGCGAGGAAGACGGCGTGGACAACAGCGGCGCGGACCACGCCTCGCTCTACACCCAGCCGGAAGACGTGGCCTACGCCTACGAACACCTCATCAAGATCAGCCCGAACTTCACCATCGCCGCCAGCTTCGGCAATGTCCACGGCGTGTACTCGCCCGGCAACGTCAAGCTGACCCCGAAAATCCTCGACAACTCCCAGAAGTACGTGTCCGAGAAGTTCGGCATCCCGGCCAACAGCCTGAACTTCGTGTTCCACGGCGGCTCCGGCTCCAGCCCGGAAGAAATCGCCGAGTCCATCAGCTACGGCGTGGTCAAGATGAACATCGACACCGACACCCAATGGGCGACCTGGGACGGCATCCGCCAGTACTACCAGAAGAACGAAGGCTATCTGCAAGGCCAGATCGGCAACCCCGACGGCGCGGACAAGCCCAACAAGAAGTTCTACGATCCCCGCGTCTGGCTGCGTGCCGCCCAAACCAGCATGGTGGCCCGCCTGGAACAGGCGTTCAAGGAACTGAACGCGGTCGGCACGCTGTAAGCGTCCGCCACCGTTAAGGACGGAAAAAGCCGGGGTTCGCCCCGGCTTTTTTGTGCCCGCCGTTTGGGCTATTCCTTGACGCCGCCCAGCACCAAGCCTTCGATGTAGTACTTCTGCAAAGCCAGGAACAACGCCACCACCGGCAGCACGGTCAGCACCGCCCCCGCCATCATCAATTCCATATCCAGCGCGCGTTCGCCCATGAGGTTGGCGAGGGCCACCGGCAAGGTATAGCGCTGGCTGTCGGTGAGGATCACCAAGGGCCACATGAAATCGTTCCAGGTGCCCATGAAGGTGAAGATGGCGAGCGTCACCAGGATCGGGCGGCACAGCGGCAGCACCAACGACCAGAAGATGCGGAATTCGCCCGCGCCGTCGATGCGGGCGGCGTCGAGCAGGCTGTCGGGGATGGACAGCGCGTATTGGCGGATCAGGAAGATGCCGAAGATACTGGCGAGTCCGGGGACGACGACGCCGCCGAAGCTGTTGACCAGCCCCAGGCTTTTCAGCAGCAGGAACAAGGGCAGCATGGCGACCTGGGACGGAATCACCATCGCCGCCAGCAAGCCCCCGAACAGCCGGTCGCGGCCCCGGAAGCGCAGCTTGGCGAAGGCGTAACCGGCCAGGGCATTGAACAGGAGCGAGAGCGCCGTCACCGCCGTGGCGACGGCGAGGCTGTTGAAGGCGTAGCGGGCGATATCGAGCCGGGCGAACAGGGCGCGGTAATGGGCGAGGCTGGGTTGTTCCGGCCAAAGCGGCGGCGGGAAGCGGTTGGCCTCGTCCGGCGACATCAGGGAAACCGCGACCATCCACAGCAGGGGGAACAGGGTGAGGACGGCGGCGGCGACGAGGGCGAGGTGTAGGAGGGTGGATTGGAGGACGACGCGGAAGCCGGGCATGGGAATATTCAGGGTATTGGAAAGGTGGTTTTTAACCATTTGAGGGCGGTTTCGGTACCGTGTTTGCCACTGCGGGGTCTGGATGTGTATCGCTTATGGCTGGGCCGCATAATAGCGAAGGCGGAGCGGACATGGGGACTGGTATTATAAACGGGCGCAAGCAATAACCCGGCGGTGAGCCGACAATACCGACCCGCTGGTTTCGAGGGCGATAAACCCGCCGGGCATTGGCAAATCACCGACCGCCTTGGCGCGTACCAACGCCAAAGCGCAAAAACCGATGTTCAACTCCCGCCACCCAGTTCGATCCACCCATGAAGAAACTAATACCCCCGTTATTATTAGCCCTGTCATGCCTGGTTATTCCGGCCCAAGCCAACCCCTTGCCCAAAGGCGCGAAGAGCGGATTCGCGCAGGTGAATGGCATCCAAATGCATTATGTAAAAATGGGAAAAGGCCCGCTGCTGCTCCTATTACATGGCTGGCCGCAAACTTGGTATGAATGGCACCGGATCATGCCGATGCTCGCCGGGAAATATACCGTCGTCGCCCCGGATTTGCGCGGCCTGGGACTCTCGGAAAAAACCCGGACGGGATATGACAAGCCGACTATCGCCAATGATATAGCGGCGCTGATCCAGCATTTGGGCAGGGGTCCGGCCTTCGTCGTGGGCCACGACATGGGCGGCAAAGCGGCCTATGTCCTCGGCCTGGTCCATCCCGAATTGGTAGCCAAGTTGGTCCTAGTGGATTGCATGCCGCCCGGAACCGAGAATATGGATTCCGCCAAGGGTGGCATGTGGCATTATGGATTCCACATGGCAGCGGGTTTTCCAGAGATGCTGACCAAAAACCGGGAGCGGGAATATATCGCGGCGCAAATCAAGCAATGGGCGCATCGAAAACAGGCCATTACCCCGCAGGCCATAGACGAATATGCCAAGCATTATGCCCGCCCAGGCGGCATGACCGCCGGGTTCAATTATTACCGCGCCTTGCTGGACGATGCCCAGTTCGTCGCGGCCTATGCGGATCAGAAATTCGCCATGCCCGTCCTAGCCGTTGCCGGACGCTACGGGGTTGCCGACAAGCTTTCCAAGGCGCTGCAAGCCAAGGCCGATATTATCAAGTCGGCCATCGCCGAAGACAGCGGCCATTTCGTGCCGGAAGAAGCGCCGGCATTTTTGGTGGAGCAACTATCGAGTTTCCTAGCCCCTGCGCCACCGTCGAATACCCCTTGAATACCCAAACCCCATCACTTTGGGCACAAAAAAGCCCCGCTCTCACCACCGGGGCTTTTGCAAATCGACTGCGGGAAATCCTCAGGGCACTTCCGCCACCCGCAACCCCGCCGCCCCCGCGCTCCGACGCGACTCCGCGCAATAAGCCCTGATTCCCCGGAACACCGAACGCGCCACCCGGTCCTGGTGGGCGTTGTTGGTCAGGTTGCGTTCCTCCTCCGGGTTGGAGATGAAGGCGGTCTCGACCAGCATCGACGGCACGTCCAGCGATTTCAGCACCGCGAACTCGGCCTTCTGCACTTCGTCGTGATGCACGGCGAAATCCTTCCTGAGTTCCCGCAATACCTTTTCCGCCGCCTTGTCGCTGGCATCCAGGGTGGCGTTCTTGGACAGGTCCACCAGCACCGAGGCCAGCAGTTTGTTCTTGTCCTTGAGCTTGGGACCGCCCACCAAGGCGGCGTTCTCGCTGTCGGCCAGCCACCGCGCCGCCTCGCTGGACGCGCCGTGTTCCGACAGCGTATACACCGAGGAACCCTTCACCCCGCCGTCGGTATAGGCGTCGGCATGAATGGACACGAACAAATCGGCCCGCACCTTACGGGCGATGGCGGCGCGGTGGCGCAGATCGACGAACTCATCGCCGCGCCGCACCAAGACCGCCTTCATCCCCGGCTCGGCCTGGACATACCACGCCAACTTGCGGGCAATCGCCATCACCACGTTCTTTTCCAAGGTGCCGCCGGGTCCGATGGCCCCGGTGTCCTTGCCACCGTGCCCGGCGTCGATGGCGACCACGAAGGAATGGACCGGTTTGGCGCGGGCGCGGGCGGAATTGGTGGAAGCAGCCGCGGGTGCCGGGACGGCGGACGGGGTCCACTCCACGGTCAGGCGGGCGTGGTCGGGCCATTGCTCCATGCGGGCCTGATGGGGGGCGTTGCGCTTGGTCTCGACCAGGAGGCGGAGACTGCCTTTGGCCTTGCCGGGCAAGGAGCCGATCCGGGCCGCGACCGGATGGGCGGCGGGCGGTTGTGCCAAGCCCCCGGCCAGGGCGGTATCGGCCAGTTCGATGGCGAGCGGCGCGTCGCTTCCCAAGTTGATCACCCGATACCCCGGCACCCCGCTAAAATCCACCATCAAACGCGGATGCGGCCCCGCCCCCCATTGCACCGATTTCACCCAGACCGCGGCCGCGCCGGATTCCCCGGACACCCACACGGCCAGCCACAATAAACCACCCCATACCGATTTTTTGTTCATGTTGGATACCCCTGAAGCGCTTGGGAAAAATAGCCGCGCATTCCACGCTACGCAAGCTTTCGAGCGGGACTTATTACGCAAAACCGAATCACCGGGGCGACTCCATCACCCCGCCGCCCACGCGGCCAGGATCGCCCTGCCCTGTTCGCTCGTCGCCGCCAACGTGGCGCGGCGGCTTGGCCCCAGGATTTCCAGGCGGATATCCAGGTCGGCCCCCGGCAGGAGTCCCGCGCCGCGTTCGGGCCATTCGATGAAACAGGTGGCTCCGGGCCGGAGATAATCGCGGATACCCATCCATTCCAGTTCCTCCGGGTCGTTCAGCCGGTATAGGTCGAAATGGAACAAGGTGCGGTCGGGCAGCGCGTATTCCTCGACCAGGGTGAAGGTCGGGCTTTTCACCGCGCCGGTGAAGCCGGTCGAGCGTAGGCAACCGCGCACAAAGGTGGTTTTGCCCGCGCCGAGATTGCCGTGCAGATAGACCAGGCAGCCCGGCGGCAGATGGCGGTAGAGCCGGGCGGCGAATTCGAGGGTGGCGGCCTCGTCGGGCAGGTCCAGGACCGCATTCATCGGTTCACCCAGCGGCGCAAGGGAGCCATCAAATCGCCCGCCAACAGGCCACGCTCGCCATCGCGGGCGGCTTCGTCACCGGCGGCGGCATGGAGGCGCACGCCCAGGGTGGCGGCTTCCAGCGGCTCCAAACCCTGGGCCAACAGCCCCGCGACCACCCCGGTCAGCACATCGCCCATGCCGCCGCTAGCCATGCCGGGATTGCCCGCGATGCACACCCTGGGCAATTCGTCCGCGCCGACGATGAGCGTGCCCGAGCCCTTCAGCACCACCACGCCGCCATAGCGGTCCTGCAAGGCGCGGGCGGCGGCATAGCGGTCGCGCTGCACCGCCGCCGTGCCGGTCCCGAGCAAGCGCCCGGCCTCGCCCGGATGCGGGGTCAAGACCCAGCGCTCGCAGCGGCGCGGCTGCGCGGCCAGGAGGTTGAGGGCGTCGGCATCGACCACCAAGGGCAGGCCGCTGTCGATGGCGGCATCCAGCAACAGCGCCGCCCAGTCCGAACGCCCCAGTCCCGGTCCCACCGCCGCCACCGTGGCCCGGCCCAGCAGGTCTTGCGCCTCGTCGCGCCGGGTGACGCCGTGGCACATGAGTTCGGGCCGGTCCAGATTCAGGAAAGCCGCGTGTTGCGGGCGGGTGCCAAGGCTCACCAGCCCAGCCCCGACCCGCGCCGCCGCTTCCGCCGCCAGCCGCGCCGCGCCGCTATAGCCCTGTTCGCCGCCCAGCACCAGCACATGGCCGAAATGGCCCTTGTGGGCATAGCGCGGACGCGGCGGCAACCCCTGCGCCAAGGGCGGCAGCAACAGGGCCGAAGGCTTGACCGCGTGTTTCACCATGGGCGGGGTCTCCAAATCGGCGAACACCAGTTCGCCCGCGTATTCCAGTCCCTCGCCGGTACACAAACCCTGTTTCAGGCCGATGAAGCTGACCGTGACAGCGGCCCGCACCGCTACGCCCAGCGCCGCCCCGGTATCGGCGCACAGGCCGGAAGGAATATCCAAGGCCAGCACCTTGCCCCGGAAGCGGTTGACGGCGCGGATGACCTCGGCGAACA
Source organism: Methylomagnum ishizawai (assembly GCF_900155475.1). NCBI lineage: Bacteria > Pseudomonadati > Pseudomonadota > Gammaproteobacteria > Methylococcales > Methylococcaceae > Methylomagnum > Methylomagnum ishizawai. The sequence goes on along the minus strand of NZ_FXAM01000001.1, from coordinate 1,812,934 downwards.
AGCCCTCGACCTCGCGGTCCAGCCCGGTGCCGAACAGGCCGTCCACCAGGATTTCCGCGCCCTCGAAATCCGCCGGGATGAAATCCAGCACCGCGCCGCCCGCCGTCCGGTATTCCTGATAAGCCGCCAGCGCATCGCCCTTCAACCCCGCCAGAGGCGCGACCGGATAGACCCGGACATCCCAGCCCGCCTCATGGGCCAGCCGCGCCACCACATAGGCATCGCCGCCGTTGTTGCCAGCCCCGCAGATGGCCGAGAGGGTCCGCGCTGTGGGCCAGCGCTCGCACAGCGCCGCGAAGGCAGCGGCACCGGCCCGACGCATCAGTTCCAGCCCCGGAATGCCCAGGATGTCGATAGCGTAGCGGTCCATGGCCCGCACTTCCTGGGCGCGGTGCAATTCTTTGGGCAGGGTTCGGGGCTGGGTTTGGATCATGGGCATACCTCGGGCGGGTGATTCCGGTTATTGTGGCGTAAAACGGGAAACAGTGGCGAGTGCCGCAACAAGAGCGACCATTCCCAGGGGCTGGAAAGCCCGTCATTATCGGCGCGGATGCCGAAATCCAGCGTCCAGGGAACGGCAAGCGATGGCCCTATTCCCGCCCCGGCCCGCGCCGACCGATAATCCCCGTCCCAACCACCGACCGAACCAAGCTCCATGGACGACCACCAACTCCTGAGATATAGCCGCCACATCCTGTTGCCCCAGATCGACGCCGGGGGCCAGGACAAGCTATTGCACGCCCGCGTCCTGGTGATCGGGCTGGGCGGGCTGGGTTCGCCCGCCGCCATGTACCTCGCCGCCGCCGGCATCGGCGAACTGGTGCTGAACGACTACGACCGGGTCGATCTTTCCAACCTGCAACGCCAGATCATCCACGGCACCGACAACCTGGGCGAAGCCAAGGTCGAATCGGCCCGCAAGACCCTGGCCCGGCTCAATCCCGATATCACGCTCCACACCCTGGACCGCCGCCTGGAAGGCGCGGACCTGGACGCCGCTGTGGCCGCCGTGGATGTGGTGCTGGATTGCTCGGACAATTTCGCCACCCGGTTCGCGGTCAACGCCGCCTGCGTCAAGGCCCGGAAGCCTCTGGTGTCCGGCGCGGTGATCCGCTTCGAGGGCCAACTGGCCGTGTTCACCCCCGGCCAGCCCGACAGCCCGTGCTACAACTGCCTGTATCCGACACAAGGAGAACTGCCGGAAAGCTGCGCCCGCAACGGCGTCATCGCGCCCCTACCCGGTATCGTCGGCGGGATGCAAGCGCTGGAGGCGATGAAATTATTGCTGGGGATCGGCGAGACGGCATCCGGGCGATTACTGCTGTTCGATGCCCTGAACCTGGAATGGCGGCAGATGAAATTGCGGAGGAATCCGCATTGTCCGACTTGTGGGGTGGGGGAATAGGAGTTTGCAGTCGGAGCGGGCATGGAATACGTGCCCGCCCTACCCAGCTTGCCCAAACCCTCGGCTCATGTGGACAGCAGCGTCCGTACATGCGCCGCCACGCTGCGGCCCAGCGCGTCCAGGTGATACCCTCCTTCCAACAACGACACCACCCTGCCCGCACAATGCTGGTCGGCGAGTTTCATCAATTCGCCCGTGGCCCAGGCGTAATCGTCCTCGCCGAGTTTCAATTCCCCCAGGGGGTCGTCGCGGTGAGCGTCGAAACCCGCCGAAATCAACACCAGTTCCGGCGCGAACTTGTCGATGAAGGGCAGAATCCTATCCGTGAGCGCGGCGCGGAATTCCTGGGAGCCGCTGCCCGCCTTCAAGGGCGCGTTCATGATATTGCCCACCCCGGTTTCCTGGACGGTGCCGGTGCCGGGATACCAAGGCGCTTGATGGGTGGAGGCGTACAGCACCTCCGGGTTCTTGGCGAAGGCGTCCTGGGTGCCGTTGCCGTGGTGGACATCGAAATCCAGGATCGCGACCTTCTTGATGCCGTGGCGTTTGCGGGCGTGTTCGGCGGCGATGGCGATATTGTTGAATAGGCAAAAGCCCATGGCCTGTTCGGGCGTGGCATGGTGCCCTGGCGGACGGAGGGCGCAGAAACCATTCCGCGCTTCTTTGGCGAACACCGCGTCCACGGCGGCGCAGGCCGCACCGACAGCGTGCAAGGCCGCGTCGCCCGATTCCGGCGACAGGATGGTGTCGGCGTCGAGGTAGCCGAAGCCGATCTTGGGCACCCTATCGAACACCCGCTTGACGTGCTTTTCGCTGTGGATCAGCCGCAGGGTGTCGAGGTCGGCCTTGGGCGCTAGCCGCCGGTCCAGCGCGGCGAATTCGGGCTTTTCCAGCGCCTTGGCAATCGATTCCAGGCGGGCGGCGCTCTCGGGATGGCCCAGGCCGGTTTCGTGGTGCAGGAAGATGGGGTGGGTATAAAGTAGGGTGTTCATGGCATGGTTCCGGCATGGCGGGGGGGTTGTGGAATCATATAATAACCGGGCGCAGGGTTGGGCCGGACCGCGGCCCAACTCGGACCCCATCACCACTCATAGGGCTTTACATGCTGCAAGACTACCGCACACACGCCGCCGAACGGGCGGAGCAAGGACTGGTTCCCAAACCCTTGAGTCCCGAATGGACCGCCGGGCTGGTGGAACTCATCAAGAATCCCCCGGCGGGCGAGGCGGCGTTCTTGCTGGACTTGCTCGCCAACCGCGTCCCGGCGGGCGTGGACGAAGCCGCCTATGTCAAGGCCGGTTTCCTGGCCGCGATTGCCAAAGGCGAATCGGTGTCGCCGATCCTTGCCCCGGCCCGCGCCACCGAACTCCTGGGCACCATGCTCGGCGGCTACAACGTCGCGCCCTTGATCGAATTGCTCGACAGCCCGGAACTCGGTCCCATCGCCGCCAAAGGCTTATCCCATACCCTGCTGGTATTCGACGCCTTCCACGATGTGCAGGAAAAGGCAACCCAGGGCAACGCCCACGCCCAGGCCGTGCTGCAATCCTGGGCCGATGCCGAATGGTTCACCAGCCGCGCTCCTGTGGCGGATTGCGTGACCGTCACCGTGTTCAAGGTACCGGGCGAAATCAACACCGACGACCTCTCGCCCGCCCAGGATGCTTGGTCCCGCCCGGATATTCCGCTGCACGCCAAGGCCATGCTCAAAGTGCCCCGCGACGGCGTGACCCACGCCGAAACCCAAATCGCCGAACTCAAGGCCAAGGGTTTCCCGGTCGCCTTCGTCGGCGACGTGGTGGGCACCGGCTCTTCCCGCAAATCCGCCACCAACTCGGTGCTGTGGTACATCGGCAACGATATTCCCCACGTCCCCAATAAGCGCGACGGCGGCGTCTGCATCGGCGGCAAAATCGCCCCGATCTTCTTCAACACCATGGAAGACTCGGGCGCCTTGCCCATCGAGTGCGATGTCACCCAACTCAACACCGGCGATGTCATCGACATCTACCCTTATGCCGGGGTCGTCAAGCGCCACGACGGCGGCGCGGTGGTCTGCGAATTCGCGCTCAAGAACGACATCATCCTCGACGAGGCCCAGGCGGGCGGACGCATCCCCTTGATCGTGGGCCGTGGCCTCACCGACCGCGCCCGCAAGGCGTTGGGCCTCCCGGTTTCGACCGTATTCCGCCGTCCCGTGCCCCAGGCCGACAGCGGCAAGGGCTACACCCTGGCGCAGAAGATCGTGGGCAAGGCGTGCGGCGTGGCGGGCATCCGGCCCGGTACCTATTGCGAACCGCACATGACCACCGTGGGTTCCCAGGACACCACTGGACCCATGACCCGCGACGAATTGAAGGACTTGGCCTGCCTCGGCTTCTCCGCCGATCTGGTGATGCAGTCGTTCTGCCATACCGCCGCCTATCCCAAGCCGGTCGACGTGCAGGTCCACCACAGCCTGCCGGACTTCATCATGAACCGCGGCGGCGTGTCGCTGCGTCCGGGGGACGGCATCATCCATTCCTGGCTGAACCGGATGCTGCTGCCCGATACCGTCGGTACCGGCGGCGATTCCCACACCCGCTTCCCGATTGGGATTTCGTTCCCGGCGGGATCGGGCTTGGTGGCGTTCGCCGCCGCCACCGGCGTCATGCCGCTGGACATGCCGGAATCGGTGCTGGTGCGCTTCAAGGGCACCATGCAGCCCGGTATCACCCTGCGCGATTTGGTCCACGCCATTCCCTATGCGGCTTTGCAGCGCGGCCTGCTGACCCTGGAAAAGAAGGGCAAACAGAACGTGTTCAATGGCCGCATCCTGGAAATCGAGGGCTTGCCCGATCTCAAGATCGAGCAGGCGTTCGAACTGGCCGACGCTTCCGCCGAGCGTTCCGCCGCCGCCTGCACGGTGCGGCTGAATCCCGAACCCATCGCCGAATACCTGCGTTCCAACATCGTGCTACTGAAATGGATGATCGCCCAGGGCTATGGCGACGTGCGCACGATCACCCGCCGTATCCAGGCCATGGAGGACTGGCTGGCGAACCCGGTTTTGCTGGAACCCGACGCCGACGCCGAATATGCCGCCGTCATCGAGATCGACCTGGACGAGATCAAAGAGCCGCTGCTGTGCTGCCCCAACGACCCGGACGACGCCAAGCCCTTGTCGGCGGTGGCCGGGACGCATGTGGACGAGGTGTTTTTGGGGTCGTGCATGACCAACATCGGCCATTTCCGCGCCGCCGGCAAGATTCTCGACCAGTTCGGGAAGCAGGTGCCGGGCCGCTTGTGGATTGTGCCGCCGACCCGGATGGACCAGACCGAACTGACCGGCGAGGGCTATTACGCTACTTACGGCAAGGTCGGTGCCCGGACCGAGGTGCCGGGCTGTTCGCTGTGCATGGGCAACCAGGCGCGGGTCGCGGACGGCGCGACGGTGGTTTCGACCTCGACCCGCAACTTCCCGAACCGCATGGGCGCCGGGGCCAATGTCTTCTTGGCCTCGGCGGAATTGTCCTCGGTATGTTCGGTGCTGGGGCGGATTCCCACCGTCGAGGAATATATGGGCTATATGCACAGTCTGGAAACCCAGGCGGAAGATACCTACCGCTATATGAATTTCGATCAGTTGGCGGATTATCAGCGGAAAGCGGAAAAAGTCGCCGTGGCGGGCTAATCCACCCAGCCCAAGCGCACAAAAGCGGGCGTGAATTTCACGCCCGCTTTTTTTGTTGTACCCTAGGCCCGGAGCGGGACCGGCGGGATTTCGAATCCGATGCCATCCTTTCACCCAGAATAGCCCAACCCAAGATACCGACTCGATATGAACCCACCCATTTACGCCGCGCTATCCAGCATTCCTGGACGGGAAGACATGCTATCGCAAGTCGTGGCATCGATCCTGCCCCAGGTGGACCACCTCTACCTTTGCCTGGACGGCCACCGCGAACCCCCCGATTTCTTGCGCGGACCCGGCCACGATAAAATCACCTTGAAATTCAGTCAACGGGGATATCCAAAGGCGAAATTCGCCATGATCGAATCTATCGAGGAAGGGATTATCCTCAGCATAGACGACGATATCGCCTATCCAGAAGATTATGCCAAAACCCTGGTGGCCGGCTTGCGCAAATACCCCGGCCCCACCATCTGTGGATTCCATGGGCATTTGTTCACGGATACCCCGGATTTCACCGATGTCAGCAAAATCATTTCCTATCAAAGAACGCTGAAGAAAGACACCTATGTCCACGCCGTCGGTTCCGGGATCGCGGCGTGGGACGCCCGGTACTGCAAAGTGAAAGCGGAGCATTTCCCCTTCTCCGCCGGGGCCGATTCGCAACTGGCGGTGCTGGGCCAGAAAAACCGATGGCCTTTTGTCCTGCTCAGCCATACCGCCAAATGGTTGGTCCCGTTATGGCCCGAAGGGACCGATGGCATCCGGCGGGTCGGGGAATCGTGCATCTGGACCCATACCAAGAAAAACCTGGCTTCCCGCCTGAATGCCCGCCCCGCCAACCAATGGGCGGTAGCCCAGGTCGAGCAGTGGGTACTCCATACCCACGAGAATAAACCGGGTCCGGAATAGGCTTCGGGCCTCCATTCCAGGGCGCGAGTCCCCGGCGATAGGCAAGGGGCGGGCATGGTTTCCATGCCCGCCCCTTGTGTTTGGCACCGGGCCACGGGGCGGAATCTGTCTGCCTCATTTTGCGGACACCCTGGCGCGGGCCAACATAGGCCAAGCCAAACGGCCTCATCCGATCCACCCACCCGCCCAGGCCAATCCCATGACCACCTACACCTTCAGCCAGCTCCATTACAAACAGACCCTCGACTTCGACCCGGCGACCGATATCCTGGTGTTCGACAAGCCCGGCGACCATGCCGCCAACCTCGGCTTGCGCCAGGACGGCGCGGATTTGCTGCTGTCCCTCCAAGGCATGACCATCCGCCTCGCCAACCTAACCCTGGGGCAGCTTTCCAGCGCCCATTTCAGCTTCCCCGACGGCGGCAAGCTCCTGGTCGGCGATGACACGCCCGGCACCGCCAACGACAACCTCCCCAACCTGTTGATCGGCGGCGGGGGCCGGGACTACCTGAACGGCCTGGGCGGCGCGGACCTCATGACCGGAGGCGGCGGCGACGATGTGTACGTGGTGGACAATCCCGGCGATATCGTGATCGAACACGACGCCGATCCTGGCCAGATCGACAGCGTGTCTTCCTATCTCGCCGCCTACAGCCTGCCCGACCGGGTCGAGCGCCTACGCCTATTGGCACCGGGCGACAGCGATGGCACCGGCAACAGCCTCAACAACCTGATCCACGCCAGCCCCGGCGACAATATCATCGATGGCGGCCAGGGCATCGATACCGTGAACTTCCACACCGGCACCTATGGCGCCGTGGGGGTGGCGGCCAATCTGGCGACGGGGCAGGTCAGCGGGGGTTCCGGCCACGACACCCTGCTGCATATCGAGAACCTGATCGGCACAAGGTTCGCCGACACCCTGGTCGGCGACGACGGCAAAAACGTCCTCGATGGCGGCGTTTACGGGGCCGACGCCCTCTACGGCGCGGGCGGCAACGACGTACTGCGGGTGGCGAGCCTCGATTTCGCCGCCATCGACGGCGGCACCGGCACCGACACCTTGGCCCTGCCCGCAGGGGCGCGGCTGGATTTGGCCCAGGTCGGCCCGCGCCTCCACGACATCGAAATCCTCAAGGCCGGGAATTCCGGGGCTTTGCTGCTGACCGCCGACGCGGTGCGGAACCTTTCCAGCAGCACCGACACCTTGATCGTACAGGCCGGCGCGGACTACCAAGTCTATACCGACCTGGGCTGGAGCCAGGGCGGCGACGCCCAATTCCAGGGCCGGACCTACCATACCTATACCCAAGACGGCACGGCCCTGTGGCTGGATAGCGCCATCGCCCAGGTCCACCTCAACGCCACGCTGCCGCTCGCCGCGCTCGACGGCAGCCAAGGCTTCCGAATCGACGGCGCGGCCCCCGGCGATGGGCTGGGCTGGGTCGGCGGGGCCGGTGATATCAACCGGGACGGTTACGACGACTTCATCGTCGGCGCTTCGGAAACAGATCCCCAAGGCGAATTCAGCACGGTGGGCTCGGCCTATGTACTCTATGGCACGGCGGGCGGTTTCCCCGCCGCGACCGACCTCGCCCAACTCGCGCCGGAGGACGGCTTCCGCCTGGATGGCGTGGACCCGTCCGCCTATACCGGCGGCGCGGTCGGCGGGGCCGGGGATGTGAACGGCGATGGCTACGCCGATTTCCTGATCGGGGCCGCCCACGCCACCCCGGCCAACGACTACGCGGCGGGAGCGGCCTATCTGGTGTTCGGCAAGGCCCAGGGCTACCCGGCGGTGTTCGACCTCGCCACGCTCGACGGCGACAACGGCGTCCGTTTCGACGGGAAGGGCTCGTGGACGTTCACGGGCGGTTCGGTCGGCGCGGCGGGGGATGTCAACGGCGATGGCTATGCCGATATCATCATCGGTGCGCCCGGCGCGGGGGTCGCTTCGGTGGTGTTCGGCAAGGCCGGGGGGTTCGCGGCGCATTCGGACCTGGACCTGCTCAACGGCAAGGACGGCTTCCAGATGCAAGGCGGCGCGGATTCCACCCAAACCGGCGTCTCCGTGGCCGGGGCGGGCGATATCAACGGCGACGGCTACGGCGATCTGATCGTCGGGGCGATGTGGAACCAGGCCAATGGCCATGATTCCGGCTCCAGCTACGTGGTGTTCGGCAAGGCCGGACGCTTCCCCGCCGATATGGCGCTGGGCCAGTTGAACGGCACCGACGGTTTCCGGCTGGACGGCAGCGCCGGCCAGAACGCGGGCACCTCGGTGAGCGGCATCGGCGATATCAACGGCGATGGCCGCGCCGATCTCGGCATCGGAGCCAGTTGGGCCGATCCCGACCAAAGACTGGGCGCGGGTTCGGCCTACGTCCTGTTCGGCAAGACCGGAGGCTACGCGCCCACCCAGAACCTCGACCCGGTCGATGGCACCCAAGGCTTCCGCATCGACGGCGCGGAATGGATGGACCGGCTGGGGATCGCCGTGGCCGGGGCGGGCGATGTCAACGGCGATGGCTACGACGACATCATCGTCGGCGCGTTCGGCACGGCGGCGTTCGACCAGCCCTATTCTTCTTCCTACCAAGGTTCCGCCTATGTGCTGTTCGGCCACGCGGGCGGCTTCCCGGCCCATATCGATGTCGCCCACCTCGACGGCAGCCAGGGCTTCCGCCTGGACGGCGTGGGGGTCTCGCCCTATTTCGGCGTCTCGGTGAGCGCGGCGGGCGATATCAACGGCGATGGCTACGACGATATGGCCATCGGGGCACCGGGGGCCGATCCGGGCGGCAAGGACAACGCCGGTTCCGGCTATGTGCTGTTCGGGCGGAATTTCACCGGCGGGGCGGTCCAGCAAGGCGGCACCGGCGACGACATCCTGATCGGCACCACCGGGGCGGACCGTTTCGTCGGCGGCCTGGGCAACGATCTGATGATCGGCAAGGGCGGCGCGGACGCCTTCTCGGGCGGGGCGGGCAACGACACCCTGCGCGTGGCCGACCTCGGTTTCCTCCGCGCCAATGGCGGCGCGGGGATCGATACCCTAGCCCTCGACGGGAGCGGGCTGTCGCTCAATCTCGCCCATGAGCGCGGACGCCTGGAGGGCATCGAGCGGATCAGCCTCACAGGAACGGGCGATAACACCTTGTCCATGAGCCGGCGCGACGTGGCCGACCTGTCCGACACCAGCAACACCCTCAGGGTGGACGGCGACGCTGGGGATCATTACCGCTTCTCGGACGGCGGCTGGACCCAAGGGGCCGACGTGACCCTGGTGGGCGTGGATTACCACAGCTTCGATAACGGCGCAGTCCATGTCTTGGTCAACGCGGCGCTGAGTGCCGTGTAGCACGCCGTCACCTTGGGCGGGTCCGGGCGAGGCTCGCCCCCGTAGATACGAAATCCCCAAGCGAAAGCCGGTTACGATGAAGGTGCCAGCCACTTGGTCCAACCGGCTTTTTCATACCCGGCAAATACCCACTAATTGGCCCGGAACCCAAGCGGTTTGAGTTATCAACCATTATTCTGTACCTTACCGCCCGTTCAAAACACCTGCCTTGTTCCTGCCTTGCTTAAACCGGCGCCGTATAAGCTTCAACTTGGAGATACAGGCATGGCCCTCTATAAGTTCAGCACCCTGGCCAATAACCAAACCCTGGCTTTCAAGCCCGGTATGGATATCTTGAACTTCGATAACACCGCCCTGCTGGCGGCATCGGGCGTGTTCGCACAGCACGGTGCGGACCTGTGGATTACCTATGCCAACAAGACCATCAAACTGGTCGGAATGGCCTTGGGCCAAGTATCCAGCACCCACTTCAGCTTCGCCAACAGCGGCAAGGTCTTGGTCGGCGACGACATGCCCACCATCGCCAACGACGCCGCGGCGAACACCCTTATCGGCACGGCCCGGTCGGATTATCTAGATGGCCGGGGCGGAGCGGACACGATGACCGGCGGCGATGGCAGCGATCTGTATGTGGTAGATAACACCGGGGATAAAGTAATCGAGACCAACCCCCAACCCTCCCAGATCGATACCGTCAAGTCCTATATCAGCTATACCTTGCCGGCCAACGTCGAGAATCTACGGCTGATGGGGGTCGGCACTCTCAATGGCACTGGCAATGGCTTAGCCAACAATATCTATGCCAATGCGGGCAATAACGTCCTCGATGGCGGTGCGGGCAACGACACGCTGTCGTATCTGTACGCTGGAGCCGGGGTGAAGGTGAGCTTGGCCGTGACCACGGCCCAGGCGACCAGGGGTTCCGGTTCGGATACGGTGAGGAATTTCGAGAACCTGAGCGGCGGTATCTTTGCCGATACGCTGACCGGCGACAGCGGCAATAACATCCTCAACGGCAACGGTGGCGCGGATAGCCTTCTGGGCGGGGCGGGCGACGATACCTTGGTGGTGCCCAGCCTGGCTTTCCAAGGCTTGGATGGCGGCGCGGGCACCGACACGCTGAAGCTATCCGGCTCCAATCTGACGCTCGACCTCACCGCGCTGGGGGCACGGCTCAAGAACCTGGAAGCCATCAACCTCAACGGCGCGAACCTATTGGGCCTGACCCCGGCCAGTGTGCTGGGGCTGTCCGGCACGACCGACAAGCTAGTGGTGGATGGCAACGGCAAAAGCGTGGTCAACGCGGGCGGCGGTTGGACACAGGGAGCGGATGCCGTCGCCAAGGGCCATACCTATCACGTTTATACCCAGGACGGGGCCACGCTGTGGGTGGATCGAAGCATCGCGGCGAATATCGATGGCGTAGTGCCGCTTTCCAGTTTGAATGGGACGAATGGATTCCATCTGAACATCGGAGCGTATGCCGCGCCGACCACTTCGGTCAGCGGGGCGGGCGATGTCAATAACGATGGCTACGCCGACCTGATTATCGGGCCTTACCAGCTAAATGCCGGATATCCTGGCTCCAGCTCCAGCTTCGTGGTATTCGGCAAGGCATCGGGATTCGGGGCCAGCCTGGACCTGTCCACGCTCGGCGGCAGCAACGGCCTCCGGCTCGACGGCATGGCGACCACACATGTCACGTCGGGCACTGCGACTTTGGTCAGCGCGGCGGGCGATGTCAATGGCGATGGCTATGCCGACCTCATCGTCGGGGCACCTTCATCCGAACCGCACGGGATTGATTCGGGCTCCAGCTACGTGGTATTCGGCAAGGCGTCGGGATTCACGGCCAACATGGACCTGTCCACGCTCGACGGAACCAATGGTTTCCGATTGGACGGCGCGACCGCGTATGACTTTTCGGGCATTTCGGTCAGCGCGGCGGGCGACGTCAATGGCGATGGTTATGCCGACCTCATCATCGGGACGTCTTACGGCCTGCGCGGGATCGGAACTTACTCGGGTTCCAGCTACGTGGTGTTCGGCAAGGCGTCGGGGTTCGCGGCCAACATGGACCTGTCCACGCTCGACGGAACCAATGGTTTCCGATTGGACGGCACGTCGAAGGTTGAGCAATCGGGTTTTTCAGTCAACACGGCGGGCGATGTCAACGGCGATGGCTATGCCGACCTCATCATCGGGGCTTGGGCAGCCAGCCCGCACGGGATTGTTTCGGGTTCCAGCTACGTGGTGTTCGGCAAGGCGGCGGGGTTCACGGCCAGCCTGGACCTGTCCACGCTCAACGGCAGCAACGGCTTCCGGTTGGACGGCGTAGCGGCACTCGACTGGTCGGGGTTTTCGGTCAGCGCGGCGGGCGATATCAATGGCGATGGCTTCGCCGACCTCATCATCGGAGCACCTGGAACCGATTCCAGCTACGTGGTATTCGGCAAGGCATCGGGGTTCGGGGCCAACATGGACCTGTCCACGCTCAACGGCGGCAACGGCTTCCGGCTGGACGGGAACGGTGATGTGAACGACGAATCGGGCTTTTCGGTCAGCGCGGCGGGCGATGTCAACGGCGATGGCTATGCCGACCTCATCATCGGAGCTTGGGCAGCCAGCCCGCCCGGGCCTTACTTAGCCGGTTCCAGCTATGTGGTGTTCGGTAAGGCGTCGGGGTTCGCGGCCAGCGTGGACCTGTCCACGCTCGACGGCAGCAACGGCTTCCGGTTGGACGGCGCGGCGGCGTATGCTTCTTCGGGCGCATCGGTCAGCGCGGCGGGCGATGTCAATGGCGATGGCTTCGCCGACCTTATCGTCAGCGGCTCCAGCAGCGTCATCTACGGCGGCAACTTCACCGGGGCCGTCACCCAGTTGGGCAGCGCCAGCGCCGACACCCTCAACGGCACCCGCGCTGCCGAGCGCTTCGTCGCGGGCCAAGGCAACGACACCCTGACCGGCGGCGGCGGCAAGGATGTGTCCTACGGGGGCCAAGGCAACGATCTCATCAAGGTCAACGACCTGGGTTTCCAAAAAGCCGACGGCGGCAGCGGCACCGACACCCTGATGCTGACCGGCGGCGGTCAAAACCTGGATTTGGCGAACTTCCGCAACCAGCTTTTCGACATCGAAAAGATCGACCTCACCGGCAACGGCAACAACACCCTGACCTTCCTCAAGCGCGACATGCTGAATCTCAGCGACACCGGCAACACCTTGCAAGTGGACGGTAACGCCGGGGATCATTACCACTTTTCGGATACCGGCTGGGTCCAAAAGGCCAATGTCACCCTGGTCGGCACCACTTACCATGTCTTCGACAATGGCGCGGCCCATGTCCTGTTGGATGCAGCCCTGACCGCCGTGTAGCGGCGGCACACACCACAACCCCATCCCGACGGCGGTATCGCGCCCATCCCCACCGCTTGTCGGGAAGCCTCCCCCCAACCACCGCCCTTCCCGGTTTATAATCGCCCCATCCCCCGGACACCCATCCCGGCTTCCGCTACCCACCCGCGATACACCCATGGCAACCTACGATTTCGGCGCATTGGCCGACCAGCAAACCCTCGCTTTCGCCCCGGCCCAGGATACGCTGTGGTTCGGCGACCCGGCCTGGGGCGCGGCGGCGGTGGCCCTCGGACAAGCGGGCCGCGACCTGTGGCTGTCCGGCCCGGACAAAACCATCGTGCTGGCCCGAACCCAAGCAGCGAATCTCGCTTCCGCCCATTTCGGCTTCGCCGACGGCAGCCACTTATTGGTCGGCGACGACACTCCCGGCACCGCCCTGGACAATGCCGCCAACCTGCTGACCGGCACCGGCCAAGGCGATTATCTGGAAGGACTGGGTGGCAACGACACCCTGGATGGCGGCGGCGGCAACGACCGCTTGATCGGCGACCGGGGCAACGACCGCCTCGACGGCGGCACCGGCGCAGACCTGATGCTGGGCGGCGTGGGCAACGACAGCTATGTCGTGGACGACCCTGGGGACACGGTGCTGGAAAACCCCGGCGATGGGCTGGACACCGTGCAAAGCTGGATCGATTACACCCTGGCCCCGGAGGTCGAACGCCTGGCGCTCTTGGGCAATGGCACGCTCGCGGGTCATGGCAACACCCTGGACAACCGCCTGACCGGCAACGCGGGCGACAACGCGCTGTGGGGCGGGGACGGCGACGATACCCTGCTTGGCGGCAGCGGTTCGGACACTTTATATGGCGAGGCGGGCGGCGATTTCCTGTACGGCGGGAGCGGCAACGACACACTGTACGGCGGGGATGGCTGGAACGAACTCCACGGCGGCGGCGGACGCGACGCGCTGTATGGCGGGGCCGATAGCGACCTGATGGACGGCGGCGCGGGCATCGACACCATGGCGGGCGGCGACGGCAACGATCTCTACAAGGTGGACAATCCCCGCGACCAAATCGACGAAGCGCCCGGCGGTGGCGACGATATGGCGGTCAGCACCGTGCCCTATACCCTGCCGCCCAATGTCGAATATCTATTGCTGCCGGGGGGCGACCGCCCCGGCACCGTCCCGCTGCAAGCCGAGGCGGCGGGTTCGGATACCTTGATCTTCAACGGCCACGGCCTGAACCTGGACCTGGGCGCGGCCATCGCCGAATACGGCTTGGTCCGGCTCGACGCCATCGACCTCGGCGACGCGGCGGACAATCGCTTGAACCTGGACCGGCAGGCCGTGCTGGACCTCGCCCCCGCAAGCGGCATCCTCCGCATCGACGGCGCGGCGGGCGACACCCTCCATTTCAGCGACGGCGGCTGGGTCGAGGGCGGCAGCGTGACCCTGCTCGGCACCGCCTACCACAGCTTCGCGAACGGCCCGGCCCAGGTGTGGGTCAACGCCGATTTACTCTAGCCATCCCCACCGGACCCGACGCATGGAATCCCAACAACCCGCCCCCACCCTGGAAATCAGCGCTTCCCGCCAACTCACCGCCTGGATGGCGGAAACCGGGATCAGCTTCGCCTTCACCACCTACCAAATCGGCAAGCTGTTCTTCGTAGGGCTGAAACCCGATGGCGGCCTGTCCCTGTTCGAGCGCAGCTTCAACCGCAGCATGGGCCTGTGCGCCCAGGGCGATAGCCTCTACCTCGGCAGCCTCTATCAAATCTGGCGCTTCGAGAACCTGCTGGAACCCGGCCAGACCCAGGACGGCTACGACCGGCTTTATCTGCCCCAGGTCGGCTATACCACGGGCGATGTCGATGCCCACGACCTCGGGGTGGACCGCGACGGGCGCTTGATCTTCGTCAACACCTTGTTCAGTTGCCTCGCGACCCTGAGCGAAAGCCATAGCTTCGTGCCGGTCTGGAAGCCGCCCTTCATCAGCAAACTCGCCGCCGAGGACCGCTGTCATCTCAACGGCTTAGCGATGCGCGACGGGCTCCCCGCCTTCGTCACCGCCATCAGCCGCAGCGATGCCGCCGACGGTTGGCGCGACCGCCGCCGCGATGGCGGGGTGGTGGTCGAGGTCGGCAGCGGCGAAACCGTGCTGTCCGGGCTGTCCATGCCGCATTCGCCGCGCTGGCATGACGGCAGGCTGTGGCTGCTGAATTCCGGGACCGGCGAATTCGGCTATGTCGATGCCGCCGCCGGGCGGTTCGAACCGGTGTGTTTCTGTCCCGGCTATCTGCGCGGCTTGAGTTTCCATGGGGCTTACGCCTTGGTCGGCCTGTCCAAGCCGCGCCATAACAAAACCTTCGCCGGGTTGGCATTGGACGGACGCTTGCAGGGGCGCGATGTGGAACCACGCTGCGGAGTGCAGGTGATCGACCTCAGGAGTGGCGATCTGGTGCATTGGTTACGACTGGATGGCCTGGTCGAGGAGTTGTACGACGTGGTGGCGCTGCCCGGCGCGCGGCGTCCCATGGCCTTGGGCTTCAAGACCGACGAAATCCGCCGCGTCTTGAATGTCGGGCCGTTTTCCGGCTGAATGCCTCTTTTCCCCTCCCGAGACCCCAACCATGGACCCCGATTTCGCCCGAGACTTCGCCGCCGAATGGCTGGCGGCCTGGAACAGCCACGACCTGCCGCGCATCCTGGCGCACTACGCCGACGACTTCGAGATGACTTCGCCCATGATTCAAAAGCTGGCCGGCGAAGCTTCCGGCATGCTGCGCGGCCAGGCGGCGGTGGGCGCGTACTGGGCCAAGGCGCTGGCGCTGATTCCCGACCTGCATTTCGAGCCTATCGCCACCTTGGTCGGCGTGGACAGCCTCGCCCTGCATTATCGCGGGGCGGGCGGGCGTCTGGTGATCGAAGTGCTGCGCTTCGGCCCGGACCTGAAAGTCATCCAGGCCAGCGCCCATTATGCCGACTGAATCCTTCCACGCCCTGGCGGAAGCCTGCCTGTATTCCCCATCCATCGCCGCCAAGCTCGCCGCCACCGACCGGGCGGCGGCGGCGCTCGCATCCGGCCATCTGGACTTCGCCGCACCGGAACCACCCCGCCCGGCCACCGCGGTCCGGTTTCCCGAGCGGCCCCGTCTGGTCGATCCCCGCGATTTGCCGCGGCGGGGTTTGCATACCGCCGCCGGGCGCATCGCCTTCCTGCATGCCCTGGCCCATATCGAATTCACCGCCATCCATCTGGCCTTCGATATCGGCTACCGCTTCCGCGACATGCCCGACGCATTCCGCCTGGATTGGCTGCGGGTCGCCATCGAGGAAGCCAAGCATTTCCGCGCCCTGGACCAGCGGCTCGGGGATTTCGGCGGGACTTATGGCGATTGCCCGGCGCACCGGGGTTTGTGGGATTTGGCGGAAACCACCGCCGACGATGTGCTGGCGCGGCTAGCCCTGGTGCCGCGTTTCATGGAAGCGCGGGGCTTGGATGTCTCGCCCGGCATGATCGTGAAATTGCAGCAACTCGGCGACACGCAAAGCGTCGTCATCCTCGACATGATCCTGCGCGAGGAAATCGGCCATGTGGCTTGCGGCACCCGCTGGTTCCGGGAAGTCTGCGCGGCGCGGGGTTTGGAGCCGGAGGCGGCTTATTTCGACTTGGTGCGGACCCACATCAAGGGCGGGGTGCGGGGGCCGTTCAACCGGGAAGCACGGCTCGCGGCGGGGTTCGGGGAGGGGGAGTTGGCGCGGTTGGAGACGCTGGAAGCGGGATCATCGGCCCGCACGGCATAGCGCCGCCGGGCCGATCAGATTTTTATTTACTGGGCCTGCGCCCCGGAGCCGTAATGGCTCTCGACATACCTTTCAACCAGCGCCTGGAATTCCTCCGCGATACGCTCGCCCTTCAAGGTCACGGTCTTGACGCCATCCTCGTACACCGGAGCCACCGGGTCTTCGCCGGTGCCGGGCAGACTGATGCCGATATGGGAATGCTTGCTCTCCCCAGGGCCGTTCACCACGCAGCCCATCACCGCCACCTGCATCTCGGCGACGCCGGGATATTGCTTCTTCCACACCGGCATCTGGTGGCGCAGATAGCTCTGGATGTCCTGGGCCAATTGCTGGAAATAAGTGCTGGTGGTGCGCCCGCAACCGGGGCAGGCCGTGACCATCGGCGTGAACGAGCGCAGCCCCATGGTTTGCAGGATTTCCTGGGCCACGATGACTTCGCGGGTGCGGTCGTTGTCTTGGGGTTCCGGGGTGAGCGAGACGCGGATGGTGTCGCCGATGCCTTGTTGTAGCAGCACGCCCAGCGCGGCGGTCGAGGCCACGATGCCCTTGGTGCCCATGCCGGCCTCGGTCAAGCCCAGATGCAGGGCATAGTCGCAACGGGCGGAAAGGCTCTGGTAGACCGCGATCAAATCCTGCACCCGACTCAGCTTGCAGGACACCACGATGCGGCTGCGCGGCAAACCCTGTTCTTCGGCCTTGGCGGCGCTCTCCAACGCGGAGGCGATCACCGCCTCCTTCATCACGGCTTCCAAGGGTTCCGGGTCGGCGCGTTGGGCATTCTTGTCCAACAGCCGCGCCAAGACCGATTGATCCAGGCTGCCCCAGTTCACCCCGATCCGCACCGGCTTGTCGTAGCGGCAGGCGAATTCGATCATCTGGGCGAATTGCGGATCGCGCTTGGCACCGCGCCCGACATTGCCGGGATTGATACGGTATTTGGCCAGCGCCTCGGCGCAGGCGGGGTATTTCTCCAGTAGTTTGTGGCCGTTGAAATGGAAATCGCCGATCAAGGGCACCTTGCACCCCTGCCGGTCCAGCCGCTCGCGGATATGCGGCACGGCGGCGGCGGCTTCCTCGTTGTTGACGGTGACGCGGACCAGTTCCGAGCCGGTGCGGGCGAGGTCCACGACCTGGGCGACGGTGCCGTCGATATCGGCGGTGTCGGTATTGGTCATCGATTGCACGACAATGGGCGCGCCGCCGCCGATTTGGACATCGCCTATTCTTACGCCAACGGTGTTTTTACGAACGATCATGCTGAGAAACCTAGCTAGGGGAATGCGGGAAGCCGCCATTTTAACGCCAACGGCGGATGGGAAGGGTTTGGTCCGATTGCCGCCGGTAATTTCCGAGTTCCTCACTCGGGTGTCAAGCCTCCACCCCGGCCCGCGCCGGGCAATCCGGGTGTAAAGCCATGCTTATCCAGTATTTTTCCGATATCCACCTGGAATTCGGCCCGCTCGACCTGTCCGACAGCGCAGCGGATGTGATCGTCGCGGCGGGGGATATCGGGCTGGGGCTGCAAGGCTTGGACTGGCTCAAGACCCTGTCCAAGCCGGTGGTCTATGTGGCGGGCAACCACGAGTTCTACACCCACGAACACGCCGCGACGGTGACGGCCCTGCGCCTGGCCGCGACGGGCAGCAACGTGCGGTTCTTGGAGCGGGAATCCTGGCTGTGCGGGGATATCCGTTTCCTGGGCTGCACCCTGTGGAGCGACCTGGGCGGGCAGGAGCGCGACGACCTGGCGGAACTGGTGCGGCGGGTCAACGATTTCCGCAAAATCCGCCGCGGCCCGGACCGGCTGGACCCGGACGCCTACAAAAAGCTCTATGCCGCCTCCCGCCGCTGGCTGCTGGAACAACTGGCCCTGCCCTTCCCCGGCAAGACGGTGATCGTCACCCACCACGCGCCCAGCCCCTGGAGTTGGCGCGACAACCCCGGTGATGTCAAACGCCACGCTTATTACAGCGACCTCAAGGAGGTGCTGCACAGCTATGAAATCGCCGCGTGGTTCCACGGCCATACCCACGCGGTATCGGATTACCTGTGCGCGGGCGCCCGCATCCTATGCAATGCGCGGGGTTATGCGCCGGACCGGCGGGTGCCCGAATTCGATCCCGCCCGCGTGGTCGAGGTGTGAACTGGCATCGACGGCCCGCCCCACGGCGTGGCAAAACAACCGCCCGGTCCGGGTACCATTGTTTTTGTCACCATATACTTTAATTTTCCCTCCTGGAATAGCTCACCTCCCCCACAATGTGTTCTTACAGAATGACATCTGTATCGAAATATGGACGTTAACGCCGAACGCCGCAGCTTCCACTACCGCCGTTCCATACAACGATAACTTTACCTAGGATATCCCAATGTCCGTGCGTTACCGATTGCAATGGGCGGCGCGAACCGCCCCTCCGGCCTGGTCTGCCGCGCTGGCAGCCAGCTTATTGTTCGGCCTGGCCGACGCCTCCGCCTTCGAGCGGACCGAACAGCGCGAACCCTGCAAGAACTACGATGCCCTGCGCCAGCCGTTCTTCGGCGAAACCCATCTCCATACGGCGCTGTCCTTCGACGCCAGCATCCGCTTCGTCCCGCCCATGCCCCACGACGCCTATAAATTCGCCAAGGGCGGCAGCGTCAGGGGGGGCGGTCCTAATGGCTTCAAGACCCGCACCTATCACTAAGACCGGCCCTTGGACTTCGCCGCCGTCACCGACCATTCCGAACACTTCGGCGAGATGGGCGTGTGCAACAGCGCCGACATGAATGGCCGCTATTCCTTCGAATGCCAATTGCTGCGCGGTTTCTGGTGGCAGCCGGGCCTGTTCCCCGGTTCCGCCCAACGTTCCATGGCGACCAGCGCCTTCAACCTGCTGACCCTGCCCAACGACGGCCCCAGCACCTTCAACACCCATTTGCCGATGTGCGTGGATGGCGAGGCCAATTGCTTCGAGGGCGAGCGCCGGGTGTGGGACGAAATCCAGGCCGCCGCCGAAGCCTATTACGACCGCAGCTCGGAATGCAGCTTCACCACCTTCATCGCCTACGAGATGACCTCGACCCCCCTGGGCGAGAACTGGCACCGCAATGTGATCTTCCGTAACGACAAGGTGGTCTCCCGCCCCATCACCGCCATCGACCTGGCCCGCAAGCCCAACCCCGACCCCAACACCACCGCGCCCCGGCAAATCGTCAAGGGCGGACCGGATATCGAGAAGCTGTGGGACGGACTGCGCGACCAATGCCTGAAGGCGGGCACCGGCTGCGATGTCATCACCATCCCGCACAACTACGACCAGGGCGTGCCCATGGGCGGCGACCTGCCCAAGCAGCGCAAGCTCGCACCCGGCCAAGCGCCCAGCTTCATCGCGGCGGCCTGGATGGACGACTATATCGGCACGCCCCTGCAACAGGTGCAGATCATCAAGGGCTGGGTCGAAAACGGCCAAACCTTGGAAAAGGTCTACACCGTGGCCGGCAACGCCGACAACGGAGCCTCGGTGGACCAGCCCTTTCAAAGTGTAAAAATAGCCCTTCTAAATCAATGGGTTGAAAAGGCCGTTTTTCTGTGTCGAAGCGTAGGACGCCACCAACGGCGACATGGGCCACAGCAAAATCAGGGACTTACATAACCCGATTTCGCCAACCGGGTAAACCACTTTGAAAGGGCTGCCTCGGTGGACAAGCAATGCAACCGGGTGGGCGAGGGCTACCCCTCGCTGTGCGCGGTCTGGAAAGACCCGGATTTCGACGCCAAGCAACGGGCCTTCTATTATGTCAGGGTGTTGGAAAACCCGGTCTGCCGTTACAGCACCTTGATCTGCCAGAAGACCTACGATCTCAACCCGCTGGACCCGGACCATTGCTCCTCCAACCTCGCCACCCTGCCCGCCCAGCAGCAGGCCGAAGCGGCGAAATGCTGTAGCAATGAAACCACGACCCCCTACGTGCAACCGGTCACACAGGAACGGGCATGGACTTCCCCCATCTGGTATTCCCCCTCCCGGCTTTGAAGCTGCTCAAATCCCCGGCGCTGCATTACGCGGCGCTGGGCGGACTGTGGTATACGGCGGTGTCCGGGGGACGCCGCCCGCGGCCCCGCCCTTGCTCATCCCCACCTCCCGCGTGGAATCGGCCTTGCAAGAATACGAGCGGCTCAGTGGCCGCCCGCTCTCGCCCGAGGAAAGCCGGATCGTCACCAAGGCTGTGGTGGACCAGGAAGTGTTGTACGCCTACGCCAAGCGGCTGGGCCTGGATAAAGACCCGGTGGTGGAACAACGGCTGGCGCAGATCGCCACCTTCGTCGCGGAAAACCCGCACGAGGCCAAATCGGTGGAAGAACGCGCCGACGAGGCGGTGTCGCTGGGCATCGGCGAGGGCGATCTGGTGGTGCGGCGGATCATGATCGACGGGGCGCGGCGCTTGATCCGGGCCGGCATCCTGGTCCGCGAACCGCCGGACCCGCTGCTGGAACAATACCTGCGCGACCATCCCGAGCAATTCCAACGCCCGGCGCGGACCCGTATCAGCCAAGTCTTGATCGACGCCCACAAGCCACGGGCGGAACAAGACGCCCGCGACCTGTTGCAACGGCTGCGCCGGGACGCGGTGCCGGCCAGCAATTACGGCGATGCCGGGCTGGTGAAACCCGAACTGCCCGACCTGCCGGAGCGGGAATTGGAGCGCTTATTCGGGCATCGGTTCGCCACCGAACTGGCGCAACTGCCGGTGGGCGAATGGAGCGGGCCGGTGGCTTCGCGCTACGGGATGCACCTGGTGTTCGTGCGGGAACGGGTGATGGAACACACGCCCCCGCTGGCCGAAGTCCGCAAGGAGGTCCGCACCGAGGTCCGCGCCAAACTGGCGGATGAATGGCTGGCCGTGCGGCTGGAACAACTCAAGGGCGAGTTTTCGATCCAGATCGCCGATGGCGACAAGACGGAGGAATCCAAGCTATGACCCAGCCCGGAATTCACGCCGCCCACCCGGCCCGCTGGCTGTTCGCCCTGTGGGCGCTGCTGGCCTGGAGCGCGGCCTGGAGCCATACCTTCGCCCCCGCCCTGCTCGAAATCCGCGAAACCGGCCCCGGCCACGCCCTGGTACGCTGGAAACAACCGGCCATCCGGGCGCTGGGCAGCGGCTTGTTCCCCATCATGCCCGACAATTGCCACGAACGCGGCGAACATTACACCGACAGCGAAGGCACGGGCGTGGTGGAAAGCTGGGAGTTGGAATGCGCGGGCGGACTGACCGGCCATCGCCTGCGCTTGGAAGGGCTGGCCGATAGCTAAGCCGACGCCCTGTTGCGGCTGGCCCTGGCCGATGGCCGTTCGGTGCGCCATGTGCTGACGGCGGACCATCCCGAATTCCAGGTGCCCGAACGCGAGGGGGCGCTGGATGTGATGGCGGGCTATGGCCGCATCGGATTCGAGCATATCCTGGGCGGCGTCGATCATCTGTTGTTCGTGCTGGGGCTGGTCTTGCTGGTGCGGGGCGGGAAACGGCTGCTGTGGACCGTGACCGCATTCACCGTGGGCCATAGCCTGACCCTGGCCCTGGCGGTGTTGGGTTTCGTGCATGTGCCGCAACAGCCCATCGAGGCCGGGATCGCCTTCAGCATCTATATGCTGGCGGTGGAATTGGCCCCGCGTCCCGAGCGCAAACCCAACCTGATGGACCGTTGTCCCTGGTTGATCGCCGGGCTGTTCGGGCTGCTGCATGGGCTGGGCTTCGCCGGTGCCTTGGCCGAGGTGGGCTTGCCGGAAGGCGAGATTCCGCTGGCCTTGTTCGCCTTCAATATCGGCATCGAAGCGGGCCAACTGGTCTTCGTCGGCGTGGTGTTGCTGGTGCTGGCGGGAGTACGGGCCTTGCCGGTCCGCTGGCCGGGATTGGTGGCCCATGTGCCGGGCTACGCCCTGGGCACGGTGGCGGCATTTTGGTTTTTCCAGCGGCTCGCGGCCAGTTTGCCGGGTTTGGGTTGGCCCGGCCTGTGAGCGCCGTAGATGGAATTAGCGCGGCGTAATCGCACGGATTGCATGTCTCCGATTACGCTGCGCCAATCGGAGACATGCGGGCTGAAACCCAGGCTTTGAAGCTTGAGGCAAAGCATCGCCGCACCTCGCCTCTACCCAGCCACCCAGGTTTCAGCCTGTCATATACCACACTACGCCTCCCTACAACCGATTCTCCAACACCATAAACCAAGGCCGCCGCTGCGAGGGCCGCACCAAGCCCTCCGGGTCCAGCTTGAGCAGGGTTTTCGACACCGAATTGCGGACATTCCCGCCGATGGCGGCCAGGGTATCGCCGCCGCGCTCCACCACGATATCGCAATGCAGTTTGGTGTGTTCCAATAACACCGAGCGGAATCCCTGCCCCGGCACCGGCATCTCGTCGGGACCGCCCCGCGTCGCGCAGATCAAATCCCCAGGCCGGGGCGAATATTCACCGATTTCCCTGGGCGCGAAGGCGGCGTAGGGATCGCCCGCCTCGGCCACGATCCGGCTCAGATAGCCCCAATGCGCCTCGGACGGCTCGAACTGGTACGACGACACCCCCGCCTCCCGCATGATCCAACTGACGAAGGCGGCGGACCAGGGCTGGCGGCAATCCCTACCGTCCAGGTGGGGCTTGTCCACCGCCCGCCAATACCAATTCACCCGGTAGATATAGGCGTCGGCGTCGTCCTCCCATTTGCCCACATGGGGAATGCTCTCCTCTTCCCCATCCAACACCACCGTCTGCCGCCCGAAAAATTCCCATTCCCGCCGGGCCAGTTCGATGATGTCCCGCTTGACCGGCGACATTTCCGCCTCGGCGGGCTTGTGGGTGGCGGTGCGGGAAGGCTGGGCGGGAACCGGGGCGGGCTCGGGCTTTTTCTTGTGGCCGGCGCAGCCCGCCAGGGCCACGCAGAGCGATAAAACCAGCGCTTTGGAATTCATCATGGGTCCGGGATGGATCGGAAAGGAGAAAAAACAGGGCCGGCCCCAGGCCGGGGCCGGCGGGCGGGCCGGATCAGCGGGTGGGCCTGCGGGTCTCGTGGAACCAGGCGCGGTATTGCTCCATCTTGGCCCGTTGCTCGGCGGGCGCGTGGCGGCTGCAAGTGGCGTATTCCGGGGTACCGGGCCGGGCACCCCAACGGGCTTCGGCGCAATCGTTGGGGTTGTAGCCGGTCTCGAAGGCGGCGCGGCGGGCCATGGCCTCGGCCACGGTCAGTTCCCAAGCGCTGCCATCGCTGCGGATATAGCTGAACCGCCGTTCCTGGACCAGCCGCCGGTGCAAAGCCTCGATGGCGGCGCGGGCCGCTTCCGGGGATTGCCCGCCCAGCGCGAACAAATCGGGATAACGGACGATATGTTCGGGCAGGCTATCCAGCACCTTCATGGCGATCAACAAGCGCATATCCCGCGACGGCGTCGAATAATCCTCCCACAAGCCCTGGGTCTCGAAGATGGCCGCGCCCGACGGCATCGGCACCATCGCGCCGCGATGCTTACGCATGTAACCCTCGCCGTTCTCGACCGATTCGGCGCGGGTTTGCAATTGCTCGGCCAAGGCGTCCAGCATGGCCTCATACGCCTGGCGCGGGGCCAAGCCCCTGGGATTGATGAGTTGCCCCATACGGGCATAGAAATCCTCCGGCGCGAGTTCGCCCTGGGCGGTGGAATAGGGGGCCACCGGGCCGCCCGCCGCCAAATCGGCGTTGGACGGCAGTTCCCAGCGCCCCGCCCCACCGCGCAGCACGGGCCGGAACGCCTTGAATCCCGGCCCGGCGGCCCCCGTGTCGGCGAACAGGAACGTCCCCTCCCAAAACCGCTTGCGGCTGACCGAATTATCCGGTTGGGCATCGACCGCCAACAGCAGGCCGCTCCGACCCGCCGTCTGCGGCATCCAACGCACCAACATGAGGGTATGCCCATAAGGATCGGCGTACACGGTGCCGGGCCACAGCGCTTCCCGTTCCAAGGGCAAGGGGTAGAAATCGGTGGCCTCGGCGGACAGCGCGGTGCGGGCGCTGCCGGAATGCACGGTGTCGGCAATTTTGCGCATCAGGCCGTTGAAACTGGCCGTGGGCACCGGACCCTGGGTGAAAGCCGCACTGAGATTGGGTGCGCCGCAATGCGGCGGACGCCCGGCCCCACCCCGGTCGCAGGCGCGGAACGCCACCGGCAAACCCACCTTCCAAGCGAAATAGGCCCGCAGGAAATAAGGCAGGTCGGCGCAATCGGGCGTGGCGGGCAGGCGGGCATCCTCGTTCCTGCCGAAATGGTCATAAAGGAAATTGCGTCCCGGATCGCGGATCACGGGTTCAAGGGAAGGAAAGCTCAGGTTTTCATCGGGCGGGGCGTCGAACAGCTTTTCGATCCAGGCGGCATAAAAGGCTTCGGCGGCGGTGTTCCATTCGCCGGGCCGGGGATTGCCGGAGCCTTCTGCGGCGGAACCCACCGCCACGGTCCGGCAGGCGATGGACTCGCCGCCGCGCTGGATATCCACCCGGTAGGTTCCACCCCGTGGGGGATCGAATTCGGCCTCCAGGCTCCAGGGCGGGCCACCCCGCGCCGCGCTGTCCAGGGCGATGGATTCGCCGTCCGGCCCGGTGGCGGACAGGGCTTCCGCCGGGCCGTCGGTCAATACCGCCATGAGCTTGACCGGCTCGCCGGGCACGGGGTGGGCGGGCGAAGTCCACAGCAGTGCCGCCGGATTTTCCGGGCAAGCCGTATCGGCCACCCCGGCGGCGCTCACAGGCAGGACCGCAGCCAGCAATAATGGGCGGGCGGCGCGGATGAGGAAGCGAGGCGTGATTCTAGGCATGGATGTGGCTGAGGAAAAGGGAATTCCAGGCTGGTTTCCCGAGTATAACCGGCAAAAACGACACGGCATGGTTTACTCTGGAAAAACAGGTTGTTCCGTTTTTAGCCCATCGCGGACGCCACCTTAGAACCCAGAACCCGCTATCCTCCCAAGGTTGGATACAAAGCTGGGTTTCCGAACCATAGCCGCCATATCGTCTCGTGAACCATAAGACCGCTTGCCCAGGGAGCGTAGCGGGTTATGTAACATAGTCAAATATAGATAACACTGCCCGTCTTTAAAATAAGAAGCGACCTTCCTCTGGATTAGCTATTTAATAGACAGCTTAAGCACTTTATCGCACACATATAGCGCAATCCCCCACCGAAAAACCGGAAACCCCCGCAAAAAAGCCATCCCATACCCTCTCGCACCCGCTTCCTCACAGCCATTCTGTCATGTTTACATAGCACATGACTTGTTTTTCACCCTCAAAGCTTTTATCGTTTTCAAAAGCCCCCGCGACCCAGGGCGGGATTTTCAAGAAACCGTGGGGATTCCAAGCCAGAGAATTTGCTACGATGGATCGCAATGTGCCCGACAGGGATATTCGGGGCTAAAGACAACTTCCCAAGGGATATTCTTGCCGAAATCGGACGAGGCTTTTAGCATCTTGCCCGCAGAGACATCACAATCCATCCAGCCCCTTGCAATCCAAAGCCCAATCGAGGACTAAAACCATGTCAGCCAACTCCACCATCGACGAACAAACCGCCGCCCATCCCGATCCCTTCGAGTCGGTGGCCGACGCCATGCGCGACGCCATCCATTCGGCCAGCGAGGACGCCACCAAGGCCAAGGAGAAACTCAAGAACGCGGGACCGGACGTGATGCGCTCCGCCTCGCGCTTCGCCTACACCAGCGCTTACATGGTTTCCTACGGCGTGGTCTATGCCACCGTGTTCCTGGCCAAATCGCTGCCGCAGGACAATCCGGTCATGGAAGGCTTCGCCGACGGTGGCCGCGCCGCCATCGACGCGGTCAACGAAGCCAAAGGCATCAAGACCGGCGACAGCACCCTTTCGGCCTAAAGTACTTGCCCGTCGCTTCGCCGTGCCACCGGCCACGGCGAACCCCCCGGTCCGCCATCCCCGTTTTCCCTAACCATCGAACGGCACTCCACTCATGACCGAGCGTTCCATTTCCCCCGCGCCCCTGGATATCAAAATTTCACTACCTACCCCCGGCGCGATCCGCATCCACAGCACCGCGCTGTTCGCCGATCCAGAAACCCCCGATTGCCGCCGTTTCCTGGGCCGCGTCTTCCGCGCCACGGAACTCACCGGCGCCAAGCTCAATGGCGCCGAGCATCCGGCGGCGGACCTGTATTTCGACCCGCGCCACCACAGCGCCCGCGAAGTGCTGGCCCTGGTCGCCGCATCCCTGACCACCCAGGAGCCGGTGCCCGCCGATTATAAATTCCAGGGCGATGGCCGCCCCGGCACCGAACTGGCCGCGGTCGCCCCGGCGATGACCGCCCGCGACCGCCATGGCGTGGTGCATTACCACCGCTATGGCAACCACGTCACCGGTTGGCAGATCACCCACGACAAGGTCGGCTCGCTCAAGCTCAAGAATCCGGTGCTGTACCGCAAGAACGTGTACTGCCAGGCCATCGAGCGCGAGCTGATGAGCATTCTGGGCGTGGACCGCTATAAAACCCACGCCCTCAAATGCAGCGTGCAGATCGAATACGACCCGCGCCGCCTGACCCGCAACCAACTCATCGAAATCCTCGACGAAGCCCTCGCCAATGCCGAGCGCCAGGAAGAACTGGACAAGCTCGACCTCGACCTCACCATCTGCACCGGCTCCCTGGTCCTGGCGGGGGCGACCACCCTGGCGGCACCGGCCTTGTTGCCCGCCGCCGCCGCGCTGTTCGCCTACACCACCATCCCCAGCTTCCAGGGCGCCTACGAAGTCCTGTTCAAGGAAAAACGGCTGGGCGTGGACGTGCTGGACGCTATCGTGGTGCTGGGCTGCCTGGGCACGCTGCAAATCCTCCCCGGCGCGGTGCTGGCGTGGTGCCTGTCGTTCGGGCGCATGCTGGTCAAGAAGACCGAGGACAATTCCAAGAAGATGCTGCTGAGCGCCTTCGGCAAACAGCCGCGCTTCGTCTGGCTGTACAAGGATGGCGTCGAGATCGAAGTCTCCCTCGACAAGATCCAGCAGGGCGACCTGGTGGTCGTGCATACCGGCGACGCCGTGCCGGTGGACGGCCATATCGTCGAAGGCATGGCGATGATCGACCAGCACGCCCTGACCGGCGAATCCACCCCGGCGGAAAAAGGCGTGGGCGACCGCGTGTTCGCCTCCACCATCCTAGTGGCGGGCAAGATTTTCGTCTCGGTGGAAAAGGCCGGCAGCGAAACCGCCTCCGCCAAGATCAGCCAAATCCTCAACGACACGGCGGGCTACAAGCTCACCTCCCAAAACAAGGGCGAACGCCTCGCCGATACCGCCGTGGTACCGACCTTGGCACTGGGTTCCTTGGCCTATGCCGTCATGGGACCGTTCGGCGCGGTGGCGGTACTCAATAGCGACCTCGGCACCGGCATCCGCATGGCCGCGCCCTTGGCGATGCTCTCCACCCTGGCCCTATGTGCCCAAAAGGGCATCCTGGTCAAGGATGGCCGCGCCCTGGAACTGATGAACGAAGTGGACACCGTGCTGTTCGACAAGACCGGCACCCTGACCCGCGAGCGCCCGGAAGTGGGCCGCATCACCACCGCCAACGGCCACACCGCCAAGGATATTCTGCGTTACGCGGCGGCGGCGGAACGCAAATTCCACCACCCCATCGCCCTCGCCATCCTGCACAAGGCCGAGGAGGAAAGCATCGACCTGCCGCCCACCGACGAGACCCAATACAAGGTCGGCTATGGCATCAGCGTCGGCATCGAAGGCCACACCATCCGCGTCGGCAGCCGCCGCTACATGGAAATGGAAGGACTCGCCATCCCCCCCGAAGTCGAAGCGGTCCTCGACGAAGTCCACCGCAACGGCGACACCATGGTGATGGTCGGCGTGGACGACCAACTCGGCGGCGCGTTGGAATTGCAAGCGGCGATCCGCCCCGAAGTGCGCGACATCGTGAAAGGGCTGCGGGAACGCGGCGTCAAACATCTCGCCATCATCTCCGGCGACCACGAAGCCCCCACCAAAAAACTGGCCGAGGAACTGGGCATGGACCGCTACTTCGCCCAAGTCCTGCCGGCGGACAAGGCCGATTACGTGGAAAAGCTGCAACAGGAAGGCAAGAAGGTCTGCTTCGTCGGCGACGGCATCAACGATTCCATCGCCCTCAAAAAGGCTAACGTTTCCATCTCGCTGCGCGGCGCGACCTCCATCGCCACCGACACCGCCCACATCGTGTTCATGGAGCAAGGGCTCGGCAAGCTCTGCGAACTCCGCGACATCGCCCGCGAACTGGACAAGAACATCGCCCGCAGCTGGGGCATGATCGTCGCTCCCAACGTCGCCTGCATACTCGGCGTGTTCACGATGGGCTTCGGCATCGGCGCTTCGGTGCTGACCAACAACGTCGCGGCGCTCGGAGCGCTGGCCAACGGCGTCTGGCCCATGCGCAAGGTCGCCCATCTGGAGGCCGAACGGCGGCACCAGTTGGAACTGGAACTCAAACGGGCCGGCTACGATCCCGAAGCCAAGCCAGCAGTGGAAGTCGTGGCAGAAGCCTGATCCCTAGCCCAGCGGCCACCGGGACAGTAAACAAGTCCCGGTGGCCGGGTCCGGCCCGATTCCCCACAACACCGCCTAGAGAGAAACCGCCATGCAAACCCAACGCCCACATACCCCCCGCTACCATGTCTTCCTGCTCGACCTGGGCTGGCAGACCGAGAACGCCAGGGTGATCCATGAGAACCTGGGGGTCATCAACGCCTGTTTGGGCGGCTGTCCCTTGTTCGTCCTGAACCGCGAGCAATCGCTGGCGGTTTTGCAGCGCGACCCGCATTTGATCGGCTCCGACCCCTGCCTGATCGTCCACGACACCCATGTGCTGGGCCACAACGGCGGCGACGGCTACCACGGCTTCCGGCTCAGCCTGGGCCGGGCCAAGGACGGCCAGGAAGCGCTGCAACTGTTCCAGGACTTCCTGCGCTTCGTGGCCGAACACGCGGGTAGCCCCGATATCCAGAAGGACCTGAGCAAGAAACTGCACCGCGAAGGTCTGGCCCAAACCATCGAATTGCTGCGCCATTCGATTTGACGGGTACCTCCATCCTTCCACCCACACCGGGGAGAACAAGATGAACGAACAATTCAGTAATATCATCGCGGGACTCACTGCCACCCTGGCGGTGGCTTGGTTCAGCTTCGAGATTTCGCGCAAACGCAAGCGCCTCCGGGAAACCTACGACGTGCTGGACAAGGACGACCGCCATATCTGCATCGCCCTGGAGCAAATGGTCGAGGACGGCAAACTCAAGCCTTGGACGCCGGGTTCCAGCCTGCCCTGAGCCGAAGGCCCGGACCGCCGGGCCGCACTCCCTCCGATCCCAGCCCATCGCCAACGAGGTGTAGCCATGTCCGATACCGCCCCCAGCCCCGAACACGCAGGCCACCGCCCGGCCATGGCGGAATCCCAGGAACCCGCGCCCTTCCAGGCCGACCATCCGCCCAAGGCCCGGTTCCATTTCTTCCTGATCGATTCCGGCTGGGATTGCGCCGCCGCCAAGGTGATCCGCGACAACCTGGACATGATCCTGCAATTCCAGAACCACGATCCCTTGTTCGTGCTGACACGGGAGCAATCCACCGACCTGATCCGCCGCAACCCGCACTTCATCGGCAAGGACCCGATCCTGCTGGCCCGCGACCTCAACGCGGTGAACCACGCGGGCCGTCCCGAATACCACGGCTTCCACCTGAACCTCGGCGTCATCAAGCACCCCAGCAAGGCGCTGGCCGCCCTCCAGGAATTCCTGGCCTTCCTCGCCATCCACCGGCACAGCCAGAACATCGAGGTCGATATCCGCGAGAAGCTGCACCGCGACGGCATCAAAGGCGCCATCGAGGTCATCAGGACCGGCACCGAAATCATGATCCAACCGAACTAAAACATTCCACCACCCGCCCGGAAAGCACACCATGGAGCAAGCATCCAATACCGTCACCCTGATCCTCGGCCTGGCCCTCATCGCGGCGGTCGGGTTCGAAATCCATAGGAAGCGCGAGAAGCTGCGCGAACTCTACAACGTCCTCGAAGCCGACGATGCCAAGGTCGTGGCGGAACTGGACCGTCTGGTCGATATGGGCCAGCTCAAGCCCTGGACCGGGGGAAGCCTCGCATGAATGGCAGCGTCCTAAAACCCAAAATCAGCCTGGGCGCGGATTCGATCCGTATCGAGGATGGCCGGATTTTCGCGGGCACCGATCCACAATTGCTCCGCTGCTTCGCCCGCCGGGTGCTGGGCTTGGCGGAACTGCGCTCGCTGGCCTTGCTGCCCGGCGAAGACGCCGCCCTGATCCGCTTCGAGGTGGACGCGGCCCATAAAAAAGCCTTCCTGGCCCGTTTGTCCGCCGCCGTCGGAGGCCAGGGCCAAGCCATCGCCGACAGCGCCCTCCCGGCTTGGCGCGTGAGCGAGGCCGTGACCTTCCACCGCCATGGCGACCTGATCTCGACCTGGGAAATCCTGGGCGATAGCCGGGGCAAGCTGCAACTGCGCCATCCCGGCATCCTGCAAGACCCGGCCTTCGGGCTGGCGGCGGAGCAGGCCCTGCGCGGCCTGCCCGGCGTCAAGGACGCCAGCGCCATCCGCAGCTCCGGCAAGCTCTGGGTAAGCTACGACGGGCGCATCGTCACACCCGCCGCCCTCCTCCGCGCCGTCGAACGGCCCGCAGCCCATGGCTCTTCCCCCATGGCGGTGCCACAAGCCAAACCGGTGGATTTGACCGTCGCCAACGCCTCGGTCGGGCTCGCCACCGTGGGCGAGCTGGTGTTGCCGCTGGCCACGCCGGTCTGCGCCGGGCTATTGGTCGTCACCAATTTCGGCATGTTGCGCGAAGCCGGCCAGCAATTGCGCCGGGGCAAATTCGGCACCCCGGTCTGGACCACCGCCCTTCTGGCCTGTTCCATCGTCAGCGGCCAGGTCCTGGCCTACGCCCTGACCGACTGGTCGTTCCGCTACTGGTCGCGGCGCTGGCGCAAGGATGTCGCCACCCACAGCCAAGCCCTGGCGCGGGAAACCATCCCGGCCCCGGAACAGGCCCGCTTCCTGTCCACCGAAGGCATCGAGGTCATGACCCCGGTAGAGCAACTCACGCCCGGCCACGCCATCGGCGCGGCGGAAGGCGATCTCATCCCGGTCGATGGCCGGGTGATCGAGGGTTCGGCCCTGGTCCACGAAACCCATTTGTCCGGCGCGGCCACCTCGGTGCGTAAAATCCCTGGCGACGCCGTCTATGCCGGCAGCACCGTGATCGCGGGCCGCATCCAAATCGAAGTGGAACGCACCGGCCAGGAAACCCGCGCCGCCCAGATCGCCCAATCCATGGCCCGCACCGTCGCGGCCATCCCCGGGGACCCGGCCCTGAACCAACGTTCCATCGCCCTGGTGGACCGCACCGTACCCCCGACCTTGGCAGCGGCGGGCGTCGGCCTCGTGGTCGGCGATTTGTTTACCGTCGGCGCGATCCTGCACCAGGATTGGCTAAGCGGGGCCGAACTCGCCGTGCCCCTGGAAACTTCCCGCGATATCAAACTGGCGGCGGGACGCGGCGCCCTGATCCTCAACCCCAGCGCCCTGCAACGCTTCCATGAAAGCAAGTTCGTGGTGCTAGAGGATCAACCGGCCCTGCGTCTACGCGCCCTGGACCTCGGCGCCATGCGCTCCCGCATTCCCGAAACCGACGCCTTGTTGCAGCACGTGGCGGGGGCGGGGCTGTACCTGGGCGACGAGCGCTCGGCGGCCTTGGCGCGGGCGTGCGCGGAACGCGGCCTCGTGGTGCGCCAACCCGAATTGCAGGCCATGGACGCCGATTCCGTGACCGTGCGCGATGGCAAGCACCGCATCGTCCTGCGCGGAGCCAAGCCCGTGGGCGACACCACCGCGCATTTGGAAGTCGAGATCGACGGCACCGCAGTGGCCGAATTGGAATTCCGCCGCGCCGCCCGGATGCAAGCCGCCGAAGCGGTGACCCGCCTGCGCCGCCACGGATTCCAGGTCTTCCTGGTCTCCGACCAACCGGAAGCCGAAACCGCCGCCCTCGCCCAGCAACTCGGCGTGGAACTTCACAGCGGCGATTTGTCGGTGGAGCGCAAAACCCTGTTCCTGGAAGGCTTGCGCCGCCGGGACGTGCGCCCAGTCTGGATAGGAAACTCCCGCACCAGCCCGGCCCTGCGCGAACACGCCCACGTCACCGTCGCGCTGGCCGGTGGGGCCGATTTGGCGGATGATGTGGCGGTCGATATCGTGCTGCTCGGCGAATCGCTGGAACCCTTGGCGGATATCGCGGCGCTCTCGGCGGAAAACCGCGAGCGTATCGTCAAAACCTGCCGCACCGCGATGATCCCCAACCTGCTCTGCATCGTCGGGGCGTTCGCGGGGCTCTTGAACGGCATCACGGCGGGCATCCTGGCCAATATCGCCGTATACAACGTCTACCGTTCCGCCAAGGCTTCGTTGCGCGCCAGCGCCGCCAGCCGCAACCAGCCCGCACGGTTGACGGTCTAGCGCCTAGTGGGCGGGGAACGCCTCCCCGCCCGCCGCAATTCATATAAAGAGATTCAGGGTATGAACGCCAACACGACCAACTCCCCCAAAAAAAGACGCCGGAAAGCCCAGCCCGGCGCGGACATCGCCCTAGCGCCCACCCCCACGGAACCGGCGGCACCCGGCCCCCACGACGACACACCGGCCCCAGGCTCCACCTTGGAAGTGGCCACCGACACCGCGGCCACCGACACAGCCACACCGCCCCCCGAACATAACCCCGAAGCGGCACCGGTCACGGCGGCAACCCAAGCCAACGACACGCACTCCGCACCGGAAGCGGCACCCGCCACCCTGCCCTGCCTCGTCAAAATCGCCCCGGAAACCGGCGACGGCGACGCCAATGACGCGGATGTCGTGGACCGCGTCGAGCATCTCGCCAAGGATGTGGCCTGGGTGCTGATCGTGGCCGGGGTGATCGGCGTCGTGGTGCCGGGCGTCCTCGGCACGCCCTTCCTGATCGCGGGGGCCGCCGCCCTCTGGCCCGGCAACCGCAAACGGCTGGAAAAATGGCGGCAAGGCCACTCGCCCAAGTTCGCCCGGGGCGGCATGAAGCAAATCAACCGTTTCCTGGACGATCTGGAGCGGCGTTATCCACACGACGGGAGCAAGCGCTGAGCATGGCCGCGCAGAGCCTTACCGCGATTGACGGCACCCCGCATGTGCTGAACGAATATGAATTGCGGCAGGTCTGCGCCATCGCGGCCTGGAAAGGCGAAAAGCCCGGTATGACCAAGCGCCTGGCCAACCAAGTCGCGGGTTCGCTGGGCAAGCTGAGCGGCAAGCTCATCCCCGACGCCCCGGTCCAGGCGGCGATGAACGCCCTCAACAAAGCCGCCGGGCAAATCGCCCGCGACGACAGCATTTTCAAGGATAAGCGCCTACGCTTGACGGATATGCGCAGCCTCGACGATATCGCCGCCCAGCCGCTGGAATTTTGCGACGCCCTGGCCGACCGGATCATCGCCGACGCCAGCCGCATCGCCCTCGGCATGGGCGCGGCCACCGGGGCGGGCGGGCCGGTCTCGACGGCGGTGGGCATCCCCGCCTTGCTGTTCGGTGCCCTCAGGGTGATCCACGAGGTTTCGCAGGCCTATGGCTACGCGGCCCATGGCGAAGCCGACCGGCACACCATGATCGGCATCCTGGCGCTATCCTTGGCCGCGACCCCGGAACAAAAAGCCCGCGCCCTGGAATGCCACCGCCGCCAGATCGAAACCTCGCTCATCAACCAGGCGATGGAAGAATCGGCCAACAAGGCCTTGCAACGGGCGGTGCTGGGGGCGGAACTGGGCGCGTTAATCCCCGGTTTCAATATTGCCTTCAACGCCTATTTAAACCGGCAGTTCGTCAGCCGAGCCGGGGTGGCGGCCAAGCGGGTATTCCAGGAGCGCTGGCTGCGCGAGCGGGGCAAAGTGGCCTGGATCGCGCCGATTTAGCGCGCCCGCATCAATCGTTTTACGGAACTCGGGACGCATACCCGAATCAGCGGAATCACCGCGGCGGAGGGCCGGTCCGGCCCTCCGCCGCCATAAGATAAGCGCGGGCGCTCACTCCCCGCATCGGCCATCCCGGCCACGAACCCTCCCTCTGGACGAAGTAAAAACACAAGGCAAACAATGGGAACCCTGCCCCGCGAACTCGGCAGCAAGACCGTATGGTGGATTCTGATCCTGGTGCCCGCCAGTTTCCTGGCGGAGCGGCTGGCGCTCGATCCGATGGCTGTATTCCTGATCTCGGGGTTGGCGATCATCCCCATCGCCGCCCTCATCGCCGAATCGACCGAAACCATCGCGGGCGAAGTCGGCCCCACCCTGGGCGGCTTGCTCAACGCCACCTTCGGCAACGCCACCGAGATGATCATCTCGGTGGTGGCGCTGTCCCAAGGTTTGGGCGATGTGGTGAAGGCCAGCATCACCGGCACCATCGCGGCCAACCTGCTGCTGGCGCTGGGGGCCGGGATGCTCCTGGGTGGCCTGAAACACCGCGAGCAACGCTTCCCCTCGCGGGTCGCCCGCATCAACGCCTCCTCCCTGAACCTGGCCCTGGTGGTGCTGCTGACCCCGACCGCGATCCACTACACCTCCTCCGGGCTGGACCCCAAACTGCTCGACCATTTCTCCCTGGTCGCCGCCGGTTTGCTGCTGATGTTCTATATGCTGTCCCTGGTATTCTCGATGCAGAACCACCGCCAGCTCTACGAATTGGACGAAGCCTCGCTGCATTCGGACGAGGACGCCGCCAAAGAGCAAGTCGCCCTCTGGAAACCCATCCTCATCCTGCTGGCGGGAAGCGGCCTCCTGGTGTTCGTCTCGGAGTTGCTGGTCGACAGCCTCAAGCTGGCGATCACCAGCATGGGCCTGACCGAGCTGTTCATCGGCGTGATCCTGATCCCCTTGTTCGGCGGCATGGTGGAATACATCACCGTCGCCAATTTCGCCATGAAGAACAAGATGGACCTCGCGGTCGCCGTGGCGGTGGGGTCGAGCCTGCAAATCGCCATGTTCGTCGCGCCGGTGCTGGTCATCGTCGGCTTCCTGATGGGCAAGCCCATGAACCTGGAATTCCATTCCTTCGAACTGGTGGCGGCGGTCATCGCGGTGGGCATCGCCAATTCCATCAGCGCCGATGGCCGCTCGAATTGGCTGGAAGGTTCCCTGCTGCTCACCACCTATGGGATATTGGGCACGGCTTTCTATTTCCACCCCTGACACGGAGCCCCGATGCCCACGCCATCCAACGATTTCCCGCTGTTCCGGCAAGCCCTGGATACCCGCCTGCCGGGCAGCCTGCCCCTGGACGACTATCTCCAGCGCGGTGCCGTCCGCCTCGCCGACCACGGCTTCGAGGACGCCAATACCCTGGGGATGGTCGCGGTGTGCCGGGACGAAATCGCCTCGGCCTTCGTGACCGGGGTCACCCGCCACTGGGGCAAGACCTTCGGCTGCCGCAGCCTGGGCGGTTTCCTGCTGCTGGGGCGCAGCGGCATCCTGACCGGCGTGTCCCATGCCCCCCTGGTGGGCGGGCGGCGGCGCTTCGTGTTCTTCGCCCTGCCGCATATCGCCATTTCCGGGGAAGGGGAAATCGGGGCGGTCTACCGGGAGGGCTTGCACGAGGCTTCCCACGCCTGCGGTTCGCTGGCGGCGGTACTCAAGGAACTGGCCTCGGGCCGCATCGATCCGCGCACCGATTTCGACGACCTCGAACAATGCTGCGTCCGCCAGAAGCTGCTGTCCGGCCTCCGCTATGGCGAACAACCCGACCTCCTGGCCGCCACCCGGCTGGCCTGCCAGATCATCCGCGAGGACGGCGAACGCCTGCTGGGCGGGGTCGATCCCAAGGTCTACGACTACGCCTTCATGACCGGCATCCTGATCCACGGTCCCGACGACGGCGATTGGGTGTATCCGCAAAGCTGCCTCCTGGCGGGCGACGGCATCCCCGGCGGCAGGCAGTCCATCGAACTCTGACCCCCGACGCGAACGGCCCCGCCGGGCGTCGCCGCCCGGCGGGGCCGTTGTCGTTTCCCGGACTTTGGCGCGGAACCCCGCGCCCCGCCCGCTACTTGACCAAGCTGGGATCGATCCAGCCCTGCTCCGCGAAATACTTGCCCAATGCCTTGGCGACCTCGTCGGCCATGCCCTTGGCTTCCTGCGCCGAGGAAGATTTGTAGTTCTTGACCGCGCCCAAGGTGGCGTTGGTGGCCACCACCGCCGCCGTGCCAGCCCCGGCGGCGGCGCCGACCGGACCCATGACCGCCGCGCCGGGCATCTTGCCGCTGTCGGCGTGGGCGTCGAAGCCGATCAATTGCTGATAGCCCTGGTTGGTCGGGGCCATCACGCTGACATTGGCGTCGATGGAGGATTGCCCCGCGCCGAAACCGATGACCGTCCGTTTCAGGCGGCTGCCCTCGTCGATGTTGACGAATTGCCCGGTAATCAGGATCGACCCCGGATTCAGCGGCATGTTCTGGTCGGCCCGGATCGCGTTCAAACCCCAGGACTGGAGTTTCACCGTCAGCTCGGTCGCCAGGGCGTCGGCCACTTCCCGGCCGATCTGCATTTCCTCGGCGGTGGGATCGGTGTTCTGGAGTTTGGACAGTAGCCCGGAACCGGCCTTGACCTCGGAGGGGCTGACGGCGAAGTTATAAATCAAGACCTGCTGCGGCCTGGGCAGGCCGGAAGCGGCGATTTCGGTGGTGTTCTTGATCTTGGAACCGGCGCAACCGGCCAGCCCCAGGACCGCGAAGGCGAGGACGAAGGATTTGAGCGGGAACAGGAAACGCATGGATGCCTCGTTTTGGTTATGGTGGTGGGAAGAGGATGGAAATGGAAATCCCCATCTATGGGGAGGTCGACCGCGAGAAAGCCGCCACGGTCGGCGCGGTCTGGTTGAAGGTCAGGGCTACGTTCGCCGCCCCCGGCTGGTCGATGGGCACTCCGCAGGCCGAACCCGCGCAAACAGCCAGGTCGGGATTGGCGTAGACCCCGACCTCGGGATCGTAATAACTCATGATGTCGCCGAATTGGCCGGGAATGCCATAGCCATACGAATAGGGGAATTTGCCGGGAGTGGTGGCATGGGCGCGGTCGTGGGTGGCCCCCATGACGTGGCCGATCTCGTGGGCCAGGGCGTAGTCCGAGCAGTAATAACCGCCCGCCGCGCCATAGCCCACCACAGCGAAGGCCTGGTCGGCGGTCAGCGGGGTGTCGCCGCCGCCATCGACCCAGGCGATGCCGCAGTTGCCGCCCTGGCTCTGCGGTTTGAAGGGACGGACCAAGGCCACCACGTCCGCACCGTACCGGGCGCGTAGGCGGGGAATATTGCGGAAGCCCTTGCCGGCATAGGTCAGCCGGTCCAGGGCGGTGGCGTTGAGGGTACGGTCGGCATACCCGACCTTCTGGGCCGCGGCTAAGCGGAACACGGCGTTCACCTGGCTATCCGCCAAGGCTTGGTTCGCCAGCGCCATGAGTTGGTTCAAACGGGTGGAGACCCCGGCATTGCCCATCCCGGCGGTGTAGAGCAGCAACACGTCGATGCGGGTCTTGCCATCCTGGGTGGCGGTGGTATCGACGGGCTGGGTCGAACCCCCGCCATCCTGCACCTTGACCTTCGCCCCCTCGCCCACCACGGATTGCGGCAACGGACCGGCCCCGCCGACACCGCTGGACACCGGGCTTTCGTCGCCTTCGAAACCGCCGTTCTGCAAGCCCGAGGCCTCCATATCGACCAACCATTGGCCGCCGCCCTCGTCCGATTCCAACTTGTACAAGCCACCGGGGGTCAGGATTTGCCCGGCCAAGGCTCCCTCGCCCAAGGTCAACAGCGCCCGGTAACGGCCTTGCGGGCCGTCGAGATAACCGACCCAGGTCAGGTCGCCATTGTCGTGTTTCCAGGCGTTGTCGTGGACCAAGGCATAGCGGCCATCGGGCAGGTTGGCATAGAGGCGCTCGCCCTTCTTCATGTTCCTGAGGCGCCGGGCGGGCACGTCGATGGGGTAGACCGAACCCGGCGCGTAAATCCGGTATTGGGCCGGGATCGACCGGCCGGGACGGTAGGCGAACAGTTCGCCCGGCGACGGCGCGGCGGCGGCGGGTGCCCGACCATCGCCGTTGCGCCCGGTGACATTGACCTCGGTCAGCTTGCCGCCAGCCGACCACGTACCGGCGTAGTTATAGCCACGCAGCAGGCTACGGATAATATCGGGCCAGGCCGTGCCTTCCGGCTGGGCCTGGATGCGATCCTGGGCGATCTCCGGCGCGACGTGGAAACGCACGCCGGAGGGAGTCGAAATATCTTGCAGCAGGATTTGGAGGGATTGGGGGCCGGGATTCCCGGCTTGGGCGGGGTTCCCGGCCAAGCCGGTCAACAGGCCGATAATCCAGGCGGTTCGATAGCGCATGGCGGAGACTCCTGAATAGCGCGAGTCCTGGGATTATAGCCCTGAGGAAGACGGTTTTGGGTGGGAAGGGAAATCCAGGACCGCCGAGCCCGGATGGAACGCGGCGCGATCCGGCAGCCGGGGCGGAGCGTCGATTCCGCCATGCCGCAGCCAGACCAAGGCCGCGCCGCTCAGCCGGGAAGATGCCAACCGGGATCGCCGTCCAAAGAATATTTCTTGGCGCGGAAGCGATTCAAGGTCGCCACCGCCGCGTCCAGGTCGGCATGACAACGGTTCACCCAATCCTCGCCCCAGTAGAAATTGCAACTGGTCTCGGCCCGCAGCAAACGCCAGTGGGCGGACTCCAATTCATAGCGCTCCTGGTCGCCCAATTCGCGCTCGGCGGCTTCGATCAGCGCCTCGTGGACCTGGGCGCTCACCTTCTCGACCCGCGCCAGCGAGTCCTTCTGCGCCTGCGAGCCGGTCCATTGGACGAAATCGTTGCCATGGTGCCAGCCGGTGTTCCACGCCCCGGTCTTCACCCGCACCTCGCCCACGGCCCCGTGCTTATCCAGGTAATCCTTGATGAAGGTGGGCCGGATCAGGCTGTCCTTGCGGGCCTCGTCCAAAAGCTCGCGGTAGAACGCGCCCCAGAAATTGACCTCGTTCTGGGTGTTGCGGAACCAGCCGCCGTTCTCGCCATCGGTACAGGTGACGACCAGTGGCTCGAATTCGCACCACTGGGTGCGCTGGGCCACTTCCTTCACGAACCAGATGTAATCCATGCCCGACTCCTGGGCGTCGGACAATTCGCGGTCGCGCACGATGACGATGATCTCGTCGTCGCCATAGCGGGCGATATGCGGACGGTAACGTAATTCGTGCCAATCCATGGGCGTGACCGGCTCCACATGCTCGCTATCCACGATCACATAGCGGTAGCCGAATTTCTTCAGCAGCGGAATCAGTTCCATGGAAAAACCCATTTCCGGCGGCCAAAACCCCTGGAATCCATTGCGCCAGAACAAATGCCGGGCGATACCCTGCCAGCGGGCGATATGCTCGTCGCGGTCGGCCTCGGGAATCAGGGGGAATACCGGGTGGTAATAACCCGTGCCCAAAATATCGATGATCTTTTCGTTCTGCAAATGCCATAACAGGGAGCCGCAATCGATGATGCCATAGACACTGCTCTGGAATTCCGGGCTGGACAGGGTTTCCAGCAAAGTGCCCGACAAGGAAAGATGAACCCTGGCGACATCCTCGTAACCCCAGAGGAAGCGCGGGATGCGGTCGTAGGCGTAGAGGATTTCACGGGCTTCCCAGGGTTGTTCCGCGAGGAGATGTTCGAGGTTGCCGGGCGGCTGGTGGAGATTGAGGACCAGGGCGTGATGGATGATGGACATAGCGGCTCGCTAGGAATGGGATTCTGAAAGAATTTCGACCGCTATTATGCCGGGCGCGGGCATCGCTTGTGACAAGGGCAAGCCTTGTCGGAAACCGAACAATCTTTTTCCCGAAGCGAGCCATTGGACGATGCTGGCCTCAACCCGCCTGGGACAGGGTATCTCCCGGTCCCGCCCCGGATACTGGCCGGATGGCCGGACTATAAACAGCGCATTAACCCGCCCGCCAGTGCCAAACCGGCCTCAGGCCCCGGAGACCCGGAGCGCGAACCTGGATTTGCACCGTACAACCCGAGCGACAAGCCAAGACCCGCGTTCCCATAGGGTCCGGGTCAAGCGCCGCCGACCAAAACCTCGTCCCGGAGGCGCTGGATTTCATCCCGGAGCCGCGCCGCT
Organism: Methylomagnum ishizawai; assembly: GCF_900155475.1. NCBI lineage: Bacteria > Pseudomonadati > Pseudomonadota > Gammaproteobacteria > Methylococcales > Methylococcaceae > Methylomagnum > Methylomagnum ishizawai. The sequence goes on along the minus strand of NZ_FXAM01000001.1, from coordinate 1,772,146 downwards.
TCCTCGAAGCGCAGTTCCTTGGCGTGGGCGTACATCTGTTCTTCCAACTGCTTGACGAGCTTGGCCGCGTCCTTGGGTTTCACCGCACGATAACCGGCCTGGGGTTCGCCCACCTGGGCGGCGGACCGGGTTTTCGCCCCCGTTGCCGCGCCGGGGATCGGCACTTCCAAAATATCCACCACCCGTTTGACAATGCTTTGCGGCACCTGCCCGGTTGCGAGGTTGTGGGCGATTTGCTTGGCGCGGCGGCGTTCGGTTTCCTCCAGGGCGCGGGCGATGGAGCCGGTGACGGTGTCGGCGTAGAGGATGGCCTTGCCGTGGACGTTGCGGGCGGCGCGGCCTATGGTCTGGATCAAGGAGCCGGTCGAGCGCAGGAAGCCTTCTTTGTCGGCGTCGAGGATGGCGACCAGGGACACCTCGGGGATATCCAAGCCCTCGCGCAAGAGGTTGATGCCGACCAGCACCGCGAACTTGCCGAGCCTCAGGTCGCGGATGATTTCGACCCGCTCCACCGTCTCCACGTCCGAGTGCAAATAGCGCACGGCGACCCCGTGTTCATACAGGTATTCGGTCAAATCCTCGGCCATGCGCTTGGTCAGCGTGGTCACCAAGACCCGCTCGTTCCTGGCGACACGCTGGCGGATTTCCGAGAGCAAATCCTGCACCTGGTTCAGCACCGGGCGGATTTCGACCTCCGGGTCCACCAGGCCGGTCGGGCGCACCACCTGCTCGACGATGGCCCCGGAATGCTTGAGTTCGTAAGGGCCGGGCGTGGCCGAAACATAGATGCGGCGCGGGGCGCGTGCCTCGAATTCCTCGAATTGCAAAGGCCGGTTGTCCAAGGCCGAAGGCAGGCGGAAGCCGTATTCCACCAGGGTTTCCTTACGCGAGCGGTCGCCCCGGTACATCGCGCCCAACTGGGGGATGGTGACATGGCTTTCGTCGATCACCACCAGGGCCTCGGCGGGCAGGTAATCGAACAAGGTCGGCGGCGGCTCGCCCGGCCCGCGCCCGGAGAGATAGCGCGAGTAGTTCTCGATGCCGGGGCAATACCCCACTTCCAGCATGACTTCCAAATCGAACAAGGTGCGCTGTTCCAGGCGCTGGGCCTCGACCAGCTTATGGGCATCGCGCAATTCGTCCAGCCGCGCCTTCAAATCCAGCTTGATCTGGTCGATGGCCTCCAGGATTTTTTCGCGCGGGGTGACGTAATGGGTCTTGGGGAACACGGTGTAGCGGGCGATGCGGGCCAGGATCGCGCCGGTCAGGGGATCGAACAACGACAGGCGTTCGATTTCGCCGTCGAACAATTCGATACGGAGGGCTTCGCGTTCGGATTCCGCCGGGAACACATCGACCACCTCGCCCCGCGCCCGGAAAGTGGCGCGGCGCAATTCGGTATCGTTGCGGGTGTATTGCAGTTCGGCGAGACGGCGCAGCAGGGTGCGCTGGTCGATCATATCGCCGCGCACCAAGTGCAGCACCATGCTGAAATACGAGGCCGGTTCGCCCAAACCGTAGATGGCCGACACCGTCGCCACGATCACGGTATCGCGCCGCTCGATCAGCGCCTTGGTAGCCGACAGCCGCATTTGCTCGATATGCTCGTTGAGCGAGGCGTCCTTCTGGATATAGGTATCGGAAGACGGGACATAGGCTTCGGGCTGGTAATAGTCGTAATAGGAAACAAAGTATTCCACCGAGTTTTCCGGGAAGAATTCCTTCATCTCGCCGTAAAGTTGGGCGGCCAGGGTTTTATTCGGGGCCAGGATCAAAGTGGGTAATTGGGTTTCCTGAATCACCTGGGAAACGGTGTAGGTCTTGCCCGAGCCGGTAACGCCGAGCAAGGTTTGGTGCAACAAGCCATCGTTGACGCCCCGCACCAATTGGCGGATGGCCTCGGGTTGGTCGCCCGCAGGCTGGAACGGGCTGCGCAGGCGGAACGGCTTGCCCTGGGTCGGCTGTTGCGGGAGGGATTCGTCTAGCACGGGTTTGATCGGCATGATGGTGCGCTACCTATAAACGCGGGTGGATCGGATGGGCGGATGCCCCGATATTAGGCGGAGATGACCCGGAATGGTTTGGGCCGGGGCCGGGGTTCCATACTCGACAGCCCCGCCCCGCATGGCTATCCTCTCGCTTTTTCCACGCCTTCGCACAGCGCCCACGATGAACATCAGACTCTCCGACCGCGTCCTATCCATCAAGCCCTCCCCCACCCTGGCCGTCACCGCCCGCGCCGCCGCCATGCGGGCCGCCGGCAAGGATATCGTGGGACTCGGAGCCGGCGAACCCGATTTCGACACCCCCGAACACATCAAACAGGCGGCGATAGCGGCCATCCACTCGGGCTTCACCAAATACACCGCCGTGGACGGCACCCCCGGCCTCAAACAGGCCATCGTGGCGAAGTTCAAGCGGGAGAACGGCTTCGACTACACGCCCAAGCAAATCCTGGTGTCCTGCGGCGGCAAACAGAGCTTCTACAACCTGGCCCAAGCCCTGTTGAACCCCGGCGACGAGGTCATCATCCCGGCCCCGTACTGGGTGTCCTATCCCGACATGGTACTGCTGGCGGGCGGCATCCCGGTCATCGTCGAAGCCCCCCAAGCCCAGCGCTTCAAGATCACCGCCGAACAGCTCGCCGCCGCCATCACCCCGAAAACCCGGCTGTTCGTCATCAACAGCCCATCCAATCCCACCGGCATGGCCTATAGCGCCGAGGAACTCAAGGCGCTGGGCGAGGTGCTACGCCAGCACCCGGACCTCATCGTCGCCACCGACGACATGTACGAACATATCGTGTGGGACGGCGCTTTCGTCAACATCCTCAACGTCTGCCCCGACCTCTACGACCGCACCATGGTTTTGAACGGCGTCTCCAAGGCGTATTCCATGACCGGCTGGCGCATCGGCTACGCGGCCGGCCCCGCCAAGTTGATCGAGGCCATGACCAACATCCAGTCGCAAAGCACCTCCAACCCGACCTCGATTTCCCAGGTCGCCGCCGAAGTCGGCCTCAATGGCGACCAAGCCTTCATCGGCGAGATGGTCCAGGCCTTCAAGCAGCGCCACGATTATGTGGTGGCCGAATTGAACACCCTCCCCGGCGTGGAATGCCTGCCGACCGACGGTACCTTCTACGTGCTGCCCAATGTGCAGGGCGTCATCGACCGGCTCGACGGCATCGCCGACGACCTGGGCTTGGCGGAATTCCTGATCGAGCAAGGCGGCGTGGCCGTGGTGCCAGGGTCGGCCTTCGGGGCTCCGGGCTGCATGAGGCTGTCCATCGCCACCAGCATGGCCAACCTGGAAAAAGCCCTGGGCCGCATCAAGCAAGCCCTGGCCTAAGGCCATCAACGCAACGGGCGGGGCGGCTGGCATCGCCAGCCGCCCCGCCCGTCGGCGTTTGGCTCAATCGAAGCGCAGCGAGGACAGATAAGCCTTGAAGCTTTCCCGCAATTCCTCGTGCTTCAAACCCTGCTCCACCGTCGCCATCAGATAGCCCAGCTTGGAGCCGCAATCGTAGCGTTTGCCGGCAAACTCGTAGGCCAGCACCGGCTCGTCCTTGAGCAGGGCGGCGATGGCATCGGTCAGTTGAATCTCACCGCCCGCGCCCCGCGTCACCTTGTCGAGTTTGTCGAAAATCGCCGGGGTCAGGATATAGCGGCCCACCACCGCCAGATTGGACGGGGCATCCTCCGGCTTGGGCTTCTCGACGATGCCGTCCAACTTGCTCAACGACTCCTGGATCGGATTGGCCTGGACGATGCCATAGCTCTGGGTTTCCGAAGGATCGACCCGTTCGGTGCCCAGCACCGAGCATTGCCATTGGTCGAACACCCGGATCATCTGGGACAGGCAACCATCCGCGCCGTTATCGACCATATCGTCGGCCAGCACCACGGCGAAGGGTTCGTCGCCGATGACCGAACGGGCGCAATTGACCGCGTGGCCCAGCCCCAGGGCTTCAGCCTGGCGGATGAACACGCAGGTCACATGGGGCGGCACCACGTTCTGCACGATGCGCAGGGTCTCGGCCTTGCCGCGGGTCTGCAACTCGGTTTCGAGTTCGTAAGCCTTGTCGAAATGATCCTCGATGGAACGCTTGGTGCGGCTGGTGACGAACACCAAAACATCGATGCCCGCCGCCACCGCTTCTTCCACCGCGTATTGGATCAGGGGCTTATCGACGATAGGCAGCATTTCCTTGGGGCTGGCCTTGGTGGCCGGCAAGAACCGGGTACCCAGGCCCGCCACCGGAAATACGGCTTTCTTCACTGGTTTCTTCATGCTCGCTCTCCCTTTTTTACGTTATGGTTTGGATCTGTCCCCGCTCCTCCAGGAAACGGACGACCTGCAAGGCGCAGGCTTCCAGGCCATCGCGCCCGGTGTGGACGGTGATCTCGGGGTTCTCGGGTGCCTCGTAGGGCGAGGAAATGCCGGTGAATTCCGGGATGACGCCTTGCCGGGCCTTCTTATATAGGCCTTTCACATCGCGCTCCTCACAGACCTCCAGGGGCGCGTTGCAATACACCTCGATGAAATCCCCGGCCTGGGCCAGGCTGCGGACCATATCCCGGTCGGCCCGCAACGGGGAAATGAACGCCGTCAAGGCGATCACGCCGGCCTCGACGAACAACTTGCTCATCTCGCCGATGCGGCGGATATTCTCGTGGCGGTCCTCGATGCTGAAGCCGAGATCCGCGCAAAGCCCATGCCTCACATTGTCACCATCGAACACGTAGGTCCGGCAGCCTCGCTCGAAAAGCAATTCCTCCACCCGGTGGGCCAGGGTGGATTTGCCCGCGCCGGACAAGCCCGTGAACCACAGGATGAAGCTTTTATGATTATTCAACCGTTCGCGCAGGGGACGGGTGACTACGGCATGGTGCCATTGGATGTTTGAGCTCATAGGTAAAATTCACCGTCGGTGGTTCGAGTAAACAAGCTTCATTTTAGCCACGAACCCGCCATCCCCCAAACGAGGGCGAAAAAAAGGCTCCCGGAGGAGGAGCCTGGAACGGGTCTGGATACGGTACTATTTTTGCTTGGGCTTGGCCTCCGGCGGTGTGGCGACCGTAGCGGGGGGGACCGCGCCCACCGTGATCTTGTCCCGGTTCTTGGCGATGGTCGCGGGACCGATGCCCTTGACCCGTTCGAGATCGTCGACCGATTTGAATGGGCCGTTTTTCTCGCGGTCCTCGACGATGGCCTGGGCCTTGGCCTTGCCGACGCCCACCAAGGTATCGTCGAACTGCCCGGCCGTCGCGGTATTAATATCCAAAACCTCCGCCGATACCCAGAACGGCGACACTAGCAAACCCCAGAGCAACAAAAACTTCAGTAGCGCACGCATGGTCAACCTCGTGATCACAACCCGGAATGGGTGGCTAAGCTAACCATCATTCCCGACCGCCCAAAAGGGCTTGTTTGTAGGCGGTCGCGGATTTTTTTGTAGGGCTATGCCGATTTTCTTGTAGGTTTTTCCCTACACGTCCGGTTCAGGCCGGTTTGATGGAAGCCCAATGTTGGCACGAGGGACAGCGCCAATGCAGTTCCGACCCGCCGAAGCCGCATTCCACGCAGCGGTAACGGGGGATTTCCGCCGCCAAGCGGTCGATGACCGAAGCCAGACGCTCCAATTCCGGCCCATCGCCAGAAACCGACAACAAACGCACGGCATGGCCCAGGCCGCCCAGGGAGGGCTTGGCCTCCAGCGCCGACAGCGAATAATCCAACGCCGCCGGAATCCCCGCCGCGTCGCGCATCCAGACCGCCAGATCGAGCGCGGCGGCGGTCAGGCCATAGCGCCGGCACAGGTATTCCAGATAATCGGCCCAGCCCCGCCCGTCGCCCAGTTGGGCATAGCACACCGCGACCGGGCGCAGCACCTCGGGTAGGTAATCGGGATTTTGCGCTTCCACCTCACGCAAGGTCCGCAAGGCCCCGGCGTAATCGGCGGCGGCCAATTGCAGGCGGGCTTTGACGAGGTTGGCGCGGACGCAGGCGGGGTCGGCACGCAAGGCTTGGTCCAAGTAATCCCGCGCCGCCTTGTCGTCGAACCGGGCCACGGATTCTTCCGCCAGTTCACACAGGAATTGGGCCACGCTCTCGCCCTTGGGAGCCTTGGCGAAGCGCAGCAGTTTACGGACGCAGGCGATAGCCTTATGCCACTCCTTTTCCTGCTGATAGATTTGCAGCAGCCGTTGTAGCGAAGATTTGCGGTGGGCCTCATGTTCGGCCAGGGCATCGAAGATGGATTCGGCCCGGTCCAACAGCCCCGCCGCCATGTAATCCACCCCCAGCGCATAGCGGGCGTGGGCGCGTTGGGCCTCGCCCAGGCCGGGTTCGTCCAACAGCCGGGCATGGACCTCGATGGCCTTCTCCACCTCGCCCTGCTTGCGGAACAGATTGCCCAGCGAGATATGGGTTTCCACCGTTTCGTGATCCATTTCCAGGATATGGGCGAAAACCTTGATGGCCTGGTCGGTTTTTTCGCTGAGCAGGTAGTTCAAGCCCCGGCAATAGGCCTGGTTGATCGGGCGGGCGTGGTCGAGCAGATATTTCCGCGTGTAATGCCGCTTGGCGGCGAGCCAACCGGAGGCGGCGGCTACGGGAAGCAGGAGCGCCAATAATTCCAGCATGGGCGGTACGCGCCGGTCGGGGAGGGAAGGCGGAAAACGGTGAACGAACACGCCGAAAACCGGTCGAGGCCGGGTCCGATCACCGTCGGGGAGGTCGCCGCCATCAATCGGGAGCCGAAAGCTCGAAATATTCGCGGGATTGATTGACCTTGTCCCGCAATTCCTTGCCGGGCTTGAAATGGGGGACGAATTTGGAGGCGAGTTCGACGGCATCGCCGGTCTTGGGATTACGCCCGACCCGGGGCGGGCGGTAGTGCAGGGAGAAACTCCCGAACCCCCTGATTTCGATCCGCTCCCCGGAAGACAGGGCCACGGTCATATGGTCGATCATTCCTTTCACCGCCAACTCGACATCCTTGAAAGCGATATGGCTGTATTTTTCCGCCAGCAAGTTGATCAGTTCTGACTTTGTCACCGTCTTATCCACAGAATGAAGGGGGGCTCACGCCCCCCTTGCTTGGCCGGATTACTTGTTCTCCATCTGTTCCTTGAAGATGTCGCCCAAGGTCGGCATCCCGGACGATGCCTGCTGGGAATAGCCCTTGATGGCGGCGGCTTCTTCTTCCTGGTCCTTGGCTTTGATGGACAGGGTGATGGTCTTGTTCTTCTTGTCCACACCGATGAACTTGGCCTCGACCTCGTCGCCGACCTTCAACTGGGTGCGGGCATCCTCGACCCGGTCGCGGGAAATCTCGGAAGCCCGGAGATAGCCCTCGACACTGTCGGCCAGGACGATGACCGCGCCCTTGGCATCGACTTCCTTGACCACGCCGCGCACCGCGCCGCCCTTCTCGTGGGTGGCGAGATAGTTCTGGAACGGGTCTTGTTCAAGCTGCTTGACGCCCAGCGAGATGCGTTCGCGCTCGGGATCGATGGCCAGAATGACGGTTTCGACCTCGTCGCCCTTCTTGAACTGGCGGATGGCGTCTTCGCCGGTATTGCTCCAGGAGATATCGGACAGATGCACCAAACCGTCGATGCCGCCATCCAACCCGATGAAAATACCGAAATCGGTGATGGACTTGATGTTGCCCTTGATCTTGTCGCCCTTCTTGTGGGTACCGGCGAACTCTTCCCAGGGATTGGGACGGCACTGCTTCATGCCCAAGGAGATACGGCGGCGGTCTTCGTCGATGTCGAGGACCATGACTTCGACTTCCTCGCCCAACTGCACGATCTTGGCCGGGTTGACGTTCTTGTTGGTCCAATCCATTTCGGACACATGGACCAAACCTTCCACGCCTTCTTCCAGTTCCACGAAACAGCCGTAGTCGGTCAGATTGCTGACCTTGCCGAACAAACGGGTGCCCGGCGGATAACGGCGGGCGATATTGAGCCACGGGTCTTCGCCCAGTTGCTTGAGCCCCAAGGAAACGCGGTTCTTCTCTTGGTCGAACTTGAGCACCTTGACCTGGATTTCCTGACCGATCTGCACCGCTTCGGACGGATGGCGCACGCGCTTCCAAGCCATGTCGGTGATGTGCAGCAGCCCATCGATACCGCCCAGGTCGATGAACGCGCCGTAATCGGTGAGGTTCTTGACCACGCCGGCGACGATAGCGCCTTCCTTGAGGTTTTCCAGCAGGGCTTCTTTTTCGGCGCTGTATTCGGACTCGACCACGGCGCGGCGGGACAGCACCACGTTATTGCGCTTCTGGTCGATCTTGATGACCTTGAATTCGAGGTCGCGGCCTTCCAGGTAGGAAGTGTCGCGCACCGGGCGCACATCGACCAAGGAACCTGGCAGGAACGCCCGCAGGGCGCCGAGGGCGACGGTGAAACCACCGCGGACCTTGCCGGTCAGCTTGCCGGTGACGGTCTCGTTCTTCTCGAAAGCCTGTTCGAGGTCCAGCCAAGCCTTGAGACGCTTGGCCTTGTCGCGGGACAAGAGGGTCGCGCCCAGCCCGTCTTCCAGCAATTCCAGGGTGACTTCGACGGTGTCGCCGATCTGGACTTCGATCTGGCCTTCGGCGTCGAGGAACTGCCACTTGGGCACCACGCCCTCGGACTTGAGTCCGGCGTTCACGACCACCACATCGTTGCCGATGTCCACCACGGTGCCGCGGATAATGCTGCCCGGACGCATTTCGGCTTGGGCCAGGCTCTCTTCAAACAATGCTGCGAAGCTGTCGGTCATAAAAAAGGTTCGGTTGGGTAAATAGCCGGGTCGCGGCCATTCATGGGGTTGGATTGAAACCACCACCGGCGGTGCCGATGGCTCCAAAAAAAACGAAGATCGAGGGGATTACAGCCCGACCACGGCGAGACAGCGGACGACGACTTCGTCTATCGTCAATGCCGATGAATCGATCAAAACCGCGCCTTCGGCCATCAGCAGGGGGGCTTCGGCCCGCTCGCGGTCGCGCCGGTCCCGTTCCTCGATTTCTCTTGTCAAGCCGCCAAGGCTAACATCGATCCCCTTCTCTTTCAACTGCTTATGACGCCGGAGGGCGCGCACTCCGGCACTGGCAGTGAGAAAAACCTTATAAACCGCCTCGGGAAAAACCACCGTGCCCATGTCCCGTCCATCGGCGACCAGGCCGGGCGCTCGGCGGAAATCGCGCTGCTTTTGCAGCAGCGCCTGACGCACCGGGCCATGGGCCGCGATGCGCGAAGCCGCGTTACCGCAAGTTTCGGTGTGGATTTCCCCGGCGATGTTCTCGCCATCCAGCAGCACCTTGGGCGGATCGTCGGCGGTGAAGCTCAAATCCATGGCTTCGGCGACCCGCACGATGGCGTCCACGGCGTCGAGCGGAACGCCCGCCCGCAGCACCGCCACCGCCAGCGAGCGGTAGATCGCCCCGCTATCGAGGAAATTCCAGCCCAGGCGTTGCGCCACGGCCCGGCTGGCAGTGCCCTTGCCGGAGCCGCTGGGTCCGTCGATGGTCAGGACCGGAATTTCCAGGTTCATACGATTTCGCCTTCAATCGATACGATGTCGAGGCCCAAGCCCCGCGCCAATTCCACGAAGATCGGGAAGGAAGTATTGACGTTGGCGCAATCGCTGATTTCGATGGTGCCGGACGCCCTAAGCGCCGCGATGGAGAAAGCCATGGCGATGCGGTGGTCGCCGTGGGAATCGACCTTGCCACTGCCAAGCTTGCCGCCCTGGACGATCATGCCATCCGGGGTCGGCTGGGCGTCGATGCCCAGGATTTGCAGGCCGTCGGCCATCACCTGGATGCGGTCGCTTTCCTTGACCCGGAGTTCTTCCGCGCCGGTCAAGCGGGTTTGGCCTTCGGCGCAGGCGGCGGCCACGAACAACACCGGGAATTCATCGATGGCCAGCGGCACCAAAGCTTCCGGGATATCGATGCCATGCAGTGGGCTGGATTTGATGCGGATATCCGCCACCGGCTCGCCGCCCGCCTCGCGGGGGTCGATGATCTCGATATCCGCGCCCATCAGCTTGAGGATATCGATCACGCCGGTCCGGGTCGGGTTGATGCCGACATGCTTCAAGGTCACATCCGCGCCCTCGGCGATGGACGCGCCCACCATGAAGAACGCGGCGGAAGAAATATCGCTGGGCACATCCACATCGCAGGCGGTCAGCTTGCCACCCGGACGCACTTTGATGACATCGCCCTCGCGCTCCACCGGATAGCCGAAGCCGGTCAGCATCCGCTCGGTGTGGTCGCGGGTCGGGGCCGGTTCGCGCACGGAGGTTTCGCCTTCGGCGTAGAGCCCCGCCAGCAGCAAGCAGGATTTCACCTGGGCGCTGGCCACCGGCATGTCGTAATGGATGCCCTTGAGCTTCGCGCCGCCCTTGATCTTGAGCGGGGAAGTCCCGGCTGCGGTGGTTTCGATTTCCGCGCCCATCTCCCGCAGCGGATTGGTGACGCGCTTCATCGGGCGGCGCGACAGCGAAGGATCGCCGGTCAGGACGCTATCGAACGCTTGCCCGGACAGCAGACCCGACAACAAACGCATGGAAGTCCCGGAATTGCCCAGATAAAGCTCTTGGGTCGGCGCTTTGAGGCCGTGCATCCCGACGCCATGGATAGTGACGCAGCCCTCGACCGGACCCTCGATCTCGACGCCCATGGCGCGGAAGGCGTTCATGGTGGCGAGGCAGTCTTCCGCTTGCAGGAAACCGGAAACCCGGGTCGTGCCTTCGGCCAGCGAACCCAGCATGATAGAGCGGTGGGACACGGATTTGTCGCCGGGAACGCGGGCTTCGCCGCGCAAGCTGCCGCCCGGTTGAACCCGGAAGATGACGTTGCTGTTGCTCATAGCGTTAAGGCTCTGGTTATTTTTCCAATTGGTCGAGAAAACGTTGCCGCGCATCGCGGGCTTCGGTGAAGAGGGCGAACAACTCGTCCGCCGAACGGTGCTTGATATGGCTTTCGACGATTTCGAGGTGTGCGCGGAACAGTTCGAGCAAGGCCACGATTTCGCCACTGTTGGCGAGGCAGATATCCCGCCACATCGCGGGGTCGCTGGAAGCGATGCGGGTGAAGTCGCGGAAACCGCCCGCCGCGTACTGGAAGATTTCGTCCTGCTCGTCCTTGCGGCCCAGCATGGCCGTCAGCGCGAAGGCCAGGACGTGCGGTAGATGGCTGGTCGCGGCCAACACCTCGTCGTGATGGCCGGGAGCCATATGCGAAACCCTGGCCCCGAGACACCGCCACAACGTTTCCACCGCGTCCACTGCGGCGGGCCGGGTCTCTGGCAAAGGCGTCAGGATGACCCGCTTGCCCGCGTACAAATCGCGCTTGGCGGCACCGACCCCGCTACGCTCGGCCCCGGCGATGGGATGTCCCGGCACGAAATTAGGCGGCACCGCGCCGAAAACCCGTTCTGCCGCCGCGATGACATTGCCCTTGGTGCTGCCGACATCGGTATAGACGGCGCTGTCCGACCAGACGGGCCGCAACGCCTTTAACACGGATTCGATGGCCCCGACCGGCGTGGCGATGACCACTAAATCACAGTCCGCCGCGCCCTCGGCGACATTGTCATAGGCGCAATCAATGACGCCCGAGTCCAGGGCTGCCCGCAGATTGGCGGCATCGGCATCGACGCCGACCACGCTGCCAACCTCGCCCGCCGCACGGGTACCGCAAGCGATGGAACCGCCGATCAGCCCGACGCCGATGACGCAAAGGCGCTGGATCATGCGGCCAGCACGCGGTCCAGCGCGGCCAGGAACACGGCGTTCTGCGCCTCCGTGCCCACCGTGACCCGCAGATGATGAGGCAAGCCGTAATTGCCGATGGGCCGCACAATCACGCCTTGCCGCAACAAAGCCTCGTACACCGGCCCGGCGGGACGCTTGAGGTCGAAGGTGATGAAATTGCCGACCGAAGGAATGAATTCCAGGCCACGGGCGATGAAGGCTGCGCCCAATTGGCGCAAACCGGCCTGGTTGAGGCGGACGGTGTTTTCCAGATGTTCGGCGTCGTCCAGCGCGGCCTTGGCCGCTTCCAGGGCGGGCAGGTTGACGTTGAAGGGCTGGCGCACCCGATTCAACACATCGGCGACGGCGGGACTCGACACGGCATAACCCACCCGGAGCCCGGCCAAGCCATACGCCTTGGAGAAAGTCCGCGTCACCACCAGATGGGGGAATTCCGGCAGCCAAGACAAAGCGTTCGGGTAATCGGCCACCGCGACATACTCGAAATAAGCCTCGTCCACCACGGCGATGACATGTTCGGGCAGCCCGGCCAGGAAAGCGTGCAACTCGGTGCGGGTCAGGTAATTGCCGGTGGGATTGTTCGGGTTGGCGATGAACACCACCCGTGTATCGGCATCGACCAAAGCGGCCATCGCCGCCAAATCATGCCCATAGCGGGAACCCCGGCTGCCATCGTGGGCCTTCGCCACCTTGGCTACAGCGCCCACCGCCTGGGTGACAATGGGATAGACCGCGAAGGCATGTTCCGAAAACACCGCGTTGACCGCGGGCGACAGGAAAGCGCGGGCGACCAGTTCCAACACATCGTTGGAGCCATTGCCCAAAGTGATCTGTGCGGATTCGACGCCCAGTTTCCCGGCCAATGCGGATTTCAGCTCGAAACCACCGCCATCGGGATAGAAATGCAGTTCCGGCAGGATGCGGCGGACGGCTTCCAAAGCCCTGGGACTCGGCCCCAAGGGATTCTCGTTGGAAGCGAGCTTGACGATATGGGCAAGACCCAACTCCCGTTCCAACTCGGCGATGGGTTTGCCGGGCAGATAAGGGGTCAGGCCACGCACTCCGGGGATGGCTAAATCGGCTGCTTGCATGGAAAGGCTGCGCTATCTCTTGTTTTTAATCAGGCCACGGCTTTGGGATAGGAGCCGAGGATTTTCAGCAAGGTGGTTTTGCGTTCGAGTTCGGCCAGCGCACCGGCCAGGGTCGGATCGTCCCGATGCCCCTCGACATCGACGAAGAACACATAATCCCAAGCCCCGCGCCGGGAAGGCCGCGATTCGATCTTGCTCATGCTGATGCCATGGCGGGCGAAAGGCTCCAACACGCCATATAACGCGCCCGGATCGTTGCGCGTGGTCAGCAGCAGGGAAGTCTTGTCCTGGCCGGTGCGGTTCACCGGATTGCGGCCAATCACCAGGAACCGGGTGGTGTTGTCCGGTTCGTCCTCGATATTCCGCGCCAAAATCCCCAGGCCATACAATTCCGCCGCCACCTCGCCCGCGATGGCCGCGCAACCGGGCGTTTCAGCCGCCAACCGCGCCGCCTCGGCATTGCTGCTAACCGCCGTGCGCCGAACGCCCGGCAACTGGCGGTCCAGCCAACCCCGGCACTGGGCCAAGGATTGCTGATGCGAAAACACCTCGCGGATTCCGGCCAAATCCTCACACTGCCCCATCAGGTTGTGATGGATACGCAGGCTCACCTCGCCGGTAATCAACAACCCCGAACGCATGAAACTGTCCAGGGTATGGGTGATGACGCCTTCGGTGGAATTTTCGACCGGCACCACGCCATATTGGCAAGCGCCGCCCTCGACGCTGCGGAAAATCTCGTCGATGGACGGCAACGGACTGGCCGCGATGGCGTGGCCGAAATGCTTGAACGCCGCCTGCTGGGTGAAGGTGCCTTCCGGCCCTAGGAAAGCCACGGCCAGTGGTTTTTCCAGGGCGAGGCATTCCGACATCAGTTCCCGGAAAAACCGCACCACCACGTCCCGCCCCAACGGTCCAGGATTCCGCTCCGCCATCCGCCGCAACACTTCGGCCTCGCGCTCGGGCCGGTGGAAACACTCGACCTCGCCAGCGGCGGTCTTGATCTCCGCCACCTGCTGGGCACAAGCGGCGCGGCGGTTCAGCAACGCCAAAAGCTGGTCGTCGATGGCGTCGATTTCGCGGCGTATCCCGGCCAGGGGATGTTCGACGGGGGTGATTTCTGGATTCCGCATGGGCTGGAGCTTCAGAGGGTCCGTACCGACAACACGCCCTTGATGGACCCGATGCGCTCCAGGGTTTCGGCGGGCACCGCAGCGTTCAGGTCGATCAAGGTGTAAGCGTAATCACCCCGCGACTTGTTCAACAAATCGATGATGTTGAGGTTGGCTTCGGCCAGGGCGGAGGAAATCTGCCCGACCATGTTCGGCACGTTCTCGTTGGCGATGGCGAGACGATGACCTTGGCTGCGCGGCATGACGACTTCGGGGAAGTTCACCGAATGGCGGATATTGCCGTTCTCCAAGAAATCGCGCACCCGCTCGGCCACCATGATGGCGCAGTTCTCCTCGGCCTCGTGGGTGGATGCGCCCAAGTGCGGCAGCACGATGGCCTTGGCATGGCTGAGGAGGGCTTGGCCGGGGAAGTCGCAGACATAGGTTTGCAACTGGCCGGAATCCAAGGCGGCGCGGACGGCGTCCTCGTCCACCACCGGCGAACGCGAGAAATTCAACAAGACCGCGCCCTTCTTCATGAAACCGAGGCGCGGGCCGTTGATGAGATGGCGGGTTTGCTCGCCCAGGGGGACGTGCAGGGTGACAAGGTCGGAACGGGAAATCAGATCGTCCACGCTGCTGGCCCGCGCCACTTTCGAGGACAGCATCCAAGCGCTTTCGACCGTCAACAGCGGGTCGTAGCCGATGACATTCATGCCGAGATCGATGGCGGCATTGGCGACCTTCACACCGATGGCCCCGAGCCCCAACACCCCCAGGGTCTTGCCGGTCAACTCGAAACCGACGAAGGCTTTCTTGCCCTTTTCCACTTGATGATGGATCGAGTCGTCGTCGCCTTCCAGGTGCTTGGCGTAATTCCAGGCATCGCAGATTTTGCGGGCGGCCAGCAGCATCCCGGCCAGCACCAGTTCCTTCACGGCGTTGGCATTGGCTCCCGGCGCGTTGAACACTGGCACGCCGCGCTGGGTATATTCGGACACCGGGATGTTGTTGACACCGGCCCCGGCCCGGCCCACGGCCTTGACCGTCGCGGGGATTTCGACCCCGTGCAGGTCGAAGGAACGCAGCAGGATGGCGTCGGGATGTTGGATTTCGGAAGCGACCTCGTAGCGGTCGCGGGGGAATTTTTCCAGCCCCAGGGGCGAGATGTTGTTGTAGGTGCGGATTTTGAGCATGGATTTCACCCGTGTTGCTTTTCGAAGCCAGCCATGAAGTCCACCAAGGCATCGACGCCCGCTTCCGGCATGGCGTTATAGATACTGGCGCGGAAACCGCCCACCGAACGATGGCCTTCCAGATTCACCAAACCCGCCGCCTTGGCTTCGGCCAGGAAGGTTTTTTCCAAATCGGTGTTGGCGATGCGGAACGGCACGTTCATGCGCGAACGGCAGGCCGGATCGACCGGGTTGGAATAGAACGGCGAATTGTCGATGGCGGCGTAGAGCTTGTCGGCTTTGCGGGTATTGAGCGCCTCGATGGCGGCGAGTCCGCCCTGTTCCTTCAACCATTCCAGCACCAGCCCCAACAAATACCAGTTATAGGTGGGCGGGGTGTTGAGCATGGAGCCGTTCTCGGCCTGCTTCTTGTAATCGAAGATCGAAGGCGTGAACGGCAGGGTTTGGCCCAGCACATCCTCGCGCACCACCACGATGGCGATGCCGGCCGGTCCCATGTTCTTCTGCGCCCCGGCGTAGATGAGCGCGTATTGGGCTACATCCACCGGGCGGGACAAGATATCGGAAGACATATCGCAAACCAGCGGGAGACCTTCGCTGTCCGGCACGCTATGGAATTCCACGCCGCCGATGGTTTCATTAGAGGTGTAGTGCAAATAGGCCGCTTCGGCGTCGAGCTTCCAATCGGCGCGGGCCGGAATCGCGGTGTGCTGGTTGTCCTTGGAACTTGCGGCGATCAGCACTTCGGAATAGAGCTTGGCTTCCGCGATGGCTTTTTCGGACCAGATGCCGGTGTTGACATAGCAGGTCTTGGTCTTGCCGCGCAGCAGGTTCATGGGGATGGCGGCGAACTGGCCGGTGGCCCCGCCCGGCAGGAACAGCACCTTGTAATCGGCGGGCACCGCCAGCAAGGCGCGGAAATCGGCCTCGGCCTGCTCGGCGATACCGACATAGGCCTTGCTGCGATGGCTCATCTCCATCACCGACATGCCGGTGCCGCCCCAATCGAGCAATTCGTCGCGGGCCTTTTCGAGTACCGCCGTCGGCAGCGTGGACGGTCCCGCGCTGAAGTTATACACCCTCGCCATCGCTCTCTCCTTCTTGGTTAATCGGATTGATTTCGGTCGGATCGGTCCCGGCGGATTCTTCGCCGGTCTCGGCGATATCGTCGGACTCGCCTTCCAACATCGGAATACGGTCCACGCCCACCACTTTCTCGCCCGGATTGAGGCGGATCACCATCACGCCCTGGGTGTTGCGGCCCAGTTCGCGGATTTCCTCGACCCGGGTGCGGACCAGGGTGCCGCCATCGGTAATCAGCATGAGTTCGTCGCTTTCGTTCACCAGCACCGCGCCCACCACCGCGCCGTTGCGCTCGTTGGTCTGGATGGCGATGACGCCCTGCCCGCCCCGGCGATGCCTGGGGAAATCGGCGATATCGGTGCGCTTGCCGTAGCCCTTTTCGGTGATGTTCAGCACCGAGCCTTCGGTGCCGATGATGAGGGCGATGATCTTCTGATCGTCGCCCAAGGCCATGCCGCGGACGCCCGCCGCGCCGCGCCCCATGACCCGCACATCGTCCTCGTCGAAGCACACCGCCTTGCCCGCGTCGCTGAACAGCATGACATGCTGCTGGCCGTCGGTGATGGCGACATCGACCAAACGGTCGTCCTGGCGCAGGTCGATGGCGATCTTGCCCAGGCTGCGGGGCCGCTCGAACTCCTTCAGCGCCACCTTCTTGACGATGCCGGACGCAGTCGCCATGAAGATGAAATGGCCTTCGTCGAACTCGCGGATCGGCAGGATGGCATTGATGCGCTCACCGTCCTCCAAAGGCAACAGGTTGACGAAGGGCTTGCCGCGGGAAGTCCGGCTCGCCACAGGCAATTCGTAGACCTTGAGCCAATACACCTTGCCGACGCTGGAGAAACACAGGATGGTGTCGTGGGTGTTGGCCACGATCAGCTTCTCGATGAAATCCTCTTCCTTGGTGGTCGCCGCCGCCTTGCCGCGACCGCCACGGCGCTGGGCGCGGTAGGCCGTGAGCGGCTGGGATTTCACATAGCCTTCGTGCGACACGGTGACAACCATGTCTTCCTCGGTGATGAGGTCGGCGCGGCTGAGGTCGAGATGGTCCGCGATGATCCGGGTGCGGCGCTTGTCGGCGAATTGCTCGCGGATGGCGGCGAGTTCGTCGCGGATGACTTCCATCAGCCGGACATCGCTGCCCAGGATCGCCAGGAATTCATCGATCTTGGCGAGGATTTCGCGATATTCGGCGATGATTTTGTCTTGTTCCAGGCCGGTCAGCCGGTGCAGGCGCAGTTCCAAAATGGCCTGGGCCTGTTCCGGCGACAGGCGGTAGCCTTGATCGCCCAGACCGAACCAGGCGTGCAGGGTTTCGGGACGCGAACGGATGGCATCCTCGGCCCGCGCCAAAAGGTCCATCACCACGCCCGGACGCCATACCGGCTCCAACAAACGCTCTTTCGCCACGGCGGGGTTGGGCGAAGTCTTGATGAGCTCGATGACCGCGTCGATATTAGCGAGGGCCACAGCCAAACCTTCCAGGATATGGGCGCGTTCGCGGGCCTTGCGGAGATCGAACAAGGTGCGCCGGGTCACGACCTCACGGCGGTGGTCGATGAAAGCGGCCAGGAACTCCTTGAGGTTCAGGCAGCGCGGACGGCCATCGATCAAAGCCACCATGTTGATACCGAACACGGTCTGCATCGCGGTCAATTGGTACAGGTTGTTCAGCACCACTTCCGCTGCTTCGCCGCGCTTGAGTTCGATCACCAAGCGCATCCCGTCCTTGTCGGATTCGTCGCGCAGGCCGGAAATCCCGCCCAAACGCCCTTCCTTGGCGAGTTCGGCGATTTTTTCCTGGAGCCGGGCTTTGTTGACCTGATACGGCAGCTCGTGAACCACGATGCTGGTGCGGTGGCCGTCTTCCTCGAATTCGCAACGGGCGCGGAGGTAGATGCGGCCCCGCCCGGTCAGGTACGCCTCACGGATGCCGCCAGCCCCGTTGATAAGCCCGAAGGTGGGGAAATCCGGGCCGGGGATATGGCCCATCAAATCCTGGATACTGGCTTCCGGCTGTTCGATGAGGTGGAGGCAGGCGTCGATGACTTCGCCCAGGTTGTGCGGCGGGATATTGGTCGCCATGCCGACCGCGATCCCGGCCGAGCCATTGACCAGCAGGTTGGGAATCCGAGTGGGGAGGACCGTGGGTTCCCGCTCGGATTCGTCGTAGTTGGGGATGAAATCGACGGTTTCCTTGTCGAGGTCGGCGAGTAGCTCATGGGCGATACGGGCCATGCGGACTTCGGTGTAACGCATGGCGGCAGGTGGATCGCCATCGACGCTGCCGAAGTTGCCTTGTCCGTCGATCAGCATATAGCGCAGGGAAAAGGGCTGCGCCATGCGAACAATCGTATCGTAAACAGCCACATCGCCATGCGGATGGTATTTACCGATCACGTCGCCCACCACGCGGGCCGATTTCTTATAAGGCTTGTTCCAATCGTTGCCCAACTCGTGCATGGCATAGAGGACGCGGCGATGCACGGGTTTCAGCCCGTCCCGCACGTCGGGAAGCGCCCGGCCCACGATCACGCTCATGGCGTAATCGAGATAGGACTGCTTCATTTCGTCTTCGAGGTTGACCGGGATGATTTCTTTGGCGAAGGAAGTCATGGAGGGCTGGGCGGCTCTGGTGGCGGCGACACCCCGGCGGACTGGCCCGCGAGGCGGCACGGAAGCGTGTTGAAAAAGAACGGCATTATAGCGGGTGGGGCGGTCTGGCTCCACCGCGCGAGGGCGGGCCGACCCGGCATCGACCCGCCCGCCCGTTACCGAAACCGGTTCCGCCGGACGTTTAAGCTTGTTTTAAGCCAGCCGCCCTAATATCCCCCCCCGTGAATGGCACTACCTGAAGGAAGCACTTGGCCGGTTCCCCGCGAACCGGCCTTTTTTTCGCCCGCATCCTGGCGGTTGTGGGCCGTGGAAGCCCTGCCCTATGATGGCAACCACCACGCCATGCCCCCGGAAGGAGACTGCCCATGCCCAGCCGGTACACCCTGCCCGTCCTGTTGTGCCTCTGCCTCGCCGCCATCGCCCAAGCCGGGCCATTGCCCCCAAGCCAAGTGCCCGACGCCCTCAAGCCCTGGGTCGATTGGGCACTATGGGACCACCCAGACCGCAATTGCCCACCGATGCCCGGCGCGGACGGAGAACGCCCCTGCGTCTGGCCGGCCCGGTTGGCCCTGGACCTGGACGAACACGGCGGGCGGTTCGAACTGCGGGTCCAGGTCTACACCCCGAGTTGGGTGGCGCTGCCGGGCGCGGCGGAACACTGGCCGGGCGCGGTCGAAGCCGACGGCCAACCGACGGCACTGGAAGCGCAAGACGACCGCCCCGGCCTGCGTCTCGCGCCCGGCTCCCACACCGTGACCGGGCACTACACCTGGGACGCCCTGCCGGAAAGCCTGCCCCTGCCCGCCCACATCGGCCTGATCGAACTCAAACTCAAGGGCAAGCCGGTCTCGATCCCGGCCTTCAACGACGACGGCGCATTGTGGATACACAACGAAGGCGCGGCCAAGCCCGCCGAAATCGCCGACACCCTGGCGCTCAAGGTCTATCGCCGTATCGACGACAGCGTCCCGGTCAGAATCACCACCCATCTCGACCTGGATATCGCGGGCCGTCCCCGCGAATTGCTGCTGCAAGGCGCGGTGCTGGACCACGCCATCCCGCTGCGGGTGGATAGCCCCCTGCCCGCCCGCTTGGAAGCGGATGGCCGCTTGCGGGTCCAAGCCCGGCCCGGCCATTGGAGCCTGGACATCATCACCCGCCAGCCCGGCGAAGTCGGCGAATTGAAACCGGGCACGCCGGCCGAACCCTGGCCCGCCGAGGAAATCTGGGCCTATGCCGCCAACCCCGGCATCCGGCTGGCCGAGATCGAAGGCGTCCCGGCCCTCGATCCGCGCCAGACCGAATTACCCGAAGTTTGGAAACAACTGCCCGCCTACCACCTGGAACCGGGCGCGGCCATGGTCTTCAAAACCCTCCGCCGCGGCGACCCGGACCCCGAACCCGACAGTCTCGACCTGCACCGCCGCCTGTGGCTGGATTTCGACGGCCAGGGCTACACCGTCAACGACCAGATCGGCGGGCGCATGACCCAGGGTTGGCGCTTGAACGCGGGCCAGGGTTTGGACCTGGGCCGCGTGTCCCTGGACGGCGAGCCGCAATCCATCACCCACGACACCACCGGCGGCGGCATCGGCGTGGAAGTGCGGCGGGGCGAACTCGCCCTGTCCGCCGATGGCCGCTTGCCGGGTTCCGCCACGCTGTCGGTGGCGGGCTGGGACCGGGATTTCCGGCAGGTGGACGCCGAATTGAACCTACCGCCCGGCTGGCGCTTGCTGGCCGCGACCGGGGTGGATCAAGCGCCCGGCACCTGGATCGCCCGGTGGAGCCTGCTGGATTTGTTCATCGTCTTGATCGCCGCCCTGGCGGTGGGGCGCTTGTGGGGCTGGCCCTGGACCGGGCTGGCCGTGGCGGGACTGGCCCTGTCCTGGCACGAACCGGACGCGCCGCGCTATATCTGGCTGCATGTGCTGGCGGCGGTGGCTTTGGCGCGGAACCTGCCGGAGGGACGGGCGCGGCAAGTGGCGGGCGGGTACCGGAATCTGGCCGCGTTGGCCCTGGCCTTGATCGCCCTGCCGTTCATGGCGGAGCGCATCCGGGTGGGGCTTTATCCGCAGTTGGAATATCCCTGGGTGGCGCAAGCGGCCCCCGCCGCGCAAGCCGAATTGGCGGTACCCGCCCGGCAGCCTGTCGAAGAGGCGGCTCCCACAGCCGGGGCCACGCTGGACCGGACATTCCGGGCCATGAGCAAAGCGGCACAGCTTTCCGCCCCCGCTACCCCAGCCGCCGCGCCCCCGGCCCAACCACCCCGCGCCATCGATCCCAACGCCATCACCCAAACCGGCCCGGGCCTGCCGGAATGGCGCTGGACCACGATTCCCCTGAGCTGGAACGGACCCGTCACCCGCGCCCAGGAGATGCGCCTATTCCTGCTGCCACCCGCCGCCAACCTAGTGTTGAACCTGCTGGAAGTATTGCTAGTGCTGGGCTTGGCCGGATTGCTGGTCTGGGGCAAGCCGGGTCCGCGCCCATCCGGGCCGGGCGGCGCGGCGCCGCGGCGCGGGTCGCTTCCGTTCCTGCTGATTCCGCTGTTGCTGTTCCTGCCCGAAGCCAAGGCCGAGATTCCCAGCCCGGAGCTATTGGACACCCTCCGCGACCGCCTGTTGGCCCCGCCCGATTGCCAACCCCGGTGCGCGGAAATCCCACTGCTGCGGCTGGAAACCGCGCCCGGCGAACTCCGGCAAACCCTCGACATCACCAGCGCCGCCCAAACCGCTGTGCCCCTACCCGCCCAGCCGGGGCAATGGTCGCCGTCGCGGGCCGAGGTCGATGGCAAACCGGCGCAAAGCCTGTTCCGCGATAGCGGAGGTTTGCTATGGCTGGTCCTGGAGCCGGGTCGGCATAGCGTGGTCCTGGCCGGTCCCTTGCCGCCCCGCGAACAAATCGCCCTGCCCTTGCCGCTTAAGCCGCGCCGGGCCGAGGCCACCGGCACCGGCTGGACGGTGGCGGGCATCGGCGATAACGGCGTCCCCGAACCACAACTGCAATTGATCCGCACCGCGGAGCGCCAGGGCGCGGAAGCCACGCCGACCCTGGAAGCCCGGCCCTTGCCGCCTTTCCTGGAAGTGCGCCGCGTGCTACGGCTGGGCTTGACGTGGCGGGTGGAAACCTGGGTCCAACGGCAATTCCCGGCGGATAGCCCGGTGGCGGTGGAGATTCCCTTGATTCCCGGCGAATCGGTGGTCACGGGCGGTGTGCGGGTGAAGGATGGCAAGCTGCTGGCGAACCTGTTGCCCGGACAAACCCAGCTGTCCTGGGAGTCGGTGCTGGAACCCCAACCAAGCTTGACCCTGACCGCGCCCAATACCACGGCCTGGACCGAATTCTGGCAGGCCGATGTCAGCCCGATTTGGCATATGGGCAGTGAAGGGCTGGCCGTGGTCCATCACCAAAATCCGGCGGGCGCTTGGCTACCCGAGTGGCGGCCCTGGCCGGGCGAATCCGTGACTTTGCGGCTCTCGCGCCCCGTGGGGATTCCGGGCCGGACGCTGACGCTGGACGCCAGCGAGTTGCGGCTGGCTCCGGGCCAACGCGCCACCGAAGCCACGCTGAGCCTGCGCCTGCGCAGTTCCCAGGGCGGACGCCACGATCTGGAATTGCCGGAAGCCGCCGTCCTGCAATCGGTCAGCATCGACGGCACCCCGCAACCCATCCGCCCGCAAGGCCGGACGGTTTCCCTGCCCCTGCATCCCGGCACCCAGACGGCCACCCTGGTTTGGCGCGACGACCACGGGATCGATACCCGCCTGAGCGCCCCGGCACTGGATTTGGGCGCGCCCAGCGTCAACGCCAGTACCCAGATCGACCTGGGACCGGACCGCTGGGTCTTGCTGCTGGGCGGACCGGCGCTGGGACCGGCGGTGTTGTTCTGGGGCGTGTTGCTGTTGATCCTGCTGCTGGCCTACGGGCTGGGGCGGGTGCCGCTGTCGCCGCTGCGGCCTTGGCAATGGGCGCTGCTGCTGGTGGGCCTGAGCCAGATTCCCGCGTTCGGCGGGATACTGGTGGTGGCTTGGCTGTTGGGGCTGGCTTGGCGGGAACGGGTCGGGCGGACGCTGGGGGACCGGGGGTTCAACGCGCTGCAAACCGGGTTGGCCCTATTGACCCTGGCGGCTTTGGCGAGCCTGCTGGACGCCGTGCAACAAGGCTTGCTGGGATTGCCCGAGATGCAGGTCGCGGGCAATGGCTCCGACGCCTACCATCTGCATTGGTATCAGGACCGGGCGGAATCCCGACCGCCCCGGCCCTGGGTGGTGTCCGCACCCTTGTGGCTGTACCGGGGGCTGATGCTGGCCTGGGCGCTGTGGTTGGCGTATGCGCTGTTGGATTGGCTGCGTTGGGGCTGGAAAGCCTACGCGGCGGATGGATGGTGGCGGACCCGGCCCAAGGCCGATCCACCGGAGCCGTAGCAATCCGGGAGCGGCAGCATAAAACCGGGCTACGCGCCGTCCCCGGCGACGTAACAGCGGTCCCGCCCGGCGCGTTTGGCTTCCAGCAAGGCCGCGTCGGCCCGCAGCAAGGTCTCGTGATAGCCCTCGCCATCGCGCCGCCGGGCCAGGCCGATGCTGACCGTGATCGGCAATTCGACCCCGTCCACCGCCACCCGCAAGCGGCGTACCCCTGCCAACAAGCGCTCCGCCACGCCCGCGGCCACCGCGGCGTCGATTCCCGGCAGCAAGGCCAGGAATTCCTCGCCGCCCCAGCGCCCGCACATATCCCCTTCCCGCAACCCCTCTTTCAAGGTCCGCGCCAGCGCCACCAACACCCGGTCACCGGTTTCATGGCCGTGATCGTCGTTGACGCGCTTGAAGCGGTCGGCGTCGATCACCGCCAAGGCATAATCCCCGCCCCGCCCATCCTCCTGCTTCATGCACTCGGTCAATAGCCGCCGGTTGGGCAAGCCGGTCAGGGCGTCGTGGGTGGACGCCTCCTTCAGCGCGTTGTTGAGGTCTTGCAGCATGCCCTGGTAGCGGTCGGAAATGCGGGTGATCTTCTCGATTTGGCGCAACTGCCGGTGGTAGCGTTCCGCCATCGAACGGGCCTGTTCCTGGGCGACGTTCTGGTAGCGGTCGGAGATATGGGTAACGCGCTCCAGCCGGACGAGTTGCTCGCGGGTGTGCTGCCAGAGCAAAGCCAAGGCCTCCCGCAAAGGATGCCCCTGGTATTGCTCGTCCGCCAACAAGGCTTCGACCAGTTGCTCGAAGGAATCATCCTGGCGGCGCGGGGACATCTCACTCACCCAAGGGGAGGATTTGGAACGGGAAGGTATAATCCTCCTTAAAATCCCCCGCCAATTCCGCCACCCTTTCGTTGCGGCGGTCGTAAAACCAGCGCAAATCCACCGTTTGGCCCCGCCCGTGGGCCGCCTCCAAAACATCGAGAATATCGATCATGGCGCGGATGCTGCTGGTATTGAGATAGACCAGGGATAACTCCACCCGCAAAGCGCGGCTCCCGTCGGATAGGAAGTTTTCCACCCAACCGATCACCCGGTCGAAAATCTCGAAGGTATTTTCGGGATAAGAATCCCCGCGCAGGATCAAAACCCCGGCCTCCCAATCGCCCCGGATTTCGGGTGTGGACTGGGTACCGTCGATGGATAAGTCTCTGGATTGGTCGTTCATGGCCGTGTGCCGGTTTAAATAGTTGCGCGGAGGCTGAAAAAGGCCCGGCCCGAACCCAGCTCGTCGAGGCTGGCCTCCAGGGGTTCGCTGGCTTTGCGGGCGATTTCGATCAGGCCGAGCCCGGCCCCGGTGGCGCCCGGTTCGCGGGGCTTGCGGAGCCGCTCTTTGTAGGCGGCCTTGAGCTGGACCTTATCGAGGGTGGCGAGGGTTTCGACCCGGGCCTTCAAGGCCGCGCCGTCGGCCACTTCCACCAGGTTACCCGCCGACACCGTGTAATGCCCCCGCTCGTCGTTGGCGATCACCACCGTGGCCGTGGCCTCGGCTTCGCCATAGCCATGGCTGATGGCGTAATGGCGGATATTCTGGCTCATCTCGATATAGACGCTGAACACATCCATCACCGCCGCGGCCCGGACCTCGGCGGATTGGAGATAATTGCGCAGGGCGTTGCCGATTTCCTCGATCAAGCTCCGGGAAATCGGGCCGTTGAAGCAGATCAGGATATTCTCGCCGTTGAAGCGTTCCCGCAAGGAATATAGGCTGGGGGTTTTCATGGTTCGCACCGGGGTGGGTGGCTCATACGGTGAGCCGGAAGGATAACAAGGTGATATCGTCGCGCTGGGCCAGTTCCCCGCGGTAACGCGAGAGTACTTCATTGAACGCGGCCCCTTGCTCGGCCAAAGGCAGGCGGGCATGTTCGCGCAGCATCGCGGCGAAGCGGCCACCGCCGAAGCCGAAGCCATGCTCCCCGCCGGCCTGGTCGAGGAAACCGTCCGTGGTCAGGTAATAGGTGCGGTCTTCCCGCCAATCCAGGTCGTGGTCGCGGTAGGTGCCGGGGCGGCGGTCGGCCAGGGCCCGCCGTTCGCCCGCGACCTCGCCCACCGCCGCGCCATCGCTCCAATACAGGCCGATCTTGGCCCCGGCGAAGCGCAGGGTCCGCGCCGTCCGGTCCAGGTGGACCAACCCGACATCCATGCTGGTCGCCACCGTCCGCGTGAGATGGGCGTCGGCCAACATGGCCCGCATCACCTCGTCGGTCTTGGCGAGGACGGCGGCGGGCGATGCGATACCGGTCTGATAGATGGCGCGGTCGATGCCGGCGCGGGCCAGCATGGTCATCATCGCCCCCGGCACACCATGCCCGGCGCAATCGCCGATGCCGATCAAACAGCGGCCATCGTCGCCGTGGAATACATAGAAGTCACCACCCACCCGGTCCCTGGGCTGCCACAACACGCAATGGTCCTCGGCGAAAACCCGCAGCAATTGGCGCTCGGGCAGGATGGTGCGCTGCAACAAGCGGGCGTAGTCGATGGAGTCGTCGATCTGCTTATGGGCGGCGGCCATACCCCGGTTGGCGGCGTCGGCGGCCTTGAGCGCCTCGGACATCCTATCCAGCGCCGCGTTGAACGCCGCCGTCAAGCGCCCGACCTCGTCGCCCGAATAGACGGTCAAGCGCCCGTCCCAATGGCCGTCGGCGATGCGGTGGGCCTCCTCCGCCAGCGAGGTCAGGGGGTTGACAATATAGCGGCGGATGATCTGGTAGGAGGCGATGGCGGACATCCCCATCAGGATGACCAACAAGAGGGTGAGGTCCAGCCATTGCTCCTGGAGTTGGGTGTCCAGCCGGACCTGGCGCCGGGTGCGGGCGTCCAACAGGTCGTAGGCCGCGCCGATGGAGCGCATGATCCCGGCCTTGGCCGCGTGGTAGGCCGTATCGTACAGCAAGCGCTGGGCCAGGGCCGGGTCGGGCTTGCCCCGCACCAATCCGCCTCGCGCGTCCGCGAACACGCCCTTGACAGCGTTGAGGGCGGTGGCCTCGACCTTGAGCAATTCGCCCATATCGGCCTCGGCTTGGGTGAATTGGGCGATTTCCTGGGGGGAAAACCCAAGCCGCTCCATGCGCCGGGTCCAGGGTACCTGGGTCGCCGGGGTATCGACCCGGAAACCGGGGTCCGCCACCGTGCTATCCCAATCCAGGACCGCATAACCTTGGGGACGGGGCTGTCCGCCATCGCGGATGGCCAGGGTCTCCCAATAGCGCCGCTCCCATACCGGATCGCCGGTCACCGCGTAGGTCCGGGCGAGGCGGCTCAAAGTGTCCGAGTTTTGCCGGAGCTCGTCGGCCAGGAGATAGGACTGGTAACGCAATAGATGGGTCTGGTTCAGCTTCTGGGCGGCGTTCAGCAACAGCATCGAGCTGGCGACCAGGGCCACCAGGACCATGCCGTTGAAGAAGGCGAGCAGCGCGAAACTGCGCTGTATCGACAAGGTCCGCCCCGCCTGCTGCTCCGAGAGGCTGAGCGTCCTGAATTTACCGGGGGAAATATTCACGCTGCGGGGATGGTACTGCCAGGGCTTGGCGAAGATATTACAGAATCCACCCACCCCGTATAAGCCCTCCGGTCCGGGAACGATCCATGTTCCAAAGGTAAATCGAGGAACCGCGCCGCGGCAACCCGTTGCAATCCGGTCTGGGGATCGCGGCGCAACCGCCATGGCCCCACCCAGCCCCGTAGGCGAGGATAGACTGGAGAAGACCGCCCCGCAGGCCACGCCCCGGTCCGTGGCTGGGCACGACCGTCTCGATGCCGGCAAAAACGCCGGTTTTCAGCCGTAAAAAAACCCAGACAAGCCGGGCTTATCTGGGCCATCGCGATGGCCGGATAAAGCAACATGAGCGGCTCTATCCGGCACCATCGAGTTAGGCACTTACGGGTGTAGAGCGGCGAACGCGGGTGGCCATACCAGCGAGACCCGCGCCCAATAAAAGCAAGGTGGCGGGTTCGGGCACGACGCTCAAAACCGCATTACCCGAAGTGGCAGACCCCACTTTGATTAAAGCCCAGTTTATGCTGGCACTGGTATCTTCACAGGTATTACCCCCGGTGTTGCAACCGCCCGCCTGGGTGCCCGTCAGCGTACCGGCATGATAAATACCAGAAACAATTACATTTAAAAATGTAGCAGTCTGCGTCACTATCTGATAAGCGGAGGGCGTGAACGTACCAAATCCGCTGGGTCCGGATATGGCGAAACTACCCAAGGTTGCGGTTCCGGCGTTAACTTGGAGGATATATGGATTAGGGGTTAGGGAAGTAACGGTGGGGCTGATAGGGGCAAGGTCTCCTGTAGGAGGAATAAGACTATTAACCACCAGGGGGGAGAAAGTCACATTTCCAGGATTGGATAAATCAGTTCCTGAAATGGTGAACGCTGTCCCGCCCAAAGATGCGCTCCCATTGATGAAAGCGAGCCCCGCATGAGAGGCATCGGCAAAAGCGAGGGCGCTTATTGCCATCAATGAGCCAGCAAAGATTTTTTTCATAGCTGCTTTTCCTAAAAATTTTACTGAGATTTGGTCTCCTAGCACACTAAGGTGCGGAGAGCTTTAAGCATCAACTTCCGGCTGTAAAAGAACGGGCTGGTGAGTAGGCGCAACGGCCACCAAGACCACATGCAACGTTTGCTCCAACCCGAAGTTTCCAGGATATATAAGGGTCAAATCACCGATAAACTTGCCGTTCGCCCCGTTCCGCTTATACGTTTGGCATCGTGCCCTACCTGTATTGTAAAATTTCGCATAATTTGAGATTTGGGAGATACGGCACAGAAATATGGTACCAGCATAAGATAAAGCGTCGCCAGAGAAACGTAGACAGAAACCAAGATCACTTATGGTCATTAAAGCAGGCCAACCGCGCCAGAAACCATCGAGCGCTTGGGCCAAATCCGGCCATGAGGCGCAAGCCGCGCTACGAAAGACATTTGACTTGTGACATAAATATTGAACATAGTGATTAGCAATTCGCTGATACCGCGCCTGCGGACCTTATTACCAACCCGCCATATCACCTTCGCCACTGATGACCGTACCTTTTTCGTAACACCCCGTGTCTTAGCATCCCTAAGAAGCGCCATCCTCCTTATCGCCGGAACCGGGGTGGTAGTATTTTGCTAAGAATGTGGTCGAGGCCGCGTAAGCTCTTGCCCAAGGGGGTGCCCGCGAGCCACAGACCCGCACCGACCCCCGCCGTATTGGCCACCATATCGGCTGGATCGAAGGTTCGGAACCCGCCCAAACCTTGGAGACATTCGAGCGTGATTCCGAGGACCAGCAGGAACACCGGCCAGCGCCCACGCCCCGCGAACACCTGCCGGAACCAAAACATGAGGCTGGCATAGGCGAGCAGATGCTGGGCTTTGTCCCAGCCCAGGAGGGCGGGAGGCTGGGGCGGATGGGGTATCAAGCTGAGCCAGGCAACGGCGAGGACCATGCCCCAGGCCATCGCTTGCCATAGGCGGGTATAATTCAAGCCAGCGCCATGGCCGCTCGACTGGGACGGGGGCGGGTCGGTTTGCATCGGGTTCGTTCATTCCATCGAACAACAGGCATAAAAAAACCCGGTCAAACCGGGTTTTTTTATATGGCGTCCCCAGGGGGATTCGAACCCCCGTCGCCGCCGTGAAAGGGCGGTGTCCTAGGCCTCTAGACGATGGGGACTTGGACTCGGGTCACATTTGGTGGAGCCAGGGAGGATCGAACTCCCGACCTCTACAATGCCATTGTAGCGCTCTCCCAGCTGAGCTATGGCCCCACTGCGCTGTGAGTCCGAGAATAATATAGTAACCCGGACTGCTTGTCTAGCTTTTTTTCGCGATAAATTCCAAGGCGCGGTCGATCCGCGCCAAGGTCTGGTTTTGACCCAGCAATTCCAAGGTGGTGTCGATAGGCGGCGAAACCGCCGTGCCGGACACCGCCACCCGCAAAGGCTGGGCGACATTGCCCATTTTCACGCCCAAGGCTTCCGCCGTCGCCGCCACGGCCTCATGGAGGGCGGTCTTGCCCCAAGGCGTCAGTCCGGCCAGATTCTCCCGCAGGGCTTCGAGCGCCGCGGCGGCGGCAGGCGTCAGGTTCTTGTGGGCGGCCTTGTCATCGTATTGCTCGAACTCGCGGTAGAAAAACTCGCTGGCCTTCGCCATTTCCACCAAGGTCTTGCAGCGCTCTCGCTGGGCTTTGACGATTTCCACCGGGTCCGGTCCCGCGCTGGGATCGATGCCGAGTTGCCCCAGATGCCAGGACAGATGACGGGCCACATGCGCCGGGTCGCCGTGCATCAAATAATGATGGTTCAACCACAGCAGCTTGTCCGGGTTGAAGGTCGAGGCCGAATGATTGATCGCGTCGAT
Organism: Methylomagnum ishizawai; assembly: GCF_900155475.1. NCBI lineage: Bacteria > Pseudomonadati > Pseudomonadota > Gammaproteobacteria > Methylococcales > Methylococcaceae > Methylomagnum > Methylomagnum ishizawai. The sequence continues at coordinate 1,742,426 of NZ_FXAM01000001.1, read as the reverse complement.
ATCGAAGAGTTGGATCATCTCGTCGATGGAGAAAATCTCCTGGTCGCCATGGGACCAGCCCAGCCGCACCAGATAATTCAGCACCGCTTCCGGCAAATAGCCGTCGTCGCGGTACTGCATGACGCTGACCGCGCCATGACGCTTGGAGAGCCGCGCCCCGTCCGCGCCCAGGATCATCGGCACATGGGCATAATGCGGGATGCTCGCGCCCAGGGCCGCCAGGATATTCATCTGCCGCGGCGTGTTGTTCAGGTGGTCGTCGCCACGGATGACGTGGGTGATGTTCATATCGTGGTCGTCCACCACCACGGTGAAATTATAGGTGGGCGAGCCATCGGAACGGGCGATGATGAGATCGTCCAATTCGCCGTTCTTGACCACCACCCGGCCCCGCACCCAATCCTCGATCACCACCTCGCCCTCGTCCGGGTTGCGGAAACGCACCACCGGGGGCACGCCCTCGCGGGGTTCGGCGCGGTGGCGGCAACGGCCATCGTAGCGGGGCTTTTCCTTGTTCTCCATTTGCTCGGCCCGCATCGCGTCCAGCTCTTCCTTGGTGCAATAGCAATGGTAAGCCTTGCCCTGGTCCAGCAATTGTTGGATCACCGCCTTATAGCGGTCGAAGCGGTGGGTTTGGTAGAACGGACCCTCGTCGTATTCCAAGCCCAGCCAGGTCATGCCTTCCAAAATGGCGTTCACCGACTCGGCGGTGGAGCGTTCGAGGTCGGTGTCCTCGATACGGAGGACGAAGGTGCCGCCGTGCTTACGGGCATAGAGCCAGGAAAACAGCGCGGTGCGGGCGCCACCGATGTGGAGGTAGCCGGTGGGGCTGGGGGCGAAACGGGTGCGTATCGTGGTCATCGTAAATGCCTAAGTGCTTGAAACAAATCGGCGTCCACCAGGAACGCCGATGGTTGGAATCAAGCGGCATGATACCACTCGGGCGGGGGCTGTTTGATGGTGGGTTCCGGCACCCGCCTATAACCACTGCGCGAACATCCAATACAGGCAGGCCGACAGCGTGATCGCCGCCGGCAGGGTCAGCACCCAGGCCAGCATCAGATTGCGGAGGGTGGCGAATTGCAGGCCGGAACCGCTCACCGCCATGGTGCCGGCCACCCCCGAG